>JAIBDZ010000018.1 GCA_024685975.1 Piscirickettsiaceae bacterium | reverse complement strand
TATCTGCTGCTGCCGCATTTGATAATAAATCGTAGTCTGAATCAGAAATAGTGCCTTTTTGGTGAAGAACTTTTAATAAGTCCATCATAGCTTCGTTGCTCGCTTGAGCAGGCATAACAGCTGCGCCCAATAAAGCACCAGCGATTAATAATGATGTAGATTTAATTTTCAAGGGGGTATCCTCATTCAATAAAAAAAAACAGGGTTAAGCTGAACCGAGTTCCCACACATTAAGCCGGCGATATTTCAGAATAATGAAAGATATGTGACAGTTTGGTTACATTGCGACAAACTGGGTGTTTTGTCTCTTTTTTGCCACTGATAAGAGATAGACCGTTTCCCTTGATTTTTGATGATGTAGCCTCAATATATAGAGATATCAATTCAACTAGGACGCATTATGTTCCGCTCATTATTTTTGTTGTTTTTATTGATCCCACTGATTGAAATTTATTTCCTTATCCAAGTAGGAGAAGTCATTGGCGCAGGATGGACTGTGTTTTTAGTGATTGCGACAGCGGTCATTGGCGCAGGCTTATTGCGTTTACAAGGCCTGACGACCTTGCAACGGGCACAGCTGTCTATAGTACAAGGTCAGCTGCCGGCGATGGCGATGTTGGAAGGTGTGGCTTTATTAGTGAGTGGTGGCATGTTGCTCACGCCAGGCTTTTTTACGGATGCTTTAGGTTTTTTATTGTTAATCCCACCATTAAGACAAGCGCTGATTCGACACATGATGCAGCGAGGGACTTTTGTTTCTGGCACAAGGGGATACCAGCAATCACATCAATATAAGGAAACCCATATCATCGAAGGTGAAATCGTCGATGATGAGGACGATAAAAAAATCCGATAATTTTTTTGCAATTAGGTCTTGAAGTTTATTTTTCTAGCCCCATGTATGGGGTTCAACCTTTTTGTTAGACATTTTTTGAGGATAGTGTATATGAATATTCGTCCCCTTCATGATCGTGTGATTGTTCGTCGAATGGAAGAAGAAACAATGAGCGCAGGCGGCATTGTGCTACCTGGTAGCGCTTCTGAAAAACCTGATCGCGGTGAAATTCTTGCTGCTGGTAAAGGCAGAATTACTGATTCGGGCGAAGTCCGTGCTATGGACGTCGCTGTAGGCGATAAAGTGCTTTTCGGCAAGTATGCAGGTACTGAAGTCAAAGTCGATGGCGAAGAATTATTAGTTATGCGTGAAGATGACATTGTTGCCGTCATTGAAGACTAATTATTTATCCCTGACCCTATTTAAGAATTAAGTTTAAGAGGAAGAAAAGATGGCTGCTAAAGAAGTCAAATTTGGCGCTGATGCGCGTAGTTTAATGGTTAATGGTGTTAATACATTAGCTGATGCAGTAAAAGTCACATTAGGTCCTAAAGGCCGTAATGTTGTTTTAGATAAAAGCTTTGGTGCGCCAACAGTCACAAAAGATGGTGTTTCTGTTGCGAAAGAAATCGAGCTAGAAAATAAATTTGAGAACATGGGTGCTCAAATGGTGAAAGAAGTGGCTTCTCACACTTCTGATGCTGCGGGTGACGGTACAACAACGGCCACCGTATTAGCACAAGCTATTTTACGTGAAGGCATGAAGTCAGTTGCTGCCGGCATGAATCCAATGGATTTAAAACGTGGTATCGATAAAGCGGTTAACGCTGCTGTGGCTCAATTAGAAGGCATGTCGACTGCGTGTGATGATAGTAAATCAATCGCTCAAGTAGGTACTATTTCTGCTAACTCTGATGCATCTGTCGGTGACATCATTGCTGAAGCGATGGAAAAAGTGGGTAAAGAAGGCGTTATTACTGTTGAAGATGGTAACGGTTTCGAAAATGAATTAGACGTGGTTGAAGGTATGCAATTCGACCGTGGTTATTTATCTCCATACTTTGTTAATGACCAACAAACAATGACAGCGGATTTAGAAAATCCTTATGTCTTGTTGTTTGATAAAAAAATCTCAAACATCCGTGATTTATTACCAACATTAGAAGCGGTTGCACAAGCAGGTCGTCCTTTATTGATTATTGCTGAAGATGTTGAAGGCGAAGCCTTAGCAACATTAGTTGTTAACAGCATGCGTGGTATCGTTAAAGTCTGTGCTGTTAAAGCACCAGGTTTTGGTGATCGTCGTAAAGCGATGTTACAAGACATTGCGATTTTAACTGGCGGTACTGTGATTTCTGAAGAAGTAGGCTTGAGCTTAGAAAAAGTCTCTTTAGATGACTTAGGTTCTGCTAAGAAAATTAATGTGAGCAAAGAAAATACAACGATTGTTGATGGCGAAGGCCGTTCAGATGAAATCGTTGCTCGCGTGAAACAAATTCAAGCACAAATCGAAGAGTCTAGCTCTGATTACGATAAAGAAAAATTACAAGAACGCGTCGCTAAATTAGCTGGCGGTGTTGCTGTGATTAAAGTCGGTGCTGCGACTGAAATGGAAATGAAAGAGAAGAAAGCCCGCGTTGAAGATGCATTACATGCAACACGTGCAGCGGTTGAAGAAGGTGTGATTGCTGGCGGTGGTGTTGCTCTAGTTCGTGCAGAAAGTAACTTAGGCGAACTAAAAGGCGACAACTACGACCAAGATATGGGTATCAAATTGGCCCGTCGTGCGATGCAAGAACCTTTACGTCAAATCGCTACTAATGCCGGTGCAGAAGCATCTGTCATCTTAAATGAAGTCGCAAATGGTGAAGGTAACTACGGTTATAACGCTGCCAGTGGCGAATATGGCGATATGATCCAAATGGGTATCTTAGATCCAACTAAAGTGACACGGACTGCGATTCAAAATGCAGGTTCGGTTGCTGGCTTAATGTTAACAACAGAAGCGATGATTGCTGAAGCACCACAAGATGCATCAGCAGCGCCTGCTATGCCTGATATGGGCGGTGGCATGGGCGGTATGGGCGGCATGATGTAGTCCAATCGCGTCATTTTCTAGTTCATTAGAAATAAAAAAGCCTCGGCCTTTCGGTCGGGGCTTTTTTTATGGGTGATATTTAAGGTGTTAAGAAAAGAAAATATTACTTGATGAGCATCTCGTCAGTGATGTCTGCAATAGTCGGTGTGCCTGCTAGGCTCATGGTCACTTCAAGTTCTTCTCTTAATACGCGAAGTAAATGCGCGACACCTAAGGCGCCTGCCACGGCAAGGGCGTAGATTTGTGGTCGTCCAACCCAAACTAAGTCTGCACCTTGTGCGATGGCTTTAAAGACATCAGTGCCACGTTCAATACCGCCATCCATGATGAGCGGAAAATTATCTCCAACGGCGTGGCGAATATGAGGTAATTGCTCAATGGCGCTAGGCATGCAATCTAATGTACGACCGCCATGATTAGAAACCACAAGACCATCAATGCCTAATTGTTTGGCATGTAGGGCATCTTGGGGCGATAAAATGCCTTTTAAGATAATGGGCAGTTCGGTTTGTTGTTGTAACCATTCAATATCTTGCCATGTCGGGGCTTCACTCATCATGCCTTGAAAAACGACACTTTCGCTAGGATCAAAGACTTTCCTAGGTAAAGGCGGTCTATCAGCAAGATTCACGGCGACAACATCATCAGGTAATACGAACCCCGCGCGTTGGGCGCGGTTACGAATGCCATGAAGCGGTGCATCAATGGTGACAACTAAAGCGGTGTAACCGGCTTGTTCAGCTCGTTTTATTAAGCTTGACGTAAAGTCACGGCTTTCTTGTAAGTAGAGTTGAAACCATTTATTGGATTGGGTTTTATCTGCAATGTCTTGCCATGTTTGGCTGGCTAAGGTACTGACGACGAGACCTGTTTCTAATAAGCTTGCGGCTTCTGCCGTGGCCAATTCGCCATCAGGGTGAGCGAGAGTTTGAAAAGCAACGGGCGCTAACATAATGGGGGAGCGAAAATGTTGGCCTAATACGGTGGTATGGGTGCCGCCTTGGGTGCAATCTTGTAATACGCGCGGCAGAATGAGGAGGTCATCTAATTTGCTTCGATTACGTCGTAGCGTGATTTCATCACCGCCGCCGCCGACAATATATTGATAAATGTCATCAGGTAAATGTTGTTTGGCGTAAAGGGCATAATCACTGGCACAAACAAGATCTTGAGGAATGGCCGTTAGAAACTTCGGATAGCGAGCTTGGGTCATTAGCAATCAGCCCATTGTCTGATTAAGTTTTGGTAAAGCTGGCTGAGTTTGATTACTTCTGGATGATCGGCATTATGTTCTTTGGTTAAGTTTTGAATGCTTTGGTCAAGGTTAAACAGCATGTCACGGTGACTATTTTCTTTGACCATGCTTTGTAGCCATAATACGACGGACGTGCGCTGTCCTTGAGTCACAGGCGTCACTTTATGCAGACTACTGGAAGGGTAGAGAATCATATCTCCAGCAGCCAGTTTGACCTTATGTTCGCCAAATTGGTCTTGGATAATTAATTCGCCGCCTTCGTATTCATCGGGTTCAGATAAGAATAAGGTCGCAGATAAGTCGCTACGAACGCGTGTGGCAGAACCTGAGATAAAACGTACGGCATTATCGACGTGAAAACCATAGGTGCCGTTATCTTGGTAACGATTAAATAATGGCGGATAGATTTTTAAGGGTAAGGCTGCAGATAAAAATAAGGGATGTTGAGCCAACTTATCGAGCACAAAATCACCTAATTGTTGGGCGAGTTTTGAGTTGGGGTCGAGTTGTTCGTTATGTTTAACTTGTTTGGCTTGCTCACCTGCTGTGAGGTCGCCAGATTGCCATGAACCTTGATTTAAATGATCGTGCATTTGATCGAGTTCATGTCGTGTCATGACGGCGGGAACAGAAATGATCATGGTGGTCTCCAACAAAAAAACAGCGGGCGATAACATACCGCCCGCTGCATTTGGCTTGCTTAGAACTTATAGGTTAAGTTCATGTTGGCGCTACGGCTATCACCGCGATACACGATACTACCACCACGATATAAGGCTGTGTAGTAGTCTTTATCGGTTAGGTTAAGTACGTTAGCACGAACTGATAGGTTTTCTGATACTTTGTAGCTCGCGAATAAATCGTAGACGGTATAACCCGAAATACGTCTATCTTCGTTTGCGCCGGCATCAGGTTGACCACCAAACATTTCGCTTGAGTAAGTTAATGTACCACCAAACGCAAATTTAGGCGTGGCTTGGTATCTTAACTGTGCACTGGCACTTTTCTCAGCGAAGTTCGCTTTGGGTAAGCCTTCTAGTGTTGGATCAATAGATTTTGTTGTTTCAGAATCCATGATTGCAGCACCAATCTGACCGCTTAATTTATCAGTGATGTTACCTGATAAACCGACTTCAACACCTTCTACTTCGTTTTCACCGGTATTCAATGAACCCAATTGTGAGTATGAGTTGCTGCTACCTTCGATAACATCTTCTTTGATGATTTTGAAGACGGCGGCAGTCAATAATAGGCGTTGATCGAATAGGTTCCATTTCGTTCCTAATTCGTAGTTTGTACTTTGCTCAGGATCGGCTGCGAAATTACCGCTGGCATCAGAGCATAAACCACCGTAACCACAGCTTCCGGCTGCATCCGCCTCACCACCATTGACATTAGATGAGGTACTCCAGCTTGCGTAAACATTACCATTTTGCCATGGTGAGTAGACGACGCCAAAGTGACCATTCCAGAAGCTATCGCTATATGAACGATCCATTTCAGGTGTTGGACCGCCTCGACCATTGCTGGCAGCTGTCCATAAGTCATAGTCGTAATGATCGTAACGAACACCTGCAAAGACTTCCCATGCATCAGATAATGTGATGGTATCCATCAAATAAGCAGAAATAGTTCTTAATTCAAGTTCTGCATTTGCATCATTACGTGATGTTGTACCTGACCATAAGCCGTTATTGGCGTTATAAGGATCAAGGACAACGCTGTCTGGTGATACGGTGTAGTTACCTTTGTCTACTTCTTCACGTGCATACTCAATACCTGTGACAAAAGTATGATCTTTGCCCCATAATTCAGTATCGATGATGACATTGGTTTGATTACCTAAATAATCATTTTCTTGCCAGCCTGAGAATGTTCGTGTGGAAGCTCTACCTGATGAGTAGGTGCTTAAGACGTAATCATTATTCGTTTCACCAATACGTGTTTTGTTTTCAATGGTGACATTGCTGTTAAGACGGTATTTGAAGCCGGCAGTGAAAATATCGGCTTCATTTTCTTGGAAATCTAAGCCATCTTGACCAACATAATCATAATGTTGAATCGCACCATTACTCAATGCTACACCGGTATCGGTACGATCGTCACTACGAAAACGATAATAATCAGCGGTGATATCAAGATCATTACTTGGTGAGAAAATACCTGATAATAAGATACCTTGACGGCGCTCTTCAGCAGGACCGCGATCAGCAATTTCATTTTCGCTGTAAAGAATATTCATACGGACCGCTAACTCATCAGAGAGTGCTTTATTCGCATCTAAGCTATAACGAGAATAACTGTCAGTACCAAAGCCAGCATCTAATGTGGCGAAGTCTTCTTGGGTTGTTGCTTTCTTCGTGACGCTGTTCACTGCACCACCTGTTGAACCTCGACCAGCAAATGTTGAGCTTGGGCCTTTTGTGATTTCAACTTGTTCTAAAGCAAATGTTTCACGTGTGATCAAACCAGGTTCACGTAAACCATCAGTAAAGACGTCACTACGAGCTTCATAACCACGGATGATATAACGGTCACCAAAAGAGTTACCACCTTCACCGGTACCCAGTGTGATACCTGGTTGAGCACTTAAGATGTCTTTTAATTCTGTTTTACCTGAGTCAATGATGGCTTCTTTTGTTAAGACCGTCATTGTTTGCGGTGTTTTAGCAATCTCTCTGACTCGTTTTGAATCAGATAAACGTTTCGCTTTGTATGGCGCACCTTCTTCTGCATAAGGGTTGCCGTCAGCGGCAACTTTATTGTCTTCGATAACAACGGTGTCTAAATCAACTTCTTCTGCAATGGCAGAGACTGACATCGCACTAGAAACCGCTAGAATGAAAGAGCTAGCTAATAAGTGTGCACTAGGGTCTTTCGGTCGCTTTTTTTTGTCTAAGTAATAGGTGTTAATGGTGTTAGCCATTAGTTAACTCCTTAATTATTTTAATCAAATAGATACCGTTATCATGACGAGCATGACTGGGTATCAAGACATAAGCGGTAAAGGGGCGGGCGTTTAACTGTTGTTTAAATGAAAAGAAATGGGCACATTGATTTCAAGTGTGTCCTGCGTCATATCACGCGGGAATGGGGGAAGTGATGCTTTTTTTAACATGGTCAGAGCGGCTTTATCTAAGCGCTTCGAACCAGAGCCTTCATTGATCCTATAGTCGATAATTTTTCCTTGTTTATCGACGATAAAATATAATTTAACAATGCCTTCTTCGCCACGTCGACGTGACGATGAGGGGTAGTGTTTATGTTTAATTAACTCGGCAACCAATAAGTTGAAATAAGATTGTTTGGCCGCGGCACTGCCACCTGTGGTTAAAGCATCGGCTTTACCTGTGGACTGTTTTCTAGATGCTTGTTGTACCGTTGTCGCTTTTTTTGCTGTGCTAGTGACAGGTGCTGGAGCCGGTGCCTCTTCAATAACGGGCTTGGTCACTGGTTTTGGTTTGACTTTCGGTTTTTTGGGTTTAGCTTTGACCTTTACTTTTGTGACTTGCTTGGCTTCTACTTCTGCTTTGGGCTCAACTGGCGTTTGTTTTTTTGGCGGAACCGGTTCAGGAATGATTTCAGGTTCTGGTTCGGGTAATGTTTCTGCTACCGTGGTTTCTAATTGAGATTGTTCCTGTTGGCCCATATCACCTAACATACCAAGATCGATTTCGACCCCTTGCTCACCTTGTTGTTTGGCACCATCGTCTTTTTTGTCACTAAAGAATAAGACAAATCCCAAGGCATGAACTGAGATCGCCATTAAGAAAGCAAATAACCAGATACGTTTACTCATGATCAGCTGCCGGATGGTATTGTGTTGCGAGTGCAACACGTTTTATGCCACTGTGTTTGATGATAGACAAGGTTTCTCGTAAAGCATCGACTTCAAGATGACCATCGACTTTGACGAGTATCTTAAATTGTTCTTTATCTTCAGCTTGTTCAAACGCGAGTTCAATGGCTTGTTGTAAGTCCGCTTGTTGCAGGCGTTGATAATTAAAGGCGAGTTCACCCGTGCTTGAAATAATCAGTTCAAGCGGCTCTTGTGCTTGGTGGGTCTCACTGATGGAGACTGGAGGCATGACATCAATAGGACTGGTGCGCTCTATGTGACCGGCGACCATAAAGAAAATGAGCATCAAAAAGACAATATTGATTAAGGGAATAAGCCCATCATCTTGGTTGGCTTTTTTATGGTTGGCAACTTTACCGAGATGCATTATTCAATCCCTGCCAAAGTAACGGCTTTTGCTCCTGCCGTTTTTAACGCATCGGCAAGATTAATCATGCTTTGGGTATGAAGGCCGTTTTCAACCTGAATAACAAATACGGCGTTGCTATTGTCATTCACAATCGCGTTGAGGGCTTGTAGGTCAGTCGTTAGAAATGTTTGATCATTTACCTGAACTAGACCTTCATTTGATAATAAAGTGATATGTGTGAGTTGTTGTTCTTCCGTGTCAGATTCTGACGGAGAAGACACATCAATTTGACGCCATTGCATAAATGTTGATGACAACATGAAAAACAATAATAAGATGAAGACCACATCAATCAGTGGTGTCAGACTTATCATTTGACGGCGTTTAGGCGGTGTTTGTTTAAGCAGCATTAGCGATGTTTGCCTTAACCACGTCATCTGAGGCGACAGTTTGATGCGTGAATAACTGTGTGACGGCATCATTCATTAATGCTGACACGCGTTCTACTTTTCTTTCTAGCCAGTTATGGGCACTGACAACAGGAATGGCAACTGCAAGACCGACAGCGGTTGTTAATAATGCTTGCCATATTCCGCCTGAAAGTACAGAAGGGTCGACTTGATTGCCAGCCATTTCCATTTGTTGGAAAGCGGTGATCATGCCTAACACGGTACCTAATAAACCTAATAATGGGCTTAATGTTGCAATGACTTCTAATGGGCGTAAGTAGCTGCGTAGTTGATTGAGCCTTAGACTGGCAACTCGATCGAGTTCTTCTCGTAGCAAGCTGGTATCAGTCGATGGGTTACGTAGGCCTTCGATGCTCATCGCCATGAGTTCGTCAACAGGGCGTTTAGTATTAAGGTGGCTTAAAGCGTGATCAACTTGTTGGCTTTGCCATAGTTGGATCACTTTCTGATGATGTTGATGCGCTTCTGGGCGAATCAATAAAAATTGCAATAATTTAACTAAAATAATGGCCAGTGCTACAACAGACATAGCAAATAAAATCCAAACAACAGGGCCGCCAATACCCATGAATTCAAGGAGCCGTGTTGTCATGTCAACAGGCACAACGTCTGGTGAGATAGGCATATCAGCTGATGGTAAAGGGGGGTTAACATCAGCTAATGTTGCGTTATCTCTTAGGGCTTCTGGCATGGTTGCCATGTGCTCTTCTGGCATCGCTGTCGGTTGAACTACATCCTGTTGTTGTGCGACATCTTGTAATTCGACCTGTGTTTCTGGATCCACGAAGTTATACCTTGAAAACAATTGTTTGAAGCACTAATGATAATCATTATTATTTAGCATAGCAAGTGTTTTGTGGTCGTATTTACACCTATATGGCGCTTTGTTGGTGTTTGTGCAACAAGTTAGAACGCGTTGTTGGTGGCTATATTGTGTGGGCTAAGGGGGGGCACTTTATTAGGCTTTAAGAAAGGTGCCGGTAATACCGTGTGACATAAGAGATTGTAAATCTTGTCTTGCCAGAGATAATGCATAGCCCAGTACGCCAGAGCCAATCATCACGGTATCGTATTGCGTTATATTTTGATCGATTAATAAGGTGATGGTTTCTGGTAAAGCTACCGGGGGAACGGCACCGACAACATAGCCGGTTACAGATTCGACCTGATCGAAGTCGGCCATAGTGAGTTTGCGTTCATTAATGGCTTGGCGTAAGGCGGCCCAATCAGCACGGCCACCGCCTGTGGCAGCGAGTAAGACATATTTCTCTGAACTGCTTCGAAACAGTAAGCTACGTACAACAGAGTTGGGGTCGCGGCCTTGTTCTTTTAAGAGTTCTTCTAATTGTCGTATGGGTTTATTGTCATCACTTAATGGAATTGTAATGACTTCGTAGGGGATAGCGTGATGTTGCAATAATTCTGTGACGGGGGATTGGATGGTGTTCGACATAATCTTGGCCTAATGCTTTGGTTTATCTGAAAATTGTAACGCATTTCAATTCGTTTGGTGACGGCATGCAATATTTGCGGTGATTTCTTGTCTATTAAATGCAATTTAAAAGCTTGTCATTCGTTGTGAGATTGATGACAATGCGGAATGATCTATCGTTGATTGAGATGATGGGCATGAGTCTAAAGGAGCAAATATGAAACAATTAATGATGTGGGCAATGGCTTTGATGTTGAGTTTAGGACTTGCGCAAGCGGAATTGAATGAAAATAAACCTTTTGCTGAGACACATGTCATCATGCAAGTGAGTGATGCTGAACCTGTGCACTATAAGGCTGTATTAGATATCTCTAATAATTTGACGAAACATTATGGTCAAGAAATGATTGATATTGAGGTGATTGCATTTGGTGTTGGCGTGCCAATGTTATTGGCGAAGGATAATGAATTTGCAGACAGAATTTCGAGCCTTCAAAAACATGGTGTTCGTTTTTATATTTGCGGTAATACTCTAGATAGCCTTGAGCGGAAATATCATCACCGGCCTGAAGTTTTACCGGGTGTGGAAGTGGTTCAAACAGGGGTGAAATTTTTGATTGATGAAATCCAAAAAGGCTATGTTCCTATTCATCCTTAAAGGGTAACTAATTAAGAATATTGACGTTCAGGCTCGTCCTCTTGCAATGGGGGCGAGATGAACTTCTCTGTGAATTGTTCAGCTGAAATAGGTTTGCTGAACAAATATCCTTGACCTTGTTGTACCCCGAATTGGGTTAATAATGCTAATTGTTCTTGTGATTCTATCCCTTCCGCGATGACTTCTAGTTTGAGCTCTTTGGTCATCGACATAATGGCTTTGACTATAGAGCGGTTGTGTTCGTTTTCGACTAGGTCTTGGATAAATGATTTATCAATTTTTAAGAGTCTCAATTGGAACTGCTTGAGACGACTTAAGGATGAGTAACCGGTACCAAAGTCATCAAGCGCTAAACTAATGCCCAGTGCATTGATATCATCAATTAAATCAACGGCATGGATGGCTTGATGCATAGCCGTTGATTCTGTGATCTCAATCTCCAGGTGCTCAGGCGGCAGTTGATAATGACCTAGCGTTTGTTTTAATTGTGAAATAAGGCGTGGATCATTAAATTGTTTGGGTGATAAATTCACCGCCATCTTGATATCAGATAGCCCTAATGCCAGCCATTTTTTCATTTGAGCGCAAGATTTATCGAGTACTAAAGTGCCAAGGCTATGAATCAATCCTGTTTCTTCAGCTAGCGGGATGAATTGATCGGGGCCAATGGGGCCATACTGCGGATGTGTCCATCGTGCTAGGGCTTCAATGCCGCTTAGTTTTTGTGTTTGCAATGAAAACTGTGGTTGGAAATAAACGTCAATGTCTTCGTCAATAATGGCTTTTTTCAGTGCCGATTGTAGGTTAAGACGCTGGGTATGGTGTTGATATAACTCGTCTTGGTAAAAGCGAAACTGGGTTCCACCGAAAGATTTAGCGTGATACATCGCTCTGTCGGCTAAATTGAGCAACATTTCTGCATTTTCATCGTGTTTTGGATATTGGGCAATACCGATACTGGCTGAGATGTGAACGAGATGGCCCGCTAATTCAAATGGGGAATCGAGTGCTTGTGTCAGTTGGTCACAGAAGTTTTCTACAGCATCGTCAGATTCGGCGGAGGTGAGCACGATGATAAATTCATCGCCACTGATTCTTGCGATAATATCAGTCTGCTGGAGCTTGCTTTGCATGCGGTTAGCAACTTGACACAATAAATCATCACCAATGTGGTGACCATAGGTATCATTGACATATTTAAAGCCATTTAAGTCAATAAACAAGACCGCGATATCTTGCCGCTCTATATGCAATAAGTGGTTTAACTTTTTCAGTAATGATGGACGATTGGCTAAGCCAGTTAAGCTATCGTTATAAGCCAACTGTTTTAATGTGGATTCTTTTTCTTCTAGACTGCCAGCAAGCTGATGGACAGTGCGACTAATAGCGCCAATTTCATCATTTCTATCTTGGTAAGGTGGGTGGTGCAAATCGCCATTTTTTAAGTGCATGGCAAGATGCCTAATGGGATCGGTAATGCTATTGCCCAAAAGTCTAGCGCCAATAATGCCAATAATTAAAAAGACCCAAAGATAAGACAAACTGTTATTGATTAACTGCTGTTGCAAGTCATTGAAATAATCGTTATTAAATATAAGTTGTACCGTGCCTATTTGTTGGTCGGCTACGGTAAATGGCAAGTCAATGTGCAATTGGTTTGCTATAGGGGTTTTGAGATGGTCACCGACGCTCGCTATCTGTATTTGTGACATATCATAAAATGTCACTGCATCTAGTTCTTTGTATGAGTTGATTAGCTGTGGCAGTAGCGTACTTTCTTTCGCATTGAGCGAGACCTTTAAATAAATGAGTATGTTGCCATCATGAACGGGAATTTCTCGCCGGATGTCCTCAAATAAAGGAGACATGATGGTTTGGGCTTTAGTCTCGAAATACGTCTGCTCTGATTGCTGATGTTGATAATAGTTGATGAGGGTAAAACCAAAGACAGTAAACGCCGTTAGGATAATCATGCTGATCATCAAGCGCGTATTAATACTATTGAAATAGCGGACTAGATGCATTTAAAAACCTTCGTTGGTTTTTTGAGTAATAAGGAGAGCAGGAACCGTAATTCTATCAGGTACCTCTTCCCCAGTAATACGTGCCTTGAGATAGCGTAAGGCCAATTGAATCATGGTTTGACCATCTTGTTGGATCACAGCCTCTAGCTCGTTATTTAACATCATTTTATCGATTGTTGGCGTCGGGTCAAAACCAATATGAACTAAATCGTCTTGGTGGTAATGTTTTTGAGCTTGATGGACGGCATGGGTTGCTCCAGAAAAAGTGGTATAAGCTGCTTGGTAATGGTGCGCTTTAAGTTGCTCTAAGGCGATAGTCAAAGCAATATTATCTTGCCATTCATTGGTATAAAAAGTTGTGACTCGGTACCCAAAAGGCTTTAACTCATCGATGAAGCCACGTGCACGTTCATGTGCATTTTGATGTTGTTTGTCACCGGTGATGAGTAAAATATTGGCAGGCGCTTGTCCTTGTTGAACCAACACTTTATGTAAATGTTGGGCAGCCATCTTACTGGCAGCAATATTATCGGTCAGGATTTGAGGTTTTACCCAAGGATGTTTAATGGCAACATCAATGGCTACAATGGGAATGTTCGCCAAGGCTATATCATCAATTGCTTTTGATATCTGACTTGATGTTGCCGCAATGAGGTAACCGTCAATAGGCTGCTGCAATGAGTGTTGCAGTGGCGTTGTTTGGTGTTGGGTGGAGAAATCATCACCTGAATAATCAATGAGAAAAATGTGTTCTTTTTCTGTCTCTTGATACAGGTATTGTTTCATCTGTTGCCAGAAGGGAATTGACGCTGGCGGTGATGAATAAGCAATGCTGAGATAATGCTCGGCATGGGCGACACTCGATAACGCAAGAAGCAATACGCTAAAAAGACCATATTTCAAGTGATAATGCCTGGACTGTTTGCTATCCATGATTCGTCCCCTTTTGTTGGCATCTTGTGTCTTTAGTTTAGTCTGGTTGAGATGAACCTTGACTGAACACTTGGCCAACTTACTTATTCCCTTTGCCGAAAAGTAAGGCATAAGCATATTTTTATTACGTCATCATAATACCTTAAATTAGATAATATTAAATCTTGTTTTTATTATGTAAATCCATTGAGATGAATGTAATGGGTTTTGTAGTGACGTCAAAGGAGTGTCGTTTTGTTATAATTGGTGCCATGCGGAAAGTGATGATACAGTTCCTGGCTTTTTTAATGCTCATGCCGACTTTGGCGTGTGCAATGCCAGCTTGTCTGTCGATTGTTGATTCTTCTGCGTCTATGACAGCATCTCATTGCGAGACGTCGCATGCTGAGCATGAGATGCAATGGCATGACGACTGTGCAGATGTGATTGCCGAGTCATTGCCTGCAGTCTCAACCGCTGTTGAAAAACTGTTGTTTGATCATCCGGTTTATGATGATGTCGTTTGGCAGACTCAACCATTATTTGCTAATGGTAAAACGACGCAACTATTTAGTTTCCCCCCGATCAATACCGGGCCCTCATCTCCACTTTATCTCACGACTCAACGTTTTAGACTATAAATCCCTTCTATTCCAAACCTTTGTTTTTTGTTTGTAATAGGAGAATGATGATGCGTAACATACTGTTCGTATTTATTTTTTATGGTTTTTTTGCCAGTCAAAGCATTGCTAAAACCGTCGAATATACTTTTGATATTGATTATAAAACGGTGAACATAACAGGTTCGCCAATTGAGGCGATGGTCATGAATGATCAGCTTCCCGCGCCCACGATAGAAGCCACCGTCGGTGATACCTTGAGAGTCACTTTTCATAATAAGATGGCCGTTGAGTCATCGGTTCATTGGCATGGGATTTTGTTACCTAACGCCCAAGATGGCGTGCCTTATTTGACGACATACCCGATAGCTGCGGGTAGCGAACATACTTTCGAGTTCCCCGTTATTCATCATGGTACGTATTGGTATCACTCCCACACAGGTTTGCAAGAACAAAGAGGATTATACGGTTCGATTGTGTTCCACCCTGCGGAAGGGGAGGAGGTGACATCGAAGCATGATGAGGTTGTCGTGCTGTCTGATTGGACAGATGAAGACCCTCGAAGTGTGCTCCATCATCTCAAAAAAGATGATGATTATTATGCTCTTAAGAAAGGCAGTGTGCAGTCTTGGGATAAGGTCTTGCAATCAGGTCATCAGGCGGTGGCAAACCGATTAGTAGGTGCATGGCAACGTATGGGGCCAATGGATCTATCTGATGTGGCCTATGACGCTTTTTTAGTGAATGGGAAACGGCGTGAGATCTTGTCAGATATACAAGGTGGTGACACCGTGAGGTTAAGAATGATCAACGCGGCAGCGTCGAGTTATTTTCGAGTGCAGTTTGCTGGTGGTCCATTGACCATTGTTGCCGTCGATGGTGTAGATGTGATGCCTTTGACGGTCGATACGCAGCGTTTAGCGATTGCTGAAACATATGATGTTATTGTGACATTACCAGCAGATGGTCAGGCTTATGAGCTACGAGCAACCTCTATCGATGGGACAGGTTATAGTTCATTGATATTAGGTAACGGTCCCATTGTGAATGTGGCGCCAATGGATAAACCTAACCCGATGTTAATGGATCATGGTTCGCACAATGCTATGGCTCAAACTATAGACCATCAGAACCATCAGAACCAACCAGTTCAAGATATGGTGGAATATGAATTATTACGCTCGATCGAACCTACGGTATGGGAAAATGCAGAACCTGACCGAATTGTACGCTTGAACTTAACGGGGGATATGGAGCGGTATGCGTGGTCGTTTAACAATCGAGTGCTCAGTGAAGCCAGTACGATACCTATTCATCGAGGTGAACGGGTACAGTTTGTTCTGACGAATAAAACCATGATGCACCATCCTATTCATTTGCATGGTCATTTCTTTCGGGTATTAAATGGTCAAGACGACTATTCACCGTGGAAACATACGGTCAATGTGCCGCCAATGCAGACAGTGACCATTGAGTTTATGGCGAACGAGGAAAAAAGTTGGTTTTTCCATTGTCATAATCTCTATCACATGAAAACAGGCATGACGCGTGTAGTTAGTTATGGCGAGGGTTCTGAGCCGGATTTAAGCCCAATGTATACAGACAGAGATTGGTTCTATTTTGCTGATATTGCCCTACACAATAATGCGACCTTTAACCAATTTAGAGCTGAGACTACCCGTCATGCCGTGACGTTGGACATGGAATGGGATTACGATAAAACGTATGAATGGCAGCTTAACTATGAATATTATGTGAACCGATTTTTGGCATTTTATACGGGTTGGGAACAAAAGCAAGAACAAGATGATGGCGAGCAGGAAAAGCATGATGTGGCGTTGGTTGGCGCACATTATTT
>JAIBDZ010000011.1 GCA_024685975.1 Piscirickettsiaceae bacterium | reverse complement strand
CACCTCGGTAAAAGTGCAAATCCCTGATTTCTATCAGTGGCACCAGCGCCTCCAAGCAAAAAACTACAAGTCAAAAACCATTAATTCTCAAGAATATGACGCATTAAGTCAAATCAACTTGTAGTCAAAAGGTGACAAGTTAGATACATTGTGTCATTCCACCAACATAAACCTTGCCAAACAATCTCATTTTCTTAAGCCACGAAACCTCATATCGACCATGACTACTGCCTCATCCCCACTCATCGTGTCACCAGCTACCCCTAAGCAAATTGCCAAAGCACAACAAATCGCAATGCAATATCAACTGCACTATACGGAAACACCGAGTGAGCACACAGTTCGCTTAATCATTCACGAGCAACATATAGACTTAGTCAGTCCAACTCACCTCAAACCATTTACCCTTGATTTTACACAGGGAAAAACAGCGCATCGGAGACAATTTGGCGGAGGAAGAGGACAAGCACTGGCCAAGGCGATTGGACTCAAAAAAGGCGCTACACCCTCGGTCATTGACTGTACTGCAGGGTATGGTCAAGATGCTTTTGTACTCGCCTCATTAGGGTGTTCTATCACCTTAATAGAACGTCATCCTGCACTTGCCATATTATTAGATGCCGCGATAAACAAGGCCAAACTCGATCCAGTTACCAGTCCAATCGCGCAGAATATGCAGTTGATTCATGATGATGCTTGTCATTATCTACAATATTTAACGCCAGAACAGTATCCAGACGTCATTTACCTTGACCCAATGTACCCTAGCCGACAAAAATCAGCCTTAGTCAAAAAAGAAATGCAGCTACTCCATCAGCTTATTGGCCCCGATATGGACAGCCAAAAAATTCTCGCTGTCGCCCGTAAAATCGCAAAAAAACGAATCGTTATCAAACGCCCAAAATCAGCACAACCCATTGATAATCTCCCACCACATTCGAGCGTTGAAAGTAAAAACACCCGTTACGATATTCTGATGACTGACAACCAATAAGACGCCCTGTCACACTCCAGCATTTCATATATTCATAAATGAGAACAGCGTCACAGTTCTGTCCTGCGACGCAAGAGTAAAGTCCACATCCTATTAATACGCACCCTTTCGGTGCATATTGATAAGGCGTATGACTCACACAAGATGTGTTCATATTGATGCTTAATACAGCAGACACGCAATCATATTATGGAGAATATAATCATGGCAAAACACCCGCAACATAAACGACGTTATCGTACAGCCCATACCCATGACGAAGACTTAGGCCCTCTGTGCTTACTGCCTGGTCGATGGCAAGCCGTCGGAACGGGATGGAATATGATCGCTCTCCCTTTCGACGACGGCCCCTTTGATTACCGTATTTTAATGAACCAATACGATGAAACCCTCGACTTCACTGCCGTCGATGATAATGTACCCAATAGAGGGCTTCCTGGTGTCATTCAAAACTGCAAAAAACGGAAAGGCAAAAAGAATGAAGCCGATCAATTTGCTGTCACTCTCGATTATCAACAATCTATTCGACAACAAGTAGCAGAAGATTTTCCTGTCAGTGGGCTTGCTGGAGATGCCGGTCTTGCCATTCATCATGAACCAGGGTTATGGCTGTATATGAAAAACTTGCAGTCAGTGGATAAAGATTTTTCAGCGACCGATGGCATTGTCGATGCTGTATTAGAAGTCGCACGATTAGCGACCATTCCTCATGGTAATGCTGTATTAGCATTGGGTACAGCGGCCAAACAAAAAGGCATGCCTGAGATCCCACCTATTAGTGGTTTACCTATTGGCCGTTTTGAAGATCTTGCTACACCAGGTTATGACGTCAATGACGATCCTTATCTTGCGCCATACAAACACTTTATCGATAACCCTTTTTTGGGCAATGTCACTGCGGCAGGTTTCCCCGGCTTTAACCCTAGAGACATGAATGAAATTCTACGTTTTGCAAACCAAAATGTTGATATTCATCGCACGACAACACTGACTGTTGACTCAACACGTCAATCAGCTGGTATCGCTAACATTCCATTTGTGACCCAACAAGCTGCACCTGCCAGCATGAAATCCACATTTTGGATCCAAGAACTCAAAGAAAAAGATAAGCATGGTCATCGCAAACTACGCCTGCAATATTCCCAAGTGGTGATGTTAGACTTTTTCCGACCACGTGAAGATGGTCTACCTAGTCGAGCTCAATGGCCTCATATCAGTATCAATACCTTAGAAAAAGTGACTGACTCATGTGATTAATCACAGTCATCACAAAAATAGCCCATTCTTGCACACAAGAATGGGCTATTTTTTTTCTAAAGACGCTCTAGCAACTATAAGCAGTGAAGAACGACTTTTATGTTTAGCTTCCTAAACGGATAACTTGTTACGCTTTGCGTACTTTACGACGGAAACCTAAAAAGCCTAATAATGCTGGAGCAAATAAGAAAGCTGCAGCAGGTACAGGAACTTGGCTCACAGGGGCTAGCCCTTCAACACCAATCGTAAAACCATGCCAATTTTCGCCTATATGTGTAAAGCTAATTGAATCAAAAGATCCTGACAACAAAATAACGCCATGAAGCTCACCGACACCGGTAAACCCTGTCGGGGTTTGGCTTCCCACACTCCCTGTTCCCCAGTAACCTGTGCCAATACTGTCAAAAGTAATCGGCGTATCAAAATTGACAACATTACCATTCCAGCTATTAATGGCAATGTAAGGGTTTAAGATAGTTTCAGAAAAATTGATTGTTACCGTTCCACCAGTATTCAAAGCAACAAGTTCAGCTGGCGTTGGCGCATTATCTACCGAGCCATTTGTGTATGCTGGACCACTCCAGTAATTCGTGCCTGTACCCGTCTGTACAAAATGATGATTACTTGTCCCTGAATAGTCGACACCGACTGTTTGACCGCCGGCTAATAATTCACCGCTCGCAGTATTGCTTGTTGATGATTGCCAATCAGTCCAAGATATGGTTGTTGCCGCTGCCCCAAAAGACATTGACAATAAACCACCGGCGACTACAGCGCCTGATAATAGTTTTTTCATTTTAATCCCTTTAATTCATTGAGTTATCTAAAGCCGTGTCATTTGCGACAATGATCCACACTTAATAACAAATTTGTGAGGTAACCCACAGATTTCTTAACATGGTATATGTTACAAAATTCTAACGCTAAAGTACTACATTTATATTAAAGGCTCAATCTTTCCGTAACGCTTGGAATGAATTACTCGACCTTTCTCGCCTTTTCATCTAAAGCATGCAATCGCGCCAATTTATCCTTAATCTGAATTTCTAAACCGCGATCCACTGGCTGGTAATATTGCCGGTCTGGCATATCTTCGGGGAAATAATGTTCACCTGCGGCATAAGCATCCGGTTCATTATGCGCATAACGATATTTTTTGGCATAGCCTAAATCTTTCATCAATTTGGTAGGCGCATTACGCAAATGCAATGGCACTTCATGTGAACCATTAGCACGAACATCCGCCATCGCCGCGTTAAACGCGCTATATACCGCATTACTCTTAGGCGCGCAGGCTAGATAAACAACAGCTTGTGCAATAGCAAGTTCACCCTCTGCTTGGCCTAATTTTTCATAACTTTCCCAAGCATCTAAGGCAATTCTCAAGCCGCGAGGATCAGCATTACCGATATCTTCTGACGCCATTCTGACTACACGACGCATAAGATAAGTCGGATCACACCCCCCATCTAACATTCGACATAACCAATACAATGCCGCATCAGGTGACGATCCTCGTACCGATTTATGCAAAGCCGAAATTTGGTCATAAAAAGCTTCACCACCTTTATCAAAACGACGAAGACCGCCAGATAAAACCGAAGCGACATCCTCTTCAGAAACACTTTTTTGCCCTTGGCTATCGGCCAAATCAATCAGTATTTCTAATAAGTTTAAGACGCGGCGACCATCGCCATCGGCTGATTCAGCTAAAACATCTCTCAATGCCTCATCTAACGTAATGCCCCTATCAGCCAAACCGACATTATCATCTGACATCGCGCGATCAATAATTTCACGTAAATCTTTAGCATCTAACGCTTTGAGCACATACACTCTTGCCCGAGATAACAAAGCATTATTCAATTCAAATGAAGGGTTTTCTGTCGTCGCACCAATAAATGTAAAAGTGCCATCTTCGACATAAGGCAAAAAAGCATCTTGCTGAGATTTATTAAAACGGTGCACTTCATCAACAAACAACATCGTCCGACGACCTTGTTCTTGTTGCAGTTGCTGCGCTCTTGCTACTGCCGCACGCACTTCTTTCACCCCAGCCAACACCGCCGAGATGGTGATAAATTCCGCATCACAATAGCCAGCAATAAGTCTAGCTAATGTTGTTTTCCCCGTACCTGGTGGCCCCCAGAAAATCATCGAATGCGGCTGACCGCCTTCAATCGCTTGCCTTAACGGTTTCCTTTCATCAAGTAAATGTCGCTGACCAATATAGCCTGATAAATTAGCAGGCCGCATTCTATCTGCAAGCGGCCGACTCAAATCATCGACTTGCTCAAACAAACTCACGGTACGACATCACCAACAACATCAACACCTTCTGGCGCAGTAAAAATAAAGGTATCTTGTGCGATTTCATCATTTTCAATCACGTCACTGAAAATTAAACGCGTAAATTGATCAAAATTATCTTGCATTACCATCCGTTTTAAACCGTCGTCATCAAAAGCAAAACGAACCACTTGGAAGCTAGATTCAGCTTGCTTTGGAACCAGCTCAACCCATTGATAACCATCGTCAGATGGCACATCACGGACATGATATTTTTCTTCCGGTAACATATCACCTGACAATAATGTCGCAGGGGTATCGGTTAACGCTTCTTGCTGAGACTTCACCGTGACCTGTTCAAGATCAACATCATAAAACCAAATGCGCTCGCCATCTGCAACAATATGCTGGGGATAAGGCTCAAAATAATCCCACCGAAACCTTCCTGGACGCTCTAATAAAAATTGGCCTCGCGCCTCCTCAATGATGTCACCTTGGGCGCTTAAAACTGTTTGTTCGAATTTTGCTTGAAAAGTCACCACAGACTGGACAAAAACAGCAAGCTTATCGGATGCATTATCGGCGGCCATGGTCGCGCTTGAAGCTAAAAACCATATCATAGCGATAATAGAATAGACCGGTGATTTAACCGACATAGTGCTTTCCTTCAAATGAATAACGATACTCAATCAGACGACATGACAGACATGAAGTTGCGTTCATCGCCTTAATCTCGTGGTGGTGGCGCTAACACTTCGCGACTACCATTGGCTTGCATGCCTGAGACCACACCTGCCGCTTCCATTGCTTCAACCAACCGTGACGCACGGTTATAACCCACTTTTAATCGTCGTTGCACGCCAGATACCGACGCGCGCCGTGATTCTGTCACGATTTGTACCGCCTGATCATACAATGGATCAGACTCACCATCACTCGCATCGGCAATGCCACCCGCGCTCGGGTCACTTTGTTCTTGTGTAATTTCTTCCAAATAATTGGGCTGGCCACTTTTTTTCAGGAAATTAACTACGCTATGTACTTCGTGATCATCGACAAATGCACCATGCACCCGTTCAGGCAATCCTGAACCCGGCGGCAAATACAACATGTCTCCTTGCCCTAATAATTGTTCCGCACCCATTTGATCTAAAATCGTTCTTGAATCAATTCTAGAAGACACCTGAAACGCCATTCGAGTCGGAATATTTGCTTTGATTAAGCCGGTAATAACATCAACAGAAGGACGCTGCGTCGCTAAAATCAAATGGATCCCAGCAGCCCTCGCTTTTTGAGCAAGACGAGCGATAGACTCTTCGACCTGTTTACCGACCACCATCATCATGTCGGCAAGCTCATCAATTACTACTACAATAAAAGGCAGTGGCGTCAATGTCGGTGCAGGTTCGCCAGCAACAACTTCTACTGTCGGGTCAACAATCGGTTCGCCGCGATCTATCGCCTCTTGCACCTTCTTGTTAAACCCGGTGATATTACGCACACCCATCGCAGCCATCAAAGGATAACGGCGTTCCATCTCAGCGACAGACCAACGTAATGCATTTGCCGCCTCTTTCATATCAGTCACAACGGGCGTTAATAAATGGGGAATATCTTCATAAACGGATAATTCCAACATTTTAGGATCGACCATGATCATGCGGACTTGCTCTGGCGTTGATTTATACAATAAGCTCAAAATCATGGCATTCACAGCGACAGACTTACCTGACCCCGTTGTACCGGCCACCAATAAATGCGGCATTTTCTCTAAATCTGCTACAACAGGGCGACCAGCAATATCTTTACCCAATGCCATCACTAAAGCAGATTTACTATTTTCATAATCTGCACAGCCTAAGATCTCACGTAGGCGCACAATATCTCGGTGTTCATTAGGAATTTCGATCCCGATTAATGGTTTACCAGGAATAACCTCAACCACTCGTACGCTGGTAATCGACATCGCTCTGGCGAGATCTTTAGCTAAGCCAGTAATTCGACTGACTTTTAAACCAGGCGCAGGCTGCAATTCAAACCGGGTGACTACCGGGCCTGGTTGCACTTCCACCACTTCAACTTGTACCCCAAAATCTTTGAGTTTCAGTTCTAGTTGACGGGATAACGCTTGCAGAACCTCTTCGCTATAGCCACCTTTACTCGCTTGAGGCATATCTAATAAGGCCAATGCTGGCATTGCCCCCTCTTCTTGAGATTCAAACAATGGCACTTGGCGTTCAGCTTCTTCGCGCTGACTGACGACCGGCGCTTCAATAACAGGTTCAACACGTACTTTAGCGGGTTTAGCCAAACTCACACTTTTTTCTTTGAAAACTTCTGCCCGTTTTTGTTTCGCTTGTTTAGTCGCAAATTGTTCACGTAATTCGGCAATTTTTTGTCCCGCATGATGCACTAACAATAATGTTATTGCGCCGATTTTATCGACAACCATTAACCAAGATAATCCAGTAAATAAGGTGATACCGGTTAACAAAACGGCTAGTAATAGTAATGTCGTACCGGATGTGCCAAAAATCGTGATAAACCCATTACCGACAAGTTCACCTAATACGCCACCAGCGCCCAATGGCAACAAGCCAGCGTAAGGCATTAAACTCAACGTAGATAAGCCACTTGCAGCAGACAGCGCAAAAATTAAACCAACTGATTTTAATACCCAGAAATGAACCGCATCTTCGGCGTCATCATGTTTTCCCCAGCTGAATAATAACCAGCCGCTAAAAGCCAACATCAACGGCGACAAATAAGCGGGAAAACCAAAACCATACAATAAAGAATCGGCCAACCAAGCACCCACAATCCCGCCTTTATTCGCGACAATATCGTTCGTACCCGTCGTAGACCAACCGGGATCCGTCGGTTGATAACTAGATAGCGATAATAAAAGGTAAGCCGCGAGCGCCAATGACAAAATCAGCGCAGCTTCACGCAGTCGAAAGCCTACCGCGCCTGATACCGGTTCTTCCTTGCTTTTCTTAGAAACTCGTGTTGCTTGAGCCAATGTAATATTTCCAGTAACACCAATAAATTAGCAGCTTATCTTACCACAGCTTTATAAGTGTCATACTTTACCAAATACTCATCAATAGGTAACCTACACATTCTTTATTCCCCCTTCAGGAGAGATCGACCATGGCCGAAACAAAACACTGCCGTTTATTGATTTTAGGTTCAGGCCCTGCTGGTTATACGGCAGCAGTCTATGCGGCACGTGCAGCATTAAATCCAGTGCTGATTACTGGCATGGAGCAAGGTGGACAACTCACCACCACAACCGATGTTGATAACTGGCCTGGTGATGACCAAGGTGTTGAAGGGCCTGAATTAATGCAAAGAATGCAGCGTCATGCTGAGCGTTTTGGTACTGACATCATTTTTGACCATATTCATACCGCAGAATTGACACAGCGCCCATTTAAATTAATTGGTGATGCTGGTGAATACACCTGTGATGCACTGATTATCGCTACTGGCGCATCAGCCATGTATCTCGGCTTAGATTCTGAAGAAGAATTCAAAGGTCGTGGCGTCTCTGCTTGTGCTACTTGTGATGGTTTCTTCTATAAAGATCAGCCTGTCGCTGTTGTTGGCGGTGGTAATACAGCTGTTGAAGAAGCCTTATACCTCTCTAATATCGCGTCAAAAGTCACCGTCATTCATCGCCGCGATAGCTTTCGTTCTGAAAAGATTTTGAGTAATCAACTCTTGAAAAAAGCAGAAGAAGGCAATGTCGAGATTTTATGGAACCATGTGCTAGATGAAGTGCAAGGTGACGATATGGGTGTCAATAGCGTTCGCGTTAAAAGCACAGCCGATGACAGTACACAACAAGTCGATGTACAAGGTGTCTTTATTGCGATTGGCCATAAACCGAATACCGATATGTTCCAAGAACAACTTGAAATGGAGCACGGTTACATCACCCTTAAAAAAGGAACACAAACCAGCGTTCCTGGTGTTTTTGCTGCAGGTGATGTCTCAGATCCAATTTATCGTCAAGCCATCACATCCGCTGGAGCAGGTTGCATGGCTGCATTAGATGCGGAACGCTTTTTAGAAAGCGAAAAATAAACCGTCAAACTCATAGGGGTGAGTCTACTCGCCCCTATTTTCTCAAATGGTCAAATAAACCATAACGCCAGTTACGCGCAGCTAACACCACAGTTGTGCCTTTTCGTTCTGATAAAGGCAGGCTCCTATCTTCATTGTTCAACTCATCGAACTCAGCCACTAATTGCCTTAATTTACGCTGAAAAATAGCCATCGCACTGTCACTTAACATGCCATTAATAACCATTAATTGCTCATGCTGTTGATCAAACTGCGTATCAAAAAAATCTGCCGCCAGTTTTTGTTGAAAAAAGTGCTGGATTGGACCGTTTGTCCGCCATGAAAAATTCACTGCAATACGCAGCTGGATCCGGTTCATCGGTAATAATGTAATCAAACCCATGCTATCTAACATCGCTAAATAATGTACGCATTGCGTCGTCGTAAAATGATAATGGTTGGTTAAATCATCAATAGTCCAACCATTAAGCACACAGACTGCAATTAACAATAAAGCAGGATCATCCGCTAAGACTTGCTCATGATCATGACTCAATTGACTGACTTCTTTTATCGAAGATTGTTGATTCATTTGAGCCACCAAATCCGATATCTCCATCCCCATCATCTGACAGATCAGATCTAACCTTGCTAAAGACAAATGGGATTGAGCAAACAAGCGTTTTACGCTCGCTTCTGATAGATTAAGCGTTTTAGCGACATCAGCATATGTCAAACCATGTGATTTTAAACTTTGTTTTAAGGTTGCAATGAGTTGCGTTTTTTGCGCCATTACTCTCTTACCGAGCTAGATAAAACAATAAAAGTATCATAAAACGCTACTTTAAGCAGGGCATAATGCAACTTCATCTTTTTACATCGTCAACCTATCTTAAACAATGAATAGTAAGCAGCACCACAACTACTGAGACAACGACTTATGACATCGCTACTTAAAATAAAAGGTTTTTTGGCTTTTACCACCATGATTTTTCTCAATGCCTTTGTTGATCTAGGGCATAAAATCATTATTCAAAATACAGTTTTCAAAGTCTATGACGGATCAACTCAGATCGTGCTCACTGCCATCGTCAATGGTCTTATCTTGCTTCCTTTCATCTTATTATTCACTCCTTCCGGCTATTTATCCGATCGCTTTAAAAAACCACATATTATGCGTTGGTCCGCTATCGCCGCCGTCGGGCTCACCTTATTAATTACCTTGTGTTATTACCTTGCATGGTTTGAAGTCGCTTTTGCGATGACCTTCATGTTAGCTGTTCAAAGCGCTTTTTATTCACCCGCCAAATATGGCTATATTCGAGAAATTGCTGGTAAAGAACAATTGGCCAGTGCCAATGGTATTGTGCAGTCCACAACGATTATTGCGATTTTATTAGGCATGTTTGTATTCTCGATATTGTTTGAAAATGCCTTAGCAGGACACAGTTTTCAAACCGAGCAAGACATCATCCGCATTATCGCACCCATCGGTTGGCTATTGGTTTTAGGTAGCCTGGTTGAGTTATATTTCTCAACGCGCTTACCTCATTATGCTCCGCAAAATACCAAGCCAAAATTCGATTGGCAGCAATATCGCTCAGGCAAAACATTGCACCAAAACTTACGTTTAATTAAACGTGACCCCATTATTTGGTTGTCTATCATTGGCTTGGCTATTTTCTGGGGTGTGTCTCAAGCAGTATTAGCGACATTCCCAGCCTATGCCAAAGAAGTACTCGCAATGGACAATACGATTGTTGTGCAAGGTTTATTGGCTTGTTCTGGGCTTGGCATTATCATCGGGTCTTTCATTTCAGGTAAGGTCTCGCGTCATTACATTGAAACCGGCCTAATTCCACTAGGCGCTTTAGGCATGGTGGCCAGTTTATTTTTACTTCCCCAATTGTCCAATGTCTCTGCACTCGCGGCAACGGTCTTAATGTTTGGACTTTTTGGTGGTTTATTCATCATTCCTTTGAATGCTTTGATTCAATTTAGAGCTAAAAACCAACAATTAGGCACAGTGCTTGCCGGTAATAATTGGGTTCAAAATGTGGTCATGATCAGCTTTTTGGTCGGCACATTATGCTCCGCGCTACTTGACCTACATAGTCAGTTCATTTTATATACCTTAGCTATTATCACCGCGATAGGCGCTATCTACACCGTGTATAAATTGCCACAGTCTTTGATCCACTATGTTGTTGGTGCCCTTTTCGCCAGCCGATACCGTGTTCATGTCCAGAACCTTGAAAATATGCCATCACAAGGAGCGGTGTTATTACTCGGTAACCATATTAGTTGGTTAGATTGGGCTATTCTCCAAATGGCCAGTCCTCGCCATGTTCGCTTTGTCATGGATAAAACCATTTATCAAAAATGGTATTTGAAATGGTTCCTCGACTTATTCCAAGTCATCCCTATCTCAAGCAGCAGTAGTAAAGAAGCCTTAAACACGATAAACCAAGCCCTCAAACAAGGCCATGTTGTCTGCTTGTTCCCTGAAGGTTCTATTAGCCGTAATGGTCAATTGGGTGAGTTCAAAAAAGGCTATGAACGTTGTATTGATGGCGTTAACGGTATTATCTTACCTTTTTATCTACGTGGTTTATGGGGCAGCCGTTTTTCTCGCTCAGGCCAAAAACTACAGCAATTATCCCGTCGCGCGATCCGCCGTGATGTGATTGTTGGTTTTGCTAAACCATTGCCTATGGAAAGTGATGTTCAAACGGTCAAACAAGCCGTATTTGATTTATCAATACAAACTTGGCATCAACATGTCGAACAACTGCCTAATTTAGGGTTAGCTTGGATCAAGCGCGCCAAACAAGATGGCGGAGCCGCTTGCTTAACCGATATTCAAACTGTTCGTACGTTGACGCGTCGAAAAACACTCACGGCATCATTACTTTTTGCTCGCCGTTTTAAGCAACATGATGAGCAAAATTTAGGATTATTATTACCTACCAGTAGTGCCGGTATTATTGCCAATATTGCCGCCTTATTGTGCGGTAAAACGGTGGTCAATTTAAATTTCACCTCTCCCATCGATACGATTAAAGCCGCCATTCAAAAAGCAGGCATTAAACACATTTATACCTCACGTCGCTTTGTCGATAAGCTCAATCAAAAAGGCATTGCCATAGAACAAGCTTTTGACAATACCGAGGTAACGTATCTCGAAGACTTGCATCAATGTATTTCCTCTGTTGAAAAAATATTGACTCTAATCAGCACCTTTTTGCCTGCAAAAATGATTCAATCATTATTTGGTCGCCATACGTCTAACGAACAAACAGCGGCCATACTTTTCTCTAGTGGCAGTGAAGGCACCCCAAAAGGCATCATGCTAAGCCATAAAAATATGATGGGGAATATTAAGCAAATTTCTGATGTCTTGGATATCGAACATGATGATGTCATCGTTGCCAGCTTGCCGTTATTTCATGCCTTTGGACTCACTGTGACGGGATTAATGCCATTAATTGAAGGGATCCCTGCTATTTGCCATCCCGATCCGACTGATGTTGTTAATATTGCCAAAGGCATTAGCCGTTATCAGGCAACTATCTTTTGTGGCACGTCCACTTTCTTACGCTTATTTAATAAAAATAATCGTATTCCAGGCATTATGCTTGAATCACTCCGTATTACCGTTGCAGGTGCCGAAAAGCTCAACCCAGAAGTACGTGAACAATTTTCACTCAAATTTGGAAAAACCATTTATGAAGGTTATGGTGCAACAGAAACGACACCAGTAGCCACCGTCAATATTCCAGATCGTATTTCAACAAGCGATTGGCATATTCAAACCGGTCATAAAATAGGCACCGTCGGTTTGCCTTTACCCGGCAGTAGTGTACGTATTGTTAATCCCGATACACTCGCACCATTACCTGCTGGAGAAGATGGCTTAATTTTGATCGGTGGAACGCAGGTCATGAAAGGATATTTAGATGATCCAGACAAAACCCAACAAGCCATTGTCGATATTGACGGTTTACGTTGGTATAAAACAGGCGATAAAGGCCACCTTGACCAAGATGGCTTTCTCACCATTATTGATCGCTACTCCCGCTTTGCAAAAATTGGCGGTGAAATGGTCAGCCTTGGTGCTGTAGAAGCTGAAATCAGCTTAAACATCTCTTCTGAAGTAGAAATTCTGACAACGAGTATTCCTGATAATAAAAAAGGGGAAGCGATTGTCTTGCTTTATGCAGGAGAAACAAGCACAACTGAATTAAAAGAACACATTAAGAAAACTGATTTAAGCCCGCTCAGCACACCCTCTCAATTTATCGAAGTCGAAGCTATTCCAAAATTGGGAAGTGGTAAAAGTGACTTTAATCAAGCTAAAAAAATAGCTTTAGCTCAAAGTAAGTAATGACAAATAATACAGAGGCCTAGCAGTGTTAGGCCTCTGATTCTTTAAGTTTACAAACAGTCCAAAACAAGCTCATCTTAAAAAGGTGTTCAAGAAAACCTTGTTTTAACCGATAATGACTAGGTTGAAGGAGATAACCATCAATACGTCAAATCAACGCCGACAGTATTGAAAAGTATAAGGATATAAAACGATAACAACACAACACCTGGCGTAACAACTGTTTACTGAGGTATACAAACACTATGACTGCACAAAAGTCATTTCCACCTGCTTATACTGAACATGACGCTCAAAAAGCATCGGAAAATTTAAGACGTGTTATCCCATTAATCAATAAACACAAAACACCAGTTAACCCTGTCAATTACGCCGTCTGGTATGAATATGTCTCTGGCGACAATATTGCTTTGAAAAAAGCACTTGATAATCGGCTTAATAGCCAACTTCCCATCACAACCGAACTCACACAAAGCTTGTATGAAAAGTACATCCTTTCAGATATGCCAGAACGGCTACAACAAGCTAATAATGGCATCGCAAACGTTGTCAACAACACCTTATCTCAGATCACCAAAGCCGGCTTTGTCGCTTCAGAATGTGCAACAGACCTGAGTGGCACCCAAGAAATGCTAAATGGTTATGCTGATATCAATGAACTCAAACACATCATTACGAATATCCTGTCGAATACGCAAACCTTAAGCCTGACTAGCCATGAGCTTAAAGCTGAACTTGAAAAATCAACCCGAGAAATAGAACAACTCAAATCCGAACTTGCCATTGTCAAAGAAATCTCACGCACTGATGGGCTCACAGGATTATTAAACCGACGTAGTTTTGATCAAGAACTCACCAAAGTCTGTAAACAACAACCCCTTAATACCTCACTGGCTCTATTTGACCTAGACCACTTCAAACACCTCAATGACACAATGGGACATATTGTGGGTGATAAAGTCCTGCAATATTTCTCACAGCTATTAAAAAAATATGCTGGGAAACAACATCTTGCCGCCCGCTATGGTGGTGAAGAAATGGTCATGATTATCTTTAACAAGAGCAGCGAAGAAGTGCTGACACTCGCTAATACCATCCGTGTTGAATTAAGCGAAGCCAAACTCCGCCATAAAAAAGACAATAGCATTATAGGGCCTGTCACCGTGTCGATTGGCATTAGCTTCTTCCAAGCAGGCGATACGGCAAATAGCTTTATCGACCGTGCAGATCAAGCACTCTATACCTCTAAAGAAACTGGACGAAACAAAATCAGCGTGAACTAAAACCCATAAAACTGTCTGGCCAGATAATCAATCACGGCCTGTTTTTGTTCTGACTTCCACTGCACATCCGCAGCAACCATGCAGCCTGTCACTTGCTGAGTCAATTGCTGCTTGGATGTTATCCTGCTATTTGATCGAGTATAGATCGCATTAGCTTTTCCAGACATCAAGCTTGCATGACATTGCATGCAAGCAGCATCATGCAAGGCTCGACCATTGGCTGCATAAGCTGACGGCACAATACCGCATAACAAAACCAACCACGTTGCTATTTTCAAGCAGTTTTACCTTCTAAATGTGCCACCCGTAATGTCGCAGGAGGATGTGAATCATACATCGCTGACACCAAAGGGTCAGGGGTCAATGTGCTGGCATTTTCTTGATATAACGCCACCAAAGCCGCAATTAAATCTTCGCCATTAGACACCGACGCCGCATAATCATCCGCTTCATATTCATACTTGCGTGACAACGCCGTCATCACAGGATGCATAAAGAAACCAAAAACAGGAACCACAATCATAAATAACACCAAAGCCATCGCATGACTTTGCGTTGTCACCCCGAGCCCTTGATAAAACCACGGTTCAGCAATCGCCCAACCTAATAGCGCCAAACTCACCAAACTTAATCCCGCCATCACGACCATATTTTTAATCACATGTTTACGGCGAAAATGGCCTAATTCATGCGCTAATACCGCCTCAATTTGGTCTTCACTTAACGTTTTTAACAATGTATCAAAAAAAACAATGCGTTTATTACTGCCTAAACCCGTAAAGTACGCATTTCCATGTCCTGAACGGCGCGAGCCATCCATCACAAAAATACCTTGGCTTTTAAAACCGCAACGCGATAATAAGTTTTCAACACGCGCTTTTAATGCTTGATCTTCCAGCGGCGTAAATTGATTAAAAATAGGCGCGATAAAAGCAGGGTAAGCCCACATCATCAAGACCGTAAACCCGATCCATGCAGCCCAAAGGTATAACCACCATAACTCACCGGCACTGCCCATTAACCACAACGCGCCCCACAACAACGGTGCACCAATCGCAATCATTAAGACCATTTGCTTTAACAAATCAGAAAAGTACAAGCCAAGCGTACTGTGATTAAAGCCATATTCAGCTTCAAGTTTGAAGGTGCGATATAACGAAAAAGGCAAGTCAATAATGGACGAGATAACAAAAAAACTGAGGATAAAGGCAATCCCTATCGTCATGTCAGACCAACCCGTCTCAGCCCAAAGCCCAGACAACACAGCCAAACCACCGCCAAATGTCCAACCGAGTAAAACCAACATGCCAAAGACATTTTCAAAGCGCCCGACTTTACCTTTTGCCAAAGTATAATTCGCGGCCTTTTGATGGTCTGCTAACGAAATTTGCTCCTTAAAAGCTTCCGGCACAGCATCACGATGACGCCAAACATAACGAGATTGACGTAATGACAACCACAACTCAATCGCTGTCATCAAGACCAACACGACGATAAATAACACACCAAATCCATTCATTTTCTTTGAACCAAATAAATCATAACAATGCTAAGCAGCTTATCGTTTGATACAATCGCTGGCAAGAAGTTCACCCCTCTTTCGTACATAAAAAGACATTCACTATGGCTAAAAGCAGAAAAAACCTGATTTGGATCGACCTAGAAATGACAGGACTCGATACCAATAACGACGCAATTATCGAAATTGCCACCATCGTCACCGACAGTGACCTCAACGTGCTTGCTGAAGGCCCTATCATCGCGATTCATCAATCCGATGAAAAACTTGATGGCATGGATGAATGGAATACCCGTCAACATGGTGGTTCAGGTTTGGTCGAACGGGTCAAAAATAGCGTCACTAATGAAGCAGAAGCGGAACGCCAAACCATTGAGTTTCTATCGAAATATGTTCCCGCAGGCGTGTCACCAATGTGTGGCAACAGTATCTGCCAAGATCGCCGTTTTATGGCTCGCATCATGCCAGAATTAGAAGCCTATTTTCATTACCGCAATTTAGATGTCAGCTCATTAAAAGAGCTCGCCAAGCGCTGGGCCCCCGCAGTCGAGAAGAGTTTTAAGAAAAAATCATCTCACCTTGCGATGGATGACATCAAAGATTCAATCAGAGAGCTACAGCATTACCGCGAACACCTCATTAAACTGCCTTAGTTTTATGTTGCACTAACGCCCATTGAACATGTTCTCTCACCAACTCAGAGGAATGGTTTTGGCGGCTCATCAACGCCGTCAAAACAGCCTCACTACTTTGCGCATTTCCTAAAGCCACCGCAATATTTCTCAACCAAGATTCGTGTCCAATTCGGCGAATTGGGCTGCCTTCAAACCGAGAAAGAAATGTCGTTTCATCCCAAGCAAACAAATCCACCAATTGCGGTGAATCTAAACCATGCCGAGGCAAATAATCAGTTTCAACCGTAACTTGGGCAAACTTATTCCACGGGCAAACTAACTGACAATCATCACAACCATAAATACGATTTCCCATCATCGGCCGAAAAACGTCAGGAATCGCGCCTTTCAACTCAATCGTCAAATACGAGATACATCGCCGCGCATCGACCACATAAGGCGCGACAATTGCTTGCGTTGGGCACGCATCGATACATGATGTACACGATCCACAATGTTCTGTTGTTGCCTCAGTTAAAGGTAAAGGCAAATCGGTATAAATTTCACCTAGAAAGAAATACGACCCATGCGATCGGTTCAAAATATTGCTATGTTTACCTTGCCAACCTAATCCAGACTTTTCCGCCAAGGCTTTTTCCATCACTGGCGCACTATCGCAAAAAACCCGATAAGACATATCCCCTATCTCAGCCTTAATCTTTTCCGCCAATTTAGCCAAACGCCGGCGCATTAATTTATGATAGTCACGCCCTAAAGCATAACGTGAAATAAACCCTTTTTCGTCATCCGCCATCACATCCCAAGCATCGTGGTTCGAATCAGGCCAATAATCCATTCGTAATGTAATCACCCTCACCGTCTCAGGCACTAATAATGCTGGGCGAGTCCGCTTTGTACCATGCGCCGCCATATAATCCATTTCACCATGGAAATGCTTTGCGAGCCAATCAGTTAATGCCGCTTCTGTTTTGGATAAATCAATATCACTCACGCCTAACTGCTGAAACCCTAAATCCTTAGCCCAAGAAGTCATCTCTTCCAGCAATTGTGGCATTAATAAGGCTGTATTTCTTTTAGTCATACACGCTATTATAAGCAAGCTATGTCACAGTTACCTGATAACCTCTACACCGCTGAACAAACTCGCGCTTTAGATTCTATTGCCAGCGAGCAATATGGCTTGTCCGCCTCATGGCTTATGGCTAAGGCAGGGGAAGTCTCACTAGCGCTGTTATCTCATCGTTGGCCAACCGCGCACACGCTTTTAATTGTGTCAGGGACAGGCAATAACGGTGGTGATGGATTTGAGGTCGCTCGCCAAGCTCATGCCGCAGGGTATAACGTCACGATCATGCAAATAGGCTCTGACGATAAATTAACACCAACAGCCTCCGCCGCCAGACAAGCTATGTTAGATGCCGGCCTATCGCTAACGCCTTATCATGACATTTTGCCACCAGCAGATATTATTGTTGATGCTTTATTCGGCACCGGCATAGCTCGAACGGTCGAAGACCCATTTGCTCAACTCATCGATGCGCTTAACCAACACCCCGCACCGATATTATCATTAGACATTCCATCTGGACTCCATGCCGATACCGGTAGTGTTATGGGGCGTGCCATCTGCGCCCATACTACTATCAGCTTTATTGGTTTAAACCTCGGACTTTTTACAGGGCAAGGTCCTCAAATGAGCGGCAAAGTCTTTTTTGATGATTTATCCGTACCCGAAGCTCTGTACGATGCAATTCCTCCCAAAGCGAAGCAATCGCATCTCAAACAATTCGTTCACTTTTTACACCCTAGAGATAAAGCCAGTCACAAAGGGTGTTATGGACACGTATTAACAGTCGGTGGTGATGCCGGCATGTCAGGTGCCATCCATCTCGCCTCTTATGCCGCCGCAAGAACAGGCGTTGGTTTGACAACCATTGCCACTCATCCACAACATGCGTCATGGCTCAATATAACTCGCCCAGAATTAATGTGTCATGGCGTCAATCACCATACTGATCTTTCCCCATACATTACCGCAGCCAATGCTATCGTCATCGGACCTGGCTTAGGTCAATCTGCATGGGCACAAGATTTATATCAGTTTTGTTTAACCCAGCCTCAGCCACTTATTATCGACGCTGACGCACTCAATTTACTTGCTCAAGCACCGCAGTATCGAACCAATTGGATATTAACACCACATCCAGGCGAAGCCGCGAGGTTACTCGCTTGCTCCAGTAGTGATATTCAGCGTGACAGAGTACAAGCAGTGCAACAATTACAACACCAGTATGGTGGCGTTATCGTCCTAAAAGGGGCTGGCACACTCATCTTTGATGGTACAGAAACGATCCATCTTTCACCTTATGGTAATCCTGGCATGGCCAGCGGCGGTATGGGCGATATTTTGGCAGGCATTATCGGTAGCTTAGTGGCACAAGGTTTATCTTTAATAGACGCCGCCTGCCTTGGTGTCACCCTTCATGGGTTGGCCGGCGATAAAGCAGCCCAACAAGATGGCGAGCGAGGCATGTTAGCAATGGACTTGCTGCCCCATGTCCGCCATTTTTTAAACCCGATGCGTTAACGCTATGCAAATTAATCTCGCAGATGAACAAGCCACATTATTATTAGGCGCCCAACTTGCTGCATCATGCCCGAAAGAGGGTTTTACGATTCACTTAACAGGGCAACTAGGCGCAGGGAAAACTACGTTAACACGAGGGTTTCTACACGCTTTAGGTCATACTGGACATGTGAAAAGTCCAACTTATACTTTAGTTGAACCTTATGAACTCGAACATTGCACGGTATATCATTTTGACTTATACCGTCTAGCTGACCCAGAAGAACTGGATTATTTAGGCCTCGAAGATTATTTAAATCCGTCAAACTTATGCTTAATAGAATGGCCATCACAAGCAGGAGATTACCTTCCACAACCTGATTGGCACCTGACACTCACCTATCATGACAAAGCCCGACAAATATCGATTCAAGCATTAACAGACAAAGGACAACGTGCTTATCAGCAAATACCCATACAGGACGCGCCGTCATAACTTGCTTTTTTGACGCCACAATCAGACAATATGACCCAATTGAATTTTAAGGATATGCTCTCAATGCGTCGACTCATTATCAGTCTATTCTTACTTCTTACCGTAGTAAGTCAGGCATGGGCCGCCAATATTGATGCCATTAGACTGTCTCAAAACGGACCAACGACACGCCTCGTTCTTGATCTTAAAAACCAAACTGAGTTCACGCACTTTCGTCTATCCAATCCAGAACGTCTTGTATTTGACTTGAAACAAATACAACAAAATAAAAAAATCACCATACCGCCTTTAACTGGCACCGTTATCAAAAACATTCGTTACGCTTCACGTGACAATCAGGTCTTACGTGTTGTCCTTGATTTAGAAAACAAGGCCGATTATAAGGTGCAACAACTGGCGGCCAATGCCGATGTGCCCCATCGTATCGTTATCGATCTCAACCACAACGCTAAACCAAACTCTGCTGTTAAAACAACGACAGCAGCAGTCAAGCCAGTAATCACACCGCCGCCGGTCACCAAAGCCAAACCAAAACCCGTCAAAACGATTACAACACCACAAAAACGCCGCGATCTTGTCATCGCTATTGACGCAGGTCACGGCGGTAAAGATACCGGCGCTATTGGCAAAAGAGGCACAAAAGAAAAAGACATTGTCTTATCTATCGCACGCAAGCTAGCTAAACTTGTTGATAAAGAACCGGGCATGCGAGCGTATTTAACCCGCAATACCGATACTTTTATTAGCTTACGCGGCCGGATCAAAAAAGCCCGCCAACAAAAAGCAGATATGTTTATTTCGATCCATGCTGATGCTTTTCACAAACCGCAAGCAAAAGGCGCTTCTGTCTTTGTATTATCACAACGTGGGGCCAGTAGTGAAGCCGCCCAAATGTTAGCTGACAAGGAAAATGCGGCCGATCTTGTTGGAGGTATCAGTATTGATGATAAAGATGATAATCTCGCCTCAGTCTTATTAGACCTCTCACAAACAGCCAGCCTCGTCGCTAGTATGGAAGTCGCCGAAACTGTTTTATCTGGCTTGAAACGTGTCGGCAACACGCATAAGAAACATGTTGAATCGGCAGCTTTTGTTGTCTTAAAGTCGCCCGATATTCCATCTGTTTTAGTTGAAACTGCTTTCATTTCAAACCCTGATGAAGAAAGAAAGCTACAGAGTAACGATCATCAAAACAAATTGGCCAAAGCCATGATGTCAGGGATCCGTAATTATTTTCAACGTAATCCACCATTAGGCAACCAAACCCCGCAAACGCATATCGTCAGTAGAGGGGACACGCTAAGCACCATTGCTCAACGTTACCAAGTGACGCTACAAGATTTGAAAAGCAATAACGGCCTTAACGGTAATATGATCAATATTGGTGACACCTTATTTATTCCTTAAACTTGGTTTTAGCATGACGTCACCGACTCGTATTCATGCGCTCCCACTTCATCTAGCTAATCAGATTGCCGCAGGGGAAGTCATCGAGCGTCCTGCATCTGTTGTCAAAGAACTGGTTGAAAACAGCCTTGATGCCGGTGCGACAGAGATCCATATTCACATTGAGAACGCCGGTAATAAACTCATCCAAGTCCGAGATAACGGTATCGGCATTCATCCTGACGATCTTGCATTAGCACTCAGCCGCCATGCCACTAGCAAACTCAACTCCAGTGAACAACTCAGTCAAATAGCCAGCTTGGGGTTCCGTGGCGAAGCTTTGCCAAGTATTGCTTCCATCTCACAATTAACTTTAGACAGTAAACAAGCCGAACAAGAACATGGCTGGCAGCTCACATTAGAGACTGAACCTACGCCCAGCAACCACCCTAATGGCACCACGATATCTATCCGTGATCTCTTTTTTAATGTCCCTGCAAGACGTCACTTTTTGCGTAGTGAGAAAACAGAGCTCAACCATATCACCACGACAATTCATCGTCTCGCCTTAAGTCAATTCCATACAGGCTTTTTTGGCCAACTGTCAGCGAATCAACAATTACGCTTACCCCAAGCAATAACGTTGGAACAACGCCAGCAACGTATTGCTAAAATCTGTGGTAAAGCTTTTTTAAAAAACAGCCTTTATCTCGAACAAGAGTATGACGACTTACACTTAACAGGATGGATCGCCAATCAGCAAGGCCACCGCCCTCAAACTGACATTCATTTTTTCTTTATCAATGGCCGCGTGATTCGCGATCGCGTTATTAACCACGCCATTCGCCAAGCCTATATCGACCTCATTCCTGAAGGACGTTATCCCGCCTTTGTACTCTATCTCACCATGCCATTTGATCGTGTTGATATCAATGTTCATCCCACAAAACATGAAGTACGATTTCGTGATGCTCGCCTTATTCATGGCCTTATCACTAATGCTATTCGTGATGCCTTATTAGCCCAACCCAATGAAGCTGAAACAACAGATCTATTCCAAACCCCATCTCAATCGCATATTGGAGAAACAGAACACGTTTCAGAACAAGCGGCTTCCTATCGCAGTACACCTACACGACAAACCAAACCCACAATAGCCGCCCCCAAACCCAGCATACTGATTGCCGAACGTTATATTATTCTAGAACAACCACACTGCGCACTCCTTGATTTACAGATTGCTGATTTGCAGTTAAGACAACAGGCTTTTCAAACCGCTATCGAGACCGAAACACTCAGCACGCGGCCCATTTTGGTTCCGATACAATTCAAGCTGACAGAAAGCGACGTCGCCTTACTATCAAGCTATCAACACATGCTCTCTCAACTTGGGTTTGATTATCATATCAACGGCCAACAGCTCGTTATTAACCATATTCCAAGTTTGCTCGCACACTGCCCATTGAAAGATCTTATCGCACAACTCACGCAAACGCTGACACCTCAAACAACCCAGCAACAACTCCAACAATTTCTCATCGAACAATTGCCGCTGATCCCGATTCAATCCCTAGAACATGCCAATACCATACTCCAACAACTGACTTTGCCAGCACACAATACCTCATGGCACCGAATACTCGACAATACAACACTAGAACAATTATTTACCGAACAAAAAGGCCATGATTAACCGCCTTAAAACCTGCTAGTCACCCCGCTATCCAGACACAAAAACTGACACAGACTTGACATCAATAGGCCTAAAAGGGTTTAATACGCGACCTTGATGGCTCGATAGCTCAGTCGGTAGAGCAAGGGATTGAAAATCCCTGTGTCCCTGGTTCGATTCCAGGTCGAGCCACCATTAAAATTCAAAGGCTTAGCAATATAACGTTGCTAGGCCTTTTTTATTGGGTCATGGCAGGGTCATGTTTCAAAGTTCACCTCAAACCTTTCTTAGCTTGGTTCTAATCCATATATGGTGCTATATTTCGTCATTAGATTATGACTCAGGGACGGAATGCATTTGAACAAGAAAGCACGCAACGAACAAGATCTTCGCTCCAAACTCAACACTCAAAAACAAATACCGTATCAGTACGCATTGAATGATGAGCTCGTTTTCGTCCGAGGACACTGGCACACGCAGTTAAAATCGCTTAAAACAGGAATGACACCATGACAAGTACCCAACAACGTGCCGCTTTACAGCGCCAAATCTGGGCCATTGCCAACGATGTACGTGGAGCGGTTGATGGCTGGGATTTTAAGCAATACGTACTTGGTGCCTTGTTTTACCGTTTTATCAGTGAAAACTTTGCCAGCTACATCGAAGCTGGTGACGACAGCATTCACTACGCCGAACTACCAGACAGCGTGATCACGCCTGAAATCCAAGACGACGCGATTAAAACTAAGGGTTATTTCATCTATCCCGCCCAACTGTTTTCTAATATCGCTAAAGGCGCGAACAACAACGAAAGTTTAAACACCGATCTGGCCACCATCTTTGCCGCCATTGAGAGTTCTGCCAATGGCTACCCCTCAGAGCCAGACATCAAAGGTCTATTTGCTGATTTCGATACCACCAGCAACCGCCTCGGTAATACTGTCAAAGATAAAAATGCCCGCTTGGCTGCCGTGATCAAGGGTGTCGCTGGCTTGGATATTGGTCAATTTGAAGACAATGAAAATGAACTGTTCGGCGATGCCTACGAGTTTTTAATCTCTAACTACGCAGCCAATGCCGGCAAATCTGGTGGTGAGTTCTTTACCCCGCAGCACGTTTCCAAGCTCATAGCCCAACTTGCCATGTTTAAACAAACCAGCGTGAACAAAATTTATGATCCTGCTTGTGGTTCTGGTTCACTATTGCTGCAAGCCAAAAAGCACTTCGACGCCCATATTATTGAAGAAGGTTTCTTCGGCCAAGAAATCAACCACACCACCTACAACCTTGCGCGTATGAACATGTTTTTGCATAACATCAACTACGACAAGTTTAATATGCAATTGGGTAACACTTTAATCGAGCCGTATTTTGGGGATGACAAACCCTTTGATGCCATCGTCTCCAACCCGCCCTATTCCGTAAAGTGGATAGGGAGTGATGATCCAACGCTGATTAACGATGACCGTTTTGCGCCCGCTGGAGTACTCGCGCCCAAATCCAAAGCCGACTTCGCCTTTGTTCTTCATGCGCTCAATTACCTCTCCAGCAAAGGCCGCGCCGCCATTGTCTGCTTCCCTGGTATTTTTTACCGTGGTGGTGCCGAACAGAAAATCCGCAAATACTTAGTCGATAACAACTATGTGGAAACCGTCATTTCACTCGCGCCTAACTTGTTTTTTGGCACCACCATTGCCGTCACCATTTTAGTCCTGTCCAAACATAAAACCGACACCACCACCCAATTTATCGATGCCAGTGGTTTATTTAAAAAAGAAACCAATAACAACATCCTCACCGATGCCCATATTGAACAAATCATGGCGGTGTTTGATAGCAAAGAAAACGTCGATCACTTCGCCAACGCTGTGCCTTTCGAAAAGGTCGCCGCAAACGACTACAACCTATCGGTCAGTAGCTATGTCGAAGCCAAAGATACCCGCGAAGTGATTGATATCACCAAGCTCAATGCCGAACTCAACACCACTGTGACCAAAATCGATCAGTTACGTAAAGACATTGATGTCATTGTGGCTGAAATCGAAGGGAATGAGGCATGAGTGATGTGATCCTCTACACCACCGATGATGGCGTAACCAAAATCGATTTAAAGCTCGACAACGGCACTGTCTGGCTCTCCCAGCTCCAGATTGCCGAATTGTTTGAAGCGACAAAACAAAATATCTCCCTACATTTGAAAAACATCATAGAAGATCGAGAGCTGGACGAAGATTCAGTTGTCAAGGAATCCTTGACAACTGCCGCCGACGGTAAGAGCTATCGAACCAAACTCTATAACCTCGATGCTATCCTCGCCGTAGGTTATCGCGTACGTTCGCCGCGTGGCGTCCAATTCCGACGCTATGCCTCCACTGTGCTGAAAGAATATCTGGAAAAAGGTTTTGCCCTAAACGACGAACGCTTAAAAAATCTGGGGGGCGGCAATTACTGGAAAGAATTGCTCGACCGCATTCGTGATATTCGCTCTAGTGAAAAAGTCATGTACCGTCAGGTACTCGACTTATATGCCACCGCCAGTGATTACAATCCCAATAGCGAAGACAGCCTGACGTTTTTTAAAATCGTACAAAACAAATTGCATTACGCCGCCCACGGACACACCGCCGCAGAAGTGATCTACCTGCGCGTCGATAGCGACAAACCCTTTGCAGGCCTGAACAGCTTTAAAGGTAACCAACCCACGCAGGCCGAAGCCATGGTTGCTAAAAACTACCTGAACGAACAAGAATTGAAAGTATTAAACAATCTTGTTTCAGCCTATTTTGATTTGGCCGAATTAAACGCCATCGAACAACGTGAAATGCGTATGGCCGACTATGTACGTGAACTCGACAACATTCTGAGCTCAACTGGACGACAAGTGCTGGACAATGCCGGTAAGATTTCACACAACGCAGCAGTCAAAAAAGCCAAACTGGAACATAAAAAATACAAAGCCAAAACCCTCGACAATGTCGAAAAAGACTATCTAAACACCATCGCCACACTGGAAAAACAGGCTAAAAAAGAGAGTCGACAAAAATGAGTATCATGAGCTTTATGGAAAAGCTGCTGAATGGAGTTGAGGTGGAATGGAAACCATTGGAGCAATTGGTTGTAGACAAATTTTGGATTATGCCAGCAACCCCACAATTTAATGATGCCGAAAAAATACCTTATATCACATCGAAGAATATTAAAGGTGGGCATATAAATTTCGATAAAACGAAATTTATTTCTCGTGAAGATTATATTGAATTATCCAGAAATAGGCCGATTCTAGCTGGAGATGTCTTGATTAGCATGATCGGCACAATCGGTGAAGTTGCCGTGGTAAAGGAATCTGATTTAGCGTTTTATGGTCAAAATATGTACTTAATTCGACTAGATGAAAATTCGATAAATTGTAGATTCTTTTGGCACTTCTTTGATTCGCCACGGATGAAAAGCCATTTTCACGCTGTGAAAAATAACTCTGGTCAGGGGTATTTAAAAGCAAACAATATCGACAAATTAGAAATCCCCATCCCCTGCCCAGATAACCCAGAAAAATCGCTGGAAATCCAGGCCGAAATCGTTCGTATTTTGGACAGCTTCGCCGAACTGACCGCCGAACTGACCGCCGAACTGACCGCCGAACTTAGCATGCGTAAAAAACAATACAACTACTATCGCGACCAGTTGTTGCGTTTTGAAGATGGGGAAGTGGAGTGGAAAGTATTGGGGGAAGTAGCTGAATATTCAAAAACGCGTATTAGTTACGAACAGCTTGATGAAACGAACTATGTTGGTGTTGACAACTTGCTACAAAACAGAGAGGGGAAAGTAAAGTCAAATTATGTCCCCACTTCAGGCAATTCAACAGAGTTCTGCGATGGCGACATCCTTATTGGGAATATTCGCCCATACTTGAAAAAGATTTGGCATGCTGATTGTAAAGGCGGGACTAATGGTGATGTGTTAGTGGTACACCCAACTAGCAAAGATGTTCTTTCTCAATATCTATACCAAGTTCTTGCCGACGATAGATTCTTTGAATACAACATGCAACATGCCAAGGGAGCAAAAATGCCTCGTGGTAACAAACCAAAAATCATGGAATACTTGGTTCCCATTCCATATGCTAGCGATGCAGAAAAATCGCTTGCTGAACAAGCCCTTATCGCGGCCATCCTCGATAAATTCGACACATTAACCAACTCTATCAGCGAAGGCTTACCCCGCGAAATTGCCTTACGACAACAGCAATACGAATACTATCGCGATTTACTGCTGAGCTTTCCTAAACCAGATTCAGAGGTAGCGGCTTGATATGGCTAAAACACTAAGTCTGCGTGACCAAACCAGCGAATTTCTGCTGTATACCGCGCCCAATGGTGACGTTAAAGTAGAAGTATTACTCAGCGGCGAAACCATTTGGTTAACCCAAAAGCGCATTGCAGAACTGTTTGGCGTGGGCGTGCCTGCTATTTCTAAGCATTTAGATAATATTTATGATTCTGGAGAATTACAGCGCGAAGCAACTCTTTCCATTTTGGAAACAGTTCAACAAGAAGGTAAGCGCGAGGTTAAACGCAAGCTTGAATATTACAATTTAGATGCGGTTATTTCAGTTGGTTACCGGGTTAACTCGGCGCAAGCTACCCAGTTTAGGATTTGGGCCACTGCGCTAATCAAGGATTACATCATCAAAGGCTTTGCCATGGATGATGAGCGCCTTAAAAATGGCCGTTTTTTTGGTAAAGATTATTTTAAAGAGCTACTCGAACGCGTTCGCTCGATTCGTGCCAGTGAACGACGTATTTATCAACAGATTACTGATATTTTTTCTGAGTGTAGTATTGATTACGATCAAAAATCAGACACCACACGTTTGTTTTACGCGCATGTTCAGGACAAGTTTCATTTCGCCATTACCGGTCACACGGCAGCAGAAATTATTTCACTCAAAGCCGATGCCAATAAACCTTTAATGGGTCTGAGCAGTTATAAAAACGCACCGAAAGGGCGCGTATTAAAGTCAGACGCAACAATAGCTAAAAACTACTTAACAGAAGCTGAAATTAAAAAGCTCGAACGCACTGTTTCGGCATTTTTTGATTACATCGAGGGCATTATTGAACGACGCAATACCTTTACCATGGAAAGTTTTGCCGACAGCGTTAATAAGTTTCTTAGTTTTAACGAATATCAGATTCTTGAAGGATATGGCTCGGTGAGCCGCAAACAGGCAGAGAAAAAAGCCCATACAGAATACGAAAAATTTAATAAGCAACAGCGTATTGAGTCAGATTTTGACCGTGAAGTGAAGAAGATGCTCAAAAAACAGGAGTCAAAGGATGACTGACTATAAAACTATCGCAGAATCGAACAATTTTATCGTACTCGATAAATACGCCAAGGAATGGCAGGTGGCGGACAGCTACCAGAGCGAAGAGGCTTTGGAGCGCGAGCTGATTCAGGACCTGCAAAACCAAGGTTATGAATACCTGCCGGGATTGAATAACCCAGAAGCGATGCTGGCCAATGTTCGCCAGCAATTGCAAACGCTCAATAACGTGGTGTTTTTAGAGGGCGAATGGCGTCGTTTTGTGGAAACTTATCTAGATAAACCCAATGACAGCATTGTCGATAAAACGCGCAAAGTCCACGATGATTATATTCACGATTTTGTGTTTGACGATGGTCGCATTAAAAACATTTATTTACTAGATAAAAACAACATCACTCGCAACAAAGTGCAGGTGATCAAGCAGTTTGTGCAAACAGGTTCGCATGCTAACCGCTACGATGTGACCATTCTGGTCAACGGTTTACCTCTGGTACAAATCGAACTCAAAAAACGTGGCGTGGCCATACGAGAAGCCTTTAATCAGGTACACCGTTACAGCAAAGAAAGCTTTAACAGCGAAGATTCGTTGTATAAATATTTACAGTTGTTCGTGATCTCTAACGGTACGGATAGCCGCTATTTTGCTAATACCACCCAACGCAACAAGAACAGCTTCGACTTCACCATGAACTGGGCCAAGGCCGACAATAGCCTAATTAAAGACTTAAAGGACTTTACAGCCACCTTCTTCCAGAAAAATACTTTGCTTAATGTGTTATTGCATTACTCTGTGTTCGATGTGAGCGATACGCTGCTCGTCATGCGCCCCTATCAGATTGCGGCCACCGAGCGTATTTTGTGGAAGATTAAAAGCGCTTATAACGCTAAAAGCTGGAGCAAACCAGAAAGCGGCGGCTTTATCTGGCACACCACAGGCTCAGGTAAAACCCTCACCAGTTTTAAGGCTGCACGTTTAGCGACAGAATTGGCGTTTATCGATAAGGTATTTTTTGTCGTCGACCGTAAAGACTTAGACTATCAGACCATGAAGGAATATCAGCGTTTTTCACCCGACAGTGTCAATGGTTCTGACAGTACCGCAGGCTTAAAGCGTAATCTGAATAAAGACGATAACAAAATCGTCGTCACCACGATTCAGAAGCTCAACAACCTAATGAAGAGCGAAGGTGATCTACCTATCTACAATAAGCAGGTGGTGTTTATTTTTGATGAATGTCACCGCAGCCAGTTTGGTGAAGCACAAAAGAACTTGAACAAAAAGTTCAAACGCTTCTATCAGTTTGGTTTTACTGGTACACCTATCTTCCCACAAAACGCCCTCGGTGCCGACACCACCGCCAGCGTGTTTGGTCGAGAGTTACATTCCTATGTGATCACTGATGCCATTCGTGATGAAAAAGTGCTCAAGTTCAAAGTGGATTACAACGATGTTCGTCCGAAGTTTAAGGAAATCGAAACCGAACAAGATGAGAAAAAGCTCAGCGCGGCGGAAAATAAACAAGCGTTACAACACCCCGATCGGATTCGCGAAATATCTCAATACATTTTGAGCAACTACCGCCAGAAGACCCATCGATTACAAGCAAATGCCAAAGGCTTTAATGCCATGTTTGCCGTGAGCAGTGTCGATGCCGCCAAGCTCTATTATGAATCATTAAATAACTTACAAGCTGGTAATGACAAACCACTTAAAATTGCCACCATCTTCTCTTTTGCCGCCAATGAAGAGCAAGATGCGGTCGGCGATATTCTGGATGAGAGCTTTGATGTCTCGGCTATGAATAGCAGTGCCAAAGAGTTCTTAAGTGCCGCCATTGCCGACTACAACAGTTTCTTTAAAATGAATTTCGGGGTTGATAGCAAAGGTTTCCAAGATTATTACCGTGATTTAGCCAAACGGGTTAAAGCCAAAGAAATCGATCTATTGATTGTGGTGGGCATGTTCCTAACTGGCTTTGATGCGCCAACGCTAAATACGCTGTTTGTTGATAAAAACCTACGTTATCACGGTTTAATGCAAGCCTATTCACGCACTAACCGCATTTATGATGCGACTAAAACCTTTGGCAATATTGTTACCTTTCGCAATCTTGAAAAAGCGACCGTGGATGCCATCACCCTGTTTGGCGATAAAAACACCAAAAATGTGGTGCTAGAAAAAAGCTATAAGGAATACATGGAAGGCTTTACCGATGTGGTGACTGGTGAAGCACGGCGCGGTTTTATGGAAGTAGTCAGTGAACTGGAGCAGCGTTTTCCTGCCCCCTCTACAATTGAAAAAGAGTCAGATAAAAAAGACTTTGCCAAACTCTTTGGCGAATACCTACGCGTTGAAAACATACTACAAAACTACGACGAATTTGCCAGCCTAAAAGCTTTGCAAAACGTCGATATGAACGATGCTGATGCGGTTGAGGCATTTAAAGCCGAACATTATCTTGATGATGAAAAACTAGCTGAGTTACAGACGATACGTCTGCCAGCCGAGCGTAAGGTTCAGGACTACCGATCTACTTACAACGACATACGCGATTGGCAACGTCGTGAAAAATCGGCAGAAGAAAAAGAAAAATCCACCATCGACTGGGATGATGTGGTGTTTGAGGTCGACCTACTCAAATCCCAAGAAATTAATCTCGATTACATTCTGGAACTGATTTTCGAGCACAACAAAAAAATCAAAAGCAAAGCCGATTTGATAGAGGAAGTTCGCAGAGTCATCCGCGCTAGCCTTGGCAATCGTGCTAAAGAAAGCTTAGTGGTCGATTTTATCAATCAAACCGACCTCGACCAGATTGGCGATAAAGCCAGTGTAATCGAAGCCTTTTTTGCTTTCGCCCAGGCTGAGCAGCAACGAGAAGCCGAGGCGCTGATTAACGCAGAAAGCCTGAATGCTGAAGAAGCTCGACGCTACATCATCACTTCACTCAAACGTGAGTACGCCAGCGATGCAGGAACAGAGCTCAATAGCATTTTGCCCAAGATGAGCCCGTTAAACCCGCAATACTTAACCAAGAAACAGAGTGTGTTTCAAAAAATCGCTGCGTTTGTAGAGAAGTTTAAAGGTGTCGGCGGGAAAGTTTAATAGTAAGAACGAAGCCGTAATTGTTATCGGGTTACACCACACTGATTTGTGAAAGGGAATAAACCATGTCCATTGAACAAGGTATTTGGAAAATTGGCGAAACACCACAGAGATTAAAACCAAAGGCATTAATGGATGAAGCCTTACTAGAAGAGCAAGTCATGCAAGACATGTCTATTCTTAATACTGATTGGCTATTAATTGGTCGGCAAGTTAGAACGGCCTATGATAAATACATAGATTTACTGGCGATGGATGCTAACGGTACCGTCATCATTATTGAGCTAAAAAAACAAAAAACACCTCGTGATGTCGTTGCACAAACGATTGATTATGCATCTTGGGTAACCGATCTTTCGGATTCTGAGATTGTCGATATTTATCTGAATTTCGCTCAACGTTACAACCGAGACTATGCGACCTTAGATGAAGCTTTTGAAGCTAAATTCAAAATCTCACTTTCGGATATTACCGTTAATGAAAGCCACCAAATGGTCGTTGTCGCAACCGAACTCGATCCTAGCACCGAACGAATTATTAACTACTTAAATGAGTTCGCACAAATATCAATCAATGCCTTATTTTTTGCGGCGTTTGAAGATGGTGGTGACAGTTACCTTAGCCGAGCTTGGATGATTAAACCTGATGAAACGCAGACACCCGCTACATCAAAATCACCCAAAGGCCCGTGGAATGGCGAGTTTTATGTCTCTTTTGGTGACAATAGACCCTGGGAGGAGGCAAGAAAATATGGTTTTATTTCTGGTGGCGGCGCTAATTGGTTCTCCAAAACACTTTCTATGCTTTCAGAAGGTGATCGGGTTTGGGTTAACATTCCCAAGACAGGTTTTGTCGGTGTTGGTGAAGTGATTGGTGAACGGTGTCGTGCTGATCGATATCAATTTATAACACCTGATGGGGCCAAGACATTGCTTGAAACAGCCATGACTGAGCCTTACCCACATCTTGATCCAACAGCGGATGACGAAACAGCTGAATACCTTGTTCCGATTAAGTGGCTTCATACCGTTGATAGGGAGCACGCTTTTAGTGAAACGGGTTTATTCGGCAATCAAAATACGGTTTGTAAACCTACAGCGCAAAAATGGAACCATACCGTCAACCGGTTAAAGCAGATTTGGAAAGTAGAGTAACCACCTTAGGAGTGAAATCACATGAACGTATCATTGATTTTTGATTTAACAAAACTCTGGAAACAAATTGTAAAGTTAATTATTAATAAATAAACAAGGAATAAACTTATGTCACGGAAAGACGCAGAAGCAAAAGATGAAGCGCCCGATTTAGGAGAGGTACTCTCGAAGATCAAAGGTAAATTTCAATCATTTAAAGCAAAAAAACCGCATTTAAGTCAAGACGCTGAGGAGGAGATATTAAATTTATCTTGTCCTTGCGAGGCTGAGAATAAAAATCATATCGTTGATGTCATCGTCTATTGCAGTAGCTGTTCAAATCAGCTCTTTAAAAAAACAATTCACAGTCCTTATAAAGTCGCAGCCATTCTGGCTATTTTGGCCTACGGGACGAGTCAATTTGTGGAGTATGTGATAACCGACAACCGCTACCCACTTAATGTTGAATATGACGTTATCGATGCTTGTGTTAGCAATAATAAAGCGCCAATGTCATACAGTACCTATGGCAAAAAGAAAACGCTCTGCCTGTGTGCAATGGAAGAGACAATGAATGAAATTTCTTATGTTCGCTATCAAGTAGATGAGGATGGCTTTTTAGATGCGTTTGAAACTAACGCTGCTAACTGCCAATAATAAATAGGGCGGCCTTACGACCGCCCTATCTAAGTTAGCAATTATTTACGAGGCGGATTATTTCCTCTGTTGCCCCCCGAAGGGTTCCCGGTTTTGCTAGGAGCATTTTTTAGTGAGGTAGAAGCAGCAGCCGATTGTGCTCTTGATGCAAAAGAACCTTTTGACACCCCGCCGCCATTAGATTTTGCTTCTGCTGATTGAATACGTGCGGCTGCGGCCTTAGTCATTGTCGTTTTTCCATTTTTCATGATATAAATCCTATTTAGTTAATGATTGTCCCCGCTGGGACATTTACTAAGCTACAGATTGGAAAGGGACAAATAGGGACAGTATGGATGCTGAACATTTACAAAAGCTGATCAGAAACTATCAAGCCAAGCTGAATTGGACACTTAACGATCTAGCTAATGCTCTCTATGTCGAGCTCCATGACGATGATGATCTCAATAAACAAGCAAAGTTTCGAGAAACCTTAAAAAAACAACTTCAGCGTTCATCAACGCCAAATGAAAAGCTAAAACGTTATCTTCAAATCATAGAACAAGTGCCAGACTTTAAAAGGTTAAACCTAGTTGCCAACAAGCATATCGATACTGAAAGTGTGCTTTCCAAAAAAGCATCGAGCCGCCTACAGAAAATCTCAATAAAACTGACAGAACGACTTGAACATGATGAACTGCTGTCTGAATATGATGAGTTATAAATGAAGTCACTCAGCCGAATATTGCTTTTTGTAGCGTCGACTTGTGCCTTTTTGATACTTTTATGGGCTCTCTCGAATGATCAACAGAAAAAGCATTTAAATGAATGGTATAAATTTATAACCAAACCAGTTCAACAATCTGGTCTGAACATTCCTCATTCTTTATTACCTAGCATATATCAAACAGCTCATCAAAAGACTCAAGATAAAAAAGCGACGTACTCAGAAGCCGATAGGCCCATCATTTGTGGTCGAGTCAAAAGTGATGTCATTGACCATCAATACAATGTTTATGAGTGGCTTGATACGAAAGGACACCTCCAGATCAGTGATACTCCTCCGTCTTCTGGTTACTCGAACTTACGTCTGCGCGAATTGTATATCGAAAACTTTTTTACACTCTCAATTGATAATCGTTTTGCCAAATTGCCTGCTTTCACACAGGATAATATTCAAGCTGGGGTCACCAAAACTTATAAAACGCTAAGTGACGTTATTAAAGTCGCTCAACTAAGAAAAATAGATCTGAAACTTAAATTCATTAATGACAAAAACCAATTTCATGCATATCGCAGACAAGTTGCTCCCGGTTCAAATAATAAAGCCACTGGTTTTTATAGCCCTCGATTAAACCAGTCGACTATTTGGGCTGTTGGTGATAAAAACCATATAACACGCATTGCACTCCATGAATCTTCACACGCTATTGTTGCAGCCATGTTTGGTGATATACCTATCTGGCTTAATGAAGGTATGGCTGGTTTTTTTGAAAAAATGGTCATCACGGGTGCGCAAACTTACTCTTTTGCAACAAATGATGAGCACCTTCAACTACTACGACGGAGCCGTTTACCACCTTTACAAGCTCACTTTAATCAATCACATGCACAATGGAATAATCCCCAAAATAGCGGTTTAAACTACGCTATCGACTGGTCTCTATTTTTTTATTTAATGATCAACAGTGAACGACGCCAATTTTTGAAATCTATGCTTGATCAGATGGCGCTCAATTATTGTCAAAAATTTGATACGACCCAGTATATAAATAACCATTACCACGGTGGAATCCAACAACTTGAAAATGATTGGAAAAAATGGTTAAAAACAACCCCATCCGGAACCATTACCTTTTAAAAAGCCAATGTTTCATTGTTGGGAAGTACAACTTCTTATCATTCTCATCATTAAAGCAGGTCAGCTCTTCGGGCATTTATCTTAACGTAAACTTACCACACTCATTGACTTCGAGATATTCAATGATATGAATATTTCATTAAGCTAGTGAGTAGCTTAACGCTCTACCCAATCTATCTATTTCCTTTGTGTCATGCCGAAATTTACGCCTTCTTGCGCCAGCCTTCCTAACTGGCTACGCTCATGCTCCCTTTCTCCCAACCAATTCGGAATCAACGCACCCTGAGATGCAAAGTGTTCAACGTGAACAACTGTGATTATGCCATCGCTATAGGCCACATCATTTATTTTTGTCCAATTCCCTGGTCTTGCTTTTTGAAATAATTGATAGGCTGCTCGAACGTAATTACCTTTTGATCCTAGTCCAAACATAATGACGAGTTTAGTCTGTGATGGCAGGTCAACTAAAAATGACTCCATGCAATTACCAACTACTTTTTGACCAAATGAAGTTGCTACAAATTTATCTAGCATCCCACCACCCGAGCCTTTCCATTTATCCTTAACAACATCGTACTGCTCAACAGTACAACGAATTAATGAGCCGAAGTGAAACCTTCCTGCTTTGTCAGCAATAATTCGATCGACTTCCAGCTTTAACTGTTCTGGCTCAGCTTTCGCTATCAATCCTATATGCGCTAATATTTTACCTACATTCCGACGACTACCTTTATATGCAATTTCATTATAATCTGTTGTAGTTAAAGCCTTATCCTGAGTAGGCCCCTTAGAGAAACCGAGGATGACAATTTCAGCTTCAGGATTGCCCCATGCTAGAGGATTAGCTTTAATCCTCCAGTCCTGGCTTGTTTGCAATGACTTATCAAACTCAACCTTTGATGATATATAGCATTTAATACAATTAATCTGACCATGCTCAGGTAAACAACTCATCGTAATACATTCCTTTAATTTTAAAAATACGGTCTTTCCCGTCGTCGACCACTCACCCAAAACAACAAGACCAGATGTCATCCCCAATTCGATAAACAATGCTCATTATTATTTTAAATACTTAATTCGAGTGTTAGAACACCCTACTAGAGAGACGTATTTTGGCATGGCTGCGGATGTTATATGCGCCACCTTCCGCTGGGCTAAAAAGGTTAGTGACTCAACGAATAACAGCGAATTGATCGTTGATTTAATTTGTAAAGCCCTGCAATTCCACCTTGACTACTTGGAGCGATTGTACGAGCACGGACAGCATAGCCTTGTTCAGTAACCTTTAAGATCATGTCATTTTCATCCACCACTTCGATGCTGTCAGACTTAGTATTGCCACTTTTAGATAATCGATATGCAACAGTTCCGGTATCTCTATTTTTCATCATGACAGGAAATAGTTTTACGCCGCCAATATGAGATAAAGCTAATTTCTCTGATAACTTAATTGTCATTTTATTCTCCTCAGTCTGCTACGCTTTAAACAATAATGTTGCTTGATATTCAGCCAGTGTAGAAGCAATAATTTTGCTTCCTTCCGTTACAAATTGCTTTAGTTTCGGATAACTAACTGCCTCACCAAATTGCTTAATTAATAAGGGGGTAATCAAATTCAAATCATCATTCACTTTCTGCTCAATGATGTTTGTAAATGCCTTGACCAACTCATCGCTCCAAGAGAGCTTTTGTTTAATATCGCTTAGTTCAAGGCCGGCGTTTTTTAATAATGACAAACAATGATGTTGAAACTGACCTAATGTTAGGTATTCATCATAAGTGGGCAAATCATCAAGGAAATAGGGTCCTGTGAAGCCTTTCTTTGTCAGTAACCATCGTCTGGCTTCTTGAGCATCTATGGCTGACTTTCCACCTTTATATGTCATCGTTGACGAGACAACGAGCCTATCCTTACTTTTAGAGCTGACAGCATTTTGTACCGTTTTGAGGCTTACATTCCCAAGCAATGCGATCTCTTCTAACGATAACGTCCCGTCGATTAAGCGATACCGAGCAAATGCCGCGTTAACAACGTCCCTCAAGATATCAATAATAAAAAGCGATCCAACTTTCACCTCGAAATACTCTTGAAAATCGATGTCCTTGGAGAATACTTCGTCAAAGGCAGCCAAAGGCGTCAGTATCTCTCCCAATTGATTCTCAAGAACCTCTTGATCATCAAAAATATTCACTCCTTGCCAGGTACCTGTTTCTGCAAAATCAAATATCGACGTAATATTCTGAGCGAACTCACCATCACGAAAGTTATTTTTTTCAATTAACGAGCTATCATATTTACCGCTAACGAATACATCTCTTTCAAAACTGATGCCATTAGGACTCCCAGTAAAACTACGGGTCCATTCATATAAACCACAGCTAAATTGAACGGCTGCAAACTCGGCATCTTTTTTCGTAAACTTAAACATAATAATCCCTTCTAAAATAAAATAGGACTTCAGGAGTCCTGTAAAATTAAATACAGGTATAGATTAACACGCACGACAAGACTGTCAAGTGAATTTATGAGTCCTTAGCTCCCAATATAGAATAAGTTATTGAATATACTCTCTTTAGTGGTGGATATATTTGTGATTGAGGCTTGTCTTTGCAATTTCATCTCAATATCTAAATATCAATGAAACGTTTTTTAAAACCATTTAATGCTGACTTCTGCTTACCTTTTTCTGTCCGTGGGCCTGTACTACAACCACCATGAAACTTGCACCTCCCATTAGCGTATATGGCTTTTTGCTTGCAAGGTTTGCCTGTAGCCTTAGTTCTAGCACTGCAATACATACTTTTTGACCCTTCAGCTTGAGATCTGTCACCTGGTTCCGTGAAATAGTCTCTGTCGAGTTTTCTTTTCACTAACGCGCTTGTCTTCATAACTAATTTATCCAGATTGGGCCTTGATAAGTTTTTCGGGGATGAAATGGATGCGTTGTGCTGACGAGAAGAACTAGGTTGCGTCGGTACTCCATCAACAGGCGTTAATCTAACCGGTTGGAAATGGGTCAGTGAGGCATCTATCATCGACCTTGCTAACAGCATATTGCCTCAACCACTAGATATACCCGCAAGTTTTACAAGAAATGAAGACACACCCGGTTTCCTTGATATTTTCGGTATAACGGCTATCGATGAAGGTATAGGCTTTTTTCTAGGTTATCGTGCAACAAAAACAGACGAGCCAAACAGGACTTACCTGCCAACATTAGATATCTTGGCTAATTGTGGCGGGGTTACTATCAGTATCTATTGCGCAGGTGATCCACATCGACTAGGTCAAGCTCATTTGACAAAGGGAGGGTGGCTGCCTGACCCACTGTACGATGGTGCTTACCTTGTCTATAAAGACTTAAATCCAGTTCCTTTACCACCTGCTTTGCTTTTGTTCGCACCAGCCTTGTTCGGACTCATTGGATTCCGCCGTATAGCAAAAAATGCTGCGTAATTCTAAATAAGCATCGTTTTTAATAAAAGCCATGACTTTTTTCGGTCATGGCTTTTTTATTTCATTATCGAAATTTAGTTAATGTATTCGCCAAATCCTTGATATTGGCCACATCATAATCTGGCTGCTCTGCAAGGGGGAAAAGCACTTTACCAGTACGGCGTACAAAAGCGGTTTGTAATCCCGCTTTATTTGCACCGGCAATATCCCAACCATGTGCTGCGACCATTAAAGCCTCATCAGCACTGATACCTAGCTCTTCAAGTGCCCATCGATACGACCTCAAATGCGGTTTGAAAACACCGACAGACTCGATGCTTAAACTCGCATCAAAATATTGACTCAATCCTGCATTCTCTAGCTGCAAATGAACACCTTTAGAAGACGAATTTGTTAACGTGACCAAGGTATAACCTTGCGCTTTTAATTTTGCTAGGCCTTCTGCAACATCGGCATGTGCCGGTAATGAGCGTAATGGCGTTAAGATAGCTGTTTTAGCCTCTTCCTGACTAATATCAATATGGTGTATTTCTGCCACCATTTGTAAAGCAGCGACACCGATACTGCCAAAACTTTCGTAATCCTCAACAGCTGAGACCACTAAAGAATGATGCAACATAGTTGAAAACCATAATGGCAACAAGTCTTCGCGACCGCCCAATGCCTGACCAACAGACTGGCGCATGGCCTCTAAGTCAAGTAACGTTTCATTAACATCAAAAATAATCACTTTTGGTTTGCCTAGTGGTGCATCTATGGTACTGGAGCCCACCATTTCGTCAGCAACAATAGAATGACTGAAAAGTAGTGTGGACAAAAACGACAGTAAAACGGGAATTCTCATAGAGCCTCTTGGTGTCTGTAATCGAACAAATAAAAGAGCCCGAATTGTTCCATCAACTCAAATCCGACATTGATTGACTTTCCAAGCCTACTTAAGAATGACTGTCTGCTTTATTTAAAGTTCTAATACCCCCCTTTCGTCAACACGGTTAGATGTCATAGCTCAAGTGAAGAACGGATTAATTATGTCAAGATCGTATAATTACTCACCTTGCCTTTTACTCACCTACCGAATAGAGTTCTAGTCATGTTTAACGAGGAGCATGCCGTGGATTACTACGATATCGATGTTTATGAACGTCAGGTAACGACAACATCAACAGAAGCACAATTGTGGTTTAATCGCGGCTTAGTTTGGTGTTACTCCTACTTTCACGACGAAGCCATCGCCTGTTTTACTAAAGCATTAGAAGCCGATCCCAATTGCGCCATGGCCCATTGGGGTATCGCTTATGCCGCAGGGCCAAACTACAATATGCCTTGGCAGTTGCGAGATGACAATATGCGCCGCGACTCCCTTGCTATCGCTTACGATGCAACACAAGCGGCAATGGCGCTGATTGAGAATACCAGTCCAGCTGAACGTGCCTTGATTGAAGCCTTAACACAGCGTTATCCACAACGTGACCCAACTGAAATCGATATCATGCGTAGCTGGAACGACGACTTTGCTCATACCATGAAAGTCGTTCACGAAACCTATCCAAATGATTTAGATGTGATGATGATCTATGTTGAAGCCATCATGAATCAAACACCTTGGCTGATGTGGAATATTGCCACTGGCGAACCTGCTGAGGGAGCTGATACCTTAGCCGCCCAATCCATACTCGAATCGGCATTCAAAGATCACCCTGAAGCGATGCAACATCCCGGTCTTCTACATATTTACGTGCATTTAATGGAAATGTCCCCTTTCCCTGAAAAAGCATTAAAAGCAGGGGATGCCCTTCGCACATTAGTACCCGATGCTGGGCACTTGATTCACATGGCGACACATATCGATATCCAATGCGGTCACTATCACAACACCTTGCATTGGAATCAACAAGCAATTAAAGCCGATAGGAAAGCATTAGAACGAAACGGACTCTATACCTTCTATAGCGGTTACCGTTTACATAATTATCACTTCGCCGCTTATGGCGCGATGTTCTTAGGTCAGTTTGAACCCGCTTGGGCGGCTGCACGTGAACTGGTCACCGTCACGCCCGAAGATTTCTTACGTATCGACTCTCCCCCTTTCGCTGATTATTTTGAAGCTTATATAGCCGTCTGGGTACATGTTTTAATTCGCTTTGGCCGTTGGCAACAAATCATCGCAGAGCCCCTCCCAGAAGACAGCGAACTATTCGCCAACCTTACCGCGACACTGCACTATGCAAAAGGCGTCGCCCATGCCGCTCGTGGCGAAGTCACCGAAGCCGAACAACAGCAAACCCATTTCTTGGCAGCCCGCGATCGTATGCCGCCATCTCGGTTATTACATAATGTGACCTGCCATCAACAACTGGAAGTCGCAGAATCGATGCTTGCAGGTGAGATTGAATATCGTAAAGCCAACTATGATGTTGCTTTCCAACATTTACGTGATGCTATCGAAAAAGAAGACGCGCTACCTTACGATGAACCTTGGGGCTGGATGCAGCCAACCCGCCATGCCTTGGGCGCATTGTTGTTTGAACAAGGTCGCGTTGATGAAGCTGAAACCGTCTACCGTGAAGATCTCGGACTTGGCGGCAACTTAAACCGAGCACAAATTCATCCGGACAATGTTTGGAGCTTACGAGGTTTAAATGATTGTTTAGTTGCCAAAGGCTTAGAAGAGACCGCTGAGGGTCGATTAATCACGCAACGATTAGCCTTAGCAGAAGCACGAGCCGATCGTGTTATCGGTGCATCTTGTTTTTGTGCACAATCAGCGGAATAAAGTCTCCTCTGATGCCTATATAAACAACGTATTTAAACCATTTAACAGCAAAAACAGTGGGGATTAAATAAAGCTCAGTCATAAGTGGCCTTTATTCAATCTATAGGCCATCATCACTGCTATACCTTAACTATTTTATATGCTAAATTATTTTCAGGTTGTTAATAATTTAACAGTCTATATTAATTAACTAAAGCCAACCATGATGTGAATCAAGTGACGGAAAACCACGGGTCTTTGTATTGAGTATTGAAAGATGGCTGGGTTGCATTTTCTAACTCAAAGGAAAATGACATGAAAAAATATATCATATTACTAACGGCGCTTTTAGCCGCCAGCTTCAATGTTAATGCCACAACAATCGACTTTAATGATGGTCTTGATGGCCAATCAATCACCAATCAATATAGTGCGCTAGGTGTAAACTTTTCTAACGCCCGTTACGATGACTTTATTTCTCCAGACGAAGCGCTTGTAGGCGCAGGTGGGTTGAAATTAGTGAGCAACGGCGATGCCGGACAAGATATTTATAGCCCTAAAGTAGGTAACCCTATCGTTGCTACGTTTGATTTTGGTATTACCGATTTTAGCATTAGAGCGTTAAATGTTGGCGCCAATGGTGCTCGTATCGAAGCATATGATGCTGTCGGTACCCTACTTGATTTTGACGAACAGTTTGGTACATCAACTGGCACCGATAATCACCCATTATTAGCCTCTTCTTCACAACCCATTTTCAGCATTCTGTTTTTCACGCCGCTTTCAGTAACCATTGAAGGCATGCTCTGGGATAATATGAGTTTTACTGCTGCGAATATGCCTAATGCAGTTCCCGTCCCTGCTGCGGCTTTATTATTCGCACCAGCATTATTAGGTTTTATGGGCATGCGACGTAAAGCAAAAAACGCCGCTTAAATTAACGCCGTTTTAATATAAAAAAAGCCATGATCTTTTAGATCATGGCTTTTTTATGACCTATTTTTTAACAAATCACAAAAAGAAGCGCTAAGGCTTTTTTATTCATCAAAATTAATGAATAATACTGACATTGTGACAATAGGGTGACATCCAATATGACGACTGCGTTAATACCTCGATTTCTTGATGCCATTCAAGAAGTGATTACTGACAATGCTGATGAAGTCGCAGAGCTAGACCGCGCTATCGGTGATGGAGATCACGTTGTGAACCTACAACGTGGATTAACCGCATTAAAAGCAATAGAAACAGAGTTAGGCGAAGCTGAAACCTGGTCTGATGCCTTAAAAAAGATAGGTATGGTACTCATGTCAACCATGGGCGGTGCGTCAGGTTCGCTTTATGGCACGCTATTTATCAGCATGGCAAAAGCCGCCAAAGATAAAACCATGGATCGAAACACGGCATCGGACATGTTTAGCCAAGGCGTCGAAGCAGTCAAGCAACGAGGTAAAGCCAATCTAGGTGAAAAAACCATGTTGGACACGTTGATTCCCGTTGCCAACCGATTCAAAGATGATAATGACAATGGTATTGAGTACGCATATTTACTCAACAACTTATCAGAGCAAGCCATCGCAGGCATGTTATCGACTAAAAGTATGATTGCCACCAAAGGCCGCGCCTCCTTCTTAGGAGAACGCGCTATTGGGCATATTGATGCAGGAGCAAAAACCAGTCAGCTCATTATTTGTGCCATCACCAAAGAATTGTCTAAACCTTAACATCGCTACCAATGTAGGTTGGCAGTCTGTACTGGGGCATCCCACAATTTCAATAACATCTCATCCATCACTGTTACAGTGATAGAGCACCCGGCCATATCCAGTGACGTTGTATAGTTACCGACTAATGAGCGGACAACCTCAACATTGCGTTCAGCAAGGTATTTCGCAGCCATCTCATAAACCGCATAGAGCTCCATGGCGGGTGTTCCGCCAAAGCCATTCACATGCAATAACACTTGTTGACCAGCACTTAAGGCCAGTTCAGACTCAATCGTTTGAGCGATATCCGCCACAATCTCTTTCGCTGATGCCAATGGAACCGTCTCACGCCCACGTTCACCATGAATGCCGACGCCCATTTCCATTTCATCCTCAGCGATATCAAACGTCGGGCGACCTAATGCTGGCACCGTACAACTCGTCAATGCCACGCCCATCGACGCTGTTTGTTGATTAACTTGTGTGCCTAATGCTTGGCAAGTCGCAAGATCGTCGCCATTCTCAGCAGCAGCCCCGACTATTTTTTCGACAATCAATGTCCCAGCAACACCGCGCCGCCCAGTACTATGGGTTTTGGGTAATGACACATCATCACAGACTAAAACTGAGGCATTCTCACCATCAAACATTTCGGCTGCGATTTCAAAGTTCATCACATCACCAGCATAATTTTTGACAATAAATAATACGCCAGCCCCTTGATCAACACTTTCTGCTGCGGCCAACATTTGATCTGGCGTTGGTGAAGTAAAAACCTGTCCGGGACAAGCGGCATCTAACATGCCTTGGCCGACAAAACCGGTATGCAACGGTTCATGACCAGCCCCACCACCCGAGACTAAAGCCACTTTGCCCGCTTTAGCTGCTTGGCGGCGACTGACGAATAAAGGCTGTTCATTTAATTGCACAACGTCTTTATGTGCTTGTGCAAAGCCGCGTAAACTGTCCAATAATAAATCGTCAGCATCATTCATTAATTTTTTCATGACTTTTTCTCCACGTTAACGTTAATGTCTGTTATTTCGCAAAATAGCAGTAATGTCATTAATATCCTGCATTATCCATGTCGGAGCATAATCTATGTGTTCCAGTTCATCTCGATCAGAAATACCACTTAACACCAAAATACTCCGCAATCCAGCCTTTACAGCACCCAAAATATCCGTATTTAATCGATCTCCAATCGCGACCGTATTATCCGCCGTTGTCCCTAACACCGATAATGCTTGTTGATACAAAATGGGTTCCGGTTTACCAATACTGATTGGTTTTTGACCTGTCACCGCTTCCAGCGCTGCTAAAGTGCCACCATTGCCCATCATATCGCCTAACTCTGTCGGCAATGTACTATCTGAATTGGTCGCATAAAATGCAGCACCTTGATTCAAATGTAATGTCGCTGTCGATAATTTATCCCACGTCAACGTCCTATCCAATCCAGACACAACAAGATCAGCGCCAACGGCGTCACCATTGCCATTGACTTCATATACATCGGTTAATGTGAATCCTGCCGCTTGCAATGGCTCGGTTAACCCTGCCTCACCAATAACATAAGCGCGGCGCTTATCTTTGGGAAAATGCTCATCCAGATAGGTCGCAGTTGCCATACTTGATGTCAGTACCTCTTTGGCCAAAACTGTTACTCCCATTTGGGCGAGTTTATCAATATATTGTTGCTGGGTCAGACTGGCATTATTGGTCGCTAATACAAACGGTATCGCCTGTTCACGCAAACAAGAAAAGAAATCAACCAATCCCACCATTGCTTGGTTTCCATGCCATAACACACCATCCATATCAATAATCAAACCAGACAAGTTATCAATTTTTGTCATTTCACACCAAGCGCCATAAAAAGCTCACAGCTTGGCATAGGATAAACGCCTCTGTCCAGCCATAATGACCTTAATTTCACTAAATAATTACGCGATAAAATTGACATCAAACAGGCTATTACTATATAGTCTTCCGGCGTAATTTCAGCGTATACAATTGACTATTTTTACTTAATTAGGAGCATGTCAACATGGCAAAAGCACTTATTCAAATGGCTTTAGATTCTCTAGATTTTGATGCAACAATCGCACTTGCAGAGCAAGTAGCACCTTATGTTGACATCTTAGAAATCGGTACACCTTGCATCAAATATAACGGTCTAGAACTCGTTACAGCTTTGAAAGCAAAATTCCCAGAAAAATTAATCCTTGTTGACCTTAAAACAATGGATGCTGGTGAATACGAAGCAACACCTTTCTACGAAGCAGGCGGCGACATCTGCACAGTATTAGGTGTATCTGATAAAGCAACAATGGGCGGCGTTATTAAAGCAGCTAATGCTAACAATGCTGAAGCTCAAATCGACTTAATCAGTGTTAAAGATAAAGCGAAATGTGCAACTGAAGCTGCTGCTAACGGCGCTCAAATCATCGGTGTTAACACTGGTCTTGACGCACAAGCTGCAGGTCAAACACCATTTGCTGATCTTAAAATGGTTGCAGACCTTAACTTAGGTGTTCGCATCTCTGTTGCTGGTGGTATCAACAAAGATACAATCCAAGATACTGTTCGCGCTGGTGCAACAATTGTTGTTGTTGGTGCTGCTATCTACGGTGCAGATTCTCCAGCAGAATCAGCTAAAGAATTACGCGCATTAGTTGATGCTGCTTAATTTTTAAAGCCAGAAAATGAAAGAAGGCGAGTGTTTCACTCGCCTTTTTTTATGGTTATTCCCTGACAAACGATCATCAATCAGTCATAATCGGCTGCTAGCATTCCACAACACTACAAAACATAGTAAAATGGTTTTTTTTATTCCATTAAACAATAGAATAAATATCAAATAATCAAAGGTAACTCCCATGAGTGAGAAAGGCTTTTTTTCATCGATTTGCAGTTTATTCAACGGCTTATTTTGTTCAAAATCACAACAAGATTCAGCGGAACAAACACAAGCAACTCAAACTAAATCCACACCTTCTGCTGAAAAAAGCATGGCAGATACTGCCCATGAGGCTGTCGACACTATTGTCGAAGAATTACAAGAAGCAGTGAATACTGTGACTGAAAAAACTGAGGCTATGATGACTGGAGTAGCTCAGTATATTGCTCAACTTGAAACACAAGAAACAGCAATGACAGGTGTTGAACGCTATATTCAGAAACAGCTTGCTAGCAATCAGAATATGACTTCTGTCGAACAATATATTCAAAAGAAAGTAGCACGTTGTCATGGTGTGACGAGTGTTGAACGCTATATTCGTAATTTAGCTCAAACAACAACGTCGTCTGCCACAAGTGTTGAACGTTATATTCAAAATTTAGATAAACCGCTAACCGGTGTTGCGCGCTACATTAAAAATTTAGATAAGCCAATGACAGGCGTTGCGCGTTATATCCAAAATAAACAAACAAACTCTTTAACTGGCGTAGCCCGCTACATCTTAGCGCACAGTTAAAAACCCATTAATCGTAAAGAGACGATTAAACGTATTTCCATTCTTTTTCGCTATACTCTGCCCTTCACTATTGAATGTGGCAGATTTTTTTAACTTTTTAAAAGGTACTTTTATATGGCAAATCTACTTGATCAGCTAAAAGAAATGACCGTTGTGGTAGCCGATACAGGTGATATCCAAGCTATCGAACAATTCACTCCACGTGATGCCACAACCAACCCATCTTTGATTACTGCGGCAGCTCAAATGCCACAATATCAAGCTATCGTTGATGACACATTAAAAGGCGCTCGTGACACCGTAGGTGCTGATGCCGATGCAAGTGAAGTCGTTACATTGGCTTTCGATCGTTTAGCTGTGTCATTTGGTCTTAAGATTCTTGAAATCGTTCCAGGCCGTGTTTCAACAGAAGTTGATGCTCGTTTATCTTATGATACTGAAGCTACTATTGCTAAAGGCCGTGACCTTATCGCTCAATATGAAGCAGCAGGCGTATCACGTGACCGTATCCTGATCAAAATCGCAGCAACATGGGAAGGCATCATGGCTGCGAAAGTGTTGGAAGAAGAAAATATCCACACAAACTTAACTTTAGTCTTTGGTTTACACCAAGCTGTAGCTTGTGGTGAAAACGGCATTCAATTAATCTCACCATTTGTTGGTCGTATTTTAGACTGGTACAAAAAAGACACTGGTCGTGATTCATACCCAGCAGCTGAAGATCCAGGTGTTGTTTCAGTCACTAACATCTACAACTACTTCAAGAAATTTGGTTTACAAACTGAAGTTATGGGCGCAAGCTTCCGTAACTTAGGTGAAATCACTGAATTAGCTGGTGTTGATTTATTAACTATCTCACCTGGACTATTAGATGAGTTAAAATCAACTGAAGGTGACTTACCACGTAAATTAGATGCCTCTGCAGCTCAAACTGCTGATATCACTCGCATCGACATGACAAAAGAAGTCTTTGAAGAAATGCATACTGCTGATCCAATGGCAACAGAAAAATTAGCAGAAGGTATTGATGGCTTCGCAAAAGCACTTGCTTCTTTAGAAGAGTTATTAGCAAACCGTTTAGCAGAACTAGAAGCATAAGCGTTTAGTATACTGTACGAAATCGTCAGCCTAGGTAACTTAATGTTACTTGGGCTGACTTTTTTATCTCTTGGCGTCAATTGACATTGATCCAATAGGTAAACTATAGTTCCACATCGCGCATAGACGTGACTATCAAAAAATCACTACTTTAGGAGTATGAAAATGGCAGAAATCCAAATGGCTCTAGATTCTCTAGATTTCGACGCAACAATGGCTTTAGCAGAACAAGTTGCACCTTATGTCGATATTTTAGAAATTGGTACACCATGTATCAAATATAACGGCCTTAAGCTTGTTAAAGCATTAAAAGCTGCTCACCCTGATAAAAAAATCCTTGTTGACCTTAAAACAATGGATGCTGGTGAATACGAAGCAACACCTTTCTTTGAAGCTGGTGGTAACATCACTACAGTATTAGGTGCTTCTGACATGGCTACAATCAAAGGTGTTATCAAAGCTGCTAACGCTAACGGCGCAGAAGCTCAAATCGATTTAATCGGTGTTGAAGATAAAGCTGCTGTTGCTAAAGAAGCTGTTGCAAACGGTGCTCAAATCATCGGTGTTCACACTGGTCTTGACGCACAAGCTGCAGGTCAAACACCTTTTGCTGATCTTCAAATGATCGCTGGCTTAGGCATGGATGTTAAAATCTCTGTTGCCGGTGGTATCAATAAAGATACAATCCAAAGCACAGTTCAAGCTGGTGCAGCAATTGTTGTTGTTGGCGCGGCTATCT
>JAIBDZ010000021.1 GCA_024685975.1 Piscirickettsiaceae bacterium | reverse complement strand
TCTTTTGTTCCTTCCATTATTCCTTCCTAGTCTCACTAATAACTATAATACCCCTTCAAACAGTTCTCTGAAACAGTTATCATTCTTAATCTCAAATGAATGTTCTAGGAAAACTAATGACTTCCCGCACCGCAACTATTGCGCGTAATACTTTGGAAACCCAGATTCAGGTCTCAATAAACTTGGATGGACAAGGCCAATTTAAGTCTCAGACAGGCGTCGCTTTCCTTGATCACATGATGGAACAGATTGCGCGCCACGGTCTAATTGACCTTGCTATTGATGCGAAGGGTGACTTACACATTGATGCTCACCATACGGTTGAAGATATCGGTATTACGATAGGACAAGCTATAAAAGAAGCGCTCGGCGACAAAAAGGGCATTATTCGCTATGGCCACGCTTATGTACCATTAGATGAAGCATTATCACGTGTCGCTCTCGACTTGTCAGGCCGACCTGGTCTAGAGTTTGACGTTGTTTTTAAGCGCGACAAAATCGGTGAATTTGATGTTGACTTGTTCTATGAGTTTTTCCAAGGCTTGGTCAACCATGCAGGCATCACTTTACACATTGATTCATTAAAAGGCCGCAACGCCCACCATATTGCTGAAACTATATTTAAGGCTTTTGGCAGAGCATTACGCATGGCTGTCAGCCTCGATTCTCGTGCAATGGAACAACTACCATCAACAAAAGGTAGTTTATAAGCGAGCAGCTTAACCCCTTCATAAGTAAATATTTAATATTTGAAACGAGTTTTTATGCGTCACGTAGCAGTTATCGATTATGGCATGGGAAATTTACGCTCTGCCTCCAAGGCTTTGGAAACAGTTGCGCAGGATGCTGTCATTGAAGTCACATCCGATCCGGAACAGATCCTAAAAGCAAGCCACGTTTTATTTCCTGGCGTGGGTGCTATTCGGGACTGCATTGCAGAACTGAAACGCCGAGGACTGGATGAAGTTATTTACGAATCCGCTAAAAGTAAGCCATTTTTAGCTATTTGTATTGGCATGCAAGCCTTGTTAAGCCATAGTGATGAAAATGGGGGTGTCGATAGCCTCGATCTCATTTCAGGTAACGTAAAGAAATTTAATGACCACTTAGAACGTGATCAGGCTGATTTTAAAGTCCCGCACATGGGTTGGAACCAAGTGCAACAAACTGTCTCACACCCGCTTTGGCAAAATATCGAGCAAGCAAGTCATTTTTACTTTGTTCATAGCTATTACACTGTGCCTGACGACAAATCTGTTATTGCTGCAACAGCACAATACCAGCATGATTTTACTGCTGCACTGCATAAAGATAATATTTTTGCAGTACAATTTCACCCTGAAAAAAGCCATCATGCAGGCTTACAATTGTTAGAAAACTTTATAAACTGGGATGGCCAGTCTTAACTGGCCAAAATGGAGAATATGCTATGTTGTTAATACCCGCCATTGATCTAAAAGACGGACAATGTGTCCGTTTAAGACAAGGTCGAATGGACGATGATACAGTCTTTTCTAATGATCCCGTTGCTGTTGCAAAGCAATGGGTTGATGCTGGCGCTAAACGCCTACATATTGTTGATTTAGATGGCGCTTTTGCAGGAAAGCCTGTCAATGCCGGTGTTATCCATCAAATCTGTGACACTTTCCCTGAACTTGATGTTCAAGTGGGTGGCGGTATTCGTGATGAAGATACCATTCAAACCTATTTGGAGGCCGGTGTACGCTATGCCATTATTGGTACAAAAGCCATTAATGCGCCGCATTTTGTTGGTGATGTTTGTGCCGTATTCCCTGGTCATATTATCGTTGGCCTCGATGCCAAAGATGGTAAGGTTGCCATTGATGGTTGGTCTAAATTATCACATCATGACGTGACTGATATAGCGAAACAATTTGAACAAGATGGTGTCGAGTCTATCGTTTACACTGATATTAGTCGTGATGGCATGATGCAAGGTGTTAATTTAGAATCAACCCGCGATTTAGCTAGAGCGATTAATATCCCCGTTATTGCTTCTGGTGGCGTCACTGATTACGACGATGTTAAAGCACTTTGCCATTATGAAAGCGAAGGCGTTATGGGGGCTATTGTTGGCCGCGCAATTTATGAAGGCACTATCGATCTTACAAAAGCGCAGTCTCTAGCTGATAGTCTTAACCCACCACTACAGCATTATTAACCGGAAGAGAAATAATGACACTGGCTAAACGTATTATTCCTTGTCTTGATGTTGATGACGGCCGTGTCGTAAAGGGTGTGCAGTTTGTCGATATCCGCGACGCCGGCGATCCAGTCGAAGTTGCTAAGCGCTATAACGAGCAAGGTGCGGATGAAATTACCTTCCTTGATATCACAGCAACCCACCATGATAGAGAGACTATCGTCCATGTTGTTGAGGCTGTTGCAAGCCAGGTCTTTATTCCTTTAACAGTCGGTGGCGGTATTCGTAAACTAGAAGATATTCGCCGAATGCTCAATGCAGGCGCGGATAAAGTTGGTATTAACTCTGCCGCTATTACAAACCCCGAATTTGTACGTGAAGCAGCCGAAAAATTTGGTTCTCAATGTATTGTCGTTGCCATTGATGCTAAACGTGTCTCAGAGGAAGGGGAAGCTGCTCGCTGGGAAATCTTTACTCATGGTGGCAGAAAAGGTACGGGTATTGATGCCGTTGAGTGGGCAAGGAAAATGGTTGATTATGGTGCAGGGGAAATCCTGTTAACCAGTATGGATAAAGATGGTACTAAGTCAGGCTTCGATCTAGAGCTCACTCGTGCCATTAGTGATTCAGTAATGGTTCCTGTTATTGCATCTGGCGGTGTTGGTAAGTTACAAGACTTAACTGATGGTATTAAATTAGGTCATGCCGATGCCGTGTTAGCTGCTAGTATTTTTCACTTTGGTGAACACACTGTTGGCGAAGCCAAGCAACAAATGGCTGAGCAAGGTATTGAGGTTCGCTTTTAATATGTCTTGGCTTGATCAAGTTAAATGGAACGAAGATGGTTTAGCACCTGTTATCACACAGGAAGTTGGCACAAACCAAGTGTTGACATTGGCTTGGATGAACAGAGCGTCTTTACAGCTCACTCTCGAAACAGGCCATGCCGTATATTGGTCTCGCTCGCGCCAGAAGCTATGGCATAAGGGTGAACAATCAGGCCACCAGCAGCTCGTTAAATCTATACGCTTAGATTGCGATAATGATGCATTATTACTTCATGTCGAACAATTGGGGGGTATTGCTTGTCATACTGGTCGACATCATTGTTTTTATCTGCAATTAAATAATGGTGAATGGCAGGCGACTGAGCCCGTATTGAAAGATCCTAAAGAGATGTATAAATGAGCGATATATTAACCAAATTAGCCGCTGTTCTAGAATCTCGCAAACATGCGGATGCTGATAGCTCATATGTTGCCAGCTTATATCAAGGTGGCACGGATAAGATCCTCAAAAAATTAGGTGAAGAAGCCACTGAAACAGTTATTGCAGGTAAAGGCGGTGACAAACAAGAAATCATTTATGAGACGGCAGATCTTTGGTTTCATAGCCTGGTATTGCTAGCGCATAATGATATAGATGTGCAGAATGTCTTGAATGAGCTGGATCGTCGCTTTGGTCTCTCGGGTCATGATGAAAAAGCAGCAAGGACAAAGTCATGAGCGATTGTCTGTTTTGTAAAATAATCGCCGGTGATATTCCGTCATCAAAGGTGTTTGAAGATCAACATATTTTTGTATTTAAAGATATTAACCCCAAAGCAGCTGTTCATTTATTGGTCATTCCAAAAGTCCATATTGCACGACTTGATGACATGACAAACGAGCACCAAATGCTCATTGCGCATATAATGTTGCAATTACCTCACTTAGCACGCTCTCAAGGTTTAGATGATGGCTTTCGTACCATCATTAATACAGGCCCTGGCGGTGGCCAAGAAGTAGGGCATTTACATATACATTTACTAGGTGGCCAAGGCTTGCCTAGTTTTAATTAGGAGAACACGATGGGACTTGGCGGTATTAGTATTTGGCAATTACTGATTGTTTTAGTGATTGTCATACTTTTATTTGGCACAAAAAAATTACGCTCTATGGGTGGTGATTTAGGCAGTGCTATTAAAAGCTTCAAACAATCTGTTCGTGAAGGCGAAGAAGAGCAAATGAGCGACAAAAATGATGCATCTATTGATCATAATGCTGAAACAAACGCTCAAAGTTCAGAAAAAGATAAACACAC
>JAIBDZ010000009.1 GCA_024685975.1 Piscirickettsiaceae bacterium | reverse complement strand
ATAATGACGGCTTCTTCAATTCCTGCTTGTGATTTTAATGAATTTAAAGCATCCGGCAGTGTTGTAGGATCGAACGCGATATTTTCTCGAATATCAACAGGTGCCGTTGTATGATTGATGCCATAAGCCACAAATTGCATCAGCGCTACTCACCTTTAAGGCCATAAATATCACTATCTTGTGTGCTCATTGGCCGTTGTCGCACCACAGTAAAACCGCTATTGTGATAACGGGCTTGAATGCTTAAGATAACTTGTATTGTCGTAGCGTTATTAATCATGGTTGGCTAAAATGCCTCTAAGATGCTGGGCTCTATAAAATGCTGTTACACTTGCAGCAGTTGCTCAAAATTTATTGTCAGTTTCCTTAGGACAATGCAACATTCTAACAAAATCAATCGTTCAGGTCGTTTTATTATGGATTTATCGCAAGTCATTGGCTCATCGGTTTTATCTCCAATGCGTTTTGTCTGGCTGCTTAGTAGCTTATTATTAACGGCTTGCTCAACGGTTCCCCAACAAACTGCTGAGCAGGAACCCGTTGTCTCATCAGCGCCCAGCGCCGAAACCGAAGATATCAATGAGGCTGTTCCATCTTTACCTTTAACGGCCGATTTAACTTACTTAATCTTGACTGCAGAAATCGCGAAACAACGCGGTGATGTGTTTGGTGCGGCCGATTTATATGAACGTGCTGCCGAAATCATCGACTCACCTAAATTAGCCAGCCGCGCAACAGAAATTGCCAATTTAACGCGTGACGGCAACCGTATCAATAAAGCCTTGAACCGCTGGAGCGATGTCGATCCAGATGATGCTAATATTTATTTTTTGCGCGTACCCTTCTTATTGATTCAGGGTCAATATCAAGCTGTTCCTGCAGCAGTCAATAAAGCCTTATCTTTAGAGCCAGAGAAAAAGGACTTTTTCCTAAGTCGGTTAACAGAAAACATGGGCAAACTCGTTCGAGCTGATGATGCGTTAGCCATCATGGCAGAGCTCGATGCTGTCAAACAACAAGATCCTGAAGCCCTCTATCAATACGCGCGCTTAGCCGCACATTATCAACGTGACGATTTGGCCTTGTCACTGCTAGACCAAACCCTGGCGATACAAAAAGACCATAGCGATGCGTTAATTTTAAAAGCAAAAATGTGGCACCAATCGGGTAAAAGTGATGCCGCGATAGCCTTATTAAAACCTGCAGCTGAAAAAGACGACACCAGTACAGCTCTTCGTTTTACCTATGGCCAATTATTAGGAGAAACGGACGATATCGATGGCGCCCAAGCGGTCTTTGAAGCGCTTTATGCCGACTATCCTTACGAAGCCGACGTCATCTTTTCTCTTGGTATTATCTCAATCGGGCAACAAGATTTTGATCGCGCTCGCACCTTATTCAACCGATTATTTACGGTCGGTGATCCGAAGCAACAAGCCTCCTATTTCCTTGGCGTCACTGAAAAAGAAGCCGGCAATATCACCGAAGCTTTATCTTGGTTTGATGCCGTGCCAGAAAATAATCCGCGCTACCAAGCAGCCCAAACGCATTACGTTACGCTGTTAGCTGACAATGGCGCTTTGCCCAAAGCCCGTCTGCACTTAGCTGAGCTCAGAGCCGCTAGCCCCGAAAAAGCAGTGCAATACTATCTCTTTGAATCGTCATTATTACAAGAACGCCAACAACAACACACTGCTTATGAGCTTTTAACCGAGGCGCTATCCGAGCACCCAGACAATATCGATTTGCTTTATGGTCGTGCGATGGCAGCAGAAACAATGGATCGCATTGATCTATTGGAACAAGACCTACGGCATATTTTGACCCTTGAACCTGAACATGCTCAGACCCTAAACGCCTTAGGTTATACCCTGACAGACCGAACTGACCGCCATCAGGAAGCCTTAGTGTTAATCAATCAGGCTCTCGCCATTTCTCCTAATGACCCTTTTTACCTCGACAGCTTAGGTTGGGCTTATTACCGATTAGGTGATTTAGAAAAGGCGACCCAGTATCTAAGACAAGCTGTCGATATTCAAAACGATCCTGAATTTTTAGCGCACTTAGGCGAAGTCATTTGGCAACAAGGCAAACAACGTGAAGCCCAAAAAGTCTGGCAACAAGGCTTAGAACTCGATGAGGATAATGAGTTATTACATGACACCATGAAACGATTTGGCTTATAAATGACTTTTTTTCGCTTACTCCTTGTTGCGCTATTGCTTTCCTTTTTGGCCGCTTGTGCGCCTGTACAACATAAACCTGTCCTCACTATCGATTCAGAATTGTTATGGCAAGAACGTCAAAAACTGTTGCGCCAACTGACCCAGTGGGAAATCCGAGGTCGCACAGCAATTACACAAGGCGATGAAGCTTGGAATGTCGGACTGAACTGGCGAGAAAATAAGCAGGTTTATCGCATCAAGCTAATGGGTCCTTTTTCTCAAGGGGGTGTTAATTTAGATGGCACTCCTGAACAAGTCGTCTTAACCCTGTCCGATGGCCAAATGTTAGCTGCTGCTACGCCAGAGGCACTCTTGTCAGATGTCTTTGAGTTGCACTTCCCTATCAGCGCTTTACGTGATTGGGTTGGAGGTCTCCCCTACGAAGGTGAGGCTTATCAGCAGTTGATCTTAGATGACGAAGGACGGCTCACCCATCTAGAGCAACAAGATTGGCAAATTGATTATCACCGATATGAACAATATGGCTCGCACTCTTTGCCAACAAAACTCTATTTAAGCCATCCTGATATTGACTTACGCTTAGTCATTAATAGCTGGAAAGATGTTCAATAATGACTTGGCCTGCGCCTGCAAAACTCAATTTATTTCTTCACATTACCGGTAAACGTCCTGATGGCTACCACTTATTACAGACTGCTTTTCAGTTTTTAGATTATAGCGATCTCCTTGACTTTGAACTGCGCGACGATGAGGTGGTTCACTTAACTTCACCGCTTGATGGTGTCTCGAATGACGACAATTTAATCGTCCGGGCAGCCAAGTCCCTACAGCCTTTTGCTAACCGGCCTGCTGGTGTCAATATTACCTTGGATAAACGTCTTCCCATGGGCGGCGGATTAGGTGGGGGCAGTTCAGATGCCGCGACGACTTTATTGGCGCTCAATCAGTTATGGCAATGCGAGTTGAGCACTGACACTTTAGCGTCAATTGGGCTATCACTTGGCGCAGATGTCCCTATTTTTATTCATGGACACGCCGCCTGGGCAGAAGGCGTTGGCGAAAAATTAACCCCAATATCCCCAGATGAGCCTTGGTACGTCATCATTTCACCCGATTGCCATGTCTCGACCGAACAGATCTTTTTATCGGAAGAATTGACACGGGATTGCGAACCTATCACAATATCGCGCTTCCTTTCGGGGGAAGGCAGAAATATTTGTGAAGATGTAGTTACGCAATACTACCCACCTGTTTCTGACGCACTACATTGGCTAGCTCAATTTGGTAATGCACGAATGACCGGTACCGGTGCTTGTGTCTTTGCCAGCGTTGATAACAAGACAAGTGCGCAGCAGGTTCTTGATTCAATGCCATCGCATTGGACGGGTTTTATCGCAAAGGGGTGTAATCAATCACCGCTAATCACATCGATGACTTTGCAAAATTAGGTCCACAGATATGATGGCAAGATGTTAAAATAGCGTTTCATCAGTTGGGGTATCGCCAAGCGGTAAGGCACAGGGTTTTGATCCCTGCATTCCCAGGTTCGAATCCTGGTACCCCAGCCATTTTTTCTTGACAGAGATTCATCAGCTTACCGTGACGAGAAATAGCCTTTTCCACAGAGAACAACTTGCTGCTGACACCAACATGATGGTGTTCACCGGTAATGCCAATCGCCAACTCTCACTTGATGTTGCGCGCTTCTTAAATATTCCCCTAGGCAAAGCCACCGTAGAGTCATTTAGTGATGGCGAAATCATGGTGGAAATTCTAGACAATGTCCGCGGTAAAGACGTCTTCATTGTCCAACCTACTTGCATGCCTGCCAATGATAATTTGATGGAATTGATGGTCATGACGGATGCCATTCGTCGCGCCTCAGCCAAGCGGATCACATTGGTTATCCCTTATCTTGGTTATTCAAGACAAGACCGTCGCCCACGTTCAGCTCGTGTTGCCATAAGCGCAAAAGTGGTCGCCAACATGTTAACCGGCGTTGGTGCGGATCGAATTCTAACGGTCGATTTGCATGCCGATCAAATTCAAGGGTTCTTCGATTGCCCTGTCGATAATATCTATGCTTCACCCGTATTATTAGGTGATATCTGGAAACATAAATACCCCGATCTGGTTGTTGTCTCACCTGATGTGGGTGGTGTCGTTCGTGCACGCGCTCTGGCTAAATTATTAGGCGTTGAGCTTGCTATTATCGATAAACGTCGCCCTCAAGCCAATGTGGCTAAGGTCATGAATATCATCGGTGATATCGAAGGCCGCGTCTGCGTCTTAATTGATGACATGGTGGATACTGCCGGCACATTATGCGCAGCTGCAGCTGCGCTGAAAGAACATGGCGCTACACGTGTTGTTGCTTATTGTACCCATGCAGTCCTCTCTGGCCCTGCTGTATCAAACATCGACAATTCAGTTTTAGATGAATTAGTTGTCACAAATACGATCCCATTGCGCCCAGATGCAGAAAAATGTGATAAAATTCGGCCGCTTAGCATTGTTGAAATGCTTGGTGAAGCCATGTACCGGATCAATACTGAGGAATCTGTTAGCTCTCTGTATATGGATTAGCAATGCGTTAACCTTGCATTGTTTACTTGTTTTCTCTGGTCGCGGAGAAAACAGCACGCCGCCGTAAGGCGGCATTTTTAATGGGTATGACAAAAATAATCATACCTCTACTTGGAGAAAACCATGGAAAACCTATTCGAAGTTCAAGCTGAACTACGGACTGACGAGGGGAAAGGTGCGAGCCGCCGCCTACGTCATGCCGGTAATGTACCAGCTATTATTTATGGTGGTGAAGATGCGCCTGTATCTGTCGCTATTGACCATAACCGTTTTTTACGCCACCTAGAAGAAGAAGCCTTTTATGCGCATATTCTGACATTAGATATTGACGGCAAAAAACAACAAGTCGTTTTAAAAGATTTACAACGTCACCCTGCTAATTCAAATAAAATTATGCATGCTGATTTCCTACGTGTTGACGCAAAACATGCCGTTACCATGTCTGTTCAGTTACACTTCTTAGGTGAAGAAGAAGCTCCTGGTGTCAAAGCTGGTGGTGTCGTATCTCACTTGATGACGGATGTTGAAGTTTCTTGTTTACCTCAAGATTTACCTGAATACATCGAAGTGAACATTTCAGCTTTAGAAATGGACGCAAGTCTTCATTTATCTGAAATCACTTTGCCTGAAGGCGTCACTTTAACAGCACTTTCTCACGCTCCTGATGAGCAGTTAGAAGAAGGTGAGCATTCTGCTTATGACCAAGCTATTGTCAACATTCACGCGCCTCGTGCCGTTGTTGCTGATGATGACGAAGAAGAAGCAGCTCCTGCAGAAGGCGAAGAAGCGACTGAAGAATAAGTCGTTTTTGAGGACCATTAAATATGGCTAACTGGTTAATCGCCGGCTTGGGCAACCCAGGTCCTCAGTATGAACAAACCCGACACAATGTCGGGTTTTGGTGGCTGGATCAATTGGCCCGTGATATGTCGACGTCGTTTCGAGTCGACAAAAAATATCATGGCCAATTGGCCCAGTGCACTTTAGGTCAAGAGACCTTACATTTGTTAAAACCCTTAACGTTTATGAACCGCAGCGGCCAATCTGTCTCTGCTCTTGCCAACTTTTATAAAATCCCAAGCGAACGCATTCTTGTCATTCACGACGAGCTGGATTTACCTGTTGGCACAGCAAAATTAAAACGCGGTGGCGGCCATGGCGGACATAATGGTTTAAGAGACATCATTGCTTGTGGCGGTGGTGATAAATCATTTTTACGTTGTCGTTTAGGAATTGACCACCCAGGTCATAGCAGCATGGTGTCCAACTATGTGTTGAGCAAACCCTCCGGCGCCGACAAAAAGAATATTGAATTAGCGATTGATAATTCGCTGCGAGTCTTGCCCGATATTATTGCGGGTGATTTAGACAAGGCGATGCAATGGCTGCACTCACAATAGTATTACCTTCTATCGAAGTTTGAGGATAAATTATGGGATTTAAATGTGGAATCGTCGGATTACCTAATGTCGGTAAATCGACACTCTTTAATGCGCTCACACAGGCGGGAATTGAAGCCCAAAATTATCCTTTTTGTACCATCGAACCGAATGTTGGAGTCGTACCTGTTCCCGATCCTCGTATCGATGCTCTAGCAGAAATAGTTCAACCCGAACGCGTACTGCCCACAACAATGGAATTTGTTGATATTGCAGGTTTAGTCGCTGGCGCATCAAAAGGGGAAGGCTTAGGTAACCAATTTTTAGCCAATATCCGAGAAACCGATGCCATTGCCCACGTCGTGCGTTGTTTCGAAGATGAAAACGTTGTCCATGTGGCAGGCAAAGTCTCTCCCTTGGACGATATCGAAGTCATTAATACTGAGTTAGCACTAGCTGACTTAGATGGCGTAGAAAAGGCTATCACTAAAAATACCCGTGATGCCAAAGGCGGTGATAAAACAGCCAAAGCCCGCCTCGACCTATTAACTCAAATGCGAGACCAGCTCGATCAGGGCTTATCTATCCGCGCGATGGGTTTAGATGACGATCAATTAGCTTTGATCAAAAGCTATCAATTTTTAACCATCAAACCGACGATGTATATTGCCAATGTCGCAGAAGATGGCTTTGAGAATAACCCCGCCCTTGATGCCTTACAAAGTCATGCAGAACAAGAAGATGCAATGGTTGTTGTGATTTGCGCTGCGATTGAATCGGAAATTGCCGAATTAGACGATGACGAAAAAGTCGCTTTTCTAGAAGACTTAGGTTTGGAAGAACCGGGCCTAAACAGAGTGATTCGTCATGGTTATGCCTTATTAGGACTACAAACTTATTTTACTGCCGGTGTGAAAGAAGTCCGCGCTTGGACAGTTGCTATTGGCGCGACCGCACCACAAGGTGCCGGTGTCATTCATACCGATTTTGAAAAAGGCTTTATCCGCGCAGAAGTTATCGCTTATAACGATTTTATCGAACATAATGGCGAATCTGGCGCAAAAGATGCCGGAAAATGGCGATTAGAAGGCAAAGAATACATCATCAAAGATGGTGATGTCATGCACTTCAGGTTTAATGTTTAACCCAAGCATTGACGATAATCGGTAAAGTGCTTGATATTTACCCTGCACCATCGTACAATGCCCTGCTTCGCATTGGCTATGTAGCTCAGCTGGTTAGAGCACATCACTCATAATGATGGGGTCGGTGGTTCGAATCCACCCATAGCCACCATGCGAATATTCAACGCTTTATAGAAAGACCACAAGCCCCGCTTCATGCGGGGTTTCTTGTTTCTATCCCATCTGCTTTCTCTTCATATATCGATATACATCTAATCATGTGATGGTAACTTTGGTGGTAACACTACAAAACAACCGTCACCGTCTCTTGCAAGACAAGGACTACAAGAAATTATGATTTGGCTGACATTTAAACGCCATTGAGCTATCTATACTTAAACCCGTGATTGCAACAATACCATCGACTCGCTAATAAGCACTGTCTTTGCAGTCCTTTTTATTCGGAATTTAAGGAGCCATAATTATGTTGTTAGATAGTATTTCTAAAATTCAAATCAACTTACATGCCGAAGCATTAAATACGGGGTTTTATTCTCAATCAGAACAAGCATTAGAAGAACACGCGAATGCTTTTATCGATAATTTTTGTTTAAAAAATAATTTAACGTGGCACACCATTTCGCCATTAAGATGGAGTTTCGAATCCGCACAATATGGCATTTATGATCATGGCGTTATCGAGCTCAATAATATTGATAATGATAAAACGGCATTTGAATGTATCACTGTCGACGAAGCGAAAATAACAGATCCAGAATAAATTTACTTGTTGCCAACCCTCTTGAACTCTCAACTCAGTTGTTGAAGGCATTCACGAGGGTTGGTCAGCTTTATTTTTACACTTTTGACGTTCAATCACCAATCCTCCTACTCCATTTCTCTCACTAAAATAGTGACCAGTTTTCTCACAACTGGAGAAACTATTAGCACGATGGGGAAAGCGACAACAAAGGCAAAAGCCCATGCTTTGAGCCAAATGGTGATGATGTCATCGACAAAACCAACATTAAATAAGCTAATGACCAATGACATAATGCATGACATAAATAATGCCATCAAAAAAGCAAAGAGGTAATGGGTATATTTAGGATGAACCAATGATTTCTACTCTGAATAATAAGCTGATTTAATACGAGTACTAATCGGACCATTTATATTATAAATGGTCTTTTAAATAATCGACGAATGCACTGATTCTGCTCGATAAGTGCCGTGTCGGTGGGTAGACTGCGTAAACACCTAGCTCACTTTGTTGTAATTGTTCATCTAGCACTCTAATCAATTTGCCATCTTGAACTGCTTGTTCGCAAATAAAATCCGGCATACAAACTAAGCCTTTACCTTCTATCGCCATATGCAATAAAAACTGACCATTATTCGCAGACATCACGCTGGGTAAATTGATTGATAAAGGTTTGTCATGCTGGTCTAAAAATGACCAAGTATGATTAGCATTACTATAGCTTAGGCGACTATGCCCATTTAGCAGATCTTCCGGTTTATCAGGGTAGCCATTAAGTGAAAAATAGGTTGCGCTGCCACAAATTAATAGTCGTGTCATAGCAATTTTTCTAGCAATAAGGCTTGAGCTTTTTAGGTTTGAAATGCGTATCGCTAAGTCGAAGCCTTCCGCAACAAGATCTTGTTGGCTATCATTAAAATCTATGTCGAAAATAATCTCAGGATGCAACTGTTGAAAGCGCTGTATTAGTGGCGTGATCTTCAATAAACCATATGTCGTCGGTAAGGTTACTCTGATTCGGCCTGACAAGGCATTTTGTTGTTGGCCTATTTGAGTTTCAACCTCATTAATGTCATCTAATATTCGCACACAATGTTGATAAAAACTTTGCCCTGATTCCGTTAAGGTATGTGCCCTTGTTGTTCGGATAATTAATGTCACGCCAAGCCGTTTTTCCAAATCCCTCAGTTTCTTACTCACTGCGGATTTCACCGTATCAAGTTGCTCCGCTGCACGAGTAATGCTGCCGGCTTCAACAATGCGAACGAAATTCACCATTTGCTCTAGCTGATCCATTTAATGTTCTCATTTTGGAAACAATGTTTTTATTTATACCCTGTTTTTTAAAAAAATGGAAACGGTAAACTTTCTCCATCCTTTTTTTATTCAGGTTCTCACGATGCAAAATAACCAAGCGCTTTCATCATTAACTGGTCGTATTTTATTAAGCCTGCTCTTTTTGTTTGCAGGCTTAGGTAAATTAGGTTCTGCTTATGCCCCAACCGCCGCGTATATGGATGCCATGGGCGTGACCAGTCTATTTTTACCTTTGGTTATTCTGCTCGAAATAGCTGGGGCCATAGCTCTTATCGTTGGCTATAAAACACGTCTTGTTGCTGTGCTATTAGCAGGGTTTACGGTATTAAGTGCTTTATGCTTTCACGCCAATTTTGCAGACCAAATGCAATCCATTTTATTTATGAAAAATATAGCCATTACTGGCGGTCTCTTACTGCTGGTAGCGAATGGCCCCAGTACTTATTCCCTCGACACTGTATTCAATAAAAAATAATCAGGAGACTATGATGAGTTCATCAATCTTATCCGTTAACTCTAGCGCACGTTATGAACAATCCGTTACGCGCGCTGTGGCAAACCGCTTAGTAGAACAATTATCGGCTGATAATAATGCCTCCGTCATCGAACGAGACTTAGCTGCTGGCATGCCATTTATTAATGAACAATGGGTAACCGCTAATTTTACTGATGCCGATCAACGTACGACAGAACAACAACAGGTGCTCACTTTATCGGATCACTTAATTGGCGAACTCAAACAAGCCGATCATATTGTGATTGCATCGCCGATTTATAACTTTGGCATTCCAGCATCGTTAAAAGCCTGGATTGATCAAATTGCTCGCGCCAAAATCACATTTCGATATACGTCTTCAGGCCCCGTTGGTTTATTAGAAAATAAACGTGCTTACCTTGTGATGGCGTCGGGTGGCGTGACTTTAGGCGATCCGTCTGATTTTGCTTCGCCTTATTTAAGGCAAGCGTTACAGTTTATTGGTATCGATGACATTACTTTAATTGATGCTAATGATGAAGCTGCGGCTTTATCACGCATTGCTGCGACGAGCTAACCATGTCTTCTTTATCTCATACTCGACAATTACGGCAAGTTGTCACTGGCACGCAAGTTTATGATGGCGCTGGCGTTCAATTATCGCGTTATATTGGTAATGCCGACTTGAATGTGCTCGACCCTTTTTTATTATTTGATGTGTTTGGTTCAGATAAACCCCAAGATTACATCGCAGGCTTTCCGCCCCATCCACACCGCGGTTTCGAGACGGTCACCTATATGCATGCAGGAAAATTACGCCATGAAGATAGTACAGGTCACGCCGGCATTATCCAGCAAGGCGATCTTCAATGGATGACCGCCGGAAAAGGGATTATTCACTCCGAGATGCCTGAACAAGAAGCTGGGTTATTAGCCGGTTTCCAGTTGTGGATCAATTTACCTGCACAAGACAAAATGATCCCTCCGCAATATCAAGAATTTAGCCGCAAGCTTATTCCTTCTGAGCAACAAGCAGGCATCACAATGAAAGTCATTGCGGGTATCAGTGATACTGGTACAACGGGGCTCGTCACTACGCCTTATCATCAACCTTATTATCTTCATATTCATCTCGATAAAGGCCATAGTTTCCAACAACACCTTCCTGAGCAGCATCATGCCTTTATCTATCAAATCCAAGGCGAAATGCTTATCGGTGATTCACGCCATACTTTAATGACAAAACAGCTTGGTGTTTTGTCTTATGGAGACAATGTCACCATCAAGGCTAATAGTGATAGTGAGTTTTTATTAGTATCAGCCCAGCCGCTTAATGAACCTATTATCAAAGGCGGTCCTTTTGTAATGACCACACGAGAAGAGATCGAACAAGCATTTACTGACTATCGCTCAGGGCAGTTTGCTTAGTTGATAAAGTCGCGCTGTTGCTCTACTCTCTTGCTAGTTGTTTTAATGGTTGTCTTTCTTTATGTTTCATATCGCGCTACATGAGCCTCGCATCGCCCCTAATACTGGCAATATTATTCGCTTGTCTGCCAATAATGGTTGCCATTTACATTTGATTGAACCGTTAGGGTTTAGTCTTGAAGAAAAACAATTACGACGAGCAGGCTTAGATTATCATGACTTAGCCCATGTCAGTCGGTATGTGAATTACGACCACTTCTTAAAAGAAATGGGCCATCATCGAATATTTGCTTGCACGACAAAAGGCTCACAACCTTATCATCAGGTCTCATACCAAGCCGATGACGTCTTATTATTTGGTTCTGAAACTGCTGGGTTACCTGATGATGTGCTCGCACAGTTCGAATCTAATCATCGCATTCGTATCCCGATGCATGCAGGGAATCGTAGTTTAAATTTATCCAACTCTGTTGCCATTATTAGCTACGAAGCTTGGCGCCAACAAGATTTTCTGGGAGGTAGCTAGCCTTTATTTAAGGTAAAGCTTCAGCATTTGTCCTGGTTGCAATAGTACCCGAGAACTTAGGCCATTCCATGCCTTTACATCAGAGACACTGACATTAAATTGTCGTGAAATCTTCCATAATGAATCACCATGTTGGATCTCATAATCGACTTTGGTTTTATCGGCTATTTCAACGGGAGTCTCAACAGACCATACCACCAGCTTTTGTCCTAAGCTCAAAGTATCGTCAATATCACGATCATTCCATTGTGCTAATTGCTTCACGCCAACGTTATACATCTTGGCCAAATCCCACCATGTATCGCCCTTTTTAACGGTATGAACCCGCTTGTTATCTTTTAATGTGATGGCTTCTTTTGGTGCAGTCCCTTGTGCTAACTGAGCGTTAACGGGGCTTGGGATAATCAGGTATTTGCCAGCCCTAATTCGATAGCTGCTTAATTTATTGGCTTTTTTGAGTACAGCAACGGTCGTGTTATACCGGTTAGCAATACCACTTAATGATTCACCTCGTGCAATCTTATGCCGCTGCCAACGCATCCGTTCTTGCTCTGATAAGCCTGCTAACCTTTGACGAAAAATGTCGGCTTTTTCCAGAGGTAAAACAAGATGATGCGGCCCATCAGGTGCCGTGGCCCATTGGTTAAAGGCCGGATTGAATTGATGCAACTCGTCATGACTGATTTGCGCCATTTCTGCCGCCATGGTCAAATCCATCTGTGATCCGATATTTACCATAGTAAAGACCGGTTGATTCTTAATCATGGGTAAGCTTCGATCATAATGGCTGGGCTGTAATACCAAATGAGACAAGGCCATCAATTTAGGAATGTATTTAACAGTTTCTCTCGGTAAAGATAAGGACCAAAAGTCAGTTGCTTTTCCTGCCTCTTTATTTTTCTTAATGGCACGTCCAACGGTTCCTTCACCAGCATTGTACGCCGCCACGGCTAACTGCCAATCACCAAAATAACCATGCAATTTTTGCAAATAAGTTAATGCTGCATCTGTTGACGCAACAATATCTCTACGCCCGTCATACCACCAATTTTGCTGTAAACCGAAGACCTTGCCCGTTGTTGGCATAAATTGCCAAATGCCTGCAGCACCACTCCTTGAGTAGACTTGTGGTTTAAATCCACTCTCTACAGCTGGTAATAACGCCAATTCCATCGGCATATTGCGTTTATCTAACTCTGTGACAATATGGTGTAAATAGGGTCTGGCTCGGTCAGCTAAATGGTTTAAATATTGAGGGTTTTTAAGAAATCGGTCGAGTTCTCGTTGAGTGGCTTTATTCAACGGCGTCGCGGGCGTTAATACAAAACCAGCTCGTATGCGTTGCCATAAATCAGGTTGGGGCAAACTCTGATCATCGGCTAAGGTATTTTCATGTGACTCTTGCGGTTCACCATAGTCCCGTTGCCAGTCGCTTTCTTGTTCTATTGCTTGCTGGCCTTGAGCAAACTCAGGATCGATAGTCATCGCATCTGACTGTGTCGTCTGATTATGGCTACACGCTGACACGATGAGTGAAAGACTTAATGCCAAACCTATTTTGATTCTATCAACCTTTTTCATAGGCCGATTATAAGTAAATTCGCAGGACTTGTCTTTGTTTCCCTATTTAAAGCGTATTCCGGTGTCCTTCTGGTCGCCATGCTGGCGTGATGACATTAGGCATTTCTGAGCGATGGATTAACCGCGATGGCGCAATAGCAAACTCACCAAACCGTTGATTAATGGCATCCACAGTTTGGTTGAGTTTTGTTCTATTTGGGCTGTCATTATGTTGTTGAAATAAATCTAATTGTTGCGCTGATTGCAATGTCAATGCGGTGACATTCACCTGCCAAATACCTTGTCCTTGCCAATGCTGCACTAAAAACTGCTCGCACAGCTCAAAAATGACCTTCCCATCATTCGTTGGAGAAGGTAACCCCACTTTGTGCATGATCCAGCCTTGTGGTTTGGCTTTTAAGGCAATAGAAAACACATCAGATTGGAAACCATATAATCGTAACCTTGCTGCTAACTTTTCGGACATATGTTGCAAATAGGTCAAAATAGTATGCTTGCTTTTAGTATTGGGTGGCATATTTTTACCATGCCCCATCGTTTTAGGTGGCTTGACGTTCATGATGACCTTTTCAGGATCTTTGCCTTGGGCCATCAACCAAATACGCCGGCCGACGTTACCATAACGCTGTGCTAACACTCCTATCGGTAGGGTTTTCATATCTCGGCAATACACTACGCCGTAACGCTGTAAAAAACCTGCCACGCCTTTATTGATACCACTCAACTCTGTCACTAAATAAGGCGCTAACCTCGCTTCAGCTTGTTCTGGTTCAATCACCGTCAGACCGTTGGGTTTATACTGTTTTGCTGCAAATTTCGCCGTCGTTTTATCACCACTGATCCCAACCGAACAAGGCAAACCCGAAGCCTGATATACCGTCCGCTGGATTTGTTTTGCTATTTGCCAAGGAGTCCCTAATATTTGCTGGCTTCGCGTCAACTCAATAAAAGCCTCATCGACAGAATAAATCTCCACCTCTGGGCTAATATTTTGCAATGATGCCATGATTCTGCTGGATAGCTCAGCATAACGATCAGGCCTTGATGGTGCTTGAATCAAGGCTGGACATAACAAACGCGCTTCTCGCAATGACATGCCTGTTTTGACGCCATATTCTCGCGCTTGGTAGGAAGACGTAATAATCGTACTCCCTAAGACGCCATTAGTGACAGCAACAGGTTTGCCTCGCCAAGTGGCGTTGTCAAGTTGCTCAACAGCAGCATAAAAGCAATTCATATCCACTAAAGCAATCATCCGCCGCCACAATTTTTGTGGTGTCGTCATGACATTATGGATAGGTACGAAGCTGCCCGACTACAACGCCTTGTATACTCACCCGCTCAGATGGCAGAGTCACTGGCTCGTAATTCACATTAGCTGGCATCAACGTCACAGTGCCATCATCATTAATCAGTAAGGTTTTTAACGTGGCATCAAACCCATCAACTAAAGCCACAATAATATCGCCATGACGCGCCGTTTGTTGTGACTGGATCACAACCCAATCCCCCGACATAATGGCCTTATCGATCATCGAATCGCCATTCACTTTCAGAACAAAACGACCTTTGCCAGCAAACATGCCGCCTAGATCAATTTCATCTTCATCGGGTATGGCTTCCACTAGGCGGCCCGCAGCAATTTTACCCATTACGGGCAATGTCACTGATAGAGGCGTCGTTTTATTGTCCTGCTCAGTTAATTGCAGGCCACGTGAACGCCCTACTTCACGGGTTATCAACCCTTCATTCACCAAGGCTTGAATATAATTATGCACTGAACCTTGTGACGATAAACCAATTCCTTTTGCCACTTCTGATAATAATGGCGAGCGGCCATATTGTTCGATGTATTGAACGATAAATTGATAGGTATCTTGTTGACGTTCAGTTAGCATTTTTAACCCTTCTTATGATTGAGAAAATCATAAGAAGAAAATATAGAGAAAATACTATACGTAAGCAAGCTTTATTTGATCCTTTTTCGTTATTGAATACCTTTCGACGTGATCACGATCATTTTTTCAACTTGCATATCTTCCAAGGTATAAGGGATCCCGCCTGTGCCTAGTCCAGAATGACGTAAACCTGCAAAAGGCATCCAATCCACTCTAAAGGCTGTATGTTCGTTAATCATCACGGCAGAAGCGGCTAAACGGTGAGACATCATCATCGCCTCATCAATATCTTGGCTATAGACCGAAGCTTGGAATGCCACATCTAAACTATTAGCAGATTGAATAGCTTGCTCTACGTCATCATAAGGATAGATACAGACAACGGGGCCAAACACCTCAGCTTGTGACACTTTACTGTCCGGCGAAGGGTTGAATAACACCGTTGGCGCATAGCAATGGTTCTCTAATGTCGTCCCGCCACACAGCAACTCAGCGCCTTCATCAATCGCTTCTTGCACCCATGTTGCGACACGTTTGACTTCTCCTGCTCTGATAAGCGGACCGACTTCTGTTTTGCCTGATAATGGATCGCCGACGACCATCTCTTTTGCTGCAATAGATAATTGCTCTGCAACAGCTTTTGCAATACTTTGATGGACATAAATGCGTTGTACTGACACGCAGACTTGCCCTGCATGATAAAAACCACCTTTTGCTAATGCTGGTATTGCTCGTGGAATATCGGCTTTTTCGCTCACAATGACAGGAGCCACACCACCATGCTCTAAAGCACAACGTGTTCCAGGAGCCAGTTTAGAACGTAAATACCATCCAACTTTAGCACTGCCAATAAAGCTAAAAAAGGCAACTCTTGGATCCGTCACTAAAGCTTCAGCAATATCATGATTTTGAGGTAACATCACTTGGCACCAAGCTTCTGGCAATCCCGCTTGATGAAAAATTTCAACTAACCGCAAACAAGACAGTGGTGTATTTTCGGCTGGTTTTACAATCACAGGGCAACCCGCCGCAATCGCAGGCCCAACTTGGTGTGCAATCAGATTCAGCGGATGATTAAATGCACTCACCGCAACCACAACCCCAATGGGCTCTTTACTTATCATCGTAGCCCGATGTTGTGAAGCCGCATTGACTGACATCGGAACAGGTTTGGCCACCTCGTGACGTAATGCATCAGCACATAATCGAATACTCTCGATGCATCTCGTCATTTCAACTTGTGAGTCGACTAAAGGTTTACCACCTTCTTCTGCTGCACCGCGAGCTAAGGCATCAGCCTGCTCTTGAATTAAGGTCACCGATTTTTCAAGAATCGCAATTCGTTCCGGCACAGATAGCCAAGCATCCCTATCCGTAAAGAGTGCATGCGCCGTGGTTAAGGCTTGCTCGATATCTTCTTCTGATGCCGTTTCAACGGTGGCAATCACATGGTCATCAAAAGGGGAGGTGACTTTAGTATAGGTCGCACTGCGTTTGTCACTCCCCGCCAACATCAGTGGAAAATGGGCTGTTTCAGTCATCGTGGCTCTATTGCCTCCCTATAAAATACAAATTTTTTCTTTAAGACCTTCATTGAGAATCGAATGATTTAATGAATAATCTACCGCTAAATCAATTAGATGAACGCCTTTTTCATTAATCGTTGTACGCAAAATATCTGCAAAATCAGCATGGCTCGTCGGCCGATACCCTTTCGCTCCATAACTTTCTGCATATTTAACAAAATCTGGGTTGTTGTAATCTAAACCAAAATTATCAAACCCCATGCCTTGTTGTTTCCATTTGATCATACCGTAGGCATTATCATTAATAATGATGATAACCAGATCAAGTTTCAACCTGACCGCTGTTTCTAACTCTTGCGAATTCATCATAAAACCACCATCGCCACAGACGCTGATGACTTTTCTATCTGGGTTAATCAATTTGGCCAACATCGCTGATGGCAAGCCAGCACCCATCGTTGCTAACGCGTTGTCGAGTAATAGCGTGTTATTTTCATAACATAGATAATTCCGTGCGAACCAGACTTTATAAATCCCATTATCCAATGTCACAATGCCATCATCATCCAACACAAGTCGGATTTTATTAACGATGCTCTGCGGTAACATGGGGAAACGTGTGTCTTCGCTATAACGCGATAACCGTATCTGCACTTCTTCTTTTACACGATAAAAATAAGAAAAGTCCCAATGGTCTTGTTTGGCTAACCCTTGTGTTAAACGATGAATCGATGTCGCAATGTCCCCCACTACGTCTAATTGGGGGAAATACACGGGATCAATTTGCGCTGGTTGGAAGTTAATATGAATCACTTTCGATCCGCCTTTCTTCATAAAGAATGGCGGTTTTTCAATGACATCATGACCAATATTGATAATCACATCGGCCCGATCTATCGCACAATGCAAAAAGTCATGTTCAGATAATGCCGCTGTACCTAAATAAGCTTCATTCCGCTCATCGACCACCCCTTTTCCCATTTGCGTATTAAAAAACGGAATGCCCGTTTTTTCAATGAACATGGTCAACGCATTGCTGGCTCGCTTTCTATTCGCCCCTGCACCAATCAACAATAACGGCATTTTGGCTTCTTTTAACATATCTAAAGCCATACTGATTGCTAAGGCATCGGCATCGGGTCGCCTTGTTGTCGCAACGGGGTAAACAAAATCTTCGGCTTCTTCTGTTGCAATATCTTCTGGCAACTCAATATGAACAGCACCCGGGCGTTCATCTGTCGCCAAGCGAAACGCTTCTCTTACGATCGCAGCAATATTATTTCCATGGACGACTTGCTTGGTGTATTTAGTAATCGGCCTCATCATATTAACGACGTCGACGATTTGGAACTGGCCTTGTTTGCTTGATTTAATCGGTTTTTGGCCTGTAATCATCAGCATCGGCATTCCGCCTAATTGTGCATATGCTGCGGGGGTCACAAAGTTGGTCGCCCCAGGGCCAAGTGTCGACAAACAAACGCCTGGTTTACCGGTCAGTCGGCCATACGTTGCCGCCATAAATCCAGCTGCTTGCTCATGGCGCGTGACTATTAATCGGATAGACGATAACTTGATCGAGTTAAGAAAATCCAGATTCTCTTCGCCGGGAATGCCAAAAATATATTCGACTCCTTCATTTTCCAGCGCCTTAACAAATAAATCTGACGTTTTCATTCGCAGTTCCTTATCGGTATCAAGTCATAGGCAGACACTTCTTTTGACTCAGTTTTATCACATTTGTTGCCAAAAAACACTAGGCGATGGGCGCTGAATTAGCTCTAGGTCAATTTTTCTTTCTTTACGCTTCGTCTAAATGACATTAACAAAGGAAAACCTGCGGCTTTATGCATTGATTTTATAACCAAGACTTTGACGACTCGCGCCCCTCGAACACGGCTTAACTTTAAGTCAATGGAAAATGCATGATGCGACGTTGTTGATAATTGGCCAAACTCACCTCATCTGGTTGAGCAAAAAGTGTATTGTCCAAATATGGCGTTAACTCACTTCGTTCAGCTAACCTTCTCAGCATTAAATGGGGCAAGGTTTCATCTTGTACCGAAATAGCGACTTCTTTACCGTGGTACATTTTATTAAAAAACCGTGCGAAGCGGCTATCTCTCTTGTTATTGATCGAATAACTTAATATCAATTTATGACGATAAGCTTGCTTTCTAAGCCGCCAGCTTGTGATGACTTTGTCCGCATTAACGATAAAATGCTTTTTTTTATGGAAACGGCCAGCAATGCTCAACATCATTTCAGCTTGTAATAAAGATCCCATCATCATCGCGGGGAAGCTACCGGCACTCAAGCCTAGTGTCCGAACGTTAGCATAAGATTGGTACCATGTTTGCTGCTGTAACCATTGTGTTGTTCGTATCAGCGCCCCTGCTCCGAAACGATACTCTCTATCAGGCATCATCAATAGATCATATTGTTGCTCATCGATATGCTGCAATAACACCGCATTCGGCATCATTAAGTGCCGAATGCCTCTCGGCGGAAAAACAATCAATAATGTTTTCTCCGCTGTCTTATCTGACGAAGAAAACAAGATCATTCCGACTCCCACTTTCTGAGCAGAAAATGAGTTTAAATGACGACGGCCGCTATTTAACATCAGTGTTTGAGTTTCATTTAACCAAACAGTCACCGCCTGATAAAATTTACTTTCCGCATCAGCAGGAAGTAATGCTTTTTTCTCATGGTATTGCGCCAAACAAGAGATATCTTGTGGACATAATCGGTGTTCTAACTTGGCAAAAGTTTGGTTTAATAATGTCACCGTCGGACAGTAACGATACAAACGTTGGAAAAAACGCACGATATAGGGTTTATCGTCCATATCGTTCATTGACACATCAAAGTAATGCTTAAGGCTTACATTCGTCTCAGCTTTGCTTTTAGACAGCATTAACGCTCTGGCGGCTAATTTGCCTAATGTCCGTAAGCGAGCCAGTTCTTGAGGGGAAATGATGATGTCGTAATGGATCTCTAATGACACTAATAAACTCATTCTCGCCAAAGAGTCCATATTGAATTTATTCAACGATATGTCGCGCTTACCGGCAATAAATTCGGTGATGTGAGCCGCTTTTATCTGTGCCTTATACTTATCCTCGATCAGATCGACAATTTGTCGCCTTAGCACATCACTTTGCTCTGTTAATTTAGCCGCAGCGACTCTGGATACTTTGCCCGCTGTATTAGTCGGAATAGCATCAACAATAGTGTAATGTTTTGGACTTCTCAGTCCCACTCGCTTTTGCATAAAAGCCTCAAGCGCCGTCACTTTAGGTTTAGCATCTTTATTAAAAACGACCAAAGCGACGGGGATTTGCCCATGTACTGAGGAATCTTTCGGTAATACAACCGTATCAACAACATCAGGGTACTGGCGTATTTCTGCTTCTATTTCTTGCGGGTAAATATTGATGCTATTAAACGTAAACATATCATCGATTCTGCCACTGAGATGAATACGATGCTGTGCATCGAGATACCCTATATCACCCGTATAGAACCAGCCTTTATCTAGGCGTTTGTCAGTTAATTCTGCTTGGCCTAAATAACCACGGAATAAGCCTTCCCCATGAATAGCGAGCTCGCCTTTTTGGCCTAAAGGGAGTGGATTTCTATCCGCATCAACTACCCGTACCGTCACTCCTGGCAAAGCTTTACCGACACTTTCTCCCGCCTCCAGATCCTCTGGATCAGTAAAAGCGATCGCACCCGTTTCCGTTGTGCCATATCCTGCTTGCAACTGTGACGTGATGTTTGTTCGCAATTGCTCACGCAGTGCCAAGGGAATATGAGAGCCTCCTAACTTCAAGCGAATAGAAGCCAATTGGCCGCGTTCAGGATGATGTAATAACTCTTGGGCTTGAAATGAAGACACATGCATGACGTTCACGTTGAGCTTGAGGCAATCCTCTATTAATGACTCTTGTTGGGTACGCAAAAATAGGTTGCTAGCCCCCATCGCTAAACAAAAAAGCCGGTGTCGTTTAGCAAAATTATGTTCCATCGCTGCCCGGCAAGTAAAACGCTCATGTGAACCGCTAATATGCCGATGGGCTTGTGCAACCAAATCAGCGTCATAGTACAACACTAATTTAGGTTGTCCCGTTGAGCCTGATGTGGCAAAAACAATACTAGATTGCAAAGCCCTCTCAATCTCTATTGTGGGTAAATTTTGTCTTTGGTGTAAATCAATAACGGCGCTGGCATCTAATACGATTGTCACGCCGCAACGTGAAATGATGCCTTCTTGAACCTGTAACTCATCATAGGTCGGTACCGTACAAGATCTCGCCCCTAGATAACATGCTGCTAATGTCAGTATTAAATGTCCAACATCATCCGCGCATTGAATACCCACGACGGTATTCGCTTCAATGCCTTGTAATCTCAGCTGATATGCCTGCTTTTGCACCACCAATGCGAGTTGGGCATAGGAGAGGGTCATGTCATGTGTGACAACCGCACCCTGTGATGGTGTCGTTTGGGCAAAATAAAACAGGCGTTCGATTAATGTCTTCGGAAGCCCTGTCGTGCTGTCACGATTTTGTTGATTGTCCATCAGTGAGAATCATACTCACTTAGATAGTTTGAATAAAACATGAAGTGGCTGATGAAGTAACGGCCCGAAAAATGGCTCATCTTGTTCGACTAATGCTGGCGTGACCGTCAGCTCTTTCACTACTGGCATGGTGTTAAACCCAGCCGAAGAAAGGCTGTCAAAATAATCGGTGAAGGTTTTGTGTACACATTGCACATGTAATGGCTCGCCATTTTGCTTCCATATTTCGCCTTCTAATTGCTCATTCACCGAAGTGAAATAGTTTTTATCGATGGCATCAAAATAAAAAGGCGCGGCTTTTTGTTTTTGCATGAAAGGAAAGAGTGGGTGCGGCACGCTAAAAATGAACTCGCCTCCCGGCGCCAAAGCATCATAAACCATGGCAAAAACTTGCTGCATTTCTTCTACACGTAAGTAATTAAACAGGAATACCGCAATGCACAGGTCATAGTGGCGTGTCGGCACAAACTCCGTGACATGACCCGCTTGATAGTCAATACCGTACTGGTCTTGTTGCTCTTGTATTTTGGCGGCATCAATCATCTGTGATGATAAATCAATGCCAAGATAGTCACCGGCGCCTCGACGTTTTAACTCGCGCGCACAATATCCTTCTCCGCACCCGATATCTAGAACAGCTTTACCCGTCACATCACCACAGGCCTCAAAAACAAAAGGACGAGCGGTAAAATCAGATAATGAGCTAGGTACTAATCGGAGCCATTTTTTGGCATTGTCATCATAGACTTTTTCAGTATCAAACAATGGATAACCTCTGTGTTTCTATCGTAGCTGACGCGGGAAAACCCAACGCACGTTCTAGCATTTTATCCCAAAAAAGCGTTCGCATTTTTATGGCCATATTGACGCCATATTCAATCTTTTCACACGCCATATCGTCTTGGGCCAAATCTTGTGCAATCAATAACATCTCAACCGCATGCTCATCATCACATTGGCTATGCAAATCAAAAAACACCCGCTCTGTCATCGTTAAGTCACTATGATTTTTTAATCCTTCAAGGATCTGATGATAAATGCTCGATACGATCAATTCGGTACCAATCCCTATCGCACCGATACCAACGCACTCATCCATCTCACATAATTGTAAAAACTGCTCACTCCACAATTGTGCTGTTGGACTTTGAGGCATGGTTGTACGGTATTGGTTATCAATGCCAACGGCGGTTTGAAAGCGCTGAAACAATTGTGTATGCGGCACGCCTGTGACTGTCATTAACACTGCTTCTGGCAACTCAATACCGTGGGTATCCCCTTGCTCTTCCGTCAAATTTTCGATTAGGGTTTCGCGATGTTTTTGTTGCTGTAATTGCTTAATGACGGCAGATAAATATCGCACAAATTGACGACTATAAAGGCCATATTGAAAAGCAAAGTCTTGGATCGCCGCAGTCATGTCTGGAAATTCGCCATGACAAAAAGCCGTTAAATAAGGGTGATTAACGGCATCGGATGCCAAAGCTTTTAAGCGAATACACTCAATGAAAGCGGCCTCTTTACTGTGCATAATCCAGAATATCTCTCTGTTATTTACTTAGCAAGGCTACAGCTCATCTCGTGATAGAAAGAAAAGAGCACCTTTTCTCACCTAAGAAAACCAATATAATCAGCACTTTAAACCTAGCTTGCCTCATTTGTAATTACCGTATCATACACAGGTCTCTTGATGATGGCTAACAACCGACTTATTTGTATATAAAACTACCCCCTGCATACTGTGAATAACTTCATGTATGACCTTTAAAGAACGCCATCATAAAAAACCATTCCAACCGTAATAACTTGTCATTTAAAAACCTTCTAAAACGATTTTGCCAATCGCTCTTCCGCTTTCTAGCTTCTCATGAGCTGCTTTCAAGTTTTTGGCATTAATTGTGCCGAGGTTCTCGCCCATTGTCGTTGTTAGTTTGCCTTGATCAATTAAGTCTGAAATACGATTCAATAATCGGCTTTGTTCAATCATGTCTTTTGCATTATGCATAGAACGGGCAAACATAAATTCGATATGCAACGACAAACTTTTACCTTTTATTTTCATCACATCTAAAGCAGCGGGGTCATCTATCATGCCGATTTTGCCAAAAGGCGTTAATAGCTCAATATAAGCATCAAAGTAGGTGTCGGTACTATTTAAACTGGCAATATGCGTCACTTCTGTAATGCCTAAGGCAGCCAACTCATCTTGTAATGGTTTCGTATGATCAATGACATAATCTGCTCCCAACTCTTTCACCCAAGCTTGAGAGCTAGGTCGTGATGCTGTGCCAATCACGGTCGCGCCTGTTAATGCTTTTGCTAACTGCACTAAAATCGACCCCACGCCACCTGATGCGCCGACAACCAATAACACGTCATCGGATTTTTCTACTGACGCCACTGGTTGCAGCGGTAAGGCAAGGTGTTCAAACAATAATTCCCACGCTGTAATCGACGTTAAAGGTAAGGCAGCGGCTTCAGCGTTGGTCAGACTTTTAGGTTTATGACCCACAATGCGTTCGTCGACAAGTTGATATTCGGCATTACTGCCCATACGCGTCAAATCACCCGCGTAATACACTGTGTCACCCGGTTTAAAGTGCTCGACACTTTCTCCGCAGGCAACAACTTCACCGACGGCATCCCAGCCAATCACTTTATATTGTTCCTTTTCTGGCGATGTACTTTGGCGGATTTTGTAATCGACTGGATTCACCGCAATCGCATGGATTTTTATTAATAAATCTCGACCTGTCGGGATAGGTCTTGGCAACTCAATATCTAATAAGGCATTTGCGTCACTAATTGGTAATGCGTTTTCGTATCCAACGGCTTTCATGTTTATCTCCACGTCATATTGTTAACAAGTAGCAATAGAATAGCGATTGATACTGCATAGATAAACAGGGTAGTATTTGAATTATTATCAAAAATATATTGAAAATATGCAGCTAGAAGATTTAAACATCGTATTGAAGGTGGCCCAGTTTCGTAATATTACCGCTGCCGCTGAAAGCTTAGATATGCATACGGCTACAGCAAGTGCCGCCTTAAAACGGGTTGAAAAAGCATTAGGCGCAGAATTATTTATTCGGTCTACTCGCAAATTACGGTTATCGACTGCCGGAGAGAAATATATCCCGCAATGTGAACAAGCTTTAGCGTTATTAAATCAAGCACGGCAAGAGATGAAAGACCAGCCGGGCCTGATTGAAGGTGAGTTACGCATCGCTATTTCATCTGATCTTGGCCGTAATATCATTCTTCCTTGGTTAGATGAGTTTATGGACGCTAACCCTAAAATTAGCCTCAAATTACACCTAAGCGATAGCACCATTGATTTTTATCGCGATCCGGTTGATATCGCATTACGTTATGGCTCACCGACTGATAGTAATCTATATGGTTATATTATTTGTCCTGTGCCGCGTTGCCTCTGTGCCAGCCAAGCGTATTTGGATAAATATGGAACACCACAGCACCCACAAGACTTAGTGACGCATAATGGTTTGTTTTATCAGTTACACGATATTGTGCACGATGTGTGGACTTTTACCGATGGAAAACAACAATACAAAATCAAAGTGAATGGTAACCGAACATCAAATGATGGCGATCTGGTACGGCGATGGTGTGTGTCAGGAAAAGGTATCGCGACAAAGTCTTGTCTTGATATGAGTGGTGATTTGCTTTCAGGGAATGTGGTCAATGTCATGCCTGAGTTTCAACCTAAACCAACAGATCTATGGTTAATTTGCCCGAGTCGGCAGTCCATCACACCAGCCGTTCGATTGTTACGAGATTTCTTAAAAGAACAATCTGCGGATGTATTAAACAAGCTAGCTAGCAAAGGGTTAATCCCATAAGCATGCTATGAATAAGTTGGTGGGCCCACCAGGACTTGAACCTGGGACCAATCGATTATGAGTCGACTGCTCTAACCAACTGAGCTATAGGCCCGATAAATCTTAATTATCGCTATCGAGGAAACTGCGTAATTGGTCAGAACGTGTTGGGTGACGCAACTTACGTAATGCTTTCGCTTCAATTTGACGTATACGTTCACGGGTTACATCAAACTGTTTACCCACTTCTTCTAAGGTGTGATCCGTATTCATATCAATACCAAAACGCATGCGTAAAACTTTTGCTTCACGTTCTGTTAATCCACCTAACATGCTTTGCGTGGCTTCTCTCAACCCTTCGATCATGGCAGAGTCTTGTGGAGACATCACATTGACATCTTCAACAAAATCACCCAAATGTGAATCTTCATCATCACCAATCGGGGTTTCCATCGAAATAGGTTCTTTAGAAATTTTAAGGACTTTACGGACCTTATCTTCTGGCATATCAACACGTTCAGCTAATTCTTCCGGTGTTGGTTCACGTCCCATTTCTTGCAGCATTTGTCGCGCAATACGATTTAGCTTGTTGATGGTTTCGATCATATGAACAGGGATACGAATAGTCCGTGCCTGATCCGCAATTGATCGTGTGATTGCTTGGCGGATCCACCACGTAGCATAGGTTGAGAATTTATAACCACGTTGATATTCAAACTTATCAACAGCCTTCATCAAACCAATATTCCCTTCTTGAATCAAATCGAGGAATTGCAGACCACGGTTAGTGTATTTTTTCGCGATAGAAATAACCAAACGTAAGTTGGCTTCGACCATTTCTTTTTTAGCACGACGTGCTTTTGCTTCTGCAATCGACATTTGACGGCTGATTTCTTTGATTTCAGCAATTTCCATATCTCGTTCTTCAGCGATCACAGCCATAATTTGCTGGGCTTCAAGAATTTTGTCTAAATTCTTTTTAATGGTCGAAGAATAATGTTTTTTGGCGCGAATATGTTTATCCGTCCATTCTAAATTGACTTCATTTCCAGTGAATGAATCAATAAAATCACGGCGATTCATGCGTGCTTGGTCAACAACAATTTTAGCAATAGTTCGTTCTTGTGAACGAATGACCTCAACCGTTTCATTCATTAAGTTATTTAGGAAGATCAATGTTTTAGGTGTTAATTTGAACTCCATAAACATATCGCTGACGGTTTCACTTAACTCAGACAAGCTAGCGTCGCCACTTGCTTTCGCTTGTTTCGCTTTTTGGTAGGCTTCTTTTAATGCGGTAAAACGTTCTCGTGCCTCTTCAGGATCAACACCGGCATTCGCTTCTTCATCGTCATCGTCGTCATTTTCTGATGCCGCTACTGGCGTTTCTTCTGAGCCATTATCGTCGTCATCGTCAGAGCTCTCTTCTTCTTCGACAACAGGATCAGCAAAACCTTTAATCAGCTCATTTAAGCGCATTTCACCTGCTTCAACAGCATCATAAAACTCTAAAAAGCTTTCGATGCATGGCGGATAAGTCGATAACATATAGAGACTTTCACGCAAGCCGGCTTCGATACGTTTAGCAATAACGATTTCGCCTTTACGGGTCAATAATTCAACTGAACCCATTTCACGCATATACATTCGAACAGGATCGGTTGTACGTCCAAACTCACCATCAGAGCTAGCTAAAACGGCCGCGGCTTCTTCAGCGGAGACATCATCACCGGCAGACGCTGCCTCGGCAAGACGTTCCATTTCATCCGTGTCCATGCCATCTTCATGTACCATGATGCCAAGGTCACTGAACATACCAATGATATCTTCAATCTGATCTGCGTCCACCAAGTCTTCGGGTAAATGGTCATTGATCTCGCCATACGTGAGATAGCCACGCTCTTTACCTAGCGTGATAAGCGCTTTGATACGGGATTGTTGATCTTTCATTTGGCCTCTTTCATCAATTATGTCTGATAATGCGAACAGCACATTATAACGATAAGCTACTAATCTTGCACATTTTTTGATGCGCAACTTTTACTTAAACAGCTTTATCTCTTGTTTTTCTGCTTCTGTCAGCTCACTAAACGGCTTTCCTGTTAGATAAGCTTGCCGCTGTGCTATCGCTTCTTGTTGTAATTGTTGGATATATTTGATCAAGTCGTGCTTTAATTCACTGTCACTTAGCGTTAAGGGTTGCATCGCCAGCTTTCTCAAATGCGGATTAAAATCAGCGTCTCTTGTGCGCTCTAATAGCGCCGCCGTATTCAGTTGCGGATTTTCAGCCAATATATTTAATAATGCAAGCAAGACATTAATGCCAGGTTGAGATAATGTCTCGATTTTATCGTAATCGCCCACCTCAGAATATAACGATGGGTATTGAATCAAAATAGTGACCGCCAACCTAACAGGTGACAGGTTGGTCGAGACCGGCATCGGTTTCTTTACCATTGCTGGTTGTTGCGGTTTATCTAGATGTTTGTGCAATATCATAGTGCTCGTCTTAGCACTATCTGCTAACCGTTGCTCCATCATGTCTCGATAGACACCCGCTGGAATATGTTTGAGGTAAGGTTTGGCGACTTCGACTAATCTTGCTCTACCATCCATCGAAGACATATCGACACGGCTCTCAATGCTTTCAAAGAAAAAATCCGAATAATTTTTAGCTTGTTTAACAGCCGCTGTAAAAGCCTCTGATCCTTGCTTACGCACCATACTATCTGGGTCTTCACCATCAGCTAAAAACATAAATTTAAGTTGATGATTGCCTCCCAACAATGGCAATGCATTTTCAGCGGCGCGCCAAGCGGCTTCTTTCCCAGCTCTATCACCATCAAAACAAAAAACAATTTCAGGCGCAGCGCGTTGTAACTGCCTTAAATGCTCGATAGTTGTGGCTGTTCCAAGCGTTGCAACCGCATTCGTAATCCCTTTTTCTGCTAAAGCGATTACATCCATATAGCCTTCTACAATCACAACGCGTTCTAGCTTTCGGTTTGTCTTTCTTGCTTGAAATAAGCCATACAGTTCATTACTTTTATGAAAAATGGCGGTTTCAGGCGAATTTAAATATTTTGGCGTACTGTCATCCAATACTCGTCCACCAAAGCCCACAACACGCCCTCGCCGATCACGAATGGGAAACATCACCCGATTACGGAAACGATCATAATGACGCCCTTTATCGTTTGAGCTTAATAGGCCCGCTTCATTTAATTGCTGGATAGCGTGTGGATTGCCACCAAATGTTTTTAATACATTGTCCCAACCATCTGGCGCCATACCGATTTGGAAATGAGCAATCGTCTGCTCAGATAGGCCGCGCCCTCTTAAATAATCGTTAAAAATTTGGCGTTGGGGATGGGTTTGTAATTGATGGACATAGTATTGAGAGACTTTATCCATTAACTCATATAAATTTTGTTTGGCTGGGCTTGCTGATACGGAATGCGTCGTTGGCACTGTCATGCCTACGCTGTCTGCGAGATCCTGAATCGCTTCAGGAAAACTCATCTGATCATATTCCATCAAAAAGCCGATGGCGGTGCCATGCGCACCACAACCAAAGCAATGATAAAACTGCTTGTCAGGGCTAACTGTGAATGAGGGAGATTTTTCGTTGTGGAAAGGGCAACAAGCTTGTAAGTTTTTACCGGCTTTTTTCAATGGAACCCGACTATCGATGATATCTACGATATCAACACGAGTTAATAAATCATCAATAAATTGCGGGGGGATTTTGCCAGCCATGGTGATGTTATAGCTGGCTATAGTAACGAAGTCCAGCGCTATATGCTGAAGCCCGTTTGCGCTTAGGAATTAAGCGCAGCCTTCACTAAACCACTGACGGCACCCATGTCGGCACGGCCTTGTAATTTAGGTCGTAATAAGTTCATCACCGCACCCATTTCTTTTGGGCTGGTTGCGCCAGCTTCAGCGATAGTTTGTGCAATGGCCTCAGCCACTTCACCTTCTGTCATCTGTTGCGGCATGAACTCTTCGATGATTGCTAATTCTGCAATCTCGATTTCAGCTAAATCATTTCTGCCTGCTTGCTCAAACTGGCTAATAGAGTCACGACGTTGTTTACACATTTTCGTCAAAATAGTAATCACGTCTTCATCAGCCAAGTCTGCACGTTGATCGACTTCGACTTGTTTAATGGCAGCTGTGATTTGACGCAATGTTGCTAAGCGAACTTTATCTTTCGCTTTCATGGCATCTTTGACGTTACTTTGAATCGTAACTTTTAATGGACTCGCTTGTGCAGGCATAAATAAAATCTACCCGATTAGTACATACGAATACGACGTGAAGTTTCACGCGATGTTTTCTTTTGATGACGTTTTACAGCAGCTGCAGCGGCACGTTTGCGCACAGTTGTTGGTTTTTCATAAGCTTCACGAGCTCTTGCTTCTGCGACTGTACCTGCTTTCTCGCATGCTCTTTTAAAGCGGCGTAACGCAATATCAAATGGTTCGTTCTCTTTAACGCGAACTGATGGCATATCTTGTTTCCTAACTAAAATTTTGTGGAAAAGCCCTTCATTGTATGAAAAATTTCATAGAAAGAAAAGTGCTTTCTTCTTTTTATTTTCAAGTCAGGCATACTATTAAGCTGTTGTTGTTAATAAATTAGATGAGTTTTTTCTCTTTATGCGAATATTAGGCATTGAATCTTCTTGCGATGAAACTGGCGTGGCTATATACGATACTGACCAAGGTTTATTATCGCATGCTTTATACAGTCAGGTTGCTTTACATGCTGAATACGGCGGTGTTGTACCTGAACTCGCCTCACGCGATCATATTCGTAAAGCCTTACCTTTAATTGAAGAGGCATTAAAACAAGCCAAACTCGACCGTACTGATATTGATGCTGTCGCCTATACCGCAGGGCCAGGGCTTGCTGGTGCACTTTTAGTCGGCGCGGCCATTGCCCGAAGTTTTGCTTGGGCTTTATCAATTCCCGCTTTAGCCATCAATCATATGGAAGGCCATTTATTATCCCCTTTATTAGAAGCTAACCCACCGGCTTTTCCTTTTGTTTCATTATTGGTGTCTGGCGGCCATACCATGTTGGTCGATGTGCAAGGGGTTGGACAATACCAAATATTAGGTGAGTCCATCGATGATGCTGTTGGGGAGGCCTTCGATAAAACCGCAAAAATGTTGGGATTAGCTTATCCAGGCGGGCCCGTATTAGCAGCCCTAGCCGAAAAAGGCACTAAAGATAGGTTTATCTTTCCAAGACCCATGACCAATCGTCCCGGTTTAGACTTTAGCTTTAGTGGCTTAAAAACCTTTGCCTTAAATACTTGGCTGGATAGTGAACAAACCGAGCATGATAAAGCAGATATTGCCTTGGCGTTTCAAACGGCCGCTGTAGAAACCTTAGCACTAAAATGTAAACGCGCCATGGCTGAAACAGGGCATTCCACCTTAGTTGTCGCAGGTGGTGTCAGTGCCAATACGGCGCTACGCTCACGCCTTGATGCCATGACACATCTCAATGTATATTACCCAAGGCCGAGTTTTTGTAGTGATAATGGCGCAATGATAGCGTTTGCCGCCGCAATGCGGCACGACAGTTTTCAAGCTCAATCAGGGCCGGCCACTTTTTCAGTCAAGGCACGCTGGCCTATCGATACCCTCTCGCCGCCCTAAGACTTCGCCTCTTCCCCTGCAATAAGGCGTTCAATATTTCCGCGATGGCGGTAAACTAATAATATCGCCATAATTAATACCATCCATCTCGCGGCAATAGAGTCGATCATCCATAAACTATAAATAGGCGCCATTGAAGCCGCTAAAATTGCTGATAGCGATGAAATTCTGCTGATTTTAAAAACCGCTATCCATGTGACTAATATCATGCCGGCTAAGGGCAACGATAAAGCCAAAAAGCCGCCCAACGCCGTTGCGACACCTTTTCCGCCTTTAAATTGAAAAAACAGCGGGTAAAGATGCCCTAAAAAGGCTGCTAGTGCTGTCGCGGCTAACCAAGCCTGATCTAAACCCAAACTCATGGCTATCACAACCGGTATCACCCCTTTGACGACATCAATCACTAAGACTGTCGCTGCTAGTTTTTTACCCCCAAAACGCAAGACATTGGTGGCGCCGGGATTACCTGATCCTTGTGAACGAGGATCGGGCAAACCTGCTAGTTTGCATAACACGATAGCACTCGACAATGAGCCGATTAAGTAAGCGGCAATCAATAAAGCGATTGGCAAAGTCAATGTTTCAAGCATGATATGATGCGGTCTTAATTAAACAATTACGCCATTATAGGGCTATTTTTAACGAGACAGGCAGCAGATGGATAAAATTTTTCTTCAAGAAATCTATATCGATACCCTTATCGGTATTTATGACTGGGAACGAAACACAACACAAACCTTACGTTTTGACATTGAAATGGATTGGGATATTCGGGCTGCAGCACGTAGTGACGCGATAACAGATACCTTAGATTATGATGCTATTTCGCAAACGCTGGTGACTTTCGTGACCAATAGTCGTTATCAGTTAATTGAAACCTTGGCCGAAGAATTGGCCGCGACATTATTAGCTCAATACGCCATTCCTAAATTAATTTTGACGGTCACCAAACCCGTTAAGCTTCACGGTCAAAATTATGCCAAAATCGTTATCGAACGCAGTGCTAAATGAGTTCGGATTTTTCAGCTGGTTATTTATTGGGGATCGGCAGTAATCTGTCACCATACCCTCATATCGGGAAAATCATGGCGGCGTTGATCGCCCATTTCCCCACTATTGCCGTCAGCCGTGTATTAAGTATTCCGCCGATAGGGATGAATAGCCAATATGACTTTCTGAACTTAGTCGCTTATATCGAAACAGACTGGGAGCAGACGCAACTCAAAGCCGTTTGTAATCAAATCGAAACGACACTCGGTCGCGACCGCAACGATCCTGATCGAAAAGCCAAAGATCGTACGGCAGATTTAGATATTTTATTACACCTGCAAACCTCGGATGATTTCTCTCTTGCCGCCAATCAAATTACCGATGAATATTTTCTCTACCCACTGATTGATGAATTATTTGCCTACTTATCACATCGCCCCAATACCTTGCACCAAACAGGCGTCATCATACAACATGACGGACTAACGTTTGGAGAGGCGGCGACCACCATCAACAGGAATGCTACATCCGGTTAAAAACGGATTATCTAAAATGCTTTGCACCGCTAAATAGACCGGTTCTGCGCCCCCCTCTCTTGCTAATGGTGTTTCGGCTAACATTTGAGTAATCGTCTCTTGCGAGTGCTGTCGTGTGAATAAAACTGGCCCTGGAGCGACGGCGTTGACTTTGATTTCGGGGGCGAATTTCTTCGCTAAAGCCAAAGTCATATTATGTAAGCCCGCTTTGGTTGTGCCATAAATATCAAAGTCAGGCGTCGGGTTCTCCACATTAATATCGGTAATATGAATAATATCGGCTGGAGCACCATCGGCCGTTTTCAACTGAGATTGTAGACGCTGATTCAATAAAAAAGGCGCCAACATATGTACAGTGAAGAATTGTTGATATTGTTCTGCTGCGATATTCAAATCATCTGACGTACGTTCAAATGACGACGCGTTATGAATCAGAGCTCGAAAGGTGTGATAGCGCTCGCTCAAGATCTCGGCAAACGCCAAGACTTGCTCAGCCGAAGCCAAATCAGCTTGAAGTGTATCAATGCCCATTTCGGTTAATGCTTGGATTTCTGGTGTCTGCGTACGATAATGTGCGACAACATGATACCCTGCTTGGTGTAGGCGCTGTGCCATATGATGTCCTACGCGCCTACCTGCACCCGTTACCAATATTGCTTGTTCTATAACTTGATCTACCATGACTGATACTGACTCTACTCCAACACCTGATGTCTATGCTCAACAGCATAGTGATCGATTATTATCTAGGATTCAACAGGAAATTGATGCTGCGGGGGGACATATCCCTTTTGAGCACTACATGCAGCTTTGTCTTTATACACCGGAGTTAGGCTATTACAGCTCGACTAAAGACAAGATTGGTCAACAAGGTGACTTCACTACCGCGCCAGAAATCAGCCCTCTGTTTAGCCGTGCTTTCAGCCGACATTTGAAGGATGCATTGACTCAATTATCCCAACCGACAATATTAGAATTTGGTGCAGGTAATGGCAGTATGGCGGCAGAAATCCTGCGTCAATTAGACAAAGATGATTGTTTGCCACAACATTATTACATCATTGAAGCAAGCGCTTACTTACAACAAAAGCAACGTGACACATTAGAGAAATCTATTCCTGAGTGGCTTGATCGCATTTCATGGTTGGACAGCTTACCGGCCCACTATGAAGGCGTCATCATCGCGAATGAAGTCTGTGATGCTATGCCCGTTTCGCGGCTCCATTATCATCAACAACATTGGTCATCTCGCTCGGTAAGTTATGATGAAAACGGGTTAACATGGTGCGATACACCAATTACCGATCCACCGTTATTAAACCGCACAGAAAAAATCAGCGCACTGCTCCCTGAAGACACCGACTACTTTACCGAAGTCAATTTACACGCTGAAGCCTGGTTAGCAAGCTTAGCTGACATGCTCACTGCTGGCGCGATCTTTATTGTCGATTATGGTTATGTGCAAACAGAGTATTACCACCCAGAGCGGCAAACTGGCACCTTAATGTGTTATTACCAGCATCAAGGTCATGATGATCCATTTGTATTGCCTGGATTACAAGATATTACCAGTCATGTAGATTTTACTGCTTTAGCCGAAACCGCTCATCAAAATGGATTAGATGTGGCAGGATTTCATAGTCAGGCTGACTTTCTCATAGCAGGAGATATTACCGATTTTCTAGCAGAAGAAACGCAGGCTGTCGATACATTTTCTAGCATGCAATACACCGCTGCTGTTAAACAACTTATTCTACCTACGGCAATGGGTGAAAATTTCAAAATATTGAGTTTGAGTAAAGCTTTACCGAATGTATTGCCTCGATTACAGCGAGCCGATCGACGTTATCAATTATAACGGTTTTACTTTTCCGCTTTTTGCTCTCGGCAAAGTAATGTTTGTACCGCTGATTTAGCATCGTATTGCTCAAAAAGGATCTGATGCATTTGCTCAACGATCGGCATATCAATGCCAAGTAGCTTGGCTTTTTTATACACTTCTTTTGTTGCGTACATGCCTTCCACCGTTTTGCCTAATTCGGCAACGGCTTGCTCGACAGAAAGCCCTCGGCCAATAGCAAGGCCTAATTGTCTATTTCGGCTTTGATCATCAGTACACGTCAAGATTAAATCACCAATACCGGCCAATCCCATCATGGTGGTCATGTCAGCACCTAATGCCATTGCTAGACGATTAATCTCAGCCATACCACGCGTCATCAGTGCGGCTCGAGCATTGGCGCCATATCCTAACCCATCAGAAATACCAGATGCGATAGCCAATATATTTTTGAGCGCCCCACCAATTTGCACGCCTTGTACATCGTCAGTGGTGTAGATCCGCAAGGTTGTACGGTGCATCAAATTAGCAAGTTGCTGAGAAAAAACGGCATCTTTTGATGCCACGGTCATGGCTGTTGGTAAATCTTTCGCCACTTCTGCCGCAAAAGAAGGTCCAGAAACAATCGCTAATGGGTGTGAATCACCCAATATCTCCCGGGCTGAATCATGTAAAAATTGACCTGACTCAGGCATCAGTCCCTTCGTCGCCCAACTAATCGGTATTCCTGCAGCAAGATGCGGTTGAATCGTCTTTAGCATGGCTGAAAATGCCACGCTCGGGATCGACACCAATATATGATTGGCTTGGCTAACCGCCTCGGCCAGATCCGTCACCAAACTAAGACTCTCAGGAAACGGAATATCAGGGAGATAACGCTGATTACAGCCGGCTTGTTGCATCTCGGCTATTAATTCAGGGTTTCTCCCCCACAACATCACTGGATGTTTATTACGCGCAATTGCCATCGCTAGGGCCGTGCCCCAAGCACCCGCGCCAATCACTAATGTTGGTGTTAATTCCATCTTATTTAACGCTTAATGTGTTGTTTGCTTGTCTGCCGCTTGTTTTGCTTGTTCAAGTTGATTGCGATATAAGCCATCAAAGTTAACTGGTGCTAGCACTAATTGTGGGAAGCCACCTTTTAAAACGATATCTGAAATCACTTCACGAATATATGGGAATAAAATATTCGGGCAAACGCTTCCGACTAAAGGCCCCATTTCTTCTTGGCTATAACCCGCTAAAGTGAAGATCCCTGCTTGTTTCACTTCGATTAAAAATGCTGTTTTATCTTCAATTTTTGCAGTGACTGTCGCCACTAAAGTGATGTCATGAGTATTATCATCAAGTTGCTTATACTCATTTGTCATTTGTAAATCTAACTCTGGCTTCCATTCTTCGCGGAAGATCTCAGGTGAATTCGGTGTTTCAAAAGAGATATCTTTTGTATAGATTTTTTGGATCATAAATTGCGGTTGTTGCTGTTGTGCGCCGCCTTGTTCTTCAGCCATGATGTTTCCTTAAAAACGTAAAAATTAAATAATGTCGATGATTTATTGTGCTAATAAATCATCAAGTTTATGTGAACGATCGAGTGCTGCTAAGTCTGTATAACCGCCGATAGATTTACCATCAATAAAAATTTGAGGCACAGTTCGTTGGCGACTTTTTGTCATCATTTCTTGTCGTTTAGCCGGATCTTGATCGACACGGATTTCTTGATAAGCGACACCTTTGCGCTCAAGCAATTGTTTTGCCATCGTGCAATAAGGGCATTGCGCGCTTGAATATACTTCTACCTTAGCCATCGTATTCGCCTTTTGTTCTGACAATCAGTTGATTAATTAAAAACAGGTAATTTAGCGTCTTTCCATGCATTGATACCGCCTTTCAATAGATAGACGTCTGTCACGCCATCTTGTTGCAATTGTTTCACAGCGGTATGAATATTTTGTCCTAGTGCGGGCACTAAAATCACTGGTTTCTTTTTGTCTTTGATCGCAGAGGTATCAGTGCTGAGTGTCGCGATAGGAATATTGATTGCATCAGCTATATGTTCTTTTTCAAAGGCTTTTTTATCTCGGACATCAATAAAAATCCCTTTTTGCTGATTCACAATTTGCACGGCTTGAGCGGTTGTCAATGGCGTGGCACTATTCATACCACCACTCACGACGCTCGCGATAAGAAATGCCAATATACCAATAAATAATACCCACAAAATCCAGTGGTTAACTACAAATTCACCCAAGTTTTCCATAATCGACGCTAGCACTCTCTTAATTAATGACAACACTGTCATTCATTTGAAAACGTCCTATAATACACGGCATTAGTTATCATTTACATGCATAAGCACGATATTCATGCTCGCCTACGTGTTTGAGGAAATACTATGAACCCATCTCACCGCCCAGTTGCTTTAATCATTTTAGATGGTTGGGGCTATCGCGAAGAAACTGACTACAACGCCATTCACGCGGCACATACACCTAATTGGGATCAATTATGGTCACAGTATCCACACACGTTACTGAATGCCTCAGGGAGTAATGTCGGTTTACCCAGTGGACAGATGGGCAACTCAGAAGTCGGCCATTTACATATGGGCTCAGGCCGAGTCATTTATCAAGAACTCACCCGCATCAACCGCGCAATTGAAGATCAGTCTTTTTTTGACAATGAATTACTCTGCCAAACGGTCGATCAAGCTAAAGCCGCTGGCAAAGCTGTCCATATCTTAGGTTTATTATCTCCCGGCGGTGTACATAGTCATGACCTCCACCTCCAAGCCATGGTCAGACTAGCGGCTCAACGCGGTGCAACTGATATTTATGTTCATGCCTTTTTGGATGGTCGCGACACTCCGCCACAAAGCGCCCTTAGCTCTATTGAAGCGATGGAGGCTTTATTTACAGAACTAGGTGTCGGCCGGTTTGCCTCTATTATCGGTCGTTTTTATGCCATGGACCGCGACCAGCGCTGGGAGCGGGTTGAAAAAGCGTATCGCTTATTAACCGATGCTCAAGCTGACTACCAAGCAGACAGCGCGGCCAATGCCTTAGCTGATGCGTATGCCCGCGGTGAAAACGATGAATTCGTTAAAGCAACCATCATTGGCAATGCCGTTAGCATGCATGATGATGACGCCGCTATCTTTATGAATTTCCGCTCCGATAGAGCGCGGGAATTAACGCTAGCATTAACAGAACAAGACTTTGATGGTTTTGCTCGCCCCCGCCCTTTGAACCTAGCTTCAGTTGTCACACTCACAGAATACAAAGCCGACTTTAGCAATCCAGTCGCCTTCCCTAACTCGTCTTTAAAGAATGTCTTAGGCGCCTGCCTAGCAGACCAAGGCCAACGTCAATTACGTATTGCTGAAACAGAAAAATATGCGCATGTGACCTTTTTCTTTAATGGCGGCATTGATGCTCCTTTTGAAGGCGAAGATAGGATCTTAATTCCTTCACCAAAAGTAGAAACATACGACTTACAACCAGAAATGTCGGCACCTGAGGTGACAGATAAACTAGTTGCGGCCATAGCGTCGCAACAATACGACGCTATCATTTGTAATTTTGCAAATGCCGATATGGTTGGTCATAGCGGTAAATTTGATGCAGCTGTCAAAGCGGTTGAAGCGCTTGATATCGCCCTTGGTCGAGTGTGGGCTGCATTGCAACAAGTTGGCGGCGAAATGTTGGTCACCGCTGACCATGGTAATGTCGAGATGATGCATGATCCCAAACAAGGACAAGCACATACAGCACATACCTGCGATCCCGTTCCTTTTATTTATGCCGGTAGAGCTGCGCATTGCATTGAAAATGGTTCCTTATCCGATATCGCACCGACTATGTTGTCATTATTAGATTTAACGATTCCTGATGAAATGGGCGAACAACAATCACTGGTTCATTTGGACTAAGCTTTTGCGCGTCAGTCGGTTATTTGCGTTATCCAGTCTCATCGTCGCGTGCGCTTTGTCGAATTTCGCCTTGGCTGAATCCGACAAAGCGCAACGGCTAGATGATGTTAATGCTGAGATCCGCTCATTATCCGAGACGATTGCCGCAAATCAAAAAGAACGCGATGCGCTCTATCAACAACTCAAGCAACAAAGCAACGCTGTATCAGCGCTTAACCGTCGCCTTCGCACCTTAAACCAAACCCTCGCAGAGAAAAACAAACAGCTGGCCGAGCTCGAAAAACAACAACAACAGTTTGAGCAATCGCATGCCCAGCAATTAGCAGATCTACACCAACAAATTCGTACCGCTTATTTACAGGCTCAACCTCACTTTTTAAAAGTCTTATTGAATCAGCAAGATCCAGCTAAATTGAGTCGTGCCAATACCTATTTCACTTATTTTCATCAAGCTCGCCAAGATCAATTAACACAAATTGATGTCGCATTGAGTCAATTAGACAGTCAAAAACTAGCGGTTTTAACAGCACGTGAAGAGCAGCAAGCTTTAATCGCACAGCAAGAAACACAACAACAAGCATTGAAAAAACAATCAGCACAACGCTTGGCAACTGCCAAGCAGCTTGATCAAAAGCTACGTAGCGATCAAGCTCGCGTCTCAGCGCTAAAAGAAGAAGCCGCCGCCTTACAAAACTTACTCGATTCACTCGCACAGACTAAGACCGTCACGAGCCTAACTATTCCATTCCCGCAGCTTAAAGGTAAGCTCATTTGGCCACATAACGGCAAGATTGACTCTCGTTTTGGCAGTCCTCGCCAAATTGGCCAACTCAAATGGCAAGGCATTATGATTAAGACACCAAATGGTGATGAAATCGTTTCAGCTGCAGCGGGTCGTGTGATATTCTCCGATTGGTTACGTGGTTTTGGCTTATTGCTAATTATCGACCATGGTGATAAATATATGACCTTATATGGTAATAATCAAAGCCTATTAAAATCCGAGGGCGATACCGTCTCAGCAGGAGAAGTTATCGCATTAAGCGGGAGTCAAGGGATAAAACCCTACCCTGGTTTATACTTCGAACTGCGCCATCAGGGCGCCCCGATAAACCCAACACGCTGGTTGGGGAAACGCAGTTAATGATAATTTAAGGAAACATTATGAGTTTGTTAAGACGCGACGTTGGTTTAATTTCTGCTGGTGCCATCCTTGGTGCTTCGTTGATTTTTGGCCAAATGGTGATGGCTGATAACCCAGAGCGTCAAGCTAACCGGCCCGATATTCCTTTAAATGAACTACGCGCTTTTTCTGAAATTTTTGGGCGTATAAAAAATAACTACGTCGAACCTGTCGATGATAAAGAGTTGTTACAAAACGCCATCCGCGGAATGTTAACAGGCTTAGATCCTCATTCTACATATTTAGACATTGACGATTTTAAAAACTTACGTGAAGGTACCTCAGGCGAATTTGGTGGCTTAGGTATTGAAGTCACTATGGAAGACGGCTTTGTGCGCGTTGTTTCTCCTATTGATGATACACCTGCAGCAAAAGCGGGCTTGCAAGCCGGTGACTTAATTATTCGCTTAGGTGAAACGCCAGTCAAAGGCATGAGCCTAAGAGATGCTGTTGATGTCATGCGTGGCAAACCCGGCACTGACTTAGATCTCACCATTATCCGTGACGGCGAAGACAAACCTTTAAATGTCACCTTAACCCGAGCAGTGATTACGGTTAAAAGTGTGCGTTCACGTACCTTGGCACCAGGTTATGGTTATGTTCGTATTAGCACTTTCCAGCAACATACCGGCGAAAATTTAAATAAAGCGATTGAAACGCTCAAAAAAGATAACGATGGTCAATTGAACGGTCTCGTCTTGGACTTACGAAATAATCCAGGAGGCTTACTTAATGCCGCCGTTGATGTATCTGATAGCTTTATCAAAAAAGGCATGATTGTCTATACCGATGGTCGTATTCCTGATTCAAAACAAGAGTTTGTTGCTAAACCTCACGATTTGCTCAATGGTGCTCCTATCGTTGTTTTAGTTAATGGCGGCTCGGCATCAGCATCAGAAATCGTCGCTGGCGCATTACAAGATCATAAACGTGCCGTTATTTTAGGCTCTAAAACCTTCGGTAAAGGCTCTGTACAGACCGTTATGCCTTTAACAGATAGTACAGCAGTCAAAATGACAACCGCACGCTATTACACGCCATCAGGCCGCTCTATTCAAGCAGAAGGGATTGAACCTGATATTACGGTTGATCGCGTCAATGTGACAACAAGCGAAACAGCTGCTTTTGAGCCATTACGCGAACAAGATTTATCGAAACATTTAGAAAATGGCAATGCTGATGCCGCCAAAGACAAGGCAAATAGCAAAACAACAGCAAAAGACGATGACGCGCCATTAGCTGTCACCGATTATGCGTTATCAGAAGCCTTAAATTTATTGAAAGGCATCTACATTTTACAAAAGTAAAGTAATCTTATGGCTAAGCAAGTATTAATCCCTTTAGCGGATGGCTGTGAAGAATTAGAAGCGGTAACAATCATCGATTTACTCCGTCGTGGCGGCATTCAAGTCGTCACGGCTGGCGTCGAATCCTTACAAATTATGGCTAGCCGCGGCACGCAACTCATCGCCGATGTTCTATTAGATGATGTCGCTGGGCAATCTTTTGATATGGTTGTTTTACCGGGAGGGCAACCTGGGACGGACAACCTGAATAATGACCCTTTAATCCATGATATTTTAATCCGTCATTCAGACAATGAACACGCTATCGCTGCAATTTGTGCCGCACCACTCATTTTAGCTGATGCCGGTTTATTACAAGGAAAAACCATCAGTTGCTACCCAGGCAGTATTGATCCTGCTGCTTGGCCTGATATTACGGTGACAGAACAAGCTGTGACCATCGATGGCAATATTATTACTTCGCGCGGTCCAGCAACGGCTCTCGACTTTGCTTTAACCTTAATCACTTTGCTGCAAGGTGACGACGTCCGCCAGCAAGTTGAAACGGCATTGATGGGTGAGTCAATACCCGCTTAAAGCCTTACAAGGTATTTTCTACAGATAAAAAAAATAGGCCGTTTTTAACGGCCTATTTTTTGATGATAATCTTCTAAACGTAATCGTTTAGAATTCACCACATTCGATATCAGCTAATTTCTTCGCTTTAATATCTTCTAATGATGGCATAAAGTCATACGCCATGATGTCTTGACCAGAGTAGCTCTTATGCACTTTGATTTTCTCAAACCATGCTTTTACACTCGGACGAGAATTCAAAAACTCTGCTTCGCCAATCACTGTCAATAAGTGGCAATAAGCTGTCCAGTGAATATCAACATAGCAAAATTCACCAACAATATATTCACTGTTGATTTTGGCATCAAGCGCATCAAAAGGTGTTGCTAAAGCAGCTCTAGCAGCATCGACTTTTGCAGCATCAGCGGTGTAACTTGGGTCCGCCATTTCGCCGACAACTAATTCATGAACTAATGTTTCAATATGCGGTTGTACTTCTGTACGACCAATATCCATCCAATAGTTTTGATCTGCTAAGACGGCTGCATTACGTGGCGCTAAGAAACGGCCTAAACCACGTCCTTCAACAAAAACAGATGTGCCATTTTCACCCACACAGATGTAATCAGCTTCTTTTAACGCAGGTACAACACCAAGAGGTGAAATAGCGCGGTAGTCTTCTGAATCTTGTTGGTTTGTAGACATATCAATGACCGCAGTTTCAACTTCGATCCCTTTTTCCGCTGCTGTTAACAACAGTTTTAATGTGTCTGGATGACCAGGAAAACCCAATACTTGCATGATGTATTGTGTTTTTTTCATTTCACCGTCACTACCGTAACGATCATCAGCATCTAATGCCTTGGCGGCTGAACCAAAATGGAATAAATCATTCATTCTTTTTTCCTCCGGAGAGCCGATTAGGCTGCTTTAAATTGTTTTTGTTTGATGTCATCTAATGATGGCAAAACGGATGCGCTAGGACGCTGTTTAACATTGCTGTACCAAGCACTAACATTCGCTCTTGCATCAATCAGGTCTTTTTTACCGGCTAACTCTAAGAAATGTGCCACTGCAGTCCAATGAACATCTGCGTAACAATAATCGCCAACGATAAAGTTTTTACCTGTTAAGAAGGCATCAAAAGCATCTAGTACTGCTTCGAGGTTCGCCATATCACAGTCATCGCTACTACCGAATGCTGCAGCATTCATCAATGCTTGTACATCATCATTGACTCTGTCAGCCATTTGCCACCAAAAGTTTTGATGACCAAAAAATTGTGCTTTTTTCGGGTTTAGGAAACCTTTACCACGTGTATCCATATAAGCTAATGCCGCTTCAGCGCCAATCGCTACCGCATCGCCTTCTTGAAGGTATGGAAATTTACCGAAAGGTGACAAAGCGCGATACTCAGCTTGGTCTTGTACACCAGATTGCGCATCGAGTAATTCAGTTTCTAATTTAACTTGTTTTTCCGCAGCCATGACAAGACATTTGACCGTGCCTAGATCGCCAGGAAAACCGCGCAATTTCATACTTTCTGCGCCTTTGTTTTTCTTCTTAAAAAGCCCAAACATTATTATTTCCTCATTATCATGAATATCATTTTGAGCTAGTCACTTTATTTACTTGTATGCGACAAATATCGTCATACGGTGAGTTCTAGCCTAGTTTCTATCAACCTTAAATTACTATTTATGTTGCTGGAAAACGCAATGAAAGCCAGCCAAGATATCAAATTTATATTGAATCTGACTAGTCCTAAATCGTAAGTTTTTGTATTTAAGGTCAGGAATAGAGCATAGAATAATAAAGGGACAGAGAAATAACACCAGATCGGCTTCTACTAGTGTGACTCGCTTTTTGGCTTTATTTTAGTTTTTTTGCGCAGTTAAGTCGTTCATCTATTCCATAAAAAAATAGGCCGCACACAGCGACCTATTTTCACATCAATGTATTGTCCACCATTAGAATAACTGCGATCGCTTGTTATCCGTCATCAAACAATATTTCAAAAAATGTAATTCTGCTTCCGGCATCATCACTTGATGTTGCTTATCTTCATGAAACCATTTTTTAACCATTTCTGTGGTCACATTGAGATATTTAGCCACTTCTGTCTCTGCTAATTGCAGATCTGCGATAATTTGGGCTGCTTCGATATTGGTGTTATACATTGTTTTTGTCTCGCAGATTAGAACTCACCACATTCGACATCTTTCAATACTTTCGCTTTGATTTCGTCCAATGTTGGTAAGAAGTCATATCCCACAATATCTTGGCCTGAAAAGCTTTTACGTACTTTAATACGTTCAAACCATGCTTTGATATTGTTATGTTTAGCAAATAATGCCCCTTCACCTAAGATCGTTAATAGATGAATGTAAATTGTCCAATGAATATCGGCATAGGAATATTGTCCAACAATATATTCATTCGATTGTAATTGATCATCAAACATACCTAATGGCATCACTAAAGCTTCACGTGCCGCCTCAATAGCCGCGTCATCGCTAGCAAAGTTAGCGTCAGCCATCTGACCACAGACTTTTTGCATCATCAATGTTTCAACATGCGGTTGCACATCTTCTTTACCGACTTCCATCCAATACATTTGCGAAGCCAATACTGCCGCATTACGTGGCGCTAGACGGTTACCTAAGCCTCGTCCTTCAATAAACACGGCTGTTCCAGGCTCACCCGCGATAGTGTAATGGGCTTCTTTTAATGCTGGCGTTAATCCAAACGGAGAAATCTTGCGATAATCTTCGCCGTTTTGTTCCCCTTTTGTCATATCTAAGACGCCGCTTTCGACCTCAATGCCTTTTTCTGCTGCCGTCAATAAACATTTTAATGTCTCTACATCACCAGGAAACCCTAGCAACTGCATGATGTATTGTGTTTTTTTCATGTCACCGTCACTACCGTAACGATCCTCTGCATCTAACGCTTTTGCTGCAGAACCATAATGAAATAAATCAGCCATTTCTTTCTCCTTTTATCGTTATAGTGATGATCAGGCGACTGATCTAAGTTGTTTGTTTTTTACATCATCAAGTGATGGTAATCCGGCATAACTTGGTCTTGCTTTGACACGATCAAACCAAGCACTCATATTGCTCCGTGATGTGATGGCATCTTCAGCACCCACCAAAACCAGCATATGAGCGACCGCAGTCCAGTGCACATCTGCAAAACTATATTCGCCAACAATATATTCTTTATTGTCGATAAATTTATCTAGCTCATCCAAAGCAATATTGATTGTCGCGCAAGCAGCATCGGTATCGCCGCCCTTTTCATCATAAATATTGGCATCGATTAACACTTTTAAAGCTGGCTCACATTGCGTACGAGACACTTGACACCAATAGTTTTGTTGGCCAAATAATTGTGCTTTTTTCGGATTGAGTAATGAATTTCCTGCACCACGAACATCGAGGAAAGCTAAGACTGCATTCACACTTGTGACGGAGTAATCCCCTTCTTCCAAGAAAGGAAACTTACCTAATGGTGATAATGCACGATACGCCTCGTCGTCGGCAGCACCTGCTTTAACATCTAAGACTTCAACATCTAACTGTACGTTTTTCTCAGCTGCCATTAACAGACATTTTGCTGTATTGACATCGCCTGTAAAGCCACGCATTTTCATGCGAACTGGTTGTTTTTTCTTTTTCCAAAATGGCATTCTTAACCCCTTTTATTTGTCATCGTTATTATGTAGGCAGAGCATAAACTCAACCTTAATTAGCTTTAATGCTATTTTTCCCACTTGAATGGATCGTCTTTTGCCACACTAAAAAATAAGGCAACGGAACAGACTAACCACACTAAAAATGCTACTGATGTGGCGAGTGCCCAAATTGGATCACTGTGATGTGAACCAACATCCAGTTGAATAGCACCAAAAGCAACTACAACAGTCCAAACTAATATTGCTAAAAAACCTTTAAATGAACTCATTTTTATCTCCTCTTAAAGCTGGGCGGTAAAGCGCAGCCCTACCGCCCAGAATCATTTTTTCTAGCTTGTTAATGAAGGCATATCATTCCAGCCTGCTTGCTTATTCATTCGCTCAGCAATCGCACGCTCACCTTCCGAGGCCATTTGATCATCCCATTTTGCTAAATGAGGTTTAATAAAGGCTTCCCACGCTGGTGGCACCAATAACATTGAGAACATGGCGTAGTAACCCACACCGGTGTCAGGTGAACCGACTTCTTCTAATTCCCAGAAGTGTGTTTCGCCACGGTCATGGTGGTCACCTTGACGGCCGATTTCGATAAAGCCAATTTGAGTAAACGGTGATTCACCGACATCCCATGAATGACGATACTCAATTGGTTGGCCTTTTTCGCGAATTAAACCGTAGTGCTCTAAGAAGTTCAAGACTTCTAATTCAAACGCTGAAATAACCCACGCAATCCCCATCACACCTAATCCTGCCCAACCGCCGAAATACCAAAATAGGAAAACGGTCGGCAAGCTCATTGCATAGCCGCGTAACCAACGATTTTGGATTGAAATAAATGGCACACCTATTCTTGCTAAACGCGCTTGTTCCATCTTGTATAAAAAGCGAGATTGGCCGAAATGTGACAATAGAAAATGCTTATAAATGCTACGACCACGAGGGCAAGTCGCTGGATCATCTTCATGGGCTAATTCAAGATGATGATTATAGACATGGGCATAGCAGAAATGCGCTATACCACTTAACGCCATCATCCAGCGTGATAAAACAAATGTTGGGCCTTTAGTATGTGATAACTCATGTCCAAACATAATACCCAAGCCCATGAACATGCCATTTGAAATAGCCGCACCAATCAAGTTAAAGCCTGTTGTACCACTATTAATGGTGACGCCTAAGACTTCCATCGTGCCAATAGGAACACCTGCTGCATATTCAGAAACCCGCCACACTAACGACAGTTGTAATAAAACAAAAATCGGATATTGCATGTACATCATGGTATTTAATAACCATGGAATACCATTTAATTCACCATTCTCATCAACACCAGCAGGCTCTAATTTCATGGGTAACAAGCTCGTCGCCCAATCTAAAATAATCGCCGCAATGAACATGGCAACACCTAACCACGAATAAACGCCACCATAGACAATGCCTAATGTCGCGATCACAATTAACAAGGGTGTTAAAAAATATCTTAAATTAATGAGTAACTTATTCATTAATTCTTCCTCCTCAGTATAAAAAAACGACTACGTTGTGTGGCCATCACTTCCGTAGATGGGGGGCAACGTTACCGAGGGGGCTTTCATTGGCTCTATACGTAGAAACACCAAACCATTTGGTCAGTATTACCCTTACAAAAAACAATGCCTTTTAAACACTTGAAAAACAAGGTTTTTTAAACCTAGTATTTTTGTGGGTTTTTCCACCAAAAAAACATCATCGTGATGAAATAAATCTCGTTTTTATCCAATCTATTCTCGACTATTCCGCTAGGTTATTCATGATTAAAAACAATAAGATAAGCAATAACCCTTAAAACCATATGGTCTAATAAAACCCTGATTTAACATCCCATTTACGCTACACTAGCCCGCATGTTACCTTTCGATGAATTAGTGCTTTTTGTGATGATGGCTGTGACATTGGCTATCACACCAGGCCCAGACAATCTCTATGTGTTGAGTCAGTCAGCACTTTATCGCTGGCAAATTGGGGTAATGGTAACCTTAGGTTTATGTACAGGATTGGTGATCCACACAATGGCCATTGCATTAGGCGTAACGGCGGCGATATTAGCCTCACCTTGGTTATTTGATGTCGTTCGCTATAGTGGCGCGGCTTATTTGGCCTTTCTCGCACTACAGAGCTTTCAAACAAGCCAACTGACATTTACCGCCCAACAGAGCCCTCAAAAAACAGCTTTTCAGTTCTACCGCCGAGGTATTTTAATGAACTTGAGCAACCCAAAAGTGGCACTATTCTTTTTGGCTTTTTTGCCCCAGTTCATTGATTTACAGCATGGAGAGCTGGCTGTTCAGCTTATTCAAGTCGGCACTATTTTTATTCTGATTACGCTGATTGTTTTTTCGGGCTATGCCATCATGGCAAAACCCTTACAACGTTATTTGGTCAAACAACCTCACCACCAGCGACGTTTTCATCAATTCACTGGGATCATGTTATTGGCTTTAGCTATTCATATTGCTTTTTTTAGCGTCTGATCTTCCGTTTGTATTGCTTGTTGAACAAGGCAAGCCAAGTTTTCTGTCAGCTGGTTTGTTCTTTTTTGTTGTTGGCATAAAGCGCTGCGAAAGCCTAGATAATCGGCATTCACTTCCTTTAATAATGCAATATCCTGATAGCGTAATGCTCCCGCTAATCCTGTTAGCAATCCTAACGCTTTCGCTTTGCTGGTAAATTGATGGAGTTGCGTTAATGACCAATGTTGGCATAAATGCTGGCCGTTTTTTGTTGCGGTATCGACCATCACACCCGCAAACCCAGCTTGATGCAATGTCAATAATAGCTCAGGGTCAAATGCCATTTTATCGGCAAAGATGACTGCAATCACTGGCGTTGACAATGCGGTTAATGGCGCTGTCATCTCGTTCAATAACCCATTCAAGTCTTTACAAGGAAATAAACCAATTTTGACATAATCGACGCCGGTTTCTGCCATGGTTTGAATCGCCGACATAATGATGTCACTGTCCATTGGAAGATCACCCACCGTCGCACTGGTTTCACAACGGTTGGCCACCCAATGCACAATGTCGCCCACCACATTAGCGGGTAAAGCTCCTAGCGCGCCTTGTGACGGGTTTTTCATATCTAAGATATCAGGAAGTACGCTCGATAGCAGTTGAGCCTCTTCTAACGATTGCACGCTTGCTAACCATTTAGTCATTATTAAGCTCTATTCCTGCATCTGTTATTTTCGCCACCAACCATTGCCAAGCTTCTAATTCTCGTTCACCGGCCGTTTTATCAATCGCGATCTGTAGATAGGCCATTTCTTGTTGTATTTTTTCGGCAGGCAACATTGTCAGTCTGCTGGTCAACACAGCGGCTTCAATCACGGCACTTTGAGCCCGGTTGAATCCTCTAAAAGGCGCATGCGTGATGTCACTGACAATTTTTCCTACAAACTTTGCCCTAGGATCATTATCTTCAAAATGCAGTCGTTCAAGCTCGATATGGCTCAACGCATCGGAAAGGTATCGCCCTTCTATCACCTCGCAAGCACTTGTTGGCCAAGATCGGTGTCCAGTTAATGCCCCTGCAAACACTCGCACATCATCGGTAAAATTCACGGTACATTGAGGATGACGCTTTAAATTATTATACGTCGCCGAAGGTTTAAAGGGTTGAATGATGATGGTACCGTCTTGTTCCATCACGCCCATTGGCGCTGAGTGTGGCTCCCCTGTTTCGGAGAGCGTTGTCACAATTACTTCATGAATTTTAGCGTTAAGCTGTGCCACATTTTTTTCCTGTTGTCATGGTGGTACCTTCTTCTTTTTGCTGGGTTAAGTCTTCCTCTTCAGCTTGGGTGGCACATCCCCATTGTAATTCTTCATCTTGGGTATATCGCTTTCCTAATTGCCATGCAATTTGAGCCCGAGCGAGTTCTGCTCCCAAATAAAAAGCATGGCCAGTATCTTCTTCTTTCAACGTCAATTGAGGATAAAAGGCAAAAGGATCCGTCTCTTGCATCAAACCATCGCGGTTAAACATATAGATGCCTTGTTCTGCGACTTTGATTCGATAGTTAGGATCTTTAATATTGCTCGCCAATGCTTTAATTTCATCTTCATTATCGGGAAATGGGCGTCGTTCATGAGCAACAAGTAGATCACTGGTGAGATCCCGAGGCAAACTGCTTTCTTGTTTCGCCGCAAACATCATTCTACGTGCAACATCTGCTTCTTTAATGGCCCGTCTTGCATGGGGACTCACTTCTGTCGCCAAAACATGATTGACACCTAACTCGGAAATCATGCCAAATAACATGGCATTAACGCCACTGGTATCCGCATCAGTTAACTCTGTTAAATTACCTACTCCCATCATCATATCGACGTTTGGATAACGCTGTCGCAATTCATAATAACGTACAATGGACGCGGTTAAACCGAAATGAATTGGGTCTAAAATAGGATCGGCAATAAATGGTCGATTGATTTTATCCACCGCTTCCATCGCCCGCTCTAAAGAGGCTAGGGATCCGGGCTCTGCTGGCACTAAAATAGGCACAGCATCAGTTTCTTCGGCTAAGTGATACGTCTTCTCGGTTAAGCTCAATAAATAATCGGCGCCGGCTTTACCTGCCCGCCGTAGATCATCTAACTCTAAAGAATCCACACTGACTTTAAAGCCCGCGTCATGTAAGGCCACCACAGCCTCTTCCATATGAGGAAAAGCTTCTTGTGGTAAACAGCCAATATCAATCACATCTGCGCCGGCTTCACCATAATAGTTTGCTCTGGCAACGATACCAGCAATATCTCGTTCCGGTGCATCGACGATTTCAGCAAAAATAGCCACATCATATTTGCTCAAATCTGCTTGTTTTTTGGCTCGCCCGAAATACAATGGCAAATCTTTCACTTCTTCTGGCCCGCGAACAACAGGAATGCCCAACTGCTCGCTCAGAGCATCAAGATCGCCTCGGCATCGCCCGGGCACCATAATCTTCTGGCAATCTTGGTAATGTTCTGGTTTTAACCTGCGCGCGATCATTTTGTCGGTCATCAATGCTGCTACCGATAAACCCAGTTCATGGATCCTGTACTCAAATGGTAAGGGCGCCATATCATCCAGGACCTTTTGAAGGCTAGGCATCGCCAATTTACCAGTTAGCAGTAACAGCTTATCGGGCATTACGTGTTATATCTCTTTTAAGCGAGCAGTTAAGGCAGCCAGCAATTTATCCGGGTTTTCAACAACGGTTGTCGCCTCATATGAACGTAATTTATGGGTATGCGCTAAATCCACTTCTCGTGGCCACACTTTAACAATACGATCTGGCGCTGGCGTATCCATTTCAGGCTCAGTATCACACGCCAATACAATACTGGGAATACGGCATTTCCCTGCTTGCGCATAAATATTTGTGACCAAAGTATCGGAAAAGCCTAATACCATCTTCGCCACGGTATTTGAGGTCGCAGGTGCCACAACTAACGTATGATAATCACCACGATAAAATAAGCCAACTGGTGGAGAACTAGCTGCTCTGTCACGGTAGACGCGGCCTGAGGGCGTCACTTCTTTAGGATCATGGCCATACATTCGAACGACTTCTTCTCCTGCGCGACTATAAAAAATATCAACGTCATCGAGATCACGGACGATATCAAGGCATTCTTCAAGATAATGTCCAGAGCCTGTCACCGCCCATGCTAGCCTTGGTTTTTCTGGTTTCGCTTGCATGATTTAATGATACCTTATTGTAATTTAACTGCTAAGTTTGACAGACTCTTTAGGTTGAGACAAAAATTATGATGGTTTTTATCTCTCTTTATACGTAGAATTACTAGTACACCCTTTTTATAATGGAGCGCCACGATGTCATTAAACACACAAGCTATCCCTAAAATTATTGTCGTCGGCGGTGGTGCTGGCGGATTAGAGTTAGTGACAAAGTTAGGTCGTAAACTCGGCAAACGTGGCAAAGCACAAGTCACATTAGTTGATAATACCCAAACTCACATCTGGAAACCGTTATTACATGAAGTCGCTGCCGGTACATTAGACTCGCACCAAGATGAAATTGAATATTTAAGTCAAGCATCACATAGTGGCTTTCGCTTTCGCTTAGGACGAATGGATCAATTAGATCGTGACAACAAAACGATTTCTTTGGCCCCTACGTTAAATGCCGAAGGAGATGAAATCATTCCTCGTCGTACATTCGATTACGATTATCTAGTGATTGCAGTTGGCAGTATTAGCCACGATTTTGGTATCAAAGGCGTCGCAGAACATTGTTTGTTTTTAGATACAACAAGCCAAGCGGAAAGCTTCCATGGTCAGTTACTTGAAGCTTATGTCCGTGCACACACCCAAGGTCGCCCAATCGACCAAGGACAACTCGATGTTGCGATCGTTGGCGCTGGAGCAACAGGTGTCGAATTGAGTGCGCAATTGCATGAAGTATCTCACCTTCTATCAGCTTATGGTTTAGATGAAGTGAAACCCGCTGAGATTAAAATCAGCATTATTGAAGCGGCCGATAGATTATTGCCAGGCTTGCCAGCAAAACTATCTAAAGCGACCGAAGTTGAATTAGATAAGCTAGGCGTCAGCGTCCTAACGAATGAACGTGTTATTGAAATCACCGAAGACGATATCAAAACAGAAAGTGGTAAAACGATTTCTGCTGCCATTAAAGTCTGGGCAGCGGGTATTAAAGCGCCATTATTTTTATCCCAACTTGGGCTTGCGACCAATAATATTAATCAAATTGAAGTCAAGCAAACCTTACAAAGTGTCACCGATGATGATATTTATGCTATCGGTGACTGCGCAGCTTGCCCTTGGGTTGGCCATGAAGGTAATGTACCCCCGCGAGCACAAGCGGCTCACCAAATGGCGTCATTGACCTATAAATCCATCAAGAAACGCATGGCAGGCAAAGCCGCTCCTGAGTACCATTACCATGACCATGGCTCTTTAGTGTCTCTAGGAAAATATAGTACGGTAGGTAATATGATGGGCAACCTGTCCAAAGGAAGCTTAATGATTGAAGGGTTATTTGCTCGAGTGATGTATTTATCTTTATACAAAATGCATCAAGTCGCCTTATTTGGCTTTTTCCGTGTCGGCATGTTGTCGCTATCACATTTATTTAGACGTAGCGTACACCCTAAAATCAAGTTACATTAATCAAACTCTTTAACAATGTCACTTATAAAAAAGGCCCAATTAAGGGCCTTTTTTTATAGCTGTTTTCTCACTATTAAATATCTAGATTCGTTGCTTGCAATGCATTGGTTTCGATAAATTCACGCCTTGGTTCCACATTATCCCCCATCAAGGTATTGAATGTTTCATCGGCAGCAATAGCGTCTTCGATTTTCACTTGCAATAAACGACGTTTGTTTTTATCCATCGTCGTTTCCCATAGCTGATCAGGGTTCATTTCTCCCAACCCTTTATAACGTTGAACAGTCTGTCCACGCCTTGCTTCAGCGAGCAACCATGTCACTGCTTGTGAAAAATGCTCTATTTGCTCTGTTCTTTCACCACGCTGGACATAAGCACCATCACTAAACAAGCCATTAATTTTATTTGAGAACTCGTGAATTCGTTGGTATTCACTGCTTGCAAAAAATTCACCTGGCACATGATAATCCGTACTGATACCGTGACGATTAAAACTCACATTAATTCGCTCATGACCTTCGCTATCTTTATCTACCGAGAGGCTATAGCTTGTGCCTGTTGGTAAGCCATTATTCAGACGTGTTTCAATTTCATTGATCCAAACCGCCATTTGTTTTGCATCGGTCAATTCTGGCATCTGGCTCTGATAAATTAACTGTCTTAAAAATGCAGGATAATAATGGCTTGATAAGCGAGTAATAATCGAAGTCACAGTTTGATATTCATCAATCAGTAATTTCAATGCTGTATCTTTAATTGGCGCAGCAGATTCACTTGGATACAGGCCTGCATTTTGTAATGCAAGCTCTGTTAGATAATGCTCCATTTCAACATCATCTTTAACATATCGCTCTTGCTTACCTTTCTTAATTTTATACAACGGTGGTTGTGCAATATAGATATGACCGCCTTCAACCAATTCTGGCATTTGACGATAAAAGAAGGTTAACAACAAAGTTCTGATGTGTGATCCATCGACATCCGCATCGGTCATAATAATAATATGATGATAACGTAATTTGCTTGGGTCATATTCATCACGACCAATGCCGCAGCCTAAAGCAGTAATTAATGTACCTACCTCAGCTGAACTGATCATTTTATCAAAGCGCGCTCGCTCAACATTTAAGATTTTTCCCTTTAACGGTAAAATCGCCTGTGTGCGTCTGTCACGCCCTTGTTTGGCACTACCACCAGCTGAGTCACCCTCAACTAAGAATAGCTCTGACAATGCAGGGTCACGCTCTTGACAGTCAGCAAGCTTGCCGGGCAGACCTGCAATATCTAACGCGCCTTTACGGCGTGTTAATTCACGTGCTTTACGTGCAGCATCACGCGCTCTGGCAGCTTCTACCATTTTGCTTGCAATCAGCTTTCCGTCATTCGGATTTTCGACTAAATGATCATGAAAGTGCTCATTCACTAATGACTCTACAATCGTTCTTACTTCCGATGAAACCAATTTGTCTTTCGTTTGTGAAGAAAACTTTGGATCTGGCACTTTAACCGACAAAACTGCTGTCAAACCCTCACGAGCATCATCACCGCTTGTAGCGACTTTGGCATTTTTCGCCAAACCTTCAGCTTCGATATATTGGTTCAATGTTCTTGTTAATGCCGCTCTAAATCCGGCAAGGTGTGTGCCGCCATCACGTTGAGGAATATTATTGGTAAAACAATAAATATTTTCTTGGTATGAATCATTCCACTGCATCGCCAATTCAACGGTGACGTCTTCTTTTTCACCGCCAATGGAAATAATCGTTTGATGAACAGGCTCTTTGTTTTTATTTAAGTGTTCAACAAAGGCTTGGATCCCACCTTCATAATAAAAAGTTTCACTATTGCCATCACGTTCATCAGTCAGAATGATGCGGACACCTGAGTTCAAAAAGGCTAATTCACGAATACGTTTGGCAAGAATTTTATAATCAAATGTGACATGGGTAAATGTATTTTCACTAGGCCAGAATTGAATTTTCGTGCCCGTTGTTGAGCAATCTTCACCTTCAGTGACAGGGCCATCTGGCACACTGTCTGTGTAGCTTTGATGATAAATCTTGTTGTTGCGATGTATCTCTAATGTTAGTTTCTTAGATAACGCATTGACCACTGAAACACCAACGCCATGTAAACCGCCTGACACTTTATATGAGTTATCATCGAACTTACCACCAGCATGTAATACGGTCATTATGACCTCAGCTGCTGATACGCCCTCTTCCTCATGAATATCAACAGGGATTCCGCGACCATTATCTGACACTGATACGGAATCATCAGGATGAATACGCACATTAATCTCGCTACAATAACCAGCTAATGATTCATCGATAGCGTTGTCCAACACTTCAAAAACCATATGATGTAAACCGGTTCCATCATCGGTATCACCAATATACATTCCTGGTCTTTTTCTGACTGCATCAAGGCCTTTTAATACCTTAATATTTGACGAGTCATACACATTTTCTTCTGTTGTCATCATGTATCCAATTGACTGATGTTAAACAAATTTGAACTTGATCAGCTATTTTACTCCTTATCTATCATTCTTGATAGTAGGCCGTTCATATCATGCGACTATTTCTCCTTGTTTCACGTGGAACGCATGATATAAATCTTGTTTTTTAAATAATTCGACAAGTGATTCATTGGTACTTGTAATATACGTTTGTACATTTAAGGTTAACAATTCTGTTAACACTTTTTGCTGATGTGCTTTATCCAATTCTGAACTAAGGTCATCTATTAACAAAATACTGCTTGCCCTAGCCTGTTGCGTTGTTTTAATTTGCGCCATACATAATGCAATAAAAAACAGCTTTTGTTGACCACGAGAAAAAATATCGTTTGGTTCATAATCGTCAAATCTAAATGACCAATCTGCTGCATGTATACCTGATTTGGTATAACCGAGTTGTTTATCTCGTTCAAATGATGATGATAATATTTCTTCTAAAGTTATCTCTTTTGGCCAACCTGGGCGATATTTCAGTTTGAAATCTACTTGACCAAAGTCCTGACAAATTCTCGGAAAGATGTCATTAAATGCCGATAATAATGTTGTTAAACGGTTTAATCGAAATTGATGAATTTGATTACCGTGTAAAATTAAATGTGCATCCCACAATTGAATTTCTTTATCTTGTTTTTTTTGTTTGAGTGCACTATTACGCTGTTGAACAATTTTTTTATAAGATTGCCAGTGAAAATTGAAATTCGGTTCCACGTGAAACAAACCCCAATCTAATAATTGGCGGCGATATTTTGGGCCATTCTCAAAAAACTGGTGACTATTAGCAGGAATAAATTGTAGCGGTAATTCTTGGGCAAGATCAGATCGTTTTTTAAGGGGTGCATTGTTTAAACGAATAGTAAGCCCAGACTTTTGATCATATTGCAGACCAATCGGCGTTTGGTGTTCTGTAGTTTTGGCAACAATTTGATAGTGATCGCATTGAAACTGGATCAATTGTTTTAATGTTCTAGTGCGAAATGAGCGAGCTAAACTTAATAAATGAATGGCTTCTAAAATTGTTGTTTTACCAGCACCATTATCCCCTAACAATAAATTCATTTTATTGTGCGGTTGCAAGCTCATAGATGAAATATTGCGTAACTGCTTAATAAGGATCTGCGCAAGCACTATTTTTATCGACTTTTAACAAATAAGACTGTCACTTTACTGGAAAATGAACCTCAAATAAAGTTTTCATTTCAAACACTTATTTAACATTGACAAAATAAGTCAAAAGGTTATCATCATTCATATAATGTTTTATTATATCAAATTTGAACGGAATTTACGATTATGAGCTTGCCTACATTACGACAACTTCGTTATTTAACTGCCGTTGTGTCATTAAAGCACTTTGGTCGTGCTGCAGAGCAATGCTTTGTCACCCAATCCACCTTGAGCGCAGGTATACAAGATCTCGAAACCTTATTAGGGGCTCCGTTATTAGAGAGAACGAATAGAAAAGTCCTTGTCACCGCATTAGGGAAAGAAATAGCCGAGCGCGCACAACATATTTTATCTTTATCTGCCGATTTGGTTGAGGTCGCACAACAAGAAACCAATCCTTTATCAGGCCGATTAAGGATTGGCGTGATCCCCAGTATTAGCCCTTTCTTATTACCAAAATCGTTACGCAATATTAGACAACAATTACCGCAGCTAGAATTTGTCTTGATCGAAGAGCAATCCGAACGCTTAGTCAAACAATTAAATGAAGGCGATATCGATTTAGCCATCATGGCATTTCCGTTCGATATTGGTCACTTGGCACATCAAATCTTTGCCGAAGAAACATTTTGGGTTGCCTTACCGAAAAATCACCCTCTCGCCAACAGCGAGGCATTAGATGCATCGCAGCTGCCTGTTAATGAATTACTGTTATTAACAGAAGGACATTGTTTACGAGAGCATGCATTAAGCGCGTGCCAGTTACCAGCCAGTAGTCAGCGTACCAGCATGCAAGGAACAAGCTTGTATACATTGATTGAAATGGTCGCAGGCGGCTTAGGTGTCACCTTAATTCCAGAAATGGCCATCAGCTCCGATATGGTCACACATGCCGATATTACGTTATTACCCTTATTAGCGAAAAAGAAACCGGTCAGAGAGTTAGGTTTGGTTTGGCGTTCGAGCTACCGTTCGACAACGGTGATTGATTTATTGTCAGAACACTTTGCCGATGCACTGAGATAAGTTTATTCCGTTTTTGCATAAAATTGTCTCATCATAACGAAACTATGTTGAATCGTTTTGAAAGAGGTATTTTCATCAAACATGGCATAAACACGATTTTTAGGATCGATTAAAAACACATCATGCTTTTGCTCGATCTTGTATTGGCCATCATCAAAATCTGTTCTTAGAAACAAAGCACCAACCTGACGGGTAAGCGTATCAATCACCTGTTCATTATTGTCATCGTAAACGGTAAAGTCATACCCTCTTCGCGCCAACTCTATCGATAACTGATCTTGTGATCCGGCTTCCGTATCGATATCAATTATCGCAGTTATGACATCAGAGGCCTCAAAAGCAGATTGAAATTGCGATAATTTTCTTAAGGTCTGATCGCAGAATGGGAAGCAGTTTGAGTGGGTAAAATAAACAAGTTGCCATTGTGACTTAGAAACAAGTGAAGTAAGTGCTAACTTATCGTTATGAGCACCAACATCAATATCAATTGGTCTTGGAGGAGAGGTGAGATAAGGCTTTAAATTATCTGGAATAATACGAGATTCAGTGTAATCCAAACCGACTTTGTTAAACCAAAAAGTCAACAAAAAACCAACAGCAATAAGATATGCCAATAAAAAACACTTAGAATTAAGGCCCTGACAATATTTCAGCATCGCAATATCAAATGGGTGAGTTTAAAGTCACCATCCTAACATTTAAGCAAAGTATGCCACTATGAGTGAAAAACTCTTTAAATCAACTGCCATCGTCAGCATGATGACATTTTTATCTCGAATCTTAGGGTTTGTTCGAGATATCGTGATTGCCCGTTTTTTTGGTGCTGGCATGGGAACCGATGTCTTTTTTGTTGCGTTTAAAATCCCTAATTTTTTACGACGTTTGTTTGCCGAAGGGGCTTTTTCACAGGCATTTATTCCTGTCTTAGCAGAATATCGTGAGCGTAGCGATATGGATCTCAAAGATCTTATTGCCTGTACCAGTGGCACTTTGGCCGGAATTTTATTCATTATTACAGCCATTGGTGTCATTAGTGCGCCCATTATCATTATGGTTTTTGCGCCTGGTTTTATTGATGAACCTGACAAGCTCAGTTTGGCTGGCGATTTATTAACGATCACCTTCCCTTATTTATTTTTTATTTCTTTAACTGCTTTAGCTGGATCAATCTTAAATAGCTTTGGCCGTTTTGCAGTGCCGGCGTTTACGCCCGTTTTCTTAAACTTAAGTTTAATTAGTGCTGCTATTTGGTTATCGCCCGAATTTGAGCAACCTGTCACTGCCTTAGCATGGGGCGTTTTTATTGGTGGCTTGATACAACTCCTTTTCCAGATTCCATTTTTAATCGGAATGAAGCAACTTCCTCGACCACGATGGCGGCCGGATAGCCCTGGTGTGAAAAAGATTTTTAAATTGATGTTACCCGCCATGTTTGGGGTCTCTGTTTCTCAAATCAATTTATTGCTCGACACAATACTGGCCTCCTTTTTAGTGACCGGCAGTATTTCTTGGTTGTATTACTCAGATAGATTAGTCGAATTCCCGTTAGGGGTGTTTGGCATCGCATTAGCCACCGTCATCTTACCCAGCTTATCAAAACAGCATGCGACGGCATCCACCGCTGCATTTTCGCAGATCTTAGATTGGGCGTTACGTTGGGTCTTTATTATTGCCACACCGGCCGCTATCGGCTTAATTTTTCTAGCCGAACCTTTATTGATCAGCTTATTTCAATATGGCGCGTTTGAAGCAGAGCATGCCTATCAAGCTTCATTGAGTTTAATGGCTTATGGCCTAGGGTTATTACCTTTTGTCTTTATTAAAGTCTTAGCGCCAGGTTACTACGCCCGACAAGACACCAAAACCCCTGTCAAAATTGGCATTATTGCGATGGTTGTTAATATGGGATTGAATATTATTTTAATGATGCAATTTGCCCATGTCGGGCTTGCTCTTGCGACGGCTCTATCGGCAGGCTTAAACGCCTTTTTATTATATCGAGGCTTAAGAAAAACCGATATCTACCTCCCTAATCCGGGATGGGCTCGCTTCACACTACAGTTGTTATTACCTAATATCGCCCTATTAAGTATATTGTGGTGGCTCACACCAGAAACAGCTGTTTGGCTAGCCTCAACAGCTTGGCAACGAGCCAGCTTATTGCTAGGCATCATTGCCGCTGCCGTTGTGGTTTATTTCATCTTATTAAGACTGGTCGGCATTCAGTTTCGCACTTTGCTCAAACCTATCATTCATCATGAAAGTGAGCTTTGATTAGAAGCTTTCTAGTTCCATCTCTTGGTAAATACGACCGGCATTTTTCTTCGCTAATTCGTCAAAGGTATCAAGATAACGATAAGCAGATTGGTCAATATTATAAGCGGCATCTAAGCCTTCATCTTCTTCTAATAATTTAGCAACTTCACCTTGTAAATAGAGGAGATAGCCTTTTGTCTCGCGGGTCACTGTTTCCATATCTGTGGGCTCACCATGGCCAGGAATGACATGTTTTGCGCCTGTTGCGACAAAAAGATCAAATGTCTCTACCCATTCAAGTGTTTTGGTTTCAGGGAAGACAGGTAACATTCTTTGATGGAAGGCCATGTCACCAGCAATAATGAGATCTTTTTCAGGTAGGTAAACTGAAATATCGCCTTCTGAATGCGCTTCACCAAAATGAATTAATTGGATCTCAATATCGCCTAATTGAATCTCCATTGTTTCTGAGAAACTCACGTCAGGCATCGCTAACGTCGTCTCTAAACCACGATCGCGGTTATAGCCCATCATGCCTTCTAGTTCTATTAATCCACGTTTTTCGATTTCAGCGATTGCATCATCATGAGCAATAATTTTTGCGCCTTGTTGCTGCCAATAAAGGCTGCCTAACATGGCATGGCCTTGCCCATTTTCTAAGACAACATAACGCACAGGTTGGTCGGTTATTTTTTTAATTTCATCGTGTAATGCTTTTGCCAATAAATAAGAAGCACCGGCATTAACGACCAACACACCATCATCGCTGATAATAAAGCTCAGGTTATTATTGTGGCCTGCATTTTCATATGTAGGAGGTTGCGTCGCGCCTATCGCTGACCAAACACCTGGCACGACCTCAATCGGCTTTGAATAGAGTTCTGATTCAGGGTATTTATCTGCATCTGCGTCGGCAAAAGCATTCAAGCTGAATGTGACAAAAAATAACGTTAAAGCAAGATAGCGCATAGATCATTCCTAATGATTAATTAAGGTGGAATAAATGTCATTTTATCTAGACATTTTTTCAAGCGATATTATCCACCTAGTTCACTTTATTCGGCAACCATTTTGATTTTGCCTTATTTATTTCATACGTAAAACTACGTCTACGTATTTGTTATACTATTCCTTTATTATCGATGATGCTTTAATCGTGACATATTGTCAGTGGTACAACTTTGTAAAACATCATCAAAACAACAATAACTTATTTTGTAAGCACTATTTATTAATAGTAAGTGCTTACTTTCGATGAACGCCAAATATGATCAGTTACGGATAAGCTGGGAAGGCGGCATTTTTACAGCTCGGTGGAGAAATGAACAAGTATGTACACTGATCAATCAAAAATACTGGAAACGATTGAAACTATCTGTCAACAAGTGGTTGAGGGAGAAGCCAGCAATACGGACCGCTTATCGCGTTGGCCTGAACTCTCTGTACGCAGCTTTCAAAAAGAAGGCTTTGGGGGCTTAACCGTGCCAGTTGAGTATGGCGGTCTTGGTCAAGGAACACAAACCTTAGCCAAAGTCAGCGAAATTATTGCCAGATATTGTACAAATACCTCCGTCTGTTTTGGCATGCATGCTGTCGGCAGTGCAGTAATTGCATCTAAAGTGACTGATTTCCAACTTGAGAAATATATAAAGCCTATCTGTGAAGGCAAACATTTAACCAGCATCGCATTAAGTGAAGTCGGCTCTGGCTCGCAATATTATCTGCCAGAAACACGAATGCAATATCACTCTGAAACTGAATACAACATCAATGGTGCCAAATCTTTTGTCATCAATGGCGGCCAAGCTGATTCTTATATCATCTCAGCTGTTGCCGAAAACTCATCTACGCCGGGTGAACAATTCAACTGCTTTATGGCCAATGCTTCTACGCCAGGCATGCAATGGGGAGAGCATTGGAATGGGCTTGGCTTACGAGGCAATAGTACCCGTAATTTATTCTTAGAAGATGTGAAGATCCCAAGTGAAAATGTCTTGGGGGAGTTTGGTGATGAAATTTGGTATGTCTTCAATATTATTACTCCCTACTTCCTCGCTTCAATGGCTGGCAGTTATTTAGGTATTGCTAAAGCTGCGATTGAAGAAGTGATTAATCATATTAAAAACCGTGAATTTTCTTTTAATGGTCGCGCCCTCGCCTCTTCATCTGTTATTCAATATCGACTCGGCCATTTATGGGCAAAATATGCTCGTTCACGCGCTTTAGTGCACTATGCAACAAAATGTTATGACATGGACCAAGATCATAACCTTGTCGACTTATTTGCAGCCAAAGCCGAAGTCGCAGACTCGGTGATTGAAATTGTGAATGAATCAATGACGCTCTGCGGTGGTTATGCCTACCGCGAAGGATCAACATTAGATCGTCTTTTACGTGACGCACGAGCTGCACATGTCATGACGCCAACGACCGATATTTTAAGGATATGGACTGGTCGTTCAATACTTGAGCAACCACTTTTAGCGGATACATGAGCAGCAGAATATCACTACTTGCAACTGGCGAAGACGTACTCAATCATCTCAATACAAATCTTAGCGCAGGCGTGTTCCTAGAACACAATGATTTGCCTCAGCATTTATATAAGAGTTTAGAGCAAACCGTCGGCAAACCAGACATCATCGTCTTGGGGTTGGATGTCGAAGATCCAATTCGAACCGCTGAGCATATTCTCGTTTTACGACGAGAAATTAAGATCGTCATTCTATGTAAAGATGGTCGACAAAATACACTGCAAAAGGCGATTCAATTCTCGCCATTTTTAAACTCTGATGTTACTTCATTTGAATATAATGATTGTGAGAGTTTACAAAAAAAGCTCCAATCATTATTAACCAGCATTGAAAAACAACGACAATATAAGTCCACCATCGAAGTGGTGGAAAAAGAACGTAGCGCTATCGCCCCGACTCGTCCTTTGGTGGCAAATTATTTAGATAAGTTACTTGACCGTATTCCCATTGGCATTTTAAATCTCGACTCTCATGGCCGAATTCTTAACCTTAACCGTAGTGCTCAGCTACTCTTGGGACAAAGTGAGCGCTCACTAGTCAACACTGAATTACATAGCCTCTTCACCCCTAACGATACCGACAACATTCAAACGCTTATCGACAATGCATTGGCTGGCGAAGAAAAAAATGCCCCTATTGTTGTGTCACTCAAATCGTTAGCGCTCAAATCTTATATCGAAATCAGTGTCTCACTGTTAGCCATTCATACCGCTGAACCGATTGCGACGGCGATCATGCAAGAAGTGACTGACAAAGTATTAGAAGAAATAAAACGTAAAAAAGCAGAAAAAGCCTTACAAGCTAGAGAACGTCAATTGCGTTTGGTCATTGATGCCATTCCAGAATTAATTGCCTATGTCGACTCTGATTTAGCTTATCAATTTAATAATAAAGCCTTCGAAAAATGGTTCGGTTTTTCACGCCATGAAATTAGAGGCAAAAAGATTTGGCAGGTCATTGGTGAACGCCCTTACTCAGTGATTACGCCCTATATCAAACAAGTTATGTCTGGCAAAACTATTACTTTCGAAGAAAAACTCAATTACCCTTATCGTGGTGATGTTTATATTCGAAGCTCTTATGTACCTAACTTCTCAGAAACCGGTAGTGTCGTTGGCTTTTTCTTATTAACCGCAGACATTACACAATCAAAAAATGAAGAAGAAGTAAAACTGCATCACATGCTAGAAGCGGCGCACGCCTCTCGCATCATCACCATTGGTGAAATGAGTACGCAATTGGCGCATGAAATCTCTCAACCGCTGGCTTCGATCGAAACTTATAGTAGCGCCTGTATCCGCCTTATCGAGAAAGGTCGTGGGGATGAAGAGGCTTTGCATACAGCCTTTAAAAACATTTCCACACAGGCAACTCGTGCCCAAGCCATCATGCACGAATTACGTAATTTCGTAAAAAAAGGAACCTCACGTAAGTTAGTGTCTATCAACGAACTTATTCAAAATGCCATCCGGTTTTTGCAGCTTGAAATTCGTGATAGTCAACCTGATTTACAGCTACGGTTAGCGAATAATTTACCTCAAATAGAGGTCGATCAAATTTTGATTGAACAGGTCATCGTAAACCTGATTAAAAATGCGATTGAAGCGATGCAAGTCCTCGATAAGAAGGAGCGTCGTTTGACTCTAGAATCCCGTTTATGTCACGATTCAGGCATTATGGTTTCTGTTCATGACAGTGGACCTGGGATTAGCGAAGATGAAGTTGAACGTATTTTTGAACCGTTCTTCACTACAAAACCTGAAGGAATGGGTATGGGATTGGCGATTATTCGTTCAATCATTGATTCACATGGGGGCGAATTAACCGTGCAGGCCAATGAACAGGGTGGCACGACATTCCAATTTAATTTGCCAGGTATGTCAATATAGTTAGGCTATTAAAGATATGGATAATATATACATTGTCGATGATGAGGCAGCATTAAGAGACTCGTTAAGTATGCTGCTTGAAGCGGAGGACTACGTTACTCAGCAGTTTGCTGACCCGATAAGCTTTTTATCGCAAATCAATGATCTACCTGAAGGGTTAATTATTCTTGATTTATGGATGCCAGGCATGTCTGGTATTGATGTCATTAAGGAAATTAATAAACGCGGAATCAAGTTTCCAATCATCTGCATCACCGGTCATGGCGATGTGAGCACGGCTGTCGAAGCAATTAAATTAGGTGCATCTGATTTCTTTGAAAAACCATTCGACTCAAATCAACTCATTGAACGCATTAAACATTGTCTACAAGAGCAACAAAGTCAGCGACAATTAGATGCTTTTACCGCACATGCGAGAGAGAAAGTCTCCAAACTAACCCCACGCGAGTACGAAGTATTACAAGGACTTGTACAAGGGTTAAGAAATAAACAACTTGCCTACAATATGGGCATCAGTATTCGTACTGTTGAGCTCCATCGCGTCCATGTGATGGATAAGCTCGAAGCAAAATCGCTGTCCGATGTCTTAAAAATTGCCATCGCAGCTGATTTTGAAAATATGACGCTTTAGAATATCGTTTCGATCATTTCGTGCAACAACGAAATGGTTTCAGCATCGTCAGTTAGGACATCTGCAATACCGTAGCGGCAGGCCATTTTTGGCTCAAAGCTACGGTTGATCAGTTTGGCTGTATGCACTAATAAGCGTGTGCTCGCCCCTTCTTCTAGTCCATTTCCGACAAGGTTACGCGTCATTTCAGCTAGCTTAACCAAACGCTCACACGTGGCGATATCTAGACCCGACTCTTCGTTGACAATTTTGGCTTCAACGCCTGCTTCTGGATAACTAAAATCAATCGAAATAAAACGCTGACGCGTGCTCGGTTTTAAGTCTTTAACCGCACTTTGATAGCCTGGGTTATAAGAAATCGCTAAGCAGAACTCAGGCGGTGCTTGTAATAATTGACCTAATTTTTCTAAGGGCAAAATACGGCGATCATCACATAAGGGATGAATGACAACCGTGGTGTCCTTTCTGGCCTCTACAATTTCATCAAGATAACAAATACAGCCATTTCTAACCGCTGTCGTTAATGGGCCATCTTGCCAGACCGTGGTGTCATTTTGAATCAAATAACGTCCCACTAAATCAGCGGTGGTCAAATCATCATGACATGACACTGTGATCAATGGACGTTTGGTATACCAACTCATATATTCCATAAAACGTGTTTTACCACACCCTGTTGGCCCCTTTAATAGTACGGGAATATTTTCCGCCAAGGCAGTATTGAAGATCTCAACTTCATTGCCTGTTGGCAAATAGTAAGGCTCTTCTGTGATGAAATATTTAGCATTCTCTATTGTATTTTCAGCAGTCATAGTCATTATGTCGTCAGTTGTTTATAGATAGTAGAAATTTGAATCGGTAATTGTGAAATGTCTGTAATCAATTGGTATCGGCTTGAACCGAGCATATAGGGCAAATAATCCATGCCTTCTTTATCAAACGTTAATACAAATGGTTTTAAGGATAACGCTTTCGCTTCATTGAGAGCCAAACGGGTATCTTCAACACCATATTGGCCTCGATAGCTATCCACATCGTCAGGCCGGCCATCGGTCAAAACAAACAAAATCCGAGTTTTTGCCGTTGTTTTGCCGAGCAACATACTGAGATGGCGAATGGCAACGCCCATTCTTGTATATTGATGTGGTTTCATCGCAAAGATTCGAGATTTAACCGATTTGGAGTAACCTTCATTAAACGTTTTAACAGGAAAGACCTGACAATTACTACGGCCTGAACCAGAAAATCCATATACGGCATATTGGTCACCTAACCTTGCTAAGGTTTTACATAATAACCATGTCGATTGTTTGATCATGGTATTTTTCCAACCTGCTGTTGACCCACTAAGATCAACAGCGAACATAATAGCAACGTCTCGGCTGTTCGTGTTATTCCTTATATATACATTCTGATAGTCATCTGCATCTCGACTTTTACCTGATCGAGCAGATACCCAAGCATCGATATCAAGCTCATCACCGTCTGGTTGAGACCGCATGAACTTTTGATCGTTAATTAATTTATCAAATGTCTTTCTGATTTTATATTCTGCATGTCGAAGTTCTTTAGTTTGTTCATTATCCGTTACGATCTCGTGCTCTTCTTCGGCCATCTCCTTCAAACGACACCAGTCTTTACGATATTTTTTTAATGACGTATCCCATTCGCGATAATAAAACACCCCTTTCTCATTATGTTTTGTTGTGTGTTGTTCATCTTCATCATCTGGTGGGGTACCCGGGATCCAACCAGGAGGTGGCTTGGTTAAGACACTATCACCTTTGCTATCTTTTGCAGAACGAAGATAACCACGGCTTGCCTTACGTGGATCGCCTTCATTATCTAACATACGTTCATCCACATCTTGTGTCGGATTTAAAATCAATGGCGCTGCACGCTTTTTGGTCAATTGTTGCACATGAGCCATCATGTCTAAATGAAAAGTGGATTGATAAATTAACGTAGATAAACCATGATTAGTATCAAATAACGATGCGGTTAAATGTAGTGACGATTCGACGCTATCAATATCTTGATGCTTAAATAACGTACTAGGATAAGGATTTGTGGTTTTATCGTGCAGTTTCTCAATCTCTCGCCAAACCCCAGGATAGTCTTTTTTAATATGCTGATCGATTCGTAAGGTTTCTATAGTTGAGAATAAGTCTTGATAGGCCTTGCCATGATGACGCATCCCTTCATTTAAAGTACCTAGGGCCAATTCGCTTCGATGTAAAATTTGTCCCAATAGTTGAAATGTCAGTACTTTATAAAGACGATAATTATCATCATAGTCATCATATTGATTGATGCTACCTGGCAGATACAATGCTTCATCATCGGTGTAACTTGCCAACTTTGTCCCCATACTGGGATCAGCTTCTAATATAGGTAATTCCGAGCGATAAATACTGAAAACCAGCTTCTCTAATGTATACGTTAAATCATCAAGATAAGCCGTATTGTCACTGCCTTCCGTTGTATAAGCTTTGAAATCAGCTAACACTTCACTTGCTAGAGCATCATCATTGCCATATAACGCTTGTTTAACAGCCGTTAACCAACGTTCATACTGTTTCTGTTCCATTTGAGTCAGCGCCGTAGAAGAAACGGCTAAAAACTCATTAGCGTGACGATAAGAGATATCAGACAAGATATTCACTTCATCGAAAATAAATAATTGCAAAGGATGGCTTAATTTTGCAATTTCTGTAGCATAATCCATTAAAGGTAATTCACCACCTTGGCCCATCACAAGCTCTAAACGAATTAAAAGCTCAGTTGTGCTCATCCCACCTGATGATCCAGTTTGGCGGCCTTCTAATGAACCACTTTTTCTTGAATGCGACCAAGTACGTTTTCGGGAATATAATTTAATTAGATTAGAAAAAAACCACATAAGTTTGCTCAATGAAACGGAGTATTACGCCAGTGTCGCATAGCCATCACAAATCCATATCTAGGGTTTATACGTACTTGTAATATTTTCAAAATACAGTCAATGTACGCAACTGTGATTATTTTCATGTGATTGTTATTAATGGCCATAAAAAAAGGTTATTAACGCTAGCAGATGAAAATATCGCATAACACACTGTTACTAATCGATTTTTTTGCGCTAAGGATTTATACGTATTCCCAAAATATCGGGAAATATCATAAAGTTGAACTTAGTTCGAAACTATTCGACTAAAGAGGAGTAATAGAAATGTTGCATTTTTCAACTACTTCATAGGTAACAATAAAATAATATAATGCAAGACTTTAGGGGGTTTTTACCATGAAAAAGCTAATGATTAACATCAGATACTGGATGGCGCCTGCGCTTATTCTAGTAACTTTGTTTACAGTATTAATGGGCGGTCCATTCGTATGGGTCGGTGTTGCTTTACTTGGTGTCGGTATCTTAATTGACACTTTAACTATGCCTTTCCACCCACCAGGTGCAGGTTTTGATGAAAACGGTGATACTTACGGTATCCCTGCTTTACAAAATGCTGTGATGTACGTAATGCTACCAATCTTTGTTTTATTACAAGTTGCGTTGGCATGGCGTGTAATGCAATACGTTGATGGCACTCCGATGTCTGAAGCAGTATTGTTTGGTTTCTTACCAGTACAAATTGGTGTGACAGGTGCAGAATTAGTTGGTGCTGCGATTTCTACAGGTATCTTCGCAGGTATCGGTATTATCTACGGACACGAACTTGCTCACACAAAAGGTTTCAGCTTTGTAATCTCTCGTCTAATGATGGGCTTAAGTGGTTCTTCACACTTCAGTTATGCACACGTATATAACCATCACTTAGAGTTAGCACACGAAGATGATCCTGCAACATCACCACGTGGACGTTCTTTGTACAGACACTTCTGGTTGTCTCATATGGGTCAATCTAAGTTCTTATATAGAATGGAACAAACTCGCCTTGCTAAATTAGGCAAGTCTTTCATCTCTCTTGAAAACCGTTGGATCCGTGGTTACTTCATGACGCTACCAACGCTAATCTTGTTCACATGGGCTGGTGGTATTGTTGGTATCGCTGCGATGTTCTTAGTATTGACTATCTCTAACTTTGAGTTAGAAGCATTGAACTATATGGAACATTACGGTTTGATCCGTGAAAAAGGTCAACCTATTGACTACCGTCATTCATGGGATAACAGCAACTTGTTCACAAGCTGGTTCTTCATTGAAATCGGTCGTCAAGGTGATCACCATGACCGTGGTGAAACACACTTCTGGGAATTAGATGAAGTAGGTTCTCCTAATGCTCGTTGGGGTTACTTCACAGAATTCTCTGTTGCGTTAATTCCACCTTTATATCACATGATGATGAAGAAAAAATTAGCAACATGGGATAGAGACTTTGCGACAGAAGGCGAACGTGAGATCGCTGCAAGAATCAATGCCCAAGCTGGTTATGATTTACCAGAAAACCATGATTCTTACGCTAGAATCTAAATAGACCTCTT
>JAIBDZ010000013.1 GCA_024685975.1 Piscirickettsiaceae bacterium | reverse complement strand
ATATGTAAACTTTCCCAGCGTTAAAGCTATCGATCTAATTGTACCAAAGGATAAAGAAGAGCAGAAAAAAATCACGGAATGTCTGTCTTCGCTTGATGATCTTATAGCAGCACAGGCACAAAAAGTTGAAGAGCTGAAAGCTCATAAACAAGGTTTGTTGCAGCAGCTTTTTCCTGCTATGGATGAGGTGAGTACATGAGTCAGATCACTAAGCTGGATGACCTTGATGCGCTTGTAACCCATATGCGCAATAAGCTGGATGAGAAAAAATATTTGCTTCTGTTTGCCTATAACGGAACGGGAAAAACTCGGCTTTCTATGGGCTTTAAAGATGCTGGAAAAACCGATGACAGTGCAGACACATTGTACTTTAATGCCTTTACCGAGGATTTGTTCAGTTGGGATAATGATCTTGATAATGATATTCAACGGGTATTGAAACTGAACGCGGATTCTCGCTTTTTTGCAGGCTTACAAGAGCTTGAAATGGATAACCGCATTCGTCCGTTGCTACAGCGCTATGCCGATTTTGACTTTAAAATTGATACAGATAAATGGACAATTACTTTTGAACGTGAGGTTAAAGACGGTGATACAAGCGAAACCGTTGAGCATATTAAAATTTCACGCGGCGAAGAGAATATCTTCATTTGGTGCTTTTTTCTTGCGGTGGCACAGCTTGCCATTGATGAACAAGAAGCGTATAGCTGGGTTAAATATCTGTACATTGATGACCCCATATCATCATTAGATGACAACAATGCTATTGCCGTAGCCAGCCATTTGGCCCAGTTGCTCAAAAACCAAAGCAATATAAAGGCGGTGATTTCATCGCATCACACTTTATTCTTCAACGTGATGTGGAATGAACTGAATGAAGAGCGCAAGAAATTCCATCCATATTTTTTAAGTGCTGATCCTGATACGAATAGCTATAACCTGCGATACACCAAAGACACACCGTTTTTTCATCATATTGCCTTGCTAAAGCAACTGCATGAGGCCGCAGAGTCCGACAACCTCTATACCTATCACTTCAATATTCTTCGTAATATTTTAGAAAAGACCGCCACATTTCATGGGTTTAAAAACTTTTCCGCCTGCATTAAAAAAGAGCCGAACGATCCTGATGGGATTGTACATGCGCGAATGGTAAACGTTCTCAGCCATGGTAATTACTCATTATTCGAACCGACAGAAATGTTGCCTGAAAACAAACAGTATTTTAAAACCATATTGTCAGGGTTTATGCAGGATTATCGATTTGATCCAGCATTATTTCCGGCGCAACCAGAACAGACAGATGCCTATATAGAAGGGGCTGAACAATCATGACCGAACAAGATTTAAATAAATTAGGTAGCACTCTTTGGGGCATCGCAGACAAGCTGCGCGGCGCGATGAACGCGGACGATTTCCGCGATTATATGCTGTCATTTCTGTTCTTGCGCTATCTGTCAGACAACTACGAGGCCGCAGCAAAAAAAGAACTTGGATCGGATTACCCAACACTTGACGATGATGATAAACGTGCGCCGTTAAGTGTGTGGTACGAACAAAATGAAGAAGACGTTCCTGCCTTTGAGAAACAGATGCGCCGTAAAGTGCATTATGTGATTGAGCCAGCACATTTATGGAGCAGTATTGCAGAACTTGCCAGAACGCAACATGATGATCTTTTGCTTACCTTGCAGCAAGGTTTTAAATACATCGAAAACAAATCCTTTGAAAACAGCTTTCAGGGGCTGTTCTCGGAAATCAATCTGGATTCAGAAAAGCTAGGCAAGAATTACAGCCTTAGAAACGCCAAGCTTTGCACCATCATTACCAAAATCGCCGAAGGAATATCAGGGTTTTCAACAGACAGCGATACCTTAGGGGATGCTTATGAGTATTTGATCGGCCAATTCGCTGCAGGCTCTGGTAAAAAAGCAGGTGAGTTTTATACACCGCAACAAATCTCAACCATATTGTCCGAGATCGTCACGTTGGACAGCCAAGAACCCGCGACAGGTAAGAAGAAAAAGCTCAATAACGTATTGGATTTCGCGTGTGGTTCTGGCTCGCTCTTGTTGAATGTGCGTAATAAGCTGAAAGAAGCAGGCGGCAATGTTGGGCGTATCTACGGGCAAGAAAAAAATATCACCACCTACAACCTTGCACGAATGAACATGCTCTTGCACGGGATAAAGGATTCTGAGTTTGAAATTCATCATGGGGATTCACTACTGAATGACTGGGATGTGCTCAATGAAATGAACCCTGCCAAAAAACTACAATGTGATGCCGTAGTTGCCAATCCGCCTTTTAGTTATCGATGGGAGCCAACTGAGGCTCTAGGCGAAGATTTTCGTTTCAAAAGCCACGGCCTTGCACCTAAGTCAGCGGCAGACTTTGCCTTTTTACTACACGGTTTTCACTTTCTTGGTGACGAGGGGACAATGGCGATTATCTTGCCTCATGGTGTATTGTTCCGTGGGGGAGCAGAAGCTCGTATCCGTACCAAGCTTTTAAAGGATAATAATATTGATACGGTAATAGGCTTACCTGCTAACTTGTTTTTCTCAACAGGTATTCCGGTCTGTATTCTTGTTCTCAAGAAATGTAAAAAGCCCGATGATGTGCTGTTTATCAACGCCAGTGATGAGGAGCATTTTGAAAAAGGAAAGCGGCAAAACCGTCTCTTACCTGAGCATATCCATAAAATTGTCGATACGTACCAATTCCGTAAGGAAGAGGAGCGTTACTCTCGTCGAGTATCGATGGAAGAAATCGAGAAAAACGACTTCAATCTTAATATTTCAAGGTATGTGAGCACAGCCAAGCCTGAAGAAAAGATTATTTTGAAAGATGTAAATACTTCGTTGGTTGGAATTGAAAAGCAAATAGTCGAGGCGACTAAAAAACACAATAAATTTTTACAAGAGCTAGGCTTGCCTCTTTTGCCAATGGGTGAGAAATAGATAATCTGGTGATTTTTTGGCTGGCTTCAACTCAAACTTAATTTAGCAAGTTGACTCTGGAGTTGGTGGGACAATAGTTGACAACGTCATAAGGAAATAGAAATGCGATTGCTACGATACAAGGTGAATAAGTTTAGGTCAGTGAAGGGTACTGACTGGATCGAAGTTGACCATTTGGCCTGTTTTGTTGGTGTCAATGAATCAGGAAAGACAAATCTACTGCTGCCACTTTGGAAGTTCAATCCTGCCGATGATGCAACAAAAATCGACCTTCTTCTTGATTATCCACGGGATGAATATTCCGAACTCGATGATGAAGACAGTGGCCGTTTAGATGAGTGTTTTATTGAAACAGTCTTTGAGATTGATGAGCCCGAGATAGAAGCTATTGAGCAAGCCTATCAAGAGCACATCACTAGGGGGCAGTCTGAAGAAAGTCAAAACGAAGACGGTGGTGGTGATATATCAAAAGTTGATGTGAACCCATTTGGTATCACAAGACAGCTATTGATTAAAAAAGATTACAACCAACGTTTTTATATTTATCTGGTAAATGAGGATGGGCAGTCGCAATCAGACGATATTGAAAATGATATCGGAAAAGATGCGTTTGAAAAGATCTGCGAGTTTATCCCTAGATTCGTGTATTACTCAGAATATGGGAATTTAGATTCTGATCTTTATCTTCCTCATGTAAAAGACGATCTCGAGCGTATTGATAGCTTAACAGGTAAAGAGCGAATGAAGGCTAGAACGCTAAAAATATTATTTAGCCATTTGAAGCTCAATCCTGATGAAATATTATCACTTGGAGGTGAACAAGCCCCAAATAACAACCCCGCACAGAAAACACAAGAGCAAATTGATTCTGAATCAAGAAACAAGCAAGAACGTTACGCCAAACTAGATTCTGCCGGAACGAGATTGACCAAACAATTCAGAGAGTGGTGGAGTCAAGGAAACTATATCTTCAATTTTAATGCAGACGGTTATTATTTTCGAATTTTTGTTAGTGATGATGAGCGCCCTGAAAAAATTGAATTGGAATCAAGAAGTAAAGGGCTGCAGTGGTTCTTTAGCTTTTTCTTAGTATTTTTAGCAGAAAGAAAAGATGCACATAAAAACTGCGTATTGTTACTAGACGAACCAGGATTAAGTCTACATCCAAACGCGCAAACTGATTTGATTAGGTTTTTCAATCAACTTTCCGAAACCAATCAGCTTATTTATACAACACATTTGCCCTTCTTGGTCGACCATAACAATCTAGATAAAGTGAAGGCGGTCTATACTGAAAATGGGCTCACTCATATCTCGAACGATTTGAGTAAAGCTGATAAAGAGCGGAAGGCAATTCAGCCAGTAAATGCCGCAATCGGAATTAGTGCCTCCCAAAGTTTGTTAGTTGGTTGCGACATCGTAATTGTTGAAGGTGTTTCCGATCAGTTTTATTTAACTATGATCAAGAACTATCTAATATCTAAGAATAAGTTTGTCCCAACTCGCGAACTGGTATTTATACCGGTCGGCGGAGTAAAAGGAGTAAAGCCTGTTATCTCCATTCTTCAAGGTAGTCAATCGTCATTGCCATTCGTCCTCTTTGATTCTGATAGCGCGGGCAAACAAGCTCAAACTAGTTTAAAGAAAGGGTTTTATAATAGTGATAAAGATAGAGTACTTGAAACTGACACATATAGCGGTAAAAACGGCTCGGAAATTGAAGATCTAATTCCTGTCAGTTTATTAGTTGATTGTTTTGATAGGATTTATAGAACTGACGACGGCCTAGAATTAAGTGCAATAGATGCTTCTCAACCAATTGTGCCCCAGCTAGAGCAGTTTGGTAATGAAAATAGGCTCGACCTTCATAACCAGATTGGGTGGAAAGTCGAATTAAGTAAGCGTGTAAAGCAGAAATTTTCTGGGGATGTTGACGAAAATGTCGAGCAAAAGTGGATGGAACTGTTTGAAGCGATCAAGCTTAGCTAATTATACGTTTCTGAAAAGGACTGTCATTATCTGATGTCTGATGAGTTATTTGATGTCCTCAATCCTAGGACTGAGGACAGTTAGTTGTTTAGATAAGTTAAAAGTTTAGTGTATTTCCTCTCGTTAATCTGAAAGCAAGTTCATTTTCGATGTTTTGCAGTGAAGCCAAAGCATTGGTGCGCTGTAGCGTGCGTGCATTGCTTTTTATCAGTTCGATAAAAGCTACTTTGTGTAAGCCGTGAAGCTGATAGGTGTTTTTGGCTGCTAATTCAAATTTTGTTACTAATCTCATCGTAACCTCCTATATTTGGAGGCCGTGACAACCACGGCCTTTGTAAAGCCGCGTGGTCGAGAATATGTGGTTGCCTGCACCTTGGTCGCAATGCAATGGAGAAGCATTTTATGCTTGCAGGAATAAACCGCTATTCACGTTAATGTGGATGCTAAAAAGGCCGCGTGGGTTCACGCGTTTTCAAATTTGGTGGTAAAGATTGTTTGATCATTTGGATCAGCACTAAAGCGCTGCTGCTTGTCTTAAATAAAGAGTTTCGCTGCGCTGAAAAAAGGCAGGACACGTTCGTGTTCGCATCTAGTGGTTCTAGTTTCCCCTTTTGGGTAGACGTAAAAATATCACATAACTTGGCTTCATCAAGACATCCCCCAACCTTCCGCACCTTCTCTAGTTCAGGTTTGTGCAGGCTGGGTGGTTCCCCCTGTCTGGATTGCGCCAAAACATGTGATCTTCGCTCGCAAGCTCGCTTCTTTTTCTGGGGTTTTCAACCCCAAAAGAGGATGTGTTTTTAAGATTAAGGAGCAAAAAAATGAGCGAAGAAATTAAAGTTTATGTTGCAGACCTAGCGGCATACAACAACGGCAAATTACACGGTGTTTGGATTGATGCCACGCAAGAGCTAGACGTCATTCAAGAACAAATCAGTGAGTTATTAGCCAATAGCCCAGAAGACGGTGCCGAAGAATATGCCATTCATGATTATGAAGGCTTTACAGGTTATTCCGTGTCTGAATATGAAGGTATTGAACGCGCGCACGAAGTCGCTTGTTTCATTGAGGAGCATGGCGAAATTGCAGGCGAATTATTATCTCACTTTGGCGATAGTATCGACGAGGCGCAAAAAGCGATTGAAGACAATTATTGTGGTTGTTATGCCTCACTGGCTGACTATGCCGAAGAGCTGACCGAAGAAACCACACAAATTCCTGAGCATTTAGTTTTTTTTATATAGATTATGAAAAGATGGGGCGTGATATGGAGCTTGGCGGCGATGTATTTACCATCGAAACAGGTTATCAGGAAGTGCATATTTTCTGGAACCATTAAACAGGCTAGCTCTTGCCCTTTCTTGTTGAAGGGGCAGAAGCTTACTTTTAGCCGCGCACTTTTGGGGCTCAGAGGCCTTACGGCCTATTTGCTCATACTTCGCTTGTCTTGTCTCCGCTGTCGCCAAGCTGAGCCCCAAAAGTTTCAATAATGCTGGTTATCGGTATTAGCAATACCGATAACTCCTTTGTTTTAAACCGTTCCGGTTTATGATTTATGACTTTCGCGGCGCTTACCGCCGTGAAACTTAATGGTGGTAAACCATGTTTGATTGTGTTAGTTTATACATATTGTTTTTTACGGCGTTAATCGCCGCAAATAAAGCTAATGGTAAACTAAAAAGGGTTTTACGCTTGGTTAACAGCACTACTTCACATGATGATGTAGCAAAAGGGGCTTATAAGCAGTCACTTAAAGCGCTTCTACCCTATGGCATGCTAGCGACTAAAAAGTGGCTGGCTGAACAAGGCTTAAGTGCTCATGCCATCGACAATGCAGTGAAAACAGAAACCTTGTTATTACTGGCTACTGGCGTATATAGCCAGTATTCCCGCTCACTGAGCTGGGAAGGAGTGGTTGCCTCTATGCAGCGTATGGATGTGAACAGCTCGGATAATCTGCCTTCAGTTATCGTCGGTGGGTTGTCAGCATTGTCATTGTCAGGATTGTCGCAGTATCTGTCGTTAGGCAGTACGCCGCATATTCATTTATATGCACAAGGCAAGTTGCCGTCATGGCTGGGGCGTTTGTCGTTGCCCGTTGAATGTGAGGGGCATAGTACCAATACCTTATGGCCAGAATGGCTGGTAAACGACAAAAGCTTTATCAGGCAGCATGAGTGGGAAGCGGAACTGCCCCCAGTGTATTTTTCATGTCCTGAAAAAGCGCTATTGGAATTACTGGTAGATTTGCCAGATGCCGTTAGCTTTGAACATGCCGATGAATTGATGCAAGGCTTAGTGAATTTATCACCCAGAAAGCTCGATACGCTTTTAAAAGCCTGTAAAAGCGTGAAGGTGAAACGCTTGTTTTTCTGGCTGGCTAAGCGCCAAGCTTACCCTTGGTTTAACAAGCTAAATGTTGAGGATTACGATCTAGGATCAGGCAAGCGCGTTGTGGCTAAAGGCGGTAAGTTGGATACGGATTATTTGATCACTGTGCCGTCACATATGGCTAAGGAAAGCGAAAGCTAGCAATGGATAGAAACAGTATTTATTACAAGCAAGTACAGTTATTGATGCAGGTTTTGCCCTTTGTCGCCAAGCAAGAATGCTTTGCGCTTAAAGGTGGTACAGCGATCAATCTCTTTGTCAGAGAGTTTCCGCGCTTGTCAGTTGATATTGATCTGGTTTATTTGCCGATGAAAGGCCGTGATGCAGCATTGCAGGAAATCAGCGACGCATTAGATGCCATTAGCGCAGATTTAAAAACCGCGTTTAAAGATGTAGAGCTTACAGAAGCCTATAAATCAAAGCGCGATGCGCTGAGATTAATCGTTGGCCGTAATGGTGTGCAGATAAAAGTGGAGTTATCGCCTGTGTTACGTGGCACGGTTTACGAGCCCAAATTGATGGAAGTATGCGCAGCCGTAGAAGATGAGTTTGGTTATGCTGAAGTGCCAGTGGTGGCATTAGCTGATCTTTATGCTGGCAAAATATGTGCCGCACTGGACAGACAACACCCAAGAGACTTGTTTGATGTGAAGTGGCTCTTGGAAAATGAAGGCCTGACGGACGAGATACGAAAAGCATTAATAATCTATCTCTCAAGTCACAATCGGCCAATGGCCGAATTGCTCAGGCCGCAATTTAAAGATATATCGGCCATCTATGCAGGTGAATTTGCAAACATGGCCGAAACGGACGTATCGCTTGAAGAGCTGGTGGCCGTGAGAGAGCGGTTGGTAGAGCTTATTCACCAAGGGCTAACCGATAGTGAGAAAGGCTTTTTACTGTCGTTTAAAAACCGTGAGCCGGATTGGGCTTTACTTGATCTTGATGATGTAAGTGAGCTTCCGGCCATTAAATGGAAACAGATTAATCTGGCCAAAATGCCAGATGACAAACATAAGCTGGCGTTAGACAAGCTAAAAGAAGTACTGAGTGTTTGATTTATAGTACTTCGTTATTTTGCTAGAATAGCGCTCAAATTTTTCAATGCTTTGATGGGAGGTTTTGCTGGCTGTAGGCCGTGGCAATCTGCTTGAGCTCTTTATTGAGTGAAACATCGGGGCTTAGAGTTAACTTTATTTTTTTGTACAAATAGTTGTACAAAACGGGAATTTAGATACATGGCAAACGCCGATTTTCTTAATGAAATCAATAAGCGAAGAACTTTCGCTATCATCTCTCACCCTGATGCGGGTAAAACAACGATTACTGAAAAGTTACTGTTATTTGGTGGTGCAATCCAAATGGCGGGTAGTGTTAAATCACGCAAAACAGATCGTCACGCCACATCAGACTGGATGGAGATGGAAAAAGAACGGGGCATTTCGGTGACATCATCGGTAATGCAGTTTCCGTATAAAGACAGGATTGTAAACCTGCTCGATACCCCAGGACATGCCGATTTCTCGGAAGATACTTATCGTACATTAACGGCGGTGGATTCTGCTTTAATGGTGATTGATAGTGCCAAAGGTGTAGAAGAACGGACCATTAAATTGATGGAAGTTTGTCGCCTACGTGACACGCCAATATTAACTTTTGTGAACAAATTAGATCGTGAAGGACGCGATCCGATTGATGTCATGGATGAGGTCGAAACCGTATTAGGGATTCAGTGTGCTCCGATTACATGGCCTATCGGTATGGGAAAAAGTTTTAAAGGCATTTTTCATTTATTAGAAGATTCTGTTCGTTTATTTGAGCCTCATAGTAGCGAGGCGGGCGAGTTAATTGAAGGTTTAGATAATCCTCGTTTAGATGAATTGTTAGGGTCAATGGCTGATGAGTTTCGAGAAGAGATTGAGCTAGTTCGTGGGGCAAGCCATGATTTTGAATTAGAGGCCTTTTTAGCGGGTAAAGTCACGCCTGTATTTTTTGGTAGTGCAATGAATAATTTTGGTATTACCGAATTAATGGATTCGTTTGTCGAATATGCACCGAAACCACAAAGCCGAGAAACGAAAACGCGTATTGTGGAAACGAATGAAGCTCCATTTAGTGGATTTGTCTTTAAAATCCAAGCCAATATGGATCCAAAACATCGTGATAGAGTCGCTTTTTTAAGGGTCTGTTCAGGGCAATATAAAAAAGGCATGAAACTACGCCAAACAAGAACAGGCAAAGATGTCACGATCGCCAATGCCGTGACTTTTATGGCGGCTGAAAGAGAGCAAGCACAAGATGCGTGGCCGGGTGATATTTTAGGTTTACATAATCATGGCACCATTCAAATTGGGGATACATTTACCGAAGGTGAGGAGATTCAATTTACCGGTATTCCTTATTTCGCGCCAGAGCTGTTTCGTCGTGTTCGTTTAAAAGATCCCTTAAAAATGAAAGCCTTATTAAAAGGGCTGCAACAATTAAGTGAAGAAGGGGCTACGCAGTTATTTCGGCCATTAGACAATAATGATTTGATTTTAGGGGCGGTGGGTGTATTGCAGTTTGATGTGGTGGTTCATCGCTTAAAAGGCGAATATAACGTTGATTGCACCTATGAACCAGTGCAAGTCCATACCGCGCGTTGGGTCTATTGCGATAATGCCAAGAAGTTAGAAGAATTTAAGAAAAAAGCATCACAGAATTTAGCATTAGATGGTGCTGGTGGTTTAACGTATATTGCCACAACGAGGGTCAATTTAGATTTGACGATTGAGCGTTGGCCAGAGATTGAATTTAAGGCAACGAGAGAGCATAGTTAATAAAATCCTCTCATTCTACGACTTAGTGCACAAAACAGACGATGCCGTTACATCCGTAATGTGACTCCATGGTATAAGATAAGAGACATCGAGTTGCTCTATTTTAGTAAAGGAGGCAACGGTGCGATTAACGAGCCAATGGATATCTATTTGCATTATTAGTCTGCTAACGCTAGCGGCATGTGCCAAATCACCAGAAAAAGATAAAATTAGATTAGGGATTAATGCGTGGCCAGGTTATGAGTTTCTCTATTTAGCCAGTCAAAAAGGATTTTTTGAAGAGCAAGGTTTGAATATTGAATTAATTGAACTGTCTTCTTTAGCAGATTGTACTCGCGTATTTAATCAAGGCCGCCTAGATGCCATGGCAAGTTCGATGATTGAAGCCGTTAAAGTCGTTACCTCAACATCGACAGAGCTAGAGATAGCCTTGGTCACTGATTATTCTAATGGCAGTGATATCATTTTAGCGAATCCCCCCATCACTCAGGTTTCTGACTTAAAAGGCAAACGAGTTGGCCTTGAGTTTGGTTTGCTGGGATCATTTATTCTTGAACAAGCTTTAGTCAATCATGGCTTAACGATAGCTGATGTTGATGTAGTGAATGTTGAGCAGTTAGCAGCCAAACAACAACTGAATCATCATACTATTGATGCTGTCGTGACGTATGCGCCATTTGCCAATGACATATTAGCTGACAATGATGCAATCTCGACGATTTTCTCGACTGCTGATATTCCTGCTGAAGTCATTGACTTAGTTGTCTTAAGAAAAGGGGTATTGCATCGCCCTGAACAATGGCAAAAACAGTTTTTTAAAGCGTGGCAACAAGCGATTGATTATAGTCAGTCACACCCAGATGATGCTTATGCCATTATGGCAGCAAGAGAGAGAATTTCAGTAGAAGCCTTTCGAGCTGGATTAAAAGGGTTGAATATACTCACGAGCGCCGATCAGCAGCGTATATTTGAATCAGATCAGCTTGAGGAGAATAGTATTGCTGTATGCCATGTCATGAAAAAATATGCCGAGCAAACAACAGCAATAGATTGCCATCGTTTGTCAGATAAATTGACGTTATTAAATCATTAAGATTGCGATATGGAAAAGCTCTCTAATCACTCATTATTATCAAAATTAATATTACCCATTGTATTGAGTAGTTTGATGATTATTGGGGTGATTGATTTGACCGTGATTAAGAGTGCTGACCAACTATTTGAAGATTATGTTGAATTACAATCTTCAGAATATATGGAGTCTTTTGTCATTGCGACCGAAGTGGCCAGTGATGAAGCAAATATTGTTCGAGTGACAAACTCAATTGGCGCTTATTCGGATGTCAAAGAGTTGTTTATTATTGATGACAAAACACAATTAGTCATTGCAGCAAACAAAGGCCAATTTATTACAAAACCGGCATCTCAATTACCGGATTATTATCCGTTAAAACACATTTCGTCGCAGTTAAGTCATCAACGCCATTTTTATCAGGCAATGGAAGGGATGCGCTATATCGTTGCCTATAATACTGAGATATATTCCGAAGACCGCCACTCAATGCGGCCGATTAAAATTGTAATGTTGATGAAACCCGAGTCAATTGAGGCCTTTTTTGACACCTTTAAAACTCAAATTTTGTTAATGTCGGTATTAATCTTAGTGGCAAGTTTATTATTATTTTATGGCTTTATTAATAAATTTTTATTAGCCCCAATTCATACGTTAACTTCAACATTAGAACGACAAAAAACATCATCTGATCCTGTGTTTTGTGAATTAGATTCAGATGATGAATTAGGCATGTTGTCGAAAGCCTATAACGTGATGTTGTTAGATCGGTATGAAAAACGCCGTGAATTAATTAATAAAAATGAAGAGCTTAAGCAATTAATGTTGCGTGATGCTTTGACGGGTGTTTCTAACCGGGCTCACTTCGATAGAAAGTTGACACAAGAATGGTATCGTGCGATTCGTAATCATGATCCACTGACATTGATTTTTATTGATATTGATTATTTCAAACAATTTAATGATAGTTATGGTCACCTTTCTGGTGACGAATGTTTAAGACAGGTTGCTCAAGCAATACGAGCTTGTATCCAACGCCCCGCTGACTTTCTTGGCCGATACGGAGGGGAAGAATTTGTCATTCTATTACCCAATTCAAATGACCGTGTTTTAGAGTTCGCTGAAAAATGTCGCGAAACAGTTGAGCAGCTACAGGTGATGACTGATGACGAAGGAAAAACAGCTCATGTCACGATTAGTCTTGGTGTGGCAACGATGGTCCCTGAACGAGGTGATGATAAAATGACGCTAATTCGCGCAGCGGATAACGCACTGTATCAAGCAAAAGGGAAAGGCCGTAATCAGGTCGTTGTTTATCAACCTTCTCCCGAAGATGAACATAAAGACAGTAAATTAAGCGACGAGCAAAGCCAAGAAACATCATCTTAGGCCATATAGACGAAGAGAATAGAAATAGATCAATAAAAAGATAAGCCTAAACTGCATTCAATGATTTAGCTTGACCCCAAAAGCCCGTATAATACCCCGTTTTGTTAACCTAAAATAACGGTAACTTTGTGGCTGACTACAAACACACCCTGAACCTTCCTGCAACGCCATTCCCAATGAAAGCGGGTTTGCCTAATCGTGAACCAGTGATGTTAAAGCGCTGGCAGGAGATGAATCTTTATCAAAAAATGCGCGAGCAGGCAAAAGGCCGCCCATTATTTGTATTGCATGATGGTCCTCCATACGCCAATGGTGATATTCATATTGGTCATGCCGTTAATAAAATTCTCAAAGATATTATTTTAAAGTCAAAAACATTGTCAGGTTTTGATACGCCGTATGTACCCGGCTGGGATTGTCATGGCCTACCTATCGAATTAAATGTTGAAAAGAAAGTCGGCAAACCTGGTGTGAAAGTCAGTGCAGCAGAGTTTAGAAAAGCCTGCCGTGTTTATGCACAAAAACAAGTTGATGGCCAACGTGAAGACTTTAAACGTCTTGGCATTCAAGCCGAATGGGATAATCCGTATCTAACGATGGACTTTAGCTTTGAAGCGGATATCATTCGCACATTGGCTGAAATCGTAAAGCAAGGTCATTTGCATAAAGGCGTGAAACCCGTTCATTGGTGTGTGGATTGTGGTTCGGCTTTGGCTGAAGCTGAAGTGGAATACGAAGATAAAACATCTCCTGCCATTGATGTGCGGTTTAAAGTTATTGATAACGCTGCTTTTGAACAGGCGACCAGCTTATCTTGCAAAGGCGATATCAATGTACCGATTTGGACGACGACACCTTGGACATTACCTGCAAACCAAGCGGTATCAGTTCATCCTGATTTTGATTATGTTGTTGTGCAAGCGGCTGATGAATGTTTAGTCTTAGCAGAAGCATTATATGAATCAGCATTAGAACGCTATGACATCGAAGCTGATGTCGTGGGTCGTTTTAAAGGTTCTGTGTTAGAAAATCTAGCCTTGCAACATCCATTCTATGATCGCCAAGTGCCGGTTATTTTAGGTGACCATGTCACGGCGGATGCGGGTACTGGTGCCGTGCATACAGCACCGGGTCACGGTCAAGATGACTTTGTGGTCGGTTTGAAATACCAACTTAAAGTTGATAATCCTGTTGGAGGCAATGGTGTCTTTTTGCCGGGTACAGCGTTATTTGAAGGTGAATCAGTCTTTAAAGCGAACCCGCATGTCATTGAGGTCTTAAAAGAAAAAGGCGCTTTACTGTGCCACCATGATTTAAATCACAGTTATCCACATTGCTGGCGTCATAAAACACCCATTATTTTCAGAGCGACACCACAATGGTTTATCAGCATGGATCAAAACGGCCTGCGTAAAGCCGCACAACAAGCTATTCATGATACAACATGGATGCCTGACTGGGGGCAAAAACGCATTGAGGGTATGGTGGAAGGTCGTCCTGATTGGTGTATTTCTCGCCAAAGAACTTGGGGGGTGCCAATTCCGTTATTTGTGCATCAACAAACGGGTGAGTTACATCCAAACACGCAAACATTAATGGAAACTGTGGCGAGCCAAGTGGATCAAGAGGGTATTGATGCATGGTTTGATTTAGATGCACATGACCTTTTAGGTGATGAGGCTAATGAATATGACAAAGTCTCTGATACCTTAGACGTGTGGTTTGATTCAGGTGTATCGCATGCCTGTGTGTTAGCCAGAAGAGATTATCTACAACGTCCTGCAGATTTGTACTTAGAAGGTAGTGATCAACACCGTGGTTGGTTCCAGTCTTCACTCTTAACATCAGTCGCTTCAACAGGTAAAGCGCCGTATAAAGCCGTATTAACCCATGGTTTTACCGTTGATGCCAATGGTAAAAAAATGTCGAAGTCTTTGGGTAATGTGGTCGCACCGCAGAAAGTCGTTAATAATTTAGGCGCTGACATTATCCGTTTATGGGTTGCATCATCCGACTATAGTGCGGAAATGACAGTATCGGATGAAATCTTAAAACGCACGGCAGATTCTTATCGCAGAATTAGAAATACGGCGCGTTATTTATTATCGAATTTATCCGACTTTGATCCGAAAACAGATAGTGTTGAACTAAGTGATATGTTGGCTTTAGACAAATGGGCTGTCGATCGCGCCTATCATTATCAACAAGATATTATCGAAGCATATGACGAATATCAGTTCCATGTGATTTATCAGAAAATTCACCATTTCTGTGCTAATGAAATGGGCAGTTTATATCTTGATATCACTAAAGATCGTCAATACACCATGCAGAAAGACAGTGTAGGACGACGCTCAGCACAAACAGCGATGTATCATATCTTAGAAGCGTTGACGCGTTGGATGGCACCTATTTTAAGTTTTACTGCCGACGAGTTATGGGGCTTTTTGCCAGGTGAGAGAAATGAGGCTGTCTTCTTAAATGAATGGTATCAGCAACTATCTTCGCTGCCTCAAGATGCCGATTACGGCGTGGCTTTTTGGGATAACGTTTTTTCAGTTCGAGATGCGGTATCTAAAGAATTAGAAGCTTTGCGTAATGATGGCAAAATCAAAGGTGGTTTGACAGCTCAAGTCACACTCTATGCTGATGACACATGGCAATCCACATTAGCGAAATTAGGCAATGAATTAAAATTCGTTTTAATTACATCGAGAGTCACTGTTTTACCGCTTTCAGATAAACCTGATGAGGTGTCACTTAGTGAGGTGGCTGGATTGGCCGTTTCTGCCGCACCTATTGACTATGCTCGCTGTGATCGTTGCTGGCATCAGACAGAAGACGTCGGTCAACATGCTGATCACCCTGAACTATGTGGTCGTTGTGTTGAAAATGTTGATGGTGAAGGAGAACAGCGCCTTTACGCGTAAAGGCAATATATCATGCTGAAATATTTAACATTATCAGGTGTTGTCATTGCATTAGATCAGGCGAGCAAATGGGTGATGACCTCTTGGTTATCGCTCTATGAAGTCGTGCCGGTAATATCTAATTTTAATTTCACGATGGCACATAATCATGGTGCTGCATTTAGCTTTTTAGCACAAGCGGGTGGTTGGCAGCGTTGGTTTTTTATTGGGCTGACACTCGTGATTAGTACGGTCTTATTAGTGTGGTTAGCGAAACTGAAACCGTCTGCTAAATTAGAAGCGATATCTTTGAGCCTGATTTTGGGCGGAGCGATAGGCAATGTGATTGATAGAATTGCCCATGGTTATGTGATTGATTTCTTAGATGTTTATATTGGTTCAAATCATTGGCCTGCATTTAATATTGCTGACTCAGCAATTTGCATTGGGGCTGTGCTGTTGATTTTAGATAGTTTTCGTTCACGAGATGAGTTGTCAGCATGAATATTCGTGATATTGCATTAAAAAATATTACTGCTATTCGCCCATATCAACCGGGGAAACCGATAGACGAATTAGAGCGCGAGTTAGGTATTGAACATAGTATTAAACTCGCCTCAAATGAAAACCCACAAGGCCCATCGCCTGCCGTAGTCGATGCGTTATCAAAAGCGGTCGCTGATGTGACACGTTATCCTGACGGTAATGGTTTTGCCTTGAAGAAGGCTTTAGCCCATTTTTATCAGATAACGCCAGAACAGATTACATTAGGCAATGGTTCTAACGATGTACTGGAGCTGGCGGCTCGCACTTTTGTGTCTGCACAAGATGAAGTGTTATTTTCGCAATATGCTTTTGCTGTTTATCCCTTAGTCACACAAGCGATTGGTGCGACAGCGGTGATTGCTCCAGCGAAAGAATATGGTCATGATTTGGATGCGATGACGACATTGGTGAGTGATAAAACGAAATTGATTTTTATCGCTAACCCTAATAACCCAACAGGGACAGTGCTGGCGCCTGAGGCCATAAAAGCGTTTCTAGAACAAATCCCCGACACGGTGATTGTTGTCTTAGATGAGGCGTATTTAGAATATGCTGATCAGCGTGTTAATACGCTTGATTGGTTAACAGAACATGCTAATTTAATTATCACCCGTACTTTTTCTAAGGCTTACGGCTTAGCTTCTTTACGTGTTGGGTATAGTGTGTCGCATCCTGATGTGGCCGATATGTTAAACCGAATTCGCCAACCGTTTAATGTTAATAGCTTTGCATTGGCGGCGGCAACCGCGGCGTTAGCCGATCAAGCTTATATTGAGCAAACAAAACAGCTTAATGATAAAGGCATGCGTCAATTAGAAAACGGCTTGCATGATCTTGGTTTAAGCACGATTCCGTCAAAAGGCAATTTTATTGCTGTTGATGTGGGTTTGCAGGCAGATAAAGTCTTTCAAGCCCTTTTACAACAAGGCGTAATAACACGCCCGATTAGTAATTATGGTTTACCACGACATCTACGTGTCAGCATTGGATTACCTACAGAAAATGCCCGTTTTTTATCTGCTTTAAAAGTGGTTTTAGAGGCAATAGCATGATTGACCGTTTAGCGATTATTGGCGTTGGATTAATCGGCGGCTCATTATCATTAGCCTTGAAAAAAGCAGGCAAAGTGAAACATGTTGTGGGATATGCGCGTAATCCTGCTACACGTCAGCAAGCTTTAGATTTAGGTGTGGTAGATAGTATTGCCGAAGATATTGTCGAAGCCATAACAGATGCAGATATCGTCATTCTTGCTGTCCCGATGGGAGCGATGAGTGAGACGATGGCTGCGATTGCGCCGCACATGACGGATAATATGATTATCACGGATGCAGGCAGTGCAAAGGGGCAAGTTGTTCGTGCAGCAAAGCAACATTTTGCTGATCATTTAGGACAATTTGTGCCAGGACATCCTATTGCTGGTACAGAGCGAAGCGGCCCTGCTGCCGCTTTTGCTGAGCTTTATCAAGATCATCGTGTCGTGTTAACGCCGATAGCCGAGACAGATCAGGATGCTCATCAAAAAGTAAAAGAGATGTGGCAAGCTGTTGGGGCACAGGTATTTGATATGTCTGTTGCCCAACATGACAAAGTCTTAGCCGCCACTAGCCATGTACCACATATTCTGGCGTTTAATTTAGTCAATATGCTGGCGCAAGGTGAGGATGTCGATGCGGTATTACATTATGCCGCTGGTGGTTTTAGAGATTTTTCTCGTATTGCCTCTAGCGATCCAGTCATGTGGCGTGATATCTGTTTGACGAATAGCGATGCGATTTTGTCTTTATTGGCAGAATATCAGCAGCAACTGACAGAGATAGAACAAGCAATACGGCAACAAGAAGGAGATGTCTTAATTGACGTTTTCCAACGAGCAAAACAAGCAAGAGACAAACGCTTTAACGATCCCACTTTAATCGATAACAGCGAAGTCTAAATCAAATGAAAGACAAGGGAGCACAAACTAGCGTGAGCGGACAACAACGAAAACACTATATCGTTCAACCCGGCGGAAAATTAACGGGTGAATTACGAGTGCCTGGTGATAAGTCTATCTCGCATCGTGCGATTATGTTGGGATCGATTGCAGAAGGCGTCACCCATGTCACCGGCTTTTTAGAAGGTGAAGATGCATTAGCAACATTATCTGCATTTCGTGAAATGGGCGTGACTATCGAAGGGCCCGATAATGGTGAAGTGACGATACATGGCGTCGGTATGAACGGTTTATCTTTACCAGATAACGCCTTAGATTTAGGCAATTCAGGGACATCGATTCGCTTATTATGTGGTTTGTTAGCAGGTCAAAAGTTTAATACTGTTTTGAAAGGGGATAGCTCTTTAGCAAAACGACCAATGGGCCGCGTGATTGATCCTTTAGCCAAAATGGGTGCAGTTGTCGGTAGTAATGAAGGTAAGTTGCCATTACATGTTCAAGGCGGTAATACCTTGTACGGTATTGCCTATGAATTACCGATGGCGAGTGCGCAGGTGAAATCTTGCTTATTGCTTGCTGGTATGTACGCTAAAGGGAAAACAACCATTGTTGAACCCGCACCGACACGAGACCATTCTGAACGGATGTTAAAGGGCATGTCATATCCTATTACTGTCGATGGCAATAAAGTGGTGATTGAAGGTGGGGGAAAATTAATCGCGACAGATATTGATGTGCCATCTGATATTTCATCCGCGACATTTTTCATGGTTGGTGCAGCGATTGCACCAGGATCTGATATTACATTGAAACACGTTGGCATTAACCCAACACGAATTGGTGTGATTAATATTTTAAGGTTAATGGGCGCCCATATTACGCTCACTAATGAAGGGGAAACAGGTGGTGAACCTGTTGCTGATATTCGTATTCAATATGCGCCATTAAAAGGGATTACAATTCCAGAAGAGCAAGTGCCTTTAGCGATTGATGAATTCCCTGCCATCTTTATTGCGGCAGCCTGTGCAGAAGGGCGGACAGTATTAACAGGCGCAGAAGAATTACGCGTTAAAGAAAGTGATCGTATACAAGTGATGGCGGATGGACTAAGTTCTTTAGGCATTGAAGCGATTGCGACGGATGATGGTATCGTGATTGAAGGTGGCACCATTGGATCGGGTGAAATTGATAGTCATGGTGATCATCGCATTGCAATGTCATTTGCGATGGCCGCTTTGCAAGCGGGCGGAACGATTGTGATTCAAAATTGTGCCAATGTGGCGACGTCATTTCCTAATTTTGTTGAATTAGCGACAGGTGCAGGACTTGAGCTGGCAGAATTAGATGATTGATATCGCGGTTCTTACGATCGATGGCCCTAGCGGTTCAGGTAAAGGCACTATTGCTCACACTATGGCAAAAGAATTAGGGTGGCATTATCTAGATAGTGGCGCCTTGTATCGTGTATTAGCACAAGCGGCGATAAAACATGAGATTGGGTTGGAGCAAGTGGCTGAGCTGAGCCAATTAGCTGAACAATTAGATGTTGCTTTTATCTTTGACGCGCAGCAGTTGCAGGTGATGTTAGAAGGAGAAGATGTCAGCACCTTAATTAGAAGTGAAAAAGCAGGTAACGCCGCTTCTAAAGTCGCGGCAATTCCTGAAGTGCGAGCCGCATTATTAGCGCGCCAACGCGCATTTCAACAAGCGCCGGGCCTAGTAACCGATGGTCGAGATATGGGGACAGTCGTCTTTCCAGAGGCGAAATATAAAGTGTTTCTAGATGCTAGCGCAGAAGAAAGGGCGATAAGACGACATAAGCAGTTGAAAGAAAAAGGAATTGAGAGTAACCTTTCTGATCTTGTTGCAGAGATAGCTGAACGAGATCAACGAGATAGACAACGCACCGTCGCGCCATTGAAGGCCGCTGATGATGCCATTATCATTGATTCAACACAGCTTAATATTGACGCAGTATTACATCGCGTGAGAACACTATGTTCCAGCGAAAAGATTTAGGTGCCTATCTAAAAGGGTTTAGATAGGTTTTTTTAATACCTGCATAAGCAGGATTTATAGGGCGATTCTACGTTTAAGTAGAGTCAAGGAAATTAATAATGAGCGAAAGCTTTGCTGAACTCTTTGAAGAGAGTCTAAACTCAACACCAATGCAAACAGGTAAAATCGTATCTGGCATGGTAGTCAGTGTCGGTTCCGACGTCGTAATGGTCAATGCTGGTTTGAAATCAGAAGGTGCCATTCCTGTTGAAGAATTCCAAAATGAAAAAGGCGAAATCACTGTTGAAGTCGGTGACTTAGTCGATGTTGCACTAGAAACATTAGAAGATGGTTTCGGTTCAACACAATTATCACGTGAAAAAGCCAAAGCGGCAGAAGCATGGATCAAACTTGAGCATGCCTTTGAAGCGAATGAAACAGTCACAGGTATCATGACTGGTAAAGTTAAAGGTGGTTTCACTGTTGAACTAGAGAATGTTCGTGCATTCTTACCTGGTTCATTGGTTGATGTACGTCCAATCCGTGATACAACACATTTGGAAGGCAAAGAGCTCGAATTTAAACTGATTAAATTAGATCGCCCTCGTAACAACATTGTTGTTTCTCGCCGCGCCATTATGGAAGCAGAAAACAGTGTTGAACGTGATGCATTATTAGAAGAATTAGAAGAAGGTAAGAATGTTAAAGGTGTGGTTAAAAACCTTACCGATTACGGTGCATTCGTTGACCTTGGTGGTATTGATGGTTTATTACATATCACTGATATGGCATGGAAACGTGTTAAACACCCATCAGAAGTCGTTGCCATTGGCGATGAAATTGAAGTTCAAGTCTTAAAATTTGATAAAGAACGTGAACGTGTTTCATTAGGCTTGAAACAAATGGGTGATGATCCTTGGAAAGATATTGCTGAACGTTATCCAAACAGCAGCCGTATCCAAGGTAAAGTCACAAACATTGCTGATTACGGTTGTTTCGTTGAAATCGAAGATGGCGTTGAAGGTCTTGTTCACATGTCTGAAATGGACTGGACAAACAAAAACGTTCACCCATCTAAACTCGTTCAATTAGGCGACGAAGTCCCTGTAATGGTCTTAGATATCGATGCAGAACGTCGTCGTATCTCATTAGGTATGAAACAATGCCAATCTAACCCTTGGGAAGAGTTTGCGATGACGCATAACAAGGGTGATAAAGTTTCTGGTTTGATCAAATCTATCACTGACTTTGGTATCTTCATCGGTTTAGATGGCGGTATTGATGGTTTAATTCACTTATCTGATATTTCTTGGGAAGAAGAAAATGAAGAAGTCGTTCGTGACTTCAAAAAAGGTGATGAATTAGAAGCTGTTGTTTTAGCAATCGATCCTGAACGTGAACGTATTTCTCTTGGTGTTAAACAACTTCAAGATGATCCGTATGCTCAATATATGGAAGCGAACCCACGTGGCAGCATCGTGACGGGTAAAGTCACTGAAGTTGATGCTCGTGGCGCGACGATTGAATTAGCTGACGGTGTTGAAGGCTATATTCGTGCTGCAGATATTTCTCGTGAAAGAACAGAAGATGCGAGCAAAGTATTGTCTGTTGGTGATGACGTTGAAGCGAAATTCACTGGTATGTCACGTAAAGATCGTTCTTTGACACTATCTATCAAAGCGAAAGATTCACAAGATGAGTCGGAAGCATTGAAAGAATATTCAAATGTTTCTGCTAGCAGTAACACCACATTAGGTGATTTGCTAAAAGAACAAATGGATCAAAAAGATAGCTAGTCTCTCTTAACCGATAGGACACCTGCTTGTCAGGTGTCCTCATCGCGTTTTTGATATTCTATTTTCCACTCAGTCGTAAATAGAATCGAAGATTAAACCTGATTCTAAGGAACACAATAATATGACAAAATCAGATTTGATTGAAATTTTAGCTGAACGACAATCACTGTTAAATTACCGTGATGTTGAATTGGCTGTAAAACTTATTCTGGAACAAATGAGTGAAAACTTATCTAACGGAGATCGTATTGAAATCCGTGGTTTTGGAAGCTTCACTTTGCATCACAGACCTGCCCGCGTCGGACGTAACCCGAAAAGTGGTGAATCTGTGACATTAGATGAAAAATATGTACCACACTTTAAACCGGGTAAAGAATTACGGGATCGTGTGAATAACGCAGCAAGCCTATAAGCTGCAGAGATGAAATTTAGTCAAGAAGACCCGACTGACGCCAAGCTTGTTCATTCTTATGATGAACAGGCTATCGTCATTCAGTCGGGAACATCGGCAGAATTATCAACCATCACCAACTCCTTCTTGTTAACTGCCGATACACTCGTTCAACCATCAGAATATCCAGCACTGACAACATTTAATGTTGACATGACCCATTACCTTCAAAGCCAAGGTATCGAAATTTTGATTACAGGACAAAATGTATTGCAACGGATAGCCCATGATCAAGCCGTGTTATTTGCACAACAAGGTTTAGGGCTTGAACAAATGTTAATCGGCCCCGCTTGTCGCACTTATAATTTATTAGTGGCAGAAGGCCGTAAAGTCGGGCTCGTCATCGACTTTAATCGTTAAGTAATTGAGTTTTCTTAGTCATATCAATAATGTTATTTGTTATCAAGTAACGTGCAGATGAATCATTTCCTTCTGCTAATGTCAGAAGGGATGACTTAAGCGATAGGTGTCATTGAAATATGCGTCATTCACCATCACAATCATCATATAGTTTTGAGGTCGTTAAGTGGTTCGCTTATATGGCCGTGGTCTACTTTGTCTTGGGCACAGGCATCGGCGTTTGGATCGCATCCGAACTGGCATGGCCTGCATTAAATTTCGACAACCCCTATATTAGTTTTGGTCGTTTAAGACCGCTACATACCAATATGGTGATTTTTGCCTTTGGTGGTTCGACCTTAATGGCAGCCGCGTACTATGTTGTGCAGCGAACCTCAGGTGTCAGGCTGTGGAGTGATAAACTGGCGTGGTTTACGTTCTGGGGCTGGAATTTGGTCATCTTAGGGGCCATTATTACCTTGCCTTTAGGGCTGACGCAATCGAAAGAATATGCCGAATTAGAATGGCCATTGGATATTTTAATTACAGCCGTTTGGTTGTCTTATACCTATAACTTCATCATGACCTTATCGATTAGAAAGGTCTCTCATATTTATGTGGCGAATTGGTTCTTTCTCGCCATGATGGTGATGATCACGTATCTGCATGTTGTGAATAGTTTGGCAATACCGGTGGCAATGTGGAAATCATATTCTCTTTTTGCTGGTGTACAAGATGCCATGATTCAATGGTGGTGGGGACATAATGCCATTGGCTTTTTCCTGACATCTGGCTTTTTAGGCATTATGTATTATTTTGTGCCGAAACAAGCAAATCGTCCGGTTTATTCTTACCGTTTATCTGTTGTTCATTTCTGGGGTCTTATTTTTGGTTATGTCTGGTTAGGATCTCATCATCTGCATTACACGGCATTACCTGATTGGACTGGTACATTAGGCGCTGCGATTTCATTGGCGATGATCATCCCGTCCTGGGGCGGGGCGATTAACGGATTAATGACGCTCAACGGGGCTTGGGATAAGTTAAGAACAGATTATATTCTGCGCTTTTTAGTGGTGGCGTTGGCTTTTTATGCGATGTCGACATTTGAAGGTCCTGTGTTGGCATCAAAAACAGTGAATGCTTTATCGCATTACACCGACTGGACAATCGGGCATGTTCATTCTGGTGCCTTAGGATGGGTGGCAATGGTATCAATTGGTGCTATTTATCATATGGTTGAGCGACTTTGGCAAACACAGATGTATTCCGTGCGATTAGTGAATACCCATTTCTGGATGGCGACATTAGGCACGGTTATCTATATTACAGCGATGTGGGTGTCAGGCATCATGCAAGGCTTGATGTGGCGTTCATATGATGAGTTTGGCAATTTAAGTTATACCTTTGTTGAATCGGTTGCTCAGATGTTTCCGTATTATGCGATGCGGGCGTCAGGTGGTTTTATCTTTTTCCTTGGTGCATGCTTGATGTTGTTTAATGTCACGATGACAATTCGCTCTGCAGTAAAAACATCGGCAGCACAAAAGGCGGTAGTGGCATAACCATGAGTGAACAACAGCCTGAAACAATTCAACAAGTCTTAGAAAAAAACATTGGCGCCTTATTGTTGGCGATTGCGATGGTGGTTTCTGTGGGCGGCATTGTTGAAATTGTGCCGTTATTTTATTTAAAAACAACATTTGAAGATCAAGTTTATCCAGAATATGATGAGCTATCCGATGTCAGGCCTTATAGTGCCTTAGAACTGGCGGGACGAGATATTTATCAACGAGAAGGCTGTTATTTATGCCATTCTCAAATGGTGCGTCCTTTTAGAGATGAAAAAGATCGGTATGGTCATTATTCATTAGCCGTGGAATCAAAATATGATCATCCTTTCCAATGGGGATCGAAACGAACAGGGCCAGACTTGGCTCGCGTGGGGGGGAAATATTCAGATGAGTGGCATCGTCAACATTTAATCGATCCACGATCATTAGTGCCTGAATCGGTCATGCCTCGTTACCCTTGGTTGTTAAATGCAAAAATTGATGGTCAAGAAGTAGCAAAAAGAGTGAAAGCGATGGCGGTACTAGGCGTGCCATATTCACTAGAACAAATGCAGCAAGCGGCAACATCAGTTGCTGATAAAACAGAGATGGACGCACTAATAGCCTATTTACAAGTATTAGGCACAATGGTGAAGTTTGAGCCGGGTAGGGAATATCGTGACTAACTGGCGGCAATATTTTGAGACAGATTGGCAAGCGATGACAGCGACGGATTGGGCTGGTGTCGTGTTGAGTGTCATTATTTTTGTCGCATTAAGTGTTATTTTTTATTGGGTGTTAAGACCCAGCAATAAACAGCGTTTAGAATCTTATCGTCATTTACCATTTGAAGAGGCTGATAGTCCGATAGAGGTGGGTGATGACAGATAAGCAGCATCAGACGAAAGGCACTGGTCATAACTGGGATGGCATCACAGAATTGGATAACCCACCACCAAGATGGTGGTTAAATGCCTTATATCTGAGTGGTTTATTGGTATTGGTGTATTTTATTTTGTATCCAGCTTTGCCGCTAGTCAAAGGCAGCAGTGAAGGCTTGTTAGGCTGGACGCAAATGACTGAATATAAAGAACAAATGGCAGAGGTTGAGGCCATTAGAGCACCGTATGAACAGCAAATTTCAGCGTCCTCGGTAGACATGATTTTATCTGATAACGCTTTGTTGCAATATGTAATGACGTCAAGCAAAGTGTTGTTTGGTGATAATTGTGCTGCGTGTCATGGTGTTGGGGGGCAACCTCAATCTGGAATGGCTTATCCCGTTTTGGCGGATGATGATTGGTTATATGGCGGTACAACTGATGACATCATGTTGAGTATCGCACAAGGTCGAGTAGGCTATATGCCTGCACATGCGGATGAATTAACCGAGGGCGAATTAGCATTATTAACTGACTTTGTTATCCATGGTGCAGATGAACAATACAGCCCAGCTGGAAAAGCATTATTTATCAAAAAAGAATGTGTGAGCTGTCATGGTGACGATGCCAAGGGAGACAAGTCAGCCGGATCGGCTAATTTAACGGATAAAGTGTGGCGGTTTTCCAAGCATGAACAGGCCGTGAGAGAAACGATCTTACATGGTGTCAATGACGATAGTGACCCCAATACCCGCCAAGCTGTAATGCCATCTTGGAATCAACGTTTAGCCGCCAAAATTCGAGCAAAACAAGAAGCATTAGAGGCAGGTGAGACACTGACAGAGCTTGATTTACAGCAAGTATTTACAGGTGATGAAACGGAGCGTTTGTCAGAAAATGATATTAAAAAACTGACAATTTATGTTCATCAAATGGGCGGTGGTGAATAAACCATGACTGATGATGTGACCCGCAATGAAAATACTGTCGAGCAACAGATCAATCATGACACTATTGACTGGCAGACGAATACGGGTGGTTTACATATTGTTGCAAAACGCTTAACTGGACGTTTTCGACAATGGAAATGGCTTGCTATGTTGAGTTGGTTACCTTTTTTTCTGGGGCCGTATTTACGCTGGCAAGATCATCAAGCCATTTTATTTGATCTTGGACAACGTCAGTTTTCATTATTTAGTTTGACGCTTTATCCCCAAGATTTATGGTTATTAACCTTAACGTTATTATTTTTTGCCTTATTATTGGCTTTGATAACCAGTTTGTTAGGACGCGTTTTTTGTGGTTTTGTCTGTTTTCAAACAGTATGGACTGACATTTATACTTTAATTGAAGGCAAATGTGAGGGCAAAACGCCGCACCAAGCTCAACTTTTTAATGACGGCGCTTGGACAATCAATAAACTAAGCCGAAAAATACTGAAACATGCCGCGTGGTTGATGATAGCTTTTTTGACCGGTGTCAGTTTTACCGCTTGGTTTATGGATGCTTATCAACTTTGGCATCACATCGTACAGCTGAAAATCCCTTTACCGGCGCTGATCAGCATCATGACGGTAATGATAGGAACCTATATTTTTGCAGGCTTCATGCGTGAACAAGTGTGCTTTTGGTTATGTCCTTATGCGCGTTTGCAAAGTGTAATGGTCGATCGGGATACGTTACTACCACACTATGATCAATTACGAGGCGAACCAAGAGCAAAATTAAACCGCAATAACTCATCATCTCAACAAGGAAGTTGTGTTGACTGCCATCTATGTGTTGCCGTATGTCCAACAGGCATTGATATCAGACAAGGGCAACAACAAGGCTGTATTACCTGTGGCCTTTGCATTGATGCTTGCGATAGCGTGATGGATAAAACGGGCCAAGAAACCGGCCTAATTCGTTATGCCTCCCATAATGAGATACATCAAGCGAGTGCTAAATCAAGCTGGATGAGGCCTAGAGTGTTGTTATATGCCAGTATTGTATTGATCATATTAACCGGTTTAATTAGAGGGCTTGCGACACTTTCACCAACAGAATTTAATGTGCTGCACCAACGTCAACCATTATTCGTACAGTTAAGCGATGGCAGTATTCAGAATCATTACACATTGAAAATAATGAATAAAACCCAACAAGTCATGCAGATCGATTTGCAGGTATCAGGACTTGAAGGCGCGCGATTAAAAACACCGACCCTTATCACGGCATTACCCAGTAAAATGACAACAGTGAATGTGTTTGTACTGGTACCAGAGCAATACCTTTCTGCAGCTATGTTGCCGTTGACGTTTACTGGACATATTCGTGATGAAGATATGACAGATTTGTCGTATCAAAGCGTCTTTGTCGGACCCCAATAAAACATGCTGTCACAGAGGAGTCAACACGCATTAAAAAACCCATGGGTAATCGGCTTAATGATGAGCTTTGCGGTTTTTGTTGGAGCCAATATCAGTTTTATTTATTTGGCTTTTTCACATTCAGCTCAAAGCGTTCGTCATCAGGACATCGACTTACCCTCAGCATCTCATCATGATGAAGTTCATCAGTATGCCAATGCGGATATTCAATTATCCATCCCTGCGGTGATATACCATCAACAATCACATCGTTTTACCGTGAAGTTACAACATCATCATTGGGATGGCGAGCAGACAACTGTCACCGCATATGCGTATCGCCCTTCTAACCAACAGGCTGATTTTCAACAAGTATTACAGCAGAAAGATGGACAATATCAAGCTGATCTGACGTTTCCTTTATTAGGTCAATGGGATTTGGACATTGAAGTGATACAGGGCGATCAACAGAGTCGATTGACACGACGTATTTATGTGCATCCTTCAGCATCATGATGGTGCCTTGTTATCACTGTGGCCTCGATGTCGCAGAGCATGCCAAAGTCACAGCAGAAATTGGGCAAGAGCTTCGGGATTTTTGTTGTACGGGCTGTCAAAGCGTCTGTGAATCTATTTACGCGGCTGGATTAGCTCATTTTTATCAAAAGTCACCAGAAGGGACAACGTTAACACCACCGCACCCCACTTCAGAACAATCAATAGCCGCTTATGATTTAGAACAAGTACAAAACGATTATGTCATTGAGGACCATGATCAACGTACAGTAGTTTTATCTGTTGATGATATACATTGTGCGGCGTGTGTTTGGCTGATCGAGCAAGCATTAACTGAGCTTGAGGGCGTGGCCTCGGTACACGTTAACTTGACCCGTAAACAGGTCACCGTTGTTTGGTTACATAATAAAATAAAATTATCGACTATTTTAGCGAGACTACAACAGCTAGGGTATACCGCAACACCATTAGATAAAGTGAGTAAAACACGAATGTCTGATGATAAACATAAATCGATGTTATACCGGCTCGCTATAGCTGGTTTTGCCATGATGAATATGTTGTGGGTATCGATTGCACTCTATAGCGGTGCAGATCAGGGCGAATTTAAACAATGGTTTTATTGGATAAGTTTTTGTATTGCGACACCAACGTATTTATATGCGGCGTATCCTTTTTTAAAACAAGCCTATATTGGTATTAAATATCGTACATTGACCATGGATCTGCCTATCGCACTTGGTGCGACAGTGACATATGGCTATTCCTGTTATGTATTATTTAGCCAAAATCAAACAGGTCATCTCTACTTCGATACTGTTGTTAATTTCATTTTTGTCATTTTATTAGGTCGATATCTTGAGTCGGCGGCACGACAGAAAGCGTTAAGACAAAGCTATCGCCTGACCTCATTGCAACCCAATTATGCTTGTATTGTAACGGAAGGCAACACAGAGCTAGTGCCTATAAAAGCCGTACAAGTCGGGGATGATGTTTTGGTCAAACCTGGGGACAGGATCCCCGTCGATGGTCATGTTATTGCTGGAAGCTCAACCGTAGAAGAAGCATTGTTGACAGGAGAGTCCCATCCATTGTTAAAACAACAAGGCGATAAGGTCAAAGCGGGTTGCCTTAATCTTGATGGGTCATTGACCATTAAAACAGAGCAAGTGCTCAGCACAACACTCTTGGCACAAATTACGAGCTTAATTGATAAAGCACAAACGTCTAAAACATCGATACAAACGATGACGGATAAAATTGTACCGTGGTTTATATTTGTCACGTTATGCCTTGCGACAGTCAGCTTTTTGTATTGGTACCAATATGACACAGAAACAGCCATCTTAACGGCAGCATCGGTTTTAATTATCACTTGTCCATGTGCCTTAGGATTGGCGACACCGCTCTCTATTGCGGTTGCAATGGGAGCTGCGGCCAAAAAAGGGGTGATCTTAAAGTCAGGTAAAGCATTAGAAGCGTTAGCTTCCATTAAGCATATTTTTTTAGATAAAACTGGCACGTTAACGGAAGGTGTTTTAACTATAAAAACGATTATTCCTTCTGAAAATAATGACGAAAATACACTCTTACAGCTAGCAGCATCATTAGAACAATATGCCGAGCATGTGATTGCAAAAGCGATAGTCAAAGCAGCAAAAGATCGACAACTTACGTTATTAGAGACGACAGACTTTAAAGCTTATCCAGGACAAGGAGTTTCAGCTACGGTTCAGGATAAAACGTGTTTAATAGGAACTGAGGCATTTTTACAGGCTCAAAATATTAAAGTGGCACAAAACTGGCTCGCAATATCAGAAAAGTGTGAACAAGCGGGAATAAGCACGGTTTTTATTGTTGAACAAAATCAGGTTTCTGGCATGATGGGATTAGAAGATAACGTAAGGCAGGATGCGACCTCAGCGATTAAGGCATTGCAACAACAAGGCGCATCGCTTTCAATTATCAGCGGTGATAAGTTGCGTGTTGTTCAATCTGTAGCGGCAACATTAGGCCGATTAACTGTACATGCTGAAGCGTTACCGAAGGATAAGGTAGAGATGATAAAACACTCGCAACATAACGATCATAAAGTCGCCATGGTGGGTGACGGCATTAATGATGCGCCAGCTTTAGCCCAAGCTGACGTGAGCATGGCTTTTGCTAGTGGCAGCGATGTGACAGTCAATACTGCTGACATGGTGATAACTGGACAGCAACTAATACCTATTGTGGACATGATGCAATTGGCCAATAAAACGCAGACGATCATCAAACAAAATATTGCGATGTCATTGGTCTACAATGCGGTGATGGTTCCTTTGGCCATGATGGCTTATATTAATCCGTTACTTGCCGCTGTCACCATGCCGATAAGTTCTTTATGCGTGATAGCCAATTCAGCTCGATTGAATCATGTGGACAAACCCTAAATCATGGATGTTATTTATGGTTTATTACCTGGCATGCTGTTACTCGGCATAGTAGGTGTGATTGTTTTTATTTGGGCCGTCAAAAGTGGTCAGTATGATGATTTGGATGGGGCTGCACACAGTGTGTTGGATGACAATGATGAGCTAAAAAAAATAACTGAGCACAAGGACAGGTAGGTGCAAAGTGTTTAAAAATATGAGTATTAAAAAAGTGCTGCAACTGTGGTTTGTAGCAACATTGGTCATCATTATGATGATGGCAATGGGTGGCCTTTATACCAATACGCTCTTCACCAAAAACCAACTCCAACTCGTGGATAAAATATTACCGACCAGTGATATAAATCGGCAAATCAGCCATTTAGCTACCGCGTTGGCTACACGTGAAAAGAAAATATCTATGACCCAACTAACACAGTTGGATGAAAATCATATTGAGCAGGATTTTGGTGCTTTATTTGATTCACGTTGGCAAACATTAAGTGCATCGCTTGAGTCAAAAAACATGATAGATAGCGCTAATGCAGTGACAGAATATTACGAACAGTTTATAGCGCTGGATAAACACCTTATCTCTGTCGTTCAAGATAACTTTGATGATTCAAAGTTAATTGGAGAGAAGATAAAGCAGCTTGCTGAACAACGACAACGTTTGAATCATGCAACGGCACAATTGGAACAGCAATTACCTCCTGATCTGTATCAACCGATGTTGATAAAAATATTACGTTTTAATAATTTAGTTCTAGAAGTTGAACAACATTATCAATCATCAACGGCGTTAGATAGACAACGACAAGCCATTAAAACAGCATTTACTGCGCTACAAGATTGGTTGTTAACTGTAAAGCGAAGTCCAGACTTTCTTCAATATCAACATCATATTGACGATGTCTTGACGCACTTAGCATCGATAGAAACCGTATCGATAACAGGCGAGCAATCTATTTATTATTTGAGATACCGTTTATTTGCAAATAGTGCGTTGTTACAAGATAGACAACAACAAACCATTACAGCATTAACAGACTTAGTGGATGAGTTAAATACCTTTTCTTTATTAGTCAAATCACAAACGCTGGATGAAGTCGATAAGTCGAATCGCATAGCTGAAAATGCCAGATTACTGATGCTGAGTTTAGTGATTTTATTGGCCATCATAATGGCTTATTTTATTTCAACTATTCTAAATGGTATTCAATCGCCTCTAGCGAAATTGCGTGACGCTATGTCGGCTTTATCAGCAGGCCGGTTCGAGACACGGTTAGATTTAAAGGAATGTAATAATGAATTTAAGGTGTTAGCGACCGACTTTAATCAATTTGCTCAAATAACAGAAACGTTGATTAATGAGCTTGATACAGCAAAATTGACATTAGAAGCAAGAGAATTAGAGCTGACTGCCATTTTAAATGGGGTGCCGGAAGCGGTAATCACTTTAACAGAAGAAGGCAGAATCGAGTCGACAAACCCATATGCAGAAAAAGTCCTTAAAGCCGATCATGATAAATTAATTGGCTTGTCTTTTACGGTGTTTTTTGATGAAGAAGAACATGCGACCAGCATTAATGAATTGATCGAAAACGGCACTGAAAGTAAGGAATTTAAAGGTGTTAATTATCATGGCGAACCGTTTACTATGTGGTTATCGGTTAACCCTATTACTCAGCTTAATCAACGCCGTTGGGTATGTGTATTGTCAGATATTACCTCGTGGAAAGAAACTGAGTTACAACTTAAAAAAACCAGCACTGAATTAGATACCATTTTTGAAAATGCGATGGTGGGTATTGCCTTTATGAAAGACAGGCAGCTGCTACGTGTGAATAGAAAATTTGAAGATATTTTTGGCTACCAAAAATATGAAATGATAGGTAATAGCCCTAGAAAGCTCTGCATAGATGATGCGTCATTTGAACAACTCGCTGTTGATGCATACAGTAGTTTGGAGCAAGGTGAAACCTATCAAGGCGAATTGCAATTTTTGAAGAAAAATGGCGATATCTTCTGGTGCGGCGTGTCTTGTAAAGCGGTCTCAGATAAGGATCCACAAGAAGGCACGTTATGGTTGTATGAAGATATTACCAAACAACGTGAAAATGATGAAAAACTACGTGATTTAGCCAGCCTCGATACACTAACTCGGCTTCCTAACCGCGGTGTATTTAACGATCGTTTAATGCATGCAATTCACAAAGCACAACGTGATGCTGGGCGATTGGCTATTTTCTTTTTAGATCTAGACCACTTTAAACATATCAATGATTCTTTAGGCCATAAAGCAGGCGATCAATTATTGTGTGAAGTTGCCAAAAGGCTTAAATCTTGTGTTCGTGCCGGTGATACGGTGGCACGATTAGGCGGCGACGAATTTACTATCTTGTTAGAAGATGTTCAGTCAGCACAATATGTCGCTAAAATTGCAGAAAAAGTGATTGATGCCGTTGTGAAAACGTATATTTTAGGCACAACAGAAGTCAATATTAGCCCGAGTATCGGTGTGAGTTTATATCCAGCAGATGGGCGTGATGTAGATGTGTTGGTGCGAAATGCTGATGCAGCGATGTATCATGCTAAAAATAACGGCCGTAATAATTTCCAATTCTATTCTGCCGAAATGAATGCACAAGCAGCGCATCGTCTCGCTATGGAAACAAGCTTACGCCGTGCGGTTGAGCAAGAAGATTTCTTCCTGCATTTTCAACCTCAAATTGATCTTGATAACAAAAAAATTATGGGAGCGGAAGTCCTTATTCGCTGGCATAGTAAGCAATGGGGCCATGTCTCTCCCGTCGAGTTTATCCCTATTCTAGAAGATACTGGCCTAATTGATATCGTGGGCGAGTATGTCTTATTGCAAGCATGTGAAGCCTACATGCGGTTGAAAGATAAACTAGACCCTGATTTTAAAATTGCGGTGAATTTATCAGGCCGTCAATTTAAAGGCACGCCGCTTGCCGTGGTGGTTCAGAAGATATTGACTCAAACAGGGATGTCAGCCCGTAATTTAGAATTAGAAATCACCGAAAGTATTTTGATGGAAGACACTGAGTTGGCAAATCGCACTTTATCGCAATTGAGCGAATTAGGTGTGACGCTCGCAGTCGATGATTTTGGTACGGGTTATTCATCATTATCTTATTTGAAACAATTCCCACTTAATGTGTTAAAAATTGATAAAAGTTTTATTGATGAAGTGACCGAGCCAGGTGGTGATGATGCAGCGATTGTTGATGCTATTTTAGCGATGTCAGAACATCTTCACTTAGAAGTGATAGCTGAAGGTATTGAAACAGTTGAACAATTGGCCTTTTTAGAACAGCGTCAATGTCATCGAGGACAAGGATATTTCTTTAGTCGACCGTTGAGTTATGACGATTTTGAACGGTTAATAGAGAGTAAGCACATCACTGTTTAAGGGCTAATTTAATGACTTTGTAGCCAAAATGTAGCTGGACCTTCATTGGTCAGTGCTACTTGCATATCAGCTCCAAATCGACCACACGCTACTGGATAATCGTACTGTTGCTGTGCTTGCTGATATAAGTAATGAAATAACGCATGCCCTAACTCAGGTGACGCGCTACGACTAAAGCTCGGGCGTAAGCCTTTTTGAGTATCAGCCGCTAGCGTAAATTGGGGCACCAATAATACGCCTCCTTGTATGTCGCTAACCGATAAATTCATTTTGCCTTGCTGATCTTCAAATAAGCGATAATTGAGAATGCGGTGTAATAATTTATCAGCAATCTCTTCATTATCGGCGGGTTCGACAGCCACAAAGACTAATAAACCTTGATTGATCTCAGCAATAATTTCTCCGGCAACCGTAACGTTAGCACTGGATACGCGTTGTAATAGAGCAATCATGATGTCGTATTGGCTAAGTCAGGATATTGACTCACTAAACTATCCATGAGCGAGACTAAAGTATGGATCACCTCGACTTCATCACCCATATGACCGGCTAAGTGAAGTACATGCAGTTCACTCTCTGGTAATGCTTGATGCAGTGCCAAAGCTTGTTCTGTCGGGCAGACAAGGTCATATTGCCCTTGAACGATCCAGGTTGGAATAGCGTGAAGCGTCGCAATATTGTCTAAGATCGGTTTATCCGCAATAAAACATTGTGCTAAAGCATAATGTAACTGAATTTGAAAGTGCGCTAATAATTGTTGCTCATCCAGTTGAGATACATCCGTATCGCTTTGTTGTAATCGACCGATAGCGGCTTGCCAATGATAGAGAGCCAAAGCCGTATCTCGTTGTATTTTTGGGTCATCAGCATGCAGTAAATGCTGAAAAGCAGTCAATGGTGTCAGTCGTTGCTGAGGAGGCAAAATATGCATTAATTGTTGCCATTGTTGTGGAAACAAACGCGCTGCGCCCATAGGACTATAGACCCAATCAATATCATGTTGCCGCCCTAAAAAGACGCCGCGTAATATTAATCCTGCTACGTGTTGAGAATGAGATAAGGTATAGCTTAAAGCGAGCGTAGAACCCCATGAACCGGCAAACAATAACCATTGTTCAATGGCTAAATGTTGCCTAATGGCTTCCATATCTGCGATTAAATGTTGTGTGGTATTAGCAATAAGGGAAGCAAGTGGACGAGAGCGACCACAACCACGTTGATCAAATAAGATAATGTGGTAATGGGCCGGATCAAAATATTGTCGGTGATAATATCGACATCCAGAGCCTGGGCCGCCATGTAAAAAGAGAACCGGGATCCCTTTAGGATTCCCACAACATTCGACATAAATTTGATGGTCATGACCATCTTGAATGTCATCACCGCTTAAATAGAAGGAATGATAAGGGCTGATTTCTGGATAGAAGTCTTGAAAAGAACGATTGGCTTGTTGAGTCACTGCTATTTGCGCCGAAAATCAATCAAAACAATGACTATATCATGACTAGAGATGGTAATTCGTGCGCGATTGCGAGAAAATAGGCGCTATTTATTTTTACTTTTTATCGATAAGCCATCACGAAGGCATAGGATTTTATGAACCTGCACGAATTTCAGGCCAAACAATTATTTACGCGCTACGGCATTCCGACTCCGGAAGGACAAGTCGTTTCAAGTGGCTCACAAGCTCGACAAGCTGCCGAACAATTGGGTGGTCATAAGTGGGTGGTCAAAGCGCAAGTTCATAGTGGTGGACGTGGTAAAGCGGGTGGTGTGAAAATCGTTGAAGATTTAGACGGTGTGGCCGATGTCGCTTATGACTTATTAGGACAACGTCTCGTCACCCATCAAACAACAGAAGCAGGATTGCCGATTAATCAAGTCTTGGTTGAGCAACCTTCTGATATTAAAAAAGAGTTTTATTTGGCATTGTTGATTGACCGCGTAAGTCAACGAGTTGTCTTTATGGTGTCAGCGAAAGGTGGAATGGATATTGAAGCCGTTGCTGAAGAAGATCCAGAGGCAATTTTGAACTTATACATTGATCCTGTTGTTGGCTTACAACCTTATCAATGTCGTCGTGCAGGGTTTTTCTTAGCATTGAAAGGCGATGCCTTTAAACAACTACAAAAGGTGATGAAAGGCCTCTATCAGCTATTCATTGATAATGATGCCAGCCTCGTCGAAATCAACCCATTGGTGGTCACAGGTCAAGGCGATCTATTAGCGGTGGATGCGAAGTTAAACTTAGATGAAAACGCATTATTTCGTCATTCAGAATTAGCCGCCATGTTTGATCCTGCACAAGAAGATGAAACCGAAGTATTAGCACAACAACATGGCCTAAATTACATTACTTTAGACGGCCAAGTCGCTTGCATGGTGAATGGCGCAGGCCTTGCGATGGCCACGATGGATTTAATTAAGATGGAAGGGGGAGAGCCAGCCAATTTCTTAGATGTTGGTGGTGGAACAACAGCAGAACGTGTCGCCCATGCTTTTAAATTAATTTTGTCTGATGACAAAGTAAAATCGATTTTAGTGAATATCTTTGGCGGTATTGTCCGTTGCGATCTTATCGCGGAAGGCATTATTCAAGCTGCAAAAGACGTGGGGTTAACACTACCAGTCATTGTGCGCTTAGAAGGCACAAATGCAGATTTAGGCCGACAATTATTGGCACAAAGTGGCATGACAATCCAAGTGGCAGAAAACCTAACAGATGCTGCAAGACGTTCGGTGTTAGCCGCTAAGGAGGCCTTATCATGAGTATTTTAATTGATCGTAATACCAAAGTGATTTGCCAAGGGTTTACTGGCAAGCAAGGTACATTTCATTCTGAACAAGCTATCGCTTATGGGACTCAACTCGTTGGCGGTGTCACTCCTGGTAAAGGCGGCACAACGCATCTAGACCGTCCCGTCTTTAATACGGTATCTGATGCCGTCGCAGAAACAGGCGCAGATGCTTCCATGATCTATGTGCCTGCTGCATTTGCAGCCGATGCTATTTTGGAAGCCGCAGATGCTGGTATCAAAGTGATAGCGTGTATTACGGAAGGCATCCCAGTCCTAGATATGCTGCGAGTCAAGCATGCCTTAAAACGAACTGATGTGACATTAATTGGGCCAAACTGCCCAGGGTTGATTACGCCAGATGAATGTAAAATTGGCATTATGCCAGGTAATATTCATTTAGCCGGTAAAATTGGTATTGTATCGCGCTCTGGTACGTTGACTTATGAAGCGGTTAACCAAACCACGAGTAATGGCTTAGGCCAGAGCACGTGTGTCGGTATTGGTGGTGATCCAATTCATGGCATGAATTTTATAGAATGCTTAGCATTGTTTGAGGCTGATCCTAAAACGGAAGGCATCATCATGGTGGGTGAGATTGGTGGCCAAGCTGAAGAAGAGGCGGCCGCTTATATTGAACGTCATGTCACGAAACCTGTGATTGCTTATATCGCAGGACTAACAGCGCCAGAAGGGAAACGTATGGGACATGCTGGTGCGATCATTAGTGGCGGACAAGGTACGGCTGAAGCGAAGTTAGAAGCACTAAGAGCCGCAGGCGTGATGATAGCAAATTCGCCTGCAACGATGGGCGAAACGATGTTTGCTGCGATGGAAGCGCGCTAATGACAGCGTCACTTTGTCTGGTAATGGCACAAATCAACCCACTGGTCGGTGATATTACAGGCAATGTTGATCTTGTGATTAAGGCTGCACAGCAAGCCAAAGACGAACATCAGGCCGATATGGTTGTGTTCCCAGAACTGACTTTAACGGGTTACCCACCTGAAGACCTGCTTTTTCGAGCGGAATTATTGCGAAGAGTTAAAGTCGGTTTACTTAACATTAAAGAAAATTTAAAAGGGATCGCTGTGGTCGTCGGTTATCCTGAATTAGGTGACGATGGTCAACTTTATAACGCGGCATCCGTCATTGCTGATGGACAATGCCTTGCGACGTATTATAAACAAGAATTGCCTAACTATAGCGTTTTTGATGAGAAGCGTTATTTTACTAAAGGGACGCAAGCAACCGTATTTAATTATGGCGGTATTCGTTTTGGATTGACGATTTGCGAAGATATTTGGTTTACTTCTCCGGCATCACAAGCGGCCGATAAAGGCGCTGAGGTGATGTTAAATTTGAATGCCTCACCTTTTAAACAAAAGAAACATGAACAACGTGAACATGTTGTCGCAGAGCGTGTCGCCGAAACAGCGTGTGCCGTGATATACGTCAACCTTGTTGGTGGTCAAGATGAATTGGTATTTGATGGCAGTTCATTTGCGATGACCGCACAAGGGGAAAAAGTCGCCAGTGCTCCTGCTTGGGAAACGTCTTTATGTCCTGTCATGATGAATAAGGTTGAGGGACGAGTTCAGTTAACAGGGTCTACGGCCAATACTGCTGATGATCTTGCGATGACATATCAAGCTTTAGTGGTGGGGTTACGTGATTACGTTGAAAAAAATCATTTTCCTAGTGTTGTCATTGGTTTGTCGGGTGGTATCGATTCAGCCTTAACGCTGGCATTGGCCGTCGATGCCATCGGTGCTGATAGAGTATCTACTGTGATGATGCCTTCTCAATATACAGCGCAAATGAGTCTAGATGATGCTAAAACGATGGCAGATGGTCTAGGTGTGCCACATAGTGAGATTGCTATTGATACTATTTTTCAACAGTTTAAAACAGATTTAGCACCACATTTTAAAGGCACTAAAACAGATACGACAGAAGAAAATATTCAAGCGCGTTGCCGTGGTGTTATTTTGATGGCACTCTCAAATAAAACGGGCGCCATGGTGCTGTCTACTGGTAATAAAAGTGAAATGGCGGTGGGATATTCCACATTATATGGTGATATGGCGGGTGGCTACTCACCATTAAAAGATGTCTATAAGACGCTTGTTTATCAGCTAGCTGATTATCGAAACACATTACATCCTGTTATTCCTGAACGTATTATTACTCGGCCACCTTCAGCAGAATTAGCTGAAGATCAATTAGATCAAGATAGTTTGCCACCATATGAAGTGCTAGATCGTATTTTAGAGCAATATATAGCGTTAGATTGGTCATTCCAAGAAATGGTGGCCGCAGGTGCTGAACCAGAGTTAGTTCAAAGAGTGATTACATTAGTTGATCGCAATGAGTACAAAAGAAGACAAGCGCCTCCTGGTATTCGTATTACGGGTCGTGCATTTGGTCGTGAGAGGCGTTATCCTATCACTTCAGGTTATACCGTTACTTAAAAAATGAATTAGGGGCAACAATGAAAAAAATAGAAGCGATAATTAAACCCTTTAAATTGGATGATGTGCGCGAAGCATTGTCAGAAATTGGTGTAACAGGGTTAACGGTGACAGAAGTCAAAGGCTTTGGTCGCCAAAAGGGTCATACTGAATTATATCGTGGTGCTGAGTATGTAGTAGATTTCTTGCCTAAAGTGAAGCTTGAAATTGTTTTAGCTGATGAGCAAATCGATAGTTGTATCGAAACTATCACTAAAGCGGCTCATACCGGTCGTATTGGTGATGGTAAGATTTTTGTCACGCCGATGGAACGTGTTATCCGTATTCGTACCGGTGAAGAAGGCGAGTCAGCGGTATAATTAAAAGTAACATCATCGCTGACGTATGACAACGTCAGCGATGATGTTTATCATTCAATGATGATTTTTTGAATTGTATCGGCATCTGCATAGTCAGGGTAGTTTGTTTTAAGCACTCGAATGGTATCTTCTGACAAATCATCTAACTCCAAAATTTTATATGCCTTTGCAACCAACAATAAGGCTTCAGGCATAGAGGGTGTGCGCTGATAGTTTTCGATGACATATTTACCTCGGTTCAACGCTGCAATATACGAACCTCGTCGCATATAAAAATGCGCCACATTCAATTCATGTTGAGCTAAGCGGTTACGTAAATAGACAATACGTTGACTTGCATCTTCACTATATTCGCTGTCAGGAAAGCGGTTCACAAGCTTCATAAAGTCTTGCAGAGCATACTGAGCGGCTCCAGGGTCCCGTTGTGTTTCATCACGAGGAATATACCGTTCGATGATGCCTTCGTCACGGGTGAAGTTAATCAAACCACGTAAATAAATAGCATAATCCATATTCTTATGTTGTGGATAAACTCGAATAAAACGGTCTATTGTCGCTAAGGCATTTTCTGGATCATCAGAATCATAATGCGCGTAAGCAGAATCAATAAGAGATTGCTGAGCATATTCACCAAATGGGAAACGGGCTTCTAAATCACCGTAATAGCGTAATGCTGTCTGATAATCTTCTTGGTCTAAGGCTTTTTTAGCCGCAGAATAGAGTTGTTCAACAGACCAGTTTTGTTCAGGTTGACGAGGGGGCTCATTCTCAACGTCGAGCCCTAATGTCGAGCATCCTGATAGTGTGAACAGTGTCACAAAAAGCAATAAATAATTTTTTCTCATCATGATAGTGGTTATATAAGTCATTAACAGTCAGACCTAGAGATTGTACGCTGATCCGAACCTTAGGTGTAATCAATTGCCATATAAAGACAGAGAAAAATACATGTACAATAAACTTATGATAAAAAAAATACTGACAATATTGAGCGCCTGTTCAATCGGCTTGTTTCCCTTATTCACTTCTGCGACGACATTTGTCTTAACGGAAGGCAGTCGAGTCGTCGGGTATAACTTGGTTGTTTATAGTCGCTCACAAGATACCTTACTCGACATTGCGAGAAGCTTTGACGTAGGTTATACCGAAATCGTCAATGCCAACCCAGGGGTGGATGTCTGGTTACCTGGCGCAGGGCAAAAGGTATTAGTGCCTAATCAATTTATTTTGCCCAATACACGTCAAAAGGGCTTGGTCATTAATTTAGCTGAAATGCGGCTCTATTATTTCCCTGAAACCAAAAACAATGAAGTAAAAACCGTGAGTACTTATCCGATTGGTATTGGACGCGAAGGTTGGCAGACACCACTAGGTAAAGCCAAAATTACCCAAAAGCGTAAAAATCCAACTTGGACGCCTCCAAAATCGATTAAAGCTGAGCATTTGGCCAACGGCGATCCATTACCAGATGTTGTTCCGGCAGGACCTAATAACCCATTGGGTGATTACGCTATGCGCTTGAGCATGCCGGGATATTTATTACATGGTACCAATAAACCTTATGGTGTCGGTTTACGAGTGAGTCATGGTTGTATTCGATTATACCCAGAAGATATTAAGCAATTATTCGGGGTTGTACCGATGCATGCTCCTGTTGAAATTGTATATCAACCTTATAAAGCGGCTATGCATGAAGGGCAATTGTATGTCGAAGCTCATGAAACACACGATGACATGCAGACAGGTCAGAACAATATGACGCCCATGGTCAAAGCGGTGATTGATGCGAGAGGCGAGCTCGCAGATGATGATTGGTTATTTGCTCAGGCGATGATTGATCACCAGCTTGGCACTGTGCAGCGATTAGGCGCTTTAGAAAATAAAATGGTTGATGATGTTTGGTTTGTGCATACAGGAACGGCAGAGAGTGATAAAGCTGAACTCCATGCTTTATTGACGACATTACATTATGAAGATTTATTTTGGCCTGTCCGTGGAGCGATGGCAGATACCGTGATAGGTCCGTTCGAGAGTTATGAACAAGCGGAAGTGCTGGCGGATAAAATTTATAATGGAACAAAGGCATCAGCATGGGTGGCGCAACTGCCGGCAGAGGCGTTATAACTGAAAGCTAAGTGAAATAGTAGATAAAAAAAAGCCGAGCAATGCTCGGCTTTTTTTTATCACGTTTAAGCTGTGTCGCTTATTTGCTCATCGCTTTGTGGAACATGCGATCAACTTTAGCGTTTGCTTCGTCAGCTGATGATTGCGCAGAACGAGCTGTTGTTAACGCTGTGTCTGCTGTGTTTTCAACTTGACCTAAGTGAGTTTCGATTTTGCCGATATGGGCTTCAACACGACCGAAGTGGTCTTTGATAGCAGTGATATCAACATCATCTAATGTGTGTTGGTGATGAGTGCTTGCACAACCTGTGATTAATGCTAAAGGTAAAACAAGTGCACCTAATTTAGTTAATGATTTCATTCTATTCTCCTGAAATTAATAGGTATAAATCTAATATTGTTTAGATTATTGCGCTAAGCAATATGCAGGAGGCTATCAGGATTTAATTAGCCTGTCCAACATGTTGTGAAGTTAATCTGCTGTGATGGTGAATTATTGTTATAATGCTCGCCTTTGATTGACTACCTTAAGATCAACACCGCATCTTAAGTAGTAATGCCTTATTTTTTGCTCTGGAAAAACGAACTATGCACCCAATGCTGAATATTGCTATTCGAGCAGCTCGTAGTGCGGGTAATATTATTATCCGTTCACTTCAACACGTGGAACATCTTGAAATTACAACAAAAGGTCGTAATGACTT
>JAIBDZ010000005.1 GCA_024685975.1 Piscirickettsiaceae bacterium | reverse complement strand
GCTAGTAGAATAGTTGCCAATAGAGATAAAGTGATGCGTTCCTTCGCTAGAAACGTGCTTTTCTAGCGCTGTACCACCCGAATTTTCGAAGCATTTCCCCAGCTTTAATGAAATCCAATCACCCTCAAACTCAGGAAATCGCAGCGCAGGCACTAATTCTATTTTTATATTCTTACTCATACGCAGCCAACCCCGAAATCTCGCGTCCTTGAGCTAGTTTATTGAGTAACGGCACCAACTCTTCCATTAATGCCAACTCTGCATGTGTTCGGGCTTTCCATCCTAAATCTAATGGCTCTAATAATTCACTGAGCTGTTCGCCATCGAATATCATGCGATCCAGAATACGATCAACGAAGCCTTGTAAGGCTTCATGCACAATGCTGTGTTTATCCGCTATAGCGGCGAGTTCTTTGGCTGATTTATCAGCTTTGAATCTTTGGTAGCCCTCACGAATGGTCTTTTCATTCAAGCTTTGATCGGTCGGCAAGCTATTGATGTAGTCGACAATATCATCGCGCTCATCCATCAGGTTGGCACTGGAGCTAATCAAGTCGATCAACTGCTGGCGACTCATCTTATGCTTGCTGGGTTTATCGTCATCCGTAGATTTAGCGATTAAGCCCATAATATAGTCGTAATCAATCACGGCAGAAGCAAACAGCACCAATTCGAATTCTAGTTGCTGCACCGGATCGTCTGGGTCATCACTGCCTTTGGCTTGTTGTGCTTTCAGGCGTTGCGCTGTTTCCAGATACATTCCTCGGAAGCCGCGTAATTGCTCTTCGGGTAGCAATGTATTAACGCTTGCAACCTGTTCGTCATTAAGGTCGGTATATTGATCGAGCTGGGTTTTTAAGCGCTGCACTTCTTTAAAGCGGTTTATAAATTCGCTTCTGGCGGCATCGCCTTTAAGGTTGTTTACGTTCTCTGGGGTACAAGTCAGCCCTTGCGAGTCCATGAACTTTTCAAGATCGTTCACAGCGCTGTCTAACTTTTCAATGACTTGAGGCGCAGGATCAACCAGCCAGATTTCTTTTGCGCGGTCTTTGTCCTGCCCTGAGAAGCGAGCAATAGCAGTATTAACGGCATCTTCCTGATAACGGAAATCCAAGACATTGCCGTATGGTTTCGTATCGTTGAGCACACGGTTGGTACGTGAAAAGGCTTGTATCAAGCCGTGATATTTCAGATTTTTGTCGACATACAGTGTGTTAAGGTATTTGGAATCAAAGCCCGTGAGCAACATATCGACCACAATGGTAATATCGATTTTGTCTTTATGCGGGTAATCCTTGTTGGTGTATTTCTGGTCTTTAATGCGTTGTTGAACGTCCTGATAATACGAGTCGAATTCGCTGATAGTGTGGTTTGTACCGTATTGCGAGTTGTAATCAGCAACAATGGTTTTCAGTGCTGCCTTTTTCTCATCAGGTGCTTGCTGGTTGTCTTCCTTTTCTTGCGGCAAGTCTTCCTGTATCTGCTGCACATCTTTATTGCCTTCTGCTGGCGGCGAGAATACGCAGGCAATATTCAAGGGTGTATAGCTATCATCTTCGGCAACTTTTTCCGCCTGCGCCTGTTTGAATAGCTGATAGTATTCAATAGCGTTGTTGATAGAGGCTGTGGCCAATACCGCATTAAATCGCCTTTGGTTAGTAGCGGAATCGTGCTTTTTAAGTATTTCGCCAACAACTGCCTCAGGCGATGGCAGCTTAGGTTTTGACTTTTTCTTTTTATCACCGGTATCGTCTTTTGGCTTCTCACCGAAATAGTCGATATGGAAGCGCAGCACATTGCGGTCGTCAATGGCATTAGTGATTGTATAGGCGTGCAACTGCTTTTGAAAAATATCTTCGGTGGTTTTGTATGAACCGATTGTGCCATCAATTTTCTTATAGGTAGCGTTATCTTCAAAGATCGGCGTACCCGTAAAGCCGAATAGCTGCGCTTTAGGGAAAAAGGCTTTAATGGCCTGATGGTTATCGCCGAACTGAGAACGGTGACATTCATCAAAAATAAAGACAATCCTTTGATCACGAAGCGGCTCAAGGCGCTCTTTGTAAGTCTGTTTGCCGTTCTGTTTATGCTGCTGATTGCGTTTGCTGTTTTCGTCTAGCGCAAGGCCAAGCTTTTGTATGGTGGTAACGATGACTTTATCGGCGTAATCGTCCGATAGCATACGCCGCACCAAGGCTTCGGTATTGGTGTTTTCTTCAACACAGCCTTCTTGAAATTTATTGAATTCTTCGCGTGTCTGGCGATCAAGGTCTTTGCGGTCTACGACAAACAGGCATTTATCAATGTCTGGATTGTCTTTTAATAGTGTTGAGGTTTTAAACGACGTGAGGGTTTTACCACTGCCTGTGGTGTGCCAGATATAACCATTGCCGCGATTTTGATGAATACAATCGACAATCGCCTTTACCGCATAGATTTGGTACGGGCGCATAATCATGAGCTTCTGCTCGCTGGCTACCAGTACCATATAACGGCTGATCATTTGGCCTAAGGTACATTTTGCTAAAAAGTTATCGGCAAAATCGTCGAGATGAGTGATTTTGGTATTATCTTCTTTGGCTAGCTGATAAATGGGCAAAAAACGTTCATCTGCATTAAAACTAAAATGCTGGTTGTGGTTGTTGGCAAAATAAAGAGTGTTATCGCGATTGCTGACAATAAAGAGCTGCATAAAACAGAGCAGCGTATTGGCATAGCCATTACCCACGTCATTTTTATATTCGACAATTTGCTCCATCGCGCGGCGTGGTGTGAGGCCAAGCGTTTTCAGCTCAATCTGAACTACTGGGACGCCGTTTATCAGCAAGATAACGTCATAGCGGTGATGACTATTGTCAGTATTAATGCGTAATTGGTTAATTACTTCGAATTCATTTTTGCACCAGTCTTTGATATTGACCAAAGTGTATTGCAATGGTGTTCCGTCTTCACGCTGGAAAGTATTACGTTCTCTCAGTGTTTTAGCTGCGGCAAATACATCTGAATTAACGATTTCATCACGCAAGCGTGCAAATTCTGAATCAGTAAGACGAACGTGATTGAGAGCCTCGAACTTTTCACGGAAATTTTGCTCAAGACTAGCTTTATCATGTATGTCTTCGCGATAGTTATATTTGAGGTCTTGAAGCTTTGCGATTAAAGCATTTTCTATTTGTTGTTCTTTAGTCATGCAACTTCCCTAACATAGCGTTGTAGCTAATACTCATTCTGAAGCCTATTTATTTTTCTGCTCTTCAATCCATTTGAGGATATCTTCTCGTTTAAAGCGCCAGCTTCCTCCGACCTTGAAACCCGGTAACTTACCTTCTAAAGCTAGACGGTATGCGGTTTTTTCAGCCAATTTTAGATATTCAGCGACCTCTTTCAAGGTCAGTATTTCGTCAAACATAGTTTTACCTACCATGAGACTATAGGTGAGAATATGAGAAAATCGGGGAATGAGCAAGGTAAAGCTGATACTTAGGGTTAGTTTTATACACCAGATTGCAATCCAATTAACGTATAACTTGATCAGTCCAGATCACGCCTTCTACGGTTTTTGCGTGCTCTATTGATAGCTTGGCCATCTTTATCTTGTTTTGGCTTGTCTTGGCCTCTGTCTAACGAGGAATCCTCAAAGCCTTGGCGCAATTTGTCATGTTTTTGTTCAGCGCGTTGTTCTGCACGAATTTGCTGTATGCTCTTGGCCAGCTGTCTGCGCTCTTCCAACTGTCGTTCTTTATTTTGCCGGATATGTTTTTGCAGCTCGGTGCGTTCGTGTTTGTGCTGAATTATCGTTTTATGGCGAGATTCTGCATGCTCGGCTTTAACGGCATTCAGCTCTTTACGGCCTATAAGGCGTAATCGCTCGGCTTTGCCCGTTACTTTGTCGAAAAAGCCCATTACGCCTTTTCTGAAACGTCCACGCACTGTTTGCATAATGGCTTCACGTTTCAGGCGGTGGCGTTCTTGCTGTTCACGTCGCTCCTGGCGTTGCTTCTGTACCAATGCCGCTTTCTGTTCTTCATAAGGCCACATTTGGGCTTTGTGCTGGTTTTTTAGCGAGTTTACCTTGCCCAGCATTTCTTTGGTTTTAATACCGCCATGACGGGATGTATTCCGTTGCTGTTTCGGGGTCGACCCACGCGGCAAAAAACACCTTGAAAAACAACCAACCTAATAAAGCCATCGTAAAAGGTTTGATTAACCAATTCACGACGAGTGTCAGCATTAAACCTTTTGGTTTTTTACCAACATCTTTCAATGAGGCAAAATCGATTTGCACCATCATCGGATAAATCATCAACCAAATTAATATGGCCATGACAAAATTGACTTGGGCATATTCTAAGCCAGCAATGGCAGAAAATAATGCCGGCACGGCGTTACCAACGATAATCCCAACAACAATCGCTAATCCTACCCAAACAGATAAATATCGCTCAAATATTCCCATGGTGACTCCTTGTCTGATGTCTTTTTCGCCATGCCAACGCTGTTAAGCCGCTATATTGTCCCATTCTTTATCTACCTGATCTATCCTATTAATATGGTTTATCGGCCAAATCACAGTGACACCTTTCATCATGTGATGACAACAGACCGATAACAACACATTGATATTATCATATATATCGTTTTTGACATATAAAGAATATTTGGCTTACACTTTAATTTACGACAACAACCTTTCCTATTGCTTTACCACTGGCAAGACGATCATGCGCTTTTGCGACGTCATTTAATGCAAATACTTGCTCATCTAATATTGGTTGTAATTTCCCCGCATCGACTAACTCAGCCAATAATGACAAGATCTTGCCATGTTGTTGGCGTTGATGATTATGAATCATCGGGATCAACATAAAGACAACATGTAGTGATAACCCTTTCAAATGGGCCGTACTTAAGTCCATTTCAAGTAAAGAAACCGTTGTAGCAACTTGACCATTGAGCGCTGCCGCCTCAAATGACGCTGCAATGTTTTCGCCACCAACTGAATCAAAAACAATATCAAACCCCGCGTTATCGGTATATTTTTCAACATAGTCTGCGACAGTCTCAGAGCGATAATTAATGGCTTTCGCGCCTAAGCTTTCAATCAATGACAATTTTTGTTCACCACTGCCTGTTGCGTAAACTTTAGCGCCAAATGCTTTAGCCAATTGTAAAGCCACATGCCCAACGCCACCCGCGCCACCATGGACTAATACTTTTTGATGTTGTTGAATGCCAGCACGGGTTAACCCTTCATATGCAGTAATGCCTACCAAAGGAATGGCAGCCGCTTGCTGCATCGAAATTGATTTTGGTTTTAATGCGATCAAATTGACATCTGCCGCCATATATTCTGCAAGCGAACCTGTAAGTTCACCTAAACCGCCCGCACAACCATATACATCATCTCCCACTTTAAACTTTGTCACATCATCTGCGACGGCCTCAATCGTACCGGCAAAATCCATTCCTAATATAGCGGGTAATGCTGGTGCAAAAGGCAAATCAGTCCCCATTTGGCGAATCATCATATCAACAGTGTTGACGCTGCTTGCTGCAATTTTGACTAATACCTGACCTGATGACACCCTAGGTTTTGCGACTTCCACCTGTTCAAATACATCACTATCATCGAATGCGTTTATGATCATTGCTTTCATTAATACTCTCCTTAATTTATAGATAAAGAAAGTATATTTAATTCACATGTTGTTGATAATACCGTTATTATGGGAATCAGTTTTTAGTTATTGTTGATAATAAATTATGAATACGCATTACCTTCATTTATTCGTCCGCATTGCCGCCACAAAGAATATTAGTTCAGCCGGTAAAGAATTAGGTTTGTCCCCTGCTGTTGCCAGCTCACATATGAATAAACTAGAGTCCGATTTAGGCGTCAAACTTTTACATAGAACAACACGCCAAGTTTCATTAACTGAAGAAGGTCATGCTTTTCTGCCTTATGCCGAAGATGTTCTGGCTGATATTGACTCGGCTAGGGCGGCTATCGGCAGTGGTCATATTGAGCCGACTGGCACATTACGCATTACTGCGCCTGCCTCTTTTGGACGTATGCACCTTGTTCCCGCTTTAAATGTATTTTTAGAACGTTATCCACAATTGAATTTAGACTTGCGTTTAAGCGATACTATTTTAGATATGGTTGAAGGCGGATTTGATATTTCTATCAGAAATTCGGCCTTACATGACTCAAGTTTTGTCGCCACCAAGTTAGCCTCTGATAAACGTTTATTATTTGCTTCACCGTCTTATTTAGAGCGTTTTGGATCACCGACGATCCCAGAAGATCTATTACAGCATCGTTGCATCACGCTTCCTGCCCTCGATAGTTGGCACTTTGATACTCCAACCGGAAAGAAAAGTATCAAAAATCAAAGTCAACTTCGTATTGATAATGGTGAAGCCATCCGTGATGCCTGTCTGAATGGTTATGGCATTACGATCTGTTCGCAATGGTGTGCTTATGAATATGTCCAACGTGGTGAATTGGTCCCAGTCTTAACCGACTACCCTTTAGTCTCTAATACCGCTATTTGGGCTGTTTATCCTAGTACGCGCTTGTTAGCACCAAAAGTGCGTCTTTTCATCGATTTTTTAAAACAACATTTTGGACGCAAACCTTATTGGGAATTCTAACGAAGGATACGGACTTGACTTTAGCTTATTGATATGCGAAATTTCATATATCTGTTTTTTCGAATACAATCTCATGGACCCATGTCAATTTTATAAATGCCTCTCTGATGAGACGCGCTTAAAATCCTTACTTATCATTGCGGAGTTAGGAGAAGCGTGTGTCTGTCACTTAATGACGGCATTGGCGATAGAACAACCTAAAATATCACGCCATTTAGCCGAGCTGAGGAAACACGGTGTCGTCATTGATGATAGACGTGGCAAGTGGGTTTATTATCAATTACACCCTGATTTACCCCAATGGGCCAAAACCGTCATTGATGATACCAGACGCAATAACCGCCCTTATTTTGAACAAGCCCTGACACAGTTACGCACGCTATAAGAGAATAACACCATGTTTGAAGATAATACTTTAATCAATATTGACAGCGAATTACTGGTTACGCCAACGCATGATCAATTCAATCACACGCCGACAACTCACCGCCCTCGTATGCTTTTATTATATGGTTCATTACGATCGCGTTCATATAGTCGTCTCGTTATCGAAGAATGCGCTCGTCTTCTACTTCACTTTGGCGCTGACGTTAAAATTTTCAACCCAGAAGGCTTGCCACAAACCGATACCGAAGATGAATCCCACCCTAAAGTCGCCGAACTGCGTGAATTAATGATGTGGTCAGAAGGACAAGTCTGGTGTTCGCCTGAACGTCATGGTTCAATGACCAGCATTTTTAAAAGCCAAATTGATTGGGTTCCACTTAATCTAGGGGGCGTTCGTCCGACACAAGGCAAAACCTTAGCCGTGATGCAGATTTGCGGGGGCTCGCAATCTTTTAATGTTGTGAATCAATTACGCGTATTAGGTCGCTGGATGCGTATGGTGACCATTCCAAATCAATCTTCAGTGCCTAAAGCCTATCTCGAATTTGACGACAATGGCCGAATGAAAGCATCTCCTTATTACAATCGCATCGTCGATGTCATGGAAGAGTTGATGAAATTTACTTTATTATTGCGTGATAATAAAGATTACCTGGTCGATCGTTACTCAGAACGTGTTGAATCAGCAGAAGAAGTCAGTCAACGCGTGAACCAAAGAAGTATTTAAGCTCATTGCATCGATTTCATCTGCTGATACGCTTCTAATGCTTGCTCACGACTTAGCTTCACATCAACAATCGGTTTGGGATAATTTTTGCCTAATTCAACGCCCGCCTCATGAAGTACTGACTCAGGCGCAAGCCACGGTGCAGCAATATATTGATGAGGTAATGCTGACAATTCAGGAACATAACGCCGAATATAAGTGCCACTAGGATCAAACTTTTTTGTTTGTAATACTGGATTAAACACACGAAAAAATGGAGCGGCATCCGCTCCGCTACCAGCCACCCATTGCCAACCTACACTATTATTGGCTAAATCAGCATCAAATAAACACGCTTCAAACCAAGCTTGGCCTTGTTGCCAATGAATCATTAAGTTCTTAACTAAAAATGACGCCACGATCATTCTAATACGATTATGCATATACCCCGTTTGCCAGAGCTCTCTCATACCAGCATCAACCAATGGGTAACCTGTTTGACCATGTTGCCAAGCAAGTAGGAAATCACTTTCCCATTGCCAAGGAAAGGCATCAAATTGAGATTGAAGATTACGCTCTGGTAAGTCAGGGTTGTGATAAAGCAAATAATAAGCAAACTCACGCCAAATCAATTGCCTGACAAACGCGGTATGTTCACCTTCGCCCTCATAAGCCTGTAATAGTGAGATCACTTGTTGAGGTGAGATTTGGCCAAAATGTAAATATGGCGATAATTTTGATGTGTGTTCAAGTGCGGGAAAATCACGTTGACGTTGATAATTATTGAGGCCTTTATCAATAAAAGTCATTAAAGCCGCATAAGCGCCTTGTTCACTAATATCCCAATGTGATTGACACTTTTTTGCCCAGTCATGCTGTGGCAATAGTTCAAGCTCGTCTAATGGCAATGCATGACTTAATAATGGCGAAAAAGAATGTTTGTTAACCTCTATATTGGTCATTGTCGGCAACGACAATTGAACTAAGACTTGATGATAGTATGGTGTAAAAACACGATAAGACGTACCTTGTTTTGTCATCACTTGCCAAGGCTCTGTCAATAAGTAAGCTGTACAGCTCACAACATGAACACCTTGTTGCTGCAACGCTTCTTTTATCTGCCTGTCTAACTCGATATGTGATGGTTCATATCGCCGATTCCAATACACTGTCGTCACATCATATTGCTCGCAGAGCTGCGTCAAGATTGTCTCGGTATTTCCGGTCAGAAAGTTTAGACAACCAGATAAAGATGCATTGAGCGATGAAAGCGCATGATGCAACCAAACACTGCTGGCTGACCCAGGCTGCGTTGTCGAAGCATCATGAATATAAATAGGTAATGTCGTGCCACCTTCAAGCGCCGCGGTGAGCGCTGGATTGTGTTGTAGACGTAGGTCTTGTCGAAACCAGACTATTTGCATGATGACACCGTTTGTTTAGTTACATCATACAACAATGAGCTAACTAGCGTTTTTCAGCTTCTTTATCTGCCTGTTGCTGCATCATTTGTTGTTCCATCATCATTTTTTGAATCATACGTGGATCTTGATGTGGACCATGAAAATGAATCCAGCCCATATGATTAGCCAAGACGAGGAAGGCAATTAAAATCCCTGAGAAGGTAACTCGCAGTGTTAAAAAGTTAGCAACACCATCCCCTTTCTGTTCACCTTTTTTGCTTACCAAAATATATAACGCTCTGAATAAACAAAATAAAACGACAATAATTAACCCAATAATAATGATATTTGAGACGATACTACCCATACTATGATCCTATTTGGTTCTTTGTTCATTATTCTCATGTTTAACAGCATACTGCGATCACTTCTTCATGTCATATCGACTTAAGACGGTTTGCAATATCTGTAAAGACAAATCTGTCACACTAAAAGATTCAATCACTTAATGTCACTAGATCACCTTAATTATCAACAATATAGTCTGATAATATTATATTTTAGACATAAAAAAGCCCCGATAATTCGAGGCTTCTTTGTGACTTACAGCGAGTCAATTTAGTCTTCGCTTTCTTCTTCAGTGACGGCTTTCATGCTTAAACGAATACGACCTTGACGATCGACTTCTAACACTTTCACTTTAATGCTATCGCCTTCTGATAATTTATCGCTGATATTCTCAACGCGTTCATCAGAAATTTGTGAAATATGCACTAAACCATCTTTGCCCGGTAGAATCGTTACAAATGCACCGAAGTCCATTAATTTAGCAACGGTTCCTTGATAAATCTTACCAACTTCAACTTCAGCAGTGATTTGTTCAATACGGTGTTGTGCATCTTTACCAGCATTAAAATCAGCAGAGAAAATCATCACTGTACCATCATCTTGAATATCGATAGTCGCGCCAGTTTCTTCTGTTAAGGCACGGATAGTCGCGCCACCTTTACCAATCACATCACGAATCTTATCAGCATTGATTTTAATCGTAATAATGCGAGGTGCAAACTCAGACATTTCTTGACGATGAGAAGAAAGCACCGCGTTCATTTTCTCTAAGATATGAAGACGTCCATCACGCGCTTGTGCTAATGCCGTACGCATAATCTCTTCATTGATACCTTCGATTTTGATATCCATTTGAAGAGCGGTAACCCCTTTATCAGTACCCGCTACTTTAAAGTCCATATCACCAAGATGATCTTCATCACCAAGAATGTCAGTCAAAACAGCATAACCTGTTTCTTCTTTAATCAGACCCATTGCAATACCGGCAACAGGCGCTTTAATTGGTACACCAGCATCCATTAATGCAAGGCTAGTACCACAGACTGATGCCATTGAGCTTGAACCGTTTGATTCTGTAATCTCAGAAACAACACGAACAACATATGGAAATTCTTCAGCAGAAGGCATCACAGCTTGGATACCACGTTTTGCTAATTTACCATGGCCAATTTCACGACGTTTAGGTGAACCAACAAAACCTGTTTCACCGACACAGAATGGAGGGAAGTTATAATGCAACATGAAACGGTCGCGGTATTCACCTTCAACTGCATCAATCATTTGTGCATCACGTTCTGCACCTAATGTTGCTACAACTACGGCTTGTGTTTCACCACGTGTAAACAATGCTGAACCGTGAACACGAGGTAAGATTGATGTTTCAACTGTGACATTACGTACTGTTGCAGTATCACGACCATCGATACGAGGTTCACCAGCAATGATTTTGCCGCGGACTAATTCTTTTTCTAGTTTTGAGAAAACACCTTTGACTTCTTCGCTTGTGCGTTCTGATTCTTCAGTAACAAGCGCTGCAATGGCTGCTTCACGAACTTCATCAAGTCGTGCTTGGCGTGCCATTTTGTCACTAATGCTATATGCAGCATCAATATCGGCATAGGCTTGTGATTTAACTGCATCGTAAAGTGTTTCGTCTTTTTCAGGCGCTGACCAGTCCCAAGCTTCTTTACCAGCCGCTTCTTTTAATTCATCAATAAGCCCTAAAGCAACTTGTAATTGTTCATGTCCATACATGACAGAACCTAACATCACTTCTTCAGGTAGCTCTGATGCTTCAGATTCAACCATTAAGACCGCACCGCGTGTACCGGCAACAACTAAGTCTAATTCGCTTGCCGCTAATTGTGATTTATTCGGGTTTAACACGTAGTTACCATCGATATAACCAACACGTGCTCCGGCTATTGGGCCATTAAATGGGATACCAGAAATCGCTAAGGCTGCCGCTGCACCAATCATTGCTGGAATATCTGGATCAATTTCAGGATCCAAAGCCATTACAGTCGCAATAACTTGTACTTCGTTCAAAAAACCTTTTGGAAATAATGGGCGTAATGGACGGTCAATTAATCGAGACGTTAATGTTTCTTTCTCTGTAGGACGGCCTTCACGTTTGAAAAATCCACCTGGGATTTTACCCGCAGCGTATGTTTTTTCTTGGTAGTTGACGGTTAAAGGAAAGAAGTCTTGGCCAGGTTGGACTGATTTTTTACCTACCACGGTCACCATAACGGCAGTTTCACCTAAACTGGCAATAATGGCACCACCCGCTTGACGCGCGACTTTACCTGTTTCTAGGCTGAGACTATGTTCACCATATTGAACTGTCTTTTTTACTGAATTCACTATTTCTGTTCCTTTAATCTATCTGACTTGGCGGCGGCTGATTCCGTCGCATTGCTTTTTCTGTATAAAAAAGCCTCTGACACTCAACAGTATCAGAGGCTTTACACTATTATCCCAAACTCTGCTGCCGACTATAGGCAGTGGTAATTTGTCTAATAAGTATTGTCATCACAACCAAGATTTATCGACGTAAACCTAAGTTTGCAATCAATTCACGGTAACGTGTGATATCTTTCTTTTTCAAATAATCTAACATTTTACGACGACCACTAACCATTTTTAACAAGCCTTGGCGTGAATGGTGATCATGTGTGTTTTCTTTGAAATGTTCTGATAAATTTGTAATACGCGCTGTTAATAAAGCGATTTGAACTTCTGCAGACCCTGTGTCATTTTCTGACCGTCTGAACTTTTCAACCACTTCTTTTGTTTGTTCTAGTGATAAAGACATTAATTACTCCAACTCTGTGTGTCGCACTATTGCGACCAGTTAAATTCTGGATTACCTCAGCCCCTATGACCAAAATATCCAACCCATTAAAAAGATGGCAATTCTACCGATTTTCTACATTATAAACAAGCTAATAACTTGCTTCTGGTACAACAAATACGCGCTTAGGGGATACCCTCGCCGTTTCAGACATTTCACCCAATCCAATAAAATCTTTATTTTGGTCAAATAAGCGAATTTGTTGCGCTTGAAATGCTTGCTCAACTTGTACTTGCTGGCCTTGTCTTACAGCCAGTGTTTGTTGTTCATTGAGATACACTTTTGGCCAATTTGGTAACGCCTCTTCTGTCGGTAATAAACACGCATCCATTGCATCTTGTTTATCCGCTAATAACTCTAAGTCGTTTATCGTGACAGCTTGTTCGATATGATATCCAGCAGACTCGATTCTCCTCAGCATAATCACATGACCTATTGTGCCAAGATTTTGGGCGATATCTTCTACTAAAGTCCGAATATAGGTTCCTTTGCTACAACACACATCTAATGTAAATGTCGTCTCTGTCCAATCTAATAACTGGATCTTTTTGATGACAATAGTGCGTGCTTTGCGCTCGATCTCAATCCCTTGTCTCGCCAACTTATACAACGGTTGACCATTGACCTTTAAGGCCGAATACATCGGAGGGATTTGCTGTTGTTGTCCGACTTGTTTTTCAATCGCTTGTTCGAGTGCGGCTTGATCGAATGTTGGTACAACCATTTCGGCAATAATATTACCATCTGAATCAGCGCTATCTGTCGCGACACCTAATTGGCAGGTCACTTGATAACGTTTATCGCCGTCTAATAAATAAGCAGAAACCTTCGTAGCTTCACCTAAACAAATTGGCAATACACCCGTAGCTAATGGGTCAAGATTACCTGTATGGCCTGCTTTTTGGGCTTTGAATAAACGCTTAACTTGTTGTAAAACGTGGTTTGAGCTACGACCAGTTGGTTTATCAACAACGATAATCCCTGTCAGAGGCCGACCTTTTTTATGACGACGTGCCACAATAGTTTAGTCGTCTGCTAAATCACGATTCGCTTTGGCAATCAATTCGTCCATACGAAAACCATGATCAAGCGATGTATCATATTTAAAGCGTAATTCAGGAATGGTGCGAATATCAACGCGTTTCGCAATGCCTCTTTTCAAAAATCCCGCTGCGCGGCTTAAGCCTTCAAGGCATTCTTTTGTTTCTTGTTCAGAGTCAGTACCGTTTAATCTTGTTACATAGACTGTGGCGTATTTTAGATCTGATGTCACATCAACATGCGACACCGTCACCATTCCTACACGTGGATCCGAGACTTCTTGTTGGATCATCTGTGCCAGCTCACGCATCAAGACTTCGCCAATACGGCTAGTACGGCTATATTCTTTGGCCATTATAAAGTCGCTTTTACTTGAACACGTTCAAAGACTTCAATCTGGTCACCGGCTTTCACGTCTTTATAATTCTTCACGCCAATACCACATTCGACACCTGACTGAACTTCATTAACATCATCTTTAAAGCGACGTAATGACTCAAGTTCACCTTCATAAATAACAACGTTATCACGTAATACACGAATTGGATTGTCACGCTTAACAACCCCTTCCGTCACAAGACAACCTGCGATATCACCAAATTTTGGTGAACTGAAGACTTCATCAACTCGAGCTAGGCCAATAATTTCATCTTTAAATACAGGCTCTAACATTCCTGTCATCGCTTGTGTGACAACATCGATCAAGTCGTAAATGATACTAAAGTATTGAACATCCAAGCCTTTTTCGGCAATCACTTTTCGTGCAGTGCCATCAGCCCTGACATTGAAACCAATCAATATCGCATCAGAAGCTGCTGCTAATTGAGCATCAGTTTCATTAATACCACCGACACCCGAAGACACAATACGCACCTTGACTTGATCTGTAGATAGTTTCATCAACCCTTGGCTTACCGCTTCAGCACTACCATGAACATCAGCTTTAACGACTACATTTAAAGTCTTAACATCGCCAGTTTCCATCTTATTGAACATTTCATCCAATTTAGCAGCTTGTTGTTGTGCCATTTTGGTTTCACGTGCTTTTGTTTGACGGAATTGCGCAATCTCACGCGCCTTACGCTCATCAGGAGCCACTTGTAGCTCATCCCCAGCCGCTGGTGTGCCAGATAAACCAAGCAATTCAACCGGTGTTGAAGGACCTGCATCAGTTAATGCTTCACCACGATCATTGAACATGGCACGAACACGACCATATTCTTGGCCGACGACAACGATATCGCCTTTTTTCAAGGTACCGCTTTGTACGAGAACAGTCACGACAACACCGCGGCCTTTATCAAGACGAGATTCAATCACTGTTCCTTTTGCAGGACCGGTCTCTGATGCTTTTAACTCCATTACTTCTGCTTGTAATGAAATCGCATCGAGTAAATCATCAATCCCTTGTCCTGTTAAAGCTGAGACAGGAACAAACTGTACATCACCACCCCAATCTTCAGGAATGACATCATGATTAGCGAGTTCTTGTTTCACTTTATCTGGATTGGCCGCTTCTTTATCCATCTTATTCATAGCAACAATCAATGTTGCATTGGCCGCTTTTGAATGCTGTACCGCTTCAATGGTTTGTGGCATCACGCTATCATCTGCTGCTACCGCTAAAATAACAATGTCAGTTACTTGTGCACCACGAGAACGCATCTCAGTAAAGGCAGCATGACCAGGTGTATCTAAGAAGGTAATTTCACCACGGCTTGTTTCGACTTTATAAGCACCAATATGCTGTGTGATACCACCGGCTTCACCCGATGTCACTTTAGTACGACGAATGTAATCTAATAATGATGTTTTACCATGGTCAACATGCCCCATCACTGTCACGACAGGTGCTCTTGTCACCATATCGCCTGTATCTTCATCAATTGACTGTAGCGCAAGTTCAATTTCATTTTCTTGAACAGGTTTAGCAATATGACCCATTTCTTCAATCACGATCACAGCTGTGTCTTGATCTAAGACTTGGTTGATTGTCGCCATAGTACCTAGGCCAATTAACGCTTTAATGACTTCTGCCGCTTTAACGGACATACGTTGAGCTAAGTCTGACACACTGATGGTTTCAGGAACACTTACTTCACGAACCACTGGCGCTGTCGGCATCGAGAAGCCATGCTCAGTATTGCTTTCAACTGCCGCATTACGTCGTTGGCTGACGCCTTTTTTCTTCTTACGGCGGCCTTTACCATCCATGACATGCAATTCACGACGCTCATTATCAGCATCTTTATTGTAACGATGTCCTTTACGACCGGCTTTGTCTTTTGCAGGAGCTGCATCAGGCGCCGCTTCTTTCGCTTTAACGCGAGCCGCTTTTTGTTCTTTTGCTTGCTCTTCTGCGAGGGCTTTTGCTTTTGCACGTTCTTTTTCTAATATCTCTTCTTCTTTACGTGCTTTTTTACGTGCCGCTAAAGCTTTTTCAGCTTCGACTCGGGCTAGATTGGCAGCGCGTCTCTTCGCATCGGCTTCTTCGAGTTTTTTATGAGCGATTTCTGACGCGGTGAGCGCTTTTACTTTTTTAGGTTTAGCCGCTGCTTTTTCTGTCGTTTTTTCTTCTTTGGCTTTGGTTTCTTTTGTTTTGGTTTCTTTCGCTTCTTTTTCTAACGCTTTCTTCTCTTCTTCAGCTGCTTGACGCGCTTCTTCTTCTGCCTGTTTTTCAGCTTCAACTGCAGCTTCTATCATCGCAGCTTCTTTTGCTGCTGTTTCAGCTTCAATTTGTTTTTTAATTTCTAGCTCTTCTTGCTCTTTGCGTTGCGCTTCTTCTTGTTCTTGTGCTTTCAACGCTTCAGCTTCAGCTAACTCAGCAGCGGCTTTTTCTTCTGCTTCTTTTTGACGTAGTAACTCGGCAGCAGCTTGTGCATCATCAGTATCAGCACGCTTAACATAAGTTCGTTTTTTACGGACTTCAACGCTAACACTTCGGCCACCATTTCTTGCGGCACCACCTAATTTAATTTCGCTTACAGATTTCCTTTTTAGCGTAATTTTTTTAGGGGATGAGGTTTCACCCGTTTTTGAGCCATGGCGTTGTTGCAAAAACATTAATAATGTTTGTTTTTGTTCTTCTGTAATCGCATCTGTTGGTTTAGATACGGTTATGCCTGCTTCATTAAGCTGCTCAACTAATTTTTCTGGCTCAATGCCTACCGTCGCAGCGAGGTCTTGCACCTTCATATCACTCATTCGTTATTCCTCTGCTCCAGTTTGTTCATCTGCGAACCATGATTCGCGGGCTTTCATAATTAATTTAGCTGCTTGTTCAGCATCTATCTCATCGATTTCAGTCAACTCATCAACAGATTGTTCCGCTAATTCATCAACCGTGGCAATGCCTTTACTTGCTAATGTCTTAGCAAGATCAGCTGTTATGCCTTCCATCTCTAATAAGTCTTGCGCTGGCTCTGCCATTTCCAATTGTTCTTCATTGGCAATCGCTTTTGTTAACAATACGTCACGAGCACGTGAGCGTAATTCAGCAACGATATCAGCATCAAATTCTTCAATATCTAGCATTTCTTGCTCTGGCACATAGGCCACTTCTTCTATGCCTGAGAAACCTTCTTGAGCAAGAATCAATGCGACATCTTCATCAACACCTAATTGTTCCATAAACAATTGAATCAAGCCGCTAATTTCTGTCTCAGCTTTCTGATCTGCATCAGACGCTGACATGATATTTAATTCCCAACCCGAAAGTTGGCTTGCGAGTCGAACATTTTGTCCGCCACGGCCAATCGCTTGAGATAATTGTTCGTCTTCTACAGCGATATCCATACTATGGGCTTCTTCATCAACCACAATAGATAACGCTTCTGCTGGCGCTAAAGCATTAATCGCAAATCGTGCAGGATCTTCATCCCACATAATAATATCAACTCGTTCGCCTGCCAACTCATTGGTGACGGCTTGCACACGTGAACCACGCATACCAACACAGGCCCCAACAGGATCAATTCTCGGCTCTAACGCATGCACAGCAATTTTAGCTCGCATACCAGGATCACGTGCCGCGCCCTTAATTTCGATCATGCCATCATTAATTTCTGGCACTTCAAGTTTAAAGAGTTCAACAAGTAATTCCGGCGCAACACGACTGATGATTAATTGAGGACCTCGTCCTTCAGGACGAATTTCTTTCAAATAACCTCGGACACGATCGCCAGAACGGAAACTTTCTCTTGGAATCATTTCTTCACGAGGAATAAAGGCTTCTGCATTTCCGCCTAAATCTAAAGTGATGTTGCCACGCTCAACACGTTTAACGGTACCGCCAATCATCTGGCCTAGTTTTTCTTGATACTGTTCAACAACTTGTGCACGTTCTGCTTCACGTACTTTTTGGACAATTACTTGTTTTGCTGTTTGTGCAGCGATACGACCGAACTCAACAGATTCCATTGGTTCGCGAATATAATCGCCAACTTCGATATCAGCTTGACGCTCTTTCGCATCAGCCAACATGATTTGCGCTTCTGGCTCTTCTAATGGTTCGTCACTGTCTTCTACTACAAGCCATTGTCTAAAGGTTTGATAATCGCCTGTTTCGCGATCAATTTCGACATGAGCGTCTAATTCGATCTCATGTTTTTTACAGGTCGCCATTGCGAGCGCAGCTTCAATCGCACGGAAAATGACTTCTTTCCCGACGCCTTTCTCATTAGAAACCGCATCAACCACCAGCAAAATTTCTTTATTATTCATCTCAACCTCAAATAGCCTGTCCAACAGCGCTTAATCTATATTACGTTATCGTTTAACGTGGTTTACGTTACTAACCTTGCTTTTGCCATTTTTGTTAAAGGCAGATCGTACATCTCCCCATCGACATCTATCAAGATATATCCGTCATTAAAGCCTTGTAATACACCAGTGAAATTACGACGACCTTGCACGGGTAATTTCATTGCAATTTTTGCAGTATTCCCGACAAAACGTTCAAAATCTCGTTGTTTAAACAACGGTCTATCAAAACCAGGTGACGACACTTCTAATGAATACGCTGTCGTAATAGGGTCTTCTACTTCTAAAATACCACTGACTTGGTGACTGACTCTTTCACAATCTTCGATAGTGATGCCTTGCTCTGAATCGATATAGATTCGCAATATGGTGTCACGACCTTTGATGTATTCAACACCCACCAAAGTATAGCCAAGTGACTCAATTGGCAGCTCGATTAATTGTTCTATTTGTTCACTTATTGCCATGATGACCTAAAAAAAAAGGGCCCTTGGCCCAAATTCAACTCACTATAAAAGCAAAAACCCCATACTGGGGTTTCGTTCTTAATCTAAGCCGCATTGCTTAACAATCTTATCAGCTCTGCTACATAAACGATGTAGAGGAAGCCCGCGTTAATTCGTCATTATACTTAATTATGGCCTGTTATCAACCTTAAATCATGCTTATCGTTAACACCTTTTTGTATTACACCATTTAAACTCGCCTTATCTGACGTTATAGAAAAAGGGTGTTTTTCAATTAAAAACTGTTTTCTCCTTCATACCAGAGTCTTTTTAGGTGGCTCTGGGCTTGTAATAATTGCAAGCGCGCCGGCGCATTATCCTCCGTTTGAGGTAATTGATGTAAAGCTGACACCAAATTATAAAGTATCTCCCGCTGATCTTCTCGCCTGACTTGGCTCTGTACCCAACCGACTAACGCTAACCGTGTCCCTTTCGTTACCGGCGTCACATGATGAATTGTATTTGATGGATAAAGATATAGTGCACCTTTGGCTAATTTAATACTTTCATCACCATCTTGACGTTGAATCACCAACTCCCCGCCATCATAACTTTCAGGTTCAGATAAAAATAAAGTGAAAGATAAATCAGTTCTGACGCCATGAATAAAAGGTTCGTCAATATGTGGTCCGTAGCACATATTTTGTTCATATCGATTAAACATCAGTTTCGCGAGCTTAACCGGTAAAGCGGCATTGATAAAATCAGGGTGTGATAACAAGGCTTGCTCGATGACTTTAACCGCCCCTTTTACTTCCGCATTTTCGGGATTTGCCTGTAAATTATTTTTGACTTTTTTCGCTGTTTTTCCGCTACTTATCTTGCCATCAACAAATATATTGTCTTGCTGTAATACCGCATTGACCGCATCGATGGTGTAGACATCTAATATCTTTTCAATGTAAATTGCCATAATACATTCTTAAATGAGAATAAATCTTATATAAAGTTAACATTAAAAACTGTAAAATACCTAAATCTACATTATTTAGTGGAGAATAAGATGTTCAAACGTAAAAAACTTTGGGTCAGTGTCGGTATTGCGACCATCAGTACTAGCGCGTTAGTTGCTTGTAGCCCTGAAACTGAACAACAAGCCCAACAAACACCCGTGACTCAAGCCGCCACGACAATAGTTCAAGAAGGTGAAGGCGAAGGTGCAGCACCTGAAGTGAATATTGCGACGGATGATTTAGCTTATTTAACGCAGCTAGGTTTGGTTCGAGGGCACCTCTACGTTGGATATCAACTTTATATGGATGGTCATCTTGACCATGCAAAAACACATATGAAACACCCTAAAAGTGAACTCTATTCGGATTTAATTCCTGCTTTTGATACCCGTGGTACAAAAGGATTTGCCAATGAATTATCACAATTAGCCAATGCGGTTAATCAAGATCAAGGGACTGACAAAGTCACTCACGCATATCATCAACTCATTCAAGCGATTGAGCACCATGAACAAGCGATCCAAACTCGCAGCCGTGCTCCTGCTGAAAGACTCAAATTAGCGGCGGCTTTATTACGTGTTGCTGGCGAAGAATATGCCCTTGCTGTTGTTGATGGCAAGATGGAGAATGCCCACGAATATCAAGATGCACTCGGTTTTTCGACCATTTCACATCATATTATTAATCAATTAAGTGACACGGAAACTCAGCAAAAAGCAAACGCATTGATTGAAAGTATTTTACCGCTTTGGCCAAGTTTGATTCCACCGGCAACATTAGATACCGATGCAGGACAAATTTATGGTGTAGCTGCAAAGCTTGATTTATTAGCTGCTAGCTTATAAACACTCAGAACGCTTAAAATAAACAAGTAAGCGCAAAGTCTCTGCGCTTCTTGTCACTTGCCTAAAAACCTTGCTTTGTAATAGAACTTTTTTCATTACAATAAGGTCGACAAGCTGCACGTTGCAGAAATGTCATACTCCTTGTATACACTGAGTTTTTTAATCACGTTTTTTATGGACTACAAACCGTTGATATCACCTTGTTATTCATTTTACATCTCCACAAAGGCTGATAACGTCTTTAGCTTTTCAACTTTCCTTACCCACAACACGTTCACCCTTCTGGAGTGTTAACACTATGATATCGCGGCTTTCCTTATCCACGTTTCTCGCCATTCTCACTCTCAGTTTCAGTAGTTATACATACAGCGCCCCCAACGGTAACAAAGGCCCCGTTGAGGTCATCGTCGCGCCTGTCGTCCTAAAGCAATTCGCAGACAGGGTCGAAGCACTCGGTACGACTAAAGCCAATGAAAGTGTCATTATTACCCCAGATACAACCGAAAAAGTCATTGCTATCCATTTTGATGATGGTCAATTAGTCAAACAAGGTGATTTATTAGTCACATTAGACCAAAGCGAAGAAACCGCCGATTTGCGTGCTGTCGAAGCAACATTATCTGAAGCCCGTTCTGCTTATCAGCGAGCCCGTGACTTACAAAAAAGTAATGCCTTATCAAAAAGTACACTACAAGAACGATTATCGGTACTCAAACAAACCGAAGCGTCTGCCGAATCCATTAAAGCCAGAATTGATAAATTAACGATCACCGCCCCTTTTGATGGTGTGTTAGGCATTAGAGAAGTCAGTGTCGGCACATTAGTACAACCAGGTGATGTCATTACGTCTATTGATGATCTTGATAAAATCAAAGTCGACTTTAATGTGCCTTCTTTATTTTTATCTGCTTTACGTCAAGGTTTACCTATCACTGGACGTGTCGAGGCATTTGGTAACCGTGAATTTACCGGCGAAGTCTCTACCGTCAATACTCGAATTGACCCTGTCACTCGTACGGTAAGAGTGCGAGCCATATTACCTAACCCTGATCACACCTTAAAGCCGGGTTTATTAATGAATATTGCTTTAATGCGAAATCCGCGTGAAGCGTTATTAATCCCTGAAGAAGCCTTGATTAAACGCGGTAATGATAACTTTGTTTATGTGCCACAAGAACAAGAAGGCAAGTTGACCGCACAATTGGTCCAGATTGAGATTGGTTATCGTCGCCCCGGTGAAGTGGAAGTCATTTCAGGGTTAACTGTACAAGACCATGTCGTCAGTCATGGCGCTGTAAAAATCAAACCCGGCACTGAAATCTCTATTCGTGCGACACAAACAGAAGAAGACGTACCTCTTTCTACTATTTTGAAACGTACCGAGAATAAGGATTAAATGACATGATCTTGTCTGACATCTCCGTTACTCGGCCTGTTTTTGCCTCCGTTTTATCTTTATTGTTAATTGCTTTTGGTATTGTTTCTTTCAGTCATCTCGCCTTAAGAGAATATCCCGATATTGATCCGCCTGTGGTATCAGTCGATACCACTTACCAAGGCGCTTCAGCCAATATCGTCGAAACCCGCATTACAGAATTAATAGAAGACCGTATCTCAGGTATTGAAGGCATTCGTTTTATCTCTTCTAGTTCGACTGACGGTCGTAGCCAAATTAATATCGAGTTCGATGTTAGCCGTGATATCGAAGCGGCGACCAATGATGTGCGAGATCGCGTCTCGGGCGTCATTGATAATTTACCTGAAGAAGCTGAGCCACCTGATATTCAAAAAGCTGACTCCAGTGATGATGTCATTCTATGGTTGAATTTAATTAGCAGTAAAATGAACACCATAGAATTAACCGACTATGCAAAGCGCTATTTACAAGACCGGTTTTCCGTCTTACCGGGCGTTGCCCGTGTCCGAGTTGGTGGCGGACTAGAATATGCAATGCGCGTTTGGCTTGACCGTAATAAAATGGCGGCCCGAGGACTCACTGTCACTGACATCGAAGCTGCGCTTCGCCGTGAAAATGTTGAACTGCCTGCCGGTAGCATAGAATCAGAAGAAGTCCAATTTACTGCCAGAATACAACGTGCTTATCAAACGCCAGAAGACTTCCAGCAATTGGTTGTGTCACAAGGCGATAATTACTTGGTTCGCTTGTCAGACGTGGCTCGTATTGAAAAATCAGCTATTGAAAACAGAACCTTCTTCCGAGGCAATACCGTGCCCATGGTTGGGCTTGGCATTATTAAGCAATCAAAAGCCAATACGGTTTCTGTTGCCGAAGGGGCACGCGAAATGGCACAACGCCTCTCGCCGAACCTACCTGAAGGCATGGAGATTATTAACTCTTACGACACCTCGGTATTTATTCAAAATGCCATCACCGAGGTATATAAAACCCTCTTTATCGCCATGATGCTTGTCATTACCGTTATCTACCTATTTTTGGGTAGTTTTCGTGCCATGCTGGTGCCAGCGGTTACGGTTCCTGTGTCATTGATTGCGACCTTTACAGTACTTTATGCTGCTGATTTTTCCATTAACCTTTTAACCTTGCTGGCTCTGGTGTTGGCCATCGGGTTGGTTGTCGATGATGCGATTGTTGTACTGGAAAATATTTCTCGTCGCATTGAAGAAGGTGAGCCGCCTTTAACCGCCGCTTTTTATGGCACCAAACAAGTCAGTTTTGCGGTCATTGCCACCACCCTAGTCTTAATTGCTGTTTTTACCCCGATTACGTTTTTAGAAGGCGATTTAGGTCGACTCTTTACTGAGTTTTCCATCACCATGGTCGCTGCCGTCTCGTTTTCAACGTTTGTGGCCTTAACGCTATGTCCTATGCTCGCATCAAAACTATTGAAAAAAACAGAGCGAACCGGCTTAAGTGCTGTCGTCGATAGGCTTTTTGAGCATTTTAAACACGGTTATACCAGCGTATTACGTTTTTTCTTACGTTTCAGATTGATTTCGATGGCGTTATTTGCCGTTATCGCTGGCAGCTCATTCTTATTATTAAATGAAGTTCCTTCTGAATACGCCCCGAAAGAAGATCGAGGTGCATTCTTTGTACTAGTCAAAGCTGCCGAAGGTGCTTCCTTCCAATTCACCCGTGAATATATGGAAGAAATTGAACGTCGTTTAATGCCTTACTCTGAACAAGGTGAAGCCAATCGATTGCTAGTGCGAGCACCGCGTAGCTTCGGTACCTTAGCCAGTTTTAATGATGGTATTGTGATTGTGGTCTTGAACGACTGGGCCAAACGCCGCCCTGCTTTCGAATTAATGGCAGAAATTTCTGGCAAACTCGCTGATTTGCCAGGTGTGCGTGCTTTCCCTGTCATGCGACAAGGTTTTGGTGGCGGTATTAATAAACCCGTGCAATTTGTCATCGGGGGAGGAACCTATGATGAATTGGCACAATGGCGCGATCTTTTGCTCGAAAAAATCAATGAAGCTAATCCAGGCTTGACTGATATTGATAGTGATTATAAAGAAACCAAACCGCAACTTCGTCTGATCATTAATAAAGATAGGGCCGGTGATCTTGGGGTTAATATTCAAACCATTGGTCAAACATTAGAGACCATGCTGGGTTCTCGTAGTGTCACAACGTATATTGATGAAGGTGAAGAATATGACGTGATATTAGAAGGTGAACGCAGCGAACAAAATACGCCGACAGATCTGCATAATATTTATGTTCGTTCTGCGGTAACAGATCAACTGATTCCCTTATCAAACTTAGTCACCATTGAAGAATATGCCGATTCTGGCTCATTGAACCGTTATAACCGTGTTCGCGCCATTACCATTGAAGCTGGCTTAGAAGATGGATATGCATTGGGTGAAGCGCTTAATTTCCTAGAATCACTGGTTCGTGAACATTTACCTGACAGCGCAACCATTGATTATAAAGGGGAATCTTTAGACTTCCACAGTAGTGGCTCGTCGTTACTGTTTATCTTTGTCTTGGGTTTTGCCATTGTCTTTTTAGTTTTGGCGGCACAATTTGAAAGTTATATACATCCCTTTGTGATTGTATTGACTGTACCGCTCGCGATTACCGGTGCATTAGCGGGTTTATATTTAACCGGCAACACTTTAAACGTCTACACCCAAGTGGGTCTCGTGATGCTGATTGGTTTGGCCGCTAAAAATGGTATTTTAATTGTCGAGTTTGTGAATCAATTACGTGATGACGGCGTTGAGTTTTCAGCAGCCTTGATTCAGGCGGCGCAAACACGGCTTCGCCCTATTGTTATGACAGGGATTACCACTGTCGCAGGCTCCGTACCACTTGTGCTCGCGACTGGCGCAGGCTCAGAAACGCGTGTTGCTATTGGTGTTGTTATTTTATTCGGTGTTGTTGCCGCTACCTTTTTCACACTCTTTATCGTGCCTGTCGCCTATGATTTATTGGCACGTCATACCGGTTCACCGAATGATGTGAAACGTCAACTAGAACAAGAAAAGCAATCGTTATGAACCGATCAGTATTGACCTTAACTGCCTTACTTAGCTTATCGGCGTGTACGACTATTGGCCCGAATTATCTCGCACCAGATACATCTCCAACTAATGATTGGGCAACCCAACAAGCGGATTATTTTTCCCAACAAACCATTGCCAGCCAATGGTGGACAATCTTTGATGATAATTTATTGAGCCATTACATCGAGCAAGCCATTCACCACAATAAAGATGTCACGATTGCATTGGCTAATTTACGACAAGCGCGCGCTTTACATCGTGAAACACGAGCACTCTTTTTGCCACAAATCGGCAGTGAAACCGAATTAGAACGCAGTCAAACCAGTGATTCATCAAGCGATAGCTCCAGTGGTAGCACTCGTAACTTATACGATGTGAACCTTGATGCTTCTTGGGAAATTGATATTTTTGGTGGTAATGCCAGAGAAGCAGAGGCTGCTAGCGCACGTATTGATAGTGCAGAAGCCGATTACCAAGGTGTGGTGTTATCCACATTATCAGAAGTGGCGCGGTTATATTTTGAAGCCAGAGGGTTACAAAAGCGGATCCGTATCACCAAAGAAAATGCTCACTTGCAGCAACAAACTTTCGGTGTCGTTCAAGCTCGACTTGATGTTGGTGAAGCCAGTCAATTTGATTTAACGCGGGCACAAGGTGAATACCAATTAACCCTTGCTAAAATCCCTAATCTTGAAGCTGACCTCTATGCCGCGATTTATAGTTTATCGGTGTTATTAGGCCAAGCACCAGAAGCTTTGTTAAATGATATGTTGGCAGCAAAACCGCTTCCGCCTGTCCCCGATATTGTGCCCGTCGGTTTACGCTCTGAATTATTACAACGTCGGCCAGATATTCGTTCAGCTGAACGTGAATTAGCCGCTTCAATTGCAGATATTGGTGCCGAAGAAGCGAATTTATATCCCAAGTTTTTCCTAACGGGTGAAAGCGGATTTCAAGCTCGCCGCTTTAGTGATTTATTTACAGCAGCAGGCAGTATTTGGTCATTCAGTACTTTAATGCAATGGTCTATCTTTGAAGGTGGTGCGATTCGAGCGCGTATAGACGCTGAACAAGCAGAAAGTGAAGCCGCATTAGCCTTATACGAAAAAACGGTGTTAAATGCCTTGAGTGAAGCAGAAACCGCACTCGTCCGCTATGGCCGTGAGTTAGAAACACGCCAACGGTTACATGATGGCGTACAAAGCCGTCGCCAATCAGTCAAATTAGCCAAAGCCTTATTCGACGTCGGTGAAACAGATTACTTAGCGGTATTAGATGCTGAACGAGAATTAACGGCCAGCGAAGATGATTTGGTGTTATCAGAAACACAACAAATCACAAAACTCATCACTTTATACACTGTGTTAGGTGGTGGTTGGGAAGTCGCTGAACAATTAGCCGAATAAGCTTTACTTATCCGTATCTAACTCATCAAATTTTTCTGCCATCGTTGGATTATTACGGGTCAGCTTTTTAATCGTGACATCTTGCGCTTTATTATTCGCCAGCCGCAAATTTCTATCCGTCCCTAATAAGGCGTCTTTTGTTTTCTGTAAGTGATTGATAGATTTATCAATTTCATCAATCGCTGTTTGGAATTTTCTTGACGCCAAGTCGTAATTTCTGGCAAAGCCCGTTTTGAATTGCTCAAGATCCTCTTCAAAGTGCGTGATATCAATATGTTGAGATTTCACTAAAGCTAACTCTGTTTTGTATTCCAATGATTTCATGGCCGCATTACGTAATAAAGTAATGATGGGAATAAAAAACTGTGGCCGAATGACATACATTTTAGGATAACGATGAAACACATCGACAATACCTGAATTATACAATTCACTTTCAGGTTCTAATAATGACACTAACACCGCGTATTCACAGCCTTTTTCCACACGGTCTTTATCTAATTCTTTGAGAAAGTCTTCGTTCTTTTTCTTGGTCGCTGTCGTATCACTTTCATTTTTCATTTCAAACATGATCGATACAATTTCAGTACCAGATCCATCCTGATCGCGAAAGATATAATCACCTTTGCTGCCGGAGCTCGCATCATTGTCTTTTTCGAAATACGCATGCGGAAACGCGGTAGCACGAATGCGATTAAACTCCGTTTCACAATGTTGCTCTAAGGTTTCACCGACCATTTTTGTCGATAAGCGCGCCTTCATATCTTTTAAACGCTCAATCGCATCATCTCGATCTTTGATCTGTATTTCATAGCGTTCTTTCAGTGACTTCTCAGCCAGCTGCTTTTCCATTTCCGATTTTTCAAGATGACTTTTTAAACTATCACGCTCTTTTTCGATTGCTCTAACAGCTTCATTCATCGCCAAACTTTGTTGGGCTTTCATCGACTCTACTTGTGACATCAAGGCTTGAATTTTCTGCTCTTTTTCAGCTTCTGTTTGTTGCAGTTTTCTTTCGACAGAACTTAATGCTTCCGTCACCGCCAGTTTTTTAGCCACATCACCATTGTCTATCGCCGCTTTAAGCTGTTGTATCTCTAGATCTTTCGCCACGGCTGTTTGTTGCAAGTCTTGTGTGACTTTATTGATGGCGATTTGCACCGCATTTTGTTTTTCTTTTTCGGCCAACTCAAGGCGTTCATGTAATTGCTGCTCAAACTCGCTATCACGCACTTGTTTCACAATATCGGCATAGCCTGCTTCATCGACTTGGAAAGCCTTATTACAATGCGGGCAAATAATATCGTGCATACTGCGAATCCTTACAGTTGTTCAAGTAAAAAAAGATTAGTTTAACCTATGATGGCAAGCGACAGCATAATAGTTGGCTGTGCTCTTAGTTCATAATAATGCATTTTTAATGGCTGATTGAACACTTAATATATGCTCAATGACAGTAACTAAAATAATCAATTTTATCGACTTTATTATCAGTTATGGGCGACTAATTCTAACGCCTTGCTCACCGGTTTGGTGAAGTTGGCGGCTTTTTTGCGCAAGCGAAAAAGGTGACAGCTTTACCAAATCCGCGTGCAGCAACTTGTTATGCTTTATAGATTTCACCGAAGCTAAGAGGGTTTTTCTTCTCTGATAAGCATGTCTATAAATTTTTCAAATCGCCTTTTTCTAGTTTCAGGTTTCTTTGCACTTGTTAAGCCGTAAGCGATAACATAACGACTCGATTTATTAAGTGTTTCAAAAAACAGTTTTACTTTTGGCTGATTTTCCAGTGCAGCCAAGAAATCTGCGGGCACTTCCATTTCACTTACCACATAAGCGTTTTCCCAACGACCGTCAGCCTTCGCTGCACGAACATGTACAAGCCCAGCCTCCTTCATTCGGCCTTCGCCTATCAAACGTTCAACATGATCTGTGTTCCTTTTAGACCAGTTACTTCGTGCTCTTCTGGGAGTTATGCGCTGAAGATAGGCTTGATCATCAATTGACTTTTTCACCCCGTCAATCCAGCCCCAGCATAAAATCTCTACCACTACATCATTCCAAGTAACACTTTGAATCCCAGTGTTTTTCTTGAATATCTTTACCCACAACTCACTTTCAGTTGCGTGATTCACCTTGAGCCACTCGCTGAGATCTTTCGATGTTACAAATGTCATGATTCTCAATAGATCTGGTTCAGGCATCTAGTTAGATTCTCTTTGGCAGAATGCCCAAAGGGCGGTACTGCCTTTGTTTGTTAATATTTTATACGGAAAAAACAATTTTATTATGATCTAAATCTCTCGCATAGGCAGAAAATTTAGGTCCTCGTTGTCCGGGTTCACCCTCAGAAATTCCGCCTAATTCTATAGCCTTACTATGAAGCCTTTTTACTTCTTCAGTAGAGCCAACATTTAAGCCAATCATTGTTCCATTCCCATTGCTAGCAGGCTCGCCATTAAATGGTTTTGCAATAGCAAATGCAAAATCTTCACACTGCCAGAACGTCATTCTTTCAGTTGATAAAACTTTATTAAGTTCTGTTTGTTCGAACAGTGAGTCATAGAATTTAATCGATTCTTCCATGTTATTTGTTCCAAAAACACAATAGTCTAATTTCATTATTTATTATCTCAAGTGATGGTTGAATTTGATGAAGCATAACTAGGGTTTAGGGGACACTTTGTCCGCTAACATATTATAGGTTCTGAAAGGTAACTTCATTGCAAACGTACTTGTATCAATAGTTTATGATGGATCTGAAGTATAGCGATCATTTATCCAATATGTCCACTTTGCTAAATTTATTATCCAGAACATGTTGTTCCCTTAAATAACTGCTGACTAAAATAGTGGATTAAAAACATTTTTTTCAATAACTTACAAATAGGCTAATATTTTGTTATCGGACATCTATGTATGGATACAGGCCTAAAGAGAGGCCGATGGGCAGGAATCGTTTTAATATATGGCTCAGGCTTACGAGGTCAATGAACGTCTTGAGCAGATTGCTTGATATTGATTGTCGTGACATCAGCACATGATAGTCTGGCAACACTAGTCCGTAAACGCAAAAAAGCCTATATAAACTGTTCGCTTATATAGGCTTTTTTATTGATTGGTAGCGGGGGCTGGATTCGAACCAACGACCTTCGGGTTATGAGCCCGACGAGCTACCAGACTGCTCCACCCCGCACCGGATTAAGCAAAGAATTATACTAACTTAAGCGTACTACTGCAAGCTATTTATCACTTCCTTTTAACTTTCTTGTGAGGGTGTTTCTTCCCCACCCTAATAGCTTGGCAGCTTCTTGTCTTTTACCTGCTGTTTTTTCTAATGCTACTTCCATTAATAGTTGTTCAATTTCAGGCACGACTTCGGCTAACGCGCCTTCTTGGCCGCTTAATGCTTTTTGTGAGGCCCATTGTTTAAACTGATTTTGCCAGCTTGAGCCCATTTGTTGCCCAACGATCACATCTTGTGTGAGTTCATTTGGCAAGTCATCCATTTCAATCACTGTCGCAGGCGACATTACCGTTAACCAACGGCATGTATTTTCTAACTGTCTCACATTGCCAGGCCAAGGTAATTGGCTCAAATAGCTTTCTACCTCTGACGAGAGCGTTTTGACATTAACGGCTAATTCTCCCGCAGCTCTGTTAAGAAAGTAATTGGCTAAGGCTGGCACATCTTCTCGTCGCTCGCGTAGAGCTGGGCTGTGGACACGAATGACATTAAGTCGGTGGAATAAATCCTCCCTAAACTCACCACGCTCGACAAGTCTTTCTAAATTTTGGTGTGTTGCAGCAACGATTCTGACATCACATTTGACTGAGCTATGACCACCGACACGGAAAAATTCGCCATCCGATAACACGCGTAATAAGCGTGTTTGTAAATCCAACGGCATATCGCCAATTTCATCTAAAAATAAGGTACCACCATCAGCTTGTTCAAATCGGCCTTTTCTTGCGGCATGTGCGCCGGTAAAAGCGCCTTTTTCGTGGCCAAATAATTCTGATTCCATTAACTCTTTTGGAATCGCGGCCATGTTTAAAGCAATGAAAGGAGAAGAGGATCTTGGGCTGTGTTTGTGTAGCGCATTGGCGATTAACTCTTTACCCGTTCCAGATTCACCATTGATCAATACGGTAATGTTAGAGCGTGATAAGCGGCCTATGGCTCTAAACACTTCCTGCATCGCTGGCGCTTCACCAATAATCTCGGTGTTAATTTTGGTTGGTTCTTCTTCGTCTGGTGCATTTTCTTGATGATGTGCGATGGCACGTTGTACTAAGTCAACGGCTTCATCAACATCAAATGGTTTAGGTAGGTATTCGAATGCGCCGCCTTCGTAAACAGAGACGGCACTATCGAGATCAGAATATGCCGTCATAATAATGACCGGCAATTTTGGTGCAAGTAATTTTACTTCCGCCATTAACTCTAAGCCGTCAATGCCCGGCATACGGATATCACTGACCAACACATCTGGTTGGCTATTTTTTAACTCTTCTAATACCGCATCGCCGTCTTCAAATGCACGGACTGAAATGCCATCGCCTTGTATCGCTTTTTCTAAGACCCAGCGGATTGAACGATCGTCATCCACGATCCAAACATTGCCTTTACTCACTGGCTTTCTCCAAAGGAAAAACAACTGAAAATACAGTATGTCCTGGGCGGCTAGTACAGCTGATCATACCGCCGTTCCGGTTAACTAATGTCTGGCAAATATATAGGCCTAATCCTGTGCCTTCTGGTCTACCAGTCACTAAGGGGTAAAACATGCTTTCTTGTAATTCGGGCGGGACACCACATCCATCATCAATAATGTCGATGCTAGCGGCAATACGATAGCGTTGATGATCAATAATGACATGTCGTTTTATGCGTGTTTTGAGGATGATATTACCCACCCCATTCATTGATTGCACTGCATTACGCACAAGATTTAAAAAGATCTGCACCAATTGATCTAGATCGGCTTCAATATCTGGAATACTTGGATCGTAGTCTGCCTTGAAGACTAAGCGATCATCCACTTCAACTTTGACCAACTGTCTTACCCGTTGCAATACTTCATGAATATTGATTGGGTTCGTTTCGCTTTGTTGATGAGGCCCTAACATGCTGGCCATCAAATTCTGCAATCTATCTGCTTCGGTAATGATAATACCGGTATATTCTTTTAGCTCTTCTGAATCTAATTGGCGCTCAAGTAATTGTGCGGCACCGCGTAATCCACCTAATGGATTTTTTATTTCGTGAGCGAGACCACGCACAACCTGCTGTTGCACATAGAGACTTTCATCTCGACTGATTCGGTTTTTTGCATCTAACTGATAAAACTCTAATAAAATTTTATGTTTGACCCCATCGACTTCCAATAGCTTAATCGCGCAGTCTGCAACCACTTCTCCCATTGAAGGAATAAATAGTTTTTGCTCACGTTTGATAAGTTCTTGTCCAGTTTGTTGTACTTTGGTAATACTTTCAAATAATGTTTTTTCACCCGGTAAGATACTCTGGAAAGGTATCAGTTCAGCTTGACGTTGGCTAATATCAAACAACACTTCAGCTGAAGTATTAATCAATACTACTTTGAATGTTTCATCCAAAATCACCACGGCACAGCTTAAATGCTCAATAATATGTTGATAATAAGTTTGCGTCATTTGTCCCTTAACTTACTTATGCGTTACGTTAAAATAAAATAGAGCAATATCTGCTCCAGATCGCTTATTTGAAAAAATATTTTTTATATAAACAAGTTATTTCAATAAGTTATGATTATCTTTTATTTCGATGCTGGTTTTCCCTAACCCTATTTTCTACTCATAACTTAGATACCAAGCCGTCTTTCGCACCATTATGGTGCACTATAAGTCGCATCTTTGCCATTGCTTTTTTGATGGATCAGTTTTGTGCTTGGATCAGATTTGGCGTTTGCGGTTTGCCATTATTGGGCAACCGACTTACGGTGAAGGTGGAAAAGTACAGATTTACTTGTCGACAACACTTTATTTTGTTTATTGACGACCGATACCGCCAAGATATGGCTACCGCGTTCAACATTATCTAAGGTATAACTTGTTCCTGATCGTGGTTCTCCCACATTTTTACCATCAAGTTTGAATTGTAATTTATCACCACGTTGCTCACTCAATGCAGGAGAAACTGACGCGACTACCTCGATAATACCGCCGCCAGCCCAGATACTTTGGTTTTGTTCTGGTGACGTGACGGATACGCTATATTTTGGTACCGCTAATGTATCGCTTGAGTCAGGTTGTTCTTCATTGGGTGAGGCAATTGAAGGTATGGCAGGAATAGACGGAGCCTCATAAGTAGGCAGCTCTTCCAATTCGATTTTTTCGGCTTGGCTATTGGGTTCGTCGGTATAAGTGACATTACCGTCTTTATCAACAGAACGATAAATATCAGCATGACTCGTGCTGAGAAAAAATAGGCATATCAGTAGGCTATATTTCATATTTGCCATCATAGGTCAGCTTATGATCGCTTGCAAGCCCTAGACATAAAAAAACGCCCCCATAAATGGAGGCGTTTTTTGTCGATAGTGTTCTTTAACGATTAAACGCTGTAGTACATATCGAATTCTGCAGGATGTGTTTCCATCCGTAAACGAGCAATTTCTTCTGATTTCAACTCAAGGAATCCATCAATCATGTCATCAGTGAATACGCCGCCTTCTGTTAAGAAAGCACGATCAGAATCTAATGCGGCTAATGCTTCATCAAATGAATAACATACTTGTGGGATTTGAGCTTCTTCTTCTGGTGGCAAGTCGTACAAATCTTTATCCATTGCATCACCAGGATGGATTTTGTTTTTGATGCCATCAAGGCCAGCCATTAACAAAGCAGCAAAAGCTAAGTAAGGGTTAGCTGTTGAATCTGGGAAACGGACTTCAATACGACGGCCTTTAGGATTACTACAGAAAGGAATACGAATTGATGCAGAACGGTTACGTGCTGAGTAAGCCAACATAACAGGCGCTTCAAAACCAGGGACTAAACGTTTGTAGCTGTTGGTACTAGAGTTAGTGAATGCATTTAATGCTTTAGCATGTTTAATGACACCACCAATATAGAATAAAGCTGTTTCAGATAAACCGCCGTACAAGTTACCGGTAAAGAGGTTATCTCCGTCTTTCGCTAATGACATGTGAACGTGCATCCCATTACCATTATCACCCACAAGTGGTTTAGGCATGAAAGTCGCTGTTTTGCCATATGCTGCAGCAATATTATGGATAACATATTTAAGCTGTTGAACTTCATCACCTTTTTTGACTAGTGTGTTAAATTTAACCCCTAGTTCACATTGGCCCGCTGTCGCGACTTCATGGTGATGTACTTCAGTTGTTTGACCGACTTCTTCCAGTGTTAAACACATTGCTGAACGAATATCGTGTAATGAGTCGACTGGCGGTACAGGGAAGTAACCACCTTTGACGCCAGGGCGGTGACCCATATTACCATCACTGTACTCTTTCTCAGCATTCCAAGCCGCTTCTTCAGAGTCAATTTTGTAATGCGAACCAGCCATTGACGAGCCCCATGTGACACTGTCAAATAAGAAAAACTCATTTTCAGGGCCAAAGAAAGCAGTATCAGCAATACCTGTTGATTGCATATACGTTTCTGCACGTTTTGCTACAGAGCGTGGATCACGTTCATAACCTTGCATTGTTGCAGGTTCAATGATGTCACAGGTGACAACTAATGTAGTGTCATCCATGAAAGGGTCAATAAAAGCAGAATCAGCGTCAGGCATTAAAATCATGTCAGACTCATTAATTCCTTTCCAACCCGCCACTGACGATCCATCAAACATAGTACCTTCTGTAAAGGTATCTTCATCGATAGCATGCGCCGGATATGAAACATGTTGTTCTTTACCGCGGGTATCAGTAAAACGGAGATCAACAAATTTGACCTCTTCATCTTTCAGCATCTGAAGTACATTTTCGACTGACATTCAATTCTCTCCAATTTATTAATATAGTGTGTCTTAACTTAAGGGCAAGCCCATAGTGCGATCTAAACAGCATAATCTGGGCCAACTTTCAATTTCTGTGAAATCAATCACTTAATCATTTCACAACGTCTGAAACGCACCTTTTTGGTGCGCAATATAGACGTTCGCACCATTTTCGCCCTAACTATTTACTTTGACCGCAATCATGACTTCGCCATCATGCTCTTTGGTCTCAACAATCTCATGACCATTAATTCTTGCCCAAGCAGGAATATCACTTAGCGCACCTGGGTCTGTGCAGATGACAGTTAATATATCACCAACTGTAAGCTCTTTTATTTTATTTTGTGTTTTGATGACAGGCATTGGGCAGAGCATCCTGCGTGCATCTAATTCATGCTGACTCATACATGCCACGCCTCTAATACTTGTGCTTTTTCATACGGTTTTATTTGAAGGGTTAAGTCTTCTTTTCCCGGTAAGCCTAATGCAATATCAACTTGCTCAGCGTCTCTACCTTGACCATATCTCGCCACAATGCGTGCTGCTTGCTCATAATCGTCTTCACTGGCATTGCCATCAATTAAAGCTAAAGGCCCGTTATGGCTGGTCGCTTGTAATGAGATAAATTGTTTGCGGTAACCTTCTAGATATTGGCTTTCACCGGCATCACGCGCGATGATCAATTTATAATGCGCAGCAGGACGAATATGACGGCCTACTTTCAGCAGCATAATGTCATCCATCTCATACTCACGGCTACCACGCCCATTCCATAAGTCGACCAATTTGTCCGAATAGTTTTTATCGGTCAAGAAACAACAGCCGCCAGCTGGAGAAGCATAATCAACAAAACCATATTTTTCAGCTAAAGCCATTTGAGGCTTACGCGTACGCCCACTGAAATCATATAGTTTTTCTCTGTCGACCCACCCTTCTAATTCAGGTTTTGTCGGTGGAAGATTTTTAGCACATAACGGCCTTAATAAAAGATCATCCGCACCAGATTCTTCAGCAACAATCGGCATGGTTTGTTTCCGTTGTGACATTGGTCTTTGCCCAATGACTTCACCTGTAATGATGAAATCAAAGCCATCTTTACGGTTCTCTTTTACCCATTCCACGGCTTTATTGACCATAAAAATTTTACAGTCCAAGCAGGGGTTCATATTAGCGCCATAACCATGCTTAGGATTAAGTAAGACGTCTTTATATTCTTCGATGACATCAACAATATGTAATTTAATACCTAATTGCTCTGCCACCCATAAGGCGTTATTCCGTTTTTGTTTGTCTTTATCGCTATTGCGAATGGCATGGGTATGCCCTTCAACACAAAAGCCGGTATAAAAATTAATGCCTTCAACTTCAATGCCTTGCTCTTGCAATACTTTTACCGCCAGCATTGAATCAAGACCACCAGAAATCAAGGCAACTGCTTTATGTTGTGCCATTATGCTGTCCCGCCTACTGTTAAGCCGTCAATTTTCAATGTCGGTTGACCGACACCAACAGGCACAGTTTGTCCATCTTTACCACAGTTACCTACCCCACTATCAAGCGCCAAATCATCGGCAACCATACTGATTCTACCCATTACTTCTGGTCCATTACCAATTAACGTCGCGCCTTTGACTGGTTGCGTGACTTTACCTTTTTCGATGAGGTAGACCTCACTCGTGGAGAACACAAACTTACCGGAAGTAATATCCACTTGACCGCCACCAAAGTTGACGGCATATAAGCCTTTTTCAACTGACGCAATGACTTCTTCTGGTTTATGCTCACCTGGCAACATGTAAGTATTGGTCATTCTTGGCATCGGTAAATGTGCATATGACTCACGGCGGCCATTACCGGTACTTTTAGTCCCCATTAAACTGGCATTATGTTTGTCTTGCATATAGCCCGTTAATTTACCGTTTTCAATTAATGTCGTGTATTGCGTTGGCTCGCCTTCATCATCTATCGTCAATGATCCCCTGCGGTCAGCCAATGTGCCATCATCCACAACCGTACATAATGGCGATGCGACTTGTTCCCCAATGCGACCTGAAAATGCAGAACTACCCCGTCGGTTAAAGTCACCTTCTAAACCATGGCCAACGGCTTCATGGAGTAAAACACCAGGCCAACCTGAGGCCAATACCACCGTCATATTGCCCGCAGGTGCATCAATGGCATCTAAATTGACAATGGCTTGTCTGACGGCTTCATTGGCATATTCTGTTGCCATATCATCATCTTGAAAATAACGATAATCTAGACGGCGACCGCCACCGGCACTGCCTCTTTCACGTCGTCCATTTTCTTCTACAATGACACTGACACTCATTCTGATAAGCGGTCTAATATCTGTCGCCCATGTACCGTCACTCGCCGCAATTAAAACAGTGTCTAATTCTCCTACTAAGCTGGCATTGACTTGTGTTACACGAGGATCGGCGGCTCTAGCCGCTTGATCTGCTTGGGTTAATAAAGCGAGCTTTTGGTCAACCGTTAAACTATTCAGTGGGTCAGAACTACCGTATAACTGGGGAGTTTGTGTGCGTGACCATGCTTTGACTTGGCCATTTTGCCCTTGTCTTGAAATTGCGCTAGCAGCTTTGGCAGCACTATTGAGTGCAGGAACAATAAGGTCATCTGAATACGCAAACCCTGTTTTTTCACCACTACATGAGCGCACGCCAACACCTTGCTCAATATAATAGCCACCTTCTTTGATGATGCCATCTTCTAACACCCAGCTTTCTTGTCTGGCTTGTTGAAAATATAAATCGGCATAATCAACACCAGCGCCCATCGCCGTTGCTAAAGCCTGCTCTAGATCCGTTTCTGCTAAGCCGTTTCGGCTCAGTAGTAATTCGGTCACTTGTTGGTCGTAATCAATCATAAGGGTACAGTCTGTCTATTAAATCAGTCCTATATGATAACAGAGTTCCTGATTATCTCTTCTGACTATTGTGCTAATGTCGGCCCAACAACATGCAGTTCTGGCTCTTGCCAACTTCCCGTCAAGCGATAGGTATAACTCACCATATTAACAATATTTTTATCAAATAATTTGCCAGCAATTTTATCTGCTAAAAATATGGCCGCTCCTACCCCAAGACCGACAGGGCCACCAGCTACAGCACCCGCTAACGGTAATGTTGATGAAACATTTGGCGTGACTTTGACAATTTGATCATAATTTTCACGAGCCAGATCAATACTGCCTGTCATGTCAATATTGGCAGCTTCTCCGCGAAGGTTTAACTGGTCGACATTAGCCTGTCCATTCGCAATATCAAATTGGCCTTGTAAGACACTGAAATTCAACCCTTTCCCAAATAGCTCACTAAAATCAAGCGATAAACGCCGAGGAATCGCCGTAATACTCATCAACCCAAATACCCTGCCAGCAGCACCAGGTTCGACTTGATTTAATTTACCTTTTCTCAAGTTGAATTTTAATTGTCCTGTTAAGGCTTCTTTTGCAAAATCAACAGGGGAACCAGGCCATGACACAGACGCAGTCAATTCTGAATCCGCCGCCATGATAATAGGTTGATAGTTAAGTTGTTTTAATAATCCTGCCATATCGGGACTGGTCGCTTTCACAATCATTGAGGATCGTTCACTTTGTGTCGATTGTTGCCAATGGCCTGTTATCTCTGTTAAATACGACGGTGATTGCAATTGTGCTTTATCCAGCGACCATTGATTATCATCGACATGTGCATACAAGGTTGCTTTGCCTAAAAATAAATCGTCGAAGGATAATTGCTCAATCATCACATCCATCGCAGGCCATAATGCTTGCTTGCTCGATGAGATTGTTGATGTTTTTCCATTTTGTGCGGAACGTAAGGCTAATTTATCCAAACGCACTTTCAACACACCTTGTTGCCAATCTTTCGGTATATCAATTTGGCCTGACATAGTGGGGCTTGTCAGTGAAACCTGCCATTGCTTGGCGTCAGATAAAGCATGAATAGCAACATCAGACCAAGCTTGATCAAACCCTGTTAACTTTTGTACTTTTAAATCGATTTCTTGCAATGATGGCGCACGAGTCGTTGACGTTGATTGTTGCGTCCATTGTTGCCAAGCCGCCAAATCCACTGCCGATAAGGCCAATTGCACACTGCCGTTTTCAAAAGAAAACACCTCATCTTGATTCGGTTTAGCAACGATCTGTTGTTCGCCATAACTTAATTGGTAAAAAGGCTGGCGTTGGCTTTGATTAAACACTAATTTGCTGGCCATTGATTGAGTTGCTGTTTTACCGAATGGTGCGGGAAGATCTACCTCAACGCCTTGTAAGGCGGAAGTCAGCGCGACATCGATATAAAAATCCCCTAATTGCCGCTCAGAAACACTCACATCAACTTGGTAATCCATCGTACCTTGCATAAAACTGGGAATATCAGGCCATTGTTGTCGTAATTGACTGATGGCTGTGCGCGTTTTTGCTTCAATGACCGTATTGTTTTCCTTCGGTACAACATCGACCATGATAGGATTTGCTAACCATTGAGCTTGAATTTGTTTTGCTGAAACGCCTTGATTATTAAATTGCAAAGTGCCGTTGACTTGCTTTAATGCCAACTCAGGCATGGCTTTTGGGTAAAGCACACTATTCATAAACCGAATATCTCCGGCCACATCGGTATCAATGCTATGGGTTAATGGCACGGTTAATAACAAATTCAATTGGCTTTGCCCTTTTGCAGCCATTTGTGTTGCAACCGAACCAAATCGTTGATTAAGTGGGCTATTTTGTAAAAAATTAACCGCTTGTTGTGTCGAACCTAATAGTCGGCCTTTTGCCGTTAATATCGGATTATGTTCAAGCAAATGGTCAATATCAACACGCACGTCTTGCACATTAAACCCGGCAATATTGGCTTGTTGACTTTGTATGACTAAATTATGCCCTTGCCCGCTTACTACACCTTTTATATCAAATAAATCAGGCCAATGGTCTGCATAATGTAAATGCACTCCTTCGACTTGCATGGACATATCAAAACTGCCGCGTTGTTTATCTGCATCGGTTTGGTAAGGGAAAGCGGCTAAGTCACCCTTTAGCGTGATGTCTCCTTGGGTAATCGTTCCGGCATGAAAAGCCTCATCGGACCATTTCTTGAAATCAGCATGGAGACCAGCTTGCGGCACATAACTTTTCCAACGGGCCATACTGACATCAGCGACTTTAATCGTGACATCATTGTTGATCTCGCCGGTAGGTGAAATCCGGCTATTGCCATCGACTTTAACCGTCAAATCTGGATTGGTTACGATGACATCTTGCGAGATCACTACCCACGCATTATCTTGCTTGCGCTCAACCGTCACTTTCCCTGCAATCGCATCAAAAAATAGCGGCTCATCTAAAGCTTGGCCTGGATATAAGGTGACATTATTACTCAAAACATCCACCCGTAACATGTTGTCTTTCAGGTTGGCATCTAGGTGAACATTATCTACGCCAGGGTAGCTTTGCCATTGATTTAAGGCGCCATCACGTAACTCAAATTCAGCCTGTTGCAACCCTAGCTCATCATCGTAATCAATTCGATATTGGCTTATTTCACCTTGTGGATTTTGTCCAATTATTTGTGCTGGTAATTGTCCCGTCAGTTTGGCAATATCCAGCACATTCTGAATATCTAAAAAACTGCCTTCTACCACGCTTCTTTGGGCATACTGTTCAAATCTAAAACTACTTTTAGGCCAGACCTTGTCTTCTATTTGGCATTGAAGCTGCTGCACTGAAAGCGCCCAACCCGTATCGTGACGTAACCAATGAGCTTGCCCTGATAGTTTTTCGACAATGACAGAAGAAAACTCACCTAATTGGTGCGAGAGGTGTCCTTGCTCAAGATCAAAGGTGACATCGGCCGTATGCATGTCATAACCTCGCCCTTTTCCTGTCAAAGCGAGATCTATTCGTCCTTGTTTGAGCATTAATTGTTGCCAGACTAAATACGGTCTTAAAGAATCTAATACGGCTTGATCAACATCAACTGACCATTGCCACGTGGTGAGTTCAGGTTGAGTAGTATTTAATAGCCAATCAACACCAAACTGAACTTGCCGACCTAATTTGCTGGGTAAACCAATTTGTCCCTCAGCATGCCATTTTGTCGACACATGTTTCACCATTGCTTGACTGACTTGATATCGCCCCGTTAAAGCGGGATGACCTTTATCGATATAATCAACCGTGATTGACGCTAAATTAAAACTGTCCAGATTATCAGACCGTACTAATAATTCAGCAAATAAAGGCGTGGAGTCACCTTGTTGATTTAAGCCTTGTAAGGAAAGCAAACCAAACTCATCCCTGACGACGCCAAGTTTTAAGCCTTCTATCGTAATATTATCAATACGCAAATCAGCAAAACGTATGCTGTCATAAAAGTCTAAATCAAAATACAACGCTTGCAATGTCAATAATGGCGGCGCGTTTTTTTCACCTAAGACTTTTACCGATGTTAAGGCAAGCTTCGGAGACAAACTACGCCATGACAGCTTAGCAGTACCAATTTCCACCGGATAACCTAACTGCGCACTGACCCATTCGGCCACTTTGTCTTGCTGTTGGTTAATATAGCTTGCAGCCCAATATGTTCCACTCACCAACGCAATAGCTAGAAATAATAATAGCGCTTTCAATGGAGTTATTTTGCTTAATGTCATCGGTGTGGCGTCCTGATCTTAAGTCCAGATCACATCAAAACGACATTATATTGTTCACGACCATATTGTCGCTCGGGTTTAAACTCAATCGGTTTCCCAATAAATTCTTCCAATTCAGCAACATAAGTTGAGTCTTCATCGCTTAACTTATCAATAACATCTAACGACGCTAACACTAAAAAACGACTGGTTTCATATTGTTTTGCTTCTCGTAAAATTTCGCGATAAATCTCATAACACACTGTTTCAATACTCTTTGCATAACCTTTACCATCACAAGCGGGACAAGGTTCACACAATACATGCCCCAAACTTTCACGGCTGCGTTTGCGGGTCATTTCGACTAAACCTAACTCTGATACACCACAGATATTATGCCTTGCCCTATCGGACATCATCGCTTTTTCAAGTGTCGCAATCACTTGCTCTCGATGTTCCTCTTCATCCATATCGATAAAGTCGAGGATGATAATACCGCCCAAGTTTCGCAACCGTAATTGCCTTGCAATGGCTCGTGCGGCCTCAAGATTGGTTTTAAAAATGGTTTCTTCTAAGTTTTTATGGCCGACAAAACCGCCAGTATTGACATCAACAGTCGTCATGGCTTCTGTTTGATCAAAAATCAGATAGCCACCTGACTTCAAAGAAACTTTTCGCTCTAAGGCTTTTCGAATTTCGTCTTCGACACCAAATAGGTCAAATAACGGATCATTGCTTTGATAATGTTCTAAACGTAAAACACATTCAGGCATAAACCCTTCAGCAAACTTCACCGCACTATCAAATGTGCTCTGAGAATCAATGCGAATGCGTTCGATATCTGGAGAAAATAAATCTCTTAATGATCTTAGGGCTAGTGGTAAATCTTCATATAATGGTTCACTACATTTTATTGTCGCTTTTCTATCCATCAACTTTGCCCACAAGCGATGTAAGAACTGTAAATCAGCCGCTAAATCTGTTTCCGTCACCCCTTCTGCCGCCGTTCTTAAAATGTAGCCGCCATTGTTTTCTTCAAGTTGGGATGCCAATACGCCCTTTAGTCGCTCTCTTTCCGTCTCGTCTTCTATTTTTAATGAGACACCCACACCTTGCGTGTCGGGCATATATACCAAATAACGAGATGAGACAGAGAGTTGCGTCGTTAATCTCGCGCCTTTTGTGCCCATAGGATCTTTGATAACTTGTACCAAAATTTCCTGACCTTCTCGTAATAGAGATTCAATCGGCGGCACTTCTGTTTCTTGCAGATCACCCGTATGGCCACCTGGAATAGAAATATCTGATGCATGTAGGAAGGCGGCTCTTGCTAAGCCTATTTCGACAAACGCTGCTTGCATGCCAGGCAAGACTCGACACACTTTGCCTTTATAGATATTGCCGACTAAACCACGGTATTCTGTCCGTTCAATGAAGACTTCTTGTAATACACCATTATCGACGACCACCGCCCTTGTCTCACAAGGGGTTACATTAATGAGAATTTCGCTGCTCATAGTTTAGCCGTCTCTCCTAGCTAGAAATTATTGATACTGCAATAACAATTGACTGGTTTCTTGTAGGGGTAACCCCATAATGCCGGAATAACTACCGGAAATATGTTCAATTAACATTGCAGCAAGTCCTTGCACCGCATAACTGCCGGCTTTGTCTTTGCCTTCTTCTGTCGCAATATACCACGCTATCATGTCATGATCTAAAGTAGAAAATGTCACTTCACTTATATTCGTTTTCGTCGTTACATCACCGTTCGACACAACGGCAACACAACTCATCACTTGATGTGTTTGACCCGATAGCAATGACAACATTGCTTTTGCATCATTATCATCCCGTGGTTTACCCAATACCTGACCCTCAATCACAACGGCAGTATCAGCCCCTATCACTGGGCGCGGTTCTTTATCTATCTTATTTCGCCAACCAGCTAAGGCTTTTTCTGAAGCAACCCGTTGTACATAGGCTTGTGCTGTCTCGCCAGCATGATGTGATTCATCGACATCAATGGTTACCACGTCAAATTCGACACCGATTTGGGCTAATAATTCACGTCGGCGTGGTGACGTAGATGCTAAATAGACTTTGGGTAATATCATGCGCGATGGTAAGGGTGATTTTGTAATACTGTCCATGCGCGATAGAGTTGTTCCGCTAAAACCACCCTAACAATAGGATGTGGTAAGGTCAAAGGCGATAGTGACCAGAGTTGATCCGCCTTTTGACGGCAACGCTGTGCTAAACCATCAGGACCACCAACCAATAATGTCACATCACGGCCATCACTAAGCCAGTTTGTCATCTGTTGTGATAACGCTTCTGTTGTCCAAGACTTACCTGTCACTTCTAATGCGATCACATAGTGATTATCAGGAATGGCTTGTAATAGTCGGTCAGCTTCGTCTTCAATCCATTGTGCCGCATGACCTGTTTTACCCCGTTTTGCAGGGGCAATTTCTTGCAGGATTAATTGACATTCTCGTGGCATGCGTTTGGCATACTCTTGGAAGCCTTCAGTCACCCATGCTGGCATTTTCGTGCCGACTGCCAGCAATGTCAGTTTCATTCGTCTTCCGAAGCGAGTTGCTGATCGGTTTCATCAGGAACTTGCCATAATTTTTCCAAATTATACGTCGTACGCGTTTGTGGTGTCATAATATGAACAATCACATCGCCTAAATCGACTAACGCCCATTCACCAATGTCTTCACCTTCTACACCCATTGGTTGTATACCGGCCGCTTTCGCTTGCATCACGACTTCGTTCGCGAGCGCTTTTACTTGACGCGTTGATTTACCTGTCGCGATGACCATGATATCGGTCACATCGGTCATGTCCATCACATCGAGAATCTGAATATCTTCTGCTTTTATGTCTTCTAGTGCATCTATCACTAGTAATTTAAGTTCATCAGCCTGCATTGGGCTCTCCGTTATTAACTAGTTATATAGTTTATCACTATCGCTTGAATGACTTGTATTTTTTCCCTGTTCCTTCGAAATGGGGTGTGGAAACCAGTGTTGCGTTTTTCCTGTTAGGTAGTAAGCCGTTAAGCCTATCCACTCACGCCATGCTGGCTCTAACACATCTAGATGATCATAAAAATGCATTGACCAGCGTCTTAATTCCGGTCGATTACTTCTATAATCAACCGGATAAGCAATCACATTCAACGATTGCTGGCGTGCAACACCCATCGCTCTTGGCATATGAAAAGCAGATGTCACTAATAAGTACTGTCCCGAACGCTGAGGCAAAAACACTTGTACCAATTGCATATTCTCATTGGTATTACGTGAAGCTGACTCAATTCTTAACCGAGTTTCATCAATACCTATTGTAGTTAACACTTGATGAGCAATATCCCCTTCTCGCCCTTTGGCATCAAAACGAAGAAAATTATGCCCTCCCGTAAAAATTACCGGCGCTTCGGGGTAATGTTTTGCCAGTTTTGCAGCAGCAATATACCTATCCCCTCCAGCACCTAATTGCGGCGATTGCCAGCTGATCGATGTTTTAAGCTGCTCTCCGCCGCCTAAGACAATAATGCCATCAATCTCATCGGGTAACTCCGAGGGTTGTTCAAAGCGACTTTCCAGCGGATATATCACCCATTCCCCCCACGGGTATATCATCAAACTAGCCGCTAGGAAGACAGTGGGGAACAAGATATATTTAGCCGCGGTGACAGCACCCTTTAACAAACATAATGTCGCTATCAACAAGGCGATAATCATCAGGTTACTGGGGCTTAATATTCCCCATGCTAATTTCGAAGCAATGAAAAAAACATCGGCCATTTAAAATGCCTCCTCTAAACCCAAATCCAATTGCTGACGAGGCTTTTTTTGTTCTACTGGTACATCAAAGCCACTGACTGACACGCCAACCAATCGCACGGCAACTGTACCTGCTTCAGTTCGCGATAATAATTCTGGTAATAAGGACAATAACGTTGCCTTATCTAAACCTTGCTCTATCGTGATAGATCGAGTCACTTGTTGAAAATGGGCATATTTAATTTTTAATGTCGCCGTTCTCGCTTTCATATGAAGTGCTTGCAGTTCATCCCAGACTTGTTCAGCTAAGGGTTTAATGTGTTCAAGTAAGATGTGGGTATCATTGATATCGTGTCGGAAAGTCGTTTCTTTACCAATGGATTTTCGCTGCCTGCGGCTTTGGACCGGCCGCTCATCGATCGCCCGTGAAATATGATAAAAATGATGGCCTGATTTACCAAAATGCTCAACCAGTTTAGCTTCTGACCATTGCCTTAAATCAAGCCCTGTTTGAATGCCTAGTTGTTGCATCTTTTTTTCAGTCGCAGGTCCTATACCGTGGAATTTTCCAACCATTAATTGAGCAACAAACGCCAATGCTTGCTCGGGTTTAATCACGTATAACCCATTCGGCTTATCCATATCTGATGCGATTTTTGCTAAGAATTTGTTATATGAAATGCCCGCCGATGCCGTTAATTGAGTTTCGACTTGGATATCATGTTTGATGGCTTTGGCAATATACGTCGCTGAGCCATTAAATTCTTCCACACCGGTGACATCTAAGTAAGCTTCATCAAATGATAAAGGTTCAACTTCTTTGGCATAACGCCAAAAAATAGCGCGTATTTGCTCAGAGACTTCACGATAAACATCAAAGCGATGTGGGACAAATATGGCATCGGGGCATAAACGATACGCCGTCGCACTGGGCATAGCAGATCTCACCCCAAACACACGGGCTTCATAACTACATGCGGCCACGACACCACGTTCATCTGGTTTACCGCCGACGATTAACGGTTTACCTCGATATTTGGGTTGATCACGCTGTTCAACTGAAGCAAAAAAGGCATCCATGTCAACATGAATAATTTTGCGTTGTATGGCTGCATCCGTCATCGGTGAAGCTAGCGGTATAACCCTAACTGTTCCATTATCGTCACCACCGGATCAGGTGTCAGATAAGCGGCACTATTACCGTCACGAATTTTAGATCGAATCTCTGTCGCAGAAATAGCCAATTGTGTGAGCGTGACAGGCCAAATAGCCCCTGCTAATCGTTGTTTATCAGCGTCAAGTGCTAAATGTTGTTGATACCACGGTTGTAGTGTTTCCGATAATTGAAAGGCTTGGTCAGGCCTTTGCATCACAATAATATGGCAATAGGTGAGTAAGTCTTGCCATTCATGCCAGCTGTCTAACGCCTGAAAAGCATCGGTACCCACGATCAGATACAAAGCCGCATCAGGCATTTGTTCACGCATGAGTTTGACCGTATCAATGCTATAAGAAGGACCTTCGCGTTGCAGCTCGCAATCATCAATAATGATATTAGGACTATTCTTGACCGCCAGCTGTAACATCAATAACCGATGTTGCGCTGTGGCTTCTGGTTGTGCTCGATGCGGCGGTACTGCATTAGGAATTAACCGAACGTGTTCTAAGTCAAACAGCTCGGCTATTTCAACTGCAGAACGTAAATGGCCCAAATGTACTGGATCAAAAGTGCCACCAAATAGGCCTACCGCCTGTACCATCATGATCCCTTATTGGCGTACTTGGCCATTGCCAAGCACAATCCATTTTTGTGATGTCAAACCATTGAGACCAACAGGGCCACGGGCATGAATTTTATCCGTTGAAATACCAATTTCAGCGCCTAAACCATACTCAAAGCCATCAGCAAAACGCGTCGAGGCATTGACCATGACCGAACTTGAATCTACTTCGGCTAAGAAACGTTGCGCAGTGGGCATATGCTCAGTCACGATAGTTTCTGTATGAGCAGAACTATGAAGATGAATGTGCTCCATCGCTTCATCGACACCGTTGACGACTTTTATCGACAAAATCGGGGCTAAATACTCAGTGTCCCAATCTTCTTGCGTTGCCGCTTTGCATTCAACAATCGCTTGTGTTTGCTCGCAACCACGCAACTCAACGCCTTCTTTACCATAAGCTGTCGCTAATCGTGGCAAGATCTCCGCAGCGACTTTGGCATCCACTAATAGCGTTTCCATGGCGTTACACACACCATATCGGTGACATTTTGCATTAATGGCAATGGCTTCTGCCATATCAAGATCAGCATGTTCATCAATATAAACATGACAAATACCATCAAGATGTTTAATCACAGGGACTTTGGCTTCTTGGCTAATACGCTCAATCAACCCTTTACCGCCGCGAGGCACGATGACATCAACATAGTCAGGCATGGTAATTAATTGTCCGACAGCAGCTCTATCTGTTGTTTCGACCACTTGAATTGCCGTGATGGGTAAACCTGCAGCAGTTAATCCTGCTTGAATACAGCGTGCAATCGCTTGATTCGAATGAATCGCTTCAGAGCCGCCACGTAAAATCGTGGCATTACCTGATTTCAAACATAAGGCTGCCGCATCCGCCGTCACATTAGGACGAGACTCATAAATAATACCGATAACACCAATAGGAACACGCATTTGGCCTAATTGAATACCAGAAGGCAAATAACGCATATCACTGATTTTACCAACAGGATCAGCCAAGTTAGCAACTTGTTCAATGCCTTCAGCCATGGCTTCAATACGGGCATCGGTCAACGCTAACCGGTCTAGTAACGCGGCATCTAATCCTTTCTCTTTACCAGCAGCCAGATCCAATTCATTTTGTTGTTGCAGTGTTGCTCGACTCGCTCTGATTTCAGCTGCCATTGCCAACAATGCTGTATTTTTGTCTTGCGTACTTGCACGCGCTAGGGCTCGGCTTGCTTGTCTTGCTTCACGCCCCATTGTTTGCATGTAACTAATGATATCCAATGTGTTTCTCCTCACCAAGGTAGTGATCAATACCTGCGACGTTCATACAGAGTGTTTCTAATAACGTCCACGGGCAAGATTGGCTCTGCCCCTTTGCCGCTTGATCAACGTCTGCTAATTGTAATAAAAACTGTTGCCAACGTAATGCCGAATGACGTTGTAAGGCTTTTGACATCATTGGTTTGGCTTTATCCCACACAGGCGGTTTTTGTGCCCTGAAAATGAAATCAAGTTGTTGACCTTGTTCTAGCTGTATCGCCATCGTAACCAGGCGGTGCAGGCTCCACGATACCGCTGAAAACAAGGCTAATATTTCCGTTCCTTCGGCGCGAATTTGTTGCACCATTCGCGGAATTTTTGCAGCTTGTCCTGATATTGCCGTATCCATTAAACCAAATGCTTGGAAACGGGCATTATCTGCCACAGAGGCCAGCACGATGTCTTCTGTCACTTGGCCATCGGGACATAATAAGGTCAATTTTTCAATTTCTTGTGCGGCGGCAAAAAGATTGCCTTCCACCCTTTCTGCCATCAATGCAGCCGTCTCAGGTGCGATGGTCATATTTTTTTGTTTTAGTCGCTGCCTTATCCAATTCGGCAATTGGGCAACATCGACAGGCCAAATCGGAATCGTCAATCCTAAGCCATCTAACGCTGTGAACCATTTACTTTTTTGTGAGCGATTATCTATCTTGCCACTGATAATCAATAAGAAAGTATCTTCCGGTGGCTCAGCGGCAAACTGACGAAAAATCTCACCGCCGTCTTTGCCTGGCGCACCTGATGGTAGACGAATTTCAATTAAACGCTGATTATCAAACAAAGACATGCTTTGTTCTCGCCAACGAATTTGAGACCAATCAAACCGACCTTCAACATGCCACACCTGACGCTCTGTCACGCCACGTTGTTTCAATTGTTGTCGAATCTGATCGGCTGTTTCTTCAACCAGCATCTGCTCATCGCCATACACCAGAAAAACAGCAGGCGTCGTTTGAGCCAATTGGTTTAATAACTGATCAGCATTACATCGCATGACACACCGCTATTTGATAGCAGATAAACGTCTCATTACGCTTTGGATCAATTGTTGATCTAATTGCTCACGTAAATATTGTTCTTCTGATTCACGGCCTAAAACTTCATCTTCATTAAATTGATAATCACGCTGAGCTTGTACGGCTTGTTGATCTGCGAGAATATTGCCGTCTTTATCTAAGACGGTGAAGACCAATTTGGCATAGAGTTCATATTCACTGACTTTGGCGCTCGATCCAACCGATAATACGCGACGATCAAACTCATGATCGACCACTTTAAGAATCGATGCTTCGTTATTAAGCTTATCCACCACGACAACGCCGTTAGCCATTAATGCCCGTTTTAAGGTTAAGCCGATGCCTCTTTCACTGCTAATACCATCAATACGCAAAACTTTGATGTTACTGGATAAATCAGCAGCACTACGTAAATGAAAGCCACAACCCGCTAAGGTCAATAACAATAGACTGACAAAACTCGTTAACACCAAACGTTTCATAAAGATTCCTTTATTAGCCCGCCACCACAATATTGACCAATCGTCCTGGAACGACAATCACTTTGCGTACGGTTTTACCGTCAATAAATTTGATGACATTTTCATCTGACATAGCTTGTGCTTCAACAGCGTCTTTATCTGCATCAGCCGCCACATTAATTTTAGACCTAAGCTTACCATTGACTTGCACCATCAGCTCAATTTTATCTTGTTTTAATGCTGACTCATCAACGTCAGGCCACGTGGCATGCACAATCGCCTCATCGTGACCTAATGCTTGCCATAATTGATGACAAATATGCGGTGTGATCGGCGACAGCATCAGCACTACAATTTCTAATGCTTCTTGAACAACGGCATTAGCTTGTTCACTGTCATCATTTAATTTTGTCACTGCATTCATCAATTCCATCACAGCAGCAATCGCAGTATTAAACGTATGACGACGACCTAAATCATCATTCACTTTGGTCAAGGCTTGATAAGTTTGGCGACGAAGATCTTTTAACTCATCACTTAAATTATCAACATCTAATGCTGGACAAGTGCCTTTTTCAACATGCTCAGAAGTAAAACGCCATAACCGTTTTAAGAAACGATTTGATCCTTCCACTGCATTATCTGACCATTCTAAAGATTGCTCTGGTGGCGCGGCAAACATCATAAATAATCGTGCTGTATCGGCACCATACTGATCAATTAATGCTTGTGGATCGACAGTATTACCTTTTGATTTTGACATCTTAGCGCCATCTTTAAGCACCATGCCTTGTGTTAATAAGTTTTTAAATGGCTCATCGCCATCGACTAAGCCTTCATCACGCATTAATTTGTGGAAGAAACGCGCATAGAGTAAATGTAATACCGCATGCTCAATCCCGCCAACATATTGATCTACTGGCAACCAATGTTTAGCACGCTCATCTAACATCGCTTCGTCATTATCAGGGCAAGTAAAACGGGCGTAATACCAAGAGGATTCAAAGAATGTATCAAAAGTATCGGTTTCGCGTTCCGCATCACCACCACATTTTGGACACTGACATTGATAAAACTCAGGCATCGATTTAATCGGCGAACCAGAGCCGTCAACAATGACATCTTCTGGTAATGTCACTGGCAAATCGGCTTCAGGCACAGGCACTGAACCACAAGTAGGGCAATTAATAATCGGGATCGGTGTGCCCCAATAACGTTGGCGTGACACACCCCAATCGCGCAGGCGATAATTGGTTTGACGCTCGCCCTTGTTCTTGGCTTCTAATTCATTGGCAATCGCATCAAAAGAGACGTGTGATGTTAAACCATCAAATTGAGCAGAGTTAACCAACTTGCCTTTTTCTGTGAAAGCGGCTTCGGCTAAATTACATTCTTCATTATTAGCTGGCTCGATCACTTGTTTGATCGCTAAACCATATTTCTGAGCAAACTCATAATCACGTTGATCGTGGGCAGGCACTGACATCACTGCACCCGTACCATATCCCATCAACACAAAATTGGCCGCCCAAACCGGCACTTCTTCACCCGTTAAAGGATGGATCGCCATTAATCCAGTTGCGACGCCTTTTTTCTCGGCGGTTTCCATAGCTGCTTCGCTGGTTTCCATTTGGCGACATTCATCAATAAATGCCTGCACGTCAGGATTAGATTCAGCAGCTTTAAGCGATAAAGGATGTTCTGCAGCGACGGCAAGATAAGTCACGCCCATCACGGTATCGGGCCGTGTCGTGTAAACCGCTAATGTGTCATCACTATCGACAACATCAAATTCAATTTGCAGTCCTTCAGAACGCCCAATCCAATTGGCTTGCATCGTACGAACTTGTTCTGGCCAGCCATCAAGTTGGTCTAAATCATCTAATAACTGATCGGCATAATCAGTGATTTTCATAAACCATTGTGGAATATCGCGTTTTTCAACTAATGCGCCACTACGCCAGCCACGACCATCAATTACTTGCTCATTCGCCAACACGGTATTATCAACCGGATCCCAGTTCACTGCCGCCGTCTTTTTATAAACCAAACCTTTTTCATAGAGACGGGTAAACAACCATTGTTCCCAACGATAATACTGAGGTGTACAGGTCGCTAATTCACGCTCCCAGTCATACCCCAAACCTAAACGTTGCAGTTGGGCGCGCATATAATCGATATTGTCATACGTCCAAGCTGCGGGCGCGACTTTATTCTTAATCGCGGCATTCTCAGCCGGCAGACCAAACGCATCCCACCCCATTGGCTGCAAAACATTTTTGCCTTGCATACGTTGATAGCGAGAAATGACATCCCCAATTGTATAGTTACGCACATGCCCCATATGCAGCTGGCCGCTAGGATAAGGGAACATCGCAAGGCAGTAATACTTCTCTTTACTACTGTCTTCTATCGCACGAAAGGTATCAGCTTGCTGCCAATATTGTTGAACATCCGCTTCAATTTCGGCTGGGTTGTATTCTTGTTGCATGGTGTCTTCGATTCAGTAAGCAAAAATAAGCTGATAAGGATACCGTATGCGGGGATTTGCTTAAAGGGAAATGATGGATAACAACTATACTCAATAAGAATTCATGAACATCAACAAGTAGGATTCACATAACAACAACTTATCCTGAACTTAGATTTCAGTATACAAAGCTATAGGGTCGATTATTATTTCGTTGCTTAACCTACCCGTAAACGTTGCCTCAACATTGCTTAAGTGAGAAACAAGGTTCATTAGTGCTTCTTTAATGCTTTCATAGTCTTCATTTTCTTCTAACTCTTCAAGCTTTTCTCTTTGATGCTGAGTAATTATACCAAACAGAGTAAACTCAACTTCAGTTTTCCTAGAGTATTTTCTAATCACTAATTCTTCTGGCTCACGAAGATATGACCGGTTTAAGTTGGCCGAAAATATTGACTCAACAAACTCCATTTGAACCTCAAGCTGATCTTGAAAACCGTAAGTCAAAACAAATGAAAGGTCATCTAGAAAACCTTGATCTTGCTGTAGCCCCGACTCGGTGGCCAGCTTATTAATATTAGTCATCGATTTCAGTTGAGTTTGAAGCTTATTCTTTTGATTTCTGTCTTTCGTATTTTGCTTAGCTTTTTCTAGTTGCTCTCTAACTGCCGATATTTCCTGAAAATTAGTTATGTGGGCCAGTGCCTTACCGATCTTGTTAAAGTTTTTAAGCGTGTTATTTATTGTGTTTATATCGTTGAAAGTGGCTTTGGATGTGATTTTTATAAATGACCTATCAGTGCCGACTTGTGAATCTTCACCTTCATCATTACTAACAACTCGTACCATTTCGTCATCTATGAGTTTTTTCTCAAAAATGGTATACGAGTAATCATTAAGGAATTTCTTCTCAGTATTCCTCTCACTATTTTTTAAGATATCACCTAGAATTCTCCCACTTCCGACAGGCCCTTTTTGCTCTTCAGACTCACCTTTTTCAGAAGTTGATTCGTTTAGAACATATTCAGTAACACCTTCGAATAGCTGTGAAGAAAGGGAATACATTTTTTCTTCGTCAAGATATATAAAATTTTTAATCATTGCGTTTCCTTCCTTTATATTCCTTATAGGATTTATTTCGAGTGCTTATCAATGACCATATAGAAACAGCAATACCGGCTAATGCTAATATTATAGTTAATGAAATAATGAAAGTGGTCATGCAACACCTCCTTCACTGGTTGGTGTCTTTGAAATCCTATCGTAGACCGTGTAACTAATAAGAAATGAAACGACAGATAAGACCATTGTGCAGATAGTGATTGCGTTAACATCAACAATATTTTCACCAATTAATGTCAATGCAAACAAAACACTATAAAAGGCTATAAAAGCTATTGAGATCCCATTTTGAGCTGTTTTCCACTCCTTTTGTATTCCTGAAAAATGTTCTATTTCATTAATATTGGAAATGTGAAGAACCAAACCGAAAGCCACGAAGTCGGAGGGCGAAAATAAATTAACACTGCCTTCTTTAGTCACAAGCCAAACTATCAACCTTGATAATATCGGAATCAATCCCACCAAAACGGTGTAAATCAGCCATTTAATTTTTTTACTACCCATTTATCGGCGACCCTCGCGAAGTAACTTATAGCATTATCTTTTCAACGGATATTTTGGAAAGGCTTCAAGTTTAGCCATCCTTAGTATCGCTTGAGTAAGCTTCATTAAAGCGATTATTTTCCTCAAAGGCAAGTGGTTCTGCCTCTTTCATAGTCTTAACTTTTCAACATAAGCAATAGACTATTAAACTCATCAATTGTTAAGGCCGAATATACGCATAACCTTGTTGTTGCAATAGCATAATCCGAGCAACGCCAGCATCCACGGTGTCGACGCCATCAATCAAGATGGGGAGTTGGCCTGTTTGTTTTTGTTGGGCTTTCATCGTGTTTTCACAGGCGCTGAAGGTGATATTTTGTAATGCTAAACTACTCACTCGGCTAGCCATCTTACTCTCCGTTGTGAGTAACTTCAGACCGGGGCCATAAGCGACGATTTCGATAATTACGTCATCTAAACCATAAAGTTTTTGTAAATTAACAGCGTTATTTAAGGCAAGTTGCTGCGTGCTCACATCATCGCTGCTGACTTGAATCACCACTTTGTTGGGCACGTCTTGATCTGCCAATACGGTGGTTATCATCAGAAAGGGTAACAACAAAGCAATACTTATCTTTTTGATTAATTGATTCATGGTTTTCTCGCGGTTTGATTTCTTATATTAGGCAAACATATCACAGCTATTTCGCCACCGGTAATACTTGTTCTTCTCAATATAAAGCTGGGCTTCACTTTCATGATGGAAAGAGATCTTAACAATATAGCTATGCACGTACTACTACTTATATATGGGTATATATTTTAAGCGTAAGGTCAAGATTCTTTATTCCTATTACTTATAATATAAAGGAACTAACATGGCAGCTTCTTATATCGGCAGTATCAAAACGGTAGGTGAATCAATGGCACGTAGTGTGACTGATGCCAATGCTTTTAAAATCTTCATGGATGAGCCAGAGGCTTTAGGCGGCAGAAATGGTGCGCCGAATCCACTAGACTTTATTCTTGCTGCCCATGGGGGGTGTTTAAATTTCATGACCTTTTTTATTGCCAATGAAATGGGTATTTCTGTTGAAGGCACTGAAATAGATGTTATTGGCAAACTTGATCCTGCTAAGTTTGCTGGCACGGATTTGTCTGTGCGTGCAGGTTATCAAGAAATTGAAATCAAGATTCAAATTCAAAGTAATGCCTCAGCAGAACAAGTTGCTGAGCTATTAGCCGCTGTAGAAACTAGATGCCCTGTTAGTGACAATATCACCAATGCAACGCCGGTTTCGATTTCTATGACAACGGTCTAAGCAAAACTATTAACTTTATTTTTGACACAAAAAAGCCCCAATTAAGGGGCTTTTTTATTGTTCTCTTATAAAGCTATTACGCTTTACGGCGTCTCACGGCTGTTAAACCTAATAGGCCTGAAACAAATAACCATAATGCTGCTGGAACAGGGACTTCAGTTGTACCAAATTGGAACGTGACGCTGCTATCAACTGATGGCGCACTCACTAACACACCTAAAAACTTACCATCAATCATCGTCGTGATATTTAAAAGGTTTAAGCTAATTAATGTCATTGTTGATACTGCATCGTCAAATTCAAATACAAACAAATCAGGACTTGATGAACCCACATTATCATATGAAATAGTCAATGTATCATTGGTAAAGTCTAATGTACGAGTACCAGAGTTAGTCATGCTAAATTCGACACCAGGCTCGGTGATAATAGCCGAAGTTGGCGTAGGTTGAACTGACCCAGATGCACATACAGCAGGATTAGCCGTGACTGAACCTGAGTTGTATGCACTATCAGCACACACGCTAACTGATGAGCCTAATAACGCCGCCTGTGCTGAAAAAGACATCAGTAATGCCAACACAGAAAAAAACATTTTATACATAAACCTTACCTCTAAAAAGTGTGAACCAGTCCACAAAAAAGTTAGATAATAGCATAAGTTCAGATGTTAATGGCTTGATTATCCTCAAACTTTGTTATTTATCCTATGTAAAGTAGATTCTGCTTTTGCTCCCAAATAAACATAAACTCCTAAAGCAATTAATAACCCCACTGCTGACATCATCATCATCACGGCTTCATACATATGTTCGCCATCCCCAATCGCGGCTTTAAACATCATTAATAAGGCTTCAATGGAAACCGCAATTAAGATCGCGGCAATAAAGCGTGTGATCGTGCGGCGAGTTGAGCTATGCCTAAAGATATCTTTATGCATCAGCACTTCTTCTTCTAACGTTGTTTTGGCTAAATCAAAGATAGCCAAACCTAAAGTCAGATAAATGATGACGCCAAAAGGTTGAATATGCTCTGTCATGCCGTGTTTAAACATGCCTTGCAGCTCACTAAACGAGGCATACAATAAAAAGCCAACCACACAAAATAAACCTAATGCAATTAAGCTATAAACGGTTTTAAACAACACCCCGAATCGGCGACGATTACGATCGCCCATTAAAAATTCAACTGTGCTAGCAAGGTCAATATCTAACACAACATAACCTAATAGCTCGTGTTCAGGCCCATAGACAGGTGCTGATGCAGAGATGCATAAACTGCGGTTAATCGATGACAGATAGGGTTCAGTCACCACCACTTCATCGGGTTTAGCTTGGGCTAATAGGTAATAAGGTCGCTGACTTCTATCTCGCCCTTTCCCCCCAAGCCTTTCTTGGCGTTTACTCGGACTGAGATTATCGCTACATTGCTGGCCATGCAGATCAATGGTGTACAGTAATTCAACAAAAGCATAGCGTTCGTACAGGCTTTGAATTGCCCTTTTTTGTACGCCTGAATCTGCAAATAAATCTTGTTCGGCGATGCCGGTTAAAATGGAACTCAGCATGTCTTGTATCGCTTGTTGGTGCTGGCGATAATAATCTATTGCCGCGATATAACTCATTTCACTCATGCTTCATTCCCTTTAAATACATCTCATCACAACAATAACTCAAGCAAGTTAAATGCCATGGTCTTTACCAGCAAAATAGCGTGAATTGTCAGCGAAACAGCACAGATCGTGCACCAACATAAGGCATGATTAAATTCTTGCCCTATCCTAGCGCTTTTATTTATGGGAAGTGTCTAGACTTTCGCCAAGGTTTGTTTGGTTTCTTGATAACCCACTTCAACCAAATCATCGAACTGTTTATTATCAAACATATTGAAACGGGATAAATCAGGGGCAATGCATAAATCTACATCTTCTCGTTGCAACTTTGCCGCTGCAATCATTGAAAATTTTAAAGAATGCATCATGACTTCAATGATATTTTTGGGCCGTTTTGCTGAATGATCTAGGCTCAAGTCGACTCCAATCGTAAAATCAGCCCCCATTTCTGTGAGTAAGCAGACCGGCACATTTTCCACCACGCCGCCATCGACCAATAATGTGCCATCAATCTCGACCGGTTCAAACACACCAGGAATGCTCGTGCTGGCCATGATGGCGCGACTCACATTACCGCTGTTAATCACGGTCCGTTCACCATTGCTAATATCTGTTGCGATAATACCAAAAGGGAGCTTTGCTTGCTCAAATGTCACATCGCCAATTGTTTCATCAACAAAATCACGTAGGCCAATATTGGACAATAAACCGAGTTTGGATAATTTGATTTTAGCAACGTCAAGCCAATCTAATTGTGCGGTTTGGGTTTGGATCTCCTGCCATGACAGGCCAAAGGCATATAAAGCACCAATCAGGGAACCAATGCTGGTTCCCGCGATATAGGACGGCGTAATACCTTGTTCTTCTAATGCATGGATGACCCCAATATGCACAGCGCCTAACATGCCTCCTCCGCCTAGGGCTAAGCCAATCTTATTCGCCGATGCAATAGGATGAGTCAAATAGATTATCCGATGATTATTTCGTTATGCTGATGCTTTGACGCTTTTTCTTGCACCAACAAAACCAATCAAGCCAGTCGCTAATAACCAGACCGCGGCAGGCACAGGTACTGTTGTCACTTGCTGAGTCAAAAATGCACCGGAACCTGATTCAAACGTAGCACCATTTAAGTTGGTAAATTCAAAGGTACTGGTTCCTAAGAAATCTGCCGAAGAATTTGCCTTTGCATACGAACTGCTTGTAATTTGAATACCGTATTCACGTGCTGAGTCAGCCAAAAAAGTGCCCATGACGGATGAATCAAACTCGTATACGCTGCCATTATGTGGCACATCATTCAAATCAAATGATAAACGTTCAAAAGTCAGTAATTCACTCGCATCAACTGCGCTAGTTGTATTAAGTAAACCATCGGTTTCTAACCAGTTGGTAATGCCCGTGATATCGAAAATTCTGACAGTGCTCTCTGAACGCGGATGTTCAAATTCGCTGCTAGATGATAATGAACCGTCGTAGCTCAAGTTAAATGACACTTCGACTGGGCCAGTTGTGCCGGTATTAAAGGTCAAGGTATCAAAGATCGACACTATGGATTGTGAAAATGATCCTTCCGAACCAATAACACGTGTCCCTACTTTACCCGTTGAGGCATCACCATAACCTTGTACATCTGCTGTGGAGCCATATTGATGAGAAAAAGTGCTATTGCTTGAGTTTTCAACATACTCTGGATTTTCAAAATCGAACTGGATGATATTAATCACAGACCGTTCTGATAAAACGGCTGACATTGCTGCTGTGCTGAATAAACCAATTGATAATGCGGCAACACTGCTAATCACTTTACGGCTCACCTTTTTCTCCTTGAATTAAAGATGTAAAAATAAAATTTGTGAACACTTTAACATTTTTTTATTACAAAATATGGGGAATCCTATTTAAAACTACCGCCTTATTCACTTTTCCCTCGCCATTTATCATCCTGTTCATTCTTTATTGATATTTCAACGCATCATGGTATCTTTCGGCCACCTTATCTTTTATTGTGGTCGTCACATGTCAGTTTATATTCAGCAACTTCGTCAGCAATTATTCGCACTGCATAGCAATAAATTCTTCGAATTTACCGTGATTGCAATTATCGTTTTTTCAGCTTTGGTGACTGGCGTAAAAACCTATGAAATCAATACGACCTTAGATAGTTTGGTGCATATTTTAGACAGTGCCATTACCTTATTTTTTCTATTCGAAGTCACTATTCGCATCATTGCCGAACCCAAAACACGTGACTTTTTTAAAAATGGTTGGAATGTGTTTGATTTTGTCATTGTTTTGGCAAGTTTAGTCCCGCTTGATGGTAATGAAACTGTTTTACTAGCCCGCTTATTACGAATTTTCAGGGTTTTACGTCTGGTCTCTGTCATTCCTGAGCTTCGGATTTTGATCAATTCTTTACTGAAAGCATTACCTCGTATGGGTTATATCGTGTTGCTGATGTTTATTATTTTCTATATCTATGCCGCTATCGGTAGCTTTGTATTTGAGACGATAAACCCGAGTTTATGGGCTAATATTTCCATCGCTATGCTGACTTTATTTCGCATATCAACCTTTGAAGATTGGACTGATATCATGTATGAAACGATGGAAGTTTATCCTTTAAGTTGGTTGTTTTATATCAGTTTTATTTTCCTGACTGCCTTTGTTTTTCTAAATATGATGATTGGCGTTATCTTAGATGTCATGCAGCGAGAACAAAAACAATATGAACTAGAACGCGATGATAATGAAGCCGATGAAGTGCATACCATTAAACAAGACATCGATCATGTTAAAGCCAAACTCGATACGTTAGAGGCTTTGCTTCGTCAATCTATGGTGAACAAATCATAAATTAATCGGTCAGACCTGATAATCCTTATTGGTTTATGCTTCAACGCCGTTGAAAAATATGATTTAAATAAAATATACTTTTTGTCATAGAATCAATTAGCTAGATTAAATATTGTCGACAGATTTTGTATTTTTTAATCGTCAACGATGACTTTCTAGCTGATTTCATTTACACTCTGACGTAATGACGTCAAATAATACATTCCCTTTAACCCTTCTGCTATTCTGTCATTATCGACGCAATTCTATACTTGGATCATAATGAAAAAATCTCTTTATTCACAAGATGTAGCGCAACGCAATCGATATCAGAAAACCATAAAAAAAATCAAAAACCTGACTGATGCCCCGTCCGATAAAGTCAAAGCGTTAATAGAAAAACCAGAATATAAAGCAATTATTAATAATGCCTTAGAAAGGCATATTGAGTCCGAGCAACTCAAACCTTATCAAGTCGAATTAATCAAGCTGCAAGCACACCTTGAACGCACCGGTAAGAAGATGATTATTTTGTTTGATGGTCGTGATGCATCGGGGAAAGGCGGCACTATCCGTCAAATTACGCGTTATATGAATAGCAAACATTATCGTGTTGTTGCCTTAGGCAAACCGACTGAAGATCAACAAACCGAAATGCATATGAAACGCTATATTGAGCAGTTTCCTAAAGCAGGTGAGATCGTTTTATTTGATCGCAGTTGGTATAACCGTGCCATGGTTGAACCTGTCATGGGATTTTGTACTAACGCACAGTACAAATTATTTATGGATAATGTCATTTCCTATGAGCGCAGTTTCATTGAAGATAAATCCACCATTTTGCTCAAACTCTATTTCTCAGTATCAAAAGATGAACAAGCACGTCGTTTCGAACGCCGTCGCCTAGATCCGCTAAGACAATGGAAGCTGAGCGAAGTCGATTTGCAAGCACAGGAATTGTGGGATCAATTTACTGAGAAAAAATATCACTTATTACGCAAAACGCATCGTGCCGATTTACCTTGGCATGTCATCCGTTCTGATGATAAACAACAAGCACGCCTTGAAACTATGAAGCTGATTTTAAGAACAGCAAAGTATCGTGGGCGCAGTCGTAGTTTAGATTTTTCCCCTAAAAGTCATATCGTTATTTCTGGCTCTCATGAATTAAAACTAATGCGAAAACAGAAACAAAAGCATGGGCAATTTATTGCTTAAGCTTTTTTAACAAATTCTGATTTCAACTTCATGGCGCCAGCACTACCGATCTTACAATCGATATTATGATCGCCTTCAACCAGGCGAATATTCTTCACTTTGGTGCCAACTTTTAATACCGTCGATGAGCCTTTTACTTTAAGGTCTTTAATCAATGATACGGTATCGCCATCTGACAATGTATTGCCATTAGCATCTTTAACCATTAAACCATCATCGGCTTCATCTTGAACTTTGTCCCATTCATGGCCACATTCTGGACAGACATACAATAAACCATCTTCATATGTATACGCTGATTGGCATTGAGGACAAGGGGGTAAGGTGCTCATTAGGGTCCTTTTTTAAAATCTATTTAAGGTTGAGAGAATGAACGAAATAAGGCATTTGCATCATCCATCGTTTTATAGTCAATAAAGCTATTGCGGTATTTAAAGATAGCCGTCACTGTGCCTTCTTTGACTACATTGCCTTTCGCTTCTAATTTAAAGCAGGCTTTTTCTTCATTAGTGATTTCGCTCATTGTATCGCCAGAGAAAGTAATCCATTCATCTGTTGTATACATCTCAGCATTCGGTCTTTCTGCACACCGGTAACCACAATTTTTTGTACTGCCAGAAGGACGGCCTTTACAGGTATGGGTGACAGTGACTACTTGTTCTTTTTGTTGGTAGCCTGTGATGCGATCATCGACATATTGTTGTTTTAATTCGATAACGGCTTGTTCATATTCGGCTAATTTTTGAGCAAATGACAAATCTGTTCTTTGTTCTAATGTTGAGACTAAGTCCGCCCATTTTGCTTGATATTTTTGTTGTTGGGCGGCAATTAACTCACTATTTTGGTCAGCATGACTGATTGAGCTAAATAACATTAAGCTAGCGAATAATAAGGCGATGCTTCTCATCATAGTGTCTTTTCCATCGATAAATTGATATAGGACTTTATTTTCCTGCCGCCATTAAGGCGTCATACTTTCCACGCAGTTGATCTTCCGTTTCGACATTGTCAGGATCTTTCGGAATACAATCGACCGGGCAAACTTCAACACATTGTGGCTCGTCAAAATGACCAACACATTCTGTACACAAATCTGGGGCAATTTCATAAATTTCTGGCCCTTGAGAAATGGCATTATTAGGACATTCTGGTTCGCAGACGTCGCAATTGATGCATTCATCAGTAATAAATAAGGACATGGCTTACTCCAAACAGTTTAACGCATTATTTTACCGTTTATCGGCTTGCAATGATATGGGGGCGGCTAGCTTGATTGAGAATCTTGTAATGCTTTTTCCACACAAGGCGCTACAAAAGCGGAGACATCTCCCCCTAAGGCCGCGACTTCTCTCACTAAACTTGATGACAAATAGCTATATTGCTCTGCAGGCGTCAAAAATAATGTTTCGACATGAGGAGCCATATGACGATTCATGCCAGCAAGCTGAAACTCATGCTCAAAATCAGACACCGCCCTTAATCCTCTAATAATGACTTGAGCCTTTTTCTCTGTGGCGACATCAACTAACAGGCCATCAAAACCACACACTTCAACATTATCGATACCACCAAGGCATGTTTTTGCCAATGCAACGCGTTGAGCCAAATCAAAAGCTGGCTGCTTCGTTGGGTTAATCGCCACTGCGACAATGACTTTATTAAATAATTTACTCGCGCGTACGACCAAGTCGATATGACCATTCGTAATAGGATCAAACGTCCCAGGATAAATAGCTGTAGTATTCAAACGCATTCTCTAATGATGTTGATATAAGGCATAGTTTACCTCACCGGCTGTCTTTTCTTTTAACAATTGCCATTCTGATGGTAACGCCAATGACGTCACAGTTCGCGGGTATTCCACATAAATCAAGGCATTTTCTGCTAAGGCATTGGTGTCGATTAACTGTTTAGTTATGCTGTCCCACGCCAAATCTTGATACGGTGGATCAATAAATACGATGTCATATTGCTGTTGATTCTGCGTTAAAAAGGTCATGGCGGATTGATTCAACACCTGACAATTGTCCGCTTGCAAGGTTTGACAATGCTGGGTCAATTGTTGAGCGACTTTAGGATCGGCCTCGACTAACGTAACGTTTTTTGCCCCTCTCGATGCGGCTTCCAGTCCTAAGGCGCCTGTACCAGCATATAAATCCAAACAATGTGAAAACCCGACATCAGCTTGTAGCCAATTAAATAAGGTTTCACGGATTCTATCTGCTGTTGGGCGTAACCCGTCACTGTCTAACACCGTTAGCTTACGACCACGCCAACGACCAGCAATAATCCTTAAACTGCCTAATGCGTTATGTTTATTATTCTTGTTTTGCACCAACCATCACCGTCACCATTTTATCTGGATGCACTCTTTTCGCGTAAGCCGCTTTAATTTGATCGGCACTAACCTGCATGACTTTATCTTTAAATGTATCTAGATAATCCAAAGGCAAACCATAAAAACCAATCATCGCTAAATAATCTGCAATTTTACTATTACTATCTAAACGTAAAGCAAAACCGCCTGTAATGTTTTGTTTTGCCGCAGTCAATTCATCATCTGTCGGGCCATTAGCAATAAAGGCTTTCAATGTTGCTTGCATCACTTCTAACGCTTCTTGCGCTTGGTCATTACGTGTTTGCAAACCAAACTGATAAGGTCCCTGTTGATGCATGGGTCTAAAGTAACTATAGGTGCTATAAGAAAGCCCGCGTTTTTCTCTGACTTCGTTGCTTAATTGAGAAACCAAACCACTGCCACCAAGAATATGATTACCCACATAAAGCGGGAAATAATCCGGATCATCCCGACTAATACCTGGCTGCCCCATCAAAATATGTGTTTGTTTTGACGGATGCTCGATCGTGACATGCTTACTTTCTGTCAATGTTGAAACCATCGGTAAAGGTTGTACCATTTTTCCCGTTGGTAGTTTTGACATCAGTTGTTCAGCCACTTGTTTAGCCTGCTCTTGGCTAATCGCCCCGACTAAAACCACTGTTGCATTTTTGGCCACATAATATTGTTTATAAAAGCGTTTTAAAGCCTGTGTATTGAGTTGTGCTATAGACTCTTCATTGCCTGTCGGCATCACAGCATAAGGATGGTCGCCGTAGAGATGTTGATAAAAAGCACGATTTGCCAAGGCGCCCGGAGATTGTTTCTCTCCTTGTAATCCGAGTAGCACTTGTTTTTGTAAACGGGCAAATGCTTCTTCAGGAAAATCCGGTTCAGTTAAGACCGTTGTCAACATTGTCAGCGCTTTTGTCATCGTCGGCTCTGCTGTCAATGTTCTCAAGCTTAATGTCGCCATATCACGTTGCGAAGCATTACCCATATTGGCGCCAATATCTTCAAATGCCACGGCAATATCATCCGCAGACAGTCCACCAGCCCCTTCGCTCAGCATGGCATTGGTTAATAATGCTGTACCCGGCAGTTGCTTGTCTTGCGCAGAGCCCGCATCAAAAACGATTTTGACATCTAACATCGGTAATTCAGGGGCGTTAGCATAATAAACCCTAGCACCATTACTGGTTTTCCAATGCTGAATGTCTGGCCCTGCATATGCTGTGACAGCAAGACACAAAGCCATACATGACATAATAATTCTAATAACCATGACGGCCTCCTGTAGTGAGTGGATGACGAAGATGTGCATGTTCTAAGGATTGTGGTTCAAGTTCTGCCACGGTTAATGTCGAATCAATGAAATATTTCTTGGCGACAGCTTGTACTTGTTCTGCTGTGACGGCTTGAATATTGTCGACATATTGATCGCTCAACTGCCAATCAAGTCCGACTGTTTCTAACATGCCTATTTGCATGGCTTGGTAAAAAACACTGTCTCGTTCGTATACCGCATTGGCGACAACTTGTGTTTTCATCCGTTCTAATTCTTGTTCGGTAACTAACTCTGTTTTTAACCGTTCTATTTGTTCGATCACCGCGTTTTGTAAGTCTTGCACTGTATGCGCTTTAGTCGGTGTGCCTGCGACGACAAACAGATCATCTAATCGAGAAAACAAGCTATAACTTGCCCCAACATTCGCTGCCACTTCTTGATCACGTGCAAGTTCTTTTTCAAACCTCGCGCTAGCACCGCCATCGAGGATCCCCGCTAACATTTCTAGTGCATAAGGTTCCCAAGCTGTTTCTGCTGTTGTCACGACAGGGACTTTCCACCCCATCATCAAATAGGGTAATTCTGCTGGCGCTTGCACTTTAATTTGCCGCTGGCCTATTTGTTTTACTTCAATTTGTGGTTTAACAGTCGCGATTTGTTCTGGCTTTAAAGGGCCAAAATAACGTTGTGCTAATTGATGCACTTCTTCCGGTTCAACATCTCCGACAACCACGACAGTCGCATTATTAGGGGCATACCATTTTTGATACCAATCCCGTAAATCGTTCGCTTCATAATGATTGATATCACTCATCCATCCGATGACAGGGTGGTGATATGGACTATTGGTAAAAGCGGTGGCATAAAAAGCCTCACGAGTCAGAGCGCTGGGTTTATCGTCAGTGCGCATCCGTCGCTCCTCAGCGACGACTTCACGTTCTTTCAATAATTCAGCTTCATCGATGACTAATTTCCGCATCCGTTCAGCTTCTAGCTTAAAACTGACCTCAACGCGGTCTGCTTCCATAGTTTGAAAATAGGCCGTGTAATCGCGCCCGGTAAAGGCATTTTCTCTACCACCATTTGCCGCGATAATACGAGAAAACTCATTCGGTTTTAGGTTCTCTGTGCCTTTGAACATCATATGTTCGAGCTGGTGAGAAATACCGGTAATGCCGTTGTACTCGTAGCTTGAGCCAACTTTGTACCACACTTGCGTCACGGCAACAGGCGCGCGGTGATCCGGTTTAACTATCAGTTTTAACCCGTTTTCTAATTGATATTCTGTAACGTCAGCCCATACTGTTGGTGCTAACATTACTCCCACAATCAAGGTTACTTTTTTTAACATCTGCATTTATAGTTCCATGACATGATAAAATTGCTTATCAAACTGTAACGACAAGCCAAAATTATGTTTAGTTTCCTAAAAAAGAAAGACCCGAAGGCCGATGCCCTACCTGCAGACAATGCTATAGGTGACATTGAAGCCCCTTTGCCTGAGAGCAGTGAACAACCCGCTGAGCAACATAGTATGTTTGCTCGATTAAAGCAACGTTTAAGCCGGAGTAGCGCTAAATTAACCAGCGGTTTCGCGGCATTAATTCTTGGCAAAAAAACCATCGATGATGATTTATTAGAAGAATTAGAAACCCAATTATTAAGTGCTGATATCGGTATTGAAGCGACACAAACGATTATTAATAACTTAACGGATCGTGTCGACCGAAAGCAATTAAAAGACAGTGAAGCCCTTTTTACGGCATTACGCGATGATATGGTTGATATCTTAACGCCAAGTCAGCAACCACTTGTCATTCCTGAACAATCCGACCCTTTTGTGATTTTAATGGTGGGCATTAATGGCGTGGGTAAAACCACCACCATTGGTAAGTTAGCCAAACAATTTCAGCAACAAGGCCATAGCGTCATGCTCGCAGCAGGAGATACTTTCCGTGCGGCAGCAGTTGAACAATTACAGGTTTGGGGAGAACGCAATGCCATTCCTGTTATCGCGCAACCAACCGGAGCGGATTCAGCTTCTGTTATTTTTGATGCCTTAGAAGCTGCTAAAGCCCGTAATATTGATATTGTCATTGCTGATACAGCCGGCCGACTCCATACCCAATCTAACTTAATGGATGAATTAAAAAAAGTGAAAAGGGTCATGGGTAAATTAGATATTGGCGCGCCTCATGAAGTCTTATTGGTATTGGATGCAGGAACAGGGCAAAACGCGCTTAATCAAGCGACGCAATTCCAAGATATTGTTGATGTGTCTGGATTGGTATTAACTAAACTCGACGGCACGGCAAAAGGCGGTATTATTTTTGCCATCGCCAAGAAACTTGGCTTACCTATTCGCTATATTGGTGTTGGTGAAGCCATTGATGATTTACGTACTTTCGAGGCAACTGAATTTGTTGATGCTTTATTAGGGCGTGAAGATTATTCATGATTCAGTTTACTGACGTTTATAAACGTTACCCAAGCCGCCAAGAGGCTTTGTCAGGTTTAAGCTTTCACATTGATAAAGGTGAAATGGCTTTTTTGACGGGGCATTCTGGCGCCGGCAAAAGTACACTATTGAAATTAATCGCCTTAATTGAACGCAGCACCCATGGCCAAGTCTTTGTCAATGGGCAAAACTTAAGTCGCATCAGCAAACGAAAAATTCCTTATTACCGCCGCCAAATCGGCCTAGTATTCCAAGATCACAACTTGCTCCATGATCGAACTGTTTTTGATAATGTCGCACTCCCTTTAGTCATTGAAGGTGAAAACCATCGTGAGATTGGGCGACGTGTGCGTGCTTCATTAGATAAAGTGGGTTTATTGGGTAAGGAACGTAGTTTGCCTATTTCCTTATCAGGTGGTGAACAGCAACGTGTCGGTATCGCCCGAGCCGTCGTCAGTCGCCCTCCTATTTTATTAGCTGATGAACCAACCGGTAATCTAGACCCTGACTTATCTAAAGATATCATGCAGTTATTTGAACAATTTAATCAGGTTGGAGTCACGGTGTTTATTGCTACTCATGATTTAAGTTTGGTGCAATCGCTTCCCTACCAACAAATCATATTAGAACAAGGACGGCTTGCCGCGCCGGTAATATAAATATGAGTGCTTGGTTTTCTTTTAACCCAAAAAGTTATTTTTTACGTCACTTGCAAGTGATGTTATTTAGCCTTGGACAAATGTGGCGTCAACCTTTTGCCAGCTTAATGACGATTGCCGTTATTGGCATCGCGCTCGCTTTGCCTGCTAGTTTGTATGTCTTATTACAGAACGTTAACGCCATTAGCGGCGACTGGGATGATGCTAGCCAAATCAGCGTGTTTTTAGTTGATGATATTAATGAACAAGAACTCAAACAGTTCAATAGTACAGTGCAAACATGGCCACAAGTTATGGCTAGCGAATACCAAACGGCGCAGCAGTCTTTGATTGAATTTCGCGAACTTTCTGGACTTGGTCAAGTGCTCGATAGCTTGCCTAAAAATCCCTTGCCAGCGGTCATTACAATCACCCCTGATCCCGCCCTAAGCGCAGATAATATTCAACAATTAATCCAGCAACTAGATGACATAGATATTGTTGAACAAGTACAGCTCGATATGGCTTGGTTGCAGCGCTTACGACAAATTAATCGCTTGATTGAGCGAGGCATTAGCTTATTAGGTTTATTGTTGTCGTTAAGTGTATTGTTGGTCATTGGTAATACGATTCGTCTTGCTATTTTAAATCGCCAATCTGAAATTAAAATCATGAAATTAGTTGGGGCGACAGATCGTTTTATTCGCCGACCTTTCCTCTATACCGGTTTCTGGTATGGTTTTTTAGGTGGAATATTTGCTTTTGGCCTATTGCTACTCGCCATGGTAATGTTGACCGATCCCATTCAGTCGCTTATTGCTCAATATGGCAGTGAATTTAATATGCAATGGTATAGTGGAAAATTACTACTTCTGCTGCCTTTTATTGGATTTTTATTAGGTGTATTAGGCGCTTGGTTAGCGGTCAACAGGCATTTACATGATATTGAACCGCGTTAATCGATTTTGGAACTTTTTCCGCAAAAAAAGCTCTTATCGAGTAGTTTAAAAAAATAACTTCATGTTATTATTAAAGTAATCTTTATTAGGACACATTCATGACAACTGCTATTGCACAATCACAATATGACTTTGCTTTAGCCCCTATCGGGAATTTGGACTCGTACACCAGTCTTGTCCATACCATTCCTGTATTAAGTGCTGAAGAAGAATATGATTTAGCGACTCGCCTACAACGTGATGGCGATCGTGAGGCTGCACAACGTTTAATCCTGTCTCATTTACGCTTTGTAGCGCGTATTGCAAAAGGATATAACGGCTATGGCTTGCCTATCGCGGATCTCATCCAAGAAGGTAATATCGGGTTAATGAAAGCGGTCAAACGCTTTGATCCTGAGAAAGGCGTTCGCCTCGTTTCTTTTGCTGTTCATTGGGTTCGTGCTGAAATTCATGATTATGTCATTAAAAACTGGCGTATCGTCAAAATTGCCACCACCAAAGCGCAACGTAAATTGTTCTTTAATTTACGCAGTGCAAAAAAACGTTTAGGTTGGTTAGACCAATCTGAGGTGGAAGCTGTCGCAGAAGATTTAGGTGTGACACCTGAAAATGTGATGGAAATGGAACGTCGCCTAGCGCAACCAGATACCTCATTTGACTTGCCCACTCATGACGATGACGATGAAAACCAGTTCAGTCCTTCTGCCTATTTAACAGGTCCAGAACAGTCTGATCCTTCGTTACATTTGGAACAAGCAGATTATAGTGACCACCAAGAGCAGCGCTTAAACTACGCTTTATCGACTTTAGATGAACGTAGCCAAGATATTTTACGTCAGCGCTGGTTAAATGATGAAGGTAAGGCAACGCTACATACCCTAGCTGATGTCTATCAAGTCTCTGCTGAACGTATTCGTCAAATTGAAAATAACGCCCTTAAGAAATTAAAACATTTAATGGCTTAACAAGGCCGGTATTTCACATTCAAAAAAGCCCGCAATAGCGGGCTTTTTTCGATGAAGAGGATGCGATATTACCGTTCTAATTGCTCAAGTTTGTTGGGTTTTCCATCCCAATCTTCAGCATCATCTAAAGGATCTTTTTTCTCATCAATAACCGGCCATTTTCGAGATAGGTCTTCATTGAGTTGTATAAATTTCACTTGATCTTCTGGTAAATCATCTTCTGAATAAATCGCTTCCGCAGGGCACTCTGGCTCACAGAGTGTGCAGTCAATGCACTCTTCTGGATCGATGACCAAAAAATTAGGTCCTTCATGAAAACAATCGACCGGACAGACATCAACGCAGTCTGTATATTTACATTTTATGCAGTTTTCAGTGACAACAAAGGTCATGCAACGTCTCCAACAAACAAATTTATTAACCCATAAAAAGGCATTAAGTTGAACAATTTTACATGATTTCAATCTATTCTGGGCAACGGACTATTTTGCGGTATGATCTGATTTAGATAAGATGTTATTTTTATTCGTCGCGTTTAACTATTTGTACAAGGTAACTCCATTATGCAACGCATTATTACCATTATTATTTTTCTAGCTGTCTTTGGTGCCGCTGCCGCTTTTTCTGCCATCAATACAGGCACTGTCGACATTTATTATTATTTGGGCACCATTACTTTGCCTGTGTCAGTCGTTGTGATTGCCTCTATCGTCGCAGGTATTATCTTAGGCGCCACCGCCATTTTTATTAGCACTTTAGGTTTACGCTATGAAAACCGTCGCCTGAATAAAAAGATTGCCGTCAGTGAGCAAGAGTTAAATAGCTTACGTATTTTACCCGTCAAAGATGCGGCGTAATCACTAACTTAGTATGGAATGGCTTTTTTTATTATTGCCTATCGCCGCCTTGTCAGGTTGGTTATCAGCTCGTAGCCATTATAAAAAGCGCTATCAGCAATCCCAACAGGCTTTTAACCCTGACTATTTTAAAGGGCTAAATTACTTACTCAATGAACAACCGGATAAAGCCATTGATGTTTTTATTGGGTTATTAGAAGTCAACAGTGAAACCGTTGAAACCCATTTTGCGCTCGCTAACTTATTTCGCCGCCGAGGTGAAACCGAGCGCGCTATCCGTTTGCACCAAAACCTCATTGCTCGCCCAACGCTAACATCGGTGCAACGCGATCATGCTTTAATTGAATTGGGTTTAGATTACATGAGTGCTGGCGTATTAGATCGGGCTGAACAATTATTTACCGAATTATTAAGTTCGCCCCAACCGCCTATTGCAACCTATCGTCACTTATTAAACTTATATCAGCTACAAAAACAATGGAAAAAAGCCATCGATATGGCAAAAAAGCTGCAAAATCACGATACAAAAATAGGTGCTGAAATTGCTCAAATGTATTGTGAGTTGGCCGAAGAATCATTAACGCAACAAGATTTTTCCACCTCCTTGGCATTATTAAAACAAGCAGTGCAATACGATAAATCTTGTGTGCGCGCAAGCTTATTAGAAGCCGACGTGCATATCCAATCGAAACATTATCAGAAGGCATTAAAATCGTTAGATAGAGTCGAGTCGCAAGATCCAAGCCTATTACCGGAAGCGCTACCTTTACTCTATACTTGCCATCATGCTCTCCATCAATTGGCTTCTTTTAAAATATGGCTAGAAGCCTCAATTAACCGTCACCCAACACTGTTCAGTGTTCAATTGATGTTAGTCCGTGTCATTGAAATGGAGTCGGGTACTGAAGCTGCTCAAGCTTATTTACAGCAACACCTGATGCAACACCCTTCTATCGAAGGCTTAGATCATTTGCTCAGCTTGGGGCAAATGGATGCAGAATCATTGTCCGCTTTAGTGAGCAATATGACACAACATATGATTCAGCAAGGCCGCCACTATGTTTGCAAACATTGTGGGTTTGCTGGAAAAACCATGCATTGGCACTGCCCTAGCTGCCAACATTGGGGTAGCATTCGCCTTAATAATTTACACTTTTCTTCATTCGAACCTGTTTTAGAGCATTAGTATGACCGACATTTATCATAATCCACGTTGCAGCAAATCACGCCAAACATTGGCATTATTAGAAAGCGAAGGCATTACGCCAACGGTGATTGAATATTTAAAAACACCGCTTGATGCAAAAGCCATACAACAGCTTTTGTCCCAACTAGGCTTGTCTCCGCGCGAATTATTACGCAAAGGTGAAGCGATTTATAAAGAGCTGGGCTTAAAAGAGGCTTCTCTTTCTGACGAAGCATTGATTGAAGCCATGGTCAATCATCCTAAGTTAATTGAACGTCCTATCGTCGTGCACAATAATAAAGCTGCTATTGGTCGTCCTCCAGAAGCGGTATTGGCTTTATTTTCATGACTACGATCTTAGTACTCTATTACAGCCGTTCTGGTCATGTGAAAATGATGGCAGAGCAAGTCGCAAGAGGAATCGAATCCGTCGATAATTGTCGCAGTCTCATTCGGACAGTACCCGCTATTTCCACCGTCTGCGAAGCGACTGAAAGTGATATTCCTTCAGAAGGACATCTTTACGTTAGCCAAGATGATCTCAGGCATTGTGATGGCCTAATCTTAGGCAGCCCCACCCGTTTCGGCAATATGGCAGCCCCCTTAAAATACTTCTTAGATGGTAGTAGTGATATATGGTTATCGGGCGATTTAATTGGTAAACCTGCTGCTGTGTTCACCTCAACTGGGAGTTTACATGGTGGTCAAGAATCGACTTTACTCTCGATGATGTTGCCCTTATTTCATCACGGTATGCTTGTCATGGGATTACCGTATGACAACGAAATTTTAATGCAAACTAAAGATGGCGGCACACCTTATGGCGCCAGTCACCATGCTGGCAGTCAAAATGAGCGCTCTATCAGTGATGATGAAGCAACACTTTGTCGAAAACTCGGTCAGCGCGTGGCAAGCACAGCCAGCAAGCTGGCCCACTAGTGGCTTTTTATTACTTAACACTCGCTAGCTTTTTGGGATTAATGGTTTGTTTAAGCAGTTGGATTATTATCGCCCCTCATAGTTCAACATTCCCTACTGCTAGCCTTTTAATGGTGGCGCTTTTACCGCTATTAATCCCTTTACGCGGTTTATTACATCGTAAGCCACGAACCTATGTGTGGAATAGTTTTCTCATGCTCGCTTATTTTAGTCATGGTATTGGCGAACTTTATAGTGCTCACAGTTTTGATTTTTACCCTTTTCTCACGATATTATTAAGTAGTGTATGTTTTATAAGTTCGCTATTATTTGTTCGCTTTGGGCCTAAAGTTTCGGTTACGTCACACAATAAATAGTCTGTTTTTGATATACCTGTCATACCCGACTTTAAGATGAGGAGAATCATCATGAGTACTATCCCTGCTTTTCAATCTGGTCTTGCTGCTGTGCAATCAGGTATGCAACAGCTCAATAAAAACGCGAATGATATTGCGAGCTTAAATCAACCTGGCTCTGATGTTAATCTAACTTCTGCACTCGTTAGTAATCTTGCTGCTGAACAACAAATCGAAGCTGCAGCTAAAGTCATCAAAACTAGCCATGACACTATCGGCACATTATTAGATATCACCGCCTAATAAAATGAACCTCGTTGTTAGCCCTGTCACGACTAGTCATTTTTCACAACAAGTCATTAGTACAGCGCAAACAACGACAGACAAAAAAGCTCCCCTTTCAGCGACAGCTGAAACCCAACCAACATCTTCTTCAGACCAAGCCTTTACTGAACAAGAATTAAAAGAAATTCAAGAACTCAAAGCACGCGATCGCGAAGTAAAAGCACACGAAGCGGCACACCTTGCTGCCGCAGGAAGCCTCGCGATTGGCGGTGCAAATTATACTTATCAACGTGGTCCTGATGGTGTGCAATATGCCGTAGGCGGTGAAGTCAATATTGATACCTCTGCTGTTGAAGGCGACCCTGAAGCTACTTTACAAAAAGCAGAACGCATTCGCTCCGCAGCTCTAGCGCCAGCTCAACCATCGACACAAGACAGACAAGTTGCAGCCCAAGCCGCCCAATTAGCGATTCAAGCTAGGGCCGAGATCAGTCAACAACAGGATGAAAGCGCATCAAATAGTTATAATAACGATAAAACACGCCCTACAGACCAATATAAAGAAGCCCTTTCAACGCCCCTAACAGATGATACAAACTCAACCGTACTCGACCTAATTGCTTAACGACCTACTCCTTTGACTGATACTCTAACGCCTTCACTCTCATCTCACGCTATTCGTGCAGCATTATCTCAAGAAGCAAATCATCGGCTACACGATATATTGACGCATACCACGATAGATTCGACTAATGATGCCTTATGGCGGCGTTATGAATCTGGCCTTCGAAGTCCTGCAGTCTGTTTAGCAGAACAACAAACTGCCGGTCGTGGCAGGCAAGGTGATGTCTGGCAATCCCCTCCATCGGGCAGCCTGTATTTATCATTATTTTGGCCATTTCCCGCAAATATGCTGCAAAATGGCTTAAGTATAGCCATTGGAATAGGATTGATAAACACCCTAAAAAATCACAATATCAATGACTTACAACTTAAATGGCCTAATGATGTTTTACATCAAAGACATAAACTTGCTGGAATTCTTGTAGAATCGAGATACGGTAGTCAACATTACACCGTTATTGGGATTGGCCTTAATTTTAAGCTTCCAATCGCCACACAAAATAAAATACTACAACCGACGACCAGCCTAGAACAGCTTTGTACCAAGGTACCCTGTAGAGACATGCTGGCAGGACACATTATTCAAAATATGATTGATACTCTAATACTTTTCCAAGCTCGCGGCTTGCAAGACTTTTTGCCATTATGGCCTCAATATGACGCATTGCTAGATCAACCCATTCATTTAATTGATGGGGCAAATAAACAAACTGCAATTGCTCGCGGTATTGATGCCAGTGGGGCATTACAGTATGAAGTTGATCAACAACTTCATACCTTATCAAGCAGTCACACTACGATTCGGTTTGCCTCATGAAATTATTAATTGATATTGGCAATACCAGCGTTAAATACGCTTTTTTAGAATCAGGCAGAATGGGTGAAAGCACCAGTTTCACTCGTAGCAAAACCGGCATCAAAGCCTCCTTAACGAACCAATTCAAATCCGTTAAAGACATCACAGCCGTTTTTGTCTCAAATGTTGCTGGCGACAAAATTGCCACCCAATTGATCGAATGGGTTGAGAAAAAATGGCAAGTCACCCCCACTTTTATTCAAAGTGAAAAAAGACGTTTTGGTGTAACCAATGCATACTCAGACGCAGAAGTATTAGGCGTTGATCGCTGGCTCGCTCTCATTGCCGCTAGACAACATGCACGCTTAGCCACTTGTGTTATTGATTGTGGTACCGCCATCACTGTTGATATTGTCACCAAGTATGGCCAACACCAAGGTGGCATGATTTTACCCGGCTTAAGCTTAATGCGTGACTCCTTGTTAAATGGTACCAGTGACCTTAATGACACTATTGCCGAGTCAGAATTTAAAACCTTAGCGATCAATACTCAAAGTGCAATTCAAGCTGGAACGATGTACACCGTTTCCGCTGCTATTGAGCGCTTAATATCGGATCTAAAAGAACAATTTAACAATCGCATTCGATTTATTGTCACTGGTGGTGATGCTGAAACCATCATGCCGATGCTCACTAGCAAAGTGGCTCACTATCCTGATATCGTTTTAAAAGGCTTAGCTTATTACGCTCGTCAAAGCGACAAACAAGCTCGCCGCCATAATAATAGCGATGATCAAGAAAAAGAAACATCGCAAGCAGAAGATGGCAAAGATGACGCTATTGACACAACGCCGCAGCTAACAGAGGCAGAAACGAAAGTAGAAACAGAAACAGAAACAGAAACAGAAACAGAAACAGAAACAGAAACAGAAACAGAAACAGAAACAGAAACAGAAACAGAAACAGAAACAGAAACAGAAGATGATAGCGAAACGCTTAAACAATAACGATCTTTATTAACATCTTTATCAAAGAATTAGGAGAGCTGGCCGAGTGGTCGAAGGCGCACGCCTGGAAAGTGTGTATAGGTTAATCCCTATCGAGGGTTCGAATCCCTCGCTCTCCGCCAAAATAAACAAATAAACTGCAATAATAAATAGCCAAAAAGAGAAAAAACCACTAAGATATAGCGTTGCTATGGTGGCCTGTGTTGGTTTCCTCGCGACGATATGTTGGTCATCCCGTCAGGCCCGGAAGGGAGCAGCGGAACCTTCGGACTCGGGCGCCGAGATCAGGCTGGCACGGGTCGCCACCCTACTTTTGATACGCGTTATATCGACTATAATTTATGAGTTATTTGGTTCTCGCCCGAAAATGGCGGCCTAACTGTTTTGCTGATGTCGTAGGGCAAGAGCATGTCCTAAAAGCACTTATCAATGGCCTCGATCAAGACCGTCTCCACCACGCTTTTTTATTTTCAGGTACACGTGGTGTCGGTAAAACGACTTTAGCCCGTATCTTTGCTAAATCCCTCAACTGTGAACAAGGTGTTAGTTCAACTCCTTGTGGAAAGTGCCAAAGTTGCCTAGAAGTAGATGCAGGGCGTTTTGTTGATCTCATCGAAGTCGATGCCGCATCCCGAACCAAAGTCGATGACACCCGCGAATTACTCGATAATGTGCAATATGCACCTAGCCGTGGTCGCTACAAAGTCTACCTCATCGATGAAGTGCATATGTTGTCCACCAGCAGTTTTAATGCTTTATTAAAAACGTTGGAAGAGCCACCACCACACGTCAAGTTTTTATTCGCAACGACTGATCCACAAAAACTGCCCGTCACTATTTTATCGCGCTGTCTACAGTTTAACTTACGACGCCTAGATATCTCGCAAATCAGCGGTCATCTTTGCCATATTCTGCAAACCGATAATATTGCGTACGAAGAAGATGCTATTTTGGCTATCGCTAAAGCTGCAGATGGCAGTATGCGAGATGCCTTGAGTTTGTTAGATCAAGCGATTTCTCATGGTGCAGGCCATGTTAGCTACGCCGATATTACCGGTATGCTTGGCACCGTATCACAACAACAATTAGACGATCTTGTTACAGCTTTGATCGAACACAATACGGCAGATATTCTCGCCCAGTCATCCCGCTTTGCTGAACAAGGACGTGATTTTGTCGCATTATTAGATGATCTTATGTTGTTATTACAACGTATTGCTACAGTACAAATGGTGCCAGAATTACTCTTAACGGAAACTGATAGTCCATTACTGACGCATTTCGCCCAGCAATTGTCACCAGATATGACCCAATTGTTTTATCAAATTGCTTTACATGGCAAACGCGATTTACCTTATGCAGCGGATCCTCGCAGCGGGTTTGAAATGACATTGTTAAGAATGCTGAGTTTCCAGCTAGCTCCTGTTGATGTTACGGCGATTGATGCCCCCTTAGCGGCAGCATCACCATCCAAACCAGACAATGTCACTTCAACAACGTCGTCTGCGAAAAAAGCGCCTACCACATCAGCCCCAGAACCCGTATCAGCACCCATAGTCAATCCAACTAAAACGACTGATACCGTTCAAACAGACTCTCCTAAACCAATAGAGCCACCTCAAGAACTGGGGTCAACCCTAACGCATGACAATTGGCTAGATACTATTAATGGTTTAAAATTGACAGCGCTAGCGCGCCAACTGGCTGATAACAGTGCCTTTGTACAGTTTGAACAAGGTAAAATAACGCTTAGTATCAGCCCAGAGTTAGCCCATTTGGCTAGCCCAAAACCAATTGAAAGATTAACCGCGGTCTTAAGCAAACATTTAAATCAAGACGTTAAACTGCAATTTCAAGAAAATGCTGCTGGTGAATCGGCCACGTTAGCAACTGAACGCGCTGAACAAGCCGTCATTGATCAAGAGCAAGCAAAACAAGCTATAGCAAATGATCCCGCTGTTGAAGCATTAAAGAATGCATTTGATGCACGTGTAATAGATAATACAATTAAACCAGTTAAGTAGAGGGAAACAATATGAAAGGTGGCATGGGTAATTTAATGAAGCAGGCTCAGCAAATGCAGGCCAATATGGAAAAAGCCCAGAAAGAATTGGCCAACCTTGAAGTCACGGGGCAAGCTGGTGGCGGCATGGTCAAAGTCATTATGTCAGGTAAACATGATGTGAAACGGGTGAATATCGAAGATGCTTTATTCGAAGATGATAAAGAGATGCTCGAAGATTTGATCGCAGCCGCAGTCAATGATGCTGTTCGCCAAGTTGAAAAAGTCAGCCAAGATAATATGGCTGGTATGTTGCCTCCTGGCATGAAATTGCCTTTTTAATCCCAGCAATTAACGTTCATTATTTATGGCTAGTTTAGGCCCTCGTATCGACCAGCTGATTGATGCACTACGCTGTTTGCCTGGTGTTGGGCCTAAATCTGCCCAGCGCATGACATTTCATTTATTGGAACGCAATCGCGACGGCGCGAATGTCTTGGCTGATGCATTGAAAAATGCCTTATCCCATATTCAACATTGCGAACAATGTCGTATTTTAAGTGAAACCCCTATCTGTCCTCGTTGTGCTGACTCATCACGACGCCAGGATCAGTTATGCATTGTAGAGATGCCCAGTGATATTTTAGCGATAGAACAAGCGACCCATTACCAAGGGCGTTATTTTGTTTTATCGGGTCACTTATCCCCCCTTGATGGCATTGGACCAGAAGCTTTAGGGATTCCTCAATTAACTGATTTATTTGCAAGTAATACCATCCAAGAAGTAATTCTGGCCACTAACCCGACGGTTGAAGGTGAAGCTACTGCGCATTATATTGGCCAATTAGCCAAAGAATATGGTATTCATATTACCCGCCTTGCCCATGGTATCCCTTTAGGCGGTGAGCTGGAATATATTGATAGTGGTACACTATCTCGTGCCTTTTCAGGACGTGAATCTGTTTAATCACGTCAATCTGATGACAACTATATAAGAGCAGTGACTATGTCAAATGAAGCGACGCCATTTAAATTGTTAAAAACATATCCGGGCTTAATTCATCGCCAACCTATGTTTGCAACACATGGCCTTGATGTCGATCGCCATCACTTTCGTTTTTTAGATGAACAGGGTCAATTGCTTGCAAATGACGCTGACGTGCCTGACTTTATTGATTCGCTCTGCGATATGTTATCGGCTGTAAGTGATCATCGAAAGATCATGCTATCTATTCCTGAGTCATGGCGTATTGCGTTATCGAATAGTCGTGAGTCAACGATGAAGATGACTTTTGTACTACAAAAAGATGATGCTTTACCATCTCTTGATAGTACACGCTTTCACTTTGCTCGCCATGCAGAAAATGATGATGAATCAGAACGTGATGAATTGCTGTTAATCGACTTACAGCATCATCAAGGTGAAGAGTTATCCCAGAAAGTCACGGCATGGTATCAAGAGCACGATCAACTTTGTGCCATCAACGTCAATGCGTTAGATGACTATACCACATGCCAAACTCATAAACTCACCTATTGCCAAGGCGACTTTTACACCTTACCGGCTATATCCGAACGTAAGAAGATGTCTCCGTCATTGCAAACCCTGACTGAGTTGCTGGTTAAACTGCAAAACCCTGATATTGAACCCGAAGAATTAGCGGATACCGTCAATCAAGATGTTGCATTAAGTTATAAATTATTACGCCTTATTAACTCCGCATTTTTTGGCCTGCCACGCGAAGTCAGCAGTACACACCAAGCCATTGTGATGCTGGGACAAAATAAAATTAAAACTTGGGCTAGTTTATTAGGCTTATCGGGCATTGATGACAAACCCGTTGAGTTACGGGTTGTCGCAATGGTTCGCGCTAGAATGTGTGAATTATTAGCTAAATATTATAAAGGTCAACCAGAGATCTTTTTTGCAGCTGGATTGTTTTCAACACTAGATGCTTTAATGGATATTCCTTTAGTCGATTTAGTGGAAAAACTCCCTTTCTCTAATGAACTCAAAGACGCCCTATTACATCACGAAGGTATCGTCGGACAGGCATTACGTGACACATTGCATTATGAACAAGCAAATTGGGCAGCATTAAATGATTCAACGATGTCCATTAATACCCTGGGTCAAGTGTATATTGATGCGATTCATTGGTCACACGAGCTGAATGCTCAATTAATGAGTTAATGCTGTTATGGCCATCGATTGGCTATCCCCTGATGATTTGAGTTTCCCGCCCGTCGAGCATGCGCTTGAAGATGGTTTATTGGCTGCCGGTGGAGACTTAAGCCCAGAGCGCTTACTAAATGCCTATCGTCATGGCATTTTCCCTTGGTATAACGCCGATAACCCTATTTTATGGTGGAGTCCTGATCCGCGATTAGTGTTATATCCTGAACATCTCCACATATCCAAGAGTCTCAAAAAGACATTAAAGAAACAACCATTAACAGTTACTATTGATCAGGCTTTTACTGATGTCATGTTGGCCTGTGCTCAACCACGAAATGATGCCGTTTCAGATGGCTTCCATACTTGGATCCAAGATGATATGGTGACATCATATACAACTTTGCATCAACAAGGACATGCACACAGTGTAGAATGTTGGTTAGAAGGACAATTAGTAGGTGGGCTCTATGGTATTGCTATCGGACGCGTTTTTTTTGGTGAATCCATGTTCAGCTTAGTCAATGACAGTTCTAAAGTGGCTTTCGCAGCCCTATGCCAACGTTTAATAGAATGGGATATTCCCCTGATTGATTGCCAAGTATACTCTGATCACTTAGCAAGGTTAGGCGCTACGGAAATACCGCGCAGCCGCTTCATTCAAGCACTTGATACATTATGTGATCAAACCGCCACCCCGATGGCATGGAGGCAAATCACATGAGTCTCTCTCTCTCGTTTTATCAAGATGTACACGCACATGAATGTGCCTACTTACCTGAAGAGTTATCTCAAAACTTATACCCCGATCCCACCATTCCGATGACGAATGAGCTTTATAGTCAATTAATAAAAATGGGATTTAGGCGAAGTGGTAATAGTAGTTATCGTCCACACTGCCCTGAATGTCAGGCGTGCATTCCCGTTCGTATTAACGTGAATCAATTCAAGCCAAACCGTTCTCAACGACGTTGTTTAAAGCGTAACGAAGGCATTACCCGACACCTCCAACCAGCTATTTTTCAGCATGACCACTTCGCCTTGTACTCGCGCTATCTCAATGCAAGACATGCCGGCGCAGGCATGGATAATCCGAGTAGCGATAGTTATCGCCATTTCTTACTGTGCTATTGGAGTGACACACTTTTTGTTGAATTTCGCCAGCGCGGGCGCTTGGTTGGCGTAGCAGTGACCGATCAAGTTGATCATGCTTTATCTGCTTTTTACACTTTCTTTGACCCAGATTTTGAGAAACAAAGCTTAGGCACTTATGCCATTTTGCAACAAATAGAAATGGCTAAGTCATTTGATTTACCTTATCTTTACTTGGGTTACTGGATTGCTGATTGTCAAAAAATGGCCTATAAACAAAATTTTTCAGGCTTGGAAGGCTTTATCGATCAAGAATGGAAACGTTTAGATATCGAATAAACTCTTGTATAATAAGTTGTTTTACGGCACACTAGTCGTTTAATCTCAGTAAGATAGTTAAATTATATATGGCAAAAGAAGAACATATCGAGTTTGAAGGCACCGTCATTGATACTATGCCTAACACAACTTTTCGTGTAGAACTTGAAAACGGTCACGTTGTTACAGCACATATCTCTGGTAAGATGAGAAAAAATTATATTCGGATACTGACTGGTGATACCGTCACCGTTCAGCTCACGCCGTATGATTTAAGTAAAGGTCGAATTACCTACCGTGCTCGGTAACTATATCGATTAAAGCTCAAGTCTAAACGGCAGGCTAACCAAGGGTTATTTGTGGTACTACCGTTTAAAGCGAATCTCAGCCAAAGTAATAAAGCTGCAGGCATTATATTAAGCTCTCGCGGCATTGCTTTGGCTATCGCTGATCACTCAACGACAACAGTTCGACTTGACCATGCCCATTTTTATCCTTGTGATAGCACTGATTCAGAACACGTTCTTTCTGAACTCTCTAAAACGCATCAACTCAATAGCCTCTCCTGCCACTTTGTTTTAAACCCAGACGAATACCAATTTTTTCAAGTTGAAAAACCCAACGTAGATGCGTCTGACTTAGCCTCAGCATTACGCTGGCAAGTAAAAGACCTCATTGATTACGATGTTGATGATTTATCCTTAGACTTCCTCACATTACCCACCAGCGATACTCATGTTCAAGTTGTCACCACGCGTAAATCATTAATTCAACAACGGGTTGATTTACTCCATCAAAGTCATTGTCAGATAGCCTCGATTGATATTGCTGCACAAGCGGCAAGAAATCTGGTTGCTAAAGTAAAAACCATGACGCCAGATATTAGTGTTGGCTTATTAAACTTATGGGATAACAGTGCCAAAATAAGCGTCTTTAAACACGGCGATATTTATATTAACCGTGCTACGGCAATTGGTACCGACACACTCAGTACCATCGATCCAGATAACCTCATGAGCCAATCGGTAGTTGATAATTTGGCCATCGAATTACAACGTACTTTTGATTATTATGAAAGTTATGCTCGCCAATCCCCGGTCACTACTTTATTTATTATTTCAAACTCACGTGCGATACCTCAATTAGAGAATATGATTGAGCAACGGCTTGGTATTGAATGCCAGATCATTACGCCAAAACAGGTTGATCAACTTGACCTTGAACTCACTCTTCATAGTGCCGATATGACGGACAGTTGCCTAATGGCTGTTGGTGGTGCATTAAGGGCAGGCCCCTCATAATGCAACAAGTTAACTTTTATCAAGATGAGTTTAAACCTGAAGTCATTATTTATAATGCCCGTCAAATGTTATTGGTCACCGTCATTTTTACTGCGCTGGTTTTGTTGTATCACTTTTCATCAGCCCATGAGCTAAATGAACAACGAAACCTCCTCGCACAAGAACAACAACAACTCAATGACAAACAACAACATATTAATACTTTAAAGCAGGATATTTTGCAGTATGGTGAACAACCGCTCATGCAAGCTAAACTATCAGGCCTGCAACAGCAACTTACCCAACAAAAAGCCATTTTTGACCATTTAGCCAATGATAATTTGACGCCGCAAAGTGGCTTCTCGGCGACATTAGAAAGTTTAAGCGAACGCCATATTAAACAGGTTTGGCTCAATAATTTCTCGTTGCGTCATGGTGGGAAATCAATGACAATCCAAGGGATGAGTCACAGCACAGCATTAATTCCAGAATATATTGATAGTCTGGCGCAATCACCTGTTTTTAAAGGACAACAGTTTTCGGTATTCCAGATGTCAAACCCCAACAATACCGAAACATATGAGTTTGAACTGCATACACAAGATGAGTCGCAGCCATGACGGACTTATTCAAACAAGCTACCGCTTATTTGCATGGTTTAACATTACGTGAGCGTATCTTAGTTCAAATTGTATTGCTGACCGTTATCTTCTTTTTATGTGACACATTTATATTAAGCCATCGCCAATCCCAAATTCATACCATCAGCCTAGAACGAGATAATATTGCTGATGACTTAATCACATTAGACGACCAATTACTTGATAGTGAAACCGCTTTAAACCAAGCGAAACAACGTTACATCGCGGATAAAAATGCTATTGAGCAAGCTGAATTGACATTACAAGCCAAACAGATCCAAATCGAAAATAAACTCAACCGTTTAGTCCCGCCCACACAAATCACCGATTTATTGCGTAATTTATTATCTAAAACGGATGGTTTAAAGGTTATCTCCATCAATAATGAACCCGTGAAAGATATCACTTTAACCGTGGACAACAAACAAACCGATAGCCAAAATCAAACGCTGCTCTATGAACACGCTGTGACAATTAAGTTAAGTGGTAACTATCAACAACTTTACGATTACTTAATCGCTATTGAAGAAACCGGATGGGAATTATTCTGGAACACCTTACATTATCAAGTGGTTCAATATCCAACTGCCGAAATCACCTTACGTGTACTGACTGTCAGTACAGATAAACACTGGATAGGCTTATAATGGTAACTCGGTTGATTATTTTACTATTGCTTGTACCGTTAACAACGCAAGCAAAAACCTTATTAGATCCGACTCGGCCGCCCGGCTATCACGCCCCCATTATTGAACAAGACAGTCCTTTAGTCTCGCCACAATCTATCGTTGAATGGCGCTTGGATACGACTTTAATTTCGCCCTATCAAAAGATTGCCATGATCAATGGTAAAAGGGTCAAAATTGGGGATAAAATCAATGGCGCTAAAGTCATCAAGATCGATCATCAGTCCGTCACCTTACTATTTAAAGGTAAAAATAAAATACTGAAGATAAATGACTCATTCATTCATCAAATTCGTTCATCATCACCTTAATATCACTGCCAATACCAAGCACCCTCATTCAGTAGCTCACACACAATATCTGCAATGTCTTTAACCGCATTCAATTGCAGCCAATCTTGATGTTGTATAACCGATTTATCGACTAATAACATCAGAACATCACGATCGTTAGCATGAAAACGATAACATTCCCCCGCCATAAAAAAGCAGATTTCTTGCTCATCTACAGCCCAAGCCAAACGATAATAAGGGTTTCGATGTAAACATTGATTTTGCTCAAATCGTGTGTTGATATCATCAATCGTCACAGGCGCATCGATAAAGTCAAAAGCGTTCTGTTCTAATGTCGGCTTAGTGTCAGTCACTAATTTTCCCATCGCTTCAATAATGATGGGATCTGCACTTTCTATGGCTTCATGGAGTTGTTGTTTAAACCGGTTAATAGCCTGTGAATCAATTTCGTATTCATTATCATTTATTGATAATTCGGCATCATGATAATGTTGTTGTCCTAGGCTTTTTTCGCTCATTGAGGCCATGATGGCATCCAACATATCATGTTGTTTTGGCGCTCTAAAACCAATTGAGAACGTCATACACTCCCCTACAGCGACGCCGTGATGCCCAAAATGAGGTGGCAGGTATAAAATATCACCTGGCCCCAAAACCCACTCTTGCTGAGACGAAAAGTCCGCTAAAATTTGTAAGTCTTCATTGGGCATTAACTTCGGAGCATGCAATGCATCATCTGTTATTTGCCAGCGACGTGTCCCTTGTGCCTGCATCAAAAAGACATCATAACTATCCGTATGCGGCCCAACTGATCCGCCATCAGTCGCATAACTTATCATCACATCATCACGGCGCCAGTTTGGAATAAACGTAAAAGGCATGAATACTGATTGAATATCAGGAAGATGTTTATCCACATCTTGGACTAACAGCGTCCAATGACTTTGCGGTAGATCAGCAAAATCATCGTCTGTGAATGGTCCATGGCGTACCGACCATTGGTCTGCTTGCTCCATAATTAAGCGAGATTCAATATCTGACTCACAAGCAAGACCGGCTAAATCATTGGGCGACAGCATCGCCTCAGCATCAGTGAATGCCCCTTTAATTAACAAAGGACGTTTTTGCCAATATTGCTCCAGAAACTGTTGCTGTGTTAACCCTGTATTAAAAAAAGCCGTCATATTCAGTTCAATCGTCAACGACCTCGACATCAAAAATGACATTATGTAAGTCAATAATTTTCACTTTTGTGCCAGCCGGACAATCTTTCCCTGACACTTTCCATGTCGAATCATCAATGCGAATTTTACCGTGGCCATCTTCGATAGGCGCTTGTAACGTAATCACCCTGCCAATATATTGCTCACCGCGCCGATTCAATAAGGGATCATCGGTTGCTATCGGGTTACGCAAATAAAATCGTTGCCAAGCAACGACATTAATGATTGATAGAGCCGCAAAAATAATTGTTTGGTATTCCCATGATAATGCCGGATAGAAATACACCATTCCCCCTGTCACTATGGCGGCAAGGCCAATCAACAACGCAAAAAATGATGGCACTAGCATTTCAATGGTGATTAAAATCAAACCAAGGATTAACCAATGCCAATAATCTAATACCAACGGCATGTTATACATCCTTGTCTTTAAAGGCGTCTTTGGCTAATTCGGCAATGCCACCTAATGACCCCATTAATTGACTGGCTTCTAATGGCATAAAGATCACTTTATGATTGTCAGCTGATGCCATGTCTTTCAATGCTTCGACATATTTTTGAGCGACAAAATAGTTAATGGCTTGAATGTTACCCGTTGCGATAGCTTCTGACACCATCGTGGTCGCTTTACCTTCTGCCTCAGCTAATCTTTCTCGCGCTTCTGCATCACGATAGGCTGCTTCTTTTCGACCTTCAGCTTCCAGCACTGCCGCTTGTTTTTCACCATCGGCTCTTAGAATTTCAGATTGTCTTTCCCCTTCTGCTTCTAAGATCGAAGCCCTTTTTTCCCGCTCGGCTTTCATTTGACGCCCCATGGCTTCAACTAAATCTGCAGGCGGTGCAATATCTTTAATTTCAATTCGGGTGACTTTGACGCCCCATGGGGTTGTCGCCTCATCTACGACATTGAGCAATCTGGCGTTAATCTCATCCCGTTTAGATAATAATTCATCTAAATCCATCGACCCCATGACAGTCCGGATATTAGTCATGGTGAGGTTCAAAATCGCATTATTGAGATTATTCACTTCATAAGCTGCTTTCGCCGCTTCAACCACTTGAAAGAAGACCACGCCATCGACTCTTACCATGGCATTATCTTTGGTAATAATTTCTTGGGATTGCACGTCCAAGACCTGTTCCATCATATTGATTTTGGCGCCAATCGCATCGACCACCGGCACAATAAATCGTAATCCAGGACGCAAGGTTCGAGTGTAACGGCCAAACCGTTCGACGGTATATTCTCTTCCTTGTTGTACCGATTTAACGCCTAAATAAATAGCAACAATAACGAAAAACAAAATCGCTATGGCAAACTCTGATAATCCCAACATAATTTCACCTGTTTAATCTATTTAATCCTGACGGTATCATAACAGTAATTTAAGACGTTTTTATGATTTAGCCTTGGACATTTCTGACTGGTAATAGCACAATAATCACTATGATCTTATTTCATTCAAATCGCACTATTCCTATTGGCTACCTTTTGGCCTTATTTTGGCTTTTATTCGCACAGAGTCCTATGGCCTATGCCGCTCAGTGGTATCACGTTGAAATAGTCGTTTTTGAACAACTACATGCTGTCAGTGATGAAGTTGCACCGGAACGTATTGTACCTCCAGCTTCATTGACACCTAATAGTAGCAACGATGCAATGCGACCAGCTTCTGTCAGTAGCCTTAATGGTGAAGCGACTCGCTTAAAAAATGCTGGAGCTTATCGCGTATTATCCCATCAAGCTTGGCAGCAACCAATTCAAACAAAATCGAATGCACAATCTGTCAATATAAGTAATCAATTCATCAATGGTCGAGTGCGTTTGCATAAAGGCACTTATTTATACGCCACATTAGATATTCAGCTGCAACAACTGTCCTTAGAAGGCCAGCCTTATTTGCAACAAGCACAACGTATTCGCAGTAAAAAGACCCATTATTTTGATCACCCTAAAATGGGCGCGTTATTAAAGATTACGCCTCTTTAAGCGTTAAAATACGTTCGATAACATCGTTTAAATGGCGTTTTATTATGTCATTACCTGACAGCAATACTTGCTCTATTTCAGCCATCTCTATCAACTCACCAGATAGACCTGCCGCCCAGTTCACCACTAACGCTAAACAGGCATAATCCATTTCTAGCTCTCTGGCTAAAGCAGCTTCAGGCATCCCTGTCATGCCCACAATCGTACAACCATCTTGGGCTAAGCGTTTTATTTCCGCTGCCGTTTCAAGACGCGGTCCTTGTGTCACTCCATAAACCCCACCATCAACGATGGCTTCATTCCCTAGTAATAATTGTTGTCTTAACGTTTCATTATAGGGATAGGTAAAATCGATATGGCATTGAGCTGAAAAGTTTGATTCAAAAAACGTCTGCTCTCGGCCCGAACTATAATCGATTAACTGATCAGGACAAACTAATGAACCTGGCTCTAACCCTTGTGCAATCCCGCCAACTGCCGCAATCGCAATGACCTTATTAATGCCTAATGATTGTAACGCCCAAAGATTTGCTCGATAGTTAATCTGATGCGGTGCGATGGTATGTTTGTTTCCATGTCGGGCCAGAAAAAATACTGACCCTGCCGTTGTTGTTTTTTCAATAATATCGGCAGAAGGTTGCCCAAATGGCGTTGTCACCTGATGCCTTGCAATCGTTGGCCATTCTGGCAAATCTGAGACTGCCGTTCCGCCGATGATCGCGAGCTGAGTCATAAAGCATAAATCCCAGGTAAGTTACGGCCAAGGCCTTGATAATCCATACCAAAACCAAACACAAATTTATTTGGAATGTCTAATCCAACAAACTCAGCGGGGGTACAAACTTTATCAACATTGCTTTTATTCACTAAGGTCGCGCAACTCACTGATTTGGCTTGTTGTTGCAGACAATAATCACGTAACGCTGATAGCGTATCACCGCGGTCAACGATATCTTCTATTAAAATAATATCGCGATTTTTCAGATCAGTTTCTGGTTGATGCCACCATTTTATTTTGCCGCCAACGGTCTCGTCACCATAGCGACTAGCATGAATATAATCCACTTCTAAAGCAAAATTCAGCTTCGGTAACAGTTGCCCCATTGTCACTAATGCGCCATTCATGACACAGAGTAATATCGGTGTATTGCTGTGGTATACGTCATTGAGTTGCTGTGCCATAGCATCAATAGCCTGTTCAATATCCGCTAAATCATATAAACATTCAGCTTGTGCAAGGTCATGGTGTGTGATTACTGGTGATGAAGTCATAAATAGGCTTTAGGTCATAAGTAAAATAGTATTCAGCTTATAATACTGCTTTTCATCGTCAGGAGCGACGTTATGCCTCGGCAATGGCTTTTATGCCTCTTATTTTTTATGATGGCATTGCCTTATACAATTAGCGCAACAACGCTCTGGCCAAAAGCGAATACGCCTACTCGCATCATTAGTTTATCTCCCCATAGCACCGAAATTCTATTTGCTTTGGGTGCTGGAGAAAGTGTGATTGCGGTTAGTGATTATTGTGATTACCCCCTTGCTGCAACACAACTGCCTAAAGTCGGCGGCTTATCTCAACCGAATCTTGAGCGTATTATCAGCTTGCAACCTGATTTAGTGATTTTGTTACCCTCCCAATATCACATCGCTCAACGATTAGCCGCCGTCAATATCACGACGTTGACCGTTGCAAACCGTCGCTTGCATGACATCAAAAAGAGTATCCAATCAATTGCTCATGCAACAGGACATCATGCGGCTGCAGCTCAACTATTATCGACACTATCAAGCCAAATTCATTATGTACAACAACAAGTAAAGTCAGCCCTAGCTCCTCGTGTTGTCATTAGTTTATCCCACCCAGACACAGAGCTCAGCTCCATCTTCATTGCTGGGCGGCATGATTTTTATCATGATTTGTTATTGATTGCCGGCGCGCGTAATGCTTTTCAACATGACACACCTGTGGTGCCGCAATTGTCTCTTGAGGGATTATTAGCCTTAAATCCCGATATCATTATTGATATTTTCCCCGAAGCCAACGATCACGCCGCTGATTTGGCACAAATACAACAACAATGGCAACAGCTCTATGGTCTTAAGGCTGTACAAACTCAGCGTGTACATTTGATTGAGGCGGATTATGCAACGATACCTGGGCCGAGAATTGGTTTATTACTGATTCAATTAGCTCAGCTGATTCACCCGGAGTTAGATTGGTCAACAATGACAACGGTTTTACCTTAAACACATTACATCTTGTTCTATCTCTTCACGTTTTATCAGAAAAAGGACACATATTTATCTCATCGACTCTGGCATAATGGTCAAGACGTTAATCAAGGATAGTTATTGTTGTGATGCACGCTTTGGGTCATTGTTCATTATCAGCCAGCTTCAGACTGCTGTTGATGTTCTATTGCCTCTTTTCGGCTCAATTCACCTTGGCACAAGATAACTTATCGTCAACAACAACGCCCTTTTTTCATGACTGGTTTGCAAGCGAAAGTGACGAGGTCTTAAGAGAAACCGCCTTATCTTTTATTGCTCAGGCCGCTGACCACGGTTTAGACCCGCATGATTACCATTATGAACAATTAAGTGCATTAGATCCGCAACATCTACCTTCACAACAACGCTTTAATACCTTATTAAATCAAGGGTTACGTGAACTTGTGCATGACTTACGGATCGGTCGTTGGTCTATCGATATAGTCGATCCTGATTGGCATATTGAACAAGATATTATCGATCCTGATGCTTTATTACGAGATGCGTTGGTATCAGGAAATTTTAATGAACAACTCAATAATATTGCTCCGACACATGATACTTATCGGCAATTACAGCTCGCATTACAACGCTATCAACACTATGCCAAACAAGGCGGCTGGGATAATATTCCACCCACCCCGACACTACACGTTGGTGATGTTCATCCTCATATTGCGTACATTCAACAACGCCTTGCCATTGAAGATCCTTTTTTCGCATTAACCCATGCTATCCCATCCACTCATTATGATCCGTTAATGGCACAAGCCATTCGCCGCTTTCAACATCGTCATCAATTAACCATTGATGGTGTCATTGGGGCCAAGACGATTCGAGCGTTAAATATCTCTGTCGACGATAAAATCGCGCAATTACGGATTAATCTTGAACGATATCGTTGGTTACCTCGACAACTGGATGACCGTTTTATTTGGATAAACTTGCCACAATATCGTCTGCAAGCGTTTGAAGAAGAAAGAGAATCCTTATCAATGAATGTGGTTATCGGTAAACCCAACCGACAAACACCCAGTTTTTACGCTGAAATGGCGCGAATGGTCTTTAACCCCTATTGGTATGTACCGAATAAATTAGCGCGTTTAGACCTCGTGCCTAAACAACAACATGATCCGAATTATTTCTTATTGAATGCGATCCGTGTCTTTGAAGTCAATAATGGAGAAAAGTCTGAGCTTGACCCTATGTTTATTGATTGGGAAGATTATTCAGCGCATCGTCCTTTCCCTTATCTCTTACGCCAAGATCCCGGTAGAAGAAACGCACTCGGTCAGATCAAATTCTTATTTGATAACCCTTGGCAAATTTATTTACACGACTCACCCAGTAAATCTTTATTTAACGATCCTAATCGGGCTTATAGTTCTGGTTGCATTCGTGTTGCCGACCCAGTTCAACTAGCAAATTTTAGTTTAGAAGAGCATCCCGCATACGGTAGCGTGACTGAACGTATTGATAGTGAAGAAAACCAAGGACTGGTTCTGCAAAAGAAACTCGCTATATTTGTCGTCTACTTCACGGTTTCTGTTGATGATAATGGCATATTATTTCTACCAGATGTCTATCATCGTGATCAAAGAATGGTAAAAAACTTGTATTAAGTTAATGATTTTATTTATACTTTGACGCTTTGATATGCTTATTCATTGCCGCCATCAACCTAGGTTACGCTATGCCTTATTCTGAACAAGTTAACATAGATTCTCCTACCCGCTCTTCGCTCAATCGTCGCCGTTTTTTACAAGCAAGTTTAGGTTTAAGTACTGCACTGGCTTTACCCGCTAGTTTTGCTGCTTCAAAACCAGCTGATCGCATTTTATCCTTGCATAATTTACATACCGGCGAGCGCGTTAAAGCAACATATTGGGCAGAAGGACAATATCAAGCTAGCGAACTTGCCACTTTAAATCATATTCTACGTGACCATCGAACAGATGAAGTGGTCGATATGGATATTCGGCTGATCAATTTACTCACACTCTTACATGAACAAGTTGATGGCAAGCAAGATTTCAATATCATCTCAGGCTATCGCTCTCCAATGACGAATGCCAAACTACGACAACAAAGCAGTGGCGTCGCTAAAAAAAGTTTTCACATGCAAGCAAAAGCCGTTGATATTGCTTTACCTGGTCGTGATCTCAAACAACTCAATAAAGCGGCTTTAGCATTACAAGTCGGTGGGGTTGGATATTACCCTAAATCAGGCTTTATCCATGTTGATACTGGCCCAGTGAGACATTGGGGTTAATCTCAGAAAACCATCGTCCAAAAGACAAAAGTGAAAAAACACAGTAAAATAAGGGCTTTTATTATTGTGCTGGTAACATCATCATGTCTGACATTGTAGTCTGTGCTTTATACAAATTTGTCACACTAGAAGACTTCTCTGAATTACAACAACCCTTACTAACTCGCATGTTAGATAATGGCGTGCGGGGTACGCTATTGTTAGCTCGTGAAGGTATTAACGGTACTATTGCTGGTAGCCGAGCGGGTATTGATGAAGTCTTGAACCACATTCAAGCTGATCCTCGCTTATCTGGGCTCAGCTATAAAGAATCTTTTACGGATACTCCGCCTTTTTTACGCAGTCGCGTTAAATTAAAAAAAGAAATTGTCACCATGGGCGTCGAAGGCATTGATCCTAAACGCGTTGTAGGTACCTACGTCAAACCAAAAGACTGGAATGCCCTAATCAGTGATCCTGATGTGGTTTTAATCGATACCCGTAATGATTACGAATATCAGGTCGGTACGTTTAAAGATGCCGTCAATCCTAAAACAGACAGTTTTAGAGAATTTCCAGAATACGTTAAAAAGAACCTCGATCCAGAAAAACAAACTAAAGTCGCCATGTTCTGTACCGGCGGAATTCGTTGTGAAAAATCAACAGCCTACCTCAAAGAGCAAGGTTTTGATGATGTGTATCATTTAGAAGGTGGCATTCTAAAATATTTGGAAGAAGTACCGGCAGAAGACTCGTTGTGGCAAGGGGAGTGTTTTGTATTTGATGAACGTGTTACCGTCAATCATTCTTTAGAAAAAGGCCATTACGACCAATGTAATGCTTGCAGAATGCCGATTACTGAAGAAGATAAACAATCATCCCATTATCAACATGGTGTGAGCTGCCCTCATTGCTTTGACAAAACGACGGCACAACAAAAAGCCCGTTATGCCGAACGTGAAAGACAAATTCAATTGGCACAGCAACGTGGTGAAGTCCATATTGGTAGTGATGCGGCTCAATTTATTGAAGCAAACCGTGCCAAGAAACATCAGTTATCACAGCAGCAACGCGATAAATCACTCAAAGAAACGGCATAAAATATGTCACTCACACCGCGCTGGATTTTACTTGTTGTCATTTATTGTCTCAGTGCTTGTTCACATGTCACGCCTTCTTCACAACAAGCAGCCGTTGCATCAGCTCACCCTCTTGCCACTGAGGCTGGGCTTGCTGTTCTTGCTCAAGGTGGCAATGCCTTCGACGCTGCCATTGCCGTCAGCGCAGCATTAGCCGTTGTCGAACCTGCTGGTTCTGGGCTCGGTGGTGGTGGCTTTTGGTTATTGCATCGTGCCGTTGACAATAAAACCGTCATGATTGACGGCCGTGAAGTCGCGCCTGCCTTAGCGCATAAAGATATGTATTTAGATGAGCAAGGACAAGCTGTCCCTAGTCGTTCACTCGATGGCCCTTTATCAGCTGCAATTCCAGGTATGCCTGCCGCTTTAGATTATCTCAGCCAACATTATGGGCAATTACCGCTGCAACACGCTTTGGCACCGGCTATTCGGTATGCACAACAAGGCTTTCCGATCTCAACGTACTATCAACAACTCGCCCAATTTCGTCTGTCTACATTGCAATCATCACCGGATGCTGCCGCCATTTTTTTACAAAATAACCAAGTTCCTGAGCTCGGTTACCTCTTAAAACAACCTGATTTAGCCAAGACATTAACGTTACTTGCCGAACAAGGAAAAGCAGGGTTTTATCAAGGTGAGATAGCAGATGAGTTAATTGCTTCTGTTCAAGCTGCAGGTGGGATTTGGCAAGCAGAAGACTTAGCCAATTACCGCGTCGTTGAACGCGATCCTATTGTCAGCTCTTATCAAAACTATGCCATTTATTCTGCTGCGCCACCTTCCAGTGGTGGAATCGTATTAGCCAGCATAATCAACCAGTTAAGTGCGCTCCCTTTTGACCATGCCTCAGAACAACAACGACGCCACTTCATCATAGAAGCCATGCGACGGGCTTATTATGATCGCAGCCAATGGATGGGCGATCCTGATTTTGTCAGTATTCCACCGTACTTAACATCACCGAAATATGGCGAGCAACTTGCTGCTGACATTAATCCTACTAAAGCAAGCCAGAGTCAAAACATCACAACCATCGCTCCAAAGGGTGAAGACACCACGCATTTTTCTATCATCGATCAATATGGCAACCGTGTTGCTGCAACATTGAGCATTAATTACCCCTTTGGCTCTGGCTTTGTGGCTGGTCAAACTGGCGTCTTGTTAAATGATGAAATGGATGACTTTTCTGCTCAAATCGGTGCGGCTAATGGTTATGGCTTAACGGGCAATGAAGCGAATGCTATCGCACCTTTCAAACGGCCACTATCCAGCATGAGTCCAACTTTTATCGAAAATGAACAGGAAGTCATGGTCATCGGAACCCCTGGGGGCAGTCGTATTATTACCATGGTGTTATTAGGCATTTTAGATTTTGTCGAAGGAAAATCAGCCGAAGAGATTGTCTCAGCACCTCGTTTTCATCATCAATATTTGCCTGATGTCGTGCAATTAGAATCTCAAGGTTTTGATCAACAATGGCAACAAGAGTTGCTAGATTATGGTCATGAACTCAAAATGCTCAATCGGCAATATGGCAATATGCAAGTGATTATTCAGCAAAAACATAACGCGCAATTAGACTTTGCTAGCGACCCTAGAGGGGAAGGCGAAGCGCGTAGTATACGACTCGATTAACCATGCTTATCGATAGTCATTGTCACCTCGACTTTGCAACATTTGATAGTGACCGACAAGCCGTTATCGAACGCTGCTTACAGTCTAACATTAATCATATCGTCATCCCTGGTGTCATGGCTTCAACATGGTTATCTTTACTCAAGCTCTGTGCCCCATCACCCCATTTATGGCCGGCATTGGGCATGCATCCCATGTTTATGTCATCTCATCAACAAGCTGACATCATGACATTACAAACATTAGCCACTGCACATGATATTGTTGCGATTGGTGAGATTGGCTTAGACTTTTTTGTGCCAGATCATGATAAAACACAACAAATTGCCTTATTTACCGCACAACTCTCACTCGCGCAAACCTTGAACTTACCCGTGATTCTTCATGTGAGGAAGGCCCACGATGTTGTCATTGAATTACTCAAACAATATTCATTACCAGGAGGAATTGTTCATGCCTTTTCTGGTAGCCAACAACAAGCACAACGTTATATTGATGCGGGATTTTTGCTTGGTGTCGGTGGCGTGATCACCTATCCTAATGCTGTTAGGCTGCGGCAACTTTTTACTGCGCTCCCCCTGAGTTCTATTGCATTAGAAACCGATGCGCCAGATATGCCATTACATGGCCAACAAGGTCAACGTAACAGCCCAGAGTCTATCGCGATATTGCATCAATTGTTATCAACACTTCGCCCTGAAAGTAGCGCTGATATAGCTGAACAAACCAGCCTAAACGTCACCCGCCTATTCTCCTTATAAGTTATCGTTTTTCATCATGATGAATACGTTAAAATATACCTTTTATCTAGAGTAAAGTCGGCATGTCTTTGTTTGAACGTAGCCACATTTTAATCGGTGATGATGGGGTCAAAAAGATCCAAGCAAGTCACGTTGTCATCGCAGGCATTGGTGGTGTCGGCTCATTTGTTGCCGAATCTTTAGCACGACTTGGCGTGGGACAATTGACCTTAATCGATCATGATGTTGTGTCAGCGTCTAATATCAACCGTCAACTGATCGCATTGCAATCAACGATAGGTCAACTCAAAACGTCTGTTATGGCTGCTCGAATTGCCGATATTAATCCCGATTGTCGCGTCAACATTATCAGTGAGTTTATTGATCCAGATAGTATTCCAAATCTGTTTCATTCAGCAGCAGGTTTTGATGTGGTCGTTGATGCTATTGATAGTTTGAGCAGTAAAGCAAGTCTGATTGAACAATGTTGGCAACAAGATATCGCCATATTTTCCAGTATGGGTGCTGGGGGGAAACTTGATCCAACACAAATCAAAACAGGCGATTTGATGGATACTTCTGTCTGTAAGCTAGCAAGACAATTACGAAATCAATTACGAAAGCGTCATGTCGGACGAGGCATTCAAACCGTCTATTCGACCGAAACAAATTTACCGCCACTTCCGCCAGAAGACGTTGGACGAGGACGACCTAGAGCGGTCAACGGTACTGTTAGTTATATGCCCTCATTATTTGGTTTAGTCTTGACCGGGTTAATTACCAATCACTTGATTGGAGACAGTCGCCGTGTCTGACTTAGAACAGACCGTTAAAAATTGTAGCGCAGAAATACAGATCGCGATTGCTAGAGTATTAGCTCCTTATCGCTTATCCATTGCTTCTGTGCCAGATAAACACAACATTCCCGGTAGCTTTTTTGGCGAACGTGAAGCCGGTTTAATCGCTGATACATTGTATTTGCGTCATGATACACCGGTTCATTCTGCCTTACATGAAGCTTGCCATTATATTTGCATGAGCCCTGCTCGCCGACAAGCACTTGATACTGACGCTGAAGGCGATTATGCCGAAGAAAATGGCGTATGTTACTTACAAATTGTCTTAGCCGATTTAATCAGCGACATGGGCCAAAACCGCATGTTGAAAGATATGGATGCTTGGGGATATAGTTTTCGCCTCGGCTCTGCAAAAGCTTGGTTTGAACAAGATGCCGAGGACGCTTTAGCTTGGTTACAGCAATACCACATCATCGATCAACATCACCATGTTACCTTTCGTTTACGTGGTGACAGTTAACATTTTTTCTTTCAATTTATGCTAGAATTTACTACGTCAATCTCTATACATTTGGAGCTTGTCGGTGCTTGTCATCACTAGTTTCGCCGATGACAACAATGACAAATATATTAGTTTAAAAGGTTATTATGTCAGCAGAAAATATGGATCCAACACCGTCAGCACATAACAATAGTGCCGTTCAACTCAGCTTAATGTCACTGGTCATGGTGGCAGGTTTAAGTGGTTTTTGCGGCGGACTAGCTTGGGCTATCATCACCGCACTGTTAGACATGATTGGTTTAATCCATTTAGACAAATTTAATAGCTTTATCACCAATATCATTACCTTCCCGATGATTGGCTTGTTTTTTGGTAGTTTTTTTGCTTTTGTTGGTTTTCCGATTTTCAAACCTATCTGTCGGCGTATGCGCGGGCTCAAACTCTCTGGCTTGTTTATTAATTAAACGACGTTAAAACACGTGTTTTCATCCTAAAAACAGATAAAAGTCACTTTCAGCGTTTATTATCTGTTTTAGTACTAAAGTACAATACAGATTAATTTTTGACTTCGATACAATCATACCCGTTAGCTGGGAATACGTTGCAAAGTTAGCACTGTAGTCTAAAGGATAAAATATCATACTTTAGAAATAAATTTAGGCCACCACACATTTATACATGATGGCTGTTTTTTACGCCAAACTTGTCGTGAGGCAAGGTCGGAAAGCTACAGGTCTTTTTTATTTGCTACTTACAGAGGTAAGTGTCAATTTAAAGATGGCTGGGGTGTACAACATGATTTTCTGTTAAGAAAATATAAGGAATCTTCATATACGTTTAAAAACTTTAACAGCAGCAGCATTAACGTTAGCTTTTACAACAGGCTCAGCATTCGCGGCAACAACTGCTACTTTTAATTTCGCCCAAAACATCGGCTATGTTGGCACCTCAAAAGTCTTTACATCTGGTGCACTTTCATTAACTGCTACAGCAACAAGACAAAACACTTCAGGTAACCCAATCTCTGGTACAGCTCAGCTTGGACAGTGGAGCCAAGGGCTTGGTGTCTGTAATAGCTTTAGACAAAACGGAAGCTGCGCCGAAGATCATCAGGTAGATGGCAATGGTAATGATGAAGCCGTGCTATTTGATTTTGCTCAAGAAGTCACTTTGGAAAGTGTTACTTTTAGCCATGTTGGTAACAACGATGAGTTTTCATTTTCATTTTTTGACAATAACTCACCAACAGCTACAAACTTCTACTCATCGGTTGGCCTTGGGAATAATGGCTCAATACAAACCTATGTTTTTGGTCAAGTATGGACTGGTAACCTCTTCGGTATTGGCGCTATCGGCAGTAATGACGAGTTCAAAATCAAAAAACTTGTCGTCAGTTACGAAGAGATGTCAGAAGTCCCTGTTCCTGCGGCAATTTGGTTATTTGCCCCTGCTTTAGCTGGGTTTACCGCTTTACGTAGAAAACGTTCAGCTAAATAAACTGCTCAACTGTTTTAAGTTATTGAAAGCAAGTCACTCATTAGGTGACTTGCTTTTTTTATGTCTGCTTATTCAATCACTTCATATTACAGACAATAAAAAAGCTGGCCTAGGCCAGCTTTTTTGTCATCATACTATTCACTTAAATATTAGTGAACCATATAAATACGTACTTCTGGATCAGCCGCTAATAAAGGACCTAATTCACCAACAACATCTTTGGTGAATAATTCACTGTTTAAATAAGCTTCAGCATCACCTGTATTTTGGAAACCATGTAAAACTTGTACATCATCACCACGTACTAATAATTCTTTAGATTTTGCACCAACCGCATTTTTCAAAAATGGCATTTTATATTTTTCATAAACGCCTACAGCTGCGCCACGGTTTGCTTCATCAATTTTTAAGGTGATTTCTAAATAAGCACCCGTCATATCATGATCTGCTTTAACTGCTGTCGCACTCATCATGAATGCCGCCATCAAGCTCATTACTAACATCATTTTTTTCAACATATTGTTCTCCTCAAATAAAAAATTGCTTTTCTGAAAGCAGGCTTATATTAGACCAGATAGTCTAAATAGTGAACTGATTAAAAGTAGGGTTATTTACATTGTTCTTGCAAAAAAATGTTTGGCCGATTCGCAATCTAATTGAATTTGGCTTTGCAAAGCGTCAAAGTTATCAAACCGTCTTTCATCGCGAATTTTATCAAGAAAATGTACTTGCACATACTCTCCGTAAATATCTGCATTGAAATCAAACAAGTGAACTTCTAATAAAGCTTTTTCTGTTCCACCGACGGTTGGCCTTACGCCCACATTCGCCACGCCATTATAGGGTTCACCATCGACACCAAATAATTGCACTGCATACACTCCCGTCAATGGCACTTTACATCGGTGTAAATGAATATTGGCCGTAGGAAAACCAATTGTTCTACCGCGCTTATCTCCATGGGCTACCCGCCCACTCATCTTATATGGGTGGCCTAATAAGGTTTGCGCTAGCATCATATTCCCCGCATCTAATGCATCTCTAATTCGGGTGCTACTAACTCGGTCTTCTTCTATTTCAAAAGTATGCATATTGACGACTTGAAAACCATATTGCTTGCCTGCACGTTGCAATAGAGCAAAATCGCCTTCCCGCCCTTTACCAAAACGAAAGTCATCGCCAATGACCAAATAACGCACTTTGAGGCCATCAACTAAGAGTTGTGTAATAAAATCCTGCGCTGACATTTGGGCTAATTTATGATTAAAACGTAAAACACATAATTGTTGAATCGTATAACTTCTTAACGCTTCCACTTTTTCACGAAAGCGGCTCAACCTCGCAGGTGCTTTATCAGGAGCAAAAAACTCATTGGCTTGCGGTTCAAAAGTAATCACCACTGCCGGTAGACCTAATAAATCCCCTTTTAATGCCAGTTGATTTAATACCGCTTGATGGCCCAAATGCACGCCATCAAAATTGCCAATTGTTGCTACACATCCCGTTGGTGAAGCCGGTAGGTTATGAAAACCACGGATAATTTTTTGCATACAGAATCAATATTTCGTGTCATTGAAATAGCATAGCGTAACATTATTTACTCTGTAATCGAGCAGACAAAGATCCCCTGTTTAATTTATACTATGAAGTTATTACATTTTGTTTAGGGTCAAGTATCGTGGCAAGACGAAAAAAAAGAGATTATGAAGCTGCCATTACTGAGTTAGAATCCTTGGTCGATCGCTTAGAGCAAGGTGATATCAGCTTAGAAGAATCATTAAAGCTCTATGAAAGCGGCGTTTTATTAAGTCGCGACTGCCAAGAAGCGCTACAACAAGCTGAACAAAAAGTGCAGATGTTATTACAACAATCTGGACAAACTAATCTAGTGGACTTCGATACCAATACGACCGATTCGTGAATAATTTTATCTTATCCGACTGGATTAGCACGCAACAAGATCGGATAGAAACCGTTCTTGCTCAGCACCTTGCTTTAGAAAGCTCTCCACAACAAGCGAATCAATTAAGTCACGCTATGCGTTATGCTACGCTCGGTGGCGGTAAACGACTTCGTGCCTTATTAGTCTACGCCACGGGCGCAGCTTTTGATGTGCCAATGGCACAATTAGATCATGCTGCTAGTGCTGTTGAACTGATTCATGCTTATTCTCTCGTTCATGATGATATGCCAGCTATGGACGATGATGATCTTCGTCGTGGTAAACCAACTTGTCATAAAGCCTTTGATGAAGCAACCGCATTATTAACCGGTGATGCCCTACAAACCCTTGCTTTCTCTGTGTTAGCTGAAGCACCACTATCAGATACACAACGTATTAATATGGTGTCTGTATTAGCCCAAAAAAGTGGTGCTTATGGCATGGCAGGCGGACAAGCCATTGATCTTGCTTCTGTAGGCAAACAACTAACTATTAATGACTTGGAAACCATGCACTGCCTAAAAACAGCCGCCCTGATCCAAGCTAGCATTACCTTAGGTGGAATCTGCTCCCCCTCCATCGACTCAACGCTATTAGACAAGTTAAACCAGTTTGCCTTGACGATTGGACTGGCATTTCAAATTCAAGATGATGTGCTAGATGTCATTTCTGACACCCAAACATTGGGTAAAGCACAAGGGGCGGATTTAGCCTTAAATAAACCCACTTATCCAGCCTTATTAGGGTTAGAAGCCGCACAACAAAAAGCCCACGATTTAATTCAACAGGCTTTAGACACCTTAAATGCGATACCATACGATACAACCATATTGTCGGCTTTGGCACAATTTGTCATTAACCGAAAACATTAACGCCCATACTAAACCTTATGACGACTTTACTTTCACAAATCAATAGCCCTGACGATTTACGTCGCTTAGATAAAAATGAGTTGCCTCAATTGGCAACTGATATCCGTGCATTGATCGTTGATAGTGTTCAACAAACAGGCGGACATATTTCGTCAAATTTAGGGGTCGTTGAGTTAACTTTAGCCATTCATTATATTTTCAATACACCAGAAGACCGTATTGTCTGGGATGTTGGCCATCAAAGTTATGCTCATAAAATTATCACCGGCCGCCGTGATCAGATGCAGACCATGCGACAAGCAGGTGGACTATCTGGTTTTCCTAAACGCAGTGAAAGTCCCTATGATACCTTTGGTGTAGGTCACTCAAGTACATCTATCAGTGCAGCATTAGGCATGGCTATCGCAGCACAAGCTCAACACAGTGATCGCCACAGCATCGCTATTATTGGTGATGGCGCACTCACCGCAGGCCAAGCCTATGAAGCTTTAGCGCATGCTGGTGATATGAATGCCAACCTATTGGTCATTTTAAATGATAATGAGATGTCAATTTCTAAGAATGTTGGCGGCATGTCTAATTATCTGGCACGTATGTTATCCGGCAATTTTTATACCTCAGCTCGTGAAGGTAGTAAAAAAGTCTTAGAAAAATTACCCCCAGCTTGGGAATTTGCCCGTCGCGCTGAAGAACATGTCAAAGGCATGGTGATTCCAGGCACATTATTTGAAGAAATGGGGTTTAATTATATTGGCCCTATTGATGGCCACGATTTAGATACCTTGTTATCCACCTTAAGTAATTTGCGAGAGCGCAAAGGCCCCCAATTTCTTCACATCGTGACGAAAAAAGGCAAAGGTTATCAACCTGCTGAGTCTGAACCGAATAAATATCATGGCGTCAGTCCTGCAGGTAGCAAACCATCAGGCCCAAGTTATACACAGGTTTTCGGCCAGTGGTTATGTGATATGGCCGAAGCAGATAACGATCTTATTGCCATTACCCCTGCTATGTGTGACGGCTCAGGTTTAAGCGATTTTGCAGAACAATACCCTGATCGCTATTTTGATGTAGGCATTGCAGAGCAACATGCCGTTACTTTAGCTGCTGGCATAGCAACTGAAGGTAAAAAACCCGTTGTCGCGATTTATTCCACATTCTTACAGCGTGCTTATGATCAACTCATCCATGATGTTGCATTACAAAACTTGCCCGTCATGTTTGCCATTGATCGCGCAGGTTTAGTCGGTGCCGATGGTGCTACCCATGCTGGAAGCTTTGATTTAAGTTATTTACGTTGTATTCCAAACTTAATTGTCATGGCACCGGCTGATGAAAACGAATGTCGCCAAATGCTCACAACGGCCTATCACCATTCTGGACCGAGCGCCGTTCGATACCCACGAGGCACTGGACCTGGTGTGACGATTTCACCATCACTCTCCTCGATTGAAATAGGCAAAGCAGAGATAAAACGTCAAGGTAAAAAAATCGCTATCCTTGCCTTTGGTAGCATGGTATCTATTGCTGAAGAAGCGGCTAAGACATTAGAGGCAACTATTATCAATATGCGTTTCGTCAAACCTTTAGATACCGCTTTAATCACCCAAATTGCGCAAAGTCATGAGTTATTAATCACAATTGAAGAAAATACGACCTTAGGCGGAGCAGGTAGTGCCGTTGCTGAATACTTATTATCAGAAGGTATCGATACGCCAATTTCGTTGATGGGCTTACCTGATCAGTTCATTGACCATGGTCAACATCCACAACAATTACGAGACTGTGGTTTATCCGTAGAAGGGATTATTGATACCGCGAGACGATATTTTCCGGCATAATGCTCTGTTACAGAACTCTTTCTTGCAAGATATCAATGACAAATCCGACTTATACCTTAACCATTTTAGCTGACTTTGCTGCAGCACATACACTACGTGACTATCCTGGTGATTGTAGTCGCATGCATGGCCATAATTGGAAAGTTGAAGTCGAAGTGACAGCAACAGCGCTTAACGAGCACGAGATGGGAATGGACTTTAAAGCCATTAAAACAGCAACTCGTGCATTAGCCAAAACACTCGATCACCGTTATTTAAATGATATCCCACCATTTGATGTTCGGAACCCTACGGCAGAAAATATTGCCCAATACTTTTACCAACAGTTAAGTAACACGTTAAATATCGATACGGCTCGCGTCTCCGCCGTGACGTTATGGGAAACAGAACGTGCGTGCGTACGATATAGCGAGGAATAAATATGACAACTGATACAAACTCAACTTGTTGTGATAACCAAATCGAAGATGTACAAAACATCGCCGATAAGCGTCACATTGCCATTGATAAAGTTGGGATAAAAGATATTCAACATCCCATTAAAGTCAGCGACCGTAGTACAGGTGAACAACATACTGTTGCTAACTTTAATATGTATGTGAATTTGCCGCATCAATTTAAAGGCACACATATGTCACGGTTTGTTGAGATTTTAAATCAACATGAACGTGAAATCACAGTAAAGTCTTTCCGCAATATGTTGAGCGAAATGACAGAGCGCCTACAGGCTGAGTCTGGCTATATCGAAATGGACTTTCCTTATTTTGTCAATAAGCAAGCGCCTATCAGTAAAGTCAGCAGTTTGATGAACTATCAAGCGACATTTATTGGTGAAATCACAGGTGATGAAACCAGTATTATTGTCAAAGTCATTGTTCCAGTAACAAGCTTATGCCCATGCTCTAAGAATATTTCTGATTATGGTGCACACAATCAACGCTCTCATGTCACGTTGACAGTACGTGTCGATAGCTTTGTGTGGATTGAAGATTTAATTGATATCGTTGAAGAAGAAGCGTCTTGCGAAATCTTTGGTTTGTTGAAACGTCCTGACGAGAAATATGTCACTGAACGTGCTTATGACAATCCTAAGTTTGTTGAAGATATTGTCCGTGACATTGCTGCGCGTCTTAATGAAGACAAGCGCATTAATGCTTACATCATTGAATCTGAAAACTTTGAATCAATTCATAACCATTCGGCTTATGCTCTTATCAGTCATGGCTTTGATTAAATAATTACCTCAACACCTAGGCCCGACATAGGCTTAGGTGTTGAATATTATTATCACACTTAAAATCGTTTTTTCAGATCCATCCGTTCATCGGATTGGATAATTTCTAATTGATTTAAAAAGCTCATACCTAATAACGCCTTTTGAGGTTCATCATTTTCTAATACGATGGCCTCAACGTTATACAGCACGATATCACCGACTTGCACTTGGTTGAGTGTTACCCGATAGGCTGTTTCCACTTTAGATGCTGTCTTGACCCCGACAACCTCCCCTTGTTGATAATCCAAACCTAAGCGCTGTGCCGTGACGTCATTTAATGCTACCGCAGACGCCCCAGTATCGACCAAGAAATCAACACTGAAGCCATTAATTGCGCCAGGCGTCATATATAAACCATCTGTAGGCCATATACTGACTGATGCTCGTGCCGGAGGCCCTTTCATCGGTCCACCAGAATGCGAAGCCAAGAAATATTTTTCTCTTACGCCATTGAGTTCAATAAGCGCATATTTACTGCTAGCGCTAATCAATTTGACTCCCTCAGGCCCAGCTTTACCCACTCTGATAATATGCTGTTTATTGTTAATATCTAATACCGCAACGTTGTTAAATAAGCCTACAACAACGATACTAGAAACATCGGCCAATCCATTGGACGCATTTAGCAGTATAATAAGTCCAACAAGCCATGCTTTAAACATGTACTCTCCTTACAAATGATTGACTATTTACTTTACTAACATACAACTTAACTATAACCCATGACTATTTCATCTGCACCCACTATTACCGGCGTTATCTTAGCTGGTGGTCAAGGCCAACGTATGGGAGGGCAGGATAAAGGACTATTAACCTACCGTGGCAAACCCTTAATTGAGTATATTCTTGCATCGCTTGCTCCTCAAGTTGACCAAATATGTATCAATGCCAATCGCCACCAAGAAATTTACCAATCCTACCAATACCCTGTGTTTGCGGATGATATGACCGGTTATTGTGGCCCGCTAGCAGGCATATTAAGTGCCATGCGTAGCAGTGATAGTGATTACCTGCTTGTCGTGCCTTGTGACTCTGTTCAGATTTCTCCTAACCTTCGCCAACGGTTAATGGAATCATTATTAAGAGAACAAGCAGATATTGCTGTCGCTTACGATGGTGAGCGCATTCAGCCGGTATTTTGTCTTGTTGCGCGCTATCTTGCGGAAGATTTGGCCAAATACCTCACGCAAGGTGACAGAAAAATGGACCTGTGGTTTAAACGTCATCATTACGTGAAAGTCGATTTTTCCGATCAAGCCGATAGTTTTATTAATTTTAATCAACCTGATGATTTAAGTTCATACCATCAAGCCGTCATTAGCCCTGTGCCCGTCCTCGGTTTTTCCGCTTTTAGTGGTACCGGCAAAACCACTTTGCTAACGCAATTAATTCCGTTACTTATTCAACGTGGGCTCGATGTTGCCGTCATTAAACATGCTCATCATAAGTTTGATATCGATGTTCCAGGCAAAGATAGCTATAAAATGAGACAAGCAGGTTCCCAACAGACATTAGTTTCATCAAGTCGTTTGATGGCTTTAATGCAAACGAAGGATGATGATGAACCGCAGTTGACAGATCTCATTTCTCGTATCGATCACACGACTATCGATATGATTTTAGTGGAAGGGTTTAAACATGAGTCTTTCCCTAAAATAGAATTACACAGACCCAGTGAAAAGAAACCGTTCCTTTACCCAGATGATGACAATATTATTGCGATCGCATCGGATGAGACACTATCACTGAGCCGAGATATTACCGCTTTAGATATCAATCAAATTGAAACTATTGCCGATTTTATTGTCGATTACATTGCCCATTAGAAGACTTATATATTATGGCAGACTTTACTCCCGCACCCAGTTGCGCCGACCCAACAGAACCCAATCAACTTAGTATTGCTCAAGCGCGTACGCGTATTGCCGATCTGTGCCAACCTTTAAATGCATGGCAACGCTGCCCTATTCGTGATGCATTAAACCGAGTGTTACATGACACTATCACTTCTCCTATGCAGGTGCCCGCCCACCCGAATTCAGCGATGGATGGATATGCATTACGATATTCGGACCTGAAGGCAGGTGGTAGTACAACGCTCAAACAAGCTGGTATTGCTTATGCAGGCAGACCATACACAGGACCAGTAAAGGCTAACGAATGTATCCGTATTATGACTGGCGCAGTCATTCCTGATGGCTGTGATACGGTTGTGATGCAAGAACAGGCAGAAGTCGATGCTGACATGATTACCTTTCATTTGAATCATCATAAAGGCAATCATATTCGATATGCTGGTGAAGATATTCAACAGGGTGACACAATCTTACCTGCAGGTCATCGCGTTAGGGCGTCAGATTTAGGTTTATTGGCTTCTATTGGCGTGGCAGAAGTCAATGTTACTCGTCGCCTCCGTGTCGCCTTCTTTTCTACTGGTGATGAACTTCGCTCTATTGGCGATACATTAGAACTCGGTCAAATTTACGATAGCAATCGTTATACGCTTTACGGCATGCTAACGCGCCTTGATGTTGATTTACTCGATATGGGTGTTGTGCCCGATGATAAAGACCAGTTACGACAAGCTTTAATCACGGCGTCAGAGCAAGCCGATGTTGTCATTAGTTCTGGCGGCGTCTCTGTCGGTGATGCGGATTATGTCAAAGAAATGCTCACCGAATTAGGCCATGTCGATTTCTGGAAAATTGCCATGCGACCAGGCAGACCGCTTGCTTTTGGTAAACTCAATAACGCATTATTCTTTGGATTGCCCGGCAATCCAGTCTCTGTCATGGTGACTTTTTATCAATTTGTCACTCCCGCCTTAAGACAATTAATGGGAGAAAGCAATAACCACCCATTAACAATCCAAGTCAAATGTGTTGATCCCATTAAAAAGCGCGCGGGACGTTTCGAATACCAACGCGGTATTATATCGACCGATACATCAGGACAAACCTATGTCACTACAACGGGCGGACAAGGATCAGGTATTTTACGTTCAATGAGTTTGGCTAACTGCTTTATCTTGTTAGATGAACAATGCGATGGTTTGCCTGCAGACAGTATCGTGACTGTACAACCTTTTGCAGGACTCGTTTAAATGGCCACATCCCACGCACAAGACAAACTCGAATTTAATAAATTACGTAAACGACTCAGAAGACAAGTCGGTCAGGCGATTGCTGACTACAATATGATTCAAGATGGTGACAAAGTCATGGTCTGTTTATCAGGTGGTAAAGACAGCTATACCATGCTTGATATCTTGATGAATTTACAAGCTCATGCCCCTATTCACTTTGAACTGATTGCGGTTAATTTAGACCAAAAGCAACCGGGCTTTCCTGAACATGTTTTACCTGAATACCTTACTAATCTAGGTGTTCCTTTCCATATTATTGAAAAAGATACATACAGTATCGTTCAAGAAGTGGTGCCAGAAGGAAAAACGACTTGCGGTATCTGTTCTCGTTTACGACGTGGCTCATTATATGGTTGGGCAAGACAAAATAATATTACCAAAATAGCCCTCGGCCATCACCGTGATGACATTATAGAAACCGCCTTTTTAAACCTTTTTTATGGTGGCAAACTCAAAGCCATGCCACCCAAACTACTCAGTGATGATAAAACCAATATTGTGATCCGGCCATTGAGCTATTGTCGTGAATCCGACATTACTCGCTATTCGGAACAACAACAGTTTCCTATCATTCCTTGTAACTTATGCGGTTCACAAGAAAATTTACAACGCCAAGTTATCAAAGACATGATACAAACATGGGATAAACAATATCCTGGTCGCTCGGACATTATATTCCGAAGCCTACAAAATGTTTCCCCTTCCCAGCTCGCGGATAACTCACTCTTTAACTTTACTGACTTAGAATCTTTACGTGAGGCGCCATCTGACGATATCAAACAAATCGATGATGGTTTTATAGAGCGTGCTTTTTCAGGCTAACGACCGTATTACCCACTCCGCATTAAGTTTGCTCATTTGACAGTCTTCGATTATTGATCTTAAACTTAAAAAATGACGTCATTACATCAATAATTCTAAGGCGTCATTTTTTCATAACGGAGACAAAAATTATGGCTAATAAAAAATCTATCAAGAAAGAAATCAAAATGAGAAAAGCAAAGATAGCGAAACAATGCAAAAAAATTAAAAAGCTAAAAAAAGCATTGTAATGTTTGTCAGGTACGCTGATTCAGTCAGCGTACCTTTTCTCACTTTTACTAAGAGCGGTTATCTATGAGCCCAAAACAAACCGATAATAATAAGAAAAACAAAAAAGCTCGCTCAAAAAAAGCGGATATCGATAAAAATAAAAAAATAGATGCCAACAAAAAAAAGAACACCTCATTACGCTTAGAAAATGATGTGCTAAAACGATTAAAAATTCGTGCTATCGAAGAAGATACAAGTGTACAAAGCTTAGTTGAAACATTGGTTTTGAACTATCTAGATGATCGGTAATTTTTCATTTTTCTAAATTAAAATATTCACCGATAAAAAGCTTGACTTTCACGCCTCAACACACCATCAATTCTGCAATATTCACTAAGTCATTGAAAAGTTATTCACGTTTGTCATACATTGTTAGTGAGTTGTAACAACAATGTCTTCTAAGTTATTGATTATCATAAAACATTATCTAACCCATTGAATTTAAATGATTTTACATTCTGCTTATTTTTTAACCAATTTAATTTGCTTGTTTAGAAAAGAAAGACTTACCGACTAATTATTGTCTTATACACAAAGTTATCCACAGAAAATGTGAGTAAGTCTGTAAGTCTTTGATCGTGTCATTTCACTCACTGTTTTGGTGCAAAATCTTCAGCAAACTCTAAAGCATTACCATCTGGGTCACGGCAGAAAAAAGCGGCTCGGCCAGATTTACTTTTTGTAAAGGCTACACCGGCATCTAACAGTCGTTGTTCCAATGCGGCAATATCATCCACCACAAGAGCAATATGCTTATCACGGCCACCATGATCTGGTCTTCCTTCCATCGAATCAGGGTTGGGTAATTGCATTAAATGGATTTGCTGGCCACTATCCGCAATATCGATCCATGCCCCATCAAAGGCAAAATTAGGTCTAGTAGTATTTAGTGTCATTTGTAATACATCACAATAAAATACCAATGATGCCTTCACATCACTAACCAAAAAGCTCGCATGAGCAATTGACTTAATCACATATTTCTCCTCATAAAACTGAATTCATTATTTTGACACTTGCGTTCGAATTACGCCATAACCTGCCATTAATATTAATATACCGCCCGCCCATTCTTGCATGCTCATGACTTCGTCCGTTAATAACCAAGCTGCAATGGCTGCGACGAGCAATTCAAATAACATAATGACCGAAGATCGATACACGGGCATTCGAGCTAAACCGTAAAATATGGCAACCGTCATTAAAACGATTCCTAACCAACCTAATAGACATGCCCATAACCAGATAGAGACATCAACGGCTGGAGTTGGCTCGCCTAATAATAAGATTACCGTTGTTGCAACGACAACACACCCCCACCAACTCATCGCTGTTTTCATTTTCATCTCAACGTTAGCGAGCTTTCTTCCAATTACATTATTTGTGGCGAAAGCCATGCCGGCTAACAAGGCTAACCAGTCGGCTGATGCTTGAGGCCAAGGTGTCGACAAGGCTGGGTCCCATAACATCACAACAGCGCCAATCATGGCCAAGATAAAATAAGCCATCGCCATAAGAGATAGTTTTTCTCCCAACCACCAGCGACCTAATAAGACAGTCCAAATTGGGGACAAGTAAAATAATAACATCACCCGCATGACCTCTCCCTCGACCAAAGCAATGACAAAGGCAATATTGGTCACACCCGCAGCTAAGGCTAACCCTAGCAACCATCCTTTTTGATTCACTGAAGGCCAAGAAAATAAACTGGGGAGCACTAATATCGCTGCCGCAGAATACATCGCCATCGAGCTCCAGATGCCTGGAAGTCCAGCGTCATCTAACAGTCGTAATGGATACCAAATCACGCCCCAAAGCGCAGCCGAGACCAATAAACTTATGACCGCGAGCTTATTCTCATATTGTCTTGAAATCATCATGCGCTAAGCTTATACCACGAATGTTTGATAACCCGTTATAATAATCAGCTTTCTTTTTTATCAGACCCCTTCATGAATCCTGATTTAGGCCAATTACACCCCTACCCATTTGAGAAACTGGCAGCATTGAAAGCCAAGGCGACGCCGCCTGAGCATCTCAGTCATATTGCCTTATCGATCGGTGAGCCAAAACATGCCACACCGGGGTTTATCACACAAGCTGTGATAGAGCATTTGGATGGTTTGTCTCATTATCCTACTACCATTGGTAACGTCAAACTCAGACAAACCATTGCAAATTGGTTGGCGCAACGTTTTCATTTAAACGGTCATATGGATGCATTGACTCAAGTTTTACCCGTCAATGGCACGCGCGAAGCTTTATTTGCTTTTGCCCAAGCCGTTATTGATAGAACGGCTGAGCAACCTGCTGTGCTAATGCCTAATCCTTTTTATCAAATTTATGAAGGCGCTGCTATCTTGGCTGGCGCTGAGCCCATTTTTCTTAACTGTACCGCTGAGAACAACTTCATTCCTGATTTCGATCAGGTTGATGAAGCGACATGGCAACGTTGTCAGTTAATCTATTTATGCAGTCCAAGTAACCCGACTGGGGCTGTGATTGATGAAGCTACTTTAGTACGCTTAATCGAGTTAGCCCATCAGCATGATTTTATCATCGCTTCCGATGAGTGTTATTCAGAAATTTATTTTGATGAAGAGATGCCTCCGGTCGGTTTATTACAAGCCGCTCATGCAGCGGGCTACACCGATTATAGTCATTGCGTTGTCTTTCATAGTTTGTCAAAACGTTCAAATGCACCCGGCTTACGATCTGGTTTTGTTGCCGGTGATGCCAACATCCTAAAACAGTTTTTACGCTACCGCACGTATCATGGTTGCGCTATGCCACCGACAACACAATCTGCCTCTATTCGTGCTTGGCAGGATGAAGATCACGTCGTTTATAACCGTAGCTATTACCGAGAAAAATTTGCGGCCGTGCTCGATATTTTATCGCCAGTGATGTCAGTGTCACAGCCTGAAGCCAGTTTTTATTTATGGGCTGAAACACCCATTGATGATGCCTTATTTGCACAACGACTTTTCCATGAGCAACACGTCACTGTTCTGCCCGGACAATATTTAGCAAGAGATACCGCTGATGGAAACCCAGGCAAAAACCGTATTCGAATGGCTTTAGTCGCATCATTAGAAGAATGTGTTGAAGCCGCTCACCGCATTCGACATTTAATCGAACATTTATAAATTTTAAAATACCCTTTTTGGAGAAAACACATGAGTGATATTCAACAGATCATCGAAGATGCTTTTGAGCGTCGTGCTGACATTACCCCAGCTAATGCTGATGCAACTGTTCGCAATGCTGTCAACGACGCATTAACCATGCTTGATAATGGTTCAGCCCGTGTTGCTGAAAAGCAAAATGGTGACTGGGTTGTTAACCAATGGTTGAAGAAAGCCGTTTTATTATCATTTCGCTTAAATGACAATAAAATCATGCCTGGTGCTGAAACCAATTATTACGATAAAGTGGATCCAAAATTTGCTAGCTTCAGCGAAGCTGATTTTGATAAAGCAGGTGTCCGTGTTGTACCACCTGCTGCTGTACGTCGTGGCTCTTATATTGCGCCAAGCACAGTATTAATGCCTTCATACGTCAATATTGGCGCTTATGTTGACTCTGGCACAATGGTCGACACATGGGCCACTGTCGGCTCTTGCGCTCAAATTGGTAAAAATGTTCACTTATCAGGAGGTGTCGGTATCGGTGGTGTATTAGAACCGTTACAAGCTGGCCCGACCATTATTGAAGATAACTGTTTCATTGGCGCACGAAGCGAAGTCGTTGAAGGCGTTATTGTTGAAGAAGGTGCCGTGATTTCAATGGGTGTTTATATTGGCCAAAGCACCAAAATCTTTAACCGTATGACCGGTGAAATCAGTTACGGTCGTATTCCAGCTGGTTCTGTTGTTGTTTCTGGTAACTTACCATCAAAAGACGGAACATATAGTCTATATTGTGCCGTTATCGTCAAACAAGTTGATGAAAAAACCCGCGGTAAAGTCGGCATTAACGAGCTATTACGCGATATCTAATCATGATCGTATACGGTATTAAAAACTGCGATACAGTCAAAAAAGCACGTCGTTGGCTTGATGCCAATGACGTTGCTTTTGATTTTCATGATGTTCGTGCCGATGGCCTAGATAAAGCCACGATTGAATCATGGTTACAAACGGTATCTTGGGAGGTTTTACTCAATAAGCGTGGTACGACTTGGCGTAAGCTAGAAGATCCACGTAAAGAAACGCTAGATGAAGCCATTGCCGTCGAATTAATGTTGGCTAACCCGACATTGATCAAACGTCCCGTTGTGACTGTCGATCAAGATTGCTTAGTCGGGTTTAAAGAAGCCGACTACGCTCATTATTTTGGAAAATAATATGTCCGAAACACTCGACTTAACGCGAGAATTAATCCAGCGTGACAGTGTCACACCGGACGATAAAGGTTGTCAGCAATACCTTGCCAAACGATTAGCCGCCTGCGGCTTTATCGCTGAACACCTACATTTTGATGACACCGATAACCTTTGGTTAAGACGTGGCAATTCTGGCCCTGTATTTGCCTTTGCAGGTCATACTGATGTTGTGCCAACTGGCCCTGTTTCAGAATGGCAATCCGATCCTTTCAAACCTGAAATACGTGACGGCCTCTTATATGGGCGTGGCACGGCAGATATGAAAGGCAGCATTGCGGCTATGGTGACGGCCTGTGAACGTTTTGTTGAACAACATCCGGACCATGATGGCAGCATTGCTTTTCTTATCACCAGCGATGAAGAAGGTCCTGCGACCAATGGTACAATCAAAGTGATTGAGACCCTAGAAGCCCGAAATGAAAAAATTGACTGGTGTTTGGTTGGTGAACCAAGTAGTACCGACAAAGTCGGTGACATCATCAAAAATGGACGTCGTGGATCATTAAATGGCCACCTGACGATTAAAGGTAAACAAGGCCATATTGCTTATCCACACTTAGCCAATAACCCCATTCACCTGCTGACTCCAGCTTTAACTGAGTTATGTCAAATTGAATGGGATCAAGGCAATGAGGATTTTCCGCCAACCAGCTTCCAAGTCTCTAATATTCATGCTGGCACAGGCGTCACGAATGTGATTCCAGGTACGATTGACGTTGTGTTTAACTTCAGGTATTCCACAGAATCGACCCACGAAGAGTTGCAACAACGTGTTGAAACAGTACTTGATGCCCATCAATTAACTTACGATTTAGACTGGACTCTGTCAGGAAAGCCTTTCCGCACAGCTAGTGGCGAGTTATTAGAAGCTGCTCAGAAAGCCATTCATGATGTGACGGGCTATAATACGACGCTATCGACCTCTGGCGGCACGTCCGATGGCCGATTTATTGCACCCACTGGCGCGCAAGTCATTGAGCTTGGGCCGTGTAACGCGACCATTCATCAAATTGATGAATGTGTTTCCGTCGATGATCTCAATAATTTGTCCTCTATTTATGAAAGACTGCTCTCTCATTTATTGGTCAATTCATAAACCATGACACAGCAATATCAACATCGCTTATGGTTAGCTTTATTGACAGTTATTTTACTGTCAATGCAGTCGCTCGCCATATGGCATGATGCTGAACATGCATTTCATGATGAGAATGAACAATGTGAACGCTATGAGGTTTTTGCTCATACACCTGTTCTAGATGCCGTACCATCCTCGCTATTACTCACATTCACCTCTTATTCAGTGTCTGTGTTCCCAACTCCCATTACGTTGGTTATTGCTAAACAACGTGATACTGACGCTATCCGTGCTCCTCCTTTGACTTCTCCTAGTTAATTTTTGCTCATACTTAGATTTGTCTTAATCAACAAATCTGATAAACCTAATTTATACCGAGCCATAGTGATTCTATAGGTCTATGCCTATTTACGATGACCTTGCACGCTATGACATCAAACATAGGGCTACGTCATCCTATGCTCTAGGTATTTGGAGAATATCAAATGGAAAGTCATTTTCATAAAAAAACAACGGCTGTATTAGTTAGTGCCGTTTTATCTAACCTAGCCATCAGCTTACCTGCGTTTGCTGATGATAGTGCGCCAGTAGAGATTGCGCCGCTCATTATTACTTCGGATCCATTTGGAGACCGTGTTGCTGATGATTTAATCAACTCTGTCACGGTCATTAGCGATGAAGAGCTCGCTCGTCGCCAATCATCAACACTTGGTGAGACTTTAGATGGCCTGCCTGGTGTCAGTAACTCAGACTTTGGGCCCGGTGTTGGCCGTCCAGTTGTGCGTGGTTTAACTGGTTCTCGTGTTCAAATTCTGAATAATGGCTTAAGAGTCGTCGATGTTGCTGGTGAAGGTGGCGATCATAATGTCGCCATTGATGCTAGCAACGCGAGCCAAATTGAAATCCTACGAGGCCCTGCGACCTTACTTTATGGTGGTAATGCCTCTGGTGGTGTTATCAATGTTATCAGCGATCATTTCAATCCTGATTTCGGCGAAAAAACCAATGTTCATGGTCAATTTGGCTATAGTGGTAATGGTAATCAACGTATTGGTGATATCGGTATTTCATTACCGTTATCAGACAACTTTGTTATTCGAAGTGATTATGCCGGTCAACGGAGTGATGATTTTGATATCGATGGTTACCAAAACGAAGATCAAACAGGTGATAAAGGCACACTAGAAAACAGTGGTGTCGATTCTGATAGTTTCTCTTTAACTGGACTTTATAGCCAAGACTGGGGTTTTGCAGGTTTAGGTTATAGCCGCTGGAAAACAAACTACGGTATTCCAACCTTCATTAGCGGTGTCGGTGAAGAAGAACAAGCGCGCATACACGCCGATTATGATCGTATTGATTTCCGTAGTGAAATCTATGATCCATTTGCAGGTATTCATACTGCGCGCTTAAAAGTAGCGTATACCGAGTTCTATCAAGCAGAAGTCGCCTCTGAATTCGATGGTGGTGTTTTGGAAGAGTCTGGCGTTGAAGGTGAATTCGACAAAGAAGAAACTGAAGTTCGTCTCGAATTACTACACAATCCAATTGGTAGATGGGATGGTGTTGTTGGTTTGCAAGTCAATGATACTGACTTTAAAACAAGCTCACCAGAAGAAGGTGGCGGCGGCCATGGCCATGGTAGTTTCTATGTCCGTGATAACGAAACACGATCTTATGGTCTATTTGTTTTAGAAAATACTGAAACCTCTTTTGGTCATGTTGAGCTCGCAGCGCGTATTGATCATGTTGACTCTAAACCTGCCACTTTAGATGAAGATCGTGATATTGATACACCGCTCCCAGCACCTGATGATGAGATAGGTCAAGATGCTAAGCTGAGTGACCGAAGTTTTACGCCATTTAGTCTCTCAGCTGGTGCCATTATTGATGTCAATGATAACCATCATGTCAGAGTATCATTAAGCCGTTCTGAACGTGCGCCATCAGCAGAGCAATTGTATTCATTTGGCGAACATCATGCCTCGGGTACGGTTGAGATTGGTGATCCTGACTTAGACAAAGAAGCTTATACTAATTTTGAAATTGGCTTAGATAGACATCACGGCCCATTCACCTACAACATCACGGCTTTCTATAATAAAGTTGATGACTATATTTACCTAGAAACAATGCAAAGTGGTGGTGCTGCTGTCATTGATGCTGAAGGCAACCTCTTTGTGAGTAATCAACAAGGCGATGCTAAATTCTATGGTGCTGAGTTCACGTCAGGCTGGCAAATTAGCGAAGGTAAAATACCGTTCAAATTACGCTTCTCTGCTGATTATGTTCGAGCTAAGTTAGATGATGGTAGCGATTTACCTCGCATATCTCCTGCTCGTGTTGGCTTAGGGTTTGATACTGGACGTGGTGATGTGCAATTCAGCATGGACTATCAACATGTCTTTAACCAAAGTAAAACAGCAGACTTTGAAAGTAGTACCGATGGCTATAATTTATTGTCGTTCAATGCCAATTGGCAACCAGCGTCATTAAAAGGCTTAGGTATTTTTGTTAAAGGTCGTAACTTACTCGATGAAGACGGTCGTCGTCATACTAGCTTCTTAAAAGAAGAAAGTGTGATCACTGGTCGCAGTGTCTTCGCTGGTGTTAATTTCGGCTTTGATCTGTAATCAAGACTGTTTGTCACTGGCCAGTTAATGGTCAGTGACATCTACGACACATAATGCATAACCAAGTTTATGTAGATAACCATGGGCTTACGCAAAATAATGATAGCTCAACGTGTTAACAAGATAATTTATATCTCAGCCCAGTCCTCTGGGTTGGGATAATTTTCTATCTCATAGCTCAACATGTCATCATCCGTGAAAAAAGTATCACTGTCTTCTTCATATTCAAATAAGCCAGAGAATTCAAATTCATCGTCAGTATCAGAATCATATTGTGATGCCATAATGATTACCTCACGGTTAATATCAACTCAAACCTGTCATGTCTCTAATTTGTTTCTTTTCGCTAAAATATCTAAAGCTGCAATTCGGTAAGCTTCTGCTAAAGTAGGAAAGTTAAACGTGTTATCAATGAAAACATCGACTTTAGCATGATT
>JAIBDZ010000017.1 GCA_024685975.1 Piscirickettsiaceae bacterium | reverse complement strand
ATTTTTTGCTCTGGAAAAACGAACTATGCACCCAATGCTGAATATTGCTATTCGAGCAGCTCGTAGTGCGGGTAATATTATTATCCGTTCACTTCAACACGTGGAACATCTTGAAATTACAACAAAAGGTCGTAATGACTTTGTCTCAGATGTGGATCGATTAGCTGAGCAAGAAATCATCAATATCATTAAAAAAGCCTATCCTGACCATGCTATTTTGGCGGAAGAATCAGGCGCTATTGAAGGTGATGAAACGGTTTGGGTTATTGACCCTTTAGATGGTACAGCGAACTTTTTACATGGTTATCCGCATTATTGTGTGTCTATTGGTATTATGGTCAAAGGGCGCATAGAACATGGCGTTATTTACGATCCACTGCGCGACGAATTGTTTACTGCGACACGTGGCGCTGGCGCAAAATTAAATGATCGCCGTCTACGGGTGAATAAACGTAGAACCTTAGAAGGCACACTCATCGCAACCGGATTCCCTTTTAAGTATCACCAACATTTCCCTGCTTTTGTCAATATGATGACCGCGATTTTCCCTCAGGTCGCTGATCTACGCCGAGGCGGTTCTGCGGCATTAGATTTAGCATATGTTGCTGCCGGTAGAGTCGACGGCTATTGGGAAATTGGTTTGCAAAAATGGGACATGGCTGCAGGCATCTTACTCGTCGAAGAGGCGGGTGGTGTCATCACTGACTTTAAAGGTGATAATAACCATTTTGATTCTGGCAATATTGTTGCCGGTAGTTTAAACGTGCAACAAGCGTTATTAGATGAAATTACGCCACACTTGAGTGACGAGTTGAAATAACACGTCAACGATTAGTATTTATTTACCTTTTATTATAAAGAACGAGATATGACCTCACCAACACGAGAAATTAGCAAGCTGCGTAATATCGCCATCATTGCCCACGTCGATCACGGTAAAACTACCTTAGTTGATCAATTATTACGCCAATCGGGCACATTCAGCGAGCACGAAGAGCTGCAAGAGCGCGTGATGGATTCAAATGATTTAGAGCGTGAACGTGGTATTACCATTTTGTCGAAAAATACTGCGATTCGTTGGCAGGATTATCACATCAATATTGTCGACACCCCAGGACATGCTGACTTTGGTGGTGAAGTAGAACGTGTTTTATCGATGGTCGACTCAGTTTTACTCTTAGTCGATTCTGCAGAAGGTCCAATGCCTCAAACTCGTTTCGTTACTCAAAAAGCATTAGCATTAGGTTTAAAGCCAATTGTTGTTATTAATAAAATAGACAAACCGAGTGCAAGACCTGGTTGGGTATTAGATCAAACATTTGATTTGTTTGCTAACTTAGATGCGACCGATGAGCAGTTAGATTTTGATGTGATCTATGCATCAGGTTTGAATGGTTTTGCTGGTTTAGAAGATGATGTTCGTGATGGAGATATGACACCATTATTCGAAATGGTTGTCGATAAAGTCGCGGCGCCAGATGTTGATGTTGAAGGTCCTTTTAGAATGCAGGTGACTTCGCTCGACTATAACAGTTATGTCGGCGTCATCGGTGTAGGACGAATTGAACGTGGCATGGTGAAAACCAATACACCTGTGACCGTAGTGGATACCGAAGGCAATACGCGTAATGGCCGTGTACTTAAAGTTATGGGGTTCATGGGCTTGCAACGTGAAGAAGTCGAATCAGCGCAAGCGGGTGACATCATTGCCTTTACCGGTCTTGATCCACTGAATATTTCAGATACCTTATGTGACCCAACAGAAGTTGAAGCATTACCGCCGCTCACAGTAGATGAACCTACGGTGACAATGACATTCCAAGTCAATAACTCACCAATGGCAGGTAAAGAAGGTAAATTTGTGACGACACGCCAAATCAAAGAACGTTTAGAGCGTGAATTGATTCATAATGTGGCATTAAAAGTAGACCAGGTGCCTGAAGACCCAGATAAATTCAAAGTGTCAGGACGGGGAGAGTTACATTTATCTGTTTTGATTGAAAATATGCGTCGTGAAGGTTTCGAAATGGGTGTATCGCGTCCAGAAGTGATTATCCGAGAAGTGGATGGCGTTAAAGAAGAACCTTATGAAGCAGTGACGGCTGATGTTGAAGAGATTCATCAAGGTAGCATCATGGAGAAACTGGGTGAACGTGGTGCACAGCTAAGTGACATGGTGCCTGATGGTAAAGGTCGGATCAGACTAGATTTTATTATCCCATCTCGTGGTCTAATTGGTTTCCGTACTGAATTTCTGACAGCGACACAAGGTACAGGCTTAATTTTCAGCGTCTTCGATCATTATGCGCCGGTTAAAGTAGGTGATTTTGGTAAGAGAAATAATGGTGTATTGATCGCCAATGGCATGGGTAAAGCCGTGGCCTTTTCTATCTTTAACCTACAAGAACGTGGCCGCATGTTTATTGGTCATAACGATGATGTATACGAAGGTATGGTTATCGGTATTCATTCACGAGATAACGATTTAGTTGTGAATCCGTTAAAAGGAAAACAGCTAACGAATGTTCGTGCATCAGGTACAGATGAAGCCATTAACTTAACGCCGCCTATTAGAATGAGTTTAGAACAAGCGTTAGAATTCATTGGTGAAGATGAGTTATTGGAAGTCACGCCTGAATCGTTACGAGTCCGGAAGAAGTTATTGCTCGAGCATGAGCGTAAGCGCGCTTCTCGTGGCTAATAGCCAGTTGTCACAGAACAAGGTATGCTTTTACTATAAGGAAAGAGCAACCTCATCAAGGTGTTAGAGTTATGCGGATTTTAGTATTAATAGCCATTGGCTTATTACTGTATTTCATCATTGGGAATTACTTGCGTCGACAAAAAGTGGAACGCCAAAATGATGCCGTATCTGCAGAAAAAATGGTTCGATGTCATCATTGTGGATTGCACATTTTGGAGCAAGAAGCCATTGCATCACAAGGTGAGTTCTATTGCTCACAAGAGCATCTTGAGGCTGAACAAAATAAGTCATAATGGCTGATATCTTAACGAAACATCAGATGTACGAGGACGCGACATCTTGGCGTTCGTTGACTGTTTTTGCCACTTATCGCTTTCTATTAGCGGCCATCTTATTGGCCGCTTTTCATTTGGAACTTCCCCCTGAGTTTTTAGGTGAATCTTCACCTGAAATTTACAATATCACCGCACAGCTCTATTTTTTGGTTGCGGTGGGACTGTTATTTATTACAGTTCAACGCTTTGCCGATTTAGAAACACAGGTGAAGTTTCAACTGGTGATCGACATCGTGTTAATCACGGTCTTGATTCATGCTAGTGGCGGCTTGAAAACCAGCCTCGGTTCTTTGTTGGTAGTGGTGGTGGTCGCGGGCAGTGTATTGGTGCCAGGACGACTTTCAATTTTTATTGCCGCGATCGCAACCCTTGCAGTGTTATCAGAAGCGGTCTATTCCGAGCTGTTTTCGACCGGTAGTACGCATTACAGTAGCGCAGGCATTTTAGGGGCTACCTTTTTTGCAACCGCAGTCCTGACTCAAATTTTATCGCGGAAAATTATAGAGAGCCAGGCGTTAGCAGAAGCACGCGCAGCAGATATTGCCAATCTAGCGATGCTCAACAGCCACATCATTAGCCGAATGCAAACTGGCGTATTGGTGGTCGACAATGTCGGTAATATTCAATTAAGTAATCATGCCGCACGGCAATTACTGGCATTAAGCGAACATCCCTCATCGCGAGTATTAACGGATAATGTCCCAGAATTAGGGAATCAACTTAGGTTATGGCGACGTAATATCAGTCGACCCTTTACTGCATTCCAAGCGCAAAATGACTTACCACAAGTCGCCGTCAATGCGGTTCTATTAGAAAGTGGTGAATCAGTATTATATATTGAGAATACATCTGCAGTAGCGCAACAAGCCCAACAATTGAAACTGGCCTCTTTAGGGCAATTAACAGCAAGTATTGCCCATGAAATACGCAACCCCTTGAGTGCGATTAATCATGCTGCAGAATTATTATCTGAAGGCCAACAAACAGAAGCTGAAATAACAAAGCTGACCGATATTATTCAACGCCATAGCGGTAGAGTGAATACGATTATTGAAACCATTTTAGAAATGAGCCGACGTAAACATATTGACCCGTCAGTCATTGTATTATCTTCATGGTTACAGACTTTATTAACAGAATATGAAGAGACCACGTCATTAACTCAGCATGACATTGCATTAGACGTGAAGGCGCCTTTAGCTACAGCCTATTTAGATCAAGAACAATTACGGCAAGTGATTTGGAATTTGTTAGATAATGCATCACATTATGCGACACCGAATCGAGATGGGCCTTGTATAGTGTTACGAATCAGCCAAACAGGTGATGAAGTACAGTTAGACATTATTGATAATGGTCCAGGCGTTTCAAAAGAGATGACATCTGTATTATTTGAACCTTTCCAGTCAGACCGGCAAGGTGGAACAGGATTGGGGTTATATCTTGCAAGAGAACTATGTCAGGCCAATGGCGTGCGTTTAAATTATATATTCGATAAAGTAGGAAAGAGCTGTTTTAGTTTGCATATGCCTATCAAACAACAAGAAGGGTTGAAATGAATCCACAGGCTTTAGTCATTGATGATGAACCAGATATTCTAGCGTTATTAACCATGACACTGGAAAATATGTCGATTGATTGTGTAACCGCTGAAAATATTGAACAGGCTAAACAAGCATTAACGCAACAAGCTTTTGATTTTTGTTTAACCGACATGCGACTCCCTGATGGCAACGGATTAGAGTTGGTTAAAACATTACAACAAGATAAACCCAATTTACCTGTGGCCGTCATCAGTGCCCATGGCAATATGGATCTTGCTGTACAAGCCTTAAAGTCGGGCGCGTTTGATTTTATTTCTAAACCGCTTAAATTACGGGTTTTAAGAGATTTAGTTGAAACCGCATTAAAACTGTCACCAGAAAGACCGCAAAAATTGGAACGCCGCTCTCGTGATCGCTTATTAGGCGGTACGACGGCAATACAAGAGTTACGAGGCAAAATCGCAAAATTGGCAAGAAGCCAAGCCCCCGTTTATATTTCAGGTGAGTCTGGTACTGGGAAAGAATTAGTCGCGCGTTTGATTCATGAATTGGGCGTGCGTGCAGATAAAGCTTTTGTGCCGATTAACTGTGGTGCTATTCCGAATGAATTAGTTGAAAGTGAATTTTTTGGTCATAAAAAAGGCGCTTTTACTGGCGCGGTTACTGATAAAGAAGGTTTATTTAAAGCGGCGGATGGTGGCACATTATTTCTAGATGAAGTTGCGGATCTACCTCTTATGATGCAAGTTAAACTATTACGCGCATTACAAGAAAAAACCATACGGCCAGTTGGTAGCCAAGAAGAGTTTGCCGTTGATGTGCGGATCTTATGTGCTACCCATAAAAATCTGGCAGAAAAAGTCCAACAAGGTAGTTTTCGTGAAGATCTTTTTTATCGTTTAAATGTGATAGAACTGTCAGTGCCAGCCTTACGAGAACGTGCTGAGGACTTACCGATTTTGACGGAACATATCCTGAGACAGTTAGCGCGAAAAAATGGCTTAGAACACCCGCCAACGATTGAAAATACAGCTTTAGTGGCATTAACGTCATACCCGTTTAAAGGTAACGTGCGGGAATTGGAAAATATTTTAGAGCGTGCGCTGACTTGGATGGAAGGGGATGTCATCACACAGTCTGATTTGATGCTCACTACTAACCATGATGATTCGTTCAAGTATCAAGAAAAAGCGAGTGAAGAGACGACGGATACACACAACAGGACGTCAACAGAAATCAAACAAACTGCGTTACCTAACGACCTAACATCACATATGGAAGAGCAAGAGCGCGTATTGCTTCGAGAAGCGTTAGAGTCTGTGAGATGGAATAAAACTGCTGCAGCGAAAAAGCTAGGGATTAGTTTCCGAGCGTTACGCTATAAGTTGAAAAAACTAGATTTAGAATAAAGTGGGGTGACTGATGGGGCTCGAACCCACGACCACCGGAATCACAATCCGGGGCTCTACCAACTGAGCTACAGTCACCATAGATGCGTAACGAAATAAATAATCATTTCGAAAGCAAGACATTCTACTGCCTTTATTTTTTAGGTCAAGCAAAATCTACGTTTTAAGCTAATTCAAGGTCGATTTTTTTCTCATCTAAATCCACTCTGACCACTTTGACGCGAAGTTTATCGGCTAAACGATAAACAGTACGAGTACGTTCTCCGAGCAGGCGGTGTCCTGCCGCATCAAAAGCGTAATAATCATTACGCAATGCGGTGATATGAATCAAACCTTCAATATAAATATTGTCTAATTCTACAAAAAGACCAAATCCGGTCACACCGCTAATGACCCCGTCATAGACTTCGCCAACGCGATCTTGCATAAACTCGCATTTTAACCAGTCACTCACATCCCGCGTGGCTTCATCTGCACGTCGGCTGACCAATGAACAATGATCCCCTAACTGAACCATATCTTCATGGGAATAACGCCATTTATTGACTTGTTTCTTCTGCAAAATATGTTTGATGGCACGGTGCACTAGTAAGTCAGGGTAACGACGAATAGGTGAGGTGAAATGTGCATATGCCTCTAAGGCCAAACCAAAATGGCCAACATTATCAGGATGATACATCGCTTGTTTCATGCTACGTAGCATCACGGTTTGTAATAGATGGGCATCATCACGTTGTCTGGCTGACACTAATAACCGGGCATAGTCTGACGGGCTTGGTTCGTCACCGCCGCCTAAACTTAATCCGAGTTCACCAATAAATTCACGTAGTCCAGATAATTTTTCTTCAGAAGGCGTTTCATGTACACGGTATAAAGCCGGAATTTGATGTTCGAGTAAATAATTAGCTGCGCTAACATTAGCAGCCACCATAAACTCTTCAATTAAACGGTGGGCATCATTACGCTCTCTTGGCACAATCGCAGAAATTTTGCGGTTATCATCAAAAAGGAATTGAGTTTCAGTCAATTCGAAATCAATTGCTCCGCGAGATTTCCGTGCCGATAACATCGCGTGATAGAGCGCGTGCATGGTGTCTAAAACAGGGACAACAGCTCGGTATTGCTCGCGCAAGGTTTCATCGTGGTCAACGAGCATTGCAGCGACGTGAGTATACGTGAGCCTCGCTTTGGAATGCATGACGGCTTGATGGAATTGATGTGATTGTACGATACCAGCTTCATCGATAGTCATTTCACAAACGAGGCATAATCTATCGACTTCTGGGTTGAGCGAACACAAACCATTCGATAAGGCTTCAGGCAACATTGGGATGACTTGGCTAGGAAAATAAACAGATGTTCCTCGTTCCTGAGCGTCTTTATCTAATGGGCTATCAGGCTCGACATAATATGATACATCTGCAATAGCTACCCATAAGCGCCAACCACCTTGTTCTAATGTTTCGGCGTAAACAGCATCATCAAAATCGCGCGCATCTTCACCATCAATAGTGACGAGTGGAAGATGGCGTAAATCGAGCCTATCTTGAATGGCTGATTCGGGAATACTTTCACCATAGGATTCAGCTTGTTTGAGTGCTGCAGGTGTCCAGACATGCGGTAATTCAAAATCACGCAAGGCAATATCAATTTCCATTCCTGGCGCCATATGATCACCTAAAATGGTCACAACTCTGCCAAGTGGAGACCGGTGTCGGTTGGGATGGTCTGTGATTTCTATCTCAACAATTTGTCCAATTTCTGCATTTAATAAATGCTCCGGCGGAATCAAAATATCTTGGCTAATACGACGGTTATGTGGGATCAAATAATAAATCCCAGCATCAGAGAGCAAACGTCCGACAATACGTTCGTTTGCGCGTTGAATCACTTCGACAATGGCGCCTTCTTTTCGACCGCGCCTGTCAATACCAGTGACACGAGCAACAGCACGATCACCATGCAGGACCACCTGCATTTCACGTTGGCTTAAAAATAAGTCATCGCCACCTTCGTCTGGAATTAAAAAGCCAAAGCCATCTTGATGCCCCATGACACGACCGGTAATCATATTCATTTTGGATACGATGCCGTAGGCGCTTTTTCTATTGCGCAACAGCTGACCATCACGTTCCATGGCTCTTAACCTGCGACGTAATGCTTCTGTTTGTTCTTCGCCTTTAATACCTAATAATTTACCGATACTGCGTCGAGTCAGTGGACGATTGTTTTGTTTGAGTAATTCTAGAATAAACTCGCGACTCGGAATCGGGTTGTCGTACTTTTCCGCTTCACGTGATGAATAAGGATCGGGAGTGGTGGGATCAGCCATGGTTAATGTCTCAAATTTTATAATGCATCAGAAAAGATGATTTAATGATGTTCTATTCTAACCTGATTTACACTTTCACTACAGATTATCCCAAAAGGAAGCAAAAAATGCAGCAAATTGAGGGGGAGTCGGCAAAATCGAATGTAAAGTGGCTTGACCCTTTGTGTGTAAATTACTATAAAGGTATCTATTTATAAATAAATGACACACTTAAACAGTGTCTGGGACATACATGGCCAATTTAATTGACTCGATAGACGAAAGAACAAAACTTGCAGGCACAAATCATCTAGAAGTTTTATTGTTTAATATTGGTACCAATCAAGATACCGGACGTGATGAAGTGTTTGGTATTAACGTGTTTAAAGTACGTGAAGTACTCAATGTACCTGAAATTACCACCGCGCCTGAAATGCCTGAAGGCGTTGAAGGTTTTGTTAGTCTTCGTGGGGATATGGTTCCCATTATTAATTTGCAAAAATTTTGTAAACTATCCTCAACTGACGAACCTAAAATACTGATGATCACGGAATATAACACTCATGTTCAAGGGTTTCTAGTGACGGCAGTCGACACCATTCAGCGTCTCAATTGGGAACAGGTGAAAGAGCCACCACCCTTATTGTCGAAACGTCTTGGCGGTTTAGTGACAGCAGTATCAGAGCTGCAAGATGGTCGCTTAGTGATGATCATGGATGTGGAGAAAGTCTTAGCCGACGCGGGTGGTTTTTACGATGAGATGATTCTAGATAAAATTAAAAAAATCGATGCGGATAAAGAATATAAAATCTTGTTCGCAGATGATTCTGCCATTGCTCGAAAACAAATCACGACGACATTAGACAAAATGGGCGTGCAATATATCAGTCACGTCAATGGCGCATCAGCTTGGGCTGAAGTTGAGCGTCTTGCCACTTTATGCCAAGAACAAGGGCGTGATATTCAAGATGAAATCCAGCTCGTTTTAACTGATGTTGAAATGCCTGAAATGGATGGTTATGTGTTAACGCAAAACATTAAATCTGATCCTAGAACGCAAAATTTGCCCGTCATTATGCATTCTTCCCTCACGGCTGCTGCGAACCAGAATATGGGTAAACATGTCGGAGCTGATGCTTATGTACCTAAGTTCGAACCTTATGAGTTAGCGGCGACATTAGAAGAATTTTTTATTGATAAGACAGCATAAAATAGCGTGATGAGACAGTTTAACGTAATAGATAAATTTATTATTGAATGTGATAAAGCGATCAGAACTGTCTGGGGCCAACCCATTGTCAGTGACAGAACATCACCAGCAAATGAGATACAGGAACCTGAGTTAACAGAACAAGAAAAGCGACATGCAATGCGACTGATGCGGGTCAATCATGCCGGCGAAGTCTCTGCACAAGCGTTATATCAAGGACAAGCTCTAACAGCTAAATTACCCCAAGTTCGACAAGCGATGGACCAGGCAGCAATAGAAGAAAATGATCATTTAGTCTGGTGTGAGCAACGTATTACAGAGTTAGGCGGCAGAACAAGTTTATTGAATCCATTCTGGTATGTCGGTTCTTTGACATTAGGGGCTGTGGCAGGAAAAATCAGTGACAAATGGAGTTTAGGTTTTGTCGCTGAAACTGAAACACAAGTAGTGAAACATTTAGAAGGTCACCTTGCAGAATTAAGTGATAAAGACAGTAAAAGCCGTGCGATCATTCAACAAATGTGTGATGACGAGCAACATCATAAAGAGGTGGCTGTCGCTGCAGGTGGGAGAGTCTTACCTGAAGCAATCAAGTCAACAATGACCTATATGTCTCAAGTCATGATAGCGACGAGCTATCGGTTGTAATGTTATTGCGTCTCTGTGAAAGATAAAGAAACATCATAAAGCGGGTGAACGGTTTGCGGTGAAGTCTCACGTCGTACGACAACCCCTTTAGCCAAAAAAGGCGGTAAACGAGCATCGTTAGAATTTAAGGTGACATGAATTTCATCACCAACCTCCAAAGGGACATCGGTCGACATTCTGAGACCATCAGCACTTAAATTGTGGCTTTCACCTTTGTGGTTCTGGCCATCACGACCTGCTATTGTGAAAGTGACGAAAGTATCAATGCGCATTCTGACATGACGACGTCTTTCATCCAATGTATTGTCAACCATAACTCACTCCATGCTGATGAAAACAATAGGTTTACTAAATAGATTAATCAATATCAAAAAATAAAACTATGACCTGTGTCTGACAACTGACTATTTTAGTTTTCATCATAAATGCCGATAAGGTAAATAGGAAATGATTAGGAAAAATAAGATGACCCACAGATACCTGCGTTTATTCATTGCTTTTGGCTGCATCATGATAACTCACGCTGTGTCCGCGATTACTTTACCTAATGTTCCATTAGAGCCAATTTACTTTGAACCGCCTGTTATTGAGCGAAATGAACAGTTAAACCAGATGTCATGTGTTGGTTTAGACAATGCCTTACGGATGATGCAACCATACCGATATAGTTACAAAGCACCATTTTATGAAGATAACGCCAATAAAGTCGCAGCAGCATTAATTACCGTCGATGCGATTCCTATAGTTAATGGACTGGCAGGCATGGCATATTTAGGCTATTCAGCATCGGTTGAAGAAAAAGAAAAGCGCCGTCAAATACTAGTGGAACAACGTATTGCCTTATTACAACAGTTGAAGGCGGAGAAGTATTGTTTTGAATAAAATATGCGTAAAAATACGTATATAAAGTTGTTGTTTTTTGTAAAACTCGTGTAATATCGAAGACGTGGATATATCTTATCCAAGAGGAGATGAACAATGAGTACAACATATACAATACATTCAAAATGGTTTGATGCTGAAAGAGAAGGCACAAGACAAAAAGTCAAAAAGTGGTATCAAGCTAACCGAGTACAAACGACAAAAAAAGCAGTAACACCATGGTATGAAGCCAATAAGTTACCTGCTAAAAAAGTCAGTACACATTGGTATGAGGCAAATATGGAAAAGCATATCGATACCAAAAAGAAATGGTATGAGGCTAATCTGAAAGCGGCCGTCTCTTCTGTGAAAGTCACTCGTCAGAAATGGTATGAAGCGAATCAACAACAATTAGCGTCTAAAACACCATGGTATGAAGCGAATATGCATACAGGACCGCATGCTGAAATTAAGCAAAAATGGTATGAAGCTAATTTAGCGACGGCACGTGAAAACCACCATAAATGGTATGAAGCGAATCAAATTCAGCAAGATAATTCTGATGTTACCCCATGGTATGAAGCAAACCTTAATAACAGCCCTCACGCTGAAGTAAAACAAAAATGGTATGAAGCGAACCTTGCCCAAGCAAGACAGGCTAGACAACATAAGCCTTGGTATGAAGCCAATATCGTTGTCGATCCGCATGCTGATGTGAAACAGAAGTGGTATGAGGCCAACTTGGCTTTGGCCAAAGAAAAACAAATTAATTCGAAATGGTATGAAGCTAACACACAAGCTGTGCGAGCAAGCAGCCAGAAATGGTATGAAGCAAACCTTCACGCCGATCCTCATGCTGATATTAAGAAAAAATGGTATCAAGCTAATTTAGCGACAGCACGTGAAAGCCGAAATAAATGGTATGAAGCGAATCAAATTCAGCAAGATAATTCTGATGTCACACCTTGGTATGAAGCTAACCTAAATAACAGTCCTCATGCTGAAGTTAAACAAAAATGGTATGAAGCAAACCTTGCCCAAGCAAGACAGACTCGACAGCATGCACCTTGGTATGAAGCCAATAAGGTTGTTAATCAATATGCAGATGTGAAGCAAAAATGGTATGAAGCAAACCTTGCACAAGTGAGAAGTGCAAACAAGCAAACGCCATGGTATGAAGCGAATGCAGTAGAGCAAAGCCATGCTGATGTGAAACAACGTTGGTACGAAGCTAATCTAGCGGCAGCGAGAAAAAAACAAATTAAACAAAAATGGTATGAAGCTAATACCGAAGCGGTGAGAAATAAGCACTAAAACGTACTTAATTCATCTAGACGCTGCATAATAGGAAGCTATCGTTATAAAATATAACGGTAGCTTTTTATTATGAGATGACAATAGAGGGTCAATAGATGGCGAGTACAAAAAAGTTAATCGAAGGATTCACACGTTTTCAAGAGACATATTTTGGAGATGACAATTCCTTATATGCCAGTATGAAAGAAGGCCAACCAGCTAAAATTATGATGATTGCCTGCTGTGATTCACGTGTTGACCCTGCCATCTTAACGAGTTGCGAACCTGGCGATTTATTTATTGTGCGAAATGTGGCTAATTTAGTCCCGCCATTTACTGAAGATACTGATCATCATGGTACTAGTGCAGCCTTAGATTTTGCGGTCAATCATTTAGAAGTCGAGACAATTATTGTGATGGGTCATGCTAATTGCGGCGGCATCAATGCATTATGGGAAGGAGAGGCTTCCAGTGGTTCTCATTTGATTCAATCTTGGTTATCAGTCGCTAAAAAAGCTAAAGAAACAGTTCAAGAAACGCATCAGGATAGTAGCTTATCTGAGCAACTCTGTGCTTGTGAGCAGTCATCAATCCTAGTGTCATTAGAAAACTTAATGAGTTTCCCTTTTATTCAGCAACGCATTGAGGCTGGTAACTTACGCATTCATGGCTGGTATTTTGATGTCAGAACAGGACAGTTATTAAGTTACCGACCTGAGGCCGATAAATTCATCTCAGTTTTAGAGGCTTAAGCGAGTTACTCGCCTAAGCCTACGCTTTGTTTTAATCGCTGAAAAAAGCTGACGGATTCATCATCGACGTTAGAGGTCGGTGTGATGTCGTCTTGATTATTTGGTGCTGTTTCAACATCAACGGGCGTAATAACTTCTTCAGAATCTTTACTTGAACCAATAAAACGTTTTAATAAGCTTGGTTTTTCACTGGTCTCAGGGTCAACTGGGGCCGTGATATCTTCTTGTGTTTCATCAGCACTCACAGAGCCAGAAATTCGGCCTAATAGGCCTTTAGATTGTGTTGGCTGTGGGATAGGGCGATCTTTAAATAAGTCGACTTGTTCTTTGACATTGGTTTCGCTGTCTTCTGCAATCCCGATAGTTTCTTTGATATCTTCGATTAAGCCCACTTTTTTGTCAGATAGTGGCACAACAACGTTGCTATCCACTTTTTCTATTTGAGGCAGCTCTGCGCGCTCGACTAGGCGCATATTACCGTCTAAGTAAGATAATGTGTCGCCTGAAAAATAAATAGTGATACGGCTTTGTTCTCTATCACCATTGCCCGGGTGGAAGCTATATAAATAATCCCAGCGGTCTGGGTGGAATGTATCCATAATTAACGGTGTGCCCATGATATAGGCGACTTGGTTTTTGGTCATTCCAGGTTTGAGTTGGTTAATCATCTCCTGCGTGACTTCATTACCTTGCTGGATATCGACACGGTAAACACCGGGGATTTTATCTTTAGAGCAAGCAGAAAGAACAAGAATTAATAACGAAAGAGTGTAAATGCTGGATGTTTTCATTTATATTGAGCATCTAAAATTAATTAACAAACTGCGATGATACGCTAATCGCACTCTTTCGACGAGGCATCTTTATGAGTATGGAAAGACAGGATTTAAGAAAAGCTGGCTTGAAGGTCACTTTGCCACGATTAAAAGTACTAGAAATTTTGGAAGTGTCAGACCATCGTCACATGAGCGCAGAAGACGTATACAAGGCATTGTTGGACACTGGAGAAGAAATTGGTTTAGCAACAGTCTACCGTGTCTTAACGCAGTTTGAGGGCGCAGGATTAGTCTCAAGATTAAGTATCGATGGCGGCCATGCGGTATTTGAATTAGAAGATGGTGCGCATCATGATCATCTTTTATGTGTGAAATGTAATCGCATTGAAGAATTTATGGATGAAGTGATCGAAGAACGCCAACATGCGATTGCGAAAGAAAAAGGCTTTCAAATGACAGAACATAGCCTCTATATCTATGGGATCTGTAAACAATGTCAAAAAGACAATAATTAATCAGACTGTAATAACATTTCTTTTGCGTGTGTGAGGGTGGCATTGGTCATCGTCACGCCACCTAGCATGCGCGCAATTTCTTCCACTCTAGCATCGTGATTGAGCTCAATGAGCTCAATATGTGTCGCATTAGCGGTTTGTTTTTTATTGACCTGTACTTGTTGATGCGCTTGGGCGGCAACTTGAGGTAAATGGGTAATACAAATCACTTGCCGCGTTTCACCCAATTGGCGTAGATGGCGACCTACAATTTCTGCAATACCACCGCCAATACCGACGTCGACTTCATCAAATACTAAGGTTGGAACCGTTTTTGTGCCGGCAGTAGCAACTTGTATCGCAAGGCTGATTCGCGCTAATTCACCACCAGAAGCTATTTTGCCGAGTTCACCGGCCGATTGTCCCGGATTAGTACTCACCAATAGCTGGATTTGATCTGCACCCGTTTCAGTAAACTTATCTTCTGCCATCGGGGTGATAACAAATTTTAATTCTCCGCCTGGCATAGCAAGCTGCTGGATCGTTTCAGTAATCGTCTTCGCGAGTGGTTTTGCCGCTGCTTGTCGTTTTTTTCTGATCTTTAAGCATAATGTGTGACATTGCGCTGTTAAGTCATCGAGTTGTTGTTGGAGCGCGTGTTGCTGTTGTTCATTTTGTGATAATGTCGCCAGTTGCTCTGTCAGTTCATTGTAATGGGCTGGTAAAGCTTCGATATCAATCTGGTGTTTACGCGCTAATTGATGAAGCTGAGATAAAACGCTATCGATCTCATCTAAGCGTGCAGGGTCTAGTTCTGTTTTATCGAGGTAATGACGAATATCATTCGCTGACTCATCAATTTGCACGATGGCCGAGTTGAGTGCTTCAACAATATTATTAAATTGCGGTTCGATCTCGGTTAGATCGGCTAACTCCGCTAAGGCATGAGATGCCACACTATAAGCGGAGCCTGATTCCTGTTCTGTCAGCTGATATAAACTGGACTGGGCTGCTGTCAGGAGCTGTGAGGCATTAGCTAACTTTTGTTGCTCTTGAATTAAGTCTTGAATATAGGATTCGGTTAATTCAAAGGCCGATAATTCATCGACCTGATATTGCAGTAATTCTAATTGCGCGGCCTGCTGGGCGGCATGTTGTTCGTATTCTGCGATTGCCGATTTGGTTTGTTGCCATTGTCGATAATGGTCAGAAAGCTGCTTTAATAAGGTGTCTGTACCGGCAACGGTATCGAGCAGTAAACGTTGGGTATCGTTTCGGATAAGAGATTGATGAGCATGTTGACCATGAATATCAATACTATGTTCGCTGATCATACGTAGTTGCGTCAGTGGCACATTACGGCCATTAATATAACCGCGAGATGCGCTGTCACGTGAGATAGTTCGGCGTAAATGACATTGACCATCATCATCTAGTTCATGGTCGATTAACCATTTTTGCAAGCGGGGAATATGATGAATATCAAAGTCGGCTTCGATTTCAGCGCGGTCATAGCCATGACGTATCATATTTGAATCAGCGCGATCGCCTAAAACTAAGCCAAGCGCATCGACCAAAATAGATTTTCCTGCTCCCGTTTCTCCTGTCAAAGACGTCATACCGTTAGCAAATTGGAGCGATAAATCTTCAACGACCGCTAAGTGTCGAACCGTTAACTGGCGAATCATGTCAACTTGCGTCCCCATTCCAGTTTGGCGCGTAAAATAGAATAATGATCGTGGCTCTCTAAATGCAATAAGGTAATCGTTTTAGGGTAGCGCTCAATGCGTACCGTATCGCCAGGTTGTAACAAATGCCCGGGCCTGCCATCACAGGTGACCAAACAATTAGCAATATTATTATCACTTAAAGTGATATCAACCACACTATCCGCAGCGATGACCAAAGGTCGATTGCTTAAGGTATGAGGACATACAGATGCCAATACTAGCGCATCGAGGTCAATATCTAAGATAGGTCCGCCTGCAGACATAGCATAGGCGGTTGAACCTGTTGGGGTCGCCACTAAAACACCATCAGCACGTTGGCTATTTAAAAAACGCCCATTAATAGATGTTTCAAATTCAACCATATGCAAACTTTGTGAAGCATGAATAACAACATCATTCATGGCACAACCAATAGGGTCTGATGAACCATTGATGGTCGCTTGCATTAAATAGCGGCTATCTTCACGATAATGTCCTGTTAGAATTTGGTCGAGCTGTTGCTCTAATTCGTCCAAGGTGACATCGGCTAAAAAGCCAAGTCGACCGACATTAATACCAACTAAAGGTAGATCTGTACCCGCCAATGCCCGTGAGGCTGATAAAATCGTGCCATCTCCGCCAATCGCAATGGTTAAATCACATTGTTGGGGAAAGTCCGACACTGACAATACTGCCAACTCTGGCAGAAAAGGTAAGGGTTCGTTAATCACGACGGAAGTCGCATGTGAAGACAAAAACTGGCTGACCTTCACAACCGCATTCTCTAAGATGGGGTCGTCTTTACGAATAAATAGGCCGATATGATGAAATGATTGAGGCATAGTCAGATTTAAATCCCAGTACAGATGTGCGAGACACCCTTGTTAACACCAAAATACAGCACAAAATAGATGAATTCAGTTAATTCTATCTTAATAGTTCTATCATAGCAGCCATAAAATGCTAAAATAGTGGAATTTTTAACGACATGTCAAAATAAGGTAAACACATGGCAATTGAACGTACTATTTCTATTATTAAACCAGATGCTGTTGCAGCGAATGCAATTGGTGATATTTATGCCCGCTTTGAAAAAGCAGGATTAAAAATTATTGCTGCGCGTATGGTGCATTTGAGTCAAGAACAAGCGGAAGGGTTTTACGCAGAACATAAAGAACGTCCTTTCTTTGGTGCTTTAGTTAGCTTTATGACATCGGGTCCTGTCATGATTCAAGTGTTGGAAGGCGAAGGTGCTGTATTAAAAAATCGTGATTTAATGGGCGCCACAAACCCAGCTGATGCTGAAGCCGGAACAATTCGTGCTGACTTTGCGAGCAGTATTGATGAAAATGCGGTACATGGTTCTGATTCAACAGAAAGTGCTGCGCGTGAAATTGCTTACTTCTTCACTGAAGATCAAATTTGCCCACGTACTCGCTAAGTTACTATTGATATGGCACGCACAAACCTTTTAGGGTTAGATCTGACACAGATGGAAGCGTTTTTCACCGAGATCGGTGAAAAGCCTTTCCGTGCCCGTCAAGTCATGAAATGGATACATCAATATCGCGTTGTTGATTTTGATGAAATGACCAACTTGAGTAAAAGTTTACGTCAGACATTGGCGGATAAAACGACACTTGAGTTGCCAGAAGTCCTGCAAGAACATATCTCCACTGATGGAACACGAAAATGGGTGATGCGCTTATCCGGCGGCAATGCCATTGAAACAGTGTATATTCCAGAGGGCGAGCGAGGAACATTATGTGTCTCGTCACAAGTAGGGTGTGCGTTAGCGTGTACATTTTGCTCGACAGCACAACAAGGCTTTAACCGCAATCTTACTGCCAGTGAAATCATTGGACAGTTGTGGTTGGCCAATGAATATTTAGGTAAAGATCCTAAAGGAAAACGCATGGTAACCAACGTGGTTATGATGGGCATGGGCGAACCCCTTGCTAATTATAATAATGTTGTTTCAGCCATGAATTTGATGTTAGATGATTTAGCTTATGGGATTTCATGGCGCCGTGTGACGTTAAGTACGTCTGGCATGGTGCCAATGATTGATAAATTGAAACAAGATTGTCATGTCAGTTTGGCAATATCATTACATGCTGCTAATGATGCTTTGCGAGATGAGATTATCCCATTAAATAAAAAATACCCGATTGCCGAATTATTAGCGGCATGTAAACGGTATGTCGAAGGCGCGCAGCAAAAAAGGCATATTACAGTAGAGTATGTCTTGCTCGCGGGGATTAATGACTCAGAACAAGACGCCCGCGATTTGATGCGAGTGTTAAAAGGCTTGCCGACAAAAATTAACTTAATCCCATTTAATCCTTTTCCCGGCACAGATTATCGTTGTTCGGCAAAACCCGTGATTAAACGCTTTAAAGAACAATTATTAGATGGTGGTTTTGTCGCGACGGTGAGAAAGACTCGGGGCGATGATATTGTGGCGGCATGCGGCCAATTAGCCGGCGAAGTACAAGATAAAACAAAACGAACACAGCGATTGAATACACAAGAGGCAGCAGCAGTCTAATGAAACGATATCAAGCGCTAGTCATATTACCCCTGATTTTCTTAATGGCTTGTCAGCCTGATAACGGCTCGATAAGGCCAAATGTGAATCATGATGGTGAATATATTAAGCCTGATAAAAAAGCTGCCGAACTAAATACGCAATTAGGTTTGAGTTACTTGCAGCGTGGAGAATACGAAACCGCATTAGATAAATTAGAAAAAGCCTTAAAGCAAGATCCCAATTCAAGTAGTGCTCATCATACTATCGCGATTTTATATGATAATTTAGGGGAAGTTGAACAAGCGGAATATCATTATCGCCGTGCCGTCGACATTGCCCCTAAATATTCACAGGCTCAAAATAATTATGGTGTGTTCCTGTGCAAGCAAGGCAAATATGGTGATTCAATTGAACGTTTTCTTATTGCGATAGAAAACCCATTGTATCGTAATCCTGACCAAGCGTATGAAAATGCAGGTTTATGCGCCCAGCAAATTCCTGATGTTGCCATGGCAGAACAGTATTTACGCACTGCATTACAAATGAATCCACGTTTAGGTAAAGCCTTATTAGGCATGGCTGAAATTAGCTATCAACAAGGCGATTACGCGACATCACAAACTTATATCGATCGTTATCGTACGGTAGCGCAATGGACACCCAACGCGTTATTGCAAGCGATAAGAACAGCAAGAAGAATGAATGATGAAAATGCCGTTGCGAGCTATATCGTATTGTTACGAGGCCGTTTCCCAGATTCAGATCAAGCGAAACAGATTAGTGGTGGCTATTAAATGACACAAGCTTCACCTATTAATAGACGGCAATCACGTCAAATTAAAGTTGGTAATGTACTGATAGGTGGCGATGCACCTATCGCAGTGCAAAGTATGACGAATACAAATACGTGTGATGTTGATGCAACCGTTGCCCAAATTAAAGCATTGGAAAAGGCCGGTGCTGATTTAGTACGTGTTTCTGTACCCACGATGGAAGCCGCTGAAGCCTTCGGCAAAATTAAACAGCAATCTGCCATTCCGCTGATTTCAGATATTCATTTCGATTATAAAATTGCTCTGAGAGTGGCTGAGTTAGGCGTCGATTGTTTACGCATTAACCCAGGTAATATCGGACGTGAAGACCGCGTTAGAGCCGTCGTTGAAAGCGCACGCGATAATGGTATTCCAATTCGTATCGGTGTGAATGCCGGATCATTAGAAAAAGACTTACAGAAAAAATATGGTGAACCAACCCCAGAAGCGTTGGTTGAATCAGCAATGCGCCATATTGATATTTTAGATCGATTAAATTTCCCAGATTTTAAAGTGAGCCTAAAAGCGTCAGATGTCTTCATGACAGTACATGCTTATCGCCAGCTTGCGACACAAATCGAACAACCATTACATCTAGGGATTACGGAAGCAGGCGGCTTACGCTCAGGCTCAGTGAAATCAGCTATTGGGCTTGGCATGTTATTGTCAGAAGGCATTGGCGATACAATTCGTGTATCTCTGGCCGCTGATCCGGTTGAAGAAATTCGCGTCGGCTTTGATATTTTAAAAAGCTTACGGATTCGTAATAAAGGCATTAATTTAATTGCCTGTCCTTCTTGTTCACGCCAACAATTTGATGTGATCTCAACCGTCAATGCACTTGAAGCACGGCTCGAAGATATTACAGAACCCATGGATGTTGCGGTGATTGGCTGTGTGGTGAATGGACCGGGTGAAGCAAAAGAGGCAGCCATTGGACTGACAGGTGGTACCCCCAATTTATTGTATGTTGATGGACAACCTAACCATAAAGTCAATAATGAGCAATTAGTTGATGAGTTAGAGAAAGAAATTCGCCAACGTATTGCACGTCAACAAACAGCACAAGCAACAGAAAGAGTTATTCCAATTAAGGACATGAGTTAACAGTGGCAGAGATGATCCGTTCAGTCAGGGGAATGAATGATATTCTTCCTGAAACAACCGCCTATTGGCAATCGATAGAGGCAACATTAAATCGCGTTTTAACCAATTATGGTTATCAAGAGATTCGTTTTCCAATTATTGAAAAAACTGCATTATTTTCACGTTCTATTGGTGAAGTCACTGATATCGTTGAGAAAGAAATGTATAGCTTCGAAGATCGTAACGGTGATGGATTGACGCTACGTCCTGAAGGGACGGCGGGTTGCGTTAGAGCAGCTATGCAAAATGGCTTGATTCAACAAACACAACGTTTATGGTATATGGGCCCAATGTTTCGTCATGAACGTCCTCAAAAAGGACGCTATCGACAGTTTCATCAATTAGGCGTCGAAGCATATGGCTTCAAAGGGCCAGATATTGATGCTGAAATGATCTTAATGACGTCACGCTTATGGAAAGAACTTGGTCTGACCGGCATTACCTTACAAATTAATTCATTAGGCAGCACCGAAGCACGTCTAGCTTATCGTGATAAATTGATTGCCTATTTTGAAGCACATCAAGATCAATTAGACGAAGATAGCCAACGTAGATTACATACCAATCCATTGCGGATATTGGATAGTAAGAATCCTGACATGCAGGCTTTAAATGATGGCGCTCCTCAATTACTGGCTCATTTAGATGAAGAATCTAAACAAGATTTTGATGCATTATGTGCGTATTTGGATGCGGCAGGCATTGAATACGACATTAATCCTCGTCTTGTTCGTGGCTTAGATTATTATGGCAAAACAGTTTTTGAATGGGTCACAGATCATTTAGGCTCTCAAGGTACAGTCTGCGCTGGTGGCCGTTATGATGGTTTGGTAACCCAATTAGGCGGCAAAGGGGCGTCGGCGATTGGTTTTGCGATTGGGATAGAGCGTCTTATCGCTTTATTAGAAGCAACGGATGCCTTGCCCGAAATACCTCAATTAGATGCCTATCTTGTCGCTGTAGGAGAGGCTGCGCAACAGTATGCGCCTCAATTATCAGAGCAGTTACGGGATAAAGTTCCGGGTTTGAAGTTGATTACTCATTGTGGTGGTGGTAGTTTTAAAAGCCAATTTAAACAGGCAGACCGCAGCGGAGCTCGTTGGGCGTTAATCCTTGGCGAAGAAGAAATTAATCAACAAACGATTGGTGTGAAGACAATGGCAACGGGTGAACAAGAGACTGTTGCTTGGGATGATTTAGCCATTTATTTACAATCTTAAATATAGATAGAAGACAAATATGACCCCATTGAATACTCCTGAATGGCAATCATTAGAACGCCATTATGATGATGTGAAATATCTATCAATGCGAGATGAATTCGCATTAGACTCAGGCCGTTTTGAACGTTTTTCCCTTAAAAGTGGGGACTTATTATTAGACTATTCCAAAAACCGTATCACGAAAGAAACGGTTGAGAAATTAGTCGCTTTAGCCAAATCATTAAAATTAGAGAACTGGATAGAACGTATGTTCTCCGGCGAAAGCATTAATACGACAGAGGGACGTGCCGTTTCTCATATCGCTTTACGAAATCGTAGCAATACGCCAATTATGGTTGATGGCGAAGATATTATGCCGAAAGTGAATGCCGTGTTATCGCAAATGAAAGCGTTTTGCGAGTTAGTGCATTCAGGAAAATGGTTAGGTTTCAGTGGACAAAAAATAACGGATATTGTCAATATTGGGATTGGGGGCTCAGATCTGGGTCCGGCGATGATCTGTGATGCGCTTGAACCGTATGGCATTGATGGCATGACGGTACATTTTGTCTCCAATGTTGATGGTACTGATCTGAGTACAACTTTAGATAAGCTCAATCCAGAAACGACTTTATTTGTTGTGGCGTCGAAAACATTTACCACTCAAGAAACCATTACCAACGCGACATCAGCACGAGCATGGTTTTTAAACGCAGCCCAAGAACAAGACATTGCAAAACATTTTGTGGCAGTCTCAACTAATGCAGAAGCGGTGTCTGCCTTTGGTATTGATACTAAAAATATGTTTGAAATTTGGGACTGGGTTGGCGGTCGATACTCTTTATGGAGTGCGATTGGTTTACCGATAGCGTTATATGTTGGTATGGATAATTTTGAGCGCCTGTTAGAAGGTGGTCATACGATGGATAAGCATTTCAGAGAACAACCGTTAGAACGCAATATGCCAGTCATCATGGGCATGTTGGGTGTATGGTATATCAATTTCTTTGGTGCACAAACCCATGCGATTGTGCCTTACGATCATTCCCTAGCGCGTTTTCCGAATCATATGCAACAGCTTGATATGGAAAGTAATGGTAAAGTGACCAACCGAACAGGCCAGCGAATCAGTTATAGAACTGGCCCTGTGATTTGGGGAACACCAGGCACAAATGGGCAACATGCTTATTTTCAATTGATCCATCAAGGTACGCAGTTGATTCCTGTCGACTTTGTGTTACCTGTTAACAGTCATTACCCTGATTGTGACCATCAATCGATTTTATTGGCAAATGGGCTGGCGCAATCAGAAGCGTTGATGAAAGGTAAGTCGGCAGAAGAAGTCAGAGTCGAATTAGCGAAGAGTGGGCTTGAAGGTGAAGAACTAGAAGCATTACTACCACATAAAATTTTCCCTGGAAATCGTCCTAGTAATACCTTGATCTTTCCAAAGTTAACTCCCGAAATGTTAGGGCAGTTAGTGGCTTTATATGAACATAAAGTCTTTGTTCAAGGCGTTATCTGGAATATTAACTCATTCGATCAATGGGGCGTTGAACTCGGTAAGCAATTGGCAAAAGCTATTTTGCCTGACTTACAAGCGGATAGCGCTATTTCGGCTCACGATAGTTCAACGACCAGTTTGATTAAATTGATTAAACAATTAACGGTGCGTTAACACACTAATCACATAGATTAATCTGCCACTTTTCGCAGGATAATCCCTGCTAAAGGTGGCAGATGCAGTGTCAAAGAGTAAGGTTGATCAGACCAAGCAATATGCTCAGTTTCAAAGACATCAACATTTTCAATATTGCTACCACCATAGTGATGTGAATCAGAGTTAATCACTATCTGATATTGGTCTGATTCTGGTACGCCAATACGGTAATTTTCTCGTGGCACAGGCGTGAAATTGAAAATAGTAATGATGTAGTCTTCACCATCTCGTCGTACATAGCTGAGAATAGATTGTTCTTGATCAGAACAATCTATCCAATCAAATCCTTGCGGGCTAAAATCGTAGCGATGTAAAGCAGGGAGGTCACGATAAGTATGGTTCAAATCACGTACTAAGCTCTGCATACCATGATGTAAGGGGTATTGCAGAATATACCAATCCAATGTGCCATCACAACGCCATTCTGAGCCTTGAGCAAACTCTGAGCCCATGAATAAAAGCTTTTTACCAGGGTAGGTATACATAAACGTGTAGAGCAAGCGGAGATTAGCAAACCGTTGCCATTCATCCCCCGGCATTTTGTTGATCATTGCTCCTTTACCATGCACGACCTCATCATGTGAAAAGGGCAAAATAAAGTTTTCATTAAAGGCGTACAACAAGCCAAAAGTTAAAGAATCATGATGAAAACGACGATGAATGGCATCATGTTGCATATAATGCAATACATCATGCATCCAACCCATATTCCATTTCATCGAGAAACCAAGTCCGCCCATATGTGTGGGCCTTGAAACCATCGGGTAAGACGTTGATTCTTCTGCAGAGATTAAACAACCAGGGTGTTCTTGATGTAAAACAGTATTGAGTTGTTGTAAAAAGGCAATCACATCGAGATTTTCGCGACCACCATGCTTATTGGGGATCCATTGGCCTTCTTCACGTGAATAATCGAGATATAGCATGGATGCGACGGCGTCGACACGAAGGCCATCAATATGAAACTCTTCCAGCCAATACATCGCACTGGCTAATAGAAAGTTAGTGACCTCAGGGCGGCCATAATTGAAGATATAAGTGCCCCAATCTTGATGTTCCCCCTGACGCGGATCGGCATGCTCATATAAAGCACTACCATCAAAGCGGGCTAAGCCATGGTTATCTTTAGGAAAATGTCCCGGTACCCAATCAAGAATGACACCAATGCCATGTTGGTGACATTGATCAATAAAATAGCGAAATTGGTCAGGTGTGCCAAAACGGCTAGTCGGAGAAAAATAACCTGTCGTTTGGTAGCCCCATGACGCATCCAGCGGGTGCTCTGTAATGGGTAGCAATTCAATATGTGTGAACCCCATATGCTTAACATAGGGCACAAGACGGTCTGCCATTGCCTGATAGTCTAAAAATTCTCCGTTGGCATCACGTTGCCAAGAACCTAAGTGAACCTCATAAACAGAATGGGCTTCATGCAGCCAATCACTTTCCGCACGGCGACTTAACCAGTCTTGATCTTGCCATTGATGTTGTTGTTTGGCTGCAACGACTGATGCCGTACCAGGACGAAGCTCAGTTTGTTGCGCATAGGGATCCATTTTAGTGTGTAATGAACCATCATCTCGGTTGCGAATTTCGAATTTATATAAATCACCTTCGGTCAATCCTGGAATAAATAACTCCCATACACCGTTGTGACCACGTACGCGCATTGGATGGCAGCGTCCATCCCATTGGTTAAAGTTGCCGACAATGCTGATGCGTTCTGCATTCGGTGCCCAGGTCGAAAATAAGACCCCTTTTATCCCGTCGACTTCATGGTGGTGTGCGCCAAAAAAACGATAGGCGTGCCAGTGACGACCTTCAGAAAACAAATGTAAATCGAAGTCAGAAAGTTGTGGCGAAAAACTATAAGGATCATAGTGTTGATAAATATCACCTTGACTGTTTTTTCGATGAATAAAGTAGGGTGTTTTGAGTTGGCTAGCAGGGCCAGACCATTCAAAAATATCTGTTCCTTCAATACGTGAAAGGCTTAATTCGCCATTCAGTGAAGCCGTATCTGTATCAGGTAAAAAGGCCGTAACGGTCACGTTATCTTGATCATGATGCGGTCCTAAAACAGCAAAGGGATCATGATGACGAGCTTCAATGATTTTAATTAAATCTTTAGAGCGAGCAGGTGATAAAATCATCGTATCAAAATTCCAAAAAAAATATTTTGATGAATATGAAATCCTGTGGCAGTCTTATATACAAAGTTACTTATCCATCGTTGGGAGTTATTCATGTCTGCTAATAATAGCACGCGTTTTGTCAGCCGTCTTACTCGAGACACGTTGGCACTTATCTTGGCAGGAGGACGCGGCTCAAGGTTGAAACAATTAACCGATTGGCGAGCAAAGCCAGCAGTGCCGTTTGGAGGCAAATTCCGCATAATCGATTTTCCTTTATCAAATTGTGTTAATTCAGGCATTCGCCGAGTAGGTATTTTAACGCAATATAAAGCGCATTCGTTAATGCGGCATGTTCAGCAAGGTTGGGGGTTTATGCGCGGCGAGCTCGGTGAGTTTGTCGAGTTATTGCCAGCATCACAACGAACTGAAGGTGGTGGCTGGTACGCAGGAACTGCTGATGCAGTTTTCCAAAATGTCGATATTTTACGAAACCACAGCCCAGAATATGTACTCATTTTAGCGGGCGACCATATCTATAAAATGGACTATGGTGATATGTTAGCCGCTCATGTGGAAACAGGCGCAGATATGACGATCGGTTGCCTTCAAGTACCTGTCGAGGAAGCCAAAGCTTTTGGTGTAATGTCGGTTGATGAAAACATGCATGTCAACGCCTTTGACGAAAAACCTAATAACCCCAATTCTATTCCGGGTAAAGATGGGGTAGCTTTAGCTTCGATGGGGATTTATATCTTTAACGCCAAATTCTTATATGAGCAAGTGATTAAAGATGCTGATAACCCAGATTCGAGCCATGATTTTGGTCATGACATCATTCCGTCATTAATTGATAACTATAATGTTGTCGCGTTTCCATACAAAGATGTGCAAGGGAATGATCCAGGCTATTGGCGTGATGTAGGAACGATCGATGCTTTTTGGTCTGCCAATTTGGAATTGATCGGGATTACACCTGAATTGAATTTATATGATGATGACTGGCCAATTTGGACTTATCAAGCACAAGAGCCACCGGCAAAATTTGTGTTTGATGATGACGGTAGAAGAGGCTCAGCAGTTGATTCCATGGTCTCGGGCGGTTGTCTCATCTCTGGTTCGACGGTAAGGCATAGTGTGTTGTTCTCTAATGTGAACGTACATAGTTATGCGGTGGTTGAAAATTCGGTTGTCTTGCCAGACGTTAACATCGGTCGTCATTGTCGTTTAAATAAAGTAGTATTGGATAAAGGCTGTGATATTCCACCCAATACCGTGATTGGTGAAGATCATGAAGAAGATGCCAAACGGTTTTATGTTTCTCCATCAGGCGTGGTCTTAGTCACGCCAGAAATGTTAGGACAAAACTATCGTTATGTCAGATAAATTAAAAGTCGTTCTCTGTTGGCACATGCACCAGCCGCAATATAGCGAGCCGCTGGGCGGAATGTATCAACTGCCATGGACGTATTTGCATGCGATAAAAGATTATGTCGATATGGCATGGCATATCGAAAATACGCCTGGAGCGCGAGCCGTTGTCAATTTTGCACCAACCTTAATTGAACAAATTGCCGATTATGATGAACAGCTAAAAGGCCGGTTCAAAGGCACTGGAAGATTAAAAGATCCAATGCTAATTGCATTGGACTCACCAGTACAACCGAATCATATTGAAGAACGTAAAACGCTGATTTCGGCTTGTTTACGAGCCAATGATGAAAAATTAATTGCACCTTACCCGCCCTTTGCCAATTTGGCTGCCATGGCGAGAGAGTTGTTAGAAAAAACAGATCGCCTTGCCTATATCAACGATCAATTTATGATCGATCTACTGGTTTGGTATCACTTGGCATGGATGGGGGAGTCAGTTAGAAGAACAGATACTCGCATCCAAGCATTGATGAAAAAAGGTCAGATGTTTGACTTCCATGATAGAAGGCAACTCATGACGGTGATTGGTGAGTTACTTGATGATTTGATTCCACGGTATCGTAGGCTAGCTGAAGCAGGCAAAGTAGAACTATCCGTCACGCCGTATGCCCACCCAATTGTGCCTTTGATGTTAGATATCAATAGCACCCATGAAGCTATGCCTGGAGCAGAGTTGCCACAAATTACGGATTATCCTGGCGGCGTCGCACGGGCGCATTGGCATATGGACGAAGGGATTCGTGTTTTTGAATCTTATTTTGGTTTTAAACCAACAGGTTGTTGGCCATCAGAAGGGGCTGTTTCAACTGCGACCATATCGTTGATCGAGCAACATGGTTTTACATGGGCTGCGACGGGTGAAAATGTATTAAGAAACAGTTTAAACGCCTCAAAAATGCCGGATGCCAATATTCATAAACCTTATAAATTAACTGAAAATGGTTTAGCGTGTTTTTTCCGAGATGATGGTTTATCTGATCTGATTGGCTTTAGTTACACTAAATGGGATGCAAAAGATGCCGTTGCTGACTTCGTGAGCCATTTGATGACGATTAAGGCAGAAACACATGATGAATCCGATCGGGTTGTGTCTGTTATTTTGGATGGTGAAAATGCTTGGGAGTACTACTCCTACAATGGCTATTATTTTTTACAAGGTTTGTATAAAACATTAGCCCAGCACCCAGATATTGAGTTAACCACATTTTCTGATTGTTTAACATCTGGCGTGAAAGCGACACCGTTACCGAAAATGGTCGCCGGAAGTTGGGTTTACGGTACATTTTCAACATGGATTGGCGATCCTGACAAAAATCGCGGTTGGGATTTGTTGAGCGAAGCAAAACAAACATTTGATCGTGTGGTGGCGACTCGTAGCTTTGATGCCGAAACAATGGCAGCCTTATTACGTCAATTGGCGATTTGTGAAGGCTCGGATTGGTTTTGGTGGTTTGGCGATTATAACTCTGGCGATAGCGTGAGTGATTTTGAGCGTCTCTTCCGTCTTCACTTATCAAACTTATATCAAATGTTGGGTGAAGAAGTGCCTCAAGTCTTATCTGAAGTAGTGTCCTATGGTGGCAGCGGAACAGAACAAGGCGGCACGATGCGACGTGGTGGTTAAGTGAGTCAACGAGCAAGTGTTTTTGATAGAAGAAGAAGTGGCATATTACTTCATCTAACGAGCTTGCCAAGCGGCACTATTGGTACCGATGCGTATCGTTTTATTGATTTTTTACATGAATGTGGTGTCAGTATTTGGCAAATGTTGCCATTAGGACCAACACATGAAGATCACTCACCTTATCAATGTCTATCAGCTTATGCTGTTGATAAACAATTTATTTGTAAACAAACTATCCTAGCGCAAGATTGGGCTTCGAGCCTAAATATCAATCCAGATGATGACGCCTTTTTTCATCATGCTTATCAGGCTTTTGAGCGTTATGCTGATAGACGACAACACAATGCTTTCACTGCTTTTTGTGAGCAACAAACTTGGTTGACGGATTATGCCTTGTTTTGTCAGATACGAGAAAAGCATGAGAACCAAGCTTGGACTGCATGGCCGGAGGCGCTTCGTGATAGGGATGATAAGGCGCTGAATGATTTTACAACGCAATATCATCAAGCATTACAGCAAAAAAAATTTGAACAATTTCAGTTCTGGCAACAATGGCAAGCATTAAAGCATTATGCTGACAGTAAAGGCGTCTTGTTATTTGGTGATATGCCTATTTTTGTCGCTCATGATAGTGCTGACGTATGGTTAAATCGCGATCTGTTCTTACTGGATGAGCAAGGAAGAACTACACATGTTGCAGGCGTGCCACCGGATTATTTTTCTGAAACAGGTCAGCGTTGGGGTAATCCTCTATATGATTGGCCTATTCATCAACAGCAAGGTTTCAGCTGGTGGACTGATCGCCTATCGAGTCAATTAACCTTATTTGATTTGGTACGAATAGACCATTTCCGTGGCTTTGAGGCGTATTGGCAGATCCCCGCAGAATGTGAAACAGCCATTGAAGGCCAATGGGTGACAGGGCCAGGAGAGGCTTTGTTTGATAGCTTGCAAAATAGCTTTGATCAATTGCCTTTTGTTGCTGAAGATCTCGGTGTGATTACCGCTGAAGTGACAGCCCTACGTGAACGCTATGGCTTACCCGGTATGACAATATTACAATTCGCTTTTGGTGGCCAATCCGATAACCCTTATCTGCCTCATCGACACCAAGTCGATAGTGTGGTGTACACGGGGACACATGATAATGACACGAGCTTAGGCTGGTATCAATCGGCCGAAGAGCATGTTAAACATCACTTCAAACAATATAGTGGAATGTCAGATAAAACAATGCCTTGGCCTTTAATTAGAATGGCGTGGCAATCAGTGGCACAAGTGGCTGTGGTGCCGATGCAAGATATTTTGGCATTAAGTTCAGCAGATCGTATGAATACACCTGGTACAGTCGATGATAACTGGCAATGGCGTTTTGATTGGCCACAATTGACGAATGAAGCACGTCAGCAATTAACTGAATTAAACCAACTATATGAGCGATACCGCTAATGACACAACAACTAAAATATGCCAAATCGCATGAATGGGTTAAACAAGAGCAAGATGGTAGTTTAACCGTTGGTATTACAGATCATGCACAAGACCAGTTAGGTGATATTGTTTATGTTGAACTGCCGAATAAGGACGCGGTCATAGCAGCAGGTGATGCCTGTATGTTAATAGAGTCGGTTAAAGCTGCATCAGATATTTATATGCCAGTTGCAGGTAAAGTTATTGCGACGAATGTTCAGTTAGAAGACGAACCAGAATTAGTCAATGATTCACCTTATGATGCGGGTTGGTTATTTAAAATAATGCCGAATGATAACAAGGATATTGATGCATTATTGACCTTAGCTGAATATGAAAGCGAATTAGATAGCTAAGCAGGGTAAATAGCACCTAATAGTGTGGTATGGTCAGCCCCTGTAACCGATGATAAATTACCCGGTTTTCCAATAGTTGTTCTATAGGCTAACCATGCAAAAGCAGCAGCTTCGACCGAGTCAGGATCTAGGCCTAAAGCCGATGTTGTTGTTACTTCTTTATCGGGTAATAATTGCTGAATGTGCTCGACTAAGGCGAGATTATGAACGCCACCACCACATAAATAGACATGGCTGATGCCTGCATTTTGATCTTTTATTGCTTGGCTTAAGCTAATAGCGGTTAATTGTAACAGCGTTGCTTGTACATCACAGGACGGTATATTGATGTCTATTTTTGCTAAGATCTTATCAAGCCATGCTAAATTGAAATATTCTTTTCCTGTGCTTTTGGGACTGGCTTGAGCAAAGTAAGGATCTGATAACAAATGTTGTAATAAAGTTGGATGGCACTGACCTTGTTTTGCCCATTCGCCATTATGGTCATAATCAACACGATGATGACGCTGGATCCAAGCATTCATTAAACCATTACCTGGGCCAGTATCGAAACCAATAACAGGCTGGTTTGGAATTAAAGTCGTGATATTAGCAATGCCACCAATATTCGCCACAACACAAGCGGTATTAAATTGGCTTAACATTGCTTGATGGAATGCGGGAACGAGTGGGGCACCTTGCCCACCGATAGCCATATCGCGTTGGCGAAAATCGGTGACGGTAGTAATGCCAGTGTCACTACAAATGTGATGGCCATTACCAATTTGAAGGCTAAATGAAGGCGAGCTATCAGGACTATGAAAAAGAGTATGGCCGTGACTGCCTATCGCATTGATATCGTAATGTGATAATTGATTGTCAGCCAAAATATGTTGGATAGATTGGGCGATAAACTGCCCAAGTTCAATATCTAATTGAGCAAAATGACTTAAGTGACATTGAGGAGAAAGCACTAAATCACTTAATTTTTTATGCAACTCAGCCGAGAATTCATAGGTTTTAGCTGCTTTTAAAACGAATTGTTGATCCGTCATTATATCGACGATAACGACATCTAAACCATCAAGGCTAGTGCCGGACATAACGCCAATATAAAGAGCCATATTACATTACTCAGATTGCGCTAAAGCAGTAGATTGCATCGCATCAAGTTGGGCTAAATAAGGTGTTGCAAGTGTTTTAAATTGAGCACGATATTGTTTTGCTAATGGTTGTGCTTTGGGCAATTTTACCGTAAGCGGATTTCGATGAACACCATTGACGCGGAATTCGTAATGTAAGTGTGGTCCAGTTGCGAGACCACTACTACCAATATAACCAATGACTTGCCCTTGTCTGATACGTTGTCCTGTACGTAATCCTTTTTTAAAACGTGACATATGAGCATATAAAGTCGTGTATTTTCCAATATGAGATAGGATCACTGTACGACCGTACCCCCCTTTTGTACCCACAAAACTGACTTTGCCATCTCCTGTTGCAAGAATAGGAGTGCCTCTTTTAGCGGCATAATCAACGCCACGATGAGGGCGGTTGGTTTGTAATATAGGATGTTTACGGTTTGGGTTAAAGCGGGAACTGATACGGGATAAAGGGACAGGCGTACGGTTAAACGTTTTACGCATACTATCACCTTCTGGTGAAAAGTAATCACTTTCACCTTCATCATCAGTAAAGCGAATAGCACGAAATGATTGACCACGGTTTGTAAATTCTGCCGCAAGAATATCCCCGTCACCTATTTTTTCCCCATCAAGGTATTGTTCTTCGTAGATGAGTTTAAATTGATCGCCTTGTCTTAGATCAAGAGCAAAATCAATATCCCAACCAAAAATATAAGCTAGCTCCATAACGACTTTATCGGAGAGGCCAGCGGCTAAACCTGAACCAAAAAGAGAAGTCTCAATCTCACCTGTGACTTGCTTTTGTAGAATATCTAACTCACGAGTGACAATCTCAGCATGATATTCATCGTTTTCTTTTTGAAGGAAAAAGGTTTCGATGGGACTTAAAATGATTTTTAATGCTTCGAGTGACTTAGTACTATCGTCAAGACTCAATGTTGCGATGTGAATTGTTTGGCCTGGTTTTAAGCTAAATAAAGGGTTAATTAAAGTTTTGTCCAATTGGGTGACGTTATAGACATCTCGCGCAGTTAAACCGACCCGATCAAAAATTAAAGAAAGATTGTCGCCAGATTTTACGACGACTTCTTGCCAATCAAAAGCGGGTGTATCCACTGAGGTGTCAGCAGCTTCTATTGCACTGACTTCATTTTGATTTTGCTCATTAGTAGGTATGAGCGTTTCACTAACGTCTGTGGCTTGTTTTGTAATCTGTTTGTCTTGGGGCGTGTGATTAACTGGGGTCGCTAATGCCAATGTGTTTGTATTGGGTAAGTCAGTTTTGACTTGTTGCGTAGCTGGCAGCCCAGGAAGGTCGATCACATGCGATTGGCTGACGGTATGTGTCGGTTCGTTACTGAAAAAACCTGTTAAGAAAAAGGCAATAACTGCGACGATTATCGCTAACGCAATATACCGAATCCGAAAATAACTCGGCGCAGATGAAAAGATAGCAGGATGTTGTCGTGAATTGACTAATCGATTTCGCTTCATTAAAAACTCTAATAATTTGGCGTTGTTAACTTCACATTCTCGCAGTATTTCTAACTTAATGGAAGCCTTAATTTAGTAAGGTTATGGTACTATGCGCGCCAGATAATTAGTCAATCTGGAGAAATCAATGGTTCCCGTGCAAACAGCATTAGCCGAAATACGCCGTGGCGCAGAAGAAATTTTAGTCGAAAGTGAGTTAGTTGAAAAACTCGAAACGGGTAAACCATTACGTATTAAAGCTGGATTTGACCCAACGGCACCAGATTTACACCTTGGCCACACAGTACTATTAAATAAGTTAAAACAATTTCAAGATTTAGGTCATCAAATCATATTCTTGATTGGTGATTTCACCGGCATGATCGGCGATCCATCAGGGAAGAGTGCGACGCGTCCACCACTAACACCTGAAGAAATACAAGCTAATGCCAAAACCTATACAGAGCAAGTATTCAAGATCTTAGATCCTGCGAAAACGGAAGTGCGTTTTAACTCTGAATGGTTTAAAGAAAAGGGCGCTGACTTTATGATTAAGTTAGCGGGTCAGTTAAGTGTTGCCCGCATGCTTGAACGTGATGATTTTAAAAAGCGGTTTAAGGCAAACCAATCCATTTCAATTCATGAATTTCTTTATCCGCTTGTTCAAGGTTATGACTCTGTAGCTTTGGAGGCAGATATTGAATTAGGCGGCACAGATCAAAAATTCAACTTATTAATGGGGCGCGAACTTCAAAAAGGTGAAGGGCAAGATACACAAGTCGTTATGATGATGCCATTACTAGAAGGCTTAGATGGCGTAAAGAAAATGTCGAAGTCTTTGGGAAATTATGTTGGGATTACAGAAGCACCTGGCACCATGTTCCAAAAAATTGTATCTATCCCTGATTCACTCATGTGGCGTTGGTATGAATTGCTCTCCTTTAAATCACTAGAAGAAATTGAACTCTTAAAGGCGAATGTTGAAAATGGAACTAACCCGCGTGATGTGAAAGTTGAACTAGCGCGTGAGATTGTGGCACGTTTTCATGGGGAAGAAGCGGCATTAAATGCACATAAAGGTGCTGGCAATGTGATTACCGAAGGCGAAGTCCCAGAAGGAACACCAGAGGTTGAAGTTGCATTAGAAGGTCAAGACGATCTTGCGATTGCAGCCGTTATCAATAAAGCAAACTTAGTATCTAACTCAGCACAAGCAAGAGATATGCTTAAAAATGGTCGCGTTAAAGTTGAATGGGAAGCTGTTGAGTCAACACTGAAATTAAAAGCCGGTAAATATTTGATTCAGGCTGGTAAGAAAAAAATAGCTTGGGTGACGCTGAAATAGATTATTAGAATGCCATCATATAAAAAAGCTCGGTCTAGTCCGAGCTTTTTTATTGGTATATTGCCGGTATCTCGCCTAGTTATTTCATTTATCAGTAACTGTTTTATGCAAATTTGAAAATAATGAAAATAAAAAAACACTATAGATTTATAGGGTTAGTAAGGTCTGGCAAAATAATAAAAAAACTGGCGGTTGACGCCTTGGTGAGAAGCTGTAGAATGCCCATCTTTCTTGAGCTTCTAGCGGTTTCGCAAGAATAAAAGCTTAAGAAAAAAGATTGACAGTTTAGCGGAGAGCTGTATAATTCTCGCTTCTTTGTTGCAGCGATGCGGCAAAGCGCTCTTTAACAAAATAATATCAAATAATGTGTGTGGGTACTTGCATAGGTAAACTTGTTGTACAAGAACCGATGTTGAGTATTTACACGAACATGCAAAT
>JAIBDZ010000023.1 GCA_024685975.1 Piscirickettsiaceae bacterium | reverse complement strand
CCCTACTTCTTGGCCGCCACCAGGACCTGTATTAATGATGGTTCGAAAGCCATCATCTAAACCTTGTGAGCGCGCTAAGTGAGGTAATTGCAACATTATATGCGCAATGAGCATTTGGTGCTCGTTTGTCATGTCATCAAGTCGTGCAATATGTACTTTTGGAATGACTAATAAATGAACAGCTGCTTTGGGATTAATATCTTTAAATACAAAAATATGTTCGTCTTCAAAGACTTTTGATGACGGAATATCACCAGCGATTATTTTACAAAACAGACAGTCGCTCATGATTTTGTTCTTGCTGCTTTTTCATCGTGTCCAGACAGACCAAAACGACGATCCAGCTCATCCAAGACATTTTGTACATCAATATCATTATGCGCTAGCAATACGAGACTATGAAACCAAAGGTCAGCCGTTTCATAAATTATTTCTTGCTGGTCTCCTCCTTTACCTGCAATAACAGTCTCTGTCGCTTCTTCACCTAATTTTTTGAGGATCTTATCTGTACCACCTTGATATAGGCTGGCAACATAAGAACTATCTGCATCAGCATTCTTGCGTGCTTCTAAAACGGCAGCTAATTTAGTTAATATATCGCTCATTTATACATCTCTTTAGGATCTTTTAATACGGGTTCCATGGTTTGCCACTCACCGTCGTTTAGTTGTAGATAAAAACAATGGTGTCGACCAGTATGACAAGCAATACCCCCTAATTGTTAGACATGCAGTAATAACGCATCATTATCGCAATCTAAGCGTATGGATTTAACAAGCTGCTGGTGGCCTGATTGTTCGCCCTTATGCCATAGCTTTTGGCGCGAGCGAGACCAATAAACGGCATGGCCTGTTTCTAGTGTGAGCTGTAAAGAGGCTCTGTTCATCCAGGCCAATGTCAAAACTTGGTTTGTGCCAACTTCCTGTGTGATAACGGGCGCTAAACCATCTTCATTCCATTTAACTTGATCAAGCCAAGACATGCTAAATACGGACCTCTATGCCTTGTTCTGCCATTTGTTGTTTGGCCTCACCAACAGTATGTTCACCAAAGTGAAAAATACTAGCGGCCAACACCGCGTCGGCATGGCCTAATTTAATGCCATCTGTTAAGTCCTGTAACTTACCAACACCGCCAGAGGCAATAACAGGAACCATCACTGAATCACTTACGGCACGAGTGAGTTCTAGATCAAAACCGGATTTAGTACCGTCTTTATCCATACTGGTTAACAGGATTTCTCCTGCACCATAATCAACCATTTTTTTTGCCCACTCAACAGCATCAATGCCTGTGCCTTTTCTGCCACCATGGGTGAAAATCTCCCAACGAGCAGGCTCCCCTTCCTCTGAGACACGCTTAGCATCAATGGCAACGACAATACATTGAGAGCCAAATTTTTCGGCTGCTTCACGTACAAATTCGGGATTAGTAATAGCGGCTGAGTTAATGCCAACTTTATCCGCGCCTGCATTGAGCATTCGGCGGATATCTTCTAGTTTACGAATACCGCCACCGACGGTTAAAGGAATAAACACTTGGCTTGCAACAGCCTCAACAACATGGACGATAGTTTCTCTATCATGGTGGGTTGCTGTGATATCAAGGAAGGTGATTTCGTCCGCACCTTGCTCGTTATAGCGCTTCGCAACTTCGACTGGATCGCCAGCATCGCGGATGTCAACAAACTGGACACCTTTTACGACACGGCCGTCATCAACATCAAGACAAGGAATAATACGTTTAGCCAGTGTCATTATTATTTCTCTTCCAGTTAATAATGCTGTAGCGGTGGATTAAGACTATCGGCTAGAGACTGTGCTTTTGCAAGATCGATAGTGCCTTCATAAATTGCGCGGCCTACAATAGCGCCCATAACGCCTTCGCTTTCATAATGGCACAGCGCCTTAACGTCGTCGTAATCGGTGACACCACCAGAGGCAATAACTGGAATATTAATCGCTCTCGCCAAGTCGCGAGTTGATTCTAAGTTGACACCTTGCATCATGCCGTCACGGCTAATGTCTGTGTAAACAATCGCTTCAACACCATCTTGTTCAAACTGTTTTGCAATATCAGTCACATCATGATGTGACAATTTAGACCAACCATCTATAGCTACCTTGCCATCTTTGGCGTCGAGACCAACGATAATGTGGCCTGGGAATTCAGCGCAGACATCGCCTACAAAGTGAGGCGCATTAATCGCTTTTGTACCAATAATGGCATAGCGGACGCCGGCGTCTAAATAGGCTTGAATGGTATCTTCATCGCGGATACCGCCACCCACTTGGACATCAAGATCTGGGAAAGTTTTACAGATTTCATGGATAACACCTGCATTGACAGGCTTGCCAGCAAAAGCACCATCTAAATCAACGATATGCAGGCGTTTAGCGCCAGCATCAACCCATTGCTTTGCAACAGCAACGGGGTCATTGGAAAAGACGGTATCATCGTCCATTCGACCTTGTCTTAAACGGACACATTGTCCACCTTTTAGATCGATGGCGGGTATTAACAACATAGAATATTCTCCATTTTGGCCGGTTAAGACTGACCATCCCAGTTTATAAAGTTTTCTAACAACTGTAAGCCTGCATGGTGGCT
>JAIBDZ010000020.1 GCA_024685975.1 Piscirickettsiaceae bacterium | reverse complement strand
TGGCGGAGCGGACGGGACTCGAACCCGCGACCTCCGGCGTGACAGGCCAGCATTCTAACCAGCTGAACTACCGCTCCGCAAAGCTTGTTAACCAGGACGAATTAACAAGAAGCGAGAAGGATACAGCAATTATGATCCACGTGAAACATTAATTTAATAAAAGCCAGCAGCAAACTGACCATCATTAACCAACGCTTATCCGCAACGAAAACACAACCAACTGAAAAATATAGCTATTTACCCACACCGTCGCATATATTCTTGCAAAACTATTGCAAGAAACTATTTATAGGTATAACCTGAAAGTCAGTACATTTTCCTTTTTAGTCTTACAAATGGCTGTTAGAGCTGGAGGAGTAGATGTCATGATAAAACATTATTATATTGCTGATAGTCTCGATGAATTAGAACAAATCGAGCAAGAGTTAGAATCGGCCGGCGTAAAAGAGTCACATATTCATATCCTAAGTGACAATCCGGCTGACGTCGAAAACCACCATTTACACATGGTAAATTCCCTACAACAACAAGATACCGTCCACTCAGCAGAGGTCGGTGCTCTCGTCGGTGTCATTGGCGCCATTTTCGTTTTAATGCTGGCTTATTTTATGGGTTGGACCAATAGTGCTGTTGGTTGGTTACCCTTTGTCTTTCTCTCTATTGCAGTCCTAGGATTCTGCACATGGGAAGGCGGGTTAATAGGCATTCAAAAACCCAACGTTAATTTTGCCCCATTCCAACAACTACTAAAAGAAGGCAAACACCTCTTATTAGTAGATACTGATCATCAACAAGAACCCGAGATTGATCGTATCGTTGAATCCCATCCTCACTTACATTATGCGGGCATGAGTGAATCCAGTTGGGGAGGTGTAAAATTAAAACCATCCCATTAATAACGTCACAAACAGATCTAGGTTTCCCCCTAACCTAGATCTGTTTTTTTTATCTATTTTTCCATAGTTGTAATTTGCCATAGGCTTCAAGCAAACGTTGGTGTCGTTGAAAGCCCTTCAAGCTTAAATCATGTGTTGTTAAACCATAAAACCCTGACTTAGCTTCAACAATAGCGAAAGCCGTTGACACAGTTTGCTCACCATATAACAAATTAAATCCTGCTAAATAGTCGTCATAATGACGGCTGTCATGCCATTTAACTGCTAACAGAGCCTGCACACAACGATAATGACAAGCTCGCTCCGTAGTCAGATCGGTAAGCGACAAACACCAATCCACCCACTCTATCGCAACCTCATCTTGCAAGGCCAAACTCAACATAGCCTTAATCTCACCAAGCCTTACCGTCGACCAAACACTTTGTGGATCGGGTAATAGCCCAATAAACTGTGCTACTAAAGTATGATCGTTATATCCACCATCTTCTAAAGCCTCATAGACAGCGATTTGTTCTTCTTCAGTCAATTCCGCTAAACGCAATAAAGCAGCTCGTAATCCAGCCCCATCATTATTATTTTCCCACGCCAATTCATCAACAGGGTAAATATCAGACATGCCTGGTACTAGTATGCGACAAGCCGGCACACCTAAATGATCATAGTCCGCAATATAAATATCAAACGCTTGCTGTTGAATCAGTTCGGTCAAGTAAATAAATTCTTGTTCTGTTGTCCCATCATAATGCCAATCACAAAAATCATAATCCGCATCAGTTCGAAAGAACTCATTCGAAACATAACCACTAGAATCAATAAAATGCATCTCAATATTTTGCGGTGCAGCCACTTCATCTAAATCAAATGTTGGCGGATGAAAAACATCCATTTGTTGTAATGTCCGACCTTGTAAGAGTTCTGTCACCGTACGCTCTAACGCAACATCAAAACGAGGATGCGCACCAAACGAAGCATAAACCGAACTATCTTTAGGATTAATCAAGGTCACACTGATAACAGGGAAAACACCACCTAAAGACGCATCAGCGACTTTCAAGCGATAACCTTCATCCGTAATAGCATCAATCGATCGTTTAATAGCAGGGAAACGCGCTATCACAGAAGCAGGAATCTCAGGCAAACAAATACCTTCTGCAATCACCTTATGTTTCACATAACGTTCACAGATTTCAGACAACGCTTGCACGCGTGCTTCCATGACAGTATTGCCAGCCGACATGCCATTACTGACAAAAATATTACCCATCACATTGACGGGAATAAACACTCGCTCTCCGCTAGCATGATGCACAAAAGGAAGGGCACACACGCCACGTTCGCCCGCACCTGAATTGATATCAAATAGTGTCGCCGGATCAAGATTATTATCAGGATCAAAATACGCCCATAATGACGCATTCATCAAACCAGTCGGTCGCTCTCCATCAGCACAGTCAAACCATTGTTCATCGGCATAATGCACAAAATCTTGTTCGGCAATTGCAGCACCTAAATAGTAATCGGCAAAAAAGTAATTACAACTCAGTCGTTCAAAAAACTCACCCAGTGCGCTGGCCAAACACGCTTTTTTTGAGCTGCCTTTTCCGTTGGTGAATAAAGCATGGCATTGCTTATCACGAATATGGACGGAATAAACACCATCGACAGGGTTGAGCCATGAGACTTCTTCAATCTCAAACCCAATTGACGCTAGCTGTGCCGTCATTAATGCAATGCTGGACTCTAAATCAGCATCTTTTCCTTTGATAAAAGTGTGTTCAGCCATCAATGATACAGCCAGAAAAAAAGCATCATCATACCATCGACAATCAACTACTGACCGACAATAAAATTATCCAAATCATCCGCAAATAAAACACGACCGTCATAATAGCGTCGTATTTCTGCCAGTGCTGATGCTTCTCGATCGTTAGTTCGTCGCATACGATGGGAAATAATCACTTGTTTAGCTTGTGCAGCCTCTACAATACGGCCAATTTGTGACGGTGTCATATGTAAATGTGCCGCCGCCCCTTTTGCTGTCTCCGGAACCGCGTTATGCATGACCAACACATCACTGCCTTCGGCCAATGTGCTTAAGGTATCAAAGTCATCATTCATATCACCTGAAAAAGTCACCGTACATCCAGCCATCGTCACCCGCCAAGCTACGGCGGCAACAGGGCCATGATGTACCGGCATCGCGGTTAGTTCAATTTGAGGTGATATAGCATATGTTTTCATCTTCAATGGACTCAACGGCACATCAATGGCGTTTAAACGATAACTTGCTTCTCCACTCATATAATCGGATAAATAACGGTAAACGCCATTTTCACCAAATAACGCCGCAAGCCATTCCGTCGTCGCTGGCATCAGCTGATTACCGCTTGGACCATATAGAGGTAAATCAACATCACGCTGACTAAAATAAGATCCCTTAACAAACGCCGGCAAGTCAGCACTATGGTCAACATGTAAATGCGTTAATAATATTGCCGCAACATCTTTAATATCAGCGCCTGTTTTTCCAAAGTTCACACTTGATCCTGGCCCGACATCCACCAATACCGTTGCCTTATTGTCTAACCACAACAAATAGGACGTCGACGCTCTGCCATCATTTAACTCTGGCCCGCCCGACCCAAGCACCTGCACCATCACACGTTGAGGTTCACACATCGCCATTGTTAACAATGGAAACAAACCCAATAAACCAATAAATAGATATCTCAGCATCACCAACACCCCCAAACATGACATGACTTTCATCTTATAACAAATAACCTCGGTAAAACCGACAAACCCTCACTCTCCTAACCTGTCTGATTAAAATAGGATAACATTACAAAACACAATACAATGCAAGCAACCAATTGTTAGGCCTTTGAGTCATATCTTGTATGGAACAACAACCCAAACCACCTGCACTAAATACGTTCACCATCGCCTTATTCTGGATTGCATTATTGGCTGTGGGCAGTTTTTTCTTTGATGACATCTTAGATAACATGAATAATCCCAATCAAACGGTCGCCATTCAGAACACAGAACAAGGTCAACAATTGATCTTAGAGCGCAACAGACAAGGCCATTATGTCGCCACAGGGAAAATTAATGGTCAGACCGTCGATTTCTTATTAGATACTGGCGCGACCCATGTTGCGATCCCTGAACATCTTGCAACACGGCTGCAACTCAAAAAAGGCCCAGCCCATCAGACCGTGACAGCCAATGGCACTAGCACCTCCTATATCACTCGTCTTGATACCGTTTCACTCGGTCATATCACCTTAACCAATGTGCCAGCCAGTATCAGTACCGGCATGCAATTTGACGAAATATTACTCGGCATGTCATTTTTAAAACACTTAAAAATCACCCAACAAGGCAAATACTTAACCCTCAGTGTGCCTGACCATCAGTAAATAGGTAAACCATCATGCAACCTCACGTTATCATCGCAGGCTACGGTCAAGGTTTTGGCCAAGCATTAGTAAAACGATTCAAACAAAACCAATATCATGTCACCACCATCGCTCGTAGCCAAGGGGATATTCAAGCCGACCTGACTGATCCAGCACAAACACAACAAGCCATCGCCCAAGCGATAAGTCAGTATGGCGCGCCCTCTATCGTCATTCATAATGTCGCCACCTTAATTCGTGGCCCTTTTCTTGAGCTTGATGCCAATGATTTTGAACAAGCATGGAGTACGATTGTCTTGAGTGCCGTCAATGTCAGTCAGGCTGTTATCCCTGCCATGCTCGCAAACCAATCAGGTTGTATTATTCTTTCTGGCGCTACCGCCAGCACCCGCGGTAGTGCTAACTTCGCCCCCTTTGCATCTGCCAAATTTGCATTACGTGGTTTGGCACAATCTCTAGCCAGAGAATACCAATCACAAGGTCTGCATATTATTCACCCGATCCTCGATGGCATCATTTGGTCTGATCTTAGCCAAAGCCGTTTTCCTACCTTAAAACAAGAAAACTGCTTACAATGTGATGATCTTGCCGAGCGTTATTGGGAATTAGCCCACCAAGCACCTTCATCCTGGACCCACGAGCTCGATATTCGTCCACAATCAGAATCATTCTAATCAACACTATGACCCAACAAACAGACATGCACGTTGCCATTATCGGTGGTGGCCTCAGCGGCCTTTATACTGCCTATTTATTACACCAACAACAGATCCCTTTTACGCTTTATGAAGCAAGGGAACGGTTTGGTGGTCGTATCATGTCATTAGCAGCAAAAAACAGCCAGCACCCGATTATAGAACGGTTTGATCTTGGTCCTTCTTGGTTTTGGCCTGATATGCATCCTTTAATGGCACAAGTCATTGAACACTTTAACCTAACGGCATTTCAACAATACCAAACTGGCGCGCACTTATTTGATCGTGGCCGCGGTAATGCACCACAACGCCATGAGCTCGGCATAACGACCAGTCCCATTTCTATGCGTGTTGTCGGCGGCATGTATAGCCTTATCGATGCCATCATCGCCACGCTGCCCAATGACTCTCTCAAACGCATGCATCACGTGAAACATATTGAACAACACAGCAACGAACACCTCGCTTTAACGCTCGATACCGTCGATGGCACACACACCATCACACATTCACATGCCGTTGTTGCTATGCCATTAAGGCTTTTTAGCCAACACATTCAAACCACGCCAACATTGCCTGATAGTTTACTCAGACATTGCCAAAACACCTTAACGTGGATGGCAGCACATGCTAAGTTTGTCGCCGTCTATGACACACCGTTTTGGCGTGAACAAGGTTTGTCAGGTTCAGCCAGCAGCCAAACAGGGCCTTTAGTCGAAATTCATGATGCTTCTGCTTATCAAGGCAAAGCAGCGCTATTTGGTTTTGTCGGTGTCAATGCCGCCGCCAGAAAAACAGCAGGTAAACAAACCATCATTGATGTCGCTTTGGCACAGCTCACCGATCTATTTGGCCCACACGCTGCCGAACCAAGTGATGTCTTCTTAGTCGATTGGTCTGATGAACGTTTCACCGCAACAGAACAAGATAAAATGGGGGCGAACAGTCACCCTATGTATGGCATCCCAAGCTCGCTGACACCTGTTTGGGATTCACGCTTAATCTTGGCAGGGACAGAATCAGCATCAGACGCCGGAGGCTACTTGGAAGGTGCGCTCTCTTCTGCCCTTCATGCCTTCCAGCAGCTTCATACAGGCAAAAAAATACCCGCTCAATAGAGCGGGTATTTTTATTAAAAGTGCTGTTTAAAATTTAAAGAGCGGCTTTTTGTTTTCTTCTCATTCCAACTAGGCCCATTAGAGCTGAACCCAATAACCAGCCTGCTGCTGGAATTGGCACTGCAGATGGCGGAACAACCGTTTCTTCAATACCGGCATAACGCACATTGGCTTGGCTATAATTATAAAAACCAAATGAACCATTATCAAAAACGCCGCTAATGCTCAGTTCTTTATTACCATTAACAAAAACTTCGATTAGAGTCGATGTAAAAATAAGGTCAAAAGCATACTCAGTATTATCATCCCAACCCGTATCACCCAATGTGGTTGCACGTTGAAGTTCTGTCACATTATTGGCACTATCATGAGCCCACGCACCAGTGTTATCACCTAACACTCCCGAAACACGTGAGATAGACAGCCCTTCTTGACCCAAACCATTATAATTCTGATCACCTTGCTTCCAATCGATCAAAATATAATCTGCGCTTGAACTTGATATCTCACCAGAATCATAACCCAATACAAAACCAACAAAATCATCATCACTTGTTGTTTGCACTTCAATCGTGCCAGATAAGGCTAAACCTTGGCTGTCCATATTGTTATGAAAGATAGTGGGGTTACCGTTAACGGTTTGTTTAACCGCATTATTTCCCGCCTCTAAATTCCAAGTACCTGTACCTTCCTTCACCCATGAAGAAAGATCAACGGCAGTTGCTGCCATCGTCATACTCGAAAATAAACTTGCTGCCGTAAATGCGGCAACTTTTAGTGCATTTTTCATTATTAAATCCTTAATATCAAAATAGAAAATGCAGCCCAGCCACCTATTCCACATATTAATTAAGGCCCGAAGCTTTCCGTCCTTAACTCTCGTTAAGTTTGGCAAAGGTTATTATTTACAAATACTTACTTATTTGCAAGTCTCTTGATGATAACGCACAACGCGATCCACTTCATTTTTAGAACCTAATATCACCGGCACGCGCTGATGTATATTATCAGGCTCAACCGCCATAATTCGTTCACGACCGGTCGAGCTGACGCCGCCAGCTTGCTCAACAATAAAACTCATCGGGTTGGCTTCATATAATAGGCGTAACTTTCCGCCCTGAGTGCTCGGCTTATTATCTAAGGGATACATAAACACACCACCGCGTGTTAATACCCGATACACTTCGGCGACCATCGATGCGACCCATCGCATATTGAAATTTTTCTCTCGTACACCATCAAGCCCTTGCACACACTCCTCAACATAGCGTTGCACGGGGGCTTCCCAAAAACGTTGATTCGACATATTAATCGCAAACTCAGCTGTATCTTCTGGGATCTGCATCTTCGGATGGGTCAAAATAAACTCCCCGACGTCACGATCAAGGGTAAAACCATTAACGCCATTACCAGTGGTTAATACCATCATCGTGCTGGGGCCATACACACAAAACCCTGCACAAACTTGTTCTGTGCCAGCTTGTAGAAAATCTTCCGCTGTTGGCGACTTCACGCTGTCAGGACAACGTAAAATAGAAAAAATCGTGCCCACAGAAATATTCACGTCAATATTGGACGACCCATCTAATGGATCAAATGCAATCAAATATTGTCCTTTTGGCATCGTATCCGGAATAGCAACAATCTCTTCCATTTCCTCAGAGGCCATTGCAGCAAGGTGACCAGTCCAATTTAAATGTGCGGCCATGACATCATGGGTAATGATATCTAATTCTTTTTGCACTTCGCCTTGCACATTTTCAGAACCAGCACTGCCTTCTAAACCGATAATGCCGCTGCGGTTCACAAGGTGTGCGATCTTTTTACACGCACTCGATATATCCGTTAACAGCCCAGATAATTCACCTGTCGAGTTCGGATAACGCCGTTGCTCTTCAATAATAAATTGAATGATCGATTTACCAATATCAGACATAAGCCAACCTAGAAAATAAAAGTAACGTTAATAATACGCCATTTTAAGCCAGTCGAGCGCCATTCTGTATTGCTTTATCAGGCACGGCCAACACAACAGCGCCATCTTGTTGATGAAAACCTGTCACCAAACATGTCGACATCATAGGTCCGATTTGTTTAGGCGGGAAGTTCACCACCGCCATCACCTGCTTACCGATGAGTGATTCCAGCGTATAAAGATCGGTGATTTGTGCGCTCGACTTTTTAATCCCAATTTTCGGTCCAAAATCGACCTGTAAAATATAAGCCGGCTTCTTTGCTTCAGGAAATGCCCCTACATCAATAATTGTACCGACCCGAAGTTCAATATTTTGAAAATCCTGCCATGTTATGTCATTCATACCCTTCCCTAATTTCATTTTATTGGACTTGTTTTATACCAATCAGTATCATTACGATTCTTGATAACAGGATAGAACATCAAGACATCATTCTAATAAGCCAAACTTAGTGCGAACTAAGGACGGAAAGCTCCAGGTCTTTATTCAAAGATGGCTGAGCCGCATAATTTAATAGGAATAAATTATGAAGAAAACGTTTTTATCACTAGGCCTAGCGTCATCATTGGTCATCGCTTCAACCAGCTCTTTTGCCCACAATATCGATGTATTAAACGATGGGTTCGAAAATGACGAAACAGGCAGCGTATTAAACTATACCGGTTTCGAACACTGGACTGTCACATCAGGCACTGTCGATTTAGTCAAAGAACCTGGCTACGGTATTTCATGTAACGGCGGCTCATTTTGTGTTGACCTTGATGGTTCAACAGGTAGTGGCGGTACATTAACGTCTAAACATACTTTCCAAGCTGGCACATACAATATCAGCTTAGATTTTTCTGGTAATCAACGTAATGCCAATGCAGCAGGTAATGATAGCTTTGAAGTGGTTTTTGGTGGTTCAGTCTTAGCCAATATCCCTTTTACCGCTTTTAACGCTGGCTGGACAACATTAAACTTGATGGCGACAGTCAATGCAGGTGATAGCTTCTCAGTTAGCACTGGTTCAAATGATAATATCGGTTTAATTATCGACAATATCAGCATCGCTAAAGTCTCAGAAGTACCTATTCCAGCAGCAGCGTTCTTATTCGCGCCTGCTTTATTAGGTTTCATGGGATTCCGTCGTAAAGCAAAACAAGCGTAATCTCAACACAGCGATACGAAAAGCCACTTCAGTTTTCTGCGGTGGCTTTTTTATTCCGTTAAGAAAAATGTCACACTGGTCACCACACGCACTTCTTTATCAATCTTGCGTGTATCACTATACCCTTCGCCAACATCGCGGATCACAAAACTCCCTTGCCGTGCACTTCGAATACCGCCCACATTAACACCCGCATTTTCAGCAAACTCATTCGCTGCCGCACGGGCATTTTGAGTCGCCTCTTTTAACATCGCCGGTTTCACGTCATTCAAACGAGTGAAATAATAAGAAGGCGCATTATTCTGAATGCTTAAGCCTTGGGCAATCAGCGTATTTAATTTCGACCGTACTTTTGCCACCAAATGCACTTGCGTGGTTTCAACTTCTATCACGCCAATCAAACGATGTTTCACCTCAACAAGACGCTGGCGTTCATCACGAAACTCATTTTTGATGTAATTGACCACACCCGGTTTGATTTCTTGATCCGAAAAACCGCTGTCTTTCAGCAAATGAATAATTTTGCTTTGATCTCTTTCTGATGCTTGGTATAAGGTCGCAATATCGGCGCTGCCTTGGTCTGCCACCGTATATTGAATCGCCCAATAGGCATTATCAGCCTCAACCCGCCGCTCGGCTAGACCTTTCACCTCAGCCGTATTTAACGCGACTTTTGACTTATACAAAGTCTCACTGATAAAAAAACCTGCTGCCGCCATGCCAATCGCGAGCAATAACGCACCCAAAATAATCCCGCCCTGTCGACTGTCACTCATATCATCACCTGTTGATTTTTAGCGTAAAAAGTCAAGTTCATCATCACAATACTATCAAGCTAACTCACATCATAAAAGCAGTGATCGCTCGATAGGGTAATAATGAGACGCGGCATTGATGAGACTTGCTGCTGTTAGCTTTTCGACGCCATAGACCTCGACCTGTGATGCATAATCAGCGCGAAGCTTATTGACCAAAATATCAAAATCGCCATCACCAGAAGCCAACACCATCACATCAGACTCACGCGCGCACTCCATCATATCGATGGTAATACCCACATCCCAATCGCCTTTGGCAGATCCATCAGCACGTTGAATATACGGCTTTAACTTCACCTCAAAGCCAATCGCCCGCAAGATATTTTGAAATTGTTTTTGCTTTTCATCACCGCGATCAACGGCGTAAGCAAAGGCATTCACCACCTCTCGATCAGCTGTCGCCTCTGCCCAAAACTTATTGTAATCAAAACTACGCTGATACACGCTACGTGAGGTGTAATAGATGTTTTGCACATCAACAAAGAGGCTGACTTTTTTCATTTACACATTACTTTTAGCATCTCTCACTTCATTAACCACCCAATTGTAAACCGGTAATAATTCTGCAATTTTATTTTTTATATTTTCTTCTATATCGCCATCTAAACTCAGAAATGTCCAGATCGTCAAATGTGGAGAAATATCTTTCATAACTTGCCTACCATCAGACTCTAACGTAACAACCTGTTTTCTTTTTCTACCTCGGTAATTTTTATCTTCATCGAGACAAGTCTTTGCTTCTTCTAAAATTAATTCCCATCTCTCTTGATTAATTTCTGACAAAGAATATTCCTTATTTCCAATAAGCTTCTCTTTAATATTTAATCTAGATGCACCTTGCCAAGCATCACGAGAAAACTGAAGAAATACATTCTTCTGATTAACTACTTTAGATTTCACCTTTTCTATGTCAGGCTTATTTATAACAAACGAAGAAATTAACCATTTTCCGGTTTTTTCTGTCCCTTCAAGATTAACTCCAAGCCGAATTTTTCCTGTTTTTCTATTAACTGATAAATTCCATTGTACGCCAACATTCCCATCACTTACCCCAAATATTGGCATATTAAGTTGCCCAAAATGCTTACCTTTTACTTTAAGATAAACAGAAAAATAATGAAGCAACTCAGAATAATCTGAGTCAATACTCTTAAAGGAAAGTTGATTTTTTCTTAACTTATTAACGGGTTTAGACTTAATGTTGGAAATAGTTATTTCAGCTATATTTATTTTCTTTATACTTGTTTGATTATCAAATATAGACATTAAAGCTGTATATGCATCATCTGCATTAAGATTGAAAAATTCACGTCTTTTTTGACGTAAAGGGGATAATTTCGAATGAATCAGTGATTCTAATCTCTTACAGTTATCTACAGCAACATAATGAGCAACTGCCCAAATAAAATCACCGGTTGAACTCTTATTTATCTCGTTACAACGCTCGTGAGGTGTTTTCGTTGTCATACCTATTTTACAAACCGGAAGATCTATATCTTCCACTTCCAAAATATAAACATAACCCCTGTAACCATTTTCTGCTCTTTCCATGAGTTTCCTTCTAGTTTAACTCACCTAGTTAGCAATCATTGATCAACTTAATTTATTATCAGCCCCTATTACGTATGGTTTATTGGAATCAGATCTTAATCAAAACCTCGCCCATCCCAATCCCAGCTAAATCACCCGCATAACGCTGCACACGAGAGAAGGCTTCGACATTAGCAAACTCACTATCGAGCTTTTTAAATGACGCAAACATGAGTGGTAAAAACGCTAAAGTATGAGAACCACAATCATTGAAGTTGGCTGTAATGCCACGTGATGGCATTTGTGTGAGCAAGATAGTGCCACGCTTCATGGCATAACCTAAATGGGCACCACAATTACCTAATACGGCAATCGTGCCAGATACCATGCGTGAACCACAATAATCACCTGCGTTACCTTCGATGAAGATATAACCTCGGCGCATATGATCGCCTGTTCTTGCGCCAGTGTTACCGGTAATGATAACTGTGCCGCCTGTCATGCCGTTTTTATAACCTGGTCGTGCACCACCGATAAAGTCACCGGCATTGCCATTCACTTTAATCTGACCGCCGGCCATTTCACAGGCTGTATAAATATCAGTATCACCATTGATGGTCAGCTCGCCGCCTTCCATAAAAATACCGGCATAAGCGCCAACATTACCGTCAACAATGATGCTGCCTTGGGTCATATTTCGACCGATAAAGTCGAGTTTGGCATGGCTGTTTTTAATGTGAATGCTATTGCTATCACCTTCTGCAATATCAAATAAAGCATCAAGACGTTGTGTGCTATTCCCTACCGCTAATTCCATTGAGGCAATGTCTGCTAATGATTTGTCTTGCAGATTATCTGGCGTCAGTGGTGAACAATCAATACGTTGTTTGGGTTCAGCTTTTAATGTGAAGATAAATGCACTCATGCCATGATCTCCTGCAAATGGAAGTGGAATGGACCAAGTTTGCCGCCGTAGTTACCGGCACTGATGCGTTTAATGCCATTTTCAGCACCTAATTCACAAGCAGCCTGAATCCCTACTCTCATCGCTTTGTTGATGTCGTCTTCAGTGAGGCCATCAATGACGATTTCCATCACTGATTCCACCTCTGGCGAAAGCTCTGTTTTGGTCTGCCCTTTCAGGGTTGGGCAGAAAGCATCATTGGTTGAGGCATTCAAGGCTTTGTATTTAGACCCCACCTTAGAACCTGAACGAACCACACCAC
>JAIBDZ010000008.1 GCA_024685975.1 Piscirickettsiaceae bacterium | reverse complement strand
ATTTTTGGACCTCAAGTTAGAAGGTAGCAAGGTCGTCGTCGGCGATGGTCCAGATTTAGCAATGCTGAAAGAAAAATATCCCGATGTTTTGTTCACTGGTGCCAAATTTGGTAAAGAACTCGCCTCTTGGGTTGCTGCAGCGGATGTTTTTGTCTTCCCGAGTAAAACAGATACCTTTGGATTAGTTATGTTAGAAGCCATGGCATGCGGTTTACCTGTCGCAGCTTATCCCGTCACAGGCCCTAAAGATGTTATTCAACCTGGAATCACTGGTGCATTAAATACTGATCTCGCTACCGCCATTCAAGACGCATTACAGGTCAACCCAGCTGATTGCATCCATTATGCTGAACAAACCAACTGGACTGCCGTTACTAAAGTCTTTGCAAGCTATTTACATAATGGGCGCGCCTCCTCCCCAAAGCGCTCAGTGTTTGATCCTGAGTACATCAAACTCTCAACCTAAAATTTACTCAAATATACAACACAGTTGGCAAAATAAGACATTTTTTGCCACCATGAGCTTGATTAGACACAAGGCTCATGCCATCATCTTGTCCTAGTTAACCTTACCTTTACCTAGGAAAATCTCGTGAGCAAAATCAGTTCATTTCTTAAAAGTGGTGTGGTAGCAACAACTTTCCTGCTATCAGCTTGCGCCACAACGCAGCATCAAACTGAAGTCAATGATCCGCTAGAAGGCTATAACCGCGTCATGCATGCCTTTAATGACACAGTAGATGAAAATGTCCTTAAACCCGTTTCACAAGGCTACGACACGATCATGCCGACGCCGATTAGACATGGTGTCAATAACTTTTTCAACAACTTGAACGATATTACCGTCATCATCAATGACATCTTGCAGTTTAAATTTACGCAAGCATTTGAAGATACAAGTCGTTTTGCTATCAATAGCACTGTTGGTCTTATCGGTTTTATCGATGTCGCGACTGATCTAGGTTACAAGAAAAATGATGAAGATTTTGGCCAGACATTGGGCGCATGGGGAACAGGCACTGGACCTTATTTAGTTTTGCCATTCTTAGGGCCAAGCAATACACGAGACACACTCGGATTAGTCGGTGATTATTTCAGTGACCCAGTGACCTATGTCACCGGACCTGACGCACGTAATCCACTGATTGCAGTTCGTGTTATCGATGATCGTGCTGACTTACTCAAAGCAGAGAAAGTATTAGATGAAGCGGCGATTGACGAATATAGTTACATCCGTGATGCATACTTACAACGCCGACAAAGCCTTGTTCATGATGGTAATGCACCAGAAGAGTTTGATGTCTTTTCTGACTAAGTAATAACGGGACATTCCCGTTACTTCAAACTATAATATTGAGAGCCGGACATTGTTCCGGCTCTTTTTATTGACATAACTGATTATCACTCTATGGCCACCGCTTATTTTATCGCCGCACTCATTGTAGGTTTTGCTTTATTGATTTGGGGTGCGGACCGCTTTGTTGATGGCGCAGCCAATATTGCACGTAACTTCGGTGTTTCACCATTAATTGTAGGCCTCACCATTGTTGGTTTTGGCACATCTGCACCAGAAATGCTCGTTTCCGCATTAGCTGCATTCGACGGCGCACCAGCTTTAGGTGTCGGTAACGCGCTCGGCTCGAATATCGCCAATGTCGGTATGGTATTAGGTATCACCTTGCTGATTATGCCTTTGACCGTCAATTCCGATACCTTAAAACGTGAATTTCCCATGCTCGCCATGGTCATGGCGCTGGCGCTCTGGTTACTGTGGGACCACTATTTATCGTTTCTCGATGGTGTCGTTCTATTTTCAGGTTTTATCTTAACGTTATTTGGCATGGCCTATCTTGCGATGAAAAGCAGTAAAGCGGACCCGCTCGAACAAGAGTTTGACGCCGAATATGCTGAAGCCACTATGACCAATGATAAAGCCACTATCAGCTTTATCATTGGTTTATCAGCCTTATTAATCGGTTCAAAATCACTTGTCTGGGGCGCAACAGAAATCGCATTATTACTTGGCGTGGGTGAGTTAGTAATAGGATTAACCATTGTCGCGATTGGCACTAGCTTGCCAGAGTTAGCGGCATCCGTCGTCTCAGCGTTAAAAAACGAACATGATATTGCTATCGGCAATATTTTAGGCTCAAATATTTTTAATATTCTTGCTGTCTTGGCAATGCCAGGACTGATTTTACCTGCTGCTATCGATCCTGCCTTATTAACCCGAGATTTCCCTATCATGGTGTTATTGCTGGCTTTATTATTCTTATTTGCCAAGTTCAGCCCCAAAGGTCGAATTGGTCGCGGGGCAGGTGCTATCATGTTGCTCATTTACGTCGCTTATAATAGTTTATTGGCTTACCAAAGTACGATAGGACAAACAGTGTGACTCAATCCAATGTTCAACATTTAACCGAGCTTGGTCTTGCCGTTATCAATACGGAGCTTGAAGCCGTTGAAGCACTACGCGATCGTATCGATGATCGCTTTATCGCCGCGTGTCAGACTCTTCTCGACTGCCAAGGCCGCATTATCGTGCTTGGGATGGGGAAATCAGGTCATATTGGCAATAAACTCGCCGCAACATTAGCCAGTACAGGCAGTCCTGCTTTTTTCGTCCATGCAGGTGAAGCCAGCCACGGTGACTTAGGCATGATCACCGAACAAGACGTCATTTTGGCCTTATCTAATTCCGGTGAAACAGCTGAAATGTTAACGCTATTGCCGTTAATAAAACGCTTAGCCATTCCTATGATCGCGATGACAGGTAATGTCCGCTCAACGCTCGCGACAGAAGCAAACGTTCATCTCGATGTGAGCGTTGAAAAAGAAGCCTGCCCACTCGGTTTAGCCCCAACAGCAAGTACAACCGCAACGTTAGTAATGGGCGATGCCCTTGCGATTGCTTTATTAGAAGCAAAAGGCTTTACAGCTGAAGACTTTGCCCGCTCACATCCTGGTGGCAACCTCGGACGTAAATTATTGCTACATGTCAGCGACATTATGCATACAGGTGATGCGATTCCTATTGTTAATGCTGATGCTTTTATCAGCCATGCCTTAGTTGAAATGTCAGAAAAAGGCTTAGGTATGACCGCTGTGTGTAATGATCAACACGCTCTGATTGGGATTTTTACCGATGGTGACTTACGTCGTGTAATTGCTCAAACGATGGATGTACATCACACCATTATTTCAGATGTCATGACCACCAGCTTTAAAACAGGACGTCCTGACATGTTAGCGGCTGAAATATTAGCGCAAATGCAACAATATAAAATTAATGCCTTACCTATCGTTAATGACCAACAACAACTCGTTGGTGCGATTAATATGCATGATTTATTACGTGCCGGTGTCGTATAAGGAAGGCTAATGCAAGCAATTTTAGACCGCTGTAAAGATATTCAATTAGTCATTTTTGATGTTGATGGTGTACTGACCGATGGCAGTATTATCATTGGTGATGATGGCGAAGAATATAAGGCTTTTCATTCTCGTGATGGCCACGGCATGAAACTCTTACAATATACTGGCGTCGAAATAGGCATCATTACCGGCAGAACATCGAAAGTGGTCGAACACCGTATGATGAGCCTCGGTATCAACTTTGTTTATCAAGGGCAACGTGTCAAAATGCCTGCTTTTGAGAATATGCTAGAACAACTTAACCTGAAACCAGAACAATGTGCTTATGTCGGTGATGACTGGGTCGATCTGGCTGTTATGGGTCGTGTTGGGCTAGCTATCGCTGTACAAGATGCTGCCCCATTAGTGAAAGAAAAGGCGCACTGGGTAACCGATGCTAAAGGCGGCAAAGGGGCTGCCAGAGAAGTCTGTGAAATGATTATGAAAGGACAGGGTACCCTGCAAGATCAAATTGAACGCCATCTCTAATCGTCATTTTTTTATTGCGGCTATCCTCATTGCCGCGGCCCTCTTTTATTGGCTTTCTCCTAAGCAGGATACCGTAATACCTGCAGCTCAGAACGTCACTCAACCCATTGCATTCGAACAAACCAGTGATTACGGTATGAGTCAATTTACCATGACTATCATGGATGAAAATGGTCGCCCAGTCCGTGTCATCAAAGGCGATAAGATGACCCATTTCCCTACTGATGACCGAACAGATATTGTTAATCCCATTGCTGAGTTTTTGAATGAACAACAAGACACATGGCGAGTCACCGCCAAACAAGGTGTCACCCATGGCAAAGGGGAAGAAATTTTATTAACCGATAATGTCATGATAAAACGACAAGATGACAATAGTACGGAAATGCATACGACTGTCTTAACGTTAAATACTGAAAAAAGTACGGCCTATACTGACGAACCTGTCACTATGATTTCACCTTATGGAGAAACCCAATCCGTGGGACTGCATGCTACACTTGACGATAAAACCATTAACTTGCATTCCAGGGTCAAAGGACAATATGATGCACCAGCACCAGAATAAATGGCTAATCGGCTTATTTGCCCTCATTCCGAGTCTTGCATTCGCCTTACCAAGCGATCGCGACCAACCGATTAATATTGAAGCTGACCATGCGCAATTAGATGATAAAACAGGTATTACCCAATACAAAGGCCGCGCCATTTTAACGCAAGGCACATTACGTATTGATGGTGACATCATCACTTTCTACTACGATACAAATAGAAAGCTAAAAAAAGTCGTCGCCCAAGGTAAAAAAGCCAAATATCAACAAGTACAAAAACCAGGCGAAACGCCGGTTAAAGCTGAAGCACTACAGATGGAATATTATACCGGTACCCAAAAGATCCACCTGATGGGTCAAGGCTTTGTCTGGCAAAATGGTAATAAATTCAGTGGCAATCGTATTGACTATGATATTGAACGTAATATCGTCAATGCCAATGCCAAACCTGTCACCATCGGCAATAATGTACAAACCACCACAGGTCGCGTCCATTTCATCTTAGATCCGAATAGCCCAGCCGTGAGTAACAAACCGGCCAAGGCGCCCGTCGAAAAAGTAGTACAACCCACAGCACCTAATGCACCGATCACACCTATTATCGAAAATGAACAACCAGATCCGGCATCGACTTACCCTACGACTTATACCCTATCACGACTCAATATCAGAACAGGGCCAGGTACTCAGTACAATAAATTAGCAACCTTAGACAAAAACAGCCAGCTCATTGTCTTAACAGAGCAAAATCAATGGTTGCAAGTGCGAGGCATATCTAATGGCAACGTCGTCATTGGCTGGGTCAACCGCAGTTACGTCTCGCCTAATCAGTTCTGATCGTAGATAGAGGTATCAATGACTACACTTTCAGTCAAAGGGCTGTCAAAAAGCTTTAAAGGGCGTCACGCGGTTAAAAATAGTACTTTAGAGGTAAGCAGTGGTGAAATTGTTGGCCTACTTGGCCCCAATGGCGCAGGCAAGACCACCAGCTTCTATATGATTGTAGGATTAATCAGTGCAGATCAAGGCCATATTTTTCTGGATCAACATGAGTTAACCCATGATCCCATCCATCGCCGAGCCCAATTAGGTATCGGCTATTTACCGCAAGAAGCATCTATCTTCAGAAAATTAAGCGTCGCCGATAATATCTATGCCATTATCGAAACACGCCAAGATCTGAGTCCAATAGCAAAAAGCGCCCTACTCGAACAATTATTGGATGATTTCAATATCGCCCATATTAGAGATTCGATGGGTATGGCATTGTCTGGGGGGGAAAGACGTCGTGTTGAAATCGCGAGAGCCCTAGCGACTGATCCCAAGTTCATTTTATTAGACGAACCCTTTGCCGGTGTTGATCCTATTTCAGTTTTAGACATTCAAGCTATCATCAAATCGTTAGCTGAACGCGGCATTGGTATTTTGATTACAGACCACAATGTCCGTGAAACACTGAGTGTTTGTGAGCGAGGCTATATCTTTAATGAAGGTGAAGTCATTGCCAAAGGCACACCAGAAGAAATATTAGCCGATAAAAAAGTACTCAACGTCTATCTAGGGCATGACTTTAAGCTCTAACAATGAATCAACACAATAGAGATAAATACAAGTCAGAACGATTAAGTTAAAGTCTCTTTAAGTCTGATCAATGTCTATTTGAATGGCATTCGTTCAAGGAAAAGGAGGCACCATAGGTTCTGTCCCTTCAATATCAGCTTGAGGATAATGCTTTTGAACCAAAGCTTCTATTTCTTCTACCCGAGTACGATCAACATCGACGAGCAGTAGAACCTCTCCCTGATTAACAGCCTCTTCGAATTTTTCCAGCCGAGAACTGGGAATACTAATCCCGACCATACTCGACATCAAACTACCAACACCCGCTCCAGCGATCCCAATAGCCAATACAGCTCCGCCGCCAATAACCAAACCCGGAGGAGATAACGCCATGCTTACCAAGCCGCAAACCATGCCGGTAGCAGCGCCTAAGGTCATACCTCGCTCTAAAGCTGGGATAAAATCACTCTTTTGTAAAAACGTTGCTTCTGGAAGATCTTCCATCGGCGTTCCGGCTTTTGCGATAACAAATATATGACGTTCTTCGACATGGGAAAGTAATAACTCATTCACCAAATTATGGGTCACACTCATATCTGGCATTAAGAAATATAATCGACGCATGCTTCACCCTTTCTATACGAGTATTAGAAGTGATTTTCATTAAACCATACAATTTGTATGGAATACAAGCAAAGGCTTAAGCGGACAGGTGATATGTCAGAACGAACCGATCAATATTGCCCACTTTTATAAATCATAGGCCCCTTTATTCTTTTTCATCACCTGCCACGGCTTCCCGCTCATGAAAAAATAATCGTGGTTCAACTCGAACATCATTCAAGCTAACACCCAAGTGTAAATGTGGTCCTGTCACTCGTCCGGTCATACCAACAGTGCCAATCACATCTCCGCGTTTGATTTTTTGTCCCGGTTGAACACCGATTTCATCCATATGACAAAACATCGTGACTAAACCTTGTCCATGGTCAATGAACACGGTGTTACCATTAAAAAAGTAATTTCCTGTATCACGAACGACACCTTCAGCTGGTGCTTGAATTTCTGTCCCAGTAGGTGCGGCAATATCCATCCCACTATGTGGTCGTCGTGGCTGACCATTAAAAACACGGCGACGACCATATAAACCACTCACCCGCCCTTCAATCGGCCAAGCAAAAGGCAATGGCAATGCTGTTTTATCCGTCCAATGCCGTAATGCCGCCTTTATATCAGCCGACTCTTGAGTAATTCGCGTCATATCCAGTTTATTAGGATTTACTTTGCGTTTATCTTTAATTGTGATGTGCTGCGTTGGGTAAGCTTTACCCTTAATATCAAAAAGCACTCGATGCGTTTTACCCGCTTGCTGCACATTCAAGCGTTGAGATCCAACCTTAGCGCTTAACGGGATACCAACGATAGCAACCCAACGCTGTTCCGACTCAACCACCGCAACCCGTTTTTTACCATAATACGCCATAGGTTTTTCTTGTTCAGCACTGGCTAAATCAATGACAACAACACCACCAGGAATCGCGGCTTGTTGGGGTAAGTTTGCCGCCCAACTCATTGTGCTCAATAAGACGAAACCCATCATAAAAATAATCTTAATCATGCTTGATATCCTTGACTTGGCATCGCAAATGCCCATTTTGCAACGTAATATTAACCTCATCGCCCATTCCAACTGAGTTCGCATCTCGGATAATATCACCGGCAGCAGTTGTACTAATACTATAGCCTCGCTCTAATGTTTGTAGCGGGCTCACAGCAGATAAAGTTCGCATCAATTGCTGGCTTACGGCCTGTTTTCCGGCAATATTTTTTTGCATTTGTTGATGTAATCTCTGCGCCAATAACGCCGCGTTGCTCAATTGCTTTTGAATCTCAGGTTCGGGGGAACAGGCTTGCAATCGTTGTGACAGTCCTCGTGCGTGTTCTTTTGCCTCTCTCACCTCTTGTTGCATTACATCAAATAAACGACGAGATAAAGCCGATAATTTATATTTTTGTGCATCGATTTTGGCTTGTGGATGCGTGAGCCTAACCGTCCAATAATCGACCCGTTGTTGACGTTGCATCAAAGCATGCTGCCAAGCATGATGCAATCTTTTCTCCACATTATAAAAACGTTGCTGTTGTTGAGATACTGTCGCACTAGGTTTAGGTAGGCGGCGTTGTAAATGTGTTACTTGTTGTTGACGCATCTGTATTTGTTGTTGCATCAATATCGTCAGCCGACGGTGGTGTGCCTGTAGTTTTTGTAACAACGATGCCGCATCAGGAACAGCAAGTTCTGCTGCAGCGGATGGGGTTGCAGCACGAACATCCGCCACAAAATCAGCAATCGTGAAATCGATTTCATGCCCAACGGCACTAATAATAGGGATCTGGCACGCAAAAATAGCACGCGCGACATTTTCCTCATTAAAGCTCCATAAATCTTCTAACGATCCGCCGCCTCGCCCCACAATTAAAACATCACACTCTTGTCGCAGCTCAGCTAATGCAATCATATCGGTAATTTGTTGTGCTGAATCAGCGCCTTGCACGGCAACCGGATAAAGAATTACCGCCACATCAGGAAAACGACGTTGCAACACCGTCAAGATATCATGAACCGCCGCACCATCTGGCGACGAAATAACGCCCACTGTCGCAGGTAAATGAGGCAATGGCTTTTTATGTTGTTCATCAAACAAACCCGCTTCGCCCAAACGATGTTTTAAGGCCTCGTAAGCCCTTTGCAGAGCACCACTACCGGCCTCTTCCATATGTTCAACAACAAGTTGAAACTCACCTCGACCTTCATATAGCGTGACTCTGACCCGCATCAGTACTTGCATGCCATTTTCTGGGGTAAACCGTAATTGTCTATTACGCCCTTTGAACATGGCGCAGCGTACCTGAGCTGCTTCATCTTTTAAGGTAAAGTAAATATGCCCCGATGCCGGCATCGCAACATTCGAGAGTTCACCTTCAACCCATATCAATGGAAAATTGCCTTCCAAAACACCTCGCGCCTCACGCACCAAGCGCGATACTGCATAGATATCCTTAACTGGACGTTTAGCAAGCGTAGAGCGAGAACCCGATATAGCCAAAGTCATGACTCCTTATAGGTGCAGCGATGTCATCAAGACAGACAATCTTCAAACTGATAAAAGAAACAAACTAACAGGACAGCATGAAAATTCCAACAATTTAGCAAGAATTCCAAGCGCAGATCCTGATATAATTACCTATTAATATTACAGTACTTTCAGGAATCAGCCCTCATGAGAATTGCACAAGAAGCCCTCACCTTCGATGATGTATTACTCCTGCCCGCCTATTCAAACGTGCTACCACGTGATGTTAGCCTTACAACGAAATTAACGCGAGATATCAACATCAATATCCCGTTATTATCTGCGGCCATGGACACCGTCACCGAGCATCGTTTAGCCATTGCCATGGCACAAGAAGGTGGATTAGGAATCCTTCACAAAAACATGACTATCGAAGAACAGGCCGAAGAAGTACGCAAGGTCAAAAAATTCGAAAGCGGCGTTGTACGTGATCCCATCACCGTCACCCCAAGCACGACTATTGGTGAAGTCGTTGAACTAACACATGCCAATAAGATTTCTGGTGTGCCTGTTGTCGATGGACAAGACCTAGTTGGCATCGTCACCAGCCGCGATTTACGTTTTGAAAGCCGCTTTGATAAACCCGTGTCATTAGTCATGACGCCTAAAGACAAGCTTGTCACCGTACAAGAAAATACTGACAAAAACGTTGTATTAGATTTATTACATCAACACCGCATTGAAAAAGTACTGGTCGTCGATGATAAATTCCATTTACAAGGTATGATCACCGTCAAAGATATTCAAAAATCTTCTGACAACCCATTGGCATCCAAAGATGACCAAGAACGTCTTCGCGTCGGCGCTGCAGTAGGTATTGGTCCAGAAAGCCAAGAGCGCGTTGCGGCATTGGCTGCTGCCGGTGTTGATGTCATTGTTGTCGACACCGCCCATGGCCATTCTCAAGGCGTGTTAGACCAAGTAAAATGGGTGAAAGCAACCTATCCTTCTGTGCAAGTGATTGGCGGAAATATCGCAACCGGTGCCGCAGCTAAAGCGTTAGCTGATGCTGGTGCAGATGCTGTTAAAGTAGGGATCGGCCCTGGTTCTATTTGTACCACCCGTATCGTTGCCGGTGTCGGCGCCCCTCAAATCTCAGCTATCAGTAATGTCGCAGCAGCACTTGAAGGAACAGGCATTCCATTAATCGCCGATGGCGGTATTCGTTATTCAGGCGACATTGCAAAAGCCTTAGTCGCGGGTGCACATACGATTATGATTGGCGGCATGTTTGCAGGTACCGAAGAAGCACCTGGCGAAGTCGAGTTATATCAAGGTCGATCTTATAAATCATACCGCGGCATGGGTTCATTAGGCGCCATGCAACAAAAACAAGGTTCTAGTGATCGTTACTTCCAAGAATCAAGTGACGCAGATAAATTAGTCCCTGAAGGCATCGAAGGCCGTGTTGCCTATAAAGGTGGTCTCGGCGCTGTCATCCATCAATTACTTGGTGGTATTCGTGCCAGTATGGGTTATACCGGTTCAGCGACCATTGAAGATATGCGCACTAAACCTGAGTTTGTCCGTGTCACATCAGCCGGCATGAGCGAAAGTCATGTCCATGATGTCACCATTACAAAAGAAGCGCCTAACTACCGCATTAATTAAGATTAAGCCTAGGTTGTTTGCAACCTAGGCTTCTTGCTTTCCTGCCAAAGATATTTTTTAGAGACCGCCATGAGCAGCCATATTCACGATCACCGTATTCTTATTCTTGATTTCGGTTCACAATACACTCAACTGATTGCACGTCGAATCCGTGAAGCCGGTGTTTACTGCGAATTGCGCGATCCTGATTTATCAGAACAAGACATCAAAGATTTTGCACCTAAAGGCATCATTTTATCTGGCGGGCCAGACTCAACCATTGGCAATGAAGCACCCAGAGCTCCTCAAGCCGTTTTTGAATTAGGCGTGCCAGTCCTTGGTATTTGTTATGGCATGCAAACCATGGCAATGCAATTAGGCGGCAAAGTTGAATCTTCCGATCACCGCGAGTTTGGTTATGCTCAAATCAGAGCCAGAGGCCACTCTCAATTATTGCGTGATATTGAAGACCACACGACACCTGAAGGATATGGCCTATTAGATGTCTGGATGAGCCATGGCGACAGAGTTAGCACTTTGCCTGATGGCTTTAAACTCATCGCCAGTACCGATAGCGCCCCTATTGCAGGTATGGCCAATGAAACACTCGGTTTTTATGGTGTCCAATTTCACCCTGAAGTCACGCATACCAAACAAGGCCAAGCCATTATCAGCCGATTCTTAACCGAAATATGTCAATGCGATACCTTATGGACAGCACAACACATCATCGAAGACAGCATCGAAACTATTCAACAACAAGTCGGCAATGATCATGTTTTATTAGGCTTATCCGGTGGTGTTGACTCGTCTGTTGTCGCCGCCCTGTTACATAAAGCCATTGGCGATCAATTGACCTGTGTCTTTGTTGATAATGGTCTGTTACGTGAAAATGAAGGTGATCAAGTCATGACCATGTTTGCAGAAAACATGGGCATTAAAGTCATCCGTGTTGACGCCGAACAACGCTTTTTGTCCGAACTTGCTGGCGTCAATGACCCTGAAGCCAAACGCAAAATTATCGGCAAAGTCTTTGTCGATGTTTTTGAAGAAGAATCGAACAAAATTGATGGCGTAAGATGGCTCGCACAAGGCACAATTTATCCTGATGTTATCGAGTCTGCCGCAGCCAAAACGGGTAAAGCGCAAGTCATCAAAACTCACCACAATGTTGGTGGTTTGCCTGACTATATGAAGCTTGAGTTACTTGAGCCATTGCGTGAATTATTCAAAGATGAAGTCCGTAAATTAGGCGTGGCATTAGGTTTGCCAGAGCATATGGTCTATCGTCATCCTTTTCCTGGACCCGGTTTAGGTGTGCGAATTTTAGGTGAAGTCAAAAAAGAATATGCCGACTTACTGCGTAAAGCCGATAAAATTTTTATTGATGAGCTGTATGCCAACGATCTTTACGACAAAACAAGCCAAGCCTTTGTTGTCTTTATCCCCGTCAAATCTGTCGGTGTAATGGGAGACGGACGACGTTATGACTATGTTGTATCGTTACGTGCAGTCGAAACCATTGACTTTATGACCGCGCATTGGGCTCACTTGCCTTATGACTTTTTAGGAAAAGTATCGACGCGTATTATTAACGAAGTCGAAGGCATTTCACGGGTAACCTATGATATTTCTGGCAAACCGCCCGCAACAATAGAATGGGAATAACACTCAGACGGTCATGACGATAAAATACACCCACATGATTGTATCTGGCAAAGTACAAGGCGTGGGGTTCCGCTATTACTGCCAACAAACGGCAATAAGCCATCACATTACTGGCTGGGTGAGAAATAAACCTAATGGCGATGTTGAAAACGAAGCGCAGGGAGAAGAGACGATGCTCACGCTCTTTTTTGCTAAAATCAAACAAGGCCCGCCCTTTTCCAAAGTATTGGATATTGAGTCAAACGAAATACATACGTTATCCTCTTTCGAACAATTTTCTATTCTGACAGATTAAGGCAGGATCATGGCTAAAAATGACTTTTCATCGGCGAGTTTCTCTTTCCGTCTCCTTTTTGCTGTATTGCTCGTTTTCGCTACTTATAATCCCAGCGGCTATAGTTTTTATCATTGGGCAAGTGAAGCCATAACGGCTTCTCCTATCGCCATCACACCGCCTTTAGCTATGTCGGCCATCGTTTTACTCATAGGTTGGACCATATACTTACGAGCCACATTCCGCTCACTCGGTTTATTTGGACTTGCCTTAGCGTTTGCCTTTTTTGGCATTATTCTTTGGTGGTTAATTGATATGGGTTGGCTTGGTCTTAATGATGTCTCTATCTTTTCTTATGTAGCGCTGTTGATTATTGCTGCCGTATTGGCAACAGGCATGTCGTGGTCCCATATCCGCCGTCGTCTCTCAGGACAGGCAGATATGGATGATATCGATGAATAACACTAAAATTTAAAAAGTTTGAAAAAAACATAAAACGGTGTAATCTGCCTTTATTGATTTACCCATCAAACTAATAGGAGAAACAACGTGACAAAACTATCTGACATCGAAGGTATTGGCCCATCTTACTCCGAAAAACTCAAAGAAGCGGGCATCGGTTCCTTAGAAAAGTTGCTTGAAATTTGCTGCGAAAAGAAAAACCGTAAAACCACAGCAGATGCCACAGGCATCAGTGAAAAGCTCATTCTCGAATGGGTCAACCGTGCAGATTTGTCACGTGTAAAAGGGGTCAGTACACAATATGCTGATCTATTAGAATTTGCTGGTGTCGATACAGTGCCAGAACTTGCTCAACGTAACGCTGCTAACCTTCAAGCCAAGATGGTTGAAGTGAATGACGAAAAAAACCTCGTTCGCCAAGTACCTGCTTTATCACAAGTAGAATCTTGGGTAGCTCAAGCAAAAGAACTACCACGCGTCATTACACATTAAAGACAATACGTCAGGGTGTGCTTAGCACGCCCTGATTTTGATGCCCTCATCAGCCATGACCCCTCATGTGCTCATCACCGGTGGCAGCGGCTTTATTGGCTCATCTTTATGTGCTCTATTATTGCAGCATCACTATTCTGTAACGGTGCTTACTCGATCGCCTGATATCGTCTCACGTCGTTGGCAACAACAAATCAATGTCATCAGCGATATCAATGAACTCCCAAAAAACACACTCTTAACAGGGCTGATCAATTTAGCTGGTGCGCCCATTCTTGATCGACCATGGACGACACGACGAAAAGCACTGCTCAGAAAGAGTCGCATAGCTTTTACAACCTCATTATTAGATCAGTTACATCAACGTCATATCAAACCAGCTGTCATTATCAGCGGCTCTGCTATCGGATATTATGGTGATACAGGCAATGAGATCATCACAGAGTCAGAATCTAAAGGGAAAGGGTTTGCTGCTGATCTGTGTGATGATTGGGAGCAAGCTGCGATTCAATCTAGCCCCACTAACAGCCGAGTTTGTATATTAAGAACAGGCGTTGTATTAGGACTGAAAGGCGGCATGTTAGCAAAAACACATCTCCCTTTTCGCCTTGGCCTCGGAGGCAAGCTGGGTTCAGGACAACAATGGTTATCTTGGATAGATATAGACGATATCTGCCGCTTAATTGTATTTCTATTAGAAACAGACGCTTGCCATGGTGCCTTTAATGCCACAGCACCTCATCCCATCACCAACCGCGACTTTACCTTCCAATTAGGGAACATCATGAATAAACCCACGTGGCTGACCACGCCAAGTTGGGTACTCAAGATACTATTAGGTAAAGCGTCTTCGCTTCTACTTGATAGTCAGCGTATTTTGCCCAATAAAGCCCTTTCGGCAGGCTTTCAGTTTCAACGCCCAACCATACAATCTTGTTTGGCTTACCATATAACAAAAAAGAATAAGGACTAGTGCAGATAAACACTGCATGGTATTGTGATAAAGTAATTTATAGTGGATATTGAAGATGCCAAAACTGACGGATAAGGTTAAACAAGCAATTACATTAGCGGATTTATCGCCTCTAGCGACAATATCGGCAACTGGTGTACCCAACGTCATCCCCATCAAATTTGTTTTCATCGAAAATGATGATGAATTATGGCTCGTTGATAATTTTATGGATAAAACACGCCAGAATTTAGAACAGAATCCTATCGCCGCACTCAATATCCTTGTGCCAGAGCATAATATGGCATATCAAATTAAAGGCACGACCAATATCGAGACTGCTGGTGATAAATACCAACGCATGCGAGAACAAGTATTAGCCATCAAACCGGATGCGCCGGCCAAGGCATTAGTCGTGTTACATATCACTGAGATCTATAATTGCTGGCCTGGACCTGAGCTCGGCCAACGACTCGAACAATAATTTTTCTATCATTCAAGGCAACACGTGACTAACAACGCAATTTTACGACGACTTCGTTATATTTTAAATCTTAACGAGGCACAATTAGCCGCTATTTTTCAACACGTTGAATATACAGTATCGGAAGATCAGCTCACACAATGGTTATTAAAAGAAGAAGACCCGGATTATATTAACTGTCCAGATCTACAATTAGCCCATTTCTTAAATGGATTAATTATCGAAAAAAGAGGGAAAAAAGAAGGCCCATTGCCAAAAGCCGAAAAAAACCTCAACAATAATCTCATTCTAAAGAAGCTAAAAATCGCTTTTAATCTACAAGCTGAAGATATGTTGACCATATTAGGAAAAGCAGACTTCACCTTAAGCAAGCATGAGCTCAGTGCCTTTTTTAGAAAGCCGGAACACAAACATTTTCGTCAATGTAAAGACCAAATTCTGCGTAATTTTTTGATGGGATTACAGCTACATTTTAACCCCGACCAGCAGGCTCCAAAGATATCGCCGTGGGACAAAGTATAGGGTTAAGTACTATAAGTCCATGTACTATAAGGCCATGTACTTATTTTTATTACAATTAAATTACTTTAATATTTCGACCATCAAATATTAAATCAATCCTATGGGAGAAGTTCTTTGAAACATTTACTATCGTTAAAAACTTTACGTGCAGGCTTGGCATTAGCTGCTTTTGGTCTACTGTCAGCTTGTGCCAGCACACCAAACTCATCTTCAATGAGTAGTGCCGATTTTGGTGAGTTTCCAGACAATTACCAAACTATCGTTAAAAACTACTTAAGCCAAAACCAAGAAAACACACGTATACCTCTTAATGTAGATGGTATTGAGTTCTTAAATGAACCTAATAAGTTTGTGTTTGACCAATTTAGCACCACAAAAACAGGTTACCGTGTTTGCACCGTCGTCCCAACGAAACTAGCATACAACTTTCGTTCACACTTCTTTTTAGTCAATGATGGAAAGGTCACAGCACATCTACATGACGCAGGTTTACTCGACCTATCTGACAAGTTTTGTAATGTAGAAAGACTGGCTTTAGAGAGAAAAGCAACTAACTCTCATGCTGTTGCTACAACAGCCAATAACGGCAGCTTAAAATACATCACCTGCCAAGCTGGTAAAGACGAAGTCTTCTTTGCTTTCGACCCGAAAAAAGAATTGTTAACACAACAATCAAACGGTAACAACGTCGCTCAATTTGATGTGACTGAATTATCAGATACCTTCATTGTTGCAGAAGCAAATTCACACAGAATCTCAATTAACCGTATTTCAGGCACATTGATTCATAGTCATAATGGTGCAGAAACACAAGCTAGCTGTGTATTAAAAGGCCAACAACAGTTCTAAGTTACACTGTTACATCCAAAGAGAATGGGGCTCAATTGAGCCCCATTTTTTTATGGGAACCAAACAATATTAAATCTTGATTGCGCTCCACTCATTTCACACAAAATGCCTTTTGAGCAGCTGATATGCTTAGTTTATTTGCCGCCCATCAATGATCCCAACAAACCTCGCAACAACCGCCGCCCGACCTGCCCGCCTAAACTTCTCATGGCACTTTTAACAAAAGCATCCATTGCAGAATCTTTTTTATTAGACGATGACGTGCGACGTTTCATCGCTTTTTCTTTTGCTTGTTGCACTTTTTCCATTTCAGCTTCTGCTTTTAATCGCTCCGCTTTCGTTTCGGCAGCCGCTTGTTGCTCAGCCACCTCTTTAGCGCGTAAGGTTAAAATCTCATGAGCCGATTCTCTATCCACTTCTTGTTCATAGATCCCAGCCACTAATGAATTTGCCATTATTGTGTTTCTTTGTTTCGCATCAACGGGGCCAATCTGACTTTTAGGCGGTTTAATCAAAGTCCGCTGCACAACGCCAGGCCGTCCTTTTTCGTCTAATAATGACACCAAGGCCTCGCCCACACCTAACTCTGTAATGACCGTTTCAGTATCTAAGTCAGCATTGCTTCTGAAAGTTTGTGCCGCAGCTCTGACTGCTTTTTGATCTTTTGCCGTGTAAGCACGTAATGCATGCTGAATACGATTCCCTAACTGACCCAAGACATTGTCTGGAATATCAGTTGGATTTTGCGTCACAAAATACACCCCAACGCCTTTTGACCTGATGAGTCGAACCACTTGTTCAACTTTATCTAATAAAACTCTCGGCGCATTTTTAAAGATCAAATGAGCTTCATCAAAAAATAACACTAATTTAGGTTTATCGGGATCGCCAACTTCAGGCAATTGCTCAAATAATTCCGATAATAACCAGAGTAAAAACGTGCTGTAGAGTTGAGGAGAATTCATCAGTTGGTTTGCCGCCAATAAATTCACCACGCCTTTTCCGTGTTCATCCGTTTGTATTAGATCAGCCAAATTCAATGCAGGTTCAGAAAATAATTGATCCCCACCTTGATCTTCCAAACCTATTAATCGACGTTGAATCGCTCCGACACTAGCGGCTGAAATATTGCCATATAGCGTTCTATATTCGGCTGCATTATCAGCGACAAATTTCAGCATGGCACGCAAGTCGGCCAAATCTAATAATAGCCAACCATTATCATCTGCCACCCGGAATACTAAATCTAACACGCCTTGCTGCACATCATTGAGCTTCAATAAACGCGACAATAATAATGGCCCCATTTCTGAAATCGTCGTTCTAACGGGGTGACCTAACTTGCCAAACACATCCCAAAATGTCACCGGAAAACCAGTGAAGGCAAAATCAGTTAGCGACATGAGCTCTACTCGCTCACTCACTTTTGGGTGTGGCTTTCCCGGTTGACTAATGCCCGAGACATCACCTTTAACATCGGCTAAAAACACCGGCACGCCGAGCTCACTGAAGCCTTCAGCTAAACCTTGCATCGTAATGGTCTTTCCCGTACCTGTTGCTCCTGCAATCAGGCCGTGACGATTAGCCATTGTGGCTAAAAGACTCACTTTATCTTTTGCTTGGCCAATAAAAACCGTTTGCTGTTCAACCACTTTCCACTCTCCCTCTTTTTATTATTTTTTGTGAACTCATTGCTATCTATCGTAAACTAAATTATGCCATGATGTGGTGCGAAAAAATGGCGAATCATATCTCAAGCATCTTAAGGACAACATGTGGCAAAGATACTACAAATATTGCTCTTCTTCTTTTGCTTAAGTCATGCTCACCTTACGTTAGCACAAGACTTACCCCACATTAGCATGCCAAAGCAACTGAGCGGCGAACATGTTCTTATCTTAACCAAACAAGGCGATGCTCTCTCTCAACGCATTGCTCAATACTACGCACAACAACGTCATGTGCCACAACAACAAATTGTAACGCTATCCTTACCTCCTCATACAAATCAACTCACCTCAGAGCAATTTGCACGCATAACAAAGCAAATATCTCCCCAGCTGACAGACAAGATAAAAGTCATCCTACTCACTTTCCATACTCCTTACCGAGTCGACTGCATGTCCATTACAAGCGCATTTTCATTAGGTTTTGATGAACAGTATTGCAGTCAAAAACCGCAACAAACAACGACTTGTTCTCCAACAAAAGTCAGCCCCTATTTCAATAATAATAATGATTTACTTTGGCAGAGAAAAGCGCCGATAAAGCTCAGTATGATGTTAAGCGCAACCAGTTTCAAACAAGCTAAATCACTCATTGATCGTGGCATCGCGGCTGATAATAGTTACCCATCAGGTTATGCTTACCTAGTCAAAACAGATGATCGTGCTCGCAGTTCACGCGCACCGACATTCAAACGTTTTGCCGAGATTTGGCAAGACAAATTGAATATAAAAACGCAATTTATTGATGATAGCCATTATCACGGTGACACATCTATACGACATAAAAAAGACATTCTTTTCTATCACACAGGCTTAACGCATGTGCCTGATATTGATACTAATAGCTATCTTCCAGGAGCCATTGCCGATCATCTCACCTCTGGAGCAGGCATAGGAATAGGTCATGATGGTCAAATGAAAGCCTTTCGTTGGTTAGAAAGTGGCGTAACAGCGAGCTACGGCGCCGTCATCGAACCTTGTAATTTCCCCGAAAAATTCCCTAATCCACAAATTTTAATCCCTCACTATGCAAATGGGGACAGCCTTATCGAAGCCTATTGGAAATCAGTGCAACAACCAGGAGAAGGCCTTTTCATTGGCGAACCACTCGCCCGTCCGTGGAGCCCAACGTTTGCTTCATTCGAAGGAAATGATTTGCTCATTCATAGTAAAAGATTAAATTCAAATACAACCTATCACATCGAACAAAGAGAGAACGTCAACGCCCGGTGGCAAGACACACCAGAAGGTGTCAGCGGCAAACAATTCAAAACCCATTTAACTATTCGCATTCCTAACGCTAAAGCCCAATATTATCGCATCACAGAACATGTTTTTTATCCGGGCATATCTCAACTGCCGAAATAAGCCTATATAACTACAAAGCACTGTTATTTTTCATTTCAATCCTCGTTCAAATATAGAATAGTACTTGTACGTAAATTCAACAACTTCAAGCTAATTCAATGATATAGTCCACTCTGTAGGCAATTTTGTACTACTTGGTCGAGAACACCAATTCAACTCTGGAGACACACTATGTCAAGCATTCAAAAAATAATTGATAAAACCGTAGCCCCTATCGAAACAGACTTAGATGGTTGGGAAAAAGCAGCAGGCAATCCCACGATGAAAACATGGATTGAATACACTAGCCCTGATGAGTCAATGATTACAGGTTGCTGGGAAGCGACACCAGGTACTTACCGCACAAGTTATGCTGCATGGGAATTTGTTCATATGATTTCAGGTGAAGTGATCATCACGCCTGATGGTGGCGAACCCCAAACTTACTCAGCAGGTGATGCGTTTATGGTCGAAGCTGACTTTGTGGGCACATGGGAAATCACTGAAACTGTCTTCAAACACTTTGCTATCAAACTGAAATAAACAAAACCTCTGAAGCCCAAGTGTTACTGTAACCTTTATCACCTTATGGAAAAGGAGGTAAAGGTTGCTATTAGGTACCGTTATTCAAGACTCGGATATATTCTCCAACCGCCTCTCTTGTCGATCCAACAATCAAACGACGAACCTGCGTCTCCATGTCCATTTCTATCATGCCGGATGCCTGAATCATTTCGCCCCGTTTCGCTTGTCCGACATAAGTTTGGGTATAGACAACAATCTCTTCAAGCAATTCATGCTCAATGCGATACCTGGCAGGGAAATCAAAGGCAAACTGATCGTCAACCACCTTCGCTTCTATGACACGCTGGCCTTGTTTCTGATAATGTTGCATTGATGGTTCAATTGACTGCGTTATGTCCACCATACCAAGATCAAATTTCGTCCCATTGATGACCGCTTTATTAAACTTACGCGCTTCATGCCAAGAAAATTCATCATAAGCCAGCTCACCTTGACGACGTTGATAGTTATCTCGCATCAGAGCGTCTGACAAAACCGCCAGTTCACCGTCCTTTATCGCTTGCTGGACGCCTAGTCTTAATCGGTGAAAAGCATCACGACCATACACCGCTAAATCAATATCTGATGTGGCTTTTTGACAACCTAATAACATTGAACCCGTCACACCAATATCATTAATATCGACGCCATATCGACACAATATGCCCATTAATTGCTGACATTTATTCACAATGGCATCATCAGTTACCATCTTTAATAACGTCTTCAAACGCACTTCAGGTCGATAATGTTGAATGATATCTTCAGGGCTTACGGCATGAAACGCCGCATCAAAATCAGCCGAATGATACAAATAATGAGGGTGCTCATCTGCTAATAACGTATTTGCTTCCTCTGTCGAGACTTTCTGCCAACCACCCTCAGTGCTGACATAACGCAAAAAACACCCAACTTTCTGTGCCTGAGGGCCATAACACACCACCGCAAACACAAGGCCTTCTCTTGTTTCAATAAAATCCTTCGGCAAAAAAGGAAATGATGATGCTCTTAACACGCCACTCTCCTTTTCGCTTACCGGCCTCTTAACCAAGTCCATAGACCTAATAAAGATAACATTAGCAAAATAGCGGCAATGCCATCTAAAACCCATTTCCCTAGAGGACCAATAACCTGTCCATTGTGTAAATCTAATGCAAACTGCTCCACAGAGACGCCTTTCCCATAAAAATAACGGGCCAAATCTTGAGCGACGATGGTCGGCATTGAAGTAGGCTCACTCCAACTCACACCTTGCAGAGATAGCGATTCCCACTGCTCTAATAACTCATCGCCCCGCCACATGCCATTGCGCGTTTGTAAGACAGGCAAACCATGAAAAAGACCAATATTCTGGATCTGTGATGGTACCCCCATATCAGCACCCATTTTTTCAATCAACTCACTGTCAGCATTCAATAGAATTAAGGCATCATCTGAAGCGATAACCGTAAGATTGTCTAAATGAATACCACCAATAATGGGTTTCAAGCTACTGGCAACAGGGAGCGCATCAACGAAAATCTGTTCATCAAACTGAGAGATGACATTATTATCTAATAAATAAACCCGATCAGCCTCAACCTCAGCAACGCCATAATGTTCAAGTAACCAAGGCCAAGTCAAATAACGTTGATCCAACTCCAATTCTTCAATGTGATTTAATACAACACCCGTGGCAACAAGCATAATGACAAATAATGCCATCAACACACCCAATATTCGCTGCCACGTCTTTAATAAATGAAACATAGAAAAGCTCGATTACGTAGTCAATATCTCAAGATATAATGCCAGCCTTATCACGGATGTCATAGTCTAAATGAATAATCTTCCACCAGAAATTGAGCGTTTCGACTAAATCATCATTTTACGAGTTCAAGCATGGCTCCTGATTCAGCATGTAAAAACAACAAATCAACGTTTTTACCGGTGCAATGCTTTAAATATTCTTGCCACCAATATTTGGTTTTGTTCTTCCAAGAAAATCGGTCAGGTAATATCGTTTTTGTTTGTGCAAGCAGACTGTAATTACGACTCAAAGCCAAAGCGACACAGGCTTCTGACTTGAGACGATAAACGGATTCCAACTCTTCATTTGCAGCCAATAACAAACGAATTGTCATTGAAGAGCAAGCTTGGTCATCAAAGCCCATTATTGTCTCAACCTACTGGCAGCAAGAGAACGCAACATCGCCCACACACCTCGTTTTGAAGAGGTATCTAAGCAGCTAAAATCAGTCACATTTAAATTACCATTACGTATTAAGGTTTCTAAACGGTTCGGATCAATTGCCAGGTGAATCGCATGATCTGATGACACTAAATAGCGTTGGTTTTTCATCATAGCCTCCAATATTAAGGTCGGTATGATGAGTATAAAAGCAGACTCAACTAAATGCAAATAATTATCATTTAGATTTAAGCGCTCACTAAATTAAGTCTTATTGAGGTCGCTTCCCATTTTGTTTTTTGGCCAACTTCTCCGCTTTTTTTGCTAACGCTTTTTCACGCTGTCGGGCAACTTCTTCCAGTTCTGCCTCCATCATGGCAGGAGATTCTAATGTCACGGGCCCTAAAGTACCTGCACGTAGCTCCGTTAATAACACCTTTGCAGCTCGTTCTAAATCTACTCGTCCCCCAGAGCGAAGACAGCCTCTTCTCGTGCCAATGGCAGAAAGTAAGGTTTCATCATCTTCGTCTAATTCATCAAGTTGATAACGTGCTTGCAAATATTGGGGATAAACCGTCCGCAGATAATTAACAGCATATAAGGCAATATCTTCATTACTAATCGCTGTCTCTTTGATCGCCCCTGTCACAGCTAAACGATAGCCACTGTGTTGATTTTCAAATTTTGGCCATAACACACCTGGCGTATCGAGCAATACAATGCCTTGCTCTAACTTAATCCGCTGTTGCATTTTAGTCACAGCAGGTTCATTACCCGTTTTAGCAATCATTCGTCCAGCAAGATGATTAATCAATGTTGATTTTCCCACATTAGGGATCCCCATAATCATCGCTTGAATTTGCTTCACGCTGACCGATTTTTCCGGCAACATTTTATGGCAAAGGCTGAGAATATCTTTCATCCGTTCTGGCGACTCACTCGTCAAAGCAATCGTCTTAACACCTTTATCTTGTTCAAAATACTCCTGCCAATCTTGCGTCATCACAGGATCGGCCAAATCACTTTTATTGAGAACCTTAATACACGGCTTATCGCCTCGTAACTCCGCCAGCATGGGGTTTTCACTGCTAAAAGGGATCCGCGCATCTAACACCTCAATCATCAAATCGACTTGAGGCAGCACTTTTTTCATTTCCTTACTGGCCTTGTGCATGTGGCCTGGAAACCAATTAATAGCCATCGTTATTTCACCAACACGATTTGTTGAGGTTCAATAAGGATAAGTCGTTGTTTATACAATTTACCCAATGCTTTTTTGTAACTTGATTTGCTCACGCCAAATTGCGTCATAATGTCCTGTGGTGAGCTTTTATCAGTCAAAGTTATCTTTCCACCTTGTTGCTCAATAAAACGTAATATCTGTTGCGACAGTGCATCTAATGCCTCACGCGTCACCAATTGTAAACATAGATCCAGCTTACCATCTGGCCTGACTTGTTTGATAAACCCATTTAAGGTCTCGCCGTAATGAATAGGACGAATCGCATCACTATGAAACAGTAATCCAATCGCCGATTGATTCACAACCGCTTTATAACCTAAGTCTGTTTGACCACAGAATAATAAGGAAACGGCTTGTTGTGACTTTAAATAAGGCGATGTTTCAGGTAAAAAACGATTAAGACGGCTGCTCGCAACAATGCGTTTGGACGCATCATCAATATAGACATACACCACATGTCGTTCGCCGACTTGCATCCGTTTAGGTTGCTCTGAAAAAGGCACCAATAATTGTTTGGCTAAACCCCAATCTAAAAAGGCGCCAACCTCATTCACAGCGTCGACTGTCATCGCAACACAGTCACCGACTTGGGCTTTAGGTTGCCGTGTTGTCGCAATCAATTGATCTTCAGAATCAAAATATAAAAAAACTGACAGCACATCGCCTACAGCACAGTTTTCAGGCACATCCGATACGGGCAGTAATACTTCGCCCCATTCTTCAGCATCTAAATACACACCAAAGCTGACCTCTTTCAACACTGTCAGGGAATTTAAACGACCAATTTCAACCATAATAACAACTCAATTTTTCATCAATACCCTTATCTTAACCTACTCAAGCCTGCTCACAAGGTATAATATCGCCCCATTATCGCTAACTCGACTGAGAACAATATGCCAAAAGCCAGTGATCTAAAACGTGGAATGGTCATCGAAATGGATGACGAAGCCTACTCTGTCAAAGAGATTGAGGTCAGAAACCCCTCTTCCCGTGGCGCATCAACCTTATATAAAATTCGCTTTAACCACCTTAAAACCAAACAAAAACGCGATGAAACACTGAAAGGTGATGACTTTTTCAAAGAAGCAGATTGCGAACGTAAAGCTGTGCAGTTTTCCTATCAAGATACGGATAGTTACACCTTTATGGATACCGACAATTATGAGCAATACACCATCAACAATAGCGATATCGAAGCTGAACAACCATACTTATTAGAAGGCCTAGAAGGCATTACTGCGATTTTGTTAGATGGCCAATTAGTCGCAATAGAATTACCCGCCGCCGTTGCCATGATCATCACTGAGACAGCACCCGGCATCAAAGGAGCGACCGCAGCAGCCAGAACAAAACCCGCTGTATTAGCCACTGGTTTAGAAGTACAAGTACCTGAATATATCGAGCAAGGTGAAGTCATTAAAATTAATACTGGCACAGGCAAGTTTATGTCGCGCGCCTAATCATGGAAGCAAAATTAACGCGATACCTCTTGATGGCAGCAGGTTGGCTTGCCGTCATATTAGGGTTAATTGGCGCCGTGTTACCGATTGTGCCAACAACCCCATTTTTAATCTTAGCCTTGGCCTGCTTTTCAAAAAGTTCGCCGCGGTTTCACCGTATGTTATTAAATAACAAATGGTTTGGGCCCGCACTCAAGGAATGGGAAAATAACCAGACTGTCAAACGCCATGTCAAAATCAAAGCAATGATGTTGATTGTGGTCTCTTTTGGGATCTCCATCGCTATTTTATCTGGTCGGTCGGGGTTACAATTAATGTTGCTAGGATTAGGCAGCATTGCGCTTTGGTTTATCTATCATCTTAAGGAGTCTTAATTCATGACATTGTCTATCACTGATGCCATTCGTAAACGCCATTCTTGCCGTGCATTCACTCGACAAACTGTCTCCGAAGAACAGATTACCCGCATTCTGGCTACCGCCAGCCAATCGCCATCTGGCGCCAATACCCAGCCTTGGCATATTGCGGTTGTCACAGGACAAACAAAATACCGTTTACAGACTGCCATCCTACAAGCATTTGAAGCAGGTCAGAAAGCCCAACCTGACTATGAATACTACCCAACACAATGGGAAGAACCTTATACGGCGAGAAGAAGAGCCTGCGGTCTTCAACTCTATGAAAGCCTCGATATCACCCGCCAAGATTCAGAACGCCGCCGCGAACAATGGGCAGCAAATTATCGGGCCTTTGATGCGCCTGTCATGCTGCTTTGCTTCATGGACAATATGATGCAAACGGGCTCATACCTTGATTATGGTATGTTTATTCAATCAGTTATGTTGAGTGCGATGGATGAAGGATTAGCCACCTGCCCACAAGCAGCACTCGCTGAATACCCTGATATTGTCCGTACAACCTTACGTTACCCAGAATCAAAGCACCTTATTTGTGGCATTGCCCTAGGATATGAAGATACTGAAGCCGACGTCAATCATTACCGGACTCCACGGGAATCAGTGACGACGTTTAGTGACTTTTTTGATTAAGATTTAGGCCGCAAAAACGCATTAATATCAATATCATCAAGTTGTTCAGCTGATAAGAATCGTTCCGCATATTGACGATAAACGCCACTGGTTAAAAATAGCTCAAAGACATCAGCATCAATATTGCCTTTGCAAACCAGTTTATACAAAATACTGATCGCTTCACTGATAGGTTTAGCCTCTTTATAAGGCCTATCTGCCGCGGTTAACGCTTCAAAGACATCCGCCACCACCATAATGCGTTCCGGCATCGATAAATCTGGTGCCGATAACCCGCGCGGATAACCTGTTCCAGTTAATGTTTCGTGATGCGTCGTAGCATAACGTGGGACTTTGGACAGCTCAGGTGGAAAAGGCAAACTTTCTAACATTTTCACCGTACTGATCATATGTTCATTGATCTTAAACCGATCTTCTTTGGTCAATGTCCCCGCTCTGACCGTTAAATTATACATTTCACCTAAATGATACAAATGCTCAGGGACGACCATATTAATCCCTAATTTAGGGTCATAATCCGTACTCTTATCCCGCGCAACAATATGCTGTGGTTTATCACTCAATAGTGACTCTGTAGCAGGTAAAGTGGATTCAGCACCGACAAGACGGGCTTCCTCAACGGGCGACAATCCCATTCTGTCACTAAAGTGACGCTGCCATGTCACCGTCGCCAATGTATTTAGACGGTCAATATCCGTTTGGCTTAATGATTCCGATCCCACATTACAAGAAGCGATAAAGAGAAAATCAGCTTGTAACTGGGCATGACAAGCATCGAGATCAGATTGTAGTTGTGCTGTATTATCATCGCCTTGTGCGACAGCCATCCAATAACGAATTTCAGCATCGCGCCATAACACTTCAAAACGCATTCTGACTTCATGAATGCGATTATAAATGGTCTCAAGCTTCGTCCCTTTATCAATAATATGCTCTGGCGTTGTGATTTTACCGCAGTCATGTAACCACGCTCCAATACGAAACTCTCGCCATTCATCTTCTGTTTTAAAACCAAAGTCCGCAAAAGGACCCGACATGGATTCTTGAGCGGCATCAGCTAACATAAAAGCAAGCTCCGGCACACGAGCACAATGATCCGCCGTATAAGGGGATTTATCATCAATCGCTTGGGCGATTAGTTCGATAAACGATTCAATTAACGCTTGTTGCGACGCCTCATGGCTTTGAATCGAAGATGACATTGTCATCATCGATTGTGATAGCTCATGGATCTCCGAAATATTACTATCCACATAACGGACTTCATCATATCGACGCTGTTTAATTCTTTCACTGTCTTGTGCCAAGGCTCGAATAGACCGCGCTATCGGTCGTATGAATAACCATATGACGGGCAGCAATAGAGAAATTAACACAGCTGTGATCCATATCGACGTAACGACACGTTCCATATAGGGGCTAGTTACAGAGGACTCAGGCGTTAAAATAGTGAGGTAATCTCCCTCCTGTTCTGTCATATTCACTGGCGATGAATAAACAAAATAGTTCTCGTCATCTATCGTTGCTGTATTGAGCCCCATTAATTCCGGCGAACCGATCAGCTCAATTAAGCCTGAATAAGGCAGAATTTTAGGTTTAGAGACAGTCTTGGCTTCACTAAACCATTTATTAAATAAGGCTTGTTTATGTCCTTCCCCTAAAGCGGCGAGTGATTGATTAATCAATGCCGTCACACCTGGCAAAGCATCATTCACCATAAAATGCAGATCTGTTGAAAAAGTATGCGGTTCAAAAGACAGATTAGGATGAACCATCACTCCTTCAACAAAAAATAAAGTGAGGTAATAATCTAATACCACTGAAGTATCGATACCGGCATCGACAATGCCTTCTTGCACGGCATGAAACATTTCTTCAACCGAATCGACTAAATAAATATCAATATCAGGATAATGATAAGCCAAGCGCTCAGATAACGACCAACCACGTTGGATAGCGACTTTTTTACCTTGAAGCCGCTCAGCATTCTCAATTAACTCATACCCCGTCCGCGTCACCACGCCATAAGGTGCACGCAAAAAGGCATGACTTAAATCCCCTACCGCTTCACGCGTTAAGTTATAAAATACTGGCTGAACGATATCGAGTTCCTTATTAACAAATAAGGTCGCCATCTCATCCCAATTCAGCCCATTCACATAACGTAATTGAAACCCAGTCATTTCGGCAATATACGTCAACACATCAATGGCATAACCACGAGGTTGACCGGCACTGGCAAAGTTAATCGGGGGCCAATTCAACTCATTCGACACCGTCAAATAAGGATGCTCCGCAACTAGCTTTTGCTGCTCTGGCGTTAAAGTCATCGAAGGTGCCGGCGGTAATAAGCGCTCTTGTTGGCGAATATTAGACGCGATGATTTCACCATTTTTTTGATGCAGGTAAATCTGGCTTTGCTTCGGCAGAGTTTGTTGCGATAAGAAAACAGACAGCGACGGTAAGGCGATACCTATCGCTAATACATGTTGGCTACCATCCAACACAATAGAATAAGCCTGCCCCGGTACTTGTAAGTGTTGGAACAAATACGGTTCGCTCTTATACACTTGCCCGGTCTGTGCTTGGGTATACCAAGAACGCGTTCTGACATCATAGTTCGTCAGATATTGCAGGCTATAACGACGCTCAAAAGCATGATTTAAATAATCAAAATGTAAATAACGATTGTCATGCTCTTCTCTAATCGTTACTACTACCCATTTATCATTGGCAACCGCATTAAACTGCTCTCGCATTTTGACATTAGCATCGAGGTTTATCAGCTGATAAAAACCGCCATCAGCAAACCCAATCGTCATAAAAGACAATAAGGGATTACGGTTTAACGTCTCAGCAAACACAGCCCTCGTTTGATGGGTAATGCCTTTGTCTTCCACTAATTTAGGAAATTTTGATAATGTAAAAGCCGTTTCTTCAGCTTTATTTTCTAATTGCTCAACAAAATCATGCGTACTGGATGCTGTTTGCTCATAAATAGCTAAAGCAGAATCCCGCGCTAATAACTGGCTAAAATAATAATACAGTCCAAGCGTGACGGAGCTAATTAACAAAGTGACAATTAAAAAAGCCATCACAACTGTCGTATGAATGGAAAAACGGCCCGTAGCCCAACGTAATGCTGTCACGCCCACTTCCCCCAACAATTTAATTTAACCATAAGCCAGCCTAGCGTTGAGACTTTCTCACCTTCTGCCAGAGATGCTTTATAATTCACCATCTTATTTTTTTTGATTATCGACAAATGAATTTAACCACCTTTTTACAACAACTTAATGACAAGCCAGAACAGATTACTTTTGCAGACACGATGGCAGTCATAGAAGCCAATTATCACTTTACCCCTACCGCTTTTCGCAATGGCAATGAAGACAACGCAGCCGATCAAAACAATGGCTCTTGTAAAATTCTTGCTTTCGGACAATTACATCAACTGACCGAACAACAAACATTACATTGTTTTGGGGACTATTACCGACAAGATGTCCTAGCACATCCAGACAAGACAGATCATCAAAATATCCGCAATTTTATTCATAGCGGATGGCAAGGCGTAACCTTCCAAGGTCAAGCGCTCACACCTAAATAAGCATATGTTATAATTAATAGTTTACCACCTTCCTCTTCCTTCATAAATACATTGCCGCAAATATGGAATTACAAGCTAAACAAAAATCTGAGAACCGCTTTTTATTACTCGAAGGCGTTCATCAAAACGCAGTAACGACATTAGAAAAAGCCGGTTACACCAATATCGAATATCTCACCCATGCCTTGGATGAAGATGCCTTAATTGAAAAAATTAAAGGCGTTCGTTTTATTGGCATTCGCTCTCGCACTCAATTGACTAAAAAAGTCATCGAAGCCAGTGATAGATTGGCGGCGATAGGCTGTTTCTGCATTGGTACTAATCAAGTAGATATCGATGCGGCAAGACATAAAGGCATTCCCGTCTTTAACGCGCCTTACTCAAATACGCGCTCAGTAGCGGAACTGGTTATTGGCCAATTAATCCTGTTATTACGCGGCATCCCAGAAAAGAACTTTGCTGTTCATGATGGTAGCTGGCCTAAAAGCGCTAAAAACGCTTATGAAGCACGCGGTAAAACTCTAGGAATCGTAGGTTACGGTAGTATCGGTTCACAGCTTTCTGTTTTAGCAGAAAGCTTAGGAATGAATGTCATTTATTATGATGTCGTCACCAAGCTCCCTTTAGGCAATGCCAACCAAGTCGGCACAATGCATGAACTACTGAGCCAATCTGATGTGGTGTCATTGCATGTACCCGAATTAGTCACCACCAAAAACATCATGTCAAAAGCACAGTTTGACCAAATGAAAGACGGCGGTATTTTCATTAATGCGGCTCGCGGCACTTGCGTTGACCTTGAAGCTTTAGCGGAAGCCATCACCAATAAAAAGGTTGCGGGCGCCGCGATTGACGTATTCCCAGTTGAACCAAAATCTAATGAAGAAGCATTAGAATCACCGCTTCGAGGGTTACCCAATGTGATTTTGACACCACATATCGGTGGTTCAACAGTAGAAGCACAAGAAAACATTGGTTTAGAAGTTGCTGAAAAGTTTGTTCAATTTGCTAGCTGTGGCAGTACGATTTCAGCGGTTAATTTCCCAGAAATTGCCATGCAACAGCAGCCGAACACGCACCGTTTATTACATATTCATCATAATCAACCCGGTGTATTGTCAAGCGTTAACCAATTGTTTGCGAAACATAATATTAATATTCTGGCGCAAAGCATGATGACTCGAGATGAAGTGGGTTATCTCATTATTGATGTAGATGTCTTAGATTCAAAATTGGCATTCGAGCATCTAAATAGTGTTGAAGGCACCATTCGTCTACGCGTTTTATATTAGTACAATCAAGGCCTAGCGCTTTTAGTGCTAGGCCTTATATCACTACCCGATTATTTTTCAGCCCAATATTTTAATTTACTGGTTTTCCCAATACCGGGATTAAAACTATTTGTTGGATCGATTTTCTGATAAAACTGCTTCAAAGCAGGTTTTGCCATATATTCATGCCCAACATTGTGTTCAGCCGGATACTCCGCACCACGCGCATCAAAAGACGCAAGGATTTTTTCTTTTAATGCTTTAGCATCGACGCCTTTTTTCAACACATAATTTTGATGCATGACATGGCAAAATAAATGGCCATAGTAAAATTTGTCTTCCACTAAATCATCAATTTCTGGTGGCAACTCTTCAAACCATTTTTCTTCATTCCGGCGTAACGCGACATCGACAGTCATCATCGCGCCTAAACGCTTCTGATGCATAATGTGATAACGCCCTATCGCGCCACCAGCGACAAAACGATGCAAAATCGCCTTTTCGCCTTCTTCGGGCGTACATTCAAAGAAACTACCTTGATGCGATGCAAAAAAATCAGATAAATAAGCTCTTGCCTCATCAACACCATCATTGTTCATCTCTAAAATCCAATGATGCTGATATTGCTGATGATATTCTTCCATCCGTTTAGGTAGATGATTAGGCCATAAATAGCTCATATACTGCATCATTCGATCAGACATTTTCTTGGGCAGTAACGGTAACTTATCCGCAATGCGATCCACCGTACGTTTTAAAGAAAACATTTTAGGAATATATTTCGACCCTAATTTATCAATCACGATAAAAGTATCTTTACCGTATTTTTTACTGACTTCATAACAATCTCGGTGCAAATACTCGCCCGAGACAGGCAAAGTCGTAAATGACGTCAAAATATCGCGCCGCATTTGTTCCAAAACTTTCGCATCATCGGTACCGACATAAAATACTTGCTGTTTTTCAGCAATAGGATAAGTATCAAGACGCACGGCAAAGACCGCTAATTTACCCGCACACCCCGAAGCCTCATGTAATCGCCGACCATCATTATTAAATCGAGATGGCGTATCCGCATCAACTTGTCGCACACGTTCATGATATTCATCATCTGACGCACGCTTTTCAGGAAAATGTACTGCATCAGCGGAATATTGTTGTTGCTGTAAATTCGTCAATATATCTTCTGGTGATGATCCTAAATCAATGCCCAAATTATTGACTAATTGTAACTGGCCATTTTCATCTATCTGCGCATAGAGTGATAGCTCAGTATAAGCTGGCCCACGCTGGACTAAAGCGCCACCCGAGTTATTACATATTCCGCCTACGATCGACGCACCGATACAAGATGAACCAATAACAGAATGAGGTTCGCGTCCATAAGGCGCCAATGTTTCTTCTAAGCCAAACAAAGTACTCCCAGGCAGACCGACAATTTGCCGTGCATCATCGATTAATTGGATCTGATCAATACGCATGGTATTGATCACGACAATCGGACGATCATAACCTTGGCCATTCGGTGTTGAGCCACCTGTTAATCCGGTATTCGCGGCTTGCATAATCACCGCAACATCAGCCTCAACGCATAATTGTAATGCCTGCCAAATTTGTAATAAGGTCTCAGGGCGAATAACAGCCAAAGCCTCACCTGAACCGAAACGAAAGCCCTTACAATAGGGTTCCATTTTGGCATTATCAAGCAAGATTTGCCCTTGTCCGACCAACTGCGTTAATGCTGTAATTAACTCGGCATACCCATTATCTTGCGCCATAGCTTCCTCATCACTCTTTAATATTTCCCCTGTTGAATGACAGAAGAACCAAACGAACTATTATATCGTAAATGACAGGTCAATAAGTCTGTTAACATAGCGTACCAATCCACTTTATAACCATGACTCGTAGACTATGGACCTGCTTCAGATCATCGCTTTAGCACTGATACAAGGGCTAACTGAATTTTTACCTATCTCAAGTTCAGCGCATTTAATTCTGCTGCCGCTCCTAGCAGGTTGGCAAGATCAAGGCTTAGCCTTTGATGTCGCCGTTCATGTCGGCACCTTAAGCGCTGTCATTTTTTACTTTCGCAACACTTTGACAACATTGACTACCGATTGGTTTGCTTCCGTCGGGCAAAGACAACGTGTCGGCGAAAGCACTTTAGCCTGGGCTGTATTGTTAGGCACTATTCCTGTCGGTTTAGCAGGCCTATTATTCAGTGACATCATTGAGCATCATCTTCGTAGCCCACTTGTGATCGCCACCACCACAATACTATTCGGTGTCATGTTAGGTTGGGCAGATTGGCGCGGCAAACAACAACGCGACGAACAACAGCTCACTTTATTAGATATTCTTTTTATCGGCGTAGCTCAGGCCATTGCACTCATCCCCGGCACATCCCGTTCAGGCATTACTATTACCGCAGGCCTTATGCTGGGCCTATCTAGGCAAGCTGCCGCCCGCTTTTCTTTTTTATTATCCATCCCGGTCATTGTCCTTGCCGGTGGCATGAAAATGATTGAATTAATCCAATCTAACATTCCCACTGACTGGTTTGCGATTACTTCTGGTACAATGCTGTCAGCTATAAGTGCTTACATCTGTATTCACTTTTTCCTTAAAATGATTGAGAAAATGGGAATGTGGCCCTTTGTCGTATATAGGCTCATTCTTGGACTTGTCTTGCTTCAACTCTTTACGAATTAAAACAGAGTTGACAGTAACGCTCTGAATGCGTAACATTTCTCCTCTTTTATTTGACCCGCCTGCGTTATTTCTGGAGCGAACTGCGGAATGAAAACAACAACCTTAAGTGCAAAACCTGCTGAAGTACGTCGCGACTGGTTTGTCGTCGACGCTAACGGCAAAACATTAGGCCGTATGGCCACTGAAATCGCGCGTCGCTTGCGTGGTAAACATAAAACAAGTTACACACCGCATGTCGACACCGGTGATTACATTGTTGTAATCAACGCTGAGAAATTGCGTGTTTCTGGTAACAAAATGAAAAATAAAGTGTATTACCACCATACTGGTTACGTCGGTGGTATCAAATCTATCACTTTAGAAAAGCAACTTGATAAAGCACCTGATCGCGTTATCAAAACTGCCGTAAAAGGCATGTTGCCAAAGAATTCTTTGGGTCGCACCATGTTCAGCAAGTTAAAAGTTTATGCTGGCGAACAACACCCACACACAGCCCAACAGCCTAAAGTGCTGGAAATCTAAACGGATATCATTATGGCAGAACAATATTACGCAACCGGCCGCCGCAAAAGCTCAACAGCTCGAGTTTTTATTAAACCAGGTACGGGTAACATTACCATCAACACACGTTCTTTAGATGATTACTTTGGTCGTGAAACTTCACGCATGGTAGTTCGTCAACCATTAGAACTTGTTGATATGCTCAATAACTTAGATCTAAAAATTACTGTCCGTGGTGGCGGTAATAATGGTCAAGCTGGCGCGATTCGTCACGGTATCAGCCGCGCATTAGTTGAATACAACAGCGAATTAAAATCAGAATTACGCAAAGCTGGTTTCATTACTCGTGATGCTCGTGCTGTTGAACGTAAGAAAATTGGTCTACACAAAGCGCGTAAGCGTCCTCAATTCTCAAAACGTTAATCGACAGACAACGTTCAATAAAAAAGGCCATCTTCGGATGGCCTTTTTTTTATCTCTTATTTATCAACTCAAAAACTTATTTATACAATAAGCCTTTTTTGCCTTCACCAGGTTGGGTTTTAAACCGTCGATGTACCCAGTAATATTGTTCTGGTGTCCGTCTGACTTCTTTTTCAACCCAATTGTTAATACGTTGTGCATCGACTTCATCATCCCCTGTCGGGAAGTCAGTCAATGCCGGACTTAACGTTAAAGTATAGCTCCCATCCGCTTCCCTTCTCGGCACGAATGGAATCACTTTGGCCCCACTCATCTTAGCCATTCTCGCCGTTGCTGGTACTGTTGCAGCAGTCACACCAAAGAATTTTACAAACACACTCAGGCGTCGACCAAAATCCTGATCCGGTGCATACCAAACCACTTTATTCTTTCTTAACGCCCGCAACATCGAACGTGGGTCATCTTGCAACACAATTCCTTCACTATGGAATTTTCTTGCTCGTAACATCACCTCATTAAACAAAGGATTTTTGAGCTCTCTAAACATGACGTAACAAGGTGTTTTCAACATAATTAAACGTCCACCTAATTCCATGCTGGTAAAGTGGCCCGTTAATAAAATAACCCCTTTCCCTGCTGCTAGGCCGGCCTCTAAATGCTCCAGCCCAACATAACGTACCCGTTTTTCTAATGCCTTATCGCTCGCCCACCAGCTCATCGCGGTCTCAATGAGTAACATCCCCATTGTGCGCATATTGGCATCTAAAAGCGCCTGTCTTTGCGCATCAGACCAATCTGGGAAGCACAGTTCAAAATTACGTATCGCAATCCGTCGTCTCGCTGTCGTCAACGGGCGCATAATCAAGGCCGTCAAACGCCCAGCCCAAACCTGTAAGCGAGGTGGCAAGTAAATAGACAAGCGCATCAAACCTAAGCCAAACCAAGTTAGCCAAAAACGCGGATGCAAAAATTGTTTTTGAAACACAATCACAAAGCCTAATCATTATGAAATGAAGCGCCTATGCTATCATTCTCGCTTCATAACCGCTAAACAAACCGTATATAAAAAGAGACTTCGTTGAAAATACTTTATACCAGCTTATTTTTTATTTGCTTGCCTCTCATTATCTTACGACTCATTTGGCGTGGTTTCCGCGCACCCGCTTATTGGCAACGTTGGTCTGAGCGTTTCGGGGCCAGTCCGTTGCTCGATAATCCCGCGCCCGTTATTTGGGTCCACGCTGTTTCTGTTGGCGAAGTAGAGGCCGCTCGCCCACTGATAGCGATGTTGCAAGAAAGTTATGACAAACACCAAATTCTCATTACCACAATGACGCCTACCGGCAGTGATCGCGTTAAGCGCTTATTTGGCCAAAGCGTTGCCCATTGCTATCTTCCCTATGATCTTCCTTTTGCCGTTAAACGGTTTTTAAAACGAAACCGACCTGTTTTTGGTGTCATCATGGAAACAGAGATTTGGCCGAATTTGTTGCTTATAAGCAAGCAACATAATATTCCTTTGGTTCTCGCAAATGCACGCATGTCCGACCGTTCAGCCAAAGGGTACCTCAAGTTTCCAAAACTGACCAAGCAAGTCTTAAATAGCTTACGTTTTATCGCAGCACAAAGTCAGCATGACCGTGATAATTTTCATTTGCTCGGTGCAGATATCACCGATGTGCATGCTATCGGAAATTTAAAATATGAAACACATTTGCCTGCTAGTACCGTAGAGCAAGCAAGCGCTATGCGCATGATGTGGGACAATGACCGTCCGGTCTGGGTTGCCGCCAGCACACATGAAGGTGAAGAAGACATTATTCTCCAAGCCTCACGAAAAATACGAGCGCAATGTCCTAACTTATTACTTATCATTGTGCCAAGGCATCCTGAACGCTTTGATCGTGTCACTGCTATCGCCCATAAGTCAGGCTTTAAAACACGCCGCAGAAGCGAAAACAAACCTTGCTCAGCTGATATTGAAGTGCTTGTCGTCGATACGATGGGCGAACTCCCTTTATTTTATGCAGCCTGTGACGTTGCCTTCGTAGGAGGCAGCCTTATTCCTCATGGTGGCCACAATATCTTAGAACCGGCGTCATTAGGTCGAGCTATCGTCGTCGGGCCCCATTATTATAATTTCAATGAAATCACACGCCAGTTTATCGAGGCTAATGCCACCATAGAAGTCAATAATGCTGAAAATTTAGCCGATACCGTATCAACACTACTCGATAATGCAGATCAACGCGCCAAAATGGGCGAAGCCAGTTTGAAGTTGATTTCAGCAAGCCAAGGCGCAAGTATTCGTCTCACTAACCTCATCAAGCGACATATTGTTATTCATGACCCCTGATGAACATTGGATGCGTCATGCACTCATCTTAGCAGAACGCGCACAACAGCATAATGAAGTCCCTGTCGGTGCGGTTATCGTGCAAGACAATACTTTAATAGGAGAAGGCTGGAATCAACCTATTTCAAGCCAAGATCCAACGGCACATGCTGAAATGGAAGCGATTCGTGCTGCCTGTCAGCATACACAGAATTATCGCTTACCCAATACAACTTTATACACCACGCTAGAGCCTTGTTTAATGTGTGCCGGTGCCATTGTCCACAGCCGAATATCGCGAGTTGTCTTTGCAGCATTTGAACCTAAAACTGGCGCAGCTGGTAGTTGTTTTGATGTCTTCAATGAACCAAGATTAAACCACCGTGTCGAATGTCATCATGGCGTTTTGGCAGAACAAAGTAGTGACTTATTACGGCGATTCTTTAAAGCACGACGTTAATATGTACGCCGTCGCTATTATCCACCATAGCAAAGTGCGATAATGAAGCCATCCACTTTTAGGTATCTGATGTGAAAGCCTGCCTTTTCATTCTCTCATTATTTTGTTTATCGTTACCTGCAACGGCAGAGGTATCGCAACTCGAACACATTAAGCAACATGGTACTTTAACTGTTCTTGGCCGTTACACGCCGACGTCATATCACCATAAAGGTCAATCTGAGAGTGGTTTTGAATATGAATTGGCTCATCGTTTTGCAAATAAACTCGGCGTTGATTTAACTGTCTTAGTACCCAATAACCTCCAACACCTCATCCATTTATTGCAACAAGGTCATGCTGATATCGCAACAGCTGGTTTAACAATTACACCTCAACGTCAACAACAATTACGCTTTGGCCCAAGCTACCAACAAATTACCCAACAACTTGTTTATCGACAAGGAAATGATCGTCCTAAAGATCTCTCAGAACTCGGTGATAAATTAATAGAAGTCGTTGCTGATAGCAGCCATTCTGAACAATTACGACGTCACCAACAAAGCCATCCGGATCTCAATTGGATCGAAAATAATCAACTTGATAGCGGCGCCCTATTAGAGCTCGTTCAATTGGAAATGATTGATTACACCATTGCTGATTCCAATGAAGTCACCGCACTGCAAAACCTCTACCCAGAGCTACGCGTTGCGTTCGATATCTCAGAGCCACAAGAACTAGCGTGGGCAATATTGCCTTCTGATGATGACTCTCTTTATGAAGCCATTGATGACTTTTTCGAAGAACTTAAAACTAATGGTGAATTAGATCGCTTATTAGCCAAATATTATGGGCATTTAAGTCGGTTTGATTATGTTGATACCCGTGCTTTTTACCGAAAATTTATCACTGAATTGCCCAAATACCGCCCACTCTTTCAACGAGCAGCAAAACAGTTTAATCTCGATTGGCAATTACTCGCGGCTATCTCCTACCAAGAATCACATTGGAATCCTGAAGCCGTCTCACATACCGGGGTAAAAGGCCTCATGATGATCACCAGTGCGACAGCAAAACAAATGAATATCGCAGATCGAGAAGATCCTAAACAAAGCGTTTTTGCAGGTGCGGGTTATCTTAATTTACTCAAAGAACGACTAGCAGAACGTATCACCGAACCGGATAGAACATGGTTGGCGCTCGCCGCCTATAACGTGGGATTAGGACACTTAGAAGATGCACGTATTCTCACGCAACAAAATGGCTTCAACCCTGATTATTGGCCTGATGTAAAACAACACCTACCTCTCTTATCAAAGAAGAAGTGGTATAGCCAAACACGTAATGGGTATGCTCGTGGTTCAGAGCCTGTGCGTTACATTGAAAATATCCGGCGTTACTATGACATTTTGCTCTATGACACCCATAGCAACCCCACTCATCACATCGAGACAACACCTTTTAATAGGATCCCCAGCGCCCTTTAACATTGACTAAAAGCGCTAGGATGGCTCTTCGAACTATCGCGCGTTTTGATCAACTAGAAAATCAACGACATTGAAGAGATCTTCAATACTGCCAGCCATAGGGCCGCTAGAGAAATATCGACCATTCACGACAAACGAAGGAACACCTCCGACGCCAGACATCGAGGTATAAACCGCCGCTTTTTTCACTTTAGTTTTTACCGTAAAAGAGGTCATCATTTTTTCAAAGCTAGCGCGGTCGATACCTTGTGATGCCACATAATCTAAAATCGCTTTATTTGAATCAAGTCTCATGCCTTCTTCATGAATAGCATCAAACAATAACGGATGTAATTTTTCATGAACGCCCATCGCTTTTGCTGCATAAAATGCCGAAGCTAACGGTTTTTGCTTAGGGCCAAACACAGCAGGCATTTGAACAAAATTCACGCTATCACCAACCGCACGTTTCCAATCTTCTACTTCAGGCTCTAGGTGATAACAATGAGGACAGGTATACATAAACAGCTCGACGACTTCAGGTTTTGTTTCTTCATTAACAGGCACTAAAGACTGCGTTGCTTGATAATGTTGACCTTGCACATAAGCAAGGGGAATTGCTTTTGCGGCACTTGCTGATAATACAAACAATGACAATAGTGCTGTTTTTATTATTATATTCATCATAAACCTTATTCCTTTAGCTATTATTTACAGTTCACCGTAAGAGTGTAAACCACCTAAAAACATATTCACGCCTAAAAAGGCAAACAATGTCACAAACAATCCAATCACTGCCCACCAAGCCATTGGTCGACCATGCCAGCCTTTAATCATTCGCATATGCAACCAAGCGGCATAATTCAGCCATACAATGAGCGCCCACGTTTCTTTTGGATCCCATGACCAATAACCGCCCCATGCTTCTGCCGCCCATAACGCACCTAAGATGGTCGCAACAGTGAAAAAGGCAAATCCTAACGCAATCGCTTTATACATCACGTCTTCCATCACGCCTAATTCAGGCATAACGGCAGCGAAACTGCTCTGTTCATTTCTTTTCTGAAGCGATGACGTTAACAAATAGGCCACCCCAATCATTGCCGCCATAGCAAAAGCACCATAACCCACGAAATTAGCTGGAACATGGATTTTCATCCAATAACTTTGTAGAGCAGGCACTAACGGTTGGATTTCAGCAGCGTTACGATCAAAGGCATACCATAAGATAAACCCAACTGAGGCGCTGATCACCAATAAAACAAAACCACCCATCGCACGGGTCTGATAGCGACGTTCATAGAATAAGTAAATTAAACCCGTAATAACTGCAAATAAAATAAACACTTCATACAAATTACTAACAGGAATATGGCCTACATCATGGCTAATCAAATAAGATTCGCGCCACCGTACCATCAAGCCCACTAGACCCATCGTCACACCGGACCATGTCAATGCCGAGCCGACCTTACCGACAAACTCAGAACGCGCAAATAATGCGGCAAAATAAGCCACCGTTGCCATCACAAACAACGCACTCATCCACATAATGGCAGACTGACTAGACAAAATATAATTTAAGAAGAACTGACTGTCTCCGGCCGATAAATCATTGCCGTAGATCTGTACGGCTATCAGACTAAGTGCCGTCGTCACAGCAATATGCACTCTAAAACCTGGCCAGTTCTGGCCCATCCAACCCAACATAGCAGCACTGAAGATAACAATGCCAATCTCATAACCATCCAATATGGAGCCATACATCATAAACAGCAGCCCAGCGGCTAATGCCATCAATAACCACCATGACCATTGCATCGCTATCGGACTACGTGTTTTATTCATTGTTGTCGTTATCATTTTTTATCTCTAACTCTTTATCTATTGTTCTTTATGAACATTAAGCCTGAGTGGAGTTCCCATCCACTGCCTTTAGTCGCTGGCGTACTTGCTCAAACAATAATTCAAAATCACGTGGATTTCGATTACTCATTCCAGCTAATACAATACGGCTCTTGTCACCGTCAGGCTTGACCATTGCCCAAAAACGAATTTGCGGCAAATAAAACAAAATAAACACACCAAGAATTAACAAAGCACACCCAATATAGACCGTCGACTTACCCGGTGATCGTGCGATTTGTAAGCCACTGGCTTGAATATGTTGGTAATCTTTTAACGATAAATATACCGGCGAGCCGTAGCGGGTCAAACTTCCTATCGCATCAGCCGCATCTTGTAAAAACAATAACTCAGCCTCTGTCACTGTTTGACTTTCATCATGCTCAGCAAAGAAGATCCTAGCTAACATTTCACGCAACATGCTCAAATAGGCTTGACCAAGCTTTTCTTGTTGCTCTGCAGGTAACGCCGTTTCAATAAAACGGCTCACTTCAACAAAACCACCTTGCATATAAAGTGATACCAGTCTCTCTAGAGTTTCTTGCAGACTCGCTGCCACTTGAGGTCCAGTTTGATCAGACATTTGCTGTAATGTCTCTTTGGTCATTTCTGCTGCGGTTTGTTTAACTAAAGTCTGGTCTCGTAGACGTTTCAAGTAATCACTAAAACCTTTAACAGAACCTTGTCTATCAATTGGAATATATAAATAACCAAACTCTTCGGCAGGACTAGACCTCACACCACTCAAAAAGAATGCACGGCCATCCTTCATCACAGGCGCCATATAGTTAACATATTCTTTTGCTTCACCTGTCGGTGTGCGTAATTTAAAACCAAAACTTGGGCCAAAATTACGTATATTATCTGGATCTTCTTCTGTCGGATCAGGATTAATATTAAACGGTCTGAAAGAAATTAATTCTAATTGCAGTCCATCTTGGCCCCAAGGCATTCGACGTTTATCAAAAATACGCCCGTTCACTTCTGTCGGCGCTTGTCCTGCATTTTCATCTAACGGCCATGCCGCCATTGTCAAATGAGAACCACCATCAGCAAAACTAGATTGGTAAATCGCATAGCCTTTATGAATTAAAGGATGGTTCACAGAAATCGTAGTTTCAATCGGTTCGGGTAAATCATCATCAAACAACACCAAATCAGTCTCAAACGACTTAGGTTGACCGGTGGTGTAATGCTCAATTCTAAAATCTTTTACTTTTAATACAAAAGGCAATTCTTGTACTAAATAGCCATCACGCAATGGCAAAAAGGCGACATTAGCCACTCGGCCTTCCGCGATTTGAATGCTACCGCGAAAAGCTTGATTACCAACAGGTAAGCGGCTTTCCATTGGTACTTCATCTGATGCCAAATTACGGGTTTCGACTTTGATGTCGCCACGCCATTCAGCAAATTTAATCGGTAAGTTACTATCTAATAAGCCGCCTAAACAAATCACAACAATCGCGACATGCGTAAACAAGTAACCCAAACGGTTCAAACTGCCTTTCATGGCAGAAATCAAGATCCCACCTTCTTTGTCGACTTGCCTGACTCGGTAACCTGATTGCGATAAAGCCGCTGCTAACTCTGCCGCCGATTCTTGTTCACCGCTCGCGACTGTCCATTGATCACTTTGTTTCATCGCGCGCAAAGACTTTTCTTTCACATGCGTACGAATTTCTATCATTTCTTTTATCATTGATGGCGTATGCCGTGTCACACAGACAGACGTTGACACCACTAATAATGCAAGAATAACGAGAAACCATAAAGCGCTATAAACATCGTACAATCCCGCCGCTTCAAACACGTCAAACCAGAACGGGCCAAACTTAATAACATAATCGGCATAAGGCTGGTTTTGCTGTAAAACCGTCCCAATAACGGAAGCAATAGCCAAAACAAGTAATAATGTAATCGCCAGATCCATCGACCCGAGCAATAAGATTAACTTACGACCAAAGGATGGCTTGTCAGCAGATTGTTGAACATCAGACATAAATTGAAAACCAGTTACGATTAGGTCAAATCCTAATCAAAATAAGCTATGTACTTAGCAATGCCAAGCACATCTCGTTTGTATCTTAATGGAGCGCGTGTTGAATATAGGCACTGACCGCTTTTATCTCAGCTTCAGTCATTTTTGCTGCAATATCACGCATCATCTCATTCGCATCATTCTGTCTTGCACCACTGGCAAAATCAGTCATCGTTTGCACTGTATACGCTTCATTTTGTCCCGCTAAAGCTGGCCAAGCCGCTGCTGGAACGCCCGCGCCATTTGGACCATGACAAGCCATGCATGCTGGCACGCCCGTCGCTTTATTCCCAGCTCGATATAACATTTCACCTTCGGCAAAATCAGTCGCATCCTTATCATTAGCTTTGCGAGTTTGTTTTGCATAATATGCCGCCAAATCAGCTTTATCTTGCTCAGATAACGTCGCAGCCGTAGCTGACATAATTTGATCCGAGCGATCACCAGACGCATAATCCGTTAACTGCTTCATGAGATAAGCTTCACCTTGTCCTGCTAATTTAGGAAATGTTGGCACCATACTCTCACCGCCCACACCATGACAGGCAGCACATGACGCTGCTTTAATCTCACCTTGCGCAGGATCGCCTACAGCCATTGCAGAGTTTGATATCATCAGCCCAACTATTGCCAATGTTGCTAACTGTATACGCATAAATTCTTACCGAGCTTAACCATAAATGAGGCGCTTATGCTACTCTTTTTACACCTTTTTTGCACCTTATCAGCATAAATAGGGCAAACTACACCGCCGATTAAATGACCGCCAAACCATAGAATTAGTTGCGAACCTATCATTAAAAAAAGTAAACATCATTATGTCGAATCCATATCGTCAAGCTAGCTACACTATCAGCGCAACCCAGTTATCAGAACTTCCCGAAGACAACGGCATCGAAGTTGCCTTCGCTGGCCGCTCTAATGCCGGAAAGTCCAGCGCAATCAATACCATCACCGAACAGAAATCTCTGGCCCGCATCAGTAAAACGCCTGGTCGTACACAAATGATTAATTTCTTTAATCTAGATCAAGAGCGAAGCCTAGTTGACCTACCTGGTTATGGCTATGCCAAAGTCCCTGAAAAAATGAAAATTCGGTGGCAACAAACGCTAGGACAATATTTAGAAACACGCCAAGCTTTATCAGGCCTGATGTTGATGATGGATATCAGACATCCATTAAAACCATTTGATATCCAAATGACAACATGGGCAAATCAAGCTGAATTACCTGTACATATCCTGCTAACTAAATCGGACAAGCTCAAACAAGGTGCAGCCAAAACCACGTTATTACAAGTAAAACAACAACTCAAAACACTACAACTCAACGCCAGTGTGCAGTTATTTTCATCACTTAAACACCACGGCAAGGCCGAAGCCATTGCCCAATTAAACCATTGGTTTTTCCCTGAAAATGACAACACAGCGCTGTAACTTTTCGAGAACCAGTTAAAACCTATTCAAATGATGAAAATGTTATAATAATAAGTATCCTATAGTGACAACGTCGTCATCTAGCATGGCCATTGTTCGCCATCACTCCATTCCCAGATTATATAAGGTAAGTCCTATGATCCAACGTTATGCCTATACTATCGCTCCTAAGCCCGCATTAAATAATATGCCTAAGCTCGGTATGGATGCTGACGCCTTAATCCATGATTTTAAGCACTATTACAGCAATCATTTAGCGCAAAGCAAAAATAATGTCTCAGGTCACTATCTTTATTCATCCTTAGCTTATACCTTAAGAGATCGCTTATTTGAGCGGATGAAACAAACACAATATAGCTACGAACAAAGTGAATGCAAACAAGCTTATTATCTTTCAATGGAATTTCTCATGGGCCGCGCCATGGGTAATGCCGCACTCAATTTAGGCTTAGATAAGTCGGCCAAAAAAGCCATGCATGATGTAGGTTTAGAGTTTGAACAACTGACCACCTACGAACATGATGCTGGATTAGGTAATGGTGGTTTAGGTCGTCTGGCCGCTTGTTTTATTGATAGTTGTGCAACCTTGCAACTGCCTGTAACTGGATATGGCCTGCGTTATGAATACGGCATGTTCCAACAAAGCATTGAAAAAGGCCAACAAATTGAAATGCCTGATCATTGGTTACGAGATGGTAATCCATGGGAATTAGAACGCCCTGAATTTACTCAACACGTTCCCTTTGGTGGACACACAGAGTTCCAACAAGATGAGCACGGCGTGATGCATGTGCACTGGGTGAATACCAATGATGTCCTAGCAGTACCTTATGACTTGCCAATTCCTGGGTATCAAAATGGTACAGTCAATAAATTACGCTTATGGAAAGCCACAGCCACCGATGAGTTTAATTTAGAAGACTTTAACGACGGGTCATACACGGAAGCCGTCGCAGCCAAAAATGCGGCTGAAAATATCAGTATGGTGTTATATCCGAATGATGCCAGTGAAAATGGTAAAGAACTGCGTCTACGCCAACAATTTTTCTTAGCTTCCGCCAGCTTGCAAGATATTTTAAGAACATGGATGACCCATCATGGCAATGACTTTAGTCACTTTGCCGATAAGAATTGCTTCCAACTCAACGATACTCATCCGACGGTTGCCGTCGCTGAATTGATGCGATTATTAGTTGATGAACATCACCTAAGTTGGGAAGATGCATGGCGCATTACTACCAAAACAATGGCTTACACCAACCACACTCTCTTGCCGGAAGCACTAGAACGTTGGCCTGTTCCTATGTTTGCCCGCCTGTTGCCGCGCATTTTAGAAATCATTTATGAAATTAACGCCCGCTTCTTAACCCAAGTGTCTCGTCGTTGGCCTAATGACAAACAAAAACTGAATCGCCTTTCTATTATCGAAGAAGGTCCAGTACAACAAGTCCGCATGGCACACCTAGCGATCGTCGGTAGCTACTCCATCAATGGAGTAGCAGCACTACATTCTGACTTGCTCCAAAAAGGTTTATTCAACGACTTCTACCAACTTTGGCCACACAAATTTAATAACAAAACCAATGGCGTCACCCAACGTCGCTGGCTAGCATGGTGCAATCCCGAATTAAGCGAGCTCATCACAGACACCATCGGAAGCGGTTGGATCACACAATTAGATCAACTGTCCAAATTACAACCTTATGCTGATGACGCTACTTTTAGAGCTAAGTGGCACACTATCAAAACGCATAATAAACAGCGTCTTGCAGACTTAATTAAACAAAGTTGCGGCATCACTGTCAGTACCGATGCCTTATTCGATATTCAAGTCAAACGGATCCACGAATACAAACGTCAACTGCTCAATATTTTACACGCCATTCACCTCTACGACCGTATCAAGCATAACGATACCGATGGCATGGTAAAACGCTGTATTTTATTTGGTGGTAAAGCCGCGCCTGGTTACGCCATGGCGAAAGACATTATCAAACTCATTAACAATGTTGCCGATGTCATCAATAATGATCCTGCTGTCGGTGACTGGTTAAAAGTCGTTTTTCTACCCAACTACCAAGTCTCTGCAATGGAAACCATTTGCCCTGCCGCGGACTTATCAGAACAAATTTCAACGGCTGGTAAAGAAGCTTCTGGCACCGGCAATATGAAATTCATGATGAATGGCGCCATCACTATCGGCACCTTAGATGGCGCTAATATTGAGATAAGAGAAGAAGTCGGTGATGATAATTTCTTCTTATTTGGTCTGACAGAACAAGAAGTCACCACCCAAAAACAACATTATAATCCTCGAGAAATCATTGAACAGACGCCCGAGCTCAAACGCGTGATGTCACTGTTAGAAAACGGCTTCTTCAACCAATATGAACCCGAGCGCTTTAATAATGTGATTAATGCCATGACCAGTCCTCATGACCCTTGGATGACGGTTGCTGACTTTTCAAGTTATATCGCAGCACAACAAAAAGTCGCCAAAGCCTATCAAGACAAACCGTTATGGAATACGATGAGTATTCTCAACAGTGCTCATAGTGGCAAGTTTTCAACTGACCGAACCATGACCGAATATAACGACGATATTTGGCATTTAGTACCGGTGAACCCAGCCGATTACGACTAAATACATTGACTGATGCCTCTCGCATCAGTCAATTTCTTAGCATAAGAAAACTGGTTTCGTGCTGTGCAAGCACGTATAATCCATCCCTTACCATAATGCGCCTGTAGCTCAGTTGGATAGAGTGTCAGTTTCCGAAGCTGAAGGTCACAGGTTCGATTCCTGTCAGGCGCGCCATGATAACCTTGCGTTGTCTACTAACGACAAACGACACCATCACACCCATTAAATAATGTAATACATGAGAAAATATCGTTCTTTAAACGCATATCAATCTCAACATGACAGCCTTTCCAACCCTTATTCAAACAACTGATCCACTATTTCAATGTCGTCATCACCAGATCAACCACTTTCTCAAGAGAAGACCGATCTGCTCCCGCTTTGACGAATGTACGTAAGCCACTAATCGTCGTCATTATATAATCACTCATCTGATCTGAGCTCACATCTGATGACAACTCTCCTTCAACTTTAGCTTGCTCAAGCGCAAGATTAATATTCTTTTTGACCGTAGCTAGGCCTCGGTTCACTGCCTCGGTAATGTCCGATTCATTCCCTAGCTGTTCATTGACCGTATTCAATAATAAGCAGCCTTTAGGTTCAGGCATATTTGCCTCATCAATGACGGAATCTAATAACAATCGAATAAAATCTATTCCTGAATCAGTCTCATGTAATAACGCCTTTAACATCTCATCTGTATATTGCTCATACTGTTCGAGACAACGAATAAATAATTGTTCTTTATTTCCAAAACTTTGATAAAGGCTACTTTTCGACAGATCGGTACAAGCCAATAAATCCTGTAAAGAGGTCGAAAAATATCCTCCTATCCAGAATTGATTCATTGCGTTTGATACAACTTTATCGGCATCAAACTGTTTTGGTCTCCCGATAGTCATAATTTAATTATAGACCGATAAGTCCATAATTTAAAAGCATTAAATTTAAGTTAAAGCACATACCACTGTGTGATATGCCACAATTTTGCCTTTCCAATAAGCCCTATAATTATTAAGGTTACTCCAACATGAGACAATAACAATGAAACAAAACAAACTACTACCTCTAGGGTTAATGGTAGCCCTAGCGATTCCCAATATGGTTAAGGCGGAGCAATCAGCCGATGAACCCTTAACCTTAGACAAAGTACTTGTCACATCTCCAGAGCCTTTGCCAAACAGTCAAGCACATGTTCGTGAAGACACGGTAAAAGCACTAAAATCTAGAACCAGTGATACCGCAAGCATGTTACAAGGCTTACCTGGCGTATCACTTTATGGTGCCGGTGGTGTCTCCAGCTTGCCTGTGATTCGTGGATTAGCCGATGACCGTCTTCGGGTAAAAGTCGATGGCATGGATCTTATCTCTGCTTGTGCAAACCATATGAATCCACCATTATCGTATATGAGCACCGACCGAGTGAATGAACTCAAAGTCTATCCCGGTATTGCCCCTGTCAGTGTCGGTGGTGACAGTATTGGTGGCACCATCCTTGCTGAATCAAGCAAACCTGAATTTGCCACCAGCGCAGATGAAGTCCTAACCAAAGGTGAAGTGGGTGCATTTTATCGTAGTAACGGCGACGCACGTGGTGCTAATGTTTCTGCCACAGTGGCTAACCAACGTTTCAGCTTGAAATATAATAGTTCAACATCAAAAGCCAATAATTATGATGCTGGCGATAACTTCAAAGCTGCTGGAAATACAGCCGTTGATGGTAATTACTTAAATGCCGATGAAGTCGGTTCATCGTCATATGAAAACCGTAACCACGCATTTGATCTCGGCATGAAGCTCAATGAAGATCATATTTTACAATTACGCTTTGCCCATCAAGATATTCCTTATCAAGGTTGGCCTAACCAACGAATGGACATGGTCTACAACCGTAGTAACCAACTCAATTTAACCTATAACGGTGATTTTGACTGGGGTTCACTCCAATCGACTGTTTACCGAGAAAAAACCCATCATAAAATGCAGTTTGGTGAAGACAAACAGTTCATGTATGGTACTGCGCCAGGTATGCCAATGCGGACTGAAGGTGACAACCGTGGCCTTAGTATCAAAGGTGAAATCATTGGCAGCGAACGTGATTTATTCCGTGTCGGTGCCATGATGCAACGTTACCGTTTGGATGATTATTGGGAAGCATCAGGCACAGGAATGATGATGTCACCCAACACCTTCCAGAATATCAATAACGGTGAAAGAGATCGGTATGGTGTATTTGCGGAATGGGAAGCAAATTGGAACGCAAAATGGATGACCTTAGCAGGCATTCGTCATGAAACGGTCAAAATGGATGCCGATGAAGTCCAAGGTTATAGCGCATTGTATCAAGCTGATGCTGATGCCTTTAACAACAGTGACCGCAGTCACACTGACAATAACCTTGATCTAACACTATTAGCTAAATTTACGCGTTCTCCTACTGAAACATATGAGTTTGGCTACGCACAGAAAACACGCTCTCCTAACCTTTATGAGCGTTATGCGTGGTCAACCACTGGCATGGCAATGCGAATGGTTAACTTAGCGGGTGATGGCAATGGTTACGTTGGTAATGTCAATCTAGATCCAGAAGAAGCGCACACATTAAGCTTCACCGCGGATTGGCACGATGCACAACAACAAGACTGGGCTATCGCTGTCACACCATATATTAGTTATGTGGATGACTTTATTGATGCAGAGCGCTGTAGTGGTGGTGGCATGATGTCAGGTTGTACAACAGCTAACCTAACGGCAGAAAATGCCTTTGTTTATTTACAATACGCCAATGTTTCAGCCAAATTATATGGGATCGATGTCTCAGCACAAAAGAAACTACATCAATCAGATAAATTAGGCGCATTTCGTGGTGAAGTCGTCGTCAACTATGTTCGAGGCAAAAACCGAGACATTGGAGATGATCTGTATAACATCATGCCATTAAACACCACCCTCTCATTACACCACACAAAAGATGGCTGGCAAAACACAGTCGAATGGGAGTTAGTCTCATCTAAAGATAAGGTGAATGATGAGCGTAATGAACAAGAAACAGCCGGTTACGGCCTCTTGAACATACACACGGGTTATCAATGGAAAAGTGTCCGCATTGATGTTGGTGTAGAGAACGTCTTTGACAAACTCTATAGCCAACCTTTGAGCGGCGCCTATACAGGACAAGGCGCGACAATGAGTGGCACCGCCGTTCCTTGGGGAATCACTGTTCCAGGAATGGGGCGTTCTTTCTATACCGGTATCAATTACCAATTCTAAAACTGAAAACACGTCTCGCTGCCGTCAGCCTATTATCTGGCGGCAGCGAACACGTTATCCAGATCCTCTTATTTCTTAACAACAGCTTCCAAGTTACACTGCCGTCTCCTCACAGTCTAAACCAAACACCTCACTCTTTATTCTAGTCAATCACGCTCTTTATTTGATTGGCGTCATGATGCATGACTTAAGATCATAATTGTATTCTAAGAAAGTAAAACAGTTAGAAACTCATCCATAAAATAGTAAGTCCTAGCATTTGGGGTACAAGCTATCGCTTAACTCGACACAATATTAAAGAAGTTAGCTTAGCTTGATGCTTCAACAGCCTCATGATGAGATTGCTTTGGTCGCTTCGTGGCTTTTTTGTTTTGACGAGTCAACCTTCGCCAGCCGACCACAATGCCGCTCACACAAATAACAAAACCACCCAAACTAGTGGCAATCATCAACACTTCGCGCACGACAGGACGTTGTAATAAAGGCTGCCAATCCCAACTGTGTAATAAATTAAATAACCAACGAGAAAGGCGACGGTTATCATCCAAAGAACCTAATATTTTTCCACTAGCAGGGTCGATATGTAGCCATGTGTTGGCCTCATCATCAAACCTCACTCGCAACATCGGCAACGGACGAACGTAATGGCCATACATGCTTTGTTGCTCACGAGCGAGATAATAAAAATCGTACTCTTCAACCCATTCTATCTGGGCTTTAGAGTCCGTCGTAATTCCGTTAATGGCTTCTTGCAAACTTGACGTTGGAATTTTGGACAATACGGCTTCAGGCTGATTCAAGCTCACGACTTTGCTCGCTAAATTTTTATCATAAGCCGTCAACCAAGCTTCCCCGCCAACCTTATGCCAAACCAGTTCACGACTATCATGCCCTGCCTGTTCAAATTGCTTTAATAATTGTTGGGGGTCAGCACTTGAATCAAAATGGCCTAAGTCACCACCATAAAAAGTGGCTTCATTAATCTGAGAGCCATTAGCAAATAGCCCCCAAGGTCGCATAGACATTAAGCCACTAAAAACCCAAGCAATCAGCAATCCCCCAAATAACATCCCGCCCACATGATGCCAACGGCTAAACCCCGTTGGATAAGGTGAATGCGAGCCATTGCGGTATGTTTTTGAAAAACGCCAGCGTTTTAGGCCTAAATATTGACCTAACACTGACATCGCCGTTGCAGCCAATGACAAATAAATGACTAAAGCGCCCCACCAAGGAAGGCTTCTCAAAGGATAGATCCAATGTAACCAAGCGCCTAACCATCCCCAACTTCGTTCAACAAAAGTCGCATCACGCACAATCTGACCACTATGAGATGAAATATATAAGAAGCGACTGTCTATATCCTCGACAGCCACTTTATAAAATGGTCGTTCCGCATCCAAACCTCGTGACTGTGTCCATGCATCTTGCTCAATCAGCCCTAGGTATCGTGGTGGACTATCATCAAAAAAAGCCCGCGCTGATGCCATAGCTTGTGCTTCATCAATATGATTAACACGTTCGCCCGTCACAGCATGCACAGCAATCACAGCTTGTTTAGGATAAGAAAACAAATAATATGGGCTGCCGGCAATAGAGCTTAATGTCACAGAGCGTGGAGGAGACTCTTGCTCTGTCGCATCAATCGCTTGATTCACATCAATGTAACGTATTTCTGATGACAAAACTGGCAAGCGTGCAACCGTTTCGGCAGGTGTCAGCTTAGGATAGCCGACAAACAGCATCACCACGCCAGACACAAACCAAAGCGCCATAAATAAGCACAACGCAATCCCAAGCCACCGATGCCACAGAAACAAATAACGCATATTAGTATTTTAAATCCAACGATAATTCCACACTGCGTGGTTCAGCAACGTAATATTGCGTCCGCGAGCCAGTATAGGCATACACTTTATCAGATAAATTACGCCCTCGAACGGTCACATCTAAGTGCGCGTTAACCGAATAAGCCGCAAAGGCATCAAATAAGGTATACGACGGTAATTTCTGGGTATTCGCACTATTGGCATAAACAGAATCAACATAACGCGTCCCAACACCCAATTCCCAAACAGGCGTTGGCTCATAGACCAGCCATAAATTGGCTACCCGTTTTGGCACACTCCGAGGCGTTTTATCTTTATAAGATACTCCACCTTCGAAATACTCATCATAGCGTGCATCAACAAAAGCCACATTGGCACTGGCCGTCAAGTTTGGTGTCAATTGCAACGATGAAGCTAGTTCTAGACCATTTGATGTTTGCTGACCAACTTGAATAAATTGGCTCGAATTATTAGGATCTCGCGTCAGAAAGTCCTCACGAACAATATGATACGCAGCAACCGTCGCTTGTCCTCGCCCATCCCAATAACTAAACTTAGTACCAATTTCGTATTGGCGACCATCACTGATATCGAAATCATCAATGGCTTGATTACTTGACGTTGTTAATGTGCCGCCAGGTGGCTCTGCTGAAGTACTATATTGAGCATAAATACTGGTATCAGCATTGATATCAAACACTAAACCCAATCGTCCCGATAACGTATTCCATTGACTTGTTTTTTTCTCATCACCAGGTGAAGGAAGCAAACTAAAATCAATATGGTCGTAACGCAATGCTGAAATCAACGATAGTCGATCTGTTAACCCTTGACGGTTTTCAACAAACATCGATATCATTTTGACCCGATTACTTCGGCCTTCTCGCAGTGCATCAGTACTAAAATCTGCAATATAACCCGCTTCAAATTGGTACGGATCGACCACATCTGTTGCTCCATTGGGCGTTGGGAAACCAGTATGATGGTTCACGTTATAATCAAACCCTAGCGCCCAATCACTGCGGCGATCGAATAACTCGCCATGATGTGTTAGTTCAAAGCGATTACCTGTCAATTCTTGCTCATGCCGTTGTAAATACAGGCCGCTACGTGTTAATTGTGTATTATTGGCATCATAACGGTACGACTCAAGATTACGATAATCACGCTCAGCACGATAATGATAAAAAGTATTACGTAATGCCGTTTTATCAGACCATTGATAGTCCGTCACAGAACGCAACCATCTCACACGTTGTTCATATAAGCCATCTTCAACATTGTAGTTATTATGGCGAATGCTTTTATCTATCGATAACGTCCCAACTTGTGGATTCAACGTTGGCGTTCCCCAATAAGGGCTGTCCACTGTTTCTTCTTGATACTCAAATGCTAACGTGTGTGATAAACGATTAGAAATATCGCTCAACCATGAAAAAGCCATCGTATTAGCACTTTTCTCATTGTCATCAATATATCCCTTACTGGTATTGTGACTGTAATCAAAACGAACCCAGTTCGTTTCATTTAACTCACGATTAATGCCAAAAGCTGATTCGGTTGTATCAAAGCGCCCGTAGCTCAAACGTCCCGTGATGTCTTGTTCTACTCTCTCAGCGGTTTTGGTCACATAATTCAAACTACCACCAACAGAACTCGCACCATATAAAAAAGAAGAAGGCCCGCCGACAGCTTCCACTCGCTCATAAATCCATGCATTAACCGGTCTTGCTGAGATCACATACGCTAATGGAATGCCATTAAATAATTGATTCACTTGTGAACTCGTGAAACCACGATATGACACAAAAGCACCACTGCCAGGCAAAGAAGCTAAATTCACCCCCGGCAGAATATTGACTGCATCTTGCAAATCCCGTGCGCCAATCTGTTCCATCAATGCCCGATCAGCCACCGAAACGGAAACGGGATTCTCACGATGCGTTAATCCTAATCGTGACGCCGCTTCAGTCGGTGTGTCCAACGAAATCACATTGGCTTTAACCTCACTTCCCGTCACAAGCAGTGGCGCCAAAATTTCAGATTCAACGGTTGATTCTTGCGCTTGTAGCCCCGTCATACCCGTTGCGAAAATAGGTAACCAAAAATAGATACTACGTGTCATACGATCGCTCTCTTTAGAATAAGCAAGCAATCATACTATTAGGCCAAACAGTATAAATAAGACATTTAACCTTAGCTTGTGTCAAATGCCCCATTCTTTTGACATAAAATAATTGGGGGTGCACCACGCAAAAAAAAAGGCGCCAATAAAGGCGCCTTTCTCTAACCGATTAAGGTTCTATTTTACTGATGTACAACAAAGTCTACACGACGGTTCATCGCTTGACCTTCTGCAGTATCATTGCTAGCAACAGGATGAGATTCACCCATGCCAACTGCAGTCAATTTATCAGCAGAAATACCACCATGATTAACTAAGTAATGCACAACTGATTCAGCACGTTTCAAAGAAAGTGTTTCATTATAAGCAGCACTACCACGGCTATCAGTATGACCTTCAACACGAACACCAATAACATCTGTTGCTGCTGTGATGAGGTTAATCGCATTATCTAATTGACCTTTAGCATGTGCAGTCAAAACAGCACTATCTGTTTCAAAGTTAACACCGGTCAATGACAAGATAGTGTCACCTGCAACAGGTAAAGCACAACCTTTTAAGTCAACAGCTGTACCAGCTGGAGTGCCTGGGCATTCATCTAAGTGGTCAACAACACCGTCACCATCACTATCAAGTGGGCAACCCATTGCATCAACTTCAACACCTGATGGTGTACCTGGGCATTGATCAACACCATCAACAACACCATCATTATCACTATCAAATGCACAACCATTAGCATCTAATAAAGCACCTTCTGGCGCAACCATAGAACAAGCAGGAGCTTCTTCTGTATGAGTCGTAGGACAAAGCATTGCCGCAATTGCTGCACCAGCAGCAATACCGATACCAGCATCGGCACCATCGCCGCCTGTAGCACCAGAAATAATCCCACCGACGATACCGCCAGCAGCTGTACATAGTGCATAATCAGCCACTTTATGATTATTATTAGCACAGCCAGAAAGCACGCCTAAGGCAAGCAACGCAGCCGTTAATTTAACTGATATTTTCATTATTCATCCTTCTAAAAAGTCTTGACAAGAATTTCGTTATATTAGTACTGAAACTCCATATTCAGCACCCTAAGTACCAACGCTATATATGCGATACTTTTATAAATTGTATCATGTTCATGATAAAACAAAAGCCATCGCTACTATTTTCTTCCTTCTTTAATCCTCATGGACAGCAAGGTTTGCGAGCTCTTCACTCTCAGGAATCATGCCTGTCTCAGCGCCCAATTTAATCATCAACCGCACTTCATTAACTGAATCAGCATTTTTCAACGCCTCATCATAACTAATTTGCCCTGTCTTATAGAGCTCATAAACGGCTTGATCAAAGGTTTGCATACCGAGTTCTGATGATCGCTTCATCACATCTTTAATCTCAGATACTTTCCCTTTTTCAATCAAATCTGCAATTAACGGTGTATTTAACATCACCTCAACCGCGACCACGAGGCCATTACCATCAACCTTAGGAATTAACCTTTGCGCAACAACCGCTTTTAAATTTAACGACAAATCAATTAATAATTGTTCGCGCCGATCTTCTGGAAAGAAATTCACTATCCGATCTAAAGTTTGGTTAGCATTGTTGGCATGGATGGTTGATAGACACAAATGCCCAGTTTCGGCGAAAGCAATCGCATAATCCATCGTTTGTTGCGTTCTGATTTCCCCCACCATGATGACATCTGGCGCTTGGCGTAAGGAGTTCTTTAACGCAACCTCATAAGACTCAGTATCAATACCAACCTCACGTTGCGTCACGACACAACCTTCATGGTCATGATTAAATTCAATAGGATCTTCGATGGTTAAGATGTGGCCGGTACTATTTTGATTTCGATAACCAATCATCGCCGCCAATGTCGTCGATTTACCTGACCCCGTTCCACCTGAAAACAACACCAAACCACGACGTGTCATCGCCAACTCATTAATCACTTCAGGCAAGTGCAAACTTTTAGCTGTAGGAATGGCATCTTTGACGCGACGTAATACCATCGCAGCTTTATTTCGTTGAAACAAGGCACTAACCCGAAAACGGCCGGCGCTGGCAGTATCAATACCGTAATTACACTCTTTATCGCGCTCAAACACTTTTTTCTGTTCGTCATTCATGGTGCTCATGACCAAGTCACGGGCTTCATTTTCAGTCAAGGGTGTTTGCGTCAAGGTCGCCAATTGACCGTTAACTTTCAAACTCGGCGGTCGGCCAGCAGTAATAAACAAATCCGACGCGTCATGTTTCACAACAGCTTTAAGAATCGTTACGATATCCATACATCTCTCCTAACGGAATAGATCTTTGTTTACGGCTCTAGGTAAGGCCTCTGCTTTCGTCACTTTTTGTTTTCTAACCAAGTCTTGCAAACATTGATCTAATGTTTGCATGCCTTGCGCGCCGCCAGTTTGAATCGCTGAATACATTTGGGGCACTTTATCTTCACGAATCAAATTTCGAATCGCTGGGGTAGCAATCATGATTTCATGTGCAGCGATACGTCCACCACCGACTTTTTTCATTAATGTTTGAGAAATAACAGCACGCAATGATTCCGATAACATCGATCGCACCATATCTTTTTCAGCCGCAGGAAATACATCCACAATCCTATCAATTGTTTTTGCTGCTGATGATGTATGTAGTGTACCAAAAACCAAATGACCCGTTTCTGCCGCAGTAAGGGCTAAGCGAATAGTCTCTAAATCTCGTAACTCACCGACAAGAATAATATCTGGATCTTCACGTAATGCAGACCGTAAGGCTTCACTAAATCCTAAGGTATCGCGATGCACCTCACGTTGATTCACCAAACATTTTTTGCTGAGGTGTACAAATTCAATAGGATCCTCAATTGTTAGGATATGCTCATTATCTTTTTCATTACGATAATCAATCATCGCCGCAAGCGTAGTCGATTTACCCGAACCTGTCGGCCCTGTCACCAATACAATGCCTCGAGGATTATCAGCGATGGTTTTGAAAATATCTGGGGCACCTAACTCTTCTAACGTCAAAACAGTAGAAGGAATCGTTCGAAATACCGCTGCAGCACCACGATTTTGATTGAAAGCATTGACCCTAAATCGCGCAAGATTAGGGATTTCAAACGAAAAATCCGCTTCCAAGAACTCTTCAAAATCTTTGCGCTGCTTATCATTCATGATGTCATAAATCATCGCATGCACTTCTTTATGCTCCATCGGCGGCAGGTTAATCCGCTTCACATCACCGTCTACACGAATCATCGGGGCTTCACCCGCAGAAACATGTAAATCCGAAGCTTTATTCTTTGCACTAAACGTCAATAACTCCGTAATATCCATCCAGGTCCCCTAAACATTGAAAGTCTTAGCTAAATCGCTTCTAATATCACATCAACGTCAAAGGTAACGCGCAACGCCAAGGCATGCAAGATGACAATCACAAAAAATCTGTCCGACATCACAAACCGTATCGAAAAAGCCGCTCAACAAGCGCAACGAGACCCGCACGCTATCACTTTATTAGCGGTCAGCAAAACGTGGCCTGCGGAAAAGCTTCGCGCACTTGCTGAAGCTGGACAAAAACATTTTGGTGAGAATTACTTACAAGAAGCCTTACAAAAAATCTCGGCATTAAAATCCTTTGATTTAATTTGGCATTTTATTGGCCCTATTCAATCCAATAAAACCAAGGACATTGCCGAACAATTTAGCTGGGTGCATAGCGTTGATCGCCTAAAAATTGCTCAACGCCTCAATGCCCAACGGCCGAGTGCTTTACCGCCCTTAAATATTTGTATTCAACTTAACATTGACGACGAAACCACCAAATCAGGCATCAAGCCAGATGCCTTATTATCTTTTGCACAATCTCTTGAACCCTTAGACAATCTCATTTTAAGAGGCATTATGGTCATCCCAAGCAATACCGATGATCCCGAACAACAACGTCGATCATTCCAGCATGCTCTAAACCATTATCAACGCCTCAAAGATCATTACCCCAATATCGACACCTTATCGATGGGCATGTCAAAAGATATGGAGCTTGCCATCACACACGGGTCGACTATCGTTCGTGTCGGCACCGCCTTATTTGGTAAAAGAACTACACCTAAGCCAACAGCTACAGTAAAATAACGCCAAACTATACTCTATAGAGGTAAAGACATCTTATGCAAGACACACACATTGCATTTATCGGTGGTGGCAATATGGCCCTAAGCCTTATCGGTGGGTTAATCGCTGACGGTTTTACCCCTGAGCATATTCATGTTGCAGATCCTAATGCTGACCGATTAACACTGATCCAACAACGTTACCCTGTCAAAACTTACCAAGATAATGCCGCGGCAATACAACACTGCCAAACCGTTGTCATTGCGGTCAAACCGCAGCAATGCCAAGACGTCATTAGCCAACTGGCAACACAGTATCAATCACAACTCTTCATCTCCATTGCTGCTGGCATTCAAACCCAATCAATTGCAACATGGTTAGGTCAAGACAATGCGGCCATTGTCAGAGCCATGCCAAACACCCCTGCACTGGTGCAAGCTGGTGCAACGGGCCTATTCGCCAATACCCTCGTCTCTGACAGTCAACGAGAACAAGCCGAATCAATCTTACGGGCCTGCGGCTTAACCTTGTGGGTAGAAAAAGAAAGTGACATCGATGCCGTCACCGCATTATCTGGTAGCGGTCCCGCCTACTTTTTCTTAGTCATGGAAGCGATGGAAGCTGCCGCGATGAAATTAGGCTTATCACAAGAAGCCGCTAACCTGCTGTGCACTCAAACTGCTTTTGGCGCCGCCAAAATGGCTTTGGAAAGCCAAGATAATGCCACCATATTAAGACAAAAGGTCACCTCGCCCGGCGGCACAACTGAACGTGCTATTCATGAATTAGAAGACGGCGGGATACATGGCTTATTTGAAAATGCCCTTGTTGCCGCGGCCTTACGGGCCCGCGAATTAGCGATAGAATTAGGAGAAAGCAATGCCAGCTAATTACTTTAGCAACCCACTTATTTTTCTAGTCGATACTTTATTTAGCCTCTATATTCTTATCGTCGCATTAAGAGTCGTCATGCAATGGGCACAATGGGAATATCACCATCCACTGGTACAACTTATCATTAAGGCGACTCAGGTTCCTGTCAAAGCATTACGACGCTTTATTCCGGCAATGGGGCGATGGGATACCGCAACATTTGTCTTATTATTTTTACTCACATTGGTGAAATTCATCATCATCGGCACGCTGCAACCTTTTGCGGTATCTGGCTTTATCCTAGCTTGGGTACTTGCTGACCTTATTTCTTTATTTATTACGATCTATACCATCAGTATTATTATTGAAGTTGCCTTGAGCTGGATAAGCCCACCAGGAAGTCACAATCCTATCGCGCCGCTTTTACATAGTATGAATTCGCCTATTCTCACTCCTATTCGACAAAAAATGCCTCCTATGGGCGGTATTGATTTATCTCCTCTGATTGCCATTATTGGTTTACAGTTTTTATCTATGTTGATTATTCCGCTCTTAACGGCATAATAATTTACTAACCCAGCTAACCTTATCCAGCGCTATTTCTAAGGAACACTTATGCCGGACTCAATACCAGACGACTCGGTCGGTCTGGTCAGCCCACAACTTATCCATATTGACGTCCCATTAACGTTAGAATCTGGGCCGGTTTTATCTCAGTACGATCTCGCCTATGAAACTTATGGCACGCTCAATGCTGATGCCTCCAATGCGATTTTAATCTGTCATGCTTTATCTGGTGATCACCATGTGGCGGGATACCACAGCATGGAAGATAAAAAACCAGGTTGGTGGGACAATGTAATTGGTCCGGGTAAAGTCATCGATACCCGTCATTTCTTTGTTGTTGGCGTCAATAATCTCGGAGGCTGCAAAGGTTCCACAGGCCCAACGAGTATCAACCCCGAAACAGGACAAGTTTATGGTCCTGACTTTCCCATTGTGACGGTCAATGATTGGGTAGAAAGCCAAGCTGTTTTGGCGGATAAACTGGGCATAAAACAATGGGCAGCCGTCGTCGGAGGTAGCCTTGGCGGCATGCAAGCAATGCAATGGGCCATCAGTTACCCAGACCGTTTACGCCATGTTCTTATTATTGCTTCGGCGCCAAAACTGTCAGCACAAAATATTGCCTTTAATGAAGTCGCCAGAACAGCAATAAAAACTGACCCAGACTTCCATGAAGGGAATTACCTCGCCCACAACACCTTACCAAGAACAGGGCTAGGGCTAGCCAGAATGCTCGGTCACATCACCTATTTATCAGACGAAGCAATGGGTGAAAAATTTGGACGAGAATTGCGTCATAATACGATTAATTATGGGTTTGATGTCGAATTTCAAATCGAAAGTTACCTCCGTTACCAAAGTAAAACTTTTGTTGAAAAATTTGATGCCAATACTTATTTACTGATGACAAAAGCATTAGATTATTTTGACCCAGCCAAAACTTATAACGATGACTTAGTCAAAGCGCTGGCACCAATACAAGCGAAATGTTTGGTTATTTCCTTCACGACTGATTGGCGGTTTTCTCCTGAACGTTCTGAAGAAATTGTTAATGCCCTATTAGCCAATAATAAAGCCGTCACTTATGCCAAAATTGAAGCAAAACAAGGTCATGATGCCTTTCTGATGCCAATAACACGTTACCACGATATTTTTCGAGCTTATATGCAACGTATCGCAAGCGAGGTGCCGGCATGAGCTTAAGACCTGATTTACAAATTATCCATGACTGGATCCCAGCTGGAACCCGTGTACTCGATCTCGGTTGTGGTGATGGCGCCTTACTCACTGCCTTGCAACAACAAGGTGTCTCAGGATATGGGCTAGATATTGATAACCAACAAATCGCCCAGTGCATTCATGCTGGCATTAATGTCATTCAAGCTGATTTAGATGAAGGCTTAGCTCAGTTTGCTGATCAAAGTTTTGATGTCGTGATTTTATCTCAGACATTACAAGCCGTAAAACGACCCGATTTCCTCTTAGATGAAATTATTCGCGTTGGCCGACATGCCATCATTGGCTTTCCTAACTTCGGGTACTGGCAATGCCGTCTTCAGCTGGCATTTAAAGGTCACATGCCCATCTCCAGAACATTACCAAATGCTTGGTATAATACCGACAATATCCATCTATGCACTATCAAAGACTTCGAGCAAATGTGCCAACAAAAGCACATTAATATCTTAAAGCGCAGTATTGTGAACCATGCTCATCAAGATACGCTAAGCATTAAACTTGCTCCTAACCTTTTTGGCGAAATCGCCTTATACCAAATTAAAAAGCCTGAAAAATGAAACCATACCAACAACAATTTATCGAATTCGCCCTTCAAACGGGCGTGTTACGCTTTGGCTCATTCACATTGAAGTCAGGTCGTACAAGCCCATACTTCTTCAACAGTGGCTTATTTAACTCAGGGGCAAGTTTAGCTCGTCTTGGTCAGTTTTATGCCCAGGCCTTGATGGATTCTGAGCTCGAATTCGACACGTTATTTGGCCCTGCATATAAAGGTATCCCACTTGCTGCGACAACCGCCATCGCACTAGCTGAACAGCATCAACGAGATATCCCTTATGTCTTTAACCGAAAAGAAATCAAAGACCATGGCGAAGGGGGGCAATTAGTTGGAGCAACATTAGCGGGTAAAACATTAATCATTGACGATGTCATTTCAGCTGGCACCTCTGTGAGGGAATCGGTTGCTATCATCGAACAACAAAATGCCGCTGTCGCGGGTGTCATTATCGCTTTAGATCGACAAGAAAAAGGCCAAGATAATCACCGCTCAGCCATCCAACAAGTCGAAGCCGACTACCAAATTCCGGTGATCAGCATCGTGACCTTAGGTCACCTATTAGATTACCTTAAAGACAATGCCGAATTACAAGCACACCTTCCGGCTGTGCTCGCTTATCGCGAACAATATGGTATTGAACACTAAGAACCTAATAACAACTTGATAGAAATCATGATTGTCACCACTTCGAATGCCCGCTTAATGTAATGATTACCATAGCGTAACGCTAGGTGGGAACCAAGGTAACCGCCGATCAAAGACCCTAGCAATAATGCCGGCAGCCAATCCCAACGTATTTCCGCTAATAAGCCTAACGTCATCGCTCCGCTACCATTCCAAAATAACCCAACCATCGTCAAGGTATAAGCGACAGCTCGTTGATAATCCATCCCAAACCACAGAACCAACCAGAGCGTCACAAACAAGCCTGTACCCGATGTTAATGAGCCATTGAGCACACCTAACAAAAACAAGCCCACCCCACCTAAAATTAGCCCCATCCGATGACGATGCGTTGGCGTATAGTGTTGTCCTAATTGCGTTTTAAAGATCGAATAGAGACCTAGTCCCCCCGTCAATACCCCCAAAGCGATTTCAGCCATACGTTCAGGTACAAAGAGAATGACATAAGCCCCTAAGATCACGCCTGGAATGCCCGTTAGCAGCATCAGTACAACGAACTGACGCTCTAACATGCTCTGCGATAAATAACGCAACACAGCGCCAAGGCCTAAAGCCACACTGGCGACTTTGTGGGTTGCAAGTGCGACAGTAAAAGACAATCCTAAAAACAATAACATGGGGAATTGCACTAAACCTGCCCCACCACCACTAAAAGCAGAAAATGTATTCGCAACAAATGAAACTAAAAACAGAATTATGTGATCAAATACATGCAATGGCGTTAATACTCACTATACAATAAGCACTATGAAAAAAATATTTCACACACTTAGTTTGCTCTTTATATTATTTGGCATGGTGTCTGCCCATGCGGCCCAAGTATATCGTTTTGTCGACAAACATGGTGTCAAAACCATCAGCAAAACATTACCACCTTATGCAGCACAACAAGGGTATGAAATTGTAGATGTCACAACCTTACGCATACTCAAAAGAGTCGCCCCAGCATTAACTGATGAAGAAATCATCGAACTCAACCGTCAAAAGGCAGAAGAGCAGGAACGCCAACGTCTTGCAGACATAAAAGCCAAAGAAGAACAAGAACAACATCGCCAAGCAGTATTGTACGATGCAAACTTAAAAGCAAATTTTCGCACAGAAGATGAGTTACTGGAAAAGCGAGAAACTGAATTGCGGTATTTTCGGACCCAAATCGACAAAACAAAAACAGCATTAACTCGAAACCAAAACAAGTTATACCAATTTCAAAAACAAGCGGCTGATATTGAATTAAGTGGTCAGACCGTCAGCGGTAATTTAGAAAAACGGCTTATCGCTGCTGAGCAAGAAATTCAAAATAACGAACAGGAACTTGAGCGTTTACAAAAAGAGCATACCGCCACTGAAGAGCAATATGACCGAGACCTTATTCGTTTACGCGAACTGCTCGGTATTAGCAGCTAATCCAGCTTAACGATATGTTGATAACACCGACAGTAAACGTTGGTTCTGCGCTTTATCTCCAATCGTTATCCGTAAATATTGTGCAATCCTGTCTCGATTAAAATGACGCACAATCACGCCTTGTTCGCGTAAATATTGTGCCAATGCCATCGCATCATATTCAGGGTGACTGACAAAGATAAAGTTAGCTGCTGAAGGGATAATATCAAACCCCATTTCAGTCATTTTTGCCATCATCGCATCACGACTATCTATCACTTGCTGCCGTGTTTTTTGAAAATAAGATTCATCTTCAAAAGCAGCCATTCCCGCCACAGAAGCTAAACTATCAATCGGGTAAGAATTAAAGCTATCTTTAACACGCACCAATGCCGCTATCAGATCAGCATGCCCAATCGCATACCCTAATCGCATACCCGCTAGAGAACGCGATTTAGACAAAGTTTGCGTTACCAACAAATTAGGATATTGGTTCACTAATGCAATTGCACTTTCGCCACCAAAATCAATATAAGCTTCATCAATGACAACCACTGAGGTTTGATTTTGCCCTAACAATTCTGCGATGTCTGACAATGACAGTAATCGCCCTGTCGGTGCATTAGGATTAGGGAAAATAATACCGCCATTGGCTTGTTGATAGTCCGACACTTGAATCGAAAAATCTGCCGCCAATGGTACTGTCTGAAACTCAATTTGATATAAACCGCAATAAACTGGATAAAAGCTATAACTAATATCAGGGAATAATATCGGCAAATCATGCTGAAATAATCCTTGAAAAATATGTGCTAAGACTTCATCGGATCCATTGCCAACAAAGACTTGCTCCATATCAACCTGATAGTAATCAGCAATACATTGCCTTAATGCTTTAGATTGAGGGTCCGGATATAAACGTAACCGTTCATCGACAGCCTCAACAATCGCCTTAGTGACTTTTGGTGATGGTGGGTAAGGGTTTTCATTGGTATTAAGCTTAACAAGATCCTCAATTTGAGGTTGCTCGCCTGGCACATAAGGATCCAGTTTATGAACAATCGGACTCCAGAACTGACTCACCATCAATCCTTTAATCGAAACTCAGCAGACTGTGCGTGTGCTGTTAATCCTTCACCGCGCGCTAATACCGATGCAATCTGTCCCATCGTTTGTGCACCTTGTTCGGACACTTGAATCAAGCTTGATCGTTTTTGAAAATCATAAACACCTAAAGGCGAACTAAAGCGCGCCGTACGTGATGTCGGCAAAACATGATTAGGGCCAGCACAATAATCACCTAAAGCTTCTGCGGTATACCGCCCCATAAAGATAGCGCCCGCGTGACGTATTTTTTTCGATATCGTCATTGGATCGGCAACCGATAATTCTAAATGTTCAGGCGCAATATAATTCACGACATCAACCGCTTCATCTAAATCAGCTACGTGAATCAATGCAGCACGATTGCTCAATGAAGCTTGAATAATGGCTTCTCGCTCCATCGTTGGCAATAACCGTTGAATCGATGCCTCAACCTTATCTAAAAAAGCTTTATCTTGTGAAATTAAAATAGACTGTGCATCTTCATCATGCTCAGCCTGTGAAAATAAATCCATCGCAATCCAATCAGGATCGGTATCACCATCACAGACAACCAATATTTCAGAAGGGCCAGCAATCATATCGATACCAACACTACCAAAGACCATGCCTTTAGCGGTGGCGACATATATATTACCTGGACCGACAATTTTATCTACTTGCGGTACGGTTTCCGTACCATAAGCTAATGCCGCTACCGCTTGTGCACCACCAATAGCAAAGATACGATCGACGCCTGCAATCGCTGCCGCTGCCAACACCAGTTCATTCACTTCATCATCAGGTGTGGGTACAACCATAATTAACTCAGCAACACCCGCCACTTTGGCCGGGATGGCATTCATTAAAACAGAGGATGGATACGCGGCTTTTCCGCCCGGCACATATAAGCCTGCACGATCTAATGGCGTCACTTGTTGACCTAAAACAGTGCCGTCAGCCTCGGTATAAGTCCAAGAATCTTGTTTTTGATGCTCATGATAGGCTTTAACTCGATCCGCTGCCGCTTCTAATGCTTTTCTTTGATCAGCGGGAATACTCTCTAACGCTGCGAAAGCACGCGACATCGGCAATTCTAATTCCGCTAAACTATCGGCGTGAATACGATCAAAACGACGGCTATAATCAAGTACCGCATCGTCACCGCGTTGTTTAACATCTTTTAAAATAGTTTTTACCGTTTCAACAACAGCCTCATCGGAAGAGGCATCCCATGCCAACACATTATCTAACTGTTGTTGGAAATCTGTTGATGAAGTCGTTAAAGAAGTTATCTCAATCATGATGACCTTTCCACTACTGCTGCACGCACATTATCAATAAATGCTTGGATCTTGGCATGCTTCATTTTCATTGACGCTTTATTCACAATCAACCTTGAGCTGATATCGGCAATATGTTCCATCGGAATTAAGCCATTAGCTCGTAAAGTATTACCCGTATCAACGACATCAACAATACGGTCAGCTAGTCCCACTAAGGGTGCTAACTCCATCGAACCATATAACTTAATAATATCAACTTGTTGACCTTGAGCCGCATAAAATCGCCGCGTGCTTTCAACAAACTTAGTGGCGACTTTTAAACGACCACGAATCTCAGTTGGTTCAGCTTTACCTGCTGTCATCAATTTACAACAAGCAATTTCCAAATCAACTGGTTCATATAATTCTGCGTTTGGGTGCTCTAATAAAACATCTTTACCCGCAATGCCCATATCCGCACCACCATATTCCACATAGGTCGGTACATCTGAAGCTCGAACAATAATCAACCGAACATCAGGTTGATTCGTTTCTAATATCAGTTTGCGACTGGTTTCAGGATCATCAATAGGTTCAATTCCCGCCGCCTTAAGCAGTGGCAATGTTTCTTTAAAAATACGCCCTTTCGATAGCGCGAGCGTTAACATCTCAGACATCTTTACGTCCTTAAGCTGGGCCAGGGACACGTCGTATTTTTGCCCCTAACTGCTGTAATTTCTCTTCAATACATTCATAACCACGGTCAATATGATAAATGCGCTCGACCATCGTTTCCCCTTCTGCAACTAATGCCGCCAAAACTAACGATGCGGATGCCCGTAAGTCTGTCGCCATCACCGGCGCTGCTGTCAGTTTATCGACCCCAATACTCACCACGGTATTGCCTTCAATTTGTAGATTCGCGCCCATACGTTGCATTTCTTGCACATGCATAAAGCGGTTTTCAAAGACAGTTTCGACGATCGTTGCTTGCCCTTCAGCCACACTATTTAGTGCCGTAAATTGTGCCTGCATATCTGTTGGGAACGCAGGAAAAGGGGCTGTGCGAATATTCACGGCTTTTGGACGTTTGCCATGCATATCAAGCTCAATCCAGTCATCACCTACGGTGATATCAGCACCGGCTTCTTCTAATTTTAATATCACTGATTCTAATTGTTTTGCATCAGTATCTTTTAGTTTGACTTTACCGCGAGAAATCGCAGCAGCCACTAAATAAGTACCGGTCTCAATTCTGTCTGGCAAAATATTATACTGTGTACCATGCAGGTTTTTGACGCCATCGACCTCGATAGTTGCGGTACCCATTCCCGTGATTTTAGCGCCCATACTATTGAGATAATTTGCTAAATCGACCACTTCAGGTTCTCTAGCCGCATTTTCAATAATGGTTTTACCTTCAGCTAACACCGCTGCCATCATTAAGTTTTCTGTACCAGTGACCGTCACTTGATCCATAAACAAATGCGCGCCTTTCAAACCACCGCCATCGGTAGCTCGAATATAGCCATTTTCAACTTTAATGTCTGCGCCCATTTGCTCTAAACCACGCAAATGCAAATCAACAGGGCGTGAACCAATCGCACACCCGCCAGGTAATGACACATCAGCCTTACCAAACTTAGCTAATAATGGACCTAACACTAAAATGGACGCACGCATCGTTTTAACTAAGTCATAAGCGGCTTCCGTCTCTGTTAACGTTGTCGGATCTATGACGACCCCTGAACGTTCATCGACAGTCAATGTCACCCCCATACGGCCTAATAACTCTAATGTTGTCGTAATATCATGCAAATGCGGCATATTGCCAACACGAACAGGGGAGTCCGACATCAAAGACCCCATTAAAATGGGTAAAGCCGCATTTTTTGCACCAGAAATACGAATTTCTCCCGCAAGAGAAATACCACCGGTGATAATTAATTTATCCATGTAATCTCGATTCGATTATATTGAGCTTTTATGCAGCTTAACGAGGTGCTGATGTTTTTAGTGCTAACGCATGTAAGGCACTTTCAAAACTTGAACCTAGCGTTGCGTACACCATTTTATGTTGTTCTACTAAGCCTTTACCAGCAAAAGAAGGGCTCTCGACTTTAGCCTCGAAATGCTGTCCATCGTCGCCTAATACCGTTACCGTTGCATCGGGCAGACCGGCTTCAATTAATTGTTGAATTTCTGATGCATTCATTACTGACACTCACTTACTTAAATTTAATTGCTAGATATGGGAAGTAATTCATCTAAACCACTGGCAGAGGCAATAGCTAACATTTGTGCTGGAATGTGCGAATAAACCAACGGCTTATTCATCTGTTTTGCCGCTCTCATCCAATGGACTAAAAGTGCCAAACCAGCACTGTCACTACGTGTCACATTGCTCAAATCAATCTCTACATTAGAGATATTTCCCATCATTTTAGGCACATCAGTCATTGCAGACTTGACCGTGGTATACGTTAATTCACCGCTAATGAGAACACGATTATTATCTACATTAACCGACATCGCCTGACTCATAGTTTTACTTTTTCATTCCGGGAAGCAAGGTTTTCAATGAGTTTGTCCATGCCACCATTGCGAATTTCATCAGCAAACGTCGAACGATAGTTTGTCACCAAACTAATACCATCGATTTTTACATCATAGACTTTCCATTCATTACTTTTATCAAAATACATGGATAAAGCCATCGGAATAGCAGGGCCACCTGCTTGCAGAATTTCCATTTCTACTTTGACTTTTTTCTTCTTAAGATCATCTCGCAATGGGAGGAAGTCAATTTTTTCATCGGTATATTCCAACATCGCAGTAGAATACGTTCTCACCAACAATAAACGAAACTCATTACTAAACTGCACTCGTTGCAAATCATCTGCCTTACGCCAATTTTTACCTAAGGCTAGTTTCGACATTTTTTCGAAATCAAAAATCGGCAATAAAATATCATCGACTAAACGATAGACAACGCTGGCATCTTGCTCAATTTCCGCTTTATTCTCTTTCAATGCTTTCAACATTCGGTCAGAAGCATCTTTCACTATCCCTTGCGGATCTCCCATATTCTCAGCATGCGCAGGAGCAAACCATAACAAAAATATGGTGAATATCATTCCGATTGGTTGGTATAGTCGTCCCATCATTATTCATCGCCCCCAGCTTTACTAAATAAGAACTTACCAATGACTTGTTCTAATACTAATGCAGGTTGAGTCAATTCTATGACATCGCCTTCTTGTAAAAATTCGTCTTCAGCACCCGCTTCTAAACCAATATATTGCTCACCTAATAAGCCTGCAGTATAAATGCTTGCAGCCGTATCTGTCGGCAAATTATTGAAGCTTGGGTAGAGGTTCAACGTGACACTGGCATTATATGAATCAGGATCTAACGTAATCTGTTCAACACGTCCAACACGCACACCCGCCAAAGTTACAGGGGAACGCACTTTCAAACCGCCAATATTTTCAAACTCAGCCGTCACACGGTAACCTGTTTCATCGTTAAACGCCGTCAAATTACTGACTTTCATTGCAAGGAAAAATAAAGCAACAATACCCAATAATACGAATAGTCCAACAGTGATCTCAGTACTCTTTTTTTGCCCCATCTATACCTCTCCAAACATGAGTGCTGTCAAAATAAAATCCAGCCCCAAAATAGCAAATGCGGAATGCACAACTGTTCGCGTTGTTGCCCGTCCGACCCCTTCTGATGTCGGTATCGCATCATGACCTTCAAACAACGCAATCCATGTAACAACAAAACCAAACACGATGCTTTTAAGCACGCCATTTAAAATATCTTTATATAAATCTGTTTTAGCCTGCATCTGTGACCAGAAAGCCCCATCATCAACGCCCAACAAACCATACCCGATAATATACGCACCTAATACACCGACGGCACTAAAAATCGCCGCTAACAATGGCATTGAAATAAAACCAGCTAAAAACCGCGGCGTCACAACTCGACGAATCGGATCCACCGCCATCATTTCCATGCCTGATAATTGTTCCGTACTTTTCATCAAGCCAATTTCAGCTGTCAAAGCAGAACCTGCTCGACCAGCAAATAATAAAGCACTCACAACTGGCCCCAACTCTCGTACCAACGACAGCGAAACCAAAACGCCCAATGACTCTTCTGCGCCAAACCCAACCAAAGTATTATAACCTTGCAAGCCCAACACCATGCCGACAAATAAGCCCGACACAAGAATAATTAAAATCGATAGCACCCCAACAGAATACAGCTGCTGAACGACCAATGAAAAACGCATTAACGCACTAGGAATGCCCGCTAAAACGGAATATAAAAAGATATGTCCACGGCCTAAACGCTCGCAGGTAGCAATAGCCCAACGGCCTAAACGCTGAATCGACTGCATTATTTTTCCACCTCAGTATTCAGCAAATCATCTTCATAAGATTGCCCTGGATAATGAAATGACACGGGGCCATCAGGCAAACCTTTCATAAATTGCTGCACCCATTCAGAACTCGATTCTCGCAATGATTCTGGCGTGCCACGCTCAATGATTTTACCGTCAGATAATAAGTAAATATCGTCCGCAATGGCCGTTGTTTCTTCCAAATCATGCGACACGACGATACTGGTCAACCCCATCGACTCATTCATTCGACGAATCAAATTCACCAATGTCCCCATTGAAATAGGATCCTGCCCAGTAAATGGCTCGTCATACATAATCATCATTGGATCTAAAGACACAGCACGAGCTAAGGCCACGCGCCTCGCCATCCCGCCTGATAACTCGCTCGGCATCAAGTCTTTTGCATTACGTAAGCCAACAGCTTGTAACTTCATTAACACTAAATCTCGAATCATCGACTCAGGCAAGTCCGTATGTTCACGTAATGGAAACGCCACATTCTCAAAAACAGAAATGTCTGTTAATAACGCGCCACTTTGAAACAACATCCCCATACGCTTACGTAATTCGTATAACTGCGCACGCCCTAACCGATGAATATCTTGACCATCCACCATAATTGAGCCTTGGTCTGGTCGTAATTGACCACCAATCAACTTCAATAATGTCGTCTTACCTGTTCCACTAGGACCCATGATAGCCGTGACTTTCCCGCGATAGATATCTAAATCTATCCCTTTAAAAATCGCTCTATCACCTCGGTAAAAGTGCAAATCCCTGATTTCTATCAGTGGCACCAGCGCCTCCAAGCAAAAAACTACAAGTCAAAAACCATTAATTCTCAAGAATATGACGCATTAAGTCAAATCAACTTGTAGTCAAAAGGTGACAAGTT
>JAIBDZ010000022.1 GCA_024685975.1 Piscirickettsiaceae bacterium | reverse complement strand
TCCAACAAGCAGTTCGTGAAGGCGTGATATCCGTCATTAGCTCACATCACTTACCGTTAAGTAATGATGCAAAGCTCGGCCCTTTCGCAGAAACATCTCAGGGTATTTCTGGCTTAGAAACATTGCTCGCCCTGACACTAAAACTGGTTGATGACGATGAGATAACATTAGAACAAGCAATCAGCAATCTGAGCCAAAAACCAGCACAAGTTTTAGGCATTGATGCTGGCCACTTAAGTCTCGGTGGTAATGCTGATTTATGTATTTTTAACCCAAATGCAGAAAATCATTGCCAACCAAATGACTTTATCAGTGCCGGCAAGAATACTCCTTTCAATGGCTGGTCTTTTAATAACGAAGTTGTTTATACGGTATATAAAGGTAATATTGTCTATCAAAAAGGATAAAACCTAACATCTCGCGGTCGTATTTAAAGGTAGCGCAATAAGAGGGAAGACAAATGAAATCTGATATAGCGAAAATAGTAATACTCACCGCGTCTTTAATTATTACTGGCTGTGCAAGTAATTTGCAGGGTGACACATATTCTCGCCAGGATGCAAGACAAGTGCAATCAGTCCAGCTTGGTACGGTCGAAGATGTAAGACTTGTCGTGATAGAGGGTACTAAAACACCTATAGGTACCGCCACTGGTGCAGCTATCGGCGGTATTGCAGGTAGCAGTGTTGGTGATGGCAAGGGTGCAGCCATTGCTACTGTAATTGGTGCCGTTGCAGGTGGCTTAGCAGGAGCAGCAGCTGAAGAAGGTATCACTAAGTCGCAAGGTGTTGAACTTGTCATACGATTAGGCGAAAGCAATAAAATAGTCTCTGTCGTTCAAGCTCATAATCCAGCTAAACCCTTTTATGTCGGCGACCGAGTCAGGTTAATGACAGTCAATGGTCAGACCCGTGTTTCTCAATAATCAACTAAAAATAAGGAATAAAAATGCAGTTTCTCAATAAAACCTTAATCGCTGCCTTTACGGTTGCATTGCTATCAGCCTGTTCTCCTGAGGTGGGAAGCGATGCTTGGTGTGGCGCAATGCAAGAAAAACCAAAAGGTGAATGGTCAGCTAATGAAGCCGGAGACTTTGCTAAACACTGTTTACTGAACTAGGCACACAATGCAAACAGAAAAAATTTATGCCCTTGATTTTGATGGCGTTATTTGTGATAGCGCCATCGAAACAAGTATTACGGGCTGGAAAGCGGCTCGTCTACTTTGGCCAAAAATGCCGGTAGACATTAGCGATGAGATCATCGATCAATTCAAGCTCGTCAGGCCCGCTCTAGAGACAGGTTTCGAAGCTATTTTAATCGTACGTCTTCTTTTTGAAGGGGTGTCGCCAGAAAGTTTATTGACTGATTTTAGCCATAAAATGGACAGCATTATAAGGCGAGATCAACTTGATCCCGCCCATTTAAAACAGCTTTTCGGTGAAGTTCGTGACGACTGGATAAAAGATGATCTTCAACATTGGTTAGCAATGAATCCACTTTTCGAGGATGTGAACAAGACACTAAAAAATATAGAGCCAGACAAGTGCTACATCATCACCACCAAACAAGAACGCTTTGTACATCAGATCCTAAACGCTAATAACATTACCATAGACCCAGAGCGCGTGTTTGGCCTTGATCGCAACCTGAGCAAACAGCAAGTCCTGGCTGATCTGCAAGAACAATACCCAGAAAATATCATCATTTTTGTTGAAGACCGCCTGCCAACCTTAGAAAATGTCATGAATAATACGGAACTCAAACAAGTGCAGTTATTTTTTGCAAACTGGGGCTACAACACCACTCAAGACAAGCAACAAGCCGCTAAACTTGATCTGAACCGCATTGATCTCAACGACTTTTCAGCACTTTAATTTAAAACTTCGCCTTAACACCCAAGCCCCAACCATATTGATCATCGCGGCTACCAACCAAGGAAACCGCTTTATTCACTTCGTAATCTAGTTGCAGGCGATATTCGTGATCAGTATTAGTATTCCACTCAAATGACAGACGATCACTTATCTGTATGTCACTACCAAGCCCCAAGCGGGCATCGCCTTCACTATCTATGCGCAGATCGGCCTCAATCAATAGTGGCAGCAGATAATGTGCGCCAACAATAGCCATGTTTTCAAGCTCATCATCTTCTTTCTCAAACTGTGCACCCACATAAAGTTCAAAAAAGCGATTAAAGCTACGCTCATAGGTGGCTTCAACTTCATATTCACCTTCATAATTCCAATCAGACTCAACATTAAACGCGTTACGCGTATTCTCGGCACGTAGTTCACTTGATAGGAAATGACTTTGCACCGCTACATCAGCAAAATAAAACCAAGCCCGATCCGAAAACATCTTGGATAGCGTATCTTGATTAAGCAGTGAAGTTTGTTCATAACTGACCACACGGGCCATACCCGTTTTCATGTGATAAAGATTATGGCAATGGAAAAACCAATCTTTCTCTTCATTTGCCAAAAACTCAATGGTGATCGTCTGCAGAGCGGGCACACTCACCGTGTGTTTAAGGGGTGAATAATCGCCCTGACCATTCAACACACGGAAAAAGTGACCATGAAGATGAATCGGGTGTGCCATCATGGTTTTATTTTCCAAAACAAACTGAACGGTTTCGCCTCGACGAATTAGGATCTGACTGCTTTCACTGAGCACCTTATTATCAAATGACCATGCATAACGCTCCATATCACCTGTCAACGACAAGTTAATTGTTCTTTTGGTATTGTTCTTATTAAAATTTGTCGGTGTCCGTGAGCGTAATGAGCCATAGCCAGTCGGCTGCATCGACGACATATCCATCTTATGGCCCATTGCCTCATGATCCATCTCGGGCATCTCACTCATATCATGCTTGGCATGATCCATCATTAACAACGTTGGCTTAGCTATTGTTGGGGCGGAAACCAGCTTACCTTCACCCAAAACAACACTGCTGTAGCCGGTAGCATCTTCAGATGTTGCTCTAAACTCATAAGCCCCATTACTAGGCACCGTCACAATCACATCAAAGGTTTCAGCAACAGCCATGTATTGTTGCTCGGTATCAAAAGGCACCACATCCACCCCATCTGCCGCCACAACGGTCATAGGGCCACCAGC
>JAIBDZ010000004.1 GCA_024685975.1 Piscirickettsiaceae bacterium | reverse complement strand
TCTGTTTCTAAAGAAGCTTGGCAAATGTGGTTAGGACAGCAAACCATGTTAATCAATGAATATCGATTATCGTTAGCCGACACTAAATCACAGCAATTCCTCAAAGAAGAACTCAAAAAATTCTTTTTTGGTGAGGGCTCAGCACCACCCGCAGATTATGTTGCTGAATAATTTTTTATATTTTTAAGTACAGAGGTTAACATGGCAGAACAAGTTTCAGGAACCGTCAAATGGTTCAGTGATGAGAAAGGATTTGGATTCATTGAGCAATCTGGTGGCCCTGACGTATTCGTCCACCACAGCGCGATTCAAGCTGATGGTTTTAAATCATTAAAAGAAGGTCAACCCGTTACGATGGAAGTAGCGCAAGGCCAAAAAGGTCCACAAGCTGAGAACGTCGTTCCAGGTTAAGAAGACCAAGAATTCTTTGCACAACAAAAAGCCGGTTTTTATAACCGGCTTTTTTATTGCCTATCACTTTATTCCTCAAGCAAATTCAAGCCATATTCCTGCAAACGTCGCAAACTCACTATTCAGATCGCGACCTTAAACAATCATTTCATCGTTCTCGACCATTTATCCTAAAAAAGATTATCCATATAATCAGCCAGTTAGGATTCTCAACCTAAAAATAAGTAATAATACTTATTACACACTGTATCTTGTCATCATTAAGGCTTATGATATGAATAATTTAGTCTTAAAGGATGCAATATGTTAAGCAAACCTCTATTACAAAGCATAACCTTATTGTTAGTACTAAGCAGCCACAGCCAGTCAGTTTACCCAGCTGAATGGGGCTCACTCTGGGACAAGGCTAAAAGCATCGGTGGTGAGTTATTAACTGAACCTGCAACAAATACTACTGCCAGCAGTGCATTAGATAGCAATACATTAATTGCTGGCCTAAAAGAAGCCCTTGACGTCGGCACACGCCAAGCCATATCACAAGTTGGCCAAAGTAATGGGTATTTAGCCAATGACCTTATCCGTATCCCTTTGCCGCCACAATTAGAAAAAGTGAGCGGTTTGATGAAAAAAATAGGGTTATCAAGCCAAGTTGAACAATTTGAACAAAGTATTAATCAAGCAGCAGAGAAAGCCGCGCCACAAGCGGCCGAGATTATGGCGAATGCTATTCGCAATATGTCTATTGAAGATGCCTCCGCTATTCTCAATGGCCCAGATGATGCCGCAACAAGCTATTTCAAAACACATACTAGCTCACAATTAGCAGAATTATTTGAGCCTACAATTGACTCATCACTCCAACAAGTTGGCTCAACCCGTTATTACAATCAACTAACGGAACAAGTTGCTGCTGTGCCGATAGTCGGCGAACAAATCAACGTCGATTTAACTGACTATGTAACCCAGCAAGCTCTCGATGGTTTATTTGCTGTCATTGCTGTTGAAGAGCAAAAAATTCGTGCCAATCCTGCTGCCAGAACGACGGAGTTACTGAAACAAGTATTTGGCCAATAATATTCTTTATCAATGAGAGAACGCGTCACCATGACAAGATCCCGTAATATCAATCTGTCTAATCAAAGTACAGCATTAAAATCGCTGTTCACAGGTTATTTAGTCGTTGTCGCTATTGGCTATATGATGGCCTTAGTCCAAATTCAATTTACCCATGGCATGGCCGATGGTAAATTAGGTCTATCGACCGATGATATTGTCTACAGTTACTATGGTAAACGTTCAGGTTCAGTCATTGAATCAAAGCTCAATGGCTCAATGAAAGCGATGGCGCCTGAAGAAGAACGTCTCAAGATTATTAACTGGGTTCGAAAAGGCGCAAATGAAAAACAGTTTCATAGCCAAGGGATCCGCCAAATTGTTGATAACCGATGCATCGTTTGTCACAGCAAAACATCAGGTATGCCTTTGCCCGACTTCACTCAATTTAACAACATTTCTCACGTGGCAGAAACTGATACTGGTGCAAGCTTCTCATCTTTAGCTCGAGTTTCACATATCCATTTATTTGGTATTGCCTTTATTTTTATGTTTGTCGGACTGATTTTTAGTTTGGCAACTGGCGTGCCTAAAGGATTAAAAGCCATTGTTATCGTCATGCCTTATATCTTTTTAATCATCGATATCGCGTCTTGGTGGCTCACCAAACTCAACCCGCACTTCGCTTGGCTTGTCATTATTGGTGGTGGCTCGATGGCATTATCCTTTGCCTTTATGTGGGTTGTATCGATGTATGAGATGTGGATTATGCCGCGTATCCGTGAAGATAATCGCAACCCATTATTAGATGAGTAATATGACCATTTTAAGGGCTTATCTTTAGCCCTCTTTTCATTTATGAAAGAAAGAGCGCGTCAAACCAAATACTACTGGGCTTAATAACAATAAAGCGACTAAGTTCGGCAAAGCCATTAATGCATTTAACGTATCCGCCACCAACCAAATAAACTCTAAATCTCTGGTCGCACCATAAGGAATCGCGATAATCCAAATCAGCCTAAAAGGCAAAACCGCTTTCACACCAAATAAATACGTGACACATTTTTCGCTATACACACTCCAACCTAATAATGTTGTGAAGGCGAAAACACTTAACCCTAATGTCACCACATAGCCCCCTACGCCAGGCATAGCAGATTCGAATGCTAATGCCGATAAACTGGCCCCATTCTCACCACTGGTCCATACCCCCGTCACAATAATCACTAGCCCTGTCAGGGTACAAATAATCAGCGTATCAATAAATGTTCCCATCATCGCGATCGTGCCTTGGCGTACTGGGTTATTCGTTTTCGCAGAAGCATGTGCAATAGGCGCACTACCTAAGCCAGCCTCATTTGAAAATATGCCCCTTGCGACACCAAAACGAATTGCCGCCCAAACAGCTGCGCCAGCAAAACCGCCTGTCGCAGCAGCTGGTGTAAAGGCATAATGCATAATCAGGTTAAATGCCATTGGCACATGATCAGCTTGCATGATCAAAATCGTGACCGCCGCAATCACATAACTTATCGCCATCACAGGCACTAATTTACCGGCAACTAAAGCTATCCGTTTAATACCGCCTAATAATACTAATGCCACCAATACCGCCATCACCCAACCAGTCATTTGGTTATCTATGGCAAATTTTGATGCTAATGCATCGGCAACAGAGTTAGCTTGAACAGTATTACCGATCCCAAAACCTGCTAATGCACCAAATAGGGCAAAGCTTGTCGCAAGCCAAGTAAATTTTGGACCAAGACCATTTTTTATATAGTACATGGGGCCGCCAATTTTATTGCCATTAGCATCCACTTCTCGGTAATGAACAGCTAATACGGCTTCAGCATATTTGGTCGCCATCCCTACTAAGGCTGTCACCCACATCCAAAACAACGCACCAGGGCCGCCTAAAAAAATGGCTGTGGCCACACCGGCAATATTCCCTGTCCCTATCGTCGCCGACAATGACGTCATTAATGCATTAAATGCAGAAATATCACCTTGTTGTTCACTGTCATCCCGACCTCGCCATAACATTTTGGCGCCATATCCGAGCTTCAAAACAGGCATAAAACGCAAGCCAATCATCAAAAATAAGCCCGTACCTAAAATCAGTGCCAACATTGCTGGCCCCCACACAATGCCATTAAGCACTTTAAACCAGTCGGTTACTGTCGTTAATACACTATCCATGATGGGGCCTCAATTGATATATCAGTGTATGTTACACAGGAATACCCGTTATAGAAAACCGCTATTCTTAGGGTTATCTTGCTGCATTTGTTGATAAAACGTCTTAAACTCAATTTGCCAGCGACGCTGCAGCGTCAGCAAATCGTCCTCATCAAATGCTGTGATGACATTTTGGTGATTAAAACCAAATAAAATAATATTTCGATGTTCTTGCAAAGACAAACACACTGTTTGTTGATCAAAAGCTTGTCTAATAGCAGCAAGATTAGCCTTAAAATGCTCTCCCGTTTCGGCGATCAAGTTAATACTAATGTGGCCTTGAGAGGATAAACATCGACGACAATCAGCCAAAAAATCTGGATCTTGTAACCAGATAGGAACACTTTGCCCATCGGCGATATCAAAAACGATGATGTCATAACGTTGTTCACATTGTTGAAGATAATCACGAATATCGGCGTGATGAATCGTCCAATGATGCTGTGGAAAATCAAAATAACGTTTGGCAAGGTTTATTACTGTTGCCGATAATTCGACGGCATCACCTTCAATATCAGGAAAACGATTTGCCAAGTAACGTGCTGTCGCCCCACCGCCTGTACCTGCTAATAATACTTTTTTTGGCATATTAGATTGGAACATCGTTCCAGCTAACATCGCCCGACTAAAAGCTTCAGGCAAATAATCAGGCCTGTCTAAATCCATCGCGCTTTGTATCAGCCCGTCGCCAAACTCTATCCAACGAAGATTTTCTTGCTCCCACACTGTGATGGTGTGATTACTTTCTTTAACTTGATGTAGTAACTCGGCTTCGCTCATTAACCATCGCCTTGTTTCTCTTCTAAAGTTTCCCAGCGCTGATAGGCTTGTGTTAATTGTTCATCAAGCTCTGCCAAAGCATCTTGTGTGCGTGTTACTACCTCAGCCTCTTGTAGATAAAAATCAGCTTGGCTAATTTCATCATGGAGTTCAGCTTGTTTTTGCTCTAATGCTTCAATTTCTTTTGGCAAAGCGGCTAAATCTAGCTGCTCTTGATAGGTTAAGGTCGATTTTTTCTTTGTCGCTGTAGCGGTCTTCGGCGTCGTTTTTTTTGCGACTGATTGATTGGCTAATGCTTTATCTTGTTGTCTTTGGTTCACCCAATCATCATAGCCACCGACATATTCTCGTAGCTCACCATCATCATCAAAAACAATCGAAGTTGTGACAACGTTATTAATAAAACTTCTATCATGACTGACCAATAACAATGTGCCTTGATAATTCAATAACACATCTTCAAGTAAATCGAGTGTTTCAGCATCTAGATCATTAGTAGGTTCATCCATCACCAATAAATTAGCCGGCTGAGTAAATAATTTTGCTAATAATAAGCGGTTACGTTCACCACCCGATAATGCTTTAACAGGTGTTCTAGCACGATCAGGCGTAAATAAGAAATCTTGCAAATACCCAATGATATGCTTGCGAGCACCATTGATATCAACATGATCACTGCCTTGCCCTACGTTATCAACAACGCTGCTTTCTTCATCTAATTGACCTCGTAATTGGTCAAAATAGGCAACTTCTAAATTAGTCCCAATTCTCACCTCTCCCGCTTCAGGTTGAGTGCGCCCCAATAAAATCGATAACAGAGTACTTTTTCCGCAACCGTTAGGACCAATAATGCCGATACGATCACCACGCTGAATCAGCGTTGTGAAATCATGAAACAAGGTTCTACCGTCAAAACTCTGGCTGATGCCTTCCGCTTCTAAGACTAATTTTCCGCTGCGTTCTGCTTCTTGTAAGGCCATTTTGACATTACCTTGTTGTTCACGGCGTTGGCTACGTTCTCGGCGGAGTTGTTGCAAGGCACGAACTCGGCCTTCATTACGTGTTCTACGTGCTTTAATTCCTTGTCGTATCCAGACTTCTTCTTGGGCCAGTTTTTTATCAAATAAGGCGTTTTGTTGCTCTTCTTCCGCTAATAACGCTTCACGGCGTTTGAGATAATTATCATAATCACCAGGGAAACTGACTAAATTGCCTCGATCTAATTGCACAATCCGTGTCGCGAGAGACTGCAAAAACGTTCTATCATGCGTGATGAATAATAAGGTGCCACCATAGCTTTTCAAAAATTCTTCAAGCCAGGTGATAGAGCTGATATCTAAATGGTTAGTCGGCTCATCTAATAATAAAATGTCTGGTTCTGTCACCAATGCTTTAGCCAATAAAACCCGCCGTTTCATTCCGCCTGATAAGGCTGAAAACTGCATATCAGCATTTAAAGACAAGCGAGAAATCACCGCTTCGACACGCTGTTCAACAGACCAACCGTCGACTGCTTCGAGTTTGTGTTGGGCTTTTTCTAATTTATTTAATACCGCTTCAGAACTATCTGTTTCAAGCTCATGCAACACCTGATGATACTCAATCAATAATGGTGCGACATCCCCTAACCCTTTGGCCACCACATCAAAAATAGAGCCTTCTGTTCCAGCAGGTACCTCTTGTTCTAAACGGGCAATTTTCAGATCTTGTCCGATAATTTCGCCGCTATCGGCATTGAGCTCACCGGCAATTAACTTCATTAACGTCGACTTACCCGCGCCATTTCGTCCAACCAAACACACGCGCTCGCCGCGATCGAGTTGAAAATCGACTTTATTTAATAAATTAGGACCGCCATAACTGACAGTGATTTGTTTTAATGACAATAAGGCCACGTTTAATCCTCGGCAGCGTGCGCTGCTTCTAATGCTTCGCTGGCTTCAAACCAGTCCATTTCCGCCTGTTCTATTAAGGCTTTTAATTGTGATTGCTCTAATAACAAGGCTTTTAATTTCTCTTTTTCAGACTCGTTATATAAGGCGCTATCGGCGAGTTGTTCTTCAATATTTAGCAGGGCTTTTTGCCCCTCATCCATCTGTTTTTCTGCTTTTTTTACACTATTGCGTAAAGGTTGTAATTTTTGCCTTTGCACGGCAGCAGCTTGTCTGTCTTGTTTTTTATTATTCGGCACGCTAGGAGATGGGTTAGTCGCAACTTTGTCAGCCTTATCTTTATTACTCACCCATTGACGATAAGCGTCTAAATCACCATCAAACTCAACGGCTTTACCGTCTGATACCAACCATAAGTCATCAGCCACTGTCCGTAATAAATGTCTATCATGCGACACAACAACCAAAGCACCGTCAAAGTCTTGCAGTGCCATAGTGAGCGCTAAGCGCATTTCTAAATCTAAATGGTTAGTCGGTTCATCCAATAATAACAATGCCGGTCGTTGATACACCAATAAGGCCAAAACAAGTCGCGCCTTTTCACCGCCAGAAAATGGGCCGACTGGCGCTAAAGCATCATCACCATGAAAACCAAACCCACCAATAAAATCGCGTAACTCCCCTTCAGATGCTTGTCGATCTAGCCGTTGCAAATGCTGGACAGGGCTATCTTCATCATATAATTGCTCTAATTGATGCTGGGCAAAATAACCAATACGAATGTCTTTGGCTTCTTTTCGTTTACCTTTGATAGTCGGCAATACACCGGCAATCAATTTAATTAAAGTCGATTTACCCGCACCGTTTGGCCCCAAAAGTCCGACCCTATCGCCAGGCGCTAACGATAGCCTCACGTTATCAATTAACGGCGTATCGCCGTAACCGACGGCCGCCTTATCTAAAACCAATAATGGCGCCACCAAACGAGTTGGCTCTTTAAATTGGAAATGAAAAGGCGAATCGACATGAGCTGGCGCGATCAGCTCCATTCGTTCTAGTGCTTTCACTCGACTTTGTGCTTGTTTCGCTTTACTTGCTTTTGCTTTAAAACGGGTGACGAAACTGCGGATATGGGCTAACTCTCGTTGTTGCTTTTGATGCGCGGCTTGTTGATTGGCTAGATGCTCAGCTCTAGCTAATTCAAAATCAGAATAATTGCCGGTATAGACTTTCATTCTTTGTTGTTCAATATGCACAATATGCGTGACAACGCGATCAAGAAAGTCTCTATCGTGAGAAATGAGTACTAAGGTGCCCTGATAATTTCGTAACCATTCTTCTAACCAATACACCGCTTCTAAATCTAAATGGTTAGTAGGTTCATCTAATAACAATAAATCAGAGCGACACATCAACGCTTGCGCTAAATTAAGCCGCATCCGCCAGCCACCAGAAAATGACGTGACAGCATTGGTTTCTTGATGATCTTTAAAACCAAGTCCATGCATTAACCTGCCCGCCCGACTTCGTGCGGTATAGCCATCAATCGCAGCCAGTTGGTCATGTAATTCGCTTTGCGCATGACCATCTTGATTTTGTTCGGCTTCAAGCAAAGCTGATTGCAAGCGTGTTAGCTCTGCATCACCTTGCAAGACATAATCGATCGCAGGCAAGTCCACTGCGGGTGTTTCCTGTGCGACATGCGCAATCGTCCATGCATCTGGAATCGACACATCGCCATGATCCGCATGTAATTCTCCCCGAAAAAGAGCAAAAAGGCTGGACTTACCGACGCCATTAGCGCCGGTTAAACCAATTTTTTGTCCTGGGTGAATAAGGCAGTTAGCCTGTTCGAATAATAACCGTGTGCCACGTCTAATAGAAAGGTTTTGTAGCTTAATCATGGTCGCTATTGTACCCGATCACTTTGGTTAAAATTAATTTATGTCATTGTTGATACAAGATGGTGCCCTCTTTTGTTAACACTTGGCATCTCAGTAAGAAGTGATATGATCCGCATCTTAAGCTGTCGATGAGATAATGATGAAATATAGTACCTCGTTTCTCATTTTCCCCATCCGCTCGCTTAATCAATCGAACTGATTCATGACTTCTGCATTGGCGCAGTATGCTCACACTCCGTTTCTTACGCTTATGTTCCCATAGGAGGCATGATGCAAGCTTTACCTGTCACGCTAAGAAAAAATGTAAAACTGCTTGGCAAGCTGTTAGGACAAACATTAACAGCTCATCAAGGCGCAGATATTTATGAAAAGGTCGAAGAAATTCGGGCCTTATCTAAGGCGACAAAAGACGATCCCAAAGCAGACGCAGTCTTAATTGATTATTTAAGTCAATTGCCCAATGAATCCATTCTTCCCATCGTGCGGTCCTTCAATCAATTTTTAAACTTGGCGAATATTGCCGATCAATATTACTCCTCCAGTGTTGAAGCTGAGAATGAGGATCATCTCGCTGTTTTATTCCAGCAATTACTGGAACAGCATTCTGCCGATGACGTCTTAATGTGTTTATCAAAGCTCAAAATCAGCTTTGTCCTCACTGCGCATCCCACTGAAGTCACTCGTCGAACCCTTATTCAAAAATATGAAAAAATTTCCTCCACACTCGCCGATTGTCAGCGCGGTGATTTATTAAGTTATGAACAAAAACAAGCAGAAGGACGCCTCCATCGGCTGATTGAAGAAGTCTGGAATACCAATGAGATTAGAAAACTACGTCCAACCGCTGTCGATGAAGCCAAATGGGGCTTTGCTGTCATTGAAAACAGTTTTTGGTATGCCGTGCCCAATGCGATTCGCCATATTAATAATTTATGTGAGCAATATTGCCGTCGCGGCTTAGATTTAGATACGCAATTATTTCAATTTTATTCATGGATGGGCGGTGATCGTGATGGTAATCCTAATGTCACCCATGATGTCACCCAACAAGTCATTTTATTAGCGCGCTGGAAAGCGATGGATTTGTATGAACGCGATGTGCATTCTTTAATACAAAGCCTCAGCATGGGAAGCCAATCCGTCGAGCTAGTGACTTTGACAGGTGATATTGATAGTCCTTATCGCAGCGCTTTACATAAATTAAGACAACGTTTATTAGCCACGCGTGATTGGATAGAGCAAAAGCTCAAAAACAATCACCTCACAGGTTCTGATCAAGTCATTACTTCGATTGAGCAACTATTAGACCCAATTTTATTGATCCATAAAGCCTTAATTGATGACGGTTACGACTATGTTGCTAATGGCCCCATTTTAGACACTATTCGCCGTATCTACGCCTTTGGCTTGAATTTAGTACCGCTTGATATCCGTCAAGATAGTGCACGCCATAGTCAGGCGATCGATGAAGTGACCAAATATCTAGAGCTCGGCAGTTATCTGCAATGGGATGAAAAGAAAAGGCAAGCGTTTTTAATTGAACAACTCACTAGTCGCAGACCTCTTATTCCGCAACGTTGGCCAAAAAGTGCTGAAACAGAAGAAGTCTTGGCCACTTGCCGTGTTGTGGCTGAACAACCACAATCAGCATTATCCCATTATATTATTTCGATGGCGAAACAAGCTTCAGATGTGTTGGCTGTCGCATTGTTATTAAAAGAAAGTGGCGTGACATGGAATATGCCCATCATGCCATTATTTGAGACCTTAGATGATTTGAATAATGCACCGCAGGTCATGAACGATCTGTGGCGAAGCAATTGGTATCAACAATACAGTGATGGCCAACAAACTGTCATGATTGGTTATTCTGACTCAGGCAAAGATGCCGGTAAATTAGCTGCCACTTGGGCACAATATGAAGCCCAAGAAGAATTGATGTCATTGGCTAAGCATTACCATATTGATCTCACCTTCTTCCACGGCCGTGGCGGTACCATTGGTCGAGGTGGTGGCCCATTACAAAAAGCGATGGATTCGCAACCGCCAGGGTCTGTAGCAGGGCATATTCGTGTCACCGAACAAGGTGAAATGATTCGTTATAAATTTGGTGTGCCTCGTGTTGCCTTTAATAGTTTATGTGACTATGTCAGTACAACATTACGGTCGACGATTTCACCGACTGTTCAACCTAAACCAGAATGGCGTGAGCTCACGGAAAAAATGGCCGAACAGAGCTTAAATGCTTATCGTAGTGTCGTACGTGAAGATCCCAATTTTGTACCTTATTTTAGAAGCTTAACCCCAGAGCAAGAGCTATCAACATTAGCCTTAGGATCTCGCCCTGCTAAACGTAAAGCCTCTGGCGGTATTGAAAGTCTCAGAGCTATCCCATGGATTTTTGCTTGGATGCAAGTCAGGTTAAACCTCCCAAGCTGGTTGGGTACAACACAAGCCCTGCAATACGCTATAGACAATGAACCAGATGTGCTCGCTGACATGATTGCTCACTGGCCATTTTTCAGTAGTTTTATCGACTTATTAGAAATGGTGGTCGGTAAAGCTGATATTCCCGTTTGCATTCATTATGAAAAGCTACTGACGGATCCGAGTTTGCATTATCTTGGAGAGCAATTACGTGGCGACTTACAAACACTAGCAACCTTATTAAATCAATTAAAACAACAAGCTTGTTTATTAGATGATGACCCCGCTTTGCAACTCGCCATTCAAGCACGCAAACCCTATATCGACCCGTTGAATTATTTACAGGCCGAATTATTGAAACGCCAGCGTGATAGTGATGGTGCTAATGCAGAATTAGATGAAGCATTGAAGGTGACTATGACCGGTATTTCAGCGGGAATGCGTAATACGGGATAAATTAATCGTCATTGACTAAAGACCAATTAATCGCTGTTTTGCCATGCTCGTTTAAATAATTATTCGCTTGGCTAAAATGCTGGCATCCTAGAAAACCACGGTGCGCCGATAGCGGAGACGGATGCGGCGCCGTTAAGATTAAGTGGCGCTGCTTATCAATAGCAGCGCCTTTTTTCTGGGCATAACTTCCCCACAGCATAAACACAATATGTTCACATTGTTCATTAATGATCTGAATGATTTTATCGGTAAATTGTTCCCAACCTTTGCCTTGATGCGCATTGGCTTTCGAGGCTTCTACCGTTAGCACCGCATTTAATAATAAAACACCTTGCTCAGCCCAAGAGCTTAAATCGCCATGTTGTGCCCGCGGCAGTCCTAGGTCAGACGTCAGCTCTTTATAAATATTAAGCAATGAAGGCGGTATTTTGACCCCTCGTTTGACGGAAAAACATAAACCTTGTGCTTGATCCGGTTGATGATAAGGATCTTGCCCTAAAATCACGACTTTGACATTCTCTAACGGCGTCATTTCTAAAGCATGAAACCACTGTGATGTCGGTGGGTAAATCGTTTTTCCTTGTGCTTTTTCCGCATCAAGAAATGTTTGTAATGCCACCATATAGGGTTGTTTAAATTCTGCCTGCAAAACGGCTTGCCAACTCGGTGCATTGTCCAATGCCATTTTTTTCTCCTTAACTTATTATGGGCTATTTTACGGCATCATCTGTGTTGATTCTTGTCTTATCAACAACTCTATGGAATAGTGAAACATTATGGATGATTCCTATGAGGCCTTGCGATGTTATTTATTACTAATCGTTTTCCAGAACAAAGTATTCGTACCCGCATCGGGCGTAATTTTTCTTTTGATTTAGATAATAATGCCGCCAGTAATTCGGTATTTTTTTGTGAATATGGTAAAGATGGCAAGCATACTGAAATTGGCAGTATCGACTTTTTAGAGCAACTCAAAGCCTCTCAATATCGCCAAATTTTGATTTATATTCACGGCTTTTCCAACTTGCCAGAAGCAGTGTTTGAAGGCGCACGCGAGTTTCAAACATTATGTAATAAAAAGAAAAAAAACAATATCCTTGTGATTCCAATGATTTGGCCTTGTGATAATGATTTAGGCATTGTGAAAGACTACTGGGATGACCAAAAAGCCGCAGATCAAAGTGGCTTTTCATTTGCTCGTGTGCTGGAGAAATTTTTAGCGTGGCGTAGTTCAGAAAAATACAATCCTGATGAAGATCCTTGTTTTAAACGGATTAATGTTTTGGCCCATTCAATGGGAAATCGTGTTTTGCGTGGCACTTTAGCTGTATGGAAAAAGTATGATTTACCACAAGGCGTACCGATGTTATTTCGGAATACTTTTCTTGTCGCCGCTGATGTCGTCAATGAAACGTTACATGAAGGTGAAATCGGCGAAGTCATCTGTCACTCTTCTCGTAATGTGGTGGTCTATCACGCCTCGGATGATTTGGCGTTACGTGCCAGCAAAGCCTCTAACTTGAAAAATAAAATTGCTTCCCGTCGTCTAGGCCATACTGGACCAGAAGATATCGATAAAACGCCTAAAAATGTGTATAGCGTTGACTGTGATGATGTGAATAACCTTTACGACTTCCCGAAAGGTCATTCTTATTTTCGCTCGGGTAAACGTCAAGGCGAACCAGGCAAGGTTTTTAACCATATTTATCAATGTTTGGAATCAGGCCGCGTCTATCCTGAGGATGAAATGCGACGGACTTCTATCATCAGATTGGAATGATTCCCCCCCTCTAAAACCATGTGATTTATTTCGCGACAGTGCGAACAAAATCAGCAAAACAATGTCTCTTTGTGGTGGTAGATCTATTACACTATCACGACTTCATTATTGTTAGGCTCCGTTTGTCGCCCGCCTTTTTATCTTTAGATTAGGAAAATCATTGGATCTCACTCGGGAACCTATCCCTGCCTTACTCAAAAAAATTGCCATCCCAGCAAGCGTTGGCATGTTTTTTAATACGATGTATTACATTGTCGATAATTATTATGCTGGTTTATTATCCTCAACAGCATTAGCGGGGTTATCACTAGCCGCTCCCATTTATTTTATGGGGATCGCTATATCAATTGGTGTCGGGCAAGCGACCAATGCTTTGGTCGGACACGCTCGTGGTGAACAACGACAGGCATTAGCGGAACAAATCGCAGGACAGGCAATGTCTTTTGCGTGGATTTCAGCCTTTATCACAGGACTTATCGTTCTAGTCTTTGCCAGTGATTTATTTGCGCTCATGAATGCTGAGGGCGAGTATGTGGCGGATGCCTTACGTTATTTGTCCATTATTTTGCCGACCTTGGCCTTTTCTGCTCATGGTATGGCGGCAAATGGCATTCTCAATTCGATGGGAGATACCAGCAGCTTTAGAAATAGTCTTATCGCCGCTTTTATTGCCAATATTATTCTAGATCCTTTATTGATGTTTGGTTTGGGGTTAGGCGTTTATGGTCTCGCCTTAGCTACCGCTTTGACCCAATTAGGAAGCGCCATTTATTTAAGCATGAAGGTCAAACAAAGCCAGCTCGGCGCATGCTGGCAAGTTAGTCATTTACGTCCTAATCTTGAACAATACCATGCCCTTTTCAAACAAGCCTTACCAGCCAGCATGAATATGTTTTTAATTGCCGTCGGATCTATTATCTTAACGTCTGCCGTAGCGCAATTTGGTGAAAAAGCCGTAGCCGGTCTCGGCATTGGTTTGCGTATTGAACAATTGGTGTTATTGCCAACCGTCGGGATTAATATCGCTGTTTTATCTTTAGTCAGTGTCAATTTTGGCGCGAAACGTTTTGATCGCATGCAGCAAACCGCGTTGGATTCGATCCAGTTTGGCAGTTTAATGATGGTGATTGGCGGCGTTTTAGTTTTTATTTTTGCTCGCCCTTTGATTGACTTATTTACTGATGATCAACATGTAATCGATATTGGCGTCAGTTATTTACGGGTGGAAGCCTTAATTTTACCGGCTTATGTTTTGTCGTTTGTTTCCGGTGCGGTGTTACAAGGCATGAAACAAGCTGTGATTCCGATGTATTTCAATTTGATTCGACAGATTGTTTTGCCTGCTTTGTTTATTGCGATTGCGATTGTATTATTAAAAAGTGATATTTATGGCGTCTGGTGGTCTATTGCTATTGCAACTTGGTTAACCGTGATTATTCAATTTATACATATGCGAAAAGCGGTAAATCATGTCAGGTTTAATACACCTTAGAACAAGACCTAATCTATTTATAACACCCAATTCACTCTAGGCAATGTCAGCTAAAAGCATCGCTTAGGTCACACTTTTTCCTTCTGTCTGCCATTTTTGACACATTTGTTACTAACAAGTGTGATTGATGTCCTAAAACGTTTATGTAAATGACTTTATGATTCCATATCAGTGTTGTCGACATAAACATGTCATTGTTGATGACACAAAACAAGACATTACATAATAAAAGGACGTTATGACGCAATGGGCCGCAAAATCATCAACATAGCTATTCCCAGCCTATTACTACTCTTGGCATTATTCTGGAGTATGTTTGGGAATAATTTATTACGTGAAGGCTATGGTTTAGATCGTGATCGCAAAATCACTATCCCCCCCATCACCAGCACGCATGCTGATTTTTCATCACTCGATGACTTAAAAGGGCATACAACATATCTCACATTTGGCTTTAGCCATTGCGCTGATAACTGCCCTTTTACGCTTGCACAATACATCAAACTCGTAGAGCTTCTACCTGATAATGCACGCTTGGTTTTTGTTTCTATTGATAATGCCCGTGATGATATGACGCACCTCACTCAATACTTACACCAAATCAACCCCGCTATTATTGGTTGGCGCATGGCTGATAACGATTTACAACAATTTGCGGCACAATTTCAAACTCATATCCAATTGAACCAATATGGTGAACCAAGTCATGACTCTGATATTCATGTCATTGATATGGCTGGGCGCTGGGTGAAAACTTACCCTTATTTACATTTAAATGAAGATGCTGTTTTAACAGATTATTTGGCATTACAACAACAATTAGCTTACGCCTTATAAGTAACGCATTTTTGGAGGCACAAGATGCAAAACATTGAACAACTCGTTAATGAAAAACTTCGGCTCGATTATGAACGTTCTGATCGTTATATTTTATATATTCTATTAGCACATCTTCCTTTTGCTTGGTTCATAGTGCCTATGGGGTATGACACCCATTTATTAGGTGGTATTCCGGCGTTACTTGTGTCAGCAGCGGCTTTGTTTACCTATATGACTATGCGCGGCACATTGGCATCACGGATCATTTTGTCTATTTGTTTAATGGCGTATGCCACGATTTTTATTACCCAACAATTAGGCCGTATCGAAATGCATTTTCATGTTTTCGTTGTCTTTGCTCTAATGCTCATTTACCGTGATTGGCGCCCATTGGTGGCTGCAACAGGGCTCATTACTATTCATCACTTCCTCTTTATTAATTTACAGTTTAGTGGCGTAGAGTTTATGGGCGTGCCGCTACAATTATTTGCTGAAAACTGTAATTGGATAACCTTCATTATTCATTTCATCTTTGCAGGAATTGAAGTCGCCGCCTTAATCTTTTTTGGCTTCACCATGCAACAACAATTTTTAATGAATGCACGCTTTAATGCCAATATTGCTTCAGCAGTCGAAACCAAAGACTTCAATGTCCAGCTCAACTTAAATGACATTGCAACAGAAGATGGCAAACAAGATGCCCGTACCATTAATGCCTTTTTCTATTTGGTGAATGATCTTGTCAATGGTGTACGTCAAGCCAGCGAGACCATTAGTGATGGCGCAGCAAAAGTCCTGCTCACACTCAAAAACACAACTGATGGCGTTAACGAACAGCACGCTGCTATTAATATGGTCGCCACTGCCATGCATGAAATGACCGCAACCGTTCAAGTCGTCGCCCAAAATACCAACCAAGCAGCCGAGGCGGCGGAAACAGCCAATAGAGAAGCGGCCAGTGGTAGTGATATTGTCAGCCAAGCCATTGAAAGTAATGAATCCATGTCGACGCGAATCAATAACGCCTCAGATGTAATCCATAAACTTGATGCTGATAGCCAAGAAGTCGGACAGGTTTTAGAAGTCATTACCGGCATCGCAGAACAAACAAATCTATTGGCTTTAAATGCTGCCATCGAAGCTGCTCGTGCAGGTGAACAAGGTCGAGGCTTCGCTGTAGTCGCAGATGAAGTTAGAACATTAGCACAACGTACGCAACAATCTACCGAACAAATTCGAAGTATTGTCGAACGTCTGCAAAGTCAAGCACAAGAAGCCGTGAGTGCTATTTCAGAAAGTCATAAGCAAACAACCGAAAGTGTCCAGCATGCAGCCGAAGCAGGTGATGCTTTGAACCGTATCCTAAACTCTGCCACGGCTATTAATGAAATGAATACACAAATTGCTTCTGCTACAGAGCAACAATCTATCGTCACCGATGAAATTGGTAAAAACATTACCAATATCTCGAGCGTTGCTGACTCAACAACAGAAACAGTGACACAAGCCTTAACCGCGGCTGATGAGATTACGCATGCTATCGAAAACTTGCGTACGTTAATGTCACAATTTAGTACACAGCCGCAAACGACATAAACCGATATTAGCTTTATTTTCCGCCAGAAGACCCTTTCTTTTGGCGGAAAATCAGTTACCATAACAGCCTGATTATTACTTTATTGACCGTTATGGCTGACATCAACAAACCTGATTCTGAGTGGCAACAACAGCTGTCACCTGAACAATATCGTGTAACAAGACAAGCCGGTACTGAACCGCCTTTTTCTGGCATCTATGTCGATCATAAAGAGGCTGGGATTTATCGCTGCATTTGCTGTCAGCAACCGTTATTTTCATCTGATGCTAAATTTGACTCCGGTTGCGGCTGGCCTAGTTTTTCATCTGAACTCGTCGCTAATAACATTATCGAAGAAACCGATTTAAGCCATGGCATGCAACGCATTGAAGTGAAATGCCCACGTTGTGATGCCCACCTTGGCCATGTTTTTAATGACGGGCCAGCACCAACAGGCATGCGTTACTGCATAAACTCTGTCTCTTTGGACTTTGATAAATCTGAACAATGACTCATCAGCAATCCGCGTGGTTTGTCTATATTATAGAAGCTGACAACGGTCATTTTTATACCGGCATCACAACCGATATCAGCCGTCGGTTCCAAGAACATCAACAACAGCAAAAAGGCGCACGTTTTTTTCGGACAAGTGCAGCAAAAAAGCTTGTTTATCAAGAACCCCACCCTGATCGTAGTAGCGCCTCAAAACGCGAAGCCGCCATCAAAAAACTTTCACGCCAAGCTAAAATTGCCCTTATCGCTCAGCAATAAGAGCATGTATAATGGTGGGTTTTCTAACAACTTCGTTAGTCATTGACGATAAAAAAACAGGAACACCGCTTTGTTAACAACAGCCAATATCACCATGCAGTTTGGTGCCAAACCTTTATTTGAGAATGTATCCGTTAAATTTGGCGAAGGCAACCGCTACGGTTTAATCGGCGCAAATGGCTGTGGTAAATCGACTTTCATGAAAATCTTATCTCGGCAACTAGAGCCGACATCAGGTAATGTCAGTTTAGATGATAATGAAAGCTTTGCGGTCTTAAAACAAGACCAGTTTGCTTATGAAGATCAGCGTGTTATCGATGTCGTTATCATGGGAAACCAATCGCTATGGGAAGTTCATCGCGAGCGTGATCGCATCTACAACTTACCTGAAATGTCAGAAGAAGATGGCTTAAAAGTCGCTGAACTAGAAGGCCAGTATGCTGAAATGGATGGCTATACTGCCGAATCAAGAGCCGGAGAGTTATTATTAGGTGTCGGCATTCCAACTGAACAACATTATGGCCCAATGAGCGAAGTCGCTCCAGGTTGGAAACTGCGTATTTTACTAGCCCAAGTGTTATTTGCTGATCCAGATATTTTCTTACTTGATGAGCCGACTAACCATTTGGATATTAATACTATTCGCTGGCTGGAAGATATTATCAATCAACGCAATGGCACCATGGTGATTATTTCTCATGATCGCCACTTCTTAAATAGTGTCTGCACCCATATGGCTGATATGGATTATGGCGAGCTGCGTATCTATCCTGGTAACTATGATGAGTATATGTTGGCATCGACTCAAGCGCGTGCCAGACAAATCGCTGACAATGCCAAAAAGAAAGCACAAATCACTGAATTACAAGACTTTGTCCGTCGCTTTTCTGCTAATGCCTCTAAAGCAAAACAAGCCACATCTCGTGCCAAACAAATTGAAAAAATCCAATTAGATGACATCAAACCATCTAGTCGCGTCAATCCTTATATTCGTTTTGATCAAGAAAAGAAATTATTCAGAAACGCGGTTGAAGTTAGCAAACTCAGTCAATCTTACGATGATGAACCTGCTTTATTTTCTGATTTCAGCTTTATGGCTGAAGTTGGAGAGCGCATCGCGATTATTGGTGCTAACGGGATTGGTAAATCGACCTTAGTCAAAACTTTAGCCACTGAAATGCCACCGAAATCAGGCAAAGTAAAATGGTCTGAAAATGTCAATATTGGTTATTATGCTCAAGACCACGAGCACCTTTTCGACAATGACCTCAATCTATTTGATTGGATGCAACAGTGGGGTGGGCCGCAAGATGATGAACAATCGATTCGAGCCACATTAGGTCGATTACTGTTTTCTGGCAGCATGATTGATAAACCTGCTCGCGTCTTATCGGGTGGTGAAAAAGGCCGAATGATGTTCGGTAAACTATTATTACAAAAACCTAATATCCTCATTATGGATGAACCTACCAACCATATGGATATGGAGTCTATTGAGTCACTCAATATGGCACTTGAACAATATGAAGGTACGCTTATCTTTGTCAGTCATGATCGTGAATTTGTGTCTTCTTTAGCGACACGCATATTTGATATGACCGCTGACGGGATTATCGACTTCAAAGGTAGCTACGAAGAATACCTCGCTAGCCAAGGTATCAATTAATTCGTTGCTTTTGTTTTATTCCATGCTAATTTAGCTATTCATTTAGTCTGTTACAGGTCTTCGCCCATGCCTACACAACGCCGACACTCATCGTGGATTGTCTTATTATTTGCCCTCTTATTCTGTGCTAGCTTCACGACCAATAGCTTTGCCGCTTCTGCAACTGAAATCGATATCAAAGTCGATGAAACCTTAAAACGTTTCCGTGCAGAAGTCCCAGGTGGAGATGCATTTTTACAACGTGCTCAAGGCGTATTGGTGTTTCCAAACATTCTTAAAGCCGGTTTTTGGATCGGTGGAGAATATGGTGAAGGTGCCTTACGTGTCGGCAATGAAACTGTCAGTTACTACAACACTGCATCAGCATCGATTGGCTTACAGGCCGGCGCGCAATCAAAGTCTGTCGTGCTTGTTTTTATGACGCAAGAAGCTTTGCGTCGCTTTCAAAAATTTGATGGTTGGAAAGCCGGTGTAGACGGTTCAGTCGCGTTGGTTGAATGGGGTGCCGCAGAAGATATCAACACCGTCACAATTCATGATCCTATCGTTGGTTTTGTCTTTAGCAATAAAGGGTTAATGTTTAACCTGACGCTAGAAGGCTCTAAATTTACCCGCATTAAGAAGTAAATATCATGAATTTACCTGAAAAAAGCTGTGAGATAGATCGACTTGTCACTCACCCCAAATTGGTATCAATGTCGTTAAATGGCATCAAAACTCAACAACGTCGAGATGGCTTATATGCCTATCCGAATGAAACATTTCAACTGGAAGGCACTGAATTTATTATCACCTCAATAGAGCGTAAAACATTGGGAGATATGACTGAAGCCGATGCTATCGCTGAAGGTTATCCGAGTTTAGCCGCTTATAAAAGCCTCATTTTGAAAATGCATCCTGGTATGGAATGGGATGAAAACCATCTCCTCTGGGTTCATCATTTTAAACAAGTAAAATAAGTCTACTCAACATACTTTCTTAAATAACAAGCAATTAGAGCTATCATCCCTACAGGAAAATACGTATAATACTTTCGTTACGCTCTTACACTACTGATGTCCTTAATTTAGCACATCGGTCATCACAGGTTACCCCATGTCTACAGAACAATCCGCATTGCCTCCATTTTCATCATTGGGGCTTGCCGCACCGATCCTAAAAGCCGTTCAAGAAGCCGGCTATGAAACGCCTTCACCTATCCAAGCTCAAAGTATCGCGCCTTTATTAGAAGGTCGAGATTTATTAGGTCAAGCACAAACAGGTACCGGTAAAACAGCAGCCTTTTCTCTACCGTTATTAAGTCGAATCGACATAAAACTCAAAGTACCGCAACTATTAGTGCTTGCACCTACGCGTGAATTAGCGATTCAAGTATCTGAAGCAATTCAAAGTTATGCTCGCCATTTAAAAGGCTTACATGTTTTGCCTATCTATGGTGGTCAAAGTATGGGGATCCAGCTACGTCAGCTGCAACGTCACCCACAAGTCATCGTTGGTACTCCCGGACGTGTTCTTGATCATATTCGTCGTGGTACTTTAAAACTGAATCAATTAAGTGCCCTAGTCCTTGATGAAGCAGATGAAATGCTCCGTATGGGGTTTATCGACGACGTCGAAACCATATTGAAAGAAACGCCAGAACAACGCCAAGTCGCACTTTTTTCAGCGACCATGCCAGGCCCTATTCATCGCGTTGCCAAACGATATTTAAAATCGCCTGTTGAAATTCGCATTGAATCTAAAACCTCTACCGTTGACACTATTAACCAACGTTATTGGCAAGTCACTGGTACACATAAGTTAGATGCGTTGACTCGCATTCTTGAAGTCGAAAATTTCGACGGCATGATTATTTTTGTTCGCACTAAAAATGCCACTGTTGAACTCGCTGAAAAGCTGGAAGCACGCGGCTATTCAAGCGCCGCATTAAATGGTGATATGAATCAAAGCTTACGGGAAAAAACCGTTGAGCGAATGAAAAAAGGTAAAATTGATATTCTCATCGCAACCGATGTCGCCGCTCGTGGCCTTGATATCGAACGTATGAGTCATGTTGTGAACTACGATATTCCATATGATACCGAATCTTATGTTCACCGTATTGGCCGTACTGGTCGTGCGGGGCGTAAAGGTGAAGCTATTTTATTTATTTCACCTCGTGAAAAACGCATGTTATTTGCTATTGAGAAAGCAACTCGCCAAACCATTGCAAAAATGCAGTTGCCTAGCTCAGAAGAAATTGCTGACAAAAGGGTCATGCAATTTACTCAACAATTAAGCGAAACCATCGAATCACAAGATTTGAGTTTTTTCCAACGTGTTTTAAGCGCATACCAACAAGAACATGATGCGGATCCTATGGATATCGCAGCAGCATTAGCTTACCTTGTTCAAAAGAGCAGACCGCTACAACCTGTTATACATACTGAATCTCGTCCTGCACGTAATGAACGACAAGCTTCTGGTGACAGGGATGATAGACCAAGACGCTCTCCAAGACGTTCTGGCCAACCGACCACTACGACAGAAGCCGGAAAACAAACTTACCGGGTTGAAGTCGGCCGTGAACACGGTGTCGAAGTGAAAAATCTCGTTGGTGCGATTGCTAATGAAGCGGGATTAACGAGTCAAGATATTGGCCGTATCTCACTACAAGACGACTACAGTACGGTCGATTTACCAGAAGGCATGCCAAAAGATATTTTCCAACAGCTTAGAAAAGTTTGGGTATGTAACAAACAACTACAAATTAGTTTGGTCAATGATGCCAATGTCAGTCATTCAGACCGCCCAAGCAAGCGCCCATCAAGACGCGCGAGAGTTCGTAGTAAAACAAAGAAGCCAAACATTCGCCAGTTTAAGAAGGGTTAATGAGTACTTAGCTTTATACGCTGGCTAATACAATTTTAACCACTAACGCCACTGAAAAAATAAACAGTAATGTTAAGATAATTCCTGCGATCAGATAGGGCCGAAAACCGACTTTTTCGACATAGGCTCTATCACGATCATAATTGGCTTTATTTTGCACACCAAAAAAAGCGGCTAAAACACTCCAAATGATATAAAGCATTGATGGATCTTTATGTTCTGTCATTTCTTTATTACTCTTAATGATATAGATATAATTATACTATATTGATGGCTTTGAGGTAAAATCATCTTCTTTGTAAAGTAACACCCTTTACTGTTCAGTCATAGCGTCATCTCTCTTTATAACTGATGATGAAACTATTATCACTGTTTGTTGACTATATTGTAATCGGCACTTTCACGTACATTTTATAGGTTTATTCGGAGTACCCATGAAAAAAGGATTCACCTTAATCATTTTATCTATGATTTTATTTCCAGCATCATTATGGGCATTGGCATGGTTTTTTTCAGCCTATAAAAAAGCCGAAGAGTATTGCATGGGAGAATTTTCAATTTTCCATGAACAAGCATTTTGTCGCGAACCTATGATAGCGCTTTATATTGCCGGCGTAATTGCCCTATTAAGCGCCTACATATTGGCCAAAGGCGGTCGCCATATTCGAAATGCAAGCAAGACTAACTAGCCGTTTCTTGTTGTAACATTGGCACTAAGTCTTCGACAGGTAAAGGACGACTGAAATAATATCCTTGGTATGTATCACAATGATGATCCGATAAGAAAGCAAGTTGCTCTGCGGTTTCAACCCCTTCTGCAATGATTTGTAAACCTAGACTTTTTGCTAGAGTAATAATGGCTTTACAAATGGCTGCATCTTCTCGATTAGTATGACACTCACGGATAAAAGCTCGATCAATTTTTAAAGTATCAACCGGGAATTTCTTCAAATAACTCAGTGATGAATACCCCGTACCAAAGTCATCTACTGACAAGCTTATTTTCGCTTTTTGTAATGCTTCCATTGCAGCAATACTTTCATCGGTATCCCCCGTCAGAATACTTTCTGTAATTTCAATTTCCAAATACTCTGGAGATACTTTATATTTCAGTAACATCTTATTAATAATCGGCAATAAGGTCGGAGAATGTAGATGATGTCCAGAAATATTGATAGCAACAGGATACATCGGCAAGCCTTCCGACTGCCATTGCGCGAGTTGTTGTATTGCTTTTTCGATGACCCATTCACCGACATCGATAATTAAGTTTGAACCTTCAATAACTGGAATAAACTCATTCGGCATAATAAAGCCATACTCTGGATGCTGCCAACGTAATAGCGCTTCAAAACCGACAATTTGACTCGTTTGACACGACACCTTAGGTTGAAAATAAAGCTGAAGCTCATCTTCTGCCATCGCTTGCGGTAAGGCGTGTTCTAACTGGAATTGTTGTCTTGCCTGTTCGCTCATTTCTTCACTATAAACACAATAGGTATTACGACCATTGCGTTTGGCTTGATACATGGCAATATCAGCAAATTGCATTAATTGCTCTGCGTTATATTCCCCTTGTTTTGACAGTGCAATACCGATACTCGTCGGAACGGTAATGATCTGATCAGTTAGCTGCACCGATTCCCGCATCGATTGTAAAATCGCTTGTGCTCTTTTCTCAATGGCTGGTAATTTCAAACTGCCCGATAATAACAAGACAAACTCATCTCCGCCCCAACGGCCGACGATATCTTCTTTTCGAGCTAATTTTTTCAATCTAGCAGCGACTTCAATTAACAGTTCATCACCAGCATGATGTCCCAAATTGTCGTTAATACGTTTGAATTGGTCTAAATCAAGGAACATTAAAGCCACATTACCTTTATGTTTCTTTTGATGATAAGCAATACGTTCTTTTAAATGCGTAATGAAATAATTACGATTAAACAAGCCGGTCAATGGATCGTTATAAGCCAGCAGCTTCAAACGGTTTTGCAGTTTGACTTGTTGCGTGATATCTCTGATATGTAATGTAAACTCAGTTGATCCATGCTGATGATCGCTGGTAGGAGTAACAACGACTTCAGCAGAAAAAGCTTCACCATCTGAACGCAATAACTTCGTGACGTTTTGACGTTTTAAAATCAAACCATCACCCAAAATAAAGCCATGCTCCAAACTATCTTGCATCACTTTTTTGATTTCTTCTGGCACAAATAATGGAATAAACAGTTTTGATAACACTCTTTTACGTGAAGTCCCAAAACATTGTTCTGCAGCAGGATTAAACTCTAATATTTCACCTTGTCGACTAATCGTCACTATACAATCCATCGCGGCGTCGAGTATCGCACCTTTACGGAACTCACTTTCCTTGAAAGCATGGAAAGCCAAGTCTCGTTGTTCTATTTCTTGATTTACCTTGTCAATAACACGGTTATATTGTTGTGCTATTTGACCTACTTCAGTAAAAGGCTCAACCGGTACGCGAGAAGAAAAATCAGATTTTTCTTGTTGATATTGCATCGTTGACAATAAATCATAGAGTTCCGTACTGACATGATGCTCAACCACATTCAAACCTGCTAATTCCGCCTCTTCATCAACACGTAAGGGATAAAAACGATTAATCACAGATAAGGCCGCATAAGCCATACTAAAACTATAAAGGCCAGCTACCACAATACCAAAAGCTTGCACTCCTATTTGTTGCCAAGAAGATAACCCAGTTCCTAAGATGACTGTATCACCGAAAAATGCGACTGCCATGGTGCCCCATATCCCTGCAAACAAATGCGCCGGCACCACACCAATCGCATCATCAATTTTATATCTTTCTAATAATTTATCACCATAAAAGACCACCAAGCCGCCTACCCCGCCAATGATTGCAGCACTGATAGGCGATACACTATGACAACTGGCTGTAATCGAAACAAGCCCACCGATAATGCCGTTAATCACTAAATACACATCAGCATATCGCTGTAAGCACATTTGAATAACGGTAATCACGACACCGCCCCACACAGCGGCCAACACTGTATTAAGCATGATCTTAGGCACAGAATCATCCCAAGCCAGGGCGCTACCGCCATTAAAACCAAACCAGCCAAACCAAATTAATAAACACCCAAGAGCAGCTATAGGCACATTGCTTCCTGGAATTCTTTCTACATCATTCTCAAAACGGCCAAGCCTCGGCCCTATGACTAATATTGCCGCAAACGCAACCCAGCCACCGACGGAATGCACAACGGTTGAACCCGCAAAATCAACAAAACCTTGCTGTTCAAACCAGCCTACTGCACCACCAGTAGGAATACCGCCCCAACTCCAATGACCAATAACAGGGTAAATCAAGACGCTAATGACAACAGTGATGAAGATATAAGCTAGATAATGAGTTCGTTCTGCAATCGCACCCGAGACTAATGTCGCCGCGGTACCACAAAACATCATTTGAAAGATAAAGAAAATAAGCCCGGAGCTATCGGCTTCTGGATTAAAGAGAAAATGTGATGACCCTATGATTCCACCGATACTATCGCCAAACATGAGCCCAAAACCCACTACCCAGTAAAGGGCACTGGAGACGACAAAGTCTGAAATATTTTTGGCCGCGACATGGATACTGTTTTTGCTTCTCACCAAGCCACTTTCAAGGCATAAGAAACCGGCTTGCATAGTGAAAACCAATAATGCCGATAACAGTACCCAAAGATTATCCATGCAGCCTCTCGCTTTTTTGTTTCTACCAGTTTAAAACAAAAAGCGCGTGCATTTTATGAGCTACTTACTATTTTTCAATAATAAAACACGACCAATAATGCAAAATGCTATTTGCCTAGAGCTCCATATTTGTTTTTCATATAAGGGCAGCATGAATAACGTTGTACTTAGAAAGATACCATCCCTGACAACCTTAATATTATTATCGGACTATTTTATAGTGGCGTTAAAAAATTTTATAACAATGCTTATTCTTTATCCATACTATCAACAATAATGGCACCCATTGATGCTGGCATGGTAATCACAATGATACGTTTAATCGCGATCACAGGATCAGACAATAATGGCAATTTATTCAAGCTAAATAAAACTAATGCTACCACCAAAGCAGCCATCAAATAAGCAATGATAATTCGAGAAATAAACACCCATTGCCTTGAGCTGACTTCTTTTTGAAACACACCTTGATAACTAAATAAACCCAAAAATATCAATGATAATGTGATTAACAAACATAAATTAATCAGTGGCAATGTTTCACTTAAGCGCCATGCTTCTTCAGAAAAAGAAATGGGCACCGCTAGGGCAAATGCACCAACAAAAATTTGACCCGCATCTTCGCTATTAAAACTTAATGACATTTATTTCTCTCGTTGATAATGCACCCCCATGGGGGATACGGACCAATCTTCTTCGCGGTGAAAGCGATATTGCATAGCCCTTGCTATCACCGTTCTCATATTACGCCCATGATGTCGAACGATATTATTGTCAGATGCGTTTGCCCAACATCCGAGACAAGGTGCCATCATTATCTAAAAAGTGATGTTTTAATGCCCCAGTAATATGCAATAAAATCGTTGTGGCCAAAAGGTACCCCACATATTCATGAATGGTACTGCCTGTACTGGCTAACCAGGCATTATAGGGGACAGCTTGTCCATCAGCATTATGATTTCCCGCCAGCAATTCTAATCCAAAGACAGCAATTCCATGTCCACCGGCTCCCGACATCATCATGCCAGATAGCGGCATCAGCAGGGTCGCTATAATTAATATCCAGTGTACTAATTTTGCTAAAAATCGTTCAAAACTAGGATACACCCGAATCGGTTGTGGCCACCCATTTATCAGCCGCCAAATGATTCGAGGTAACACCAATAACACAATCAGCACACCAAAAGACTTGTGATATGGGTAGAGCCAATGTGTTTCGGTATTCGCCATATAAAGCCCAATACTCACTAACGCTATCATCGATACACCAACCAGCCAATGCAATAACACGGTGGTAGAGCTTAATTGTTCTTGTTTATCCATCATATCCTCACTTCACTGTGGTTAAAATTGTCCCGACCTTATACTTAGTAAATATAAACTACCCGAGTTTCATTATAAGCTTGCTTTTAGCACCTATCACTTACCATCTAAAATAAACTGTATTTTCATCGCGTCAACATAGTCTCGCGTCAACTTTATCTGGCATTGTAAATACATAATGTTTCGAATGCTTCCCCCTTCCCATGCCGTATACACTGCATGACAATGGCTCGTTTTATAACGTTGCCAATGCATATTGCCATGTTGAATGGCTGTTATTATGGCTGAGTCATATTGATATTGTGTCAGCACCATCAACATGGTTTGTTGTAGCTCAAGCTCTGTTTCATGTAACGTTTGTTCTGCACATTCGACCAACGCTAACGTTGTGACAGCGTGTTCACATTCAACTGCTTCTGCCAATGTGGCTAACGGCCATAAAAGCATGATGAGAGAGAGCCTTCTTAACATTATGCCCCTTTCATCTTCTTTTCTTGATTATAGATCACGGGCATTTTCCCTTGCCATGTTTGCCATAGCTGCGGATCACTGGCTAATGCCGACATAAAATCAGCGACATTAATGCGACTGGTTTCACCTGCATCAAAAATCACATTTCTTATTGGTGAAGGATAAAGCCTGTAGTCACTGACTTTTAGGTCATCAATTAAACTGTCAGGTCGCACTACACACCATTCAATATGATGTCCTCCGTCAAGGCGTAATGCCTCTGCTGCTTGTTCATTATCAGCATGTGGCGGAAGAATGTGGCGTAAAATACCGACTACGATACGTTGTGACAAGGGTGGTTTTTCAGCAATACCGCGGTGTTGATTGCCTGTCGTATTCATTAAAATGACGTTGACTTTCTGTTGAGGGGCAAGGTCATTAATGGCGGTAAGCGTCGATCGCATCGCATCTGTCACCAAGCTTCTCGGCTGTCCAAACAGGCCTTTAAAGCTGAGGTGATGACCAAGACAAGATAAAACAACATCGCAACCATCCAGTAATGTATGCCATTCACTGTTAGACATTGTTGTGATATCGGCTTCGATCACCTTGCAATCTGCCTGCTCTGATGTCGTGATCGATAACGTATCACGACGTCGCACAACGGCATTAACGCTGATGCCTTTTTGTAATAAAGCTGTGACGAGTAATCGACCCGTTGCTCCATTTGCTCCTAGCACAACAGCTTGAGTCATGACCGTTACCTTATTTTATTACCATGATGTCTGGATATTAAATGATGCCATTCACCTAATGCATAACCACTGCCATCAGGCTCGATCAACGTCCTTGCTCTTTTATGTATTCTGCAATGGCCATCTCTGGATTCTCTGATATCAGCGTCATTTTCATCTCATAACCGCGCGAAGTTAAATTACGCACCCGCCATCGATTACCATTCAAACCAAAAACAACAGCCACCAGCAAAGACAAAATATTTAATATGACATCATTTTCTGTTTGACCATTAGATAAATCTAGAAACATCCCTAACGCCATGAACCCTAAAATCACTCCGAGCCCAATTTGCCACATTTTCTTCACAAAAGCCCAAATAAAACCAAAGAAAAATGCAGGCCAAGACCAACCTTGTTTAACGGCTTCATGCTCTCCTGATGGGTGGCTAAAGATATGGTATTCCTTCACACTCTTTCTCCGTTTACATTATTGAAATCAATGGGCTAGTTTTAACGTGACGACACCGGCAATAATCAATAAAATACCTAAATAACGGCCTAAACTACTCGGGTCACCGTAAAATAAAATGCCCACGATAAATGTGCCCGCGGCACCAATGCCCGTCCAGACGGCATATGAGGTACCAATCGGGATCTGCTTTTGTGCCAGCCATAAAAAGAGGCCACTCAAGCCCATAAAAAATACGGCGACAAGAATACCACTGATACGCATATCAGCCTGTTGTGACATCTTCAAGCCAATTGGCCACCCTATTTCAAACAATCCAGCAAGGATTAAATATACCCAACTCATTACAGCCCTTTTTTATTTTTATTATATACAACGTCATTATTGTATTACTTAGCTGAGACTTAATTTATTGATCTTGGTTCACGCTGATAACAGCCCAAAAAACCTATTATGTCAAAACCTCTATGAGGATTATTTGAGTTGGTTAAATAAGCTTTCTGGATCAAAATAACCAATCACATCTTTTACTTTTCCATCTTCAACTGTAATAAAATCACAGCCTAGCAAAGTAATCAGTCTATCCGTCGGCAAGTAGTCTCCAACTGGGCCTTTATGTGTTCCAGATAATATCCACGGCGCGGCGACAATGCCATTACTGGCAACCGAATTACTGATCAACTCCAGTTTAAGATCTGGAAATGCGGCAAAGAGCACATTGACATAATCCACATAATCTTGCCCAGATAAATGCTTACCACCTATTGGATCGCTATATGTGCCCCTAACAGTAAGTGAATCCAGAATGGCATTGGCATCACGACTGTTCCATGCATCAAAATACGTTTCTACTGCGGCTATTGCTGAATTCATCTTTCACCTTCTTTATCTTTATCCTCATACCCATGCTGCCCTATTCACCCACCGTTTTGAATACAAATAGGCGACAAATTATGAGTCTATTTATAAGCTATACTATAAACGAATACGCCGTTCACCACACATTGTGGAAAACGGCGCTTCATCTTTACTTAAATATGATTAAAGATCTTTTTTACAGAAATACCAATCAGTACATTCATAGCCTTCATTCATACGCGCTTCGACAGCGTCAGCATCTTGAGGTGGAGGCACAATCACTTTATCACCTGGTTGCCATCCTTCTGGTGTGGCAATTTTATTTTCATCCGAAGCTTTTAAGGCACGAAGTACACGTAAAAACTCAGGAATAGAACGACCATTGGTCATTGGATAATAGACCATCGCTCTTAAAATCCCTTTTGGATCAATGATAAATGTCGCTCTAACTGCTGAAGTATCCGCTGCACCAGGATGAATCATGCCGTAGGCCTTCGCCACATTCATAGATAAATCTTCGATGATAGGAAATTTGATATCCACACCAAAGTTTTCTTTCATATTTCGAACCCAAGCGATATGACTGTAATAGCTGTCTATCGACAAACCTAATAGGTCAGCGCCTTCAGCTAAAAATTCATCATGATATTTGGCGAATGCCAAAAATTCAGTTGTACATACTGGTGTGAAATCCGCTGGATGTGAGAATAGCACTAACCAACGACCTTCATAATCTGATAATTTTTTAACACCATGCGTGGTTTTAGTATCAAATGCAGGCGCAGGTTTATTTAATTGAGGGAATGTCACAATGTCTTGTTCAGTATTGTCCATTTATCACTCCTGTTGTGTGAAATAACATAGGAATAACCATCCTAATCTAACATTAACAAACTTTCTAACTGTTTATTTCTATTGCAATAATGACTTTTTTCTATCAAAGTCTCATATCGTTATACTCTTTACTTTATTCGATAGCTAGCATGACAAGCGACACAACTTGCTGTCACTTCAGATAAAGCTTGATACGCTAAAACGGTATTTCCTTCTTGTGCTCTTAATGCAAATCGGCTCGCCGCTTCGTGCATACCATGACCGATGGTTCTCATTCCTTCTGGCATATGTTTTCCCATGCCACCACCTTTTTCTCCTTTATTGTCACAGACATGTTCTTCTTTTTTGTCACCGTCATGTTTTCCTTTTTTTCCACCACCATGTTTGCCCATGGAGCTCATGCCTAAACGTGACTCAGCTATCTCCGCCGCTTTATCTAGATCTTCTTGGCCTAAGCTTTGAAGGATCTCACTCACAGCCGCTAAATGATCACGCATTTTTGTCATCATATGTTGTTGCATTTTCGAAGGCATTTCGACTAACTGCCTCGTCTCTTCTTGCATCTGATGTCCATGCTTTCCATCGTGTTCTTTTTCAGCAAGTGCACTATTGGTCACCAAAAAAGCACAGACCACCATTATTACTTTAGTTTTCATTGGCTCTCTCCTTTGTTAAATACTTCGTCTTAATCAGCATCAAGACGTCTCGCTTGCCAATATTTATCACGCCAATAGACATTATCTAAGGCCGACACTGTCACGCCTTTTTGTGTCGAAGCATGTAAAAACTGACCTTTTCCCATATAAATGCCAACATGTCTGACTTTGAAACCCGTTTTAAAAAAAACCAAATCACCGACTTTAAGATGCTGACGTGCAACTCTATCTCCCAATGCAACTTGCTGATGGGTTGTTCTAGGTAAGATAAGATCAAATTCGTCTCGGTAAATACGATAAACCAAACCTGAACAATCCACGCCTTGCCGATTTAACCCACCAAGTTGATAAGGCGTGCCATGCCAATAATGATATTGTCGTTGTAATTTATCGTGGGTATACGATGGGGATGACTCGGAGAAAAGGGACGTATTCGTCGGCACAGAGCTGCAAGCCGATAACGATATCATCGCGATCATGACTACTAGTAAACGCATCTCACCCTCCAACTCTTACTTTATAAAAGCAGACACCTCAGCCAAGGTAGTTAAATCCTCTGGCACAGCTAAGGCTTGCTCAGCATGATTGTGTACCAACTTGGCTTTACTTATCGCCGCGTGCGTCATCGCTTTATGATCTAAGCTCGCTAAGTTCTCTAATGCTTTTTGGGTACGCGTCACCACTTCAATGGTACCCGCCCCATCTCGTGCAATAGCTCGAAAGGCATCTTCAAACATATCATCCATTGTGATCGCATTGATACTGATACGATCATATTTGGCTTCCGCAGCCTCTTTTTCTGATGTTACCACAAATGACGCAAATAACCTTACAAAAATACCGGTTATTTCTATTGCCGTCCCCGGATCATTAACTGCCGGTGACATTGCCCTACTGGCAATTTCAGATAAAGTGATTAAACCAAAACGAGGATCGTCATCAAATGTTCTGTTTTGACCAATATGGAATGCTTTGCAAATCGCGACGCTATCTTCATCTTCTATCGCGCCATTATTTCCGGTGATATAAGCTAAAGGCCGCTCAGACATCATGAACGTGCCCGGCAATACCGCTATTTCTATTTGCCACGAATGACTTTCTGCTATTGCTTGCAGGCGGGCCATATTTATATGTTGTATATACCCGATGGATTGCGCCACGATCGGGATGCCGTCTTGCTTATTTTCTGATTTCACGCCGCCCAGATAGGGATTATCTCGTTGCCGACACAGAGCCGCATCGGTCGCCTTTTCTACTTTATTGATCGCGGTACCAATTCGGCCTAGACGGGCAATGCCATCAATCCAACGAATAAAGCTAATAATCACTAACGCAAAAACAAAAACCGTGATGATAAACAGGATAAACCGCCCTGCTTTGCCATAAAATTCGTTTAATAAGGCTACCTGAGCCACAATGCTATAAATAAAGGCACCAATAAATGTAGATAAGGCATTTTGAGACACATCATCAGACACAATCAATGAAAATGCGCGTGGCGTCGCAGTATTGCTCACGGATTGATAAGCAGACAGCATCGAGCCCACAGCAAACACGGCCATCATCAGCATGGTGGCTGAAATCACATCCAACAAGACTTCGACTGATTTCGCATTCACCTCAGGCACATGCTGAAACAGGGCAAAGTGATCCATGGTTTGCGCCAAGAATGCCGCGCCAATTGATAATAAACAGACAAATAAAGGTTTGACCCACAGCTTTTCAGCTAACCGGCCAAGATAGAATCGTAGCTTATCTTTCATCTATCCCCCTTAAATAACACTATTTACCCGCAGAGTAGGCCTGCTATTGAAGACATCACCTATTGTTATCTGCCTCTTAACATCATACGACTTATTTTGTTTTTAGTCCCGCTGAAATAAGGCATAAAGATAAGGGCGTTGTTGCCCAAATGGATTGATAAAAATATAGTCCTCACTATGTATCAATGTGAAGCCATTACCCAGTCTAGATTGCATGTCTTCTATGCTATATCGATGCACCGGCAAACTGGCACATTTTTCTGCTCCCGTCGTTGAAAACTCCGCCAACAAAACATAACCACCGGACACAACACTACGCCGAACATTATCAAAATACGTTTCAATCTCTGCATTTGTCAGCAAAAAATGTAATACAGCTCTATCAATCCACACGTCCACGTCATAGCTTGTTTTTAAGGGTGTTGCCATATCATGATGTAAGAACTCATGATTACCATGGCCTAAACGGCTATTAAGCTTGGCCAAAGCGCTATCACTAATATCATTTAAAATTAAATGACAACCGCGTCGGACTAATTCATCAACGAGATGAGATGTCCCAGCTCCTGGCACAAATACCGTTGTATATTGATTTATCTCGACTGGCGTAAGGCAAGCCATCGTTTGACTGACATCGGTTTCATACCAACCTAACTCTTGTTCAGGCTTTTGATCAAAAATTTGGTTCCAATGCGTTTGAGTATTTGCCATTCAGTTCTTCCTCATTTGATTTTAGTCACTATCAGCAGCTTTGTTTAATATAAAGTATCACGCTGTTTTCTATCTCAACGAGACAACTCATCAAGAAAGTAAAACTGACTTAACATTGTTTATTTGAACCAAGTTCAAACCTTTTCAGCCACTTTTAGTTAAAATGATAGCTATCTTCCCTTTATTTGGTCGCCACTATGCATCTGAATATTACCGACCCTGCCATCATGTTTTCAGGCATTTCTTTACTCTTCCTCGCCTATACTAATCGCTATCTCGCTTTGGCTAATGTGATTCGCTCACTCAATCGAGATCTTAAAGCACAAGATGAGAAAAACCGCATCGCTCAAATTCAAAACTTACACCTTCGTGTCCATCTCATCAAATATATGCAGGCTTTCGGTGTTCTATCATTTTTATTCTGTGTTTTTGCGATGCTGATGTTGTTTTGGGAGCAGCAAGATTTGGGACAAATTTGTTTTATTGTCAGCCTTGCCGCCATGATGATTTCGCTGTTGATATCACTGGGCGAAATTCTCAAATCTGGTCAATCTCTTCGTATCGAAATCAATCGAACAAAAGCCGATGAGATGTGGGAAAAATAACCACTTTACGACTGGTTAAGGCCTAACTCTTTTTGTTTTTTCTTCGTCAAGCCAAGGGACACAAGACGATAAGACTCCGTCAAATAATAAGCTAAATCATCTTCTTCTGGTAATTGTGCATCATAGAGTTGTATCCACTTCATGCCGCGAGACGCTAAATAAGGCGCCGGACGGTAGCCCTCTATTTCAGTTAAAAAATGGAAATTAAGGTCGGACGTTTTAAAGGTAAAGGCAGGCTTATCTGTTTTTTGCCAACCGCCAATCGCAAATACTTTACCGCCGACTTTCCAGACATGAGCCCCCTTCCATTGCATCACATACGACGTGGCTGGAAATTGGCTGCAAAACGTATTGAATTCGTCATACGTCATCCGTTTCTCACTTTAACTATCGCCCAGTTGAGCTTCATCAATTAAATCAAAGATATTGCCGAAAGGGTCAGTGACAGAGCAGCATCGCCCGCCCCACTCATGCACTTGTATGCCACTGGTTTTAGCACCAAATTGCTCGATGCGCTCAACCACAACATCAAGCTCATCAGTCGCAATAAACAAACCTGAATGACCGCCACCATAATAAGGCTCCGTCCATTCATAAAGTTTAAGCGTCATCACCCCCAGATCATAGTTGGTAAACCGGTGTGGTTGGCCATCAAATTCTCGTTGTATGGGAAGTTGTAACACTGTTTCATAAAACAGTTTACTGCGAGCATAGTCTGACGCTGGAAAAGATGTGAAATAGGCTCGCATACTCGGCATAAGTTTAATCAAGAACTGACGATTTTAACCTTATTCGTCAGAGATAATATCAAACCGATCACTGCTTCTGATATATAACATGGTTACCTGCTCTGGATCAGAAGAAAAAGCATGGTGACTCTCACCTTCTGAACCGAAATAACTGCCCGCAGCCAGTGCCTTATCACCCTCTTCAGCATGATATTGAACAGAACCTTTGACGACGACAGCTTTAAAAATCTCGCCATCAGCATTAATGTTGCCATCAAAGCCTGCTGGCAACGTTATCATTGCACCTCGTAATTGCCCTTTTTCAGTTTTGCCCCATAAATAAGCGACTTTCGCCTCTGTTTGCTCGACCATCTCGACATCAGATTCGCCAAGCCAAACAAGGTTTGATTTATCCAAATTAACTGGACGCTCGCCATTATCAAAAGCCAGCTTGGTCGGTTGAACAAGATAAGGGCCTGTATCTATTTCAATATAGGCGATATTCTTCTGTCCATTTGCGGCGGTAATGTGCGCTTCGCCTGCAGGTTGTGACCAATAAGATCCTGCTGGTAACCACATTTTTTCGGCATTGGGATCGTCATTATGTAAAGCACCTTCAATCACAACGCCGCGATAAGTAATATTATGAATATGTGGCGGAGACGAAAACCCTTTAGGAAACTGAAGCAAAATACCTGAGGCTGTATCTTGGGTTCTATCGCCCCATAAATCAGCGGCGCTCGGCCCTTTATCCCCTCGTGCTGGATTTAAATACCCCCATTCCACTTCTTCAACAGGCACAATTTCCACCGCGTGTATCTGACTTGAAAACAGTATTAGTGCTATCGTCATTAATGGGTATTTTGCTGTAAGACGCATCCTTTTTCCTCTAAAAAGTTGTCCATTATCGACCGGTATCAAACAGATAAAGTTCACATTGTTACGACGCTGCAATGAACTTAATGGGTTGGGTGGGCATGATCATGCTTTTCAGGTTGAATGATTTGAATCGGTTTATTTCTAACACACATCAAATCTTCATCAGAAATGTACTGGCACGTCCCTATATAAACATCATGATGATGTCCTTGATACTGGCACGCATCAGACCTTGCTTTATCCTGACAGACATCCAAAGCGGCTTGATTCAACGCCCCTGAATGCCCATATGCATAACTGGAAAACGCAGATACAACGGCAAAACCAAACAGCCATAATGTTTTATCTAGTCTAGGTGTCAACATGACTCAAGTAGACTCCTTAATCTCTCTCGGGTGGCTCACCGTGAGGAGGATGTCCGCCACCTGGAGGACCTCTACTGCTTGTACAATTTCACCGTGAAGACAACCAATTATCATGTTTTCGCTCGGGCTCGCTGCACGATAATGATAACCACGAATAGCATCGCTTGTTCCACGGCACTCATCCAATGATTCTGCTTCTTTCCCTTCTGCATCTCTCATTGCATAAATACCATATCCATCTGGCGCATAACCGATTAATGGTGCATATCCATCATCTGTCACCGCCGTATCTGTACACCCTGTTGCAGCGTGGTAGTGATAACCTTGATGTTGATTGATATGACCACCGCAATCATCAAATGCAGCAATCGTATAACTGCCAAGAATAGCGTCAATCGGCGCGGGGCCTGATAATTCAGCGCCATCAAGTGCAATACCTATCGTGTGAACCCGTTCAGTCTGTTTCGCCGGAATCGGGGTAGTTGGTGTTAAATAAGTCCGAGAAAAATCATCATCCAGATATGCCATCTCACACTCAATGCAGTTTTGTTTATATTGCTCTTCCACATCAGGTTTTGCTGCACCTAAACACGCCGCCTTTGTCGCGGTATACCGCACTTTCCCTGTTTCTGGCTCGTATAATTTCCAGTTAGGATCATTATAGTATTCGGCTAAATTCAAAATAAACTCACCGCTAATATCAATTAATGGCCCTGATCCTTGTTGATCAAACCAAGCACCGCCCATCTCTGGCCCATCAGATATATGCCTAGGACAAAATGGACCAGGCTCACGCTCTGCAGGACCACCAGCAGTTTTTAATAAGTAACAACTCGTCTTTGTCCCTGCCATCGTTTCACACTCGACAATCTCAGGTTCTTGACTAAAAGCCCCTTTTTTAAAAAGAGACATCTATACCTGCTGTTGTCTTGTGCATAGTAACAGCTTCAGGCGCTTTATCGCATGCGACTAAAGTCAATAAACCCAACATCAGGATACTGCCTAAGCTATCGTGTTTTAGCATTATCTGCCTTCCTTATAAAACCTGTCATCACTGGTATCATCCAACGAAGGCGGGATGTATAAAAGCTTAATCATGCGTCACATAAATCAGCTTATTTGTATTAAACCCCTGCGCTTTTGACATCGCAAGAAACTTGTCCATCACCTCAGGTTCTACTGTCTTCGTTCTTGATAACAACCAGAGATAATCGGTGTTGGGACCAGAAACAAAAGCATATTGGTAATGTTCTTTATCTAGTTCAAAAACAACATAAGCACCATAAAAAGGCCCGAAAAAGGACACTTTAAGATACCCTTCTGAAGCTGAGTTCACAAAATACGCTTTGCCCACAGCCTCTTTCCAGTCATTCTCTTCTATGGAAAAACCACGATTTACAACACGCACACCGCCATCGTCATTGAGGCTGTATTCGGCCGAGATATTTGTCAAGCCTCGTTCAAACGAATGATCTAATCTTGCGACCTCATACCACTGCCCTAAGTATTTTTCTAACTCAAACTCATCAACTGGTTTCACCGACTCTGGCATGCCTAAACACCCATTGAGCAAGACGATGCTCATTATCAACCATAGCTTTCTCATGACAGCCTCCTAATCTTTAACGATAAAACTCGACATAAAACCGGACTTTACCTAATGGCTTCACTTCATGGCGTATCGTCGGCTCGACAATGCCTACACTATCCTGATTGAGAATAATCTGCTCTTCTTCTGGTTCATTAATTGTGTATTGCAGTTCGCCATCTAATACGACGATCTTGCCCCATACCGCTGCTTTTGTTTGATGTTCATGCAATAACCCTTTAGGAATTGTTGATTCATCAAATTCTGGGGTTCGCTTATAGGGAGTCACATTATTAGGTAATGATTTCATGATTGAACACCTCCATATTTTTGGTGATGACATCAGATCCTGATGTACTCATTTAACGATAACATGACCGAACGCTTATGCGTATTTATTCACCATACCGTAAATTCGTTAGAAGCATCACCATCGTTGAAACTGCCTTTCGCACGGAATACCATCATGGTCACCATCCATTTTTGTATTAGGGCAATGTTGCAGAAAATACTTTGCTTCTTCATACGAGCGCATTTGAGAACAATGTTGCCTACCGTCACATTGATAGGTGTTTTTAGGTTGAGAAATATTCTTTGCAGCGCTTAATTGTTGTGGCGTTGCACGCTTGATTTCCGCTACTTCATTTATACTGCCGTTGTTAAAATAAAACTGCCATATACCGATAGCTATCAGAATAATAATCATCTTGTTCACTGTTCTACCTTCCTTGATAAAAACGACAATATCGTATCAATATCTCAAATTATGTAACGTCAGAACTGAGCAACCAGTCTCGGGCGTTTTGCAGCTCATCAAACTGAAATTTCTTGATCTCTGCACTGAGAAAATGATTGGCGATATTCTCAGCAAAGTTACCGATCACTGAATTTGTCACAATCGCTACGCGAGACACTTTATTGTGATGCTCTTTAATAAACTGTAAGTGTGCAATTAATGATGCAAAAGAATCCCAACTAGGGAAGGACTCGACATGGATTAAAAGGCCTTTTAACCCGCCAATTCTATCAATGAAAGGATCAATTATTTTAGTAGCAGCAACAAAGTCTTTTTTCAACAATTCGCCATCAGGCTTTAAAGTCACAATTCCTTCAATCTTATCTAGTTCAACTGCTAACATGGCTTAGTCTCCCTATATTAATAAGCATCGTCTTATTGTCATCGCTTCAAAGCTTTGCCCAAATGACGACGTTTCGTTATTTTAGCCGAACTATGCCCCTTTATCACGTTCGATGCAGCCAAGCTCATAAAGCGACGAAATCTCGGACATTCCATATGACTAGGTGCTGAACATGTAGCAGCATGCTGAAGGCCATCACGCATTGCTATCAATTTTTGTATCGTGTTATCTAACTCATTGGCTTTTTTCACCAACAAGTCTCGGTCAATATTAGGACTATCTCCCGCTCCCAACATGCTCGCCATTTCATCAAGTGAAACCCCCGCAGCACGTCCCAATGCAATCAACGACAATCGCTCAATAATATTGTTATCAAAAACACGACGTAAGCCTTGACGACCAATTGATTTAATTAAGCCCTTCTCTTCATAAAAACGTAATGTCGATGCAGGTACGCCAGATTGCTTGGCGACTTCAGAAATATCCATAAAACACCCTTGACCTCAAGTTGACTTGAAGTTGTACGATAGCAGCAGTCAACAACTAAAACAAACAACGGAGAAACCGGTGGATACACTCATTTTTATACTGATTATCGGTATTGGGGCCACGGCAATAATGGATTTGTGGAACCTCGTCAGGAAGCAACTATTTAACATCCCATCGACAAATTGGGGCCTAGTTGGACGCTGGGTAGCTTATATGCCTCAAGGGCGATTTTGTCATGATGCAACCCGCCATGGGTGCAGGCATAGCGGCGTCTCGCACCCCAAAACCCAATGCAACTAGATTACATAGCTTTATCAACCATGGTATTTTTGGGTTTGGTTTATACCTCTCAGGTATAGCCATTAGCCTTTATTACTGAATATAAAGCTCAATAACTTTACGCGTTTTTACCACAACACTTTTTATACTTACGACCATTACCGCAAATACAAGGATCGTTACGCCCAACTTTAGGCGTTGTTCTGACAATAGGAGCTTTAGGTGGGCAACAACTGGTATCAGTACAACATGATTCTTCAACCTCAATAGCTTTATCGGATACGCTTCTACTATTTTCACTCATATTAACTGATTCACTCTCTTTTAAATTTAGCCAGCATGGTCGGTAAACAGAGACTTAACCCAGTGGCATATAATGGTTCGTTATCAACGATAAATTGGTGAACAGAGTATACCTGAGACCTTATTTATTTTCTCCTAAGGACACTAAAATACATATTTGGCTATGTCACGGATTGCCATGGTGCACATTTACCCACATTCATTGATGAGGTATTTAAAATACGTACTCATGACTTGATTTACTCATTGATATTGGAGCTTATCCATGATTTCGCCTCTGCTATGCAGGCTTCAACGTTATAACTTTCGTTAGTATTCTCTAAGATATTTTGCAACTCAATAATCTGCTCCAGATCATCACAGTAATCTTCAGCTGCTAGGCTAAGTGTCACCACACTACCTACGAAAGGGATTAAAGCGCCTGCCGCTTTTTTGCCAGCCTTTTTAGCTGCTTTTCTTGATAGCTGGTTTCTCTGTTTCTGGACTGTAGATTTTGCTTTCTTAATTTTCGCTTTTTGCGTGAGCGATTGATTAGCATGAAAGCTAGGAAGGCCAAGATCAAATTGAAATAAGCTTCCTGAAAACAATGAACCCGCTACAAATAATGCTATGCCTGTTTTCATGTCGCTAATTACATTTCGTGATTAAATTTTCAAAGCTTACCTGACTCACGCTCATCGGCTACAAAATTTAACTTAAAGGATAAACCATACATTAAACCAAACGCCTTCTATTTTCACGTTAACGCCGCAAAAAGCCCATGTTGTTTATTTATACTGTTGTATCTTAGCCTTATCAAAAGTCATTTCAGCTTATTTCGATATTTTTTACAGCGATAGTCAGAAAACCTTGCTTTATATTCATTCCGTTTTTTATGCCAATACGTCATTTGACTGGCTGATCCGCCCGCCCTTTTCATATTAGTGTAATACTGAATCCGGTCCTGTACATGCTGGCATTGCTGTAAGCTGCCTTGTTCGTTTGCTTGTGACATCGTTGAAGAAAGTGCTATCAACATCAGCATGGTATATATAAATAGCTGTTTTAACATCATAACCATCCTTGTTTGTCATCCCTTGTATTTTCATTATCCGTAACAGAAAGTGTGTTATTTATCGTACGTTAAGTTTAATTATTCTCAAAGTGCAAAGCATACAATAGTGCCCGCAGAAATACAGTCTATTAATCACAACTATCGCCATTTTTAATAAATTAGAGCCAGTGGAAACACACAATATCGCATGTTTGCACTGGCTCTATATGCCGTTGAATCAACCGGCTATTTTTATGCCATAGGCAACCTACACTACGTTGGCACCGTTACGACGATTTAATAAACGTGTCCGACCAGCCAATAAGCTCATCAATCCAAAAGCAAATAATGGTAATGCTGCTGGTAATGGAACAGGGCTGGGATTAGAAAACTGACTCGCTAGATATTTGCTAGAAAAAGTACCTTCAGTGCCAAAGGTCCAAGATGAGAAATTGGCAAACGTACCTGATAATAGTTCACCACTATTTTCTCCTAACGAGAGATAAACGAGCGCATTAGCTATTTCGAATGAGAAAATATCAGCTAATGAAAAGTCTTTGAACAAAATACTGTTGTTGCCATCACTGCCATCAAAAATCCCTGTACTCAACAAACCTGATGATTTTGTCAGCCCGTCAAAGACGACCATGTCATCACCACTGCCAAACAGGACATCGCCCATCACATTACTGTTACCTGTTAAGATGAGTTTGCTATCACCTTGATTTGGTGCAAATGCGATGGCTGTACCAGAACGACCGACTAAGGTACCGCTGTTCGTGACAACGACATTGGAAGTGCTGGCCACATCTGCCCCAATGGCATTAACGCCTTCGATATAACCTTCATTGATGATAGTCAGATCGCCTGCTGGACGAACGCTGCCGATAGTTGGCTCAAAGAGTGAGTCGATGTCGATACCGTTACCACCAACGAGAGAATCGGCTGCCGTTCCAGAAGAGACAATCACACCTGTTGCATGATTATGCACTGTGCCTTCATCAATATCGATGCCATCATCACTACCTAGGATAACGCCATAGTTGTCTGCTGTTCCGCTGGCAAATTGAACACCATCTTCGTCATCAGTCGCACCACTGTTTGTCCACGTTTTTGTAGTGGAATTCCAAGATAAACCATTTAAAGCAATAGTGCCGTGATTTTCAAGCGTAGTGCCTTCACGTGCCTCAATAACTTCTTCATTACCACGTAATGTACCGTAATTAATCACCGTTGTGCCGGGACCACGACTTTGAATAGCACGGCCATTAGCACTTTCGATTAAGCCATAATTGGTGATATGTGCATTTTCTAGTTCAGCATCGTTATCTAGTCTGACGGCTTGATTTTCAGCAGAGATATGCCCCGTTTCACGATTAATTAATGTGAAATTGTCAGCATCGTCTTGTAGTCGAATACCACGATCGCCACCACGAATTGTGCCTGAGTTATCAATACTGAGGTTAACGCCTTTACCACGAATAGCATCGTCAGAACCGCTCTCGACAAGTCCACGGTTATGAATGGATTGGTTTGCCCCTTCCAATTGAATTGGGCGGTCGTTGTTATCGACAAGCTGTGCACCGTTTTCAATAGTGATAGCTAAATTATCACGGTTATCATCAATGTTATTATTGTCTGCAGCATTACAGAGTAATGTTGGTGAGTCACTGGTACCAGCTGAAATACACTCTGTCGCCATGGTGGGTGCATTGTATATCGCAGCCAGCATCGAAACGAGTACTAATTTAGATGTCTTGTTCACGTTATCTCCTAGTCAAATAATGGATATCGACGAGTAGAGTAATGATTGATTATGACAATGTGATGAATATTAATATTAATGTGATACAAGACACAAATTGAAAGTAAAACACGTGTTAGGCCAAATAACTTGCCATTAACTTGTTAATAGCACGAAAAAAACATCTCCCGCCTTTTTTTAATAATGCTTCCTACTCGTTCACGGACATGTAAAATACCCTCATGCTCAATATTATTTGGATTTCCTTTTTTGCTATCGCCTTTATTGTGGCGTTAGTAAAGCTATTGGCATTTGGTGATACGCAGATTTTTGGCCAGCTAATGACGGCGATGTTTAGCCTCTCAAAGACGGCTTTTGAGATTGCTTTAGGGCTGACAGGTGTCTTGGCATTGTGGCTTGGGGTGATGAAAATTGGTGAACGTAGTGGCTTTATCCAAATTTTAACTACTTGGCTGAGCCCTTTATTTACGCGTTTAATGCCGGAAGTACCTAAAAACCACCCTGCTTTGGGCGCGATGGTAATGAATATGTCAGCCAATGCTTTGGGACTGGATAATGCCGCGACACCACTTGGCATTAAAGCCATGCAAGAGCTGCAAAAACTTAATCCTCTAAAAGACGTTGCCAGTAATGCTCAGATTTTGTTTTTGGTGATCAATACGTCGGCTGTGACATTATTTCCTGTGACCATTTTTACTTATCGTGCGCAAATGGGTGCAGCCAATCCAACGGATGTTTTTATTCCTATTTTAATGGCGACCTATGCTTCAACATTAGTCGGCTTACTTACCGTCGCTATGGTTCAAAAGATCAATCTATTCGATAAAGTGATTTTGGCCTATTTAGGTGGTTTTTCGGCGGTTGTGTTTGGTTTACTACATTATTTTTCTGGCCTGTCTCAGACAGATATGTTGGCTCAATCGGCCTTAATTAGTCATGTGGTGTTATTTTCTTTGGTGATGTTATTCATTGCAGGTGCTGTGAGGCAAAAGATCAACGCCTACGATGCTTTTGTTGATGGCGCTAAAGAAGGGTTTAGCACGGCAATTCAAATCATTCCGTATTTAGTCGCAATGCTGGTCGCCATTGGTGTTTTTCGTGCTAGTGGCGCATTAGATTTATTAGCCGAAGGCTTGCGATTTATCGTGACGTCAATGCATTTAGATGATCAGTTTATTGATGCCTTACCTACGGCATTGATGAAACCTTTTAGTGGCAGCGGTGCAAGAGCGATGATGATCGATACCATGCAAGTACATGGCGCCGACTCTTTTGCTGGCAGGTTGGCATCCATCGTTCAAGGTAGTACGGAAACGACCTTCTATGTTTTAGCGGTCTATTTTGGTTCGGTTGGCATCAAGCAAATTCGTCATGCCGCAGCATGTGGTTTGGCCGCTGATTTTGCCGGTATTATTGCAGCAATTGCTATTGCCTATTGGTTTTTTGGCTAGAATGAATACCGACATCATCGTCGAAGCATTAGCCAGTGATGGTTATATTGTTTTGTCTGATACAGTTGAAGAAGCTTTGTTGGTGCAATTATTTCAACATGTGATCGCTTTACCTGATTCCACGTTTCAATTAGCCAAAATCGGCCGCCAGCAAAATCAACAACAGCTCTTGACTATTCGTAATGATAAAACAGTCTGGTTATCTGACAAGGCGCTTGTCGAGCAAGCTTATCTTACGGTCATGCAGTCGATGATGATGAGTTTGAACCGGCAACTCTTCCTCGGTCTTCGGTCATTTGAAGCGCACTTTGCTCATTATCCCATCGGACATTTTTATCAACGCCATCTTGATGCTTTTCGTGGTGAATCGAACCGAATCTTATCGTCAGTGCTCTATCTAAATCATGATTGGCAAGACAGTGATGGCGGACAACTGGTGTTATATCAAAGTGATAATAGTGAGCTGTTACGCATCCAACCAAAATGGGGGCAGTTGGTTTTATTTATGAGTGAACAATTTCCACATGAAGTGTTAGTATCGACACGTGATCGTTATAGCATTGCAGGGTGGTTTAGACAGGATAAGCCCTTATGAGTCATTTTGAATTATTAGTGTTAGGTCATCCTCATTTACGTCGGGTATCGGCTCCTGTCGATGACGTCAGCTCTCCAACATTACAGACTTCGATTGACACTTTATTTGATTTTATGGAACAACGACAAGGTGTCGGTATTGCTGCACCACAAGTCGATTGGCCAGTGCAATTATTCATCATGGCGTCTAAACCCAATCTCCGTTACCCTGATGCGCCAATGATGGCACCAACGGTTATTATCAACCCTGACATTACTTATCGCTCTGAGCAGACAAATAAAGATTGGGAAGGCTGTTTAAGTGTACCGGGCTTAAGAGGTTTAGTGGCTCGAAGCGATGTTATTGATGTTCGTTACACCACGCGTGATGGTGAGTTAATGGAAACACGTTATGAGGGGTTTCTAGCACGTGTTTTTCAACATGAGTACGATCATTTATGCGGTAAGTTATTTGTCGATCACGTCGACAGTAGTTTAGATTTAATGGTCGAATCAGAATGGCGCAGGCAAATCTTAAGGCAAAGTTAAGACGCGCTTGTTTGTCCAAACATATGGCCTACGCATTGTGACAATGCTGGCGTTCGGTCTGGCGAACGTAACACGGTCATGATGGGTTCACGTAAGCCGGGCATAAAGATCGCATCAGCAATAATATGACTAAAACCTTGCTGACCTGCTTCATTTTCAGCCAATTGCGTCAAGAATAATTGGCATAAAGTAGGTTGCTCTAACACGCGCCACAAGCGGCCTGAAATCGTCGCTAATACTTCAATATTGCGTCCAGCTACTGAATGATTCAATGTTTGTTTGACCATGTCATCGACCAAGCCTTGCGCTTTGCTATATGACACGGCACGTAAACAGGCAGAGATGAGACCGATATGAGGCGTTGATGATGTTAATTGAGCATTAAGATAAGCGGCAAAAGTTTCGACTAGTGCTGTTGGCAATATACGGTTTTCAAAATGCTGACATAAGGTAATGAAAGGCGATTCGGCTAATGTCGTGTGTGCGGCGATAAATTGATTCATGTCTGATTTATCTTCTATTCGCATAGCGACATCCGCCACGCCTTGCATTGCAAGGTTTTGCCATTGTTCACTGTCCGTTTTGCCCGTGAAATAAGCCAATGCTGCAGGATAGTATTGTGAAGCTGGTAAACCTAATTGATGACTAGCTTGGGCATGAAATGCTGCCATTTTGTCATCACGCGGTTTAAAGGTATAAGGGCTGTCTTTCAAAGCGCCTTCTATCTGCTCACCTTCATTAGCAGCCAACATGCATTCGCCCACACGATCAAGCAACATGACAAGAAATTCATCACGGGCAGCTTGAAGCAATAAACCTTGCTCATCTAAGGGAAAAGATAAAAACCAAATATAATGTTCTTCAGCATCTTTTGGATTCCAAAAGACAACGCCAAAATGGGCTTTTTTCTGTAAGGGATACGGATAGGGTTTATTCGCCAGCTCAATATCTGCAAAATCGTCGTTGGCTATTTTGGTGACACGGCGCGCCATGTCAATAATGCGGTATTGGGCGCCACTCTGGTGTAAAAACTCACCTAGTGTCGTAATGCGTTGTGTTTGTTTTGTCACGATTAGCTTTATTTATGTTCGATATTCTGCATTGATTTTGACGTAATCATACGAAAAGTCACATGTCCAAACAGTCTCTTTGGCATCACCTCTGGCAAGCTGAACTTTAATCGTAATGTCATCTTGGTTCATTACGGCTTGGCCTTTTTCCTCGCTATAATCTGGCGCAGGTTCACCCTCTTGAATTAAACACACCTCATCAAGATAAATAGACACTTTACTCAAATCAAACGCTGCCACACCGCTACGACCGACCGCAGCCAATATGCGTCCCCAGTTAGGATCCGATGCAAAAAATGCTGTTTTCACTAATGGTGAATGGGCAATGGTATAGGCGACTTGACGACATTCAGCTTGATTTTCCCCTTGCTCAACCTCTATCGCGATAAACTTGGTTGCCCCTTCTCCATCTCTGACGATCGCATGGGCAAGATATTGACTGATCTCTGCAATCGCTTGATATAAAGTACGGGCTTCGGCTGAGGTTTCATCATTGATTTCTGTTGCCATTGCTTGGCCAGTTGCCATCAAGATAAAGGCATCATTGGTTGACGTATCACCATCGACCGTAATACGGTTAAATGATTGATTAGCCGATTGATTCACCATGCTATCCAATACATCTTGTGAGACTTTGGCATCGGTTGCAATATAAGCCAACATCGTTGCCATATCAGGCCTTATCATGCCTGATCCTTTAGCCATACCTGTAATGGTCACTTGCTCACCATTTAAGTCAATTTGCTTTGATAACGCTTTGACGACGGTATCAGTTGTCATAATGCCATTTGCGGCATCATACCAATGATCTACTGCTAAATTAGCGACTAATGCTGGCATAGCAGCATCAATTTTTTCTACAGGCAATGGTTGGCCAATGACCCCAGTTGAGAACGGCAAGACTTGTTCTGCTTGACCGCCTGTTTGTTTAGCTACACTGTGACAACAGTTGATTGCATCCGTTAAACCTTGTTGTCCTGTACCTGCATTAGCATTACCAGCGTTGATCAAACAATAGCGTGGTTCAGCTGAAGATTGATGTTGTTTTGCAATCGTCACTGGCGCAGCACAAAAGGCATTTTGAGTATACACAGCAGCGAGGCGACAGGACGGTGCCATTTCAATCAGCACTAAATCCGTTTTACCATTATTTTTAATACCTGCGCTAACGGCTGATAATCGAATCCCTTTTACTGGTTTAAGCGCAGCTGGCTCAATCTCTTCAAACTTGACTGCCATTAAGACAGCGCTCCACAACATTGTTTGTATTTTTTACCCGATCCGCAAGGACAAGGTTCATTACGACCGACTTTTCGTCCATCACGCGTCATTGGTTTCGCTGCTTGTTGTTGTTCTGCTTCTTCACTTTCTGCTTCACCGGTCATACCATCGACTTGCTCATGTTGCATTTCGATTTCGCCCGTTTGACGACGTTGATCTTCTACGGCGTCTATATCTTCTTGAGCACGTAACTCAACACGTGAGATCAAGGTCACCACTTCATGCTTAATACGCTCTAGCATTGCCGTGAACATATCAAATGCTTCACGTTTATATTCTTGTTTTGGATCTTTTTGAGCATAACTACGAAGGTTAATCCCTTGGCGCAAATAGTCCATTTGTGCCAGATGTTCTTTCCATTGCGAATCTAATGTTTGCAAAGTAATCGCTTTCTCAAAATGACGCATCATCTCTGGACCAGTGAGGCTTTCTTTAGCATCACATTGGTTTTGCACTTCTGTGAGAATTTTTTCACGTAAGGTTTCTTCATGAAGATCGTCGTCTTCCTCTAACCATTTCGCGACATCAACATCTAAAGCAAACTCATCTTTTAAGGCTGTATTCAGACCATCAAGATGCCACTGTTCATCAATACTACCAGGTGCGATATATTGGCTAATGACATCATTCACAACCGCTTCTCGCATCGAACGAATAGTGTCGCCAATTTCTGTTGCAGCCATTAATTCATTACGTTGCTCGTAGACCACTTTACGCTGGTCATTGGCAACATCATCATATTCCAATACTTGTTTACGAATATCGAAGTTATGGGCTTCCACTTTCTTTTGTGCGTTTTCAATGGCACGTGATACCCAAGGATGCTCAATGGCTTCGCCTTCTTCCATGCCCAGTTTCTGCATAATGCCAGACATGCGTTCTGAGGCAAAAATACGCATCAGATTATCTTCTAGAGACAGATAAAAACGCGTTGAACCCGCATCACCTTGACGACCAGAACGACCACGAAGTTGATTATCAACACGACGTGACTCATGACGTTCCGAACCAATAATATGTAAACCACCAGCTTCTAATACTTGATCATGGCGTTGTTGCCACGCATGTGTCACAGCGGCCTTTTCTGCTTCTGTTGCGTCATCACCTAATTGCTCAAGTTCTGCCTCTAAGCTACCACCCAAGACAATATCTGTACCACGACCCGCCATGTTGGTTGCTATGGTTACTGCACCTGGTCGCCCTGCTTGGGCAATGATTTCCGCTTCTTTTTCATGGAATTTCGCATTCAGGACTTCATGCGGGATCTTGGTTTTCTCGAGCAAATCATGTAAATATTCTGAGCTCTCAATTGATGACGTACCAACTAAAACTGGTTGTTTACGTTCGACACAACCTTTGATGTCTTCAACGATAGCTTCATATTTTTCTCGTGTAGTCAGATAAATTTTATCTGCTGCATCAACCCTCGCCATCGGACGGTGAGTTGGGATAACAATGACTTCAAGTCCATAGATGGATTGTAATTCAAACGCTTCCGTATCCGCGGTACCGGTCATTCCCGATAATTTATTGTATAGACGGAAGTAGTTTTGGAAGGTAATCGACGCTAATGTTTGATTTTCATTTTGGATTTGTACGTTTTCTTTCGCTTCTACTGCTTGATGTAGACCTTCTGACCAACGACGTCCCGGCATAGTCCGACCTGTGAATTCATCGACAATTACAACTTGGTTGTTTTGCACGATATAGTCAACATCTTTATGGAACAATACGTGGGCGCGTAAAGCAGCGCTCACATGATGCATCAAGCTGATATTAACAGCATCGTATAGGCTCGCATCTTCAGACAAAATACCCGCTTCAGTTAATAAAGCTTCGATTCTTTCATGGCCTTGTTCCGTGAAGTGAACTTGTTTTGATTTTTCATCGATGGTGTAATCACCCGGTGTTTCCACCTCTTCTCCTTCTCCAATTTGGAGAGTGAGGTTTGGAATCAGCACATTAATTTGTTGATATAACTCTGAGCTATCTTCAGCTGGGCCAGAAATAATCAGCGGTGTTCTGGCTTCGTCAATTAAAATAGAATCGACTTCATCAATAACCGCAAAATTCAATTCACGCTGTACTTTGTCTTCCATACTGAAAGCCATATTGTCGCGTAAATAATCAAAACCAAATTCGTTATTGGTTCCGTAAGTAATATCAGATGCGTAAGCTTCACGACGTTGCTCGGTTGATAAGCCGCTGACAATCACGCCCGTCGTTAAACCTAAGAAACCATATAATTGGCTCATCCAGTTAGCATCACGCTGCGCCAAATAGTCATTAACTGTTACAACGTGAACGCCTTTGCCTTCTAATGCATTCAGGTAAACCGCTAATGTTGCCACCAAGGTCTTACCTTCACCAGTCCGCATTTCAGCGACTTTACCGTCATTTAAGACATAACCACCAATCATCTGCACGTCAAAATGACGCATATTCAACACACGTTTACCGGCTTCTCTGACGACGGCAAAAGCTTCGGGTAATATATCGTCTAAAGTTTGACCTGAGGCCAATTGTTCACGAAATGCATCTGTTTTGGCTTTTAAACTGGCATCATCGAGTTGTTCTATTGTCGATTCCAGATCATGGATTTGTTTAACCACTTTTCTCAATTTCTTGAGTACACGCTCGTTTCGACTACCAAAGATTTTACCGAACAACTTTGTGACCATTTTGTAAGATTACCTTGTACTCCACCGAGCTAAGTTCGGCGTTGGATTAAATGAATTTAAGCGTGTAATTATAGCTTGTCTTATAAGGAAAGATCTAAAACTGCCTTTATATATGGCGTTCAATAAAATGGATTACAAGGCTATTCTTTAATAAAATTAGCTGGATTGATGGTTTTTCCATCTCGTAATACTTCAAAATGAACATGCGGCCCTGTTGAACGACCGGTTGATCCCATTAATGCTATCGCTTGGCCTTTTTTAATTCTGTCGCCAAGTTTGACGACTAATTTCTTATTATGTGCATAACGCGTCTGATAGCCATTGCCATGATCGATTTCAATCATTTCACCATATCCTCCTCTGGAGCCTTGCCAGATCACAATACCATCAGCAACGGCAACGACTTCACTGCCCGATTTTCCGGCAATATCTAAGCCATTATGGAACACTTTTTTTCCATTGAAGGGATCAATACGATAACCATAATAGGACGATACCCAGCCTTTTTTCACGGGTTTACCACTAGGAATCGCTGACTTCACATTATGATCTTGAATCAAATAATCTTGAATTTGTTCCAAACCAGTTTGTTGTTGTTCAAAATTGCTATGCAACTGCTCTATCAGGCTTTCAAACTCATCAGCATTAATAGCGACACCTTGTTCTGGAACACCACCAACGCCCGGCACATCAGATAATCCTTCTAAATCTAAGTCCAGTCCACTCATATCTGCGAGCTTATCAGCCAAAGCTTTTAAACGAATTGCTTCTGCTTGCAGGCTACCGAGTTGTTTTGCGTATTGGCTATGTAGCGTCGCAAGTTCATTTTCGACCTGCTGTTGAGAAATAGTGCTGGCGAGGGGAGGAGGAGTTGTAACGGCTGGGGCTGGTTTAGCGGTAAAGTGGTAAATGGTATAAGCTAAAGACGATAGTAAAATTAACGCGATGGCGCCTAAACTATATAAACCTAATGGCGTAAAATGCCAGTGTTGATGTTTCGTCTTATCAGGCGAAATAATGATAAGCTGCATTCTTATCCTTACTGATTGATTTAATGACTCACTCTAAACGACCTAAACACGTCACTCACGTCTATAAGCAAAACTCGGCATTGTCGAAAATTCGTCAACATGCCCAACTACTTGAACAGATGAATCATCTTTTCCAGCAGCAATTACCTGCGCAATTTTCAGCGCACTGTAAATTAGCTAATATTCACAATAAAACGCTGATAATACATACAGATAACGCATCATACAGCAGCTTATTACGCTTCCAAGCTCCCAGCCTGTGTCAAAGTTTGTCACAGAAATTAGGCATAGATATTAACACTATTGACGTAAAAGTGAGACCCCATTACCGCCCTTTTGAGAAACAATCAACAAATCCATTGTCTTTACCGTCAACGGCGGCAGATGCATTAGTTCAAACAGCAGAATCAATGTCTGATGGGCCGCTCAAAACGGCCTTGGAAAAGTTGGCTAAAAGGCGCGCTAGCCAACAATCGACGCAGCAGGACGACTAAACACGATCGGCGCTTTTTCGTCATCTTCAAATGTCACCAATTCCCAAGCATCTTCTTGAGCTAACAATTTACGCAATAGTTTGTTATTCACTTCATGGCCTGACTTATGGCCACTGAAGGCACCAATAAGGCTATGTTCTAATAAATATAAATCACCAATCGCATCTAATACTTTATGACGAACAAACTCATCTTCGTAACGTAACCCATCTTCATTCACTACACGGTAATCATCGACAACAATCGCATTGTCCATGCTACCGCCTAAGGCAAGGTTATTTTCACGTAATTTTTCAATGTCTTTCATAAATCCGAATGTGCGCGCACGACTGACTTCACGGACAAAAGAAGTCGAGGAGAAGTCAACTTCAACTTGTTGCGGTCTATCAGTAAACACAGGGTGTTGGAAGTCAATCGTAAAGCTCACTTTAAAGCCTTCAAAGGGTTCAAACTTCGCCCATTTGTCGCCATCTTCGAGAATGACGGGCTTTTTAATACGGATAAATTTCTTAGCGGCGGCTTGTTCTTCGATTCCAGCTGATTGCACTAGGAATACAAAAGGGCCAGCGCTGCCATCCATAATGGGGACTTCTGCTGCATTCAGGTCGATATAGGCATTATCAATCCCTAATCCTGCAAAAGCAGACAGTAAATGTTCTACCGTTGAGACTTTTTGACCATGTTCAATCAATGTAGTTGATAAGGCAGTTTCACCTACATTACAAGCATTAGCTTTGATCTCAATGACCGGGTCTAAATCAACACGTCTAAAAATAATTCCCGTATTGGGAGCAGCAGGACGCAAAGTCAGGTATACAGTGTCACCACTATGTAAACCTACCCCTGTCGCACGAATCACATTTTTCAATGTTCTTTGCTTGATCACGCCGCAAACTCCTTCCAGTCTAACCGTTAATTATTAAATTGTAACATAACTGTCATTTTCTCATATCCAACTATCTTAGTCAGCTTGTCTGCGTAAAAAAGCAGGAATATCGAGATAATCCATATTCATATCGCCATTGGCGACTTGTTTTTGTTGCTCACGTTCTTCATTACGTAACACTGTTGGTTTATCGTAATCAATATCCATTGGCTTTTTAACGATTTCCATTTGTGGTGCTTCAATTTCTGTTGGCAAACCCACTTCCACTTCACGCTCAGCACCTAAACCTGTCGCCACAACTGTCACGCGTAATTCATCAGTCATATCAGGGTCAATGACTGTTCCAACAACAACTGTCGCATTATCAGAAGCAAATTCCTTGACGGTATTACCAACATCTTCAAACTCACCAATCGTCATATCTAAGCCAGCAGTAATGTTGACTAGGACACCTCGTGCACCCGCCAAATCAATATCTTCTAATAATGGGCTAGAGACCGCATGCTTCGCAGCTTCAATCGCTCTATTTTCACCGGTTGCTTGGCCTGTTCCCATCATTGCCATGCCCATTTCTGACATCACAGTACGTACGTCAGCGAAATCCACGTTGATCATACCTTCACGTGTAATCAACTCAGCAATGCCTTGGACAGCACCAAGTAACACATCGTTCGCTGCTTTAAAGGCATTGAGCAAACTCATTTCTTTGCCTAATACAGCCAAGAGTTTTTCATTAGGAATTGTAATCAGTGAATCAACATGTTGGCTTAATTCTTCTAAACCAGAATTCGCCACTGATAATCTTTTTCCACCTTCAAATGGGAAAGGTTTGGTCACGACTGCGACGGTTAAAATGCCCATTTCTTTTGCAACTTGTGCCACAACTGGAGCTGCACCTGTACCAGTACCTCCACCCATTCCAGCGGTAATAAAGACCATATCTGCGCCAGAAATTACTTCTGTAATGCGTTCTCTGTCTTCTAATGCTGCTTGACGGCCAATATCAGGGTTAGCACCTGCGCCTAAACCTTTAGTAATGTCTGTCCCTAATTGTAATTGCGTTGTTGCTGAACTTTTACGCAATGCTTGAGCATCCGTATTGGCACAAATAAAGTCAACGCCTTCGATTTGGTTTGACACCATATGTTCCAATGCGTTTCCGCCACCGCCGCCAACACCAATTACTTTGATGACTGCATTTTCGGTATATGTATCGATTAATTCAAATGTCATTGTTTTTCCCCTGTGTTTACACTTCTACTCTTAAAAAGTGACTGCCTAATAATTAAAAATTGCCTTGAAACCAGCTCTTCATTCTTGCCAGCATATCTTTAAAGCCACCGCTTGTTTTCGACTCTGACTTGGTTGACGATTCTGCCTGATCGCCATATAACAACAGACCCACGCCTGTTGCATGAATGGGGTTTCGTACTGCATCAACTAACCCCCCCACATGCTGTGGGACGCCTAAACGAACGGGTAGATGAAAGACTTCTTCAGCCAATTCAATTACCCCTTCCATTTTTGAACTGCCGCCGGTTAAAACAACACCGGCAGCCAATAATTCTTCAAAACCACTTCGACGTAGTTCTGCTTGTACTAAAATCAATAATTCTTCGTAGCGAGGTTCAACCACTTCCGCCAGTGTTTGACGGGCTAATTGTCTTGGTGGTCTATCCCCGACGCTTGGCACTTCGATCGTTTCATCTTCACGAGCTAACTGCCTTAGTGCACAGGCATATTTCATTTTGATTTCTTCGGCATATTGCGTTGGTGTGCGTAATGCCACCGCAATATCATTGGTGACTTGATCGCCTGCAATAGGAATCACGGCTGTATGACGAATCGCACCGTCAACATAGACTGCGATGTCTGTTGTGCCACCACCGATATCGATCAAACACACGCCCAGCTCTTTTTCATCTTGTTCCAACACCGAATAGCTCGATGCCATTTGCTCTAAAATGATGCCGTCAACAGACAAACCGCAACGCTCAATACATTTGCTAATATTTTGAGCTGCGCTGACCGCCCCTGTAATCAAATGTACTTTTGCTTCTAGACGCACCCCAGACATACCAATAGGCTCACGGATGCCTTCTTGGTTATCAATAATGTATTCTTGCGGCATGACATGCAGTAATTGCTGATCTCCAGGAAAGTGGACCGCTTTCGCTGCATCCAATACACGTTCAACATCACTTTGAGTGACTTCTTTATCCTTAATGGCAACCGTGCCATGTGAATTCAAACTTCTGATATGACTTCCTGCAATACCGGCATACACAGAATGAATCTGACATCCCGCCATTAATTCGGCTTCTTCGACTGCACGTTGAATAGATTGCACCGTAGATTCAATGTTGACGACGACCCCTTTTTTCATTCCTCTTGCAGGGTGAGTGCCGATACCAATGATTTCTAATTTATTGTCATTAGGGCCCGCATCCATAATCGGAGCGGCCACAATTGCCACCACTTTTGATGTGCCAATATCTAAGCCAACAATTAAGTCTCTATCGCTTTTTTTTGTCATCATACTGTTCCGTTTAAATCCGGTTTTTGACCTGTTTTCCACACAACAGATAAGCCATTGGGATAGCGCATATCCATGACTGCAATGTGAGGGTGATACGCCTGAAATTTATGTTGATAAACCGATAAGAATCGAGCAAATCTTTGCTCGCTATCAGCACGACCTAACGCGACTTTAATGTCATTGTTTAACACCAAACGCCACGCCCGACGTTTATCCATAATGAGTTGTTTAATTGACAACGACATCGGGGTTAATGCCCTAGTCATACTAAGAAAGCGTTGCATCATGACTTTTTCGCTTCCTTCTGGGCCCATTAAGACTGGCAATGTTTGTTTTACTTCGCCCTTAGAGGCTGGGAAAATATCGCCGGTACTATTAATAAATCGACTCTCTTGCCATTGAGCAACCGGCACTTGCTCTTCCACCATCAAATGCAAACCATCCGGCCAAACACGTCTCACTTGAACTTGTCTGACCCAAGGTAATGCTTCTGCTGCATCACTAATGCGGTCAACATTAATGCTTAAAAAACTTCCCATCGTATGTGGTTTCACAGCTGCGACTAACGTCGCTTTATCGATATGTTGGAATTCACCTTCAACGGATACATGAGTGATAGGCAAAATATTACTTTGTCTGCTATAAATGACAGCCGCTACGATCACGACAAAGGTCAGCAGCAATATCATTTGACGACCAACATTGTGCCAAGCGATGGTTTTTTTCGGTTTCACTACACGACGGGTCGCGCCACGTTTTGCTGTCGCCATTACAGAGCCTCCTGTATGGTGCTTAGCAAAATGTGTTGTGTCAGATCATCAAATGACATACCCGCTTGTTTAGCGGCCATGGGGACCAAACTGTGATCCGTCATCCCTGGCACGCTATTGGCTTCTAATAAATAAAACTGACCTTGTTTATCACGCATCAAATCAATCCGTCCCCACCCCGTCATTCTTAGCGCTTCAAACGCTTGTGATGCCAGAGCGCGACATTGTTGCTCATCTTCGTCTGATAGGCCTGCTGGGCAAAGGTATTCAGTGGTATTCGCTTCATATTTAGCATCAAAATCGTAAAAATCATTTGGCGTTTTAAGGCGTATTACTGGTAACGCTTGGTCACCAACAATCGCCACCGTATATTCTTCACCATCAATCCAACGTTCAGCGATGATCTCTTGGTCATAATGTCCAGCAAGTGTTATTGCCGGTAATAAGGCATCTGATTGGGTGACTTTAGTCATGCCAATACTTGAGCCTTCATTAACAGGTTTCACAAATAAAGGTAAACCTAATTTATCAATGATCACTTCAGGTGATGGATTAGCTTGAATTTGTACAAAATCAGCTGTGGGCAGACCTGCTTCCCGCCAAATCACTTTACTCAAAGCTTTATTCATAGACAAAACAGCACCTGTAATGCCAGAGCCGGTATAAGGCAAATTGATAGTATTTAATGCACCTTGTATTTCGCCATCTTCACCACCACGGCCATGTAACACAATAAAGGCGCGATCAAACTGTGCATCTTGTAGTTGCGCCATAATATGATCATCGACATCAACACCATGAGCATCAATGCCTTGCGCTTGTAATGAGGCTAAAACCGCTTTACCGCTTAATAATGAAATATCACGCTCTGCAGAGCGCCCACCCATTAATACCGCTACTTTACCGAATGCCGCCATTATGCTGACTCCCCGACAATATGGACTTCTGTTTGTAAATTTACGCCATGTTCCAATGCTATTTTTTGCTGCACTAAATGAATTAAAGCTTCGATATCAGCGGCGGAGGCATCGCCCGTATTCACAATGAAATTAGCATGCTTATCAGATACAGCCGCACCGCCCACACTCAAACCTTTTAGGCCTGAGGTTTCGATTAATCGCCCGGCAAAATCATCAGCAGGGTTTCTGAATACAGAGCCCGCACAAGGTTGATTCGTCGGTTGCGTTTCATTACGCCGCTTTAATAAAGCTTTGATTTCAGCTGTTTCTTGTTCTTGCACACCAGGTTGCAATTGAATCGTTGCCGACACGAACCACTCTTCAGCGGGCATCACCACTTGACGGTAACTCACCTTAAACTCATCAGCCGTACGTTGGTGAAACTGGCCGGCTCTATCCACTGTTTCGACCTGAGAGATCAAAGACCATGTTTCAGTCCCATGCGCGCCAGCATTCATTGCTAATGCCCCACCCAATGTACCAGGGATACCGGCAAAAAATGCGGCACCACTTAAACCCGCTTTGGCTGCTTGCTTAGCTAATTTACTGCAATACACACCCACTTCTGATTCAATTTTGTCTTCGCTTATGGTGAAATTTTGCAAAATACCCGCGGTATAAATCACCGTGCCAGCAAAGCCGCCATCACGCACTAATAAATTACTGCCTAGTCCTAACCATAAAATTGGTTCTGTTGGTGGCAGTTGTGACAAAAACAGGCTCAAGTCGACCTTATCTGTTGGCTTATATAATTGACGTGCGATACCACCAACACGCCATGAAGTATATTTTGCCAAAGGCTCATTTACTTTCAACTCACCTTTCAGATCGACCATTTGAGACATCATTTCTGCCCCCACTTGGTCGCAATATTGATGGCTGTTGAACCTATATCGCCAGCGCCCATCACGACAAGTACATCTTGGTCTTGTAGGACGCCAGGCAATAACTCAAACAAAGTCTCATCATCTTCAACAAAAATCGGATCAATCTGGCCTCGTGAGCGAATCGCACGACATAGACTTTTACTATCTGCGCCTGTAATAATTTTTTCACCGGCTGGATACACTTCCAACATCAACAACACATCAACGGTAGACAATATTTGGGCAAAATCATCAAATAAATCATAAGTTCTGCTATAACGATGTGGTTGAAACAAGACCACCAAACGTCGCTCGGGCCAACTTGCACGTGTTGCCTCAATGGTCGCCGCCAATTCTGTTGGGTGATGCCCATAGTCATCAACTAATAACGCTTCCCCATGCTCTAACTGCAATTGGCCTAACTGATTAAACCTGCGTGCAATGCCTTCGAATTGATTCAAACCTTGTTGGCAATTTTCGATAGCAACGCCCAATGTCCTCGCAATCACAACCGCCGCTGTCGCATTTAACGCATTATGCTGGCCAGGCATATTCAATGTGATTGACGCGGATTGTCCTGATGCTTTATTTGTCACAACAAAATGGCTTTGTCCATCTGATTGCTTGAGCTCAGAGATTTGATAATCGGCTTGTTCAGACATGCCGTAAGTCACCACAGGTCGGGTAATCTCAGGCAAAATCTCTTGAATCACAGGGTCATCAATGCACATCACAGCCAAACCATAAAAAGGCAAATGATGTAAAAACTCTAAGAATGTGGCTTTGACCTTATTAAAATCGCCGTCATACGTTGCCATATGGTCTTCATCGATATTCGTCACAACCGCAATGACTGGCTGTAAATATAAGAATGAAGCATCACTTTCATCGGCTTCGGCAACCAAATAACGGCCTGTACCTAATTTTGCATTACTGCCCGCACTGTTTAATTTACCGCCGATGACAAAAGTCGGATCTAATTCACCTTCACTTAACAATGCAGCGATAAGGCTAGTCGTCGTGGTCTTACCATGCGTTCCAGCAACAGCGATGCCATAACTAAACCGCATTAATTCTGCCAACATTTCTGCTCTTGGCACGACAGGAATGCGTTGTTCTTTTGCCGCTAATAATTCAGGGTTTTCTTGATCAATTGCCGTTGATACCACAACGACATCTGCACCCGATAAATTGGCTTCATCATGGCCTATCACGATATTTGCACCTAAGCCGGTTAAATGATGAATCAACGCGTTACTGCGTAAATCACTGCCCGAAACTTGATATCCCAAATTCAATAAGACTTCGGCAATACCGCCCATTCCCACACCACCGATTCCGATGAAGTGAATATGTTTAATCCGGCTTTGCATTGCTGAGGTTAATTTATCCATATGTCACCGCCATGCAAATATCTGCAATTTCGTCTGCTGCTGTTGGTTTTGCTTGTGTTTTTGCTGCCATTGCCATTGACCATCTTGCTGTATCGTCTTCAATTAAATGACTTAATGCTTCGACGAGCACTTCTGCAGTCAGATCTGACTCTGATATTATTTCACCGCCACCGACAGCCACTAAACTCTTAGCGTTATGTGTTTGATGATCATCTACCGCGTAAGGATATGGGACAAATAGCGCCGCCACGCCGGCTGCTGCAACTTCAGCTACCGTCAACGCTCCCGCCCGACATACAACGATATCTGCCCATTGATATGCTGCTGCCATATCATCAATAAAGGGCGAAATATCTGCTTCAACTTGATACTGTTGGTATTGCTGTTCACATTGTGCGATAAGCTTTTGACCACATTGATGACGTACAACAATAGTCTTATCAGTTTCGATAATTGATAATGCCTCAGGCAAAACCGTGTTCAAAGCTTTGGCCCCTAAACTGCCACCCAATACCAATAAATGAATCGTTGAGGGCTGTGTTTGTTCTGGTGCTGGAATTGCTGCAATGCTCGCTCTCACGGGGTTGCCGATCCATTCTGCTTTCTCACTGTTAAAGCTATGTGGAAACCCTTGCAAAACACGTTTCGCACATTTTGCTAATATTGTATTGGTCATTCCTGGAATGGCATTTTGTTCGTGAATGACGAGGGGTTTGCGTAATAACCATGCCGCAATGCCACCAGGCCCTGAAGCAAACCCACCTAGACCTAACACCATATCAGGACGGTAACGACGAATCACAATCATTGCTTCTGATATCGCTTTGAATAGTTTGAATGGCGCCATTAACCAACCTTTGATGCCATTACCACGCAGACCTTGCACACTAATATAATGTAATGGATATCCTGCTTCTGGTACTAACCGTGACTCGATACCTCTTTCTGTTCCCATCCATTCAATAGTCACATCACGTTGACGTAAGACTTCTGCTACCGCCAAGGCAGGGAAAACATGTCCACCGGTACCGCCCGCCATAATTAAGATCGATGCCATTAGCGTTTCACCCTAACTGAAGCTTGTTCAGGAAAACGCGTTTCCAAATCAACACGGCACAATAATGCAATAGCCACACAGCTTAATAACAAGCTACTACCGCCATAACTCATTAATGGTAAGGTCAACCCTTTTGTAGGTAATACCCCCATATTCACACCCATATTGACGCAAGCTTGCAAACCAATCCAGATGCCGATGCCATACGCAATTTGAGCGCCAAAGACTTGACCCGCTAACTCGGCTGCACGGCCAATCACTAATGCCCGCCAAATAAAGACAGCAAATAAAACCAGCACCACCACCGCACCGAATAAACCCAACTCTTCAGCTAAAATGGAATATAAGAAATCAGTATGGGCTTCTGGCAAATAAAACAATTTTTGCATGCTGCTCCCTAAGCCAACACCAAACCAATCTCCTCGTCCAAATGCAATCAAAGCTTGAGTTAACTGAAAACCACTGCCAAATGGGTCTTGCCATGGATCCATAAACGTTTGAAGTCGTTGTAAGCGATATGGTGCTAACCACACCAACATGGCAAATAAACCAGCAAATACAGTCATCAAAGCCGCAAAAACATCTAAACGTGATCCGCCTAGAAACAGCATCGCTAACACAGTCGATAAAATGACGACCACGGAACCCATATCAGGTTGCATTAATAGTAATAAAGCGGCCACACCGAGCAATACCAACGGCCCAAATACTTTAAAGAACGAGTTATGTAGTTGATCATGATGACGATGTAAATAATCCGCAATATAGATAATTGAAAATAATTTAATCATCTCTGCCACTTGAATATTCACCGGCCCTAATGGCAACCATCGCCGACTACCGTTGACTTCCCGCCCTATCCCAGGAATCAACACTAATATCAACAAACCTACCCCAATCATTAATAAAATTGGCGCTAATTGACGCCAAACATCTAACCTTACAGTCAATATTAATGCCGCTAAACCTAATCCTGCTATTGCAAAAACCAGTTGACGCATAAAATAATAAAGTGGTTGTTCAAACTTACCATCAGCGATCGAAATGGACGCTGAACCGACCATGATTAATCCAATGATCAATAACGCCGACACCGCGATTAACAAGCTTCGATCAAATTGGTAATAATCGAGTGCTTTAGCCATTAAATCACCGCCTTCACGGCAGACATAAATTGTTCACCGCGGTCGATATAATGTTTAAACATATCAAAGCTTGCACATGCCGGTGACAATAAGACAATGTCGCCACTCTGAGCATAATCATTCGCCTGTTTCACTGCATCGTTCATTGATTGAACGACGACAGCCGTCACATCTGATGGCATGATCTCAGCTAATTGATGCGCATCTTGCCCCATCAAAATTGTAGTTTTAACGTATTGGCTTAATACCTTCGTTAAACTAGCAAAATCTTGATCTTTGGCAACACCACCAGCAATCAAAATAATATTCTTAGTCTCAGCTAAGCCTTCTATTGCGGCAATACATGCCCCCACATTAGTTGCCTTAGAATCATTGACCCAACGAATATTATTTTGTGTTGCAACTAATTGGCAACGATGTGGTAAACCTTGATAAGCCACTAATGCTGTTAACATTGCTGTCATCGATAAATCCATCGCTTGACCAACAGCTAACGCAGCTAATGCATTGGCCACATTGTGGCTACCTGTGACTCGAAGTTGTTCGATATCCAATAATGTTTGTTCACCATAAGCCAAATACGTTTTGCCATCGTTGTCGATTAAACCAAACTCATTTTCAGCAGGCTGCTGCATGGTAAAGTGAATATGAGGGCGATCTGATTCAACCCAGCTATTCACGACGTGATCATCTTTATTCACGACCATCGTCCCGGTGCCAGCATAAACCTTAGCTTTGGCTTGTTGATATTGCTGTTCGTCATCATACCTGTCCAAATGATCAGGACTGATATTTAACACTACGGCTGCATGGGCATTTAATGTACTAACGGTTTCTAATTGAAAACTCGATAGCTCTAAAATATAGAAATCAGGTTCTGGTGTTGTGATGAGTTCTAAAGCGGGCGTGCCAAGATTACCGCCAACTTGAATGGCTTTTCCTGACATAGTAGCCATTTCAGCTACCATTGTCGTGACAGTACTTTTGCCATTAGAGCCAGTGATCGCAATAATCGGCTTTTTAACATAACGAGCAAATAATTCAATATCACCCACCATATCAACGCCATGTTGTTTTGCTGCTTTAATTTCTGGCAGTCTCGGATCGACACCGGGGCTTAACACAATCACATCACTTTTTAACATCCAATCAAGTGATAAACCACCGGTATGGACTAATACTTCTGGTAATTCGTTTTGCAATGTAGCTAAGGCAGGCGGCTGATCACGCGTATCCATGACAGCAACAATATGGCCTTTTTCGATTAATAAACGCGCGCAAGATAACCCTGTTTGACCGAGGCCAATAATGAGGTAAGTCTGGGCGATGGTTTGTTTATTTGTCATCATCGGATTTTCAACGTTGCTAAGCCAATTAAGACCAAAAAGACAGTAATAATCCAAAAGCGCACGATAATCCGAGGCTCTGGCCATCCTTTTAATTCATAATGATGATGAATCGGTGCCATCAAGAAAACACGACGGCCACGTAATTTATAAGACGCCACCTGTAATACCACTGATAATGTTTCAATAACAAAGACACCACCCATTATCACTAACACCAACTCTTGTCTTACCAATACGGCAACAGCGCCTAAAGCGGCACCCAACGCCAACGCGCCAACATCTCCCATAAAGACCTGAGCTGGGTAGGTGTTAAACCATAAAAACCCTAACCCTGATCCCACTAATGCCGCACAAAAGACGGTTAGTTCACCAGCACCTGGAATGTAAGGAATTGATAGGTAACGTGCAAATTCAGAATGCCCTGTTAGATAACTAAATAAACCTAATGCACCTGCCACCATCACTGTTGGCATAATGGCCAGACCATCGAGGCCATCGGTTAAATTAACCGCATTACTACTCCCCACAATCACCAAATAAGCCAACAACATATACCATGCACCGAGTGGAATAATCACGTCTTTGAAAAATGGAATAATCAGTTCTGTTTCTGCAGGAATAGTGGCTGTCACATATAAGAAAATGGCTGCAGCAGCACCGATCACTGATTGCCAGAAATATTTATATCGGCTTAACAACCCCTTAGGATCTTGTCTGACTAGCTTGATATAATCATCGATAAAACCAACCACACCAAATGCCAATGTGACCAATAATACAACCCAAACATAGCGATTAGATAAATCTGCCCAAAGTAGAGTACTGATGGCGATGGCAACCAGAATCAACGCCCCGCCCATGGTCGGTGTGCCCGATTTGCTTAAATGCGACTTAGGGCCATCTTCACGCACGACCTGACCAATCTGTTTAAAGCTGAGTCGTCTAATCATGCTTGGGCCAACCAATAAGGCAATACCTAACGCTGTTAACACACCCAAAATCGAACGTAATGTCAAATATTGGAAAACATTAAAACCGCTGTTATATTGGCTTAAATAATCGGCTAAATACATTAACATCAGTGTGCATCCTCTTTAACAAGTTGGTCTGCTAACTGGTCTAAATGCATAAAACGAGAGCCTTTGATTAAACAGGTCACTTCTTCTGTTAGCTCTGCTTTTAATACTTCTACGAGTTGTGTCATCTCTTGGTAATGCGTTGCACCTTGTCCAAATGTGTGTGCTGCCAACTCACTGTCAATACCAATTGTGAATAAACGATCAACATGTGCAGCTTTTGCTTGTTTGCCCAACTCTTTATGAATAACGGTTCTAGAATGTCCTAATTCACCAAAATCGCCCAACACCAGCCAATGCTGGCCTGGAAAGGTATTTAATGTTGCTAAAGCTTGTTGATACGAGGCTGGATTGGCATTGTAACTATCATCAATCAAGGTCGATTGATGCACACCTTGTCTTATTTGTAGACGATGTGGCGCACTTTGCATTGCGGCTAACCCGCTGACGATCTCAGCTGCTGGCAACATCAATGCATGACAACCTGCAATAGCCGCTAATGCATTTGCAATATTGTGCTGGCCCGGTAAAGGCAAACTGACATAATGAAACACGCCGTCAAGTTCAACCATAAAATGATTTGCCGTAACATGAGATTGGCAATCTGTTGCTGTAATGTCCGCATTATCTTGTAGGCCAAAAGTGATTTTTCGTTTATCACTTAAATATGTCTGCCAAATAGATTGATAAGGCATATCTGCGTTAGTTATACCGACGCCATTTTCTGCCAGATGAGAAAAGATTTCTCCTTTTGCTTTGGCAACGCCTTCTAAACTACCAAAACCTTCTATATGAGCTGGCCCGACATTATTGATAATAGCCACGTCAGGTTGCGTCATCTTCACTAAATAAGCGATATCACCAGGATGGTTTGCGCCCATTTCAATGACGGCATAGCGTGTTTCAGCTTGTAGACGAAATAATGTTAATGGCACACCAAGATGATTATTCAAATTACCTTGTGTTGCGATCGTGTCATGATGTTGCGACAAAATTGAGGCCAACATTTCTTTGACCGTTGTTTTACCGTTACTTCCAGTGACGGCAATGACTTTGCATTGGCTTTGTTGGCGCCAAAATGCTGCCAAAATGCCAAAAGCGTCAACGACATCATCGACCACTAATTGTGGCAAACTATCGGCTTGTTCATGCTCGACTAAGGCAACAACGGCACCGGCTTCTCGTGCTTGTGCAAGGTAATCATGGCCATCCACTTGTTCGCCTTTGATAGCAACAAACATATCGCCTTTTTTCACTTTGCGACTATCTATCGCAGCACCGGTAATTACCCCCGTTTCTGCACTGGAAATAGCACAATGTAATAAGGCAGCGGCTTGTTGTATGGATAATGTCATCGCGTTACCTCTTGCGCTAACCCTGCATCGTTCGATGCTTGTAATGCTTCAAGCACAACCGTTTTATCGCTAAAGGCGTGTTTTACACCGTTGATATCTTGATAATCTTCATGGCCTTTGCCCGCGACCAACACAATATCTTGCTGCTTAGCATGTTGAATCGCAAATTGAATCGCTTCAGCTCTATCATGATTTATCTGCGCCAATTCAGGCTGAGTCATGCCAGACAAAATTGCGGCGACAATCTCTTCATTTTTTTCGCTACGTGGATTATCTGCTGTGATAATGACTCGATCTGCATATTGTTCGACCACTTGTCCCATTAATGGGCGTTTACCTTGATCGCGATCACCACCACAACCAAAGACGCACCATAATTTAGCTGGCTCTGTGATGTGATTTCTCAATGTCTTCAAGACTTGCATTAATGCATCTGACGTATGGGCAAAATCAATGACAACGGTTGTCTTCTTGCCGCCGCCATAATGTTGCATTCGTCCTTCAACGGCATGACATTGCATTATTGCTTCACTGATTTGCTCAAAGGGATAATCTAATGCGGATAAACTCGCTGCCGTTGCTAATAGATTGGCGATATTAAATTCACCTAATAAAGACGACTTGATGTCCGCTGATTGCTGGCCTTGGTGCAATGTAAAAGCGAGTCCGTCATTCGACGCTAAACAATCACTTGCCTTAATATCTGCTTGTGTTTGCATGCCATAACTTAGCGTCGTGATTGCAGCATCATTGGCCGCATTTTGTAATAGCTGTTGCCCGAATGCATCTTGACCATTAATGACCTTAGTTTTGACACTATTAAACTCAAACAAACGGCGTTTTGCAGCCGCGTATTCTGTCATAGTGCGGTGATAATCAAGGTGATCACGACTTAGATTCGTTAATACGGCAATATCGATCGCAATATGAGCCAATCTATCTTGCTGTAAAGCATGTGAAGAAGCCTCTATCACAACGGTTTTAATGCCACGATGGTAAAAATCAGCTAATGCCGCTTGAATACTGACGGGATCAGGTGTTGTCATACCAGTAGAGGTCAGTTCATCTAAAGTACCAACACCCAATGTGCCGATGACGCCACAAGGTTGTTGCAAATACGCTAGACTTTGGGCAATAAACTGGCTGACTGATGTTTTTCCATTGGTGCCTGTCACTGCGATAATCGTCAACGCTAATGATGGGTGACGGTAAAACCGACTGGCTATTTCACTTATACGACTATCTAAAGTACTTAATGTGATCAACGTTACATCAATCTCATTTAATAATGGGCTTGCCTTATCAATCACGATAACACTCGCACCGGAGGCAATGGCTTGTTCAATATGTGTTTGTCGCTGTACACGATCTTTAGCCGTGGCTAAAAATAGACCGCCTTCGATGACCGAACGACTATCCATTGTGATCGCTGATGGCGCTATATCAACCAATTGGCTTGGGTCTTTTACCATTCCGGCTAACAGTTCAGACACTGGCATATGATGTTTTTCAATCATGATGTGCCACCTGCAATACTGGTTGTTTTATATCATCCGGCGCAATATTCAATAAACGCATGGCATCAGTCATGACTTTGGAAAATACGGGGGCTGCAACCACGCCACCATAATAAGCATCGCCTTGTGGATCATCGACCATGACCACCATCGCTAACCTTGGTGCTGTTGCTGGAATAATGCCAGCAAAAACAGATTGATAACTTTTTTCAGCATAACCACCAGCACGCGCTTTTTTAGCGGTTCCAGTTTTACCTGCTACACGATAATTATCGACTGCAGCCAGTTTTGCTGTGCCTTGTTCAGAGACAACGCCTTCCATCATCGATACGACTTGTTTCATGACATCTCGTGAATAAACACGACGCCCTTGAGGCGCTTCGTCTGTCTTTAAAAAGGTAACAGGTTGCAATATGCCGCCATTGGCCAACACCATATACCCTCGCGCTAATTGTAGTGCGGACGACGCTAAACCATAACCGTAGGCCAAGGTGGCACGATCTAATTCTCGCCAACTTTGAGGATCAGGCATGCTGCCCATGGCTTCACCTGGGAAGTAAGCACCTGTCGCTTCTCCTAACCCAAATGCAGCAAAATCTTGCCATAATTGACTTGGCTTTAACGCTAATGCCATTTTACTTGCACCAACATTACTCGATTTCTTAAGTAATGTTGCCATATCAATTTGACCATAATTACGATGATCTTTGATGGTATGACCACCCACTTTAAGCGTGCCAGGACGAGTATCAATCACTGATGATGCTTTAAATTTTCCTGACTTTAACCCACTAGCCATCGTGAATGGTTTGACTGTTGAGCCTGGTTCAAATAAATCGGTAACCGCACGATTTCTAAAATCACTTGGTTTAAGGCCGCGTCGATTATTAGGATTAAATGAAGGTTGATTCACCATCGCCAATACTTCGCCGGTTTGTGTATCGAGAATCACTGCCGCGCCCGATCTGGCATGATGACGTGTGACCGCTTCTTTTAAAGCTTGATAGGTCACATACTGCAAACGTAAATCGATACTTAACTGAATATTTTGCCCATCTTTGGTTGGCAGTAATTGCTCGCCACCTTCGACATAATTTCCTCGGCTATCACGATACATTCGCTTCAAGCCTGGCACACCCGTTAAGACATCGTCATGCATTAACTCAAGCCCTTCTTGGCCTGCATCATCTACACTGGTAAATCCGACAATATGTGAAGTGACTTCACCGGCGGGATAATAGCGTTTGTATTCACGCTGTAAAGCCACGCCAGCAATCTGTAATTGCATCACTTGATTAGCAACTTCTGGGGCAACACGACGTTTTAAATACAAAAATTCACGATGTTGGTGTTTACTGATTTTTTGTTTGATTTTCCTGCTATTTAAACCCAGCACTTTGCTCAGTTGTGCAACATCATTTGATTTGAGATCAAACTCTTGAGGATTGACCCAAACTGAATGTACCGGTGTACTGATCGCTAATGGTTCACCACGACGGTCAAGGATCATGCCGCGATGGGCTGCAACAGGGACTTTTCTAACATGTCTCGCGTCACCTTGATCTCGCAAGAAATCAGGATTCAATACTTGGATATCGGCAAGCCGCCATCCAAGAGCCACCACAATACTGACAAAAGCGATACGGACAACATTCAGTCGCCAGACGGCTACTGTTTGTATTGATTTACGGCGACTCATGGTTGAATCACCCTTATTTGGTCGGCTGTTGGCACCGCCATTTTTAAATCAAGTTTTGCACGCTTTTCAATATGATCAGGTCTTGCCCAAGTGCTTTGTTCAATTAATAATCGTTCCCACTCTTCATTTAAATTGTCCCTTTGGCGCTCTAACTTTTGCAACGCAACAAACTCAACACGGCTTTGATGTTTGCTATAGACCACTGCCATTGCCGATATCACAATAGCGATAATCATTAAGATCACCGCCATATGTTCGCTTATCAATGTCATTAAACGCGTCAAAGTCATGCTAGTTTCTCCACAACTCTCAACACAGCACTACGGGCACGTGGATTGACTTTTAATTCTTCTTCACCTGCTTTAACGGCTTTACCAATTAATTTAATGGTTGGGTTTAATTGATCTGCGGTCACAGGAAAATGCGACGGCAGATCATCCCCTTTTGCTTGCTCTCTAAAAAAACGTTTAACGATACGGTCTTCTAAAGAATGGAAGCTGATCACAACCAAACGACCACCAATAGCAAGGCTATCCAGCGCTTGTTGCAAGGCTTCGGTTAATTCGCCTAATTCATTATTAATATAGATTCGTATAGCTTGAAAAGATCGTGTGGCGGGATGTTTATGTTTTTCACGAAACGGGCTAGCTTTATCAATTAAGGTAGCCAATTGTTTGGTGGTTGTAATTGGGGTTTCGTCGCGTGTTTCGACAATGGCGCGTGCAATGCGTTTTGCAAAACGCTCTTCGCCATAGTTTTTTAGAACGTATTCAATATCCGTCATCTCGGCTGTCGCTAGCCATTGTGCTGCGCTTTGACCTTGTTCAGGATTCATTCGCATGTCCAAGGGGCCGTCATATTGAAAACTAAACCCGCGCTCAGCCTGGTCGAGTTGAGGAGATGAGACACCAATATCCAATAATATGCCATTCACTTTCCCCTGCCAAAACCGCTCGTTGATGACTTGAGATAATGTCGAAAAAGCACATTGCTCAATCGTAAACCGCTTATCTTCTTGTGCCAGCTGTTGACCGACTTTTATCGCTTCTGGATCTCTATCCAGTCCCAACAGTGTTCCGTTATCAGACAATGCCGCCAAAATTGCTTTGCTATGGCCACCACGACCAAATGTGCCATCGATATAACAACCATCAGGTTGAATAGATAAAGCCGTCACTGCCTCATTTAATAAGACAGGAATATGTGTCATCGTCGTCATGAGCGCTTAGATCGACAAATCTTGTAGGGCGGTTGGCATGCCCTCATCAAAACTCATATCAACCGGTTCATTCATTAAGCTATCCCAGGCTTGCTCATTCCAGATTTCAAATTTATTCCCTTGCCCAGTCATCACCGCTTCTTTTTCTAAGTTGGCATAGTCACGTAACTTGGCAGGTAATAAAACGCGACCATTTTTATCCATCTCGCATTCGGTCGCATTACCCATTAACAATCTTTTTAACTGACGGACTTTCGGATCCATACTTGGTAAACTAATGAGTTTTTGTTCAACAACTTCCCATTCATCTTGGGTATACATTTGCAAACAATGTTCGGCATGATCAATCGTGATAACAATTCGTCCTTCGCAACAGACGTCCAGAAGCTTACGGAACTTGGCTGGAATCGCCATTCTCCCTTTTGCATCCAGATTAAATTTTGCTACGCCACGAAACATTAAATGTCACACCCTCGTCAAAATCATTATTGATCCACTTTGATCCACTTTTACCCACTTTCCGACACTATATGAGTGCCCATTAAGCGTGTCAAGCATCAAAATAAACAAAATCCTCTTTTAAGGACAATGACTTAGCTGATATCACCTCATAAAGGAAAGACAGACTACTCCGAACAGGAAGGGACTACTTTTTTATCAAAAAAGTGCAGGTAGAAGTTAAAGTAACTTCTCATCATTAAGCGCTAGCATGTAATCTTAAAAACAAGTCGGTTCTATCACTGTCGTTTCTACGTAATTTGTCACGTGATGACGATAAACGCGGAAAAGCGATTTTATCGTTATAAAAATCAGCAAAACTCACTTTTAAATGCCCTTTCCCATCCAGGTTTACGCCTTTTTTCTTTTAAAATTAGTACCTAAGTACAATAGAATTAGACACCGGATTTTGATAACGTGAACAAGCATAGTTAAAGACTACTGCTATTAATTTATATTTATTTTTTGCCAACTTTGGTGTGAACCAAATACGGAAAGCTTCAGGTCTTTAGATAAAAATTAAGATGGCTGGGCTGCATTTTCACTCAAGGAAATGTTATGAAAAAAAACGTATTAATCGGAGCTGCAGCTCTACTCTTTTCTGCTACTAGCGTATCCGCTAGCACCTTTACCGAAACATCGTTAACCAGCAAAGGCGCTGTTATTCCAGGCGTGACTGCCGTTGGTGGTATTGTTGTTGATTTAGTGGGTACAAATGGCGCACGTGTTATGTCTCAATTATCCGCCAGCAGCTTATTTTCTGGTAATGTATCAGGGGTCACTAATGTTGATATTGGCTCTCAAGTAGGCTGGGGCACCTCTGTTACCGATGCGCTTGGTGGCGGTATTGCCGAAGCCTCATTTCGTCTCTCACTCTATGATGGTGATAACGCCAGTGGGAATTTTGATGAAGACGATAACAATCTCTTAATCAATGGTATCGATTTTGGTAACTGGTCTGATGTCGAAGCCCAAAACACAACTGCCTTAGGTGTCGAAGCAGCGGGAGGTCTTAGTGGCGGTGGCTTTAGAAACAACCTTCTTGACACGGGTTGGTTTTTCTCAAATGATGCAGGAACATTAAGCACTTTATTTAATAGCCTACTTGCTTTAGAAACACTCTCTTTCGAATTGGAAAAATTAGATGATAGCTTCCAGTTTTATGATTTTTCTCAAGGCATTGATGGCAGCTTAATTGATGTGGGTAGCGGCCCGGTTGTCACTCCTCCCAATGCAGTGCCATTACCTGCTGCAGTATGGTTATTTGGACCCGCCTTATTGGGGTTAATGGGATTTCGTAAAAAAGCCAAATCAGCTTAAGTAAACGATTTTTCGCATAATAAAAAAGCCGCGATAAAATTTATCGCGGCTTTTTTATATCAAATACTTAGTCTAGCTATTATCAGTTACGGATTTTACGTCTAAACCCTAAAAAACCGAATAAAGCTGGCGCAAACAATATCGCCGCAGCTGGCACAGGCACTTCGCTAATGTGTTGACTCGGAGTCCAATCGACAAAAGTCAGCCCATCTACAGGCTGATTCAATGCGACATAATACTCTATTATTTCATCATTACCTCGTGGCTGTGAGTAATTTCTAACAGTATTACCTTGATAAAGAATACCCGGAGCAAGCTCAGTAACAGCCGTAAACCAATCACAACGCCCATACTGCCCAGTCGCCGAAGCTCCAATACCGCATCCTGTAACTGGCTCGGCTTGGAAATCGATAAGAGTATTTGCCAGAGCACCCGTGTGAATCACATCGAAAGCAGCTCTATTAGCATTATTTGCAAAATTTTGGTCATATAGCGTGTTTTGATAAAGACTATTAAACGTCATATCGAACAAACCATAACCTGTCACGTTAACATTGTTAATGCCCGTTATCTCGCCACCAGATATTACGATACTCGGAACAGGGGCTGTTGCCGCTGAAATATTAGCTGAATATGTCATGCTCGCAGCAAAGACGATGGTACCAATTGTTTTAATAGTCCGACTCAATAAACGCATTATGTCTCTCATTAATGTTGTTATAAAAAAGCAATGCAGCCACTTGTCAAAGATAAGGTCTGTCACTTTCCGTCCTTAATTCACATTAAGTTTGGCTATCTTTCCTTCACATACCATAGCATTAACTGTCTTGGGGCAGTATTGTACTTTGGTACTGGTGTGGTTTATTTCTTTGGTGTCATTAAGTGGTGAGATGGCCGATAAGCCGGGTTCTGTCGAGAACAATCATTCATCTGGGACAGATGTCGCCATCTGCCTCAAGCAACCTACCCAAGAACGATACGGGCCGTATCTGTGTGCAAGCACACTGCTCTTCTATTTGGTCTTGCTCCAGGTGGGGTTTACCATGCCACTTTTGTTACCAAAAGCGCGGTGCGCTCTTACCGCACCCTTTCACCCTTACCGAATTAGATCCGGCGGTATCCTTTCTGTTGCACTAGCCGTAGGCTCGCGCCTCCCAGAAGTTATCTGGCACCTTGCCCGTTGGAGCCCGGACTTTCCTCACTGCTACTTATTGCAACAGCGCGATTGTCTGGCCATCTCAGGCCGTTAGTATAAAGTGTTATTGTTATCTTTGCTGTTTATCTATTATTTTTATTTGTCATGCAAATAAAAAAGCCGTAATAAAACGCATTTATTACGGCCCTTTAAAGCAAAGTTAATGTGTTTATAACAAATCTTATTTTGCCAATTTACGACGATACCCCATCAATCCTAATAAAGCTGGAGCAAACATAAATAAGGCAGCAGGTACGGGTACCGCAGAAGTTTGAGTAGCAAAACTTAAATATTGCGTGTCTCTCCATGCTTGCTCTACCAGACTGACTGTCGTTGAACCACCATCACTCCATAATAGGCTTAATGTGGCGTTCGCCAGTGATGTACCCACTTCGTCAAGCACACTCCCGGTGACTGATAACGGCGATAAGCTAGTAATGAGATCAATATCTAGAGTACCAAAATTAAATGTATCACCCGCGGCAATATTTAAGCCGTTCCATGTGACTGTCTGGAAATAACGACTATCGCTTAAAAAATCACTGGCTACACCACCGGCTGCACCAGTATCCCATGTTGCAATGCCTGCATCAGCAGTACCTAAGCTATAGATAACACTCGTAATATTAGCTGTACTTGAAGCACTGTTTTCAATCAGGCCACGTTGATCAAAAAACGTTAATGTAGCCGCTGCTTGATTGGCAGCAAAAGCGGTTGAGGCTGTTAACATACCTGTAAAAGCAAGTAAAAGTTGCATTTGTTTTTTCATATGGAGTCCCTTTAGGAAAAAATGCAACCCAGCCATCTCTAAAATAAGAGACCTGAAGCTTTCCGTACTTGATTCACATCAAGCTTGGCATGTCATAAACTGTGAATATGGTTTGGATTATCTCGCCTATGGGTCATCTTGTCTATTGTACTTAAGTACAAAAACTTAAATAAACAAGTACCCCATTGTTTTAACTATTTTTTTGCAGATCCAACGCCAAGTCATAAGCGTCATTTTTGCTGATATCGGTTAGTTTTGCTGTAATGGCAGCGGCTTTTTTAACCGGTAATTCTGCTAGCAATAATGTCAAGATCTGTTCTGTTTGTAATTGATGTGCCGGTAAGGGATTGGCATTACCTTCTACCAATACAACACACTCTCCTCGTTGTTGATTACTATCTTGCTCGACCCATGAGATCAGTTCATTCAAAGGTTTGGTCTCAATGGTCTCATGCAGTTTTGTTAGTTCTCGGGCTAAACAAGCTTGCCTATCCTCACCCAAAATAGCAGCCATATCTTGTAAGCAAGCCATTAATCTTTTCGGACTTTCATAAAAAATCATGGTTCGTGTTTCATGCTGTAATGCTTGGATGGCTTGTTGACGTGCCACCAATTTCGCCGGTAGAAAACCTTCAAAACTGAATTTATCTGAAGCCAGACCCGATGCTGATAATGCGGTAATTAACGCGCAACTTCCCGGAATCGGAACCACATTAATATGGTGTTGTTTCATTAAAGATACTAAGCGATAACCGGGATCACTGATCAATGGCGTGCCCGCATCACTAATTAACGCTATCGACTCCCCTTGCTGCAGTCGGGTCAGCAAAGCTTCGCTACGTTGTTGCTCATTATGTTCATGTAATGAAATCGTCGGCGTCGCCACACCAATATGTTGCAAAAGACGGCCACTATGACGGGTATCTTCCGCTGCGATCAAATCCACCGAGGTCAATATCTCGATAGCCCTTTGACTAATATCCGATAGATTACCAATCGGAGTCGCGACAATATAGAGTTGTGCTGCTGGTTTATCCATGATGTTTTGCTATTATTTTAGATTCTGTTGTAGTCGTAATATACGCGAACAGGTAAGATGTTTTAGAATATTTTTATCTAATTGATTTTATATGATGCTATCGCGATTTTATTTGGTCTCGGTCATGGCGTTGTCGCTAGTGTTAAGCGCATGTCAGTCTATCAGCCCATTGACCCTTCCTGACATTGAAGCTGAGTCGAAGGCGCGAGTTGCAGCTCAAGCTGGCGATTATGATAGTGCAGCACGTCAATATGAAGATTTAGCCGAATCCACTGGCGGCCAACATCGGGCACGATTTTACATTCAAGCAGCCTCTGCATATTGGCAACTTGGTGATGCTGAGCAAGCTCGTGCCAATTTAGCCAAAATTGACCGTAGCCAAACTGATTTTTCGATGGGGTTTGATATCGCTATCTTAGAAGCGAATATCGCCATTCAAGCGGTCAATCCTAGTCATGCTCTTGATGTGTTGTCTCCTTACCAAGCACAGCAATTGACCGCGGCACAACAAAGACAATTGTATCGTTCACGCTTACACGCTTATCAAGCGATGAATAATTGGTTAGAACAAGCCCAGCAACATATCGCATTAGATTCATTACTTCCTGAACAAGAACGATTAGACAATCAACATAAGCTTTGGCATGCCTTAACGCAGTTATCACCGAATGCCCTTGATTTATTTAACCCTGGTATGCCTCCTGCTGTTGATAGCGGCTGGTTTGCCTTAGCGTATCTTGTCCAAGCTTACCAAGACCGACCAGATGTCTTAGTCGTCGCCTTCGATGATTGGAAACGCAGTTACCCTAATCATCCTGCATTGCCGGAAGTCTACCAACAAGATTTAGATATCGGCAGCGTTTTACCTGCCGAGCTTCAACATATCGCCATTTTATTGCCCGATAGTGGTCCGTATTTAGCCGCGGCAGAAGCCATAAAACAAGGTATCTTTGCTGCCCATTATGCTGAAAACAGCTCCGTTCAATTACATTCTATTGCTGTCCAAACAGAGCATGAATCTGGCTTTAGTAATATCGAACAAGCTTACCAACAAGCAGTGAGTTTATCAGCTGATCTTGTTATAGGACCTTTAGATAAGGCCGCAATTGATATTTTATCGCGTCAAAATACTTTGCCTGTGCCAGTGCTGGCGCTGAATCAAAGTACAGAGCAGCTCCACAAAAATAATTTATACCAATTTGGCCTTGCACCCGAACAAGATGCCATTTCGGCAGCACAACATGCTTGGGCTCAAGGTTATCGCCGCTCCGTTGTCCTCGCCCCTGACGCCAGTTGGGGACACCGTATTCGGCAAGCTTTTATTGGTGAATGGACCCGTTTAGGCGGCGTCATAATCAATCAAGCCATTTACCAAGAGGTTGATAACGATTTTAGCCTTGTCATTAAACCATTACTCGGCATCACGAATAGCGAAAACCGTTATCAAGATGTCCGTCGCGTCGTCAAATCATCACTAGAATTTGAACCTCGTCGTCGTCAAGACATTGATATGATTTTTATGGTTGCGCGTCCCAATAAAGCACGTCAATTAACACCACAACTTAAATATCACCGTTCTGGGCGTGTGCCTATCGTCACAACGTCTCACGCATACTCTGGCCAACAAAATAAACAAGATATTGATTTAAATGGTGTCTTTATTGCCGATATTCCTTGGGCTTTCCCGAGTAGCGCCCAAAGTGATTTTGCCTACAACACGCTGACACGGGATAGTGAACAAGGCCTTGGACGTTTTTTACGTTTATACGCGCTAGGAACAGATGCTTACCGTTTATCAACAGAGTTAAATCGTCTTCGCCAAGATAGTCAGTTACATTATCAAGGTGCAACAGGATTATTATCTATTGATGAAGCAGGTTATATTCACCGCCTTCTGGATTGGGGGCAGTTTAATGATAGCCAAATTCAATGGCTACAAGCTCCCGAAGGAATCGATAGTGAGCAAAATAATTGGCGATGATGCCGAACAATTAGCACATGATTATTTAGTTCAACATGGCTTGATGTGTTTAAAACGCAATTTTGCCTGTAAAGCTGGAGAAATTGATCTAATCATGCAAGATGACACCACATTGGTTTTTGTTGAAGTGCGTTATCGACAATCACAACGTTTTGGCGGCGCTTTAGCTAGTGTCACCCCCAGTAAGCAACAAAAGCTCATCAAAACCGCTCACTATTATTTACAACAATCGACTTCTGTTCTGCCTGTTTGTCGCTTTGATGTCATGGCTTTGTCGCCTTCAAAGGGTAAAATCGACATTCAATGGATACAAAACGCCTTTCAGCTTGACTAACTGTTGTCATCAGCAATGATAATAGTAATAATCTCTTCCTCTCTTCACTCAGGACACGATAATGGTTAAATCAAAATTTACCCTTCTCTTTCTACTTCCTTTATTGTTGCTACAAGGTTGTGCAACGGCAGTCATCACGGGGGCTGCGGCTGGCGCTAGCGTCGCTTATGATAGACGGACAACGGGGACGATTATTGATGATCAGGGGATTGAATTAAAAGCCGCTAATGCCCTGTATCAAGATAAAGAGATTTACGACCAAAGCCATATCAATGTCACCAGCTATAACGGTACCGTGTTATTGTCTGGCGAAACATTAACTGAAGAATTAAAACAAAAAGTCTATGATCGTGTTCGCACTATTCCCAAAGTACGCAGCATTCATAATGAACTATTAATTGCCGCACCCAGTGGTATTCCTTCACGCAGTAGTGATACTTGGATCACATCAAAAGTCTTGGCGAAGCTCACGGCTAAAGAAGGCGTAGATCCACTGTATATTAAAGTCGTCACTGAAAACGGCACCGTTTATTTGATGGGTCTAGTCACGCGAGCGGAAGCCGCTAATGCCGTCTCAGTAGCATCAAGAGCCGCTGGCGTGCAACGTGTTGTGAAGATCTTTGAATACTTAGATTAAAAGGGCTTCACGACTGCCAAGATGACAACGGCAATCAAAATAAGCACAGGAAATTCATTAAACCAACGGTAAAAAACATGTGAACGTTGATTTTTATCCTGTGCGAAAGTGGTCACCATTCGTCCACAAACGCCGTGATAGGCAAAAAGTAACAAGACTAAGACAAGCTTCACATGCAACCATCCCATGGTGGCCAGCGCTGCCATGGGGTAATACGTTATCAACCAAATACCGAGCACTAATGCCACAATAGCGCTTGGTGTCATAATGCCACGATAGAGTTTTCTTTCCATGATTTTAAAACGCTCATTGCCCGCTTCATCATCGCACATGGCATGATAAACAAAGAGTCTTGGCAGGTAAAACATCGCTGCAAACCATGTGATTACCGCCATAATGTGAAACGCTTTTACCCACAACATTGTTTATTTCCTATCAATCAGTGTTATTATCGAAAATAATCTATCACGGAGTATGTCATGACCTCTACTTCTTATCCTGAGAAACGCCGCTTTAGTCGTATTCCTTTTGATGCTGATGCCCATATTTACACGCCATCAGGTGATTTACACCTTCATAGTCCTGTTGTCGATATCTCTTTAAATGGCTTATTAATCATCAAACCAGAAAATTGGCAAGCCAAAAAAGGCAGCCCATTTAATATCGATATCTCACTTGATGCCTCAGATATCACCATTAAAATGCAATGCCTCACCGCGCATATTGATGAACATCATATTGGTTTCTCCTGCCAACAATTAGATTTAGATAGCATGATCCACTTACGCCGGCTCATCTCATTAAATTTAGGCAATGACACCATGTTAGAACGAGAACTATCGGCCTTAATCGATCATTGATCTTTTATCGCAGACAAGGCTTCAGATAGGTGTTGCACGGCGATAACTTTAATCCCTTTCAATGGTTTTCTAGGCGCATTCGCTTTTGGCACAATCGCCTGTTTAAATCCATGTTTCATGGCGTCCCTAATCCGCTCCTCTCCTGCTTGAACAGGTCGAATTTCCCCTGTTAAACCAACTTCACCAAAAATAATCATTTCTTGCGCTATGGGTTTATTTCTTAAACTTGATAAAACAGCTAACAATACTGCCAAGTCAGCCCCAGTTTCATTCAATTTAACGCCACCCACAACGTTGATAAAAACATCCTGATCGCTGCAAGCAATACCACCATGACGATGTAAAATCGCCAATAACATTGCCAACCTATTTTGCTCTAAGCCGACTGATACGCGACGTGGGTTGCCTAAAGGACTGTCATCAACGAGCGCTTGTACTTCGACTAACATCGGGCGACTGCCTTCTCGAATTACCGTCACAACACTGCCGGCTAACGCATCATCGCCTCGCGATAGAAATATTGCCGAAGGGTTGCTCACTTCTTTCAAGCCAAGCTCAGTCATACCAAAGACACCGAGCTCATTCACAGCGCCGAAACGATTCTTCACTGCACGCAAAATACGAAAACGAGTTGAGGTATCACCTTCAAAATACAGAACGGTATCGACCATATGTTCTAATACTCGAGGGCCGGCCAACGCACCCTGTTTAGTCACATGACCCACTAAAATCATCGTCGTGCCACTCGATTTAGCAAAGCGGACTAACTGCGCTGCACTCTCTCTCACTTGAGCCACCGTACCAGGGGCTGATTGCAATAACTCAGTAAACACCGTTTGAATCGAGTCAATAACCATCACTTGTGGTTTTAATTGCCCTGCAGTTGCAATCATTTGTTCTGCATGCGTTTCTGCCAATAAATCCAGTGGCGCTTGTTCTAATTGCAAGCGTTCCGCACGTAAACGAATTTGCTGTAATGACTCTTCACCACTGATATAAAGCGGACTCACACCACTTCTTTCTGCCATTGAGGCCATGGCTTGTAATAGTAAAGTTGACTTACCAATGCCAGGATCGCCACCCAATAACACGACGGATCCCGTCACAAGGCCACCGCCTAAAACACGATCTAATTCGGGCAAGCCCGTAGACCAACGAACGGCACGTTCTGATGTCACATTTTTTAATGCTTGTACTTCGGCTTTTTGTTGGCCAGCATAACCTGTATGGCGACTGATGGCCGCTTGGCTTGTTGGTGAACTTGACGTTTGCACAGCTTCTTCTAAACTGTTCCAAGCACCACAATCACTACAGCGTCCAGCCCATTGTGGTGTTTGTGTACCGCATTCCTTGCAGCTATAGATACGTTTCACTTTAGCCATGATAATCCCTCACCACGCGTTGGTTAAGTTGGCATAATAATTCGTATGGGATGGTATTAATTTTCTCTGCCACAGTATTAATTGCAATCTGTTGCCCCCAAAGCTCAACTTCTTGCCCGACCTGCGCCGTTTCGACTGCGGATAAATCAATACAAATCATATCCATAGACACGCGGCCCAATACGGGGACGATTTTACCTGCAATCGCCACCTGACCAACATTTGATAATAAGCGATTATAACCATCGCCATACCCAATATTAACTGTGCCTACTCGTTTGTCTGTTTCTGCCTGCCATGTGCCACCATAGCCAATTTGATCGCCCATTGTAACGACTTCAATGGCAATCAGCTGAGCGGTCACCGTCATCACCGGTTTCAAGTCTAACTCTGCTGCGGTGATGTCATCAAAAGGAGAAGCACCATATAACATGATGCCGGGTCTGACCCATTGCTGATGACTCTCAGCAATCGCACAGATTGCTGCAGAATTTGCCATGCTCACAGGCGCGGTAGAACTAATACCAAGGTTTTGAATACACGCTAGTTGTTGCTGATTTCGATTATCTTGTGGTGTATCAGCGTTAGCAAAATGGGTCATCAAGCCAATTTCACCTGCTATTTTTCCACTCTGCTGTAATTGTTGGTATGTGTGCTCGACTTGTTCAGTTGGTATGCCTAAACGATGCATGCCCGTTTCAACCATTATCCAACAAGATGGCAATGGTTGTTGTAAGCACTGGATAAATTTAAGCTGCTCTACAGTATGAACAACGGGAGATAACTGCCAATGTGCGGCTAATTGGCATTGTACCTGTGAATGAATACCTTCTAATAGGACAATGGTATGCTTAATGCCTGCTTGTCTTAATTGAATGCCTTCGGCTAACCTTGCGACGGCAAAAGCATCACTATCATGTAATGCTTGTGCTGCTTCAATCGCACCATGACCATAAGCATTTGCTTTGATCACTGACATAACCTTGGCTTTTGGTGCTAGGGTTTTGACCCGTGCAAAGTTATGTTTTAGTGCCGAAAGGTTAATCGTTGCACGAGGATAACTTATCACCGTTATTCATCACCATAATCGTCATAATGATTAACGGCAAAATTCTCGAAACGGGTATATTTTCCTTGGAAGGTCAATGCAACCGTTCCAATAGGGCCGTTACGTTGTTTACCAATAATAATTTCGGCTTTTCCTTTATCGGGAGAGTCTTCGTTATAGACCTCATCTCGATAAATAAAGACAATCAAATCCGCATCTTGCTCGATCGCACCTGATTCACGTAAATCTGACATGATAGGACGTTTATTGGGACGTTGCTCAAGACTTCGGTTTAACTGTGATAACGCAATGACCGGCACTTCAAGCTCTTTACCTAAGGCTTTTAAAGACCGAGAAATCTCAGAAATTTCTGTTGCTCTATTCTCACCACCGCCAGCATTTGATTGCATTAATTGAATATAGTCAATGACGATAAGGCTCAGCCCATGCTCACGTTTCAAGCGTCTTGCACGTGCACGTAATTCTGTTGGCGATAAAGCAGGCGTATCATCAATAAACAGTGGCGCTTCGTTTAATAATGCGATGGCTGATGTCAGCCTTGGCCAATCATCATCATTGAGTCGACCTGTTCGAAGACGATGCTGGTCAATCTGGCCTAAAGACGATAACATCCGCATCGCTAACGAATCCGCGGGCATCTCCATACTAAAAACCGCCACCGGCTCTTTACTTTTGATAGCTGCATTTTCTGCCAAGTTCATGGCAAAAGTTGTTTTACCCATTGAGGGTCGACCCGCCACGATAATCAAATCAGCGGGTTGTAGGCCTGATGTTTGTTCATCGAAGTCTGAAAAGCCCGTAGACAAGCCTGTAATGGGGCTATCTTGTTCAAATAAAGTATCAATTCTATCGACAACTTTACTTAACACCTCTTTGACTTGAATGAAACCACCAGAACGCTTTGCGCCTTTTTCTGCAATTTCAAATACTTGACTTTCGACTTGATCGAGCATTTCCTCACTGCTACGCCCTTCTGGGTTAAAAGCAATATTAGAAATAGAAGTCCCGACAGTAATCAACTGACGCAAGATCGATCGCTCACGCACGATCGTAGCGTAAGCCACAATATTCGCTGCACTAGGGGTGTTTCTGGCTAACGTACCAAGATAAGCAAGTTCACCAACTTGTTCGAGTTCGCCACGTTTATCGTGATATTCCGCTAAAGTAATCACATCTACAGGTTGAGACTGTTCAAACAGATCTGCGATAGCACGGAATATCAATTGATGATCACGTCGATAGAAATCATGGTCAACTAATAAATCAGCTGTTTTTTCCCAGCTTTCATTATCCAGCATAAGGCCACCAAGCACTGCTTGCTCAGCTTCTATCGAATGAGGGGGGACTTTCAGCGCCTCTGTGGCCGTATCTTTATAGGTATCAAGATAACTTAAATCTTCCACTGCAGCTCACCAAAAGTTGTTAAGACGTCATATTCTTCAGCAGCATAACACTGCCTGTATTTTAATAATACAACACTATAGTGAGTCGCAGACAAGCTGCGACTCAAACCATAGTTCAAACCTTTTACTCTTCTTCTTGCGCTTTCGCAATGGCTTCAGCTTCTTCCATTGCAGCAGCTCTTGCTTTTTCAGCTTCTGCAGCTTCAGCTTGTGCTTGAAGTTGAGCTTCTGATGTAATGTTCACTTTAACCGTGACCACAACATCTGAGTGCAACTGGATATCAATATCGTATTCACCAGTATGGCGTAATGCACCTGTTGGTAAACGTACTTCATTACGCTCAATATCTGCACCCGCTGCATTCAATGTTTCAGCAATTTCAGTAGCGCCAACTGAACCGAAAAGTTTTCCTTCGATACCAGCATTAGCCATGATGTTCACATCACCAGCAGACACTAATTTAGCTTTGCGTTGCTCAGCTTCAGATAATAATTTTGCTGCCGCAGCTTCTAATTCAGCACGACGACCTTCAAATACTTCTCTATTTTTCTTATTCGCAGGTAATGCTTTACCTGTTGGGACTAAGAAATTACGCCCAAAGCCAGATTTAACTGTGACTTCATCACCTAAATCACCTAGCTTTTGCATTTTCTCTAGCAATATCACTTGCATTGTTCTACCCTCGTTCGCAGCTGTTTACTGCGTTTTAAAGTCAGTTGTCACGTTCCATAGAACGTCGACGAAAATTAAACCATTGTTCCAAAACACCAATTATTGCTAACAAGAACACCATTTGTGGCATTGTTATCAACAACAAAATATACATAATAATCAGCCATGCTTTATGCATCTTGCGATATCTTACAATCGCATGTACAACCGCTAAGCCTTGTAGTGCAAATAATGCCAACAAGACTAACAACACATTTTGTACCAATACCAACTCTAGATTCGGTACCATCGACACAACCAATAATAGCGCTGTGAGCAATGCTGGCACTTGTCCTAAGCGAAGCTGCAAAAACTCTTCTGCAAACCCGCCTGGATTATACAAATTTGCTTGCCATGCTCGGCCTAACAATAGACCTAAGACTGCATTAGTAAACAAACCTGTCACCATTAACCCCGTCATAATCGTTGACATCATGGTTACAAATTGTTGCGTATCTGCTTCACTCATTTGCCAATCTGGCTGAGCCACTAACATCGACATTAAGGGCGACAACATGTTTTGCCACCACAACGCAGGATCTGGCAATACGATGAACGTCAACACGACCATCGCAACACCGACGCCTGCAGCGATTAATAAACTCAGCATTAATGACCGGGTATAGCCCAATATCAATGTCATTCCGTAAACCGGTAACCAACTTGATATTAAGATCACCCCTGTCATCACAGCTTGATTCAGTAACACTGTGACGACTAAAGCATATAAGACTGTTGACATCATTATGATCAACAGCCCTTCTTTCGGCCCGGCGCGTAATGTCACTAAGGCAATTAAGCCACTAGCTAAATAATTTACCGGAAGTATAGCGATTGCGATTAACGACATCGCCACAATTAATATTGTCGCTTGCCAACGCCCTTGCATCGCTTGTTTTGCAAGCCCTTGGAGCATGACTATCGTTAACCTTTATTCAATAAATTGGTGTTAACTCAATCCTTATTTATGCATATCGCAGTAAGGAATAAGTGCTAAAAAACGAGCGCGTTTTACGCAAGTAGATAGCTGACGTTGGTAACGTGCTTTTGTACCTGTAATACGACTTGGTACAATTTTACCTGTTTCGGTGATGTAATTTTTTAACAAATTAACATCTTTATAATCGATTTGCTTCACGCCTTCGGCTGTGAAACGACAAAATCTTCTACGTCTAAAGAATCGTGCCATGGTTATGCTCCTGCAGCGTCAGAGTTACGTTGTGGTTTGTCATCATCATCTTTACGCATCATAGGAGATGCTTCTGTGACAGCACCATCCATGTTGACAACAAGGTGGCGAATGACGGCATCATTGAAACGGAAAGCAGTTGTCACTTCTTCAAGTTGAGCAACTTCGCATTCCACGTTCATCAATACATAATGCGCTTTGTGCACTTTGTTGATAGGGTAAGCCAGTTGGCGACGACCCCAGTCTTCTAGACGGTGAACTTGACCACCTTCACTGGTGAAAACCTGACGATATTTTTCAATCATCGCAGGTACTTGTTCGCTCTGATCAGGGTGGACCAGAAACACAATTTCGTAATGTCTCATTGGAGCTCCTTACGGTTTAATACAGCCCGACTCACAATGAACGGGCAAGGAGGATTACTCAAAAACTTTTGAGTAATCAGACATTTTACGACAATTACCCCTCTTTTAACAAGCCTCTTTGACGTGATGCTTCAAACAGACACACACCTGACGCAACAGATACATTTAAGCTCTCGGCTTCACCTTGCATAGGAATTGAAACCACTTGGTCACAGTGTTCTTGCGTTAAACGACGAATACCTTTGCCTTCCGCACCTAAAATGATCGCCAATGGTCCTGTTAATTTGGCATCATATAACGTCGTATCGGTATAGCCTGATGTGCCAATTAACCAAATGCCATTTTGTTTTAATTCTCGCAATAACCGCGCTAAATTTGTGACGGCGATAAACGGCACGCGTTCAGCTGAACCACTGGCAATTTTGATGGCTGTCGGCGTCAGGCCTGCCGCACGATCCTTTGGGGCAATCACAGCATGTGCACCCGCCGCTTCTGCCGTACGGAGACATGCACCTAAATTATGTGGATCCTGTACGCCATCTAAGATCAACAAAAAGGGCGGAATATCTTTATCAATTAGTTGATTAATTAAATCTAATAGATCCGTTTCTTTATATTCTGGTATCGGTTTGCATTTGGCAATACCACCTTGATGACTCACATCAGGCATCATATCGCTCAACGCTTGTTGGCTAACTTTATGGATTGGTATGCCGTGTTGTTGTGCCGCTGATTCTATTGCTTCTATACGCGTATCATCACGCTCATCCGCCAGCCAAAGCTCAGTAACACGCGTTACAGGCAGCGATAATGCTGCCTGTATTGCATGTAAACCAAAGATAAAATGTTTATCTTGTTGAGCGCTTTTTGTCGGTTTACGGCGTTTGGTATGCGTTTGATTCTTGCCCCTCGATGATGGGTTTGACATATATTTCTACTCGACGATTAAGCTGACGACCAGCTTCGGTTTCATTAGTTGCTCTTGGTTCCGCTTCACCTCGCCCTACAGCGACTAAACGATTTTGAGCGACTCCTCTAGATGCGAAATAGCCTACAACAGATTGGGCTCGATTTTGCGATAAAGTCATATTATAACTTTCGGAACCAACACTATCCGTATGTCCAACCACATGTATTACGGTGCTCGGATAGCGTTGTAATATTTCTGCGACTTTTTGTAGGGTTGGCGTAAAGGCTGACTTTAATGCGGCACTGCCAAAGTCAAAAGAGACTTCACTTGAGATATCAATTTTTAATGTTTCATTTTGCAAACGTTCAATTTCTAAAGCATTATTTGCGCGCTCTGCGGCAAGGGCTGCTTCCATTTCTTGTTGCTGGTTATCCATATAATGACCGGCACCGGCACCTGCTGCTGCCCCCGCTACGGCCCCGACTAATAAACCTGTTTTATTATTTTCGACCGAATGGCCTAAGGCGGCACCGGCAACGGCTCCGACCACAGCCCCAATTTTAGCTCGTTGATTTGGGTCATCGGTGGCACACGCGGTTAAACTGGCACTAACTAACGCCACAATAAGTGCTTTTTTCATCTTTTTTCCCCTTAAATGCATTAAACCTTAGGCTTAAATTCGATTATACTTTTATTTATTACACAATTTATAGAGTACTTTTCATTATGGAACGTCAATTCATTCCGGTTAATATCGCGCTACTGACTATATCAGACACACGTACTATAGAGGATGATACCTCTGGAAAAGTTCTTAAAGAACGTGCGCAAGCAAGCGGTCATCATGTGACCGAACAAACCATCGTACGTGATGATAAATATGCCATTCGAGCCCAACTTTCGCAATGGATTGCAGATGATGATATCCAAACTATTATCACTACAGGTGGTACAGGGTTAACAGGAAGAGATGGCACGCCAGAAGCGGCTGAAGTTTTATTTGATAAAACGATCGTTGGTTTTGGAGAATTATTTCGCCAAATTTCTTATGACACGATTCGAACGTCTACTGTGCAGTCGCGCGCAATTGCGGGGGTGGCGAATGGTACGTTCATTTTCTGTTTACCGGGTTCATCTGGTGCCTGCAAAACCGGTTGGGATGATATTTTAAAAGATCAATTAGATGTGCGTCATCGTCCCTGTAATTTTGTTGAGCTGATGCCTAGATTATTAGAGCAATGAGTATTATCACACTCTATGGCAAACCTGATTGCCATTTATGCGACATCGCACATGACATGATAACTTCACTCACGATCACGCCGCATGAGCTCAATTATATTGATATCCAATCTGATCCGGAGCTAATGCAGCGTTATGGCGAACATATTCCTGTATTGTTATTGCCTGATGGACGCACCTTATTTTGGCCATTTCATTCTGAACAAGTGCAATCCCTACTCACTCACTGATTAATCAAATTCGGATCACATTATAAAAGCCGCTATACTGGTGGTTTTTCTAGCTTTGTATTTTTATGACAGTCCAATTTATTGATGATACCTCTGCGTTAACGACCTTTTGTGACGCTATTGCTGACAGCCCTTGGCTCGCTGTTGATACTGAGTTTTTAAGAGAAAAAACCTATTACCCTCAATTGTGCTTAATCCAAGTCGCTACCGCCGATCACATCGCTTGTATTGATCCTATAGCGCTGGAAGACTTAAACCCACTAATTGATATTTTTTACCGTCCAGATGTCACCCTCGTCTTTCACGCGGCACGCCAAGATCTCGAATTGCTCTATTTGCTCACAGGTAAATTACCTGCAAATCTATTTGATACCCAAATCGCTGCCTCCGTTTTAGGTTATGGCGATCAAATTGGTTACGGTAATTTAGTCAAACAAAGCCTTGATGTAGAGCTTGAAAAAGCCCATTCTCGAACAGATTGGTCACAGCGCCCACTCGATGCTGGCCAAATTGACTATGCTGCCGATGATGTCCGTTATCTGCGTGATGTTTATCATCTGCTGCTAAAGCAACTCAATGAAAAGCAACGTTTATCTTGGTTGCAAGAAGATTTTAATACCTTAAGCAATACTGATACCTATGAACCTTCACTCAATGATATTTGGAAAAAAATCAAAGGTGCAGGCAGATTAAAAGGGCCGGCATTGGTTATTTTGCAACAATTGGCCATTTGGCGGGAACAACGTGCCTTAAAAACTAACCGGCCAAGACGCTGGATTTTAAAAGACGAAGTTTTGCTTGATTTAGCTCGCCTTTCGCCATCTGCGACCAATAAGCTCACGCAAATAAGAGGATTGGAGCCAGGCACAATCGAACGCCATGGCCAACACTTATTAGACGTGATTGCCAAAGCCAAAACAATCGACCGGGCTCTCTGGCCAACCATCAAAAAACCGACATTATTGACGCCTCAGCAAGATGCCATTGTTGATGCGATGATGGCCTTATTACGTCAGTTTTGTCATGAACAAGATATTGCCCCAAGTGCCGTCGCCTCAAGAAAAGATATCGAACGTGTTGTCAGTGGAGATGACTCAGTTTCTTTATTACAAGGCTGGCGAAATGAATTAATTGGTCACCAATTACGCGCTTTTCTTGATGGCAAACTCACCATCACAGCATCCCATCAACGCCTTAACATCGAACAACAAGGATAACGCTATGTCAGCACTTATTTGCGGCTCTTTTGCTTATGACACCATCATGGTCTTTCCAGATCAGTTTAAAAATCATATTTTGTCTGACAAAGTGCATATGCTCAATGTCGCCTTTTTAGTGCCTGAAATGCGTCGTGAATTCGGTGGATGTGCTGGAAATATCGCTTATAACTTAACATTACTCGGTGATGAACCCGTTCCAATGGGCGCGGTCGGTGCTGATTTTGGTAGTTATGCAGATTGGATGGACAAACATCATATCTCCCGCCAGCACGTCCACACCAAACAAGGTCATTTCACGGCCCAAGCCTTTATTACAACCGATTTAGATGATAATCAAATCACCGCATTTCACCCTGGCGCGATGAACTTGGCACATGAAACACCTATCTCTGATGCCAACGATATTCGTGTTGCGATTGTTGCTCCTGATGGACGTGATGGAATGGTGCAACACGCCCAACAATTAGCCGATGCCAATATTCCTTTTATCTTCGATCCAGGCCAAGGTTTACCGATGTTTAATGGTGAGGAATTATTAAACTTTGCCAAACAAGCCACTTACATCGCTTTAAATGATTATGAAGCACAATTATTCCAAGACCGAACAGGCTTAACAGCAGAACAAACCGCAGAATTGGTTGATGCCTTAATTATCACCCGAGGTAGCGAAGGGTCGGACATCTACGCAAAGGGTCAGCAACACCATATTCCTTGTGCTAAAGCGCAACAAGTTGTTGATCCAACAGGTTGTGGTGATGCTTATCGCGCGGGGCTTATTCATGGTATTTTACATGGCAAAGATTGGCCTACCACTGGCCGTATCGCATCATTACTGGGCGCAATCAAGATTGAGCAACATGGCACGCAAAACCACCAGTTTTCGATGGAAACATTCAAAGAACGCTATCAAGAAAACTTTGGTCAAGCACTATAAGTAATTGTTTCATAAGCGTGAGCTGTATCACACTTCCTTTTTGCATGACTTTACAAGTTTACAATAGAAGGCCTATTATCAGAATCGACTAATTATCTTTTTTGAGTAGCGGATGACGACAACGCAGATACAATCTGGCTTCACTATCATCGAATTGATGATAACGCTGTTTATTGCCGGCATTTTGGCCGCCATCGCAGCGCCAAGCTTCACCTCAATGATTCAAGACAATCGTTTGGTGACACAAGTGAACGAGTTACAAGCCAGTATTGCCTTAACGCGAAGTGAGGCTATTCAAAGGAATAATAATACGACACTCTGTAGAAGCGCTAATAATACCGCTTGTGGTGGTAACTGGGAAAATGGTTGGATCGCTTTTTTAGATTCTGATGGTGATGGCAATGTTGATGGCGAGGAGATTTTTCTTGTCCATGGCGGCGTTTCAGGCGCTAACACCATTCGAGCTTCTTCTTCAGATATATTGACCTACACTGCAAACGGTCTCGGTAGTGTAGGCCTCGATAATACTTTTATTTTTTGTGATGACCGTGACAATCCCGAGACCCATGCCAGAGGTATTGTTATTTCTAGTACCGGCCGCGCTCGTTTAGCTATTGATAGCGATAACAATGGCATCGTGGAAGAAAGTTCTGGAGAAGGAGGTAGCGACGTCTCATGCCCATAACGCATCAACATGTCACCCCGCCCAATACTCAACAAGGCTTTGGGTTACTTGAAGTCTTAATTACCGTGCTCATTTTAGGCTTAGGTTTATTAGGTTTGGCTGGTATGCAAGTCACTAGTTTAAATTATAACAACAGTGCCTATTATCGTGGGCAAGCCACACTGCTCAGCTATGATATGGCCGATAGAATGCGAGCCAACCAAGGTTCTCTCGCCAGTTATTTAATCGCAGCGACGGGAGCAGAATTAGCTGTAGGACCTAGCGCATCATGTAGAGATGCTGGATGTAATTCCGCCACTATGGCCCGATCAGATGTCATCGAATGGACTCAAGCCTTAGACCGAGCATTACCCGGCGGTCAAGGAGCCATCACTTTAACGAGCGGCACATACACCATTAACGTGACGTGGACTGAAACCAGTGATGGCAATGCGAGAACCTTTCAAATGGACTTTTTGCCATGACCGCAATGTTAAAAAAACAACAAGGTTTATCCCTAATTGAACTGATGGTGGCGATTGTCATCGGTTTATTCTTAGTCGGAGGCCTAATTCAGCTCTTTACCAGCAGTAAAGAAAATTATCGCGTGCAAGATAACTTATCGCGTGTACAAGAAAATGGCCGTTTTGCCATGCATTTTCTTACCCAAGATATTCGCATGGCTGATTATTGGGGCTGTTTACCTACTGAAAGGAAAGCAAACCAATATGCCGATTTGAGCAGTAACCTCAATCCAGATAACGGCGGTGTGACCATTTATGATGACTTTACCGTCCCATTAGACGGCACAAATGCTGACGTGAATGACGCAGCTGATACTATTACTGTACGCGGTGTGGCTAATAATGCGGTTTCTTTAGCTGCTGATATGCTCTCAAAAACAGCTGATCTTGTGGTCTTAAATAACGGCTTATTCACGGATAAAAGCTTAGCGATGGTTTCAGATTGCTTTAATGGCGATATTTTTCAAAATGTGAATAACTCCTCAACTGAACTAAAACACCAAGTTGAGCCTGCAACAGTTCAGGATATTGGTAATAGTGATGGCAGCTTTAGTAAAGCCTATAAACAAGATGAAGCCTTTGTATACCCGTTAAAATTTGTCACCTATTCCGTTGATGTCGGCACCAGTGGCGAGCCCAGCCTATTTAGAACACTCAATGGCGGCGATCGACAAGAACTGGTCGAAGGTGTTGAAAATTTACAAGTTCTCTATGGCGAAGATACTGATCCTACCCCTGATGGAATAGCCAATACCTATCGCGATGCCGATGATGTAGTCAATATGGGGAACGTCGTCAGTGTACGAGTTGCCATTGTTGTGCGTTCTTTAGAAGACAATTTAATTTCAGCTCCCCGCGTCTATACCGACCCCGTTTTTGACGATGATTTAGTTACCGCCGATCGCAGAATACGGCGTGTCTTTACTTCCACGATTGGTTTACGTAATCGATTAGATTAGGACTCCGTTATGACAACAATTAAAAAAGAATCGGGTATTGCACTAGTTATTAGTTTAGTGATGTTGGTGTTATTAACGCTTATTGCCGTCACAGGAATGCGTGTCACCGGTTTAGAAGAAAAAATGGTCGGAAATGACCGTGATAAAAATCTCTCATTCCAAGCTGCAGAAGCAGCATTACGTGATGCAGAAGCAGATATTGAAGCTGCTATTCAAGCAGAGTTTATCAGTGTTGGTGCTGGGGGTATTAACTTCTCTAACTTAGACGGTGACTGTGCGACCACAACCACTGCAGGATATTGTTATAGTCTAGCTCCTATCAATATTGCTGATGATCCTGCACCTCTGACACGTACGGTATCGTACGGTAGTGCAAGCGGCGTTGATGACTTAGAAAAAGTAGCTCAACAACCTGAATACCTTATTTCAGCACGAGAAGTACAAACTCCCGGTGAAGATGGGCCGAGCGTTTTATTCACCATTATCGCTGTTGGCTATGGTTCAGATGTCAACACAACGACCATCTTAGAAGAAACATATAAAGCGACATCTCGATAACCTATTTTGTAGGAATAGCGCTATGAATAACAAACATATTATTTTACCTTTACTGATTGCTTCAGCGTTATCATACAACGCTGTCGCCCATGCCGCTGAACTCATTATTCATCACTCACCGCTATTTTTAACCAACAAACAAAAAGCCAATGTTTTGGTTATCATGGATAACTCAAATAGTATGGACGAATCAGCAAATGGTTCCGCTGTTGGTGGGACTGATCCTAACAGTAAGTCTGAAATAGCTCGAAATGCCGTGAGCGATCTCATTACCGAATACACCGGTAAAATCAATATGGGGTTAATGGCGTACCAGCAATCAGGAGTGTCGTTAAGACATTTACATAACTCGCCTTATGATGCGAGCTTTGATCCAGCCAATTATGACCCAAGTTATACTGGCGACCGTGATTCAACAACGAAACGTTTCCGTACACCGAATTTATCAAGTCCAGGTAACTTTATTTATTACAATATTGCCTTACCGTTCTACGCATCTTCCAATCAATCCGATCGCTATTGCTACACTACTACCGCTGATTTTGATAATGGAAGTGAAACCTATCCAGCAGGCCCTTGGGATAGTTACCGTTGCTTTAGAAACAAACTCACTACTAGCGATACAGTCCCCAATTGGGGTAATTCTACAAGCGAAACAAATGCTGGCTTTACCAGCTACGCCTTTGGCGGTGCTTTTTCACCAACAGATAGTGATTTAGCTCAAAACTTACTCGATTTCGGTACATTTTTGACATGGAACTGGGTCAGTCGTACTTGGTTTTCCAATAGCTCACCAGGCCGTGGTTACCTTCATACACCTATCGAAGAGTTAGATGCGGCGCAAGCTGCCGCTCTCAACCTTAAACTAGCGCCATCACAATGGGTGACTAATGGTCCAACAGATCCTACTCTTCCATTACAAAATGCAGGTTTAACACCATTAGAAGGCACGCTTTATACCGCCCTAGATTATTTTGACAATACGGCATTACCTTCTGATGAAGGCGGCCCCGTCAGTGCAGTTCCTGAATCCTGTGATAAAAACTTTATTGCCCTCTTAACTGACGGTCTACCATCTACCGATCAAAATGGTAATGTTACAACCAATCCAACGACAGCACTTGCAGCAGTAGCCACCGCGGCAGAAGCGCTCCATGCTATTGATGTTGAAACCTATACTATTGGTTTTGCCTTGCCTTTTGGCACAGACCCTACCGCATTAGATAGTATCGCTTCAGCCGGCGGAACAGATACCGCTTACCTTGCTGATGATCCAGTCACTCTTCAAGCCACTTTTGATGCCATTTTCTCAGACATTCTAGAAAAAACAGGTGCCTCATCTTCTGCGGCAACGAACTCAACGTCATTATCAGCAAACAGTCTTGTTTATCAGGCTCGTTTTAATAGTGGTGACTGGAGTGGACAGTTATTAGCAAGATCAATTTCAACTTCAGGTAGCATCAGCTTAACCAATGAATGGGATGCCGCTGATGAATTAAAATCTATTGACCAAGATGACCGCGTTATTCTCACCTATAATCGTGATACAAATGATGGTATGCCATTCAGGTGGACAAATATTAATGCGCAAACAGACACCACTTTAAAAGATATGCTTAACACTGAACCTGTCACAGCAATCCCTGACGGAATTGGTGCAGATAGAACCCACTTCTTACGTGGTGGTGATGGTAATTTATCAGCAGCTTTGTTGCGGGCAGACCGAAATGGCAAACTTGGTGATATTGTCCACTCAGCACCAGCATATGTCGGCCCACCTTCAGCTGGATATAATGATGTGATAATGAGCGGTTATTCTGCTTTTGCATCAAGCAAATCAAGCCGAAAACCTATTATTTATGTCGGTGCCAATGATGGTATGCTGCATGGATTTGATGCGTCCACTGCATCCAGTAAAGGTGATGAGGTATTAGCTTACATCCCTAAATCTGTCTCACCACACTTAAATGAACTAACGGCAATTGGGTACGGTAATTCAACTCTACCCCATCGCTATTTCGTTGATACAACACCAGCCTTTGCAGACGCTGATGTGAATGGTTGGAAAACAATCTTGGCCGGTGGGCTTGGTGCCGGTGGTCAAGGTATCTATGCACTCGACATCACCAGTCCCACTTCTGGCGGCTCTGTTGTCGGCCCGAACTCTACTGTTTTTGATGAAGCCAATGCAGCTAATATCGTTCTATGGGAGTTTACTGACGAAGATGATGCTGACTTAGGATATACCTTTTTCGATCCTGTCAGACGAACAGCTACAGGTCAGTCAGCACAAATCGCTCGAATGGCAAATGATGAATGGGCGCTCATTATTGGTAATGGCTATAACAATACTGAAGCTGATGGTCATGCCAGTACAACTGGTCACGCCGTTTTATTTATTTTATTTATAGAAAAAGGGCTCGATGGCACATGGACCGTTGATGCAAGTACAACCGATTATGTAAAAATTGATACCGGAGTGGGCAGTACAACTACACCAAATGGTTTAGCCACACCCATGCCATACGATACCGACAATGATGGCAATGTCGATGTCATTTACGCGGGCGACTTAGAAGGCAACTTATGGAAGTTTGACGTCAGTTCAAGCACGGTGAATAGCTGGACAAATGCTAGTAATATGACCAAACTGTTCACCGCAGCAGCTCAGCAATCTATTACAACGGCTCCTTTGGTAACAAAATCACCTGGTGATGGTTATATGATTGGTGTTGGTACAGGAAAATATGTCGAGTTAAGTGACATCGGCACCTCCTCAGTACAATCTTTTTATGGCATCTGGGATGATGGCGTCACATCATCAACAGCCACAAGAAGCGATCTTGTTGAACAAACCGTTTTAGCTGAAGAAACAGTCACTGAAAATGGTGAAACAAATACATTCAGAATCACATCCCAATACGATGTAGATTATGACACTTACCGCGGCTGGTATATCGATTTACCCACCACGGGTGAGCGTGTCGATGTTAACCCGCTTTTGCGTTCGGGGCGATTTGTCTTCGCAACCAGAATACCATCGACAGCACAATGTGTTGCCGGTGGAACAAGTTGGTTAATGGAGTTAGATTACCTTACTGGTGGAAGGTTGGATGAGTCTCCTTTTGATACCAACAATGACGGTATCATAGATGAAAATGATTATATTTCTGTCACTTATACAGACTCTAGCGGTACAGATATCACTATCAGTGTGCCCGTTAGCGGCGTTAAAACAGATGATGGTATGATTTCTACTCCGACTGTCACCTATGATCCTAATAGCCCAGATCAAGAAATTAAGATCAATGCTAATAGTACAGGTACCTTAGAAGTTGAACTTGAAAGTGTCGGGGGAGATTATTCAGGTCGCCTTACTTGGAAAGAACTACGATAGGAAAACGTAATGAGAATATTATTTTTTAGCATACTAATAATGATAGTAATGCCTAGTTATGCGATGACTGTATATGAACCTAGCAATTATCAAGCACAAAGTGTGACAAATACACGCTTTGATAATAGTGGCAAGATCACTCATATTGATACTAATGCAGAGTACATTAATATTAATGGCACGCGATACTTATTAACGGCTTCATCAGATACCACTCTTGAAAAAGGCATGTTAGTTCACTTTAACACTGAAAGTGATACTGGTGAATCCACGCCTCGTATTACAAAAATTTGGACAGAAGATGAATAAACGATTTTATGCACGTTCAGCAGGCTTCACTTTAATAGAACTCATGATTGTCGTTGTCATCATTGCTATCTTAACTGCTATTGCTTACCCCAGTTATCTAGATAGTGTCCGCAAGGCTCGACGGGCAGATGCTCAAGCTGACTTAGTTGAATTAGCTAGCTTTATGGAAAGATCTTTTACCGAAAATAGTAACTATACAACGGCCGTTTTACCTTTTACTCAATCGCCTCGAACTAATACGGCTTTTTATCAGATCGACTTTAACCCAGCTCGAACTGCAACATCTTATACTTTAAGATCTATACCTCAAGGCGATCAAACCAATGATCCCTGCGGAACAATGACTTTAACTAACACGGGGCAAACAGGCGCTGCATTAGGTGATTGTTGGCAATAAGTAAACATTCAAAATCAGCAGGAGGCTGATACAACTGATAAGGATATTGATATGGACAAGGTAAAAGGATTTACCTTATTTGAACTGATTATTACCCTTTTTATTTTAAGCATTATCATCACCATTTCGCTGCCTAGCTTGAGTGCCGTTATGGTTGAGAATAGGCTCGCCACGCATTATAACCATTTATTGACGGCAATAGCACTCACTCGTAGCGAAGCCATTAAACGTCGACAGCGTGTTACGATTTGCCAAAGTAGTGATGCCGCTTCTTGTACGAATGAAAGCCAACAATGGCATCTAGGTTGGGTTATTTTTGTCGATAATGATGAAGATAATAATATTGATCCCAACGAGTCGATAATACAAACTCAACAAACCTTGCCCGACATTACCCTTAGTTTTGGTGCCAGAACCCGTATCGCTTACCATCCTAATGGCATTGCTGTTGGTGCTTCAAACGGTACCTTTCTATTTTGTCACCAAACCAACGTTGAAACAAAAAAAGGCTTAATTGTGTCTATTTCTGGTAGGGCTAGAAAAGCGACTGAAACAGATCTATCCGCACAATCGTGTATTCATTAGATAATAAAATGCAATAACTGCATACAGGCAAGCGCCATAAAGCCCGCAATCACATCATCAACCATAATGCCAAAACCACCATGCAGTTTTTGATCAGCCCAATTCACTGGCCATGGTTTAGCGATATCAAAAAATCGGAATAATACAAAACCAATGAATAACCATAATAAGCCTGCAGGTGCCGCTATCATAGTAATCAAATAACCCACTATTTCATCCCAGACTACTGCAGATGGATCATCTTTTCCTAACCAATCCGCTGATTGCTGACAAATCACAATACCGACCAAAAAAGCAACTATCGTGATGATCAGATAATAGGTTAATGATAAAGGTTGCATGAGTAGGTAAATAGGAATCGCCGCCAGCGTGCCAAATGTACCTGGTGCTTTAGGTGCTAGACCAGAACCAAATCCTAACCCTAAAAAACACACAGGTCGCCTTATTAAGTCACTAAAACTAGGCATTTTATTGGAAGTGGTCATAACTACGTCCTTCAAGTTCAATTGGTTGGCCATGCTGCATAAGACGAACACCTTGGCCTGATGTGATCTGCCCAACTTTCTGACATTGTTTTAACAAGTCATCACTCAGCATAGCGGTTTTTTCGGCAGAAACCGTAAAACATAGTTCATAATCATCGCCAGAATAGAGCGCAAACTGAGATTGAACGTCGACGCTGTCAGCATAACGCGATAATGCAGGACTGATCGGCAAAGACCCGAGTTTCAGTTCTGCTCCGACTTTGCTTGCCGTTAAGATATGACCTAAGTCAGCTATTAAACCATCAGATATATCAATGGCCGCATTCGCTATACCTAATAAGTCTTGTCCAATTGATAGTCGAGGAGTTGGGCACTCTAACCGCTCTATCAGATAATCTTGGTCAGATGATAATGACGTGGCCTCAGACTGTTTGATAGCAAGCCCAGCGCCAGCATCACCCAACGTACCCGAAACATAAATACTATCACCGACTTTGGCTTGGTCTCTTCTTAAAGCCTGACCGTGCTCAATAAAACCATGTACTTGAATAGTAATGCTCAACGGCCCTTTGGTCGTATCGCCACCAACGAGAGGAATATCATAGCGTTTAGCGGCTTCGGCCAACCCTTGCGTAAAACTGGCAAGCCATCCGGCATTGGCTTCAGGTAAAGTGATGGCTAAAGTAAACCAAGCCGGTGTTGCCCCCATTGCAGCCAAGTCACTTAAATTGACGGCCAGACATTTATAACCCAAGCGATCAGGTGCAACATCAGGAAAAAAGTGAACACCAGCGACCAATGTATCAACCGATACCGCAAGCTGCTTATCTGTTGGACAACGCAATAAAGCACAATCGTCACCAATGCCTAACTCAACAAAGTGGCTAGCAATCGTTATTTCATCAAAGTACTGCTTGATCAGCTCAAACTCAGATATCGTAGACATCTGTGGTCACAACTATTTTTTGGCTTTTTTATTTTTGACGGCTTGGTATTCAACGTCGCGTAATTTCGCGCCCATTTTATCGAGCACACCATTGACGTATTTATGTCCTTTTTCACCGCCAAATGCTTTGGCTAGTTCAACCGCCTCATTTAAAATCACTCGGTAAGGAATGTCTGGACGGTGCTTAAACTCATATACAGCCAACCGCAATACAGAACTTTCAACAGGATCGACAGCAGATAATGAACGGTCGATGGCATGTGATAATTCCACATCCAAATCAGCCATATTTTCAGACACACCTTGCACTAATTCTAGAAAATATTTTTGGTCCATTTTTTCTGAGTTTTCAGCAGAGACAAAATCAAGCGTGTCTTTTAAGACCAACTTCTCTTCGTTCACTAAAGCGTGGTAAAGCGCTTGAACGGCAGCTCTTCTTGCATGAGAGCGAGGTAACGCTGATGACATTTATTGTGCGCTCTCAATTTGACGTAACACATTAACCATCTCAATGGTGCCCATCGCAGCTTCCGCGCCTTTATTACCTGCTTTTGTGCCTGCACGTTCGATCGCTTGTTCGATTGTATCAACCGTTAGAACACCAAATGACACTGGAATATCATATTGCAAGCTTAATTGGCCAACACCTTTTGAACATTCGCCAGCAACGAAATCAAAATGGGGAGTCCCGCCACGAATGACAGCGCCTAAAGCAATAATGGCGTCGTAACGTTCTGTTTTAGCCATACGTTGTACCGCTAAAGGAATTTCTACTGCACCTGGGACACGTGCGATGGCAATATCACTTTCACTTGCACCGTGTCGCGTTAGGCAATCTACAGCACCAGAAATCAAATTATCGACGATGAAGTCATTAAAACGTCCAGCAACAATACCGATACGCATACCTTGCGCTGAAAAATCACCCGAAAAGGTTGTGATATTACTCATGATGGCTCATTTATCCCGATGAAAAATTAGGTATTGTACTGTGTTTGTCGTTTTTTTGCCCAGTTCGGCATTTTCTCGTATCAAGAAAAATTAGTTTGCATATTGCTTACAGTCTTCCGCTTCAATTTCAAACCATTCATATGGTTTGGTATCAAGACGTAATGCTGTGAGCTTTTCTCCCCAAACAGCGCCACTATCTAGCGAAAAGACATTACCATATTGTCCTGTGCCTAATGTTGACCAATGCCCAAAAACAATACGCTCTGTTTTTGTTTTTCTATTCGGCATATCAAACCAAGGAAGTTGATTTTCTGGGCTATCTGACGGATGCCCTTTAAATTTTAATGCAAGTCTGCCGTCATTGTGACAATAACGCAGTCGTGTTAAACAATTTGTGATGTAGCGCAGTCTATCCCACCCTTCTAACTTTTTAGTCCATCGTTCGGGTGTATTACCGTACATATGTTGAAAGTAGTCAGCCCAATCGTCGCTTTGCAACATGGCTTCCACTTCTTGTGCCCGTTTTTTGGCTTTACTAATTGTCCATTCAGGTGGGAGCCCGGCATGGATCATCGTAAAACCTAATTGCGCATCATGATGCAATAAAGGCTGATGACGTAACCAATCAATTAAAGCGTCACGATCAGGAGCATCGAGAATACCCGACAGCGTATCTAAATAATGGGCTTTTTTAGTCACACCACAAGCATTGGCCAATAAATGTAATTCATGATTACCCAAGACCGTTTTAATGGCGTTGTTAGGTAAGGATTGTGCAAAGCGTAATACTTCAGCTGATTTTGGCCCACGGTTAATCAAATCGCCCGCCAGCCAAACTTGATCTTTAGCAGGATCAAATTTAATCAGGTCAAGCAATGTCATCAACTCGTCATAACAACCTTGAATATCACCTATGGCATAAACTGCCATTTATCCCTCCACAACTCTATTCATTCTCTCGCCATCCTTATCATTATTTTATCGTCTTACTTTCAGGTGACATTATATTACCGCTCTGATTGTTATGGCACTTTATTTAGTGATCTAATTGGCATTACTTGATTTTTACTCAACAAAAATAGCAAAATCTAATGTTTATTTTCTAACAAAGCGGTGAAATCAATATGATGAAGCTCAGTCGGCAACAACAGCGCTTTCTGTTATTGATCGCTTTTATTATTGTTGGTTATTTCGCCAGCCATTTTGAGCCAGAACAAGCTCAGACTATACCTTCAACAGTCGATACCAATGGTGTTGATAGTGCTTTTTCTCAGCAATTAAGTGATGTTCAAGTGCATGTATCAGGCACTGTTATAAAATTACTCGCTGATGATAACACTGGCCATCGCCATCAAAAATTCATTTTGCAGACCGCATCAGGACTGACATTACTTGTTGCTCATAATATCGATCTTGCCCCTCGAATATCGACATTGTCACAAGGTGACGATTTAACGTTATATGGTGAATACGAATGGAACGCAAAAGGCGGCATCCTTCACTGGACCCATCATGATCCCGCTGGCCGCCATGTCGATGGTTGGATAGAACATCATGGAAAACGATATCAATAATCATGATTGAGACACCAAGCTTGACTGGGTTCCCCGCTATCATTGGTTCTCGGCCGCGCTGTCTTGTATTGGGCTCCATGCCAAGCGTAAAGTCATTGTATTCACAACAATATTATGCGCATCCTCGTAATGCTTTTTGGCCTATTATGGCTGACATTTATCAGTTTGACCTTGCCTTAGATTATCTTGAGCGTTGCCAACAATTACAACAAAATGGCATTGCCGTCTGGGATGTTTTACAAGCTTGCCAGCGCCAAGGCAGCTTAGATAGCGCAATTCAAACAGACTCCATTGTTTATAACGATATTTTAGGCTTATTGCAGCGCTTTCCGACAATTCAATATATTGTCTTTAATGGCGGTAAGGCAGCGACATTATTTAAACGTATGCCGGAATATTCTGACTTCGCACACGTCACAAAAACCCAGCTACCATCAACTAGTCCCGCCCATGCCTCATTATCTTTTAGCAACAAATTAGCTATTTGGAAACAAGCTTTTAGCGTATTTTCTGTATAAAGACTATAGTTTCTACTAATAGAAATATCTATTTTAGTGCTATAGAATTAAATTTTTAGGTTTGGTAACTTATATGCAGCTACGCCAATTAGTCTATGTTCAAGAAATAGCACGGCACAATTTTAGTGTGTCTGCAGCTGCGCTCGCCATTAATACATCACAACCCGGCGTGAGTAATCAAGTTCAATTGCTCGAAGAAGAGCTTGGCTTAAAAATATTTGAACGCCACGGTAAAAGGCTGACAGGTTTAACCGATGTAGGGAAATCTGTATTAGCCATGGCGAATCGGGTCTTGCTTGATGTTGATAATATTCATAAATTAGCCGCCGATAACCGAGATGAACATACCGGTAGTTTAACCATTGGCACAACACATACCCAAGCGCGCTATGCTTTGCCGCCAGTGATTGCGACTTTTATCAAGCTTTACCCCAATATTCATCTCCATATGGTGCAAGGTACACCTGGGGAAATCACCAAGATGGCTGAATCCGGTGAATTAGACCTCGCTATTGCAACCGAAGGCATACCTGAATCAAAAAGTTTAACTGTCTTACCCTGTTACGAGTGGAATCGCTCCGTTATTGTGCCAGAAGGACATCCTCTGTTGTCTGTCGACAACTTAACTTTAGAAACCATTTGCGAATACCCTATCGTGACATATAGTCGTGACATTACAGGGCGAATGGTGCAAGACAAAGCCTTTGCTGAAAAAGGGTTAATTCCCAATATTATTTTCACTGCAACGGATACTGATGTCATCAAAACCTATGTCGAAATGGGATTGGGCATAGGAATCATTGCTTCAATGGCGTTTAATGAAGAAAAAGACAAACCTCTGCGCGTCATTGATGCCAGTCATTTGTTCGAGCAAAGCACGACCTATTTAGGTTATCGACAAGACAGTTACTTAAGAAGTTATAGCTATGCATTCATCCAATGTATTGCGCCTCATTTAACAAGAGACACCATTGATCGTAAGCAACCTTTATAAGTCGCTTTCTACTCCCATACCCCATCCATATTGCTTAACTCTATAAGCTATTAAGCTGCATCATCGCGTTCTTCGCCCTGAGGTGCCGCCGCAAAAAATCATTTTTTACTTTTTTAAGGCACTTCTCTTTAATCTTTTTGTCATAAGATAGTAGACGAGCTGACCAATCAGTACAAAAACAAAGTATTACATTAAAATAATGTTATTATGCTTGGTCAGAATCATCAGGTTAATGAAAAGTTAGGAGTTTGTATAAAATGACATATCGAGGTTTGACATTACGCGCATTGCTGCTAATGGGCTTATCCACTAGCATCAGTCACGCCGAAGTAGATAAAGATATTCCGGCCTCAGAACGGGCACAACAAGTAGAACTCTTAGCGCCAGGTTATGGTGAGTTGGATTACCCAGCACCAAAACCTGGCAGTTATAAGTTACCTGCTTTTGGTGATGCCAAAGATGCAACTGTGCTGAATATGTACGGTGAGAAAGTGAATTACCATGATCTATTTAAAGGTAAATATACTTTTTTAAGTTTTATTTATACCCGTTGTACAGATGTGAATGGTTGCCCATTATCTCATCTCGTCTTCAACCGTATTCAATCTGAAGGCGCCAAAATTCCTGAAGTTGCAGATAAGTTGCAATTAATCAGTATGAGTTTTGATCCAAAAAATGACACACCTGAAGTATTAAGAAATATTGCAGGTGAAGACCATAGCCAACATGAAGGCCATGATATGTCTGGTCATGAAGGACACGATATGTCTGGGCACGAAGGCCATGACATGTCTCAAATGAAACCCAAAGAAATTCCATTAACGTATTTAACTGCAGAATCAGTTGAAAAGTTAATGCCTATTTTGAGTGACTATAACCAAACCATTCAAAATCAAATGAATGAAGACGGCTCGCAATCTGAGAACTTCTCTCATATCTTGCGCGTATATCTCATTGACCCTAATCTCAAAATAAGAAATATCTATAGTGTTGCTTTCTTACACCCAGATATTTTGTTAAATGATGTGCAAACATTAATGATTGAAGATGGCACCCTTGAACCAGAAGAAGGCGTGGAATATGTAGAACACGAAGTAACAATGACCGGTGTTCGTACGGGTGCCAGTGATAGTAAAGCTGGCTATCATTCATCTGACTATAAAACTGACTCACGTGCGATTACTGCACGCCAAGGTCAGAAATCAGACCTTATTCGCGTCATCGATAATCCACCTCTTGGTTTGCCTAAGATTCCGGTTCCAGAAAATAATCCTGTAACCGAAGCTAAAATCGAGTTAGGTAAAAAACTCTTCTTTGATCGTCGTCTTTCTTTAAATGACACATTCTCATGTGCCATGTGTCACATTGCTGAACAAGGCTTTACAAGCAATGAGATGGAAAAAGCCGTCGGTATCGAAGGTCGTACTAACCGTCGTAACGCGCCAACACTGTATAACGTTGCTTATTTAAAACGCTTATTCTTAGATGGCCGAGAATCATTACTTGAACGCCAAGTATGGGAACCTTTAATCGGTCACGATAAAATGGGCATGACATCGATCGGTCAAGTTATCGATAAAGTGCGTGCATTGAAAGATTATGATGGTTTATTTGAAGAAGCATTCGATGGTAGAGATGCAGACATTATGACTATAGCTCAAGCTATCTCAAGCTATGAACGTGTCTTAGTCTCTGGGAACTCACCTTTTGACCGTTGGTATTTTGGTAAAGAAGAAGATGCAATTTCTGAAAATGCTAAACGTGGTTATGAATTATTCACAGGTAAAGCTAACTGTGTTGCTTGTCACACCATTGATGAGAAAACAGCATTATTCACAGATAACAAACTCCATAATACGGGGCTTGGCTTCAAGATTGCGATGGGTAAAGATCCTAAAACCAAACGTACTTTAGTGGCACCGGGTATTTACATTGATGTTAAAACGTCGATGATTAACGAATACTCTCAGAAAAAAGGTGACATCGGTTATTATGAAGTGACACAAAACCCTGATGATCGTTGGAAATATCGTACATCATCATTGCGTAATATCGCTTTAACCGCACCTTATATGCATAACGGTTCAATGATAGATTTAGAATCTGTTATCGCCTATTATAACCGTGGCGGTTACCCAGAGAATGAAAGTGGTTTCGCTAATGTCACGCAATCTCCTTTAATTAAACCTTTAGGATTAACGGAAGACGAATCTGCTGATATCATTGCATTCTTACAGACGCTAACAGGTGATAATATTGAGGAAGTGATTTCCGATGCCTTTGCCACACCTGTTGGTGATACCAATCACGATTACCGTTGATTGAACGTGACGTTTTTAGTGCAGGCAATAGATTAAATTTAGGAGTCCATTATGCTATTTAAACAACTTTTTCATACTGACAGTTCAACCTATACTTATCTTATTGCTTGCACTAAGACGCGCAATGCACTGTTGATTGACCCGGTAAATACTGATGTCGATGATTATATTGCGCTATTAGCAAGTCTTGATTTGACGTTGAAATATGCTTTAGATACACATGTTCATGCTGATCACATCACTGCAACGGGTCAGTTGAAAGAAAAACTGGGTTGTGAGATTGGCGTTAGTGCACAATGTGGCGCTGAAAATCCAGATATTCATATTCAAGATGGCGAAGTTTTCACTCTATCTGAAGATGAAAGTGTGACAGCCATTAGCACTCCTGGTCATACCGCAGGTAGCATGTGTTTCTTGTGGCGTGATCGCGTTTTTACTGGTGATACATTATTAATTGGCGGTTGTGGTCGTACTGACTTTCAAGGCGGCGATGCCGGTCAGCAATATGACAGCATCACTCAACGGCTCTTTACCTTACCTGACGAAACACTTGTCTATCCTGGCCATGATTATAAAGGACACTATGTTAGCAGTATTGCCCAAGAGCGCCTTGGTAACCCAAGACTCGCCAACAAAAGTAAAGCGGAATTTATCGACATTATGGGTAACTTAAATTTACCTTATCCTAAGTTGATTGATTTAGCTGTACCGGCTAATCGCTATTGTGGGCTTGAAAGCCAACAAGGATAATACTAATATGTTCCGCCTCTGATATGTTTAGAGGCGGAATTATTCGTTTCACCCATACCTAACAAGCCTATAATAGGCTACTTTCATATCGAAAAAATGACCGTTTTCTTGGTCTTTTGATAAAGACGTGGTAAAAAGATAAGATGATTTTACGCTTTATAACACGCGGTTATACCCGACTCTTCTCATTTCAATACTCATACACTGCATTTGGCATTTGATTATGCGTCATTATTTTCCGATTTTGCAGTGGCTTAGACATTACCCAAAAAACATGTTGGGGAGTGATGTATTTGCCGGTATTATTACTGCTATATTATTTGTCCCACAAGGGATAGCTTACGCCATCTTAGCTGGTCTCCCAGCTCAAGTAGGACTCTATGCGAGCGTTCTTCCTCCTTTTATTTATGCTCTTTTAGGCACAAGTCGTACCTTATCGGTTGGGCCTGTTTCTATTGCGGCCATTATGATAGCCAGTGCCTTATCGGCCCCCGAACTGACCGCTTTTGGCTCACCGACAGAACATGCCATTATTCTTGCGTTTGAAGGCGGAATAATTTTGTTACTAATGTCTGCCTTTCATATGGGCGGCTTAGTTAAATTTATTAGCCATCCAGTTTTATCTGGTTTTACCAGTGGCGCCGCTATCTTGATTATCTTTAGTCAGCTACCGCATTTGATTGGTGTCGATAAAGGATGTGGCCCTGATTTAATCTGCCATATCAGTCATTTAAACTTATATGCTTTGTTTATCGGTGTGATTAGTTTAGTGCTAATTCTCGTCATGTCTAAGCCGTTAACCTATTTACTAAAAGGATGGGGCTGGCCTGAAACGATTATCACGGGTATCAGTAAAACGGCGCCGCTGTTATCGGTTATTTTAGGTACGATACTCGTCACCAGTTTTCATTTATCAGATCAACATCATGTCGCTATTGTTGGCGCAATTCCAAGTGGTCTACCCCACTTCGAGTTTTCTTTTTTATTTTCAGGTTTTGACCATTGGATTGCCTTATTGCCTAGCGCTCTATTTATTGCTGTCATTGCCTATGTTGAAAGTGTGGCTATCGCTTTAGTAACAGCAAATTTCCGGAATGAGAAGATTGATACCAATCAAGAATTGATTGCTTTAGGCGCCGCTAATATTGCAACAGCATTTTCTGGCGGTATGTCAGTAGCCGGTGGTTTTAGTCGTACGATGGTGAATTACTCTGCCGGTGCCAGAACCCAATTAGCCATGATCATTGCTGTGGTTCTATTAGGACTCTCGCTGATCTCACTCACGGTTTATTTTAGCCATATCCCTAAAGCAACGCTTGCCGCTATTATTTTGGTTGCGATCGCGCCGTTAATTAAAGTGCGTGAAATTATTACAACCTACCATCATGACCGCGCTGATGCCGTTACCCATATCATCACTTTACTTGCTGTATTAATTTTAGGTATTGAAGAAGGCATTGCGTTAGGGGTTATCGTTACGGTTATTATTTATTTACGCCGTACTAGCTCACCGCATATTGCCGTCGTAGGCTTAGTTGAAGGTACAACCGAACGATTTAAAAATATTGAACGACATTCTGTCATCACTTGGCCCAATTTATTGTTACTTCGTATCGATGAGAATATTACGTTTGCCAATATTTCGTATATCACTAACTTTATCAACAAACATGTCGATGCCATGCCCGAATTGGAACATGTCATCATTAAGTGTTCATCGGTCAGTTATATCGATACGACGGCTTTCGAGGCTTTGCATAGTTTTATTCAATTACTCGACCATCAAGGCATCACATTAAACCTTGCTGATGTCAAAGGCCCAGTGATGGATAAGCTAAATAAAATGAATATTGAGCAGCATTTGATGAAAGGCCACGTCTTTTTCCATACAATGGATGCGATTGACGCCTTAGCTAAACCGAATAAAACTATCCCATCAAGCCAACCGGCTTGATGGGATTATCTTTTTTACCAAGGTAATAATTCACCATTACTGTGCCAAAAAGATCCGCTGTTCTCTAGAGTCAGCTCATCCATTCTAGCAATCAAACCTCTGGCTGATTCATCCGTATCCATTAAGCCATTATGGCCTGTCATATCGGTACGAACATACCCAGGGTGAAGTATGCCCACAGCAATGCCTTGCGGTTTTAAATCAATCGATAATGATTTCCCAGCCGCATTGACAGCGGCTTTGGACATCCGATAAGCATAACTACCGCCAGAATCATTGTCCGCCATCGATCCCATTCTGCTGGTGATAATGCCCACTTTTGATCCTTGAGTAAAATGGCTTAATAACATGTGCGTGGTTAATAACGGTCCTAAACTGTTCACTTCATACATGCGTTTGAAATCTTCAATGGCTTCAACATTAATATCGTTTAACCCTAAACCTCCCGCAATACCGGCATTGTTAATCAACCAATCAAGTTTTCTATGGCCTAACGTCTTTGACAGTGTCGCTAAGCTTTCAGTATCACTCACTTCAACGTCTTCGATAATTTCAACGCCTAATGCCTTCAATGCATCAGAAGCATGTCGACAAGTTGCAATGACATGTTCTCCACGCTCGTGTAATTGACGACACAATTCCAAACCGATACCTCGGTTACTGCCTGTTATTAATATTGTTTTATTCATTTTGTCAGTCCTCCACTTTATTCATCTGTTCAATGATATTGATTATATGATTTAACCTAACATTCTAATCTATCTCTCCGGTCTTTTTCACTTTCTCTCGATAAGCCCTGTGCGAACAAGCTGATAACGGTATAATTCAATGATGGTAGAAATGGTTGATTTAATAATTACAGCGCGATGGGTTGTTCCTGTCATACCTCGTCATACGGTATTGGAGCATCATGCTATCGTGATACAACAAGGGGTTATCATTGCGATCCAGCCCGCTGATACTGTCTTCGATCATTATCAAGCCAATACAATACGTCATCATGATCAACATTGTGTGATGCCAGGTTTAATCAATAATCATACTCATGCAGCTATGTCTTTATTTCGTGGGTTTGCTGATGATTTGCCACTCATGACATGGTTAAATGATCATATTTGGCCCGCAGAACAACGTTGGTTAAGTGATGGTTTTGTTGAGGCTGGAAGTGAATTAGCCATAGCAGAAATGATTCGCTCAGGCACAACCTGTTTTAATGATATGTACTTCTTTCCAGAAGCGACGGCACGCGCTGTTGATCGCACGGGAATAAGAGCAAACTTAGGCATGGTGATAATCGACTTCCCCACTGGCTATGCCTCGGATGCCCTAGACTATCTCCATAAAGGCCAGCTTTTACACGATCATTACCGCCAACACACTCGCATTACCACATCTTATGCGCCACACGCGCCTTATACCGTATCAGATGATACCTTATCAGCGATTGCGATCAATGCTGAAGAAATGGATGTGCCGATTCATATGCATATTCATGAAACCGCTGGCGAAATTCAACAAAGCCTTGAGACTTTTAGTGTTCGTCCACTCGAACGATTACATCGTTTGAATATCTTGTCTCCTAGACTGACCGCCGTACATATGACTCAAGTCAGCGATAATGAAATGCGCTTATGTGCCGATAGTGGTCTCCATATAGCGCATTGTCCTGAATCAAACCTCAAATTAGCCAGTGGCTTTGCTCCTGTTTCACAGTTTATTGAACACAATATCAATGTCAGTATTGGTACTGACGGTGTTGCCTCCAATAATGATGTCGATATGTTTGCAGAAATGCGTCAAAGTGCTTTATTAGCAAAAGCAGTTTCACAAGACGCCAGTAGTGTTCCAGCGCATATTGCACTCGAAATGGCGACAATCAATGCGGCCAAAGCATTAAATTTAGATAATGACATTGGTTCAATAGAAGTAGGGAAATCAGCAGATTTAATTGCCATTGATTTTGATGAACTCAATTGCCAACCTTGTTACGATGTCATTTCTCAGCTCGTTTATGCTGTTAATAGTCATCAAGTTTCTGATGTTTGGGTTGCGGGAAAACCTCTACTTCAATCAGGACAACACACTACTTTGAACCGCCATCATCTTATCGAACAAACCCAGCTTTGGGCAGACAAAATAAGGCTTGAGAAATGACCCTTGACCACAATATTGATCCCAACGAAATCGACAAGTTTGATGCTTTAGCATCAACTTGGTGGGACGAAGCAGGTGAGTCCAAACCACTCCACCAGATCAATCCTGTTCGCATGGCCTTTATTGAGCAATACGCCTCATTAAAACAACAATCTGTCATCGATGTTGGGTGCGGTGGCGGTATTCTAACCGAAGCACTCGCTAAAGCGGATGCCAATGCAACTGGCATTGATATGAGTGAGATGGCGCTCAATGTTGCCCAATTACATGCGTTAGAATCAGAGCTGACGATTGATTACCAACACATTCCCGTCGAAGAAAAAGCCAAACAGGCCGCACAACAGTTTGGCGTTGTTACTTGCATGGAGATGTTAGAACATGTTCCTGATCCACAATCTGTTATTCAAGCTTGTCATGATCTTGTCAAACCTGGCGGCGATGTCTTTTTTTCAACATTAAACCGTCATCCTAAAGCCTATTTATTAGCTATTTTAGGGGCGGAATATGTCATGAACATGCTGCCCAAAGGAACGCATGATTATCAACGTTTTATTAAACCGTCAGAATTAGCAGCATGGTGCCGTAGGGCAGACCTACAGGTCAATGCAATACAAGGTATCAGCTATCAGCCCTTGTCACAGCAATTTACCTTAAGTGATGACGTGACCGTCAATTACCTCATGCACTGCACACGTATTTAATTATGGCCTCTTTTAAAGCTGTTTTATTCGATCTTGATGGCACTTTAGTCGATACCGCCCCAGACTTAGCGTTTGCACTCAACACCCTACTAGAAGAGCATGGTTTAATGCCTTTGCCTTTAGCAGATATACGCCCTATCGCGAGCAATGGTTGTGCAGGTTTGCTTCATTTAGGATTTAACTTATCCCAACATGATGCTGACTACTTACCCTTACAACAACGTTTAATTCAGCTCTACCAAGATAATATTGCACGAGAATCAACATTATTTCCTCGCATGCAAATGGTACTGTCCACATTGCACTCACGCGATATTCCTTGGGGAATTGTGACCAATAAGCCGACTTTTTTAACCACACCATTAACACAATTATTACAATTAGATCAAGCAGCTGCCTGTATTGTTAGTGGCGATACAACACCGCACAGTAAACCGCATCCAGCCCCCTTATTGCATGCTTGCGATCTCATCCAATTGGCGCCAAAGGACTGTCTTTATATTGGTGATGCATTACGAGATATCCAAGCAGGTAAAGCTGCTGACATGATAACGTTGGCGGCGTCATATGGTTATATCAGTGCAGATGATGACATTTCACACTGGCAAGCTGACGGTATTATTGATAGCCCAGAAGCTATCCTCACATGGTTATAGTCGATAAAATGTTTGAGCCGCTTGTACAACTAGGTGTTAATCATTATGGCTTATTGCTCCTTGGTTTTTTGCTTGGAAGCCTCGTCTTTTGGTTTATCCGCGGCAAAACTATCTCAGCCTTAAAAACGCAAAACCAAGAACTGACATTATCACTCCAATATGAACGTCAATCGAATGAACAATTTGACGCCTTATTAGATCAAACACGCTACCAATTAGCGGATACCTTTAATCAACTCTCTCATGCCGCACTGAACCAAAATAATGAACAATTTCTTAAACTAGCTGAAGAAAACCTCAAACACCATCACACCAGCGCTAAAGCAGAGCTGCAAAGTCGAGAACAGTCTATTGCTCAATTGCTTAAGCCCATTAATGACGCCTTAGAAAAAACGGCACAACAAATTAATGCCATTGAAAAAGATCGTCATAAAACAGTGGGCGAATTACAAGAAACCATTCGTTTTATGCAAGAAGGTCAAAAAAATCTTCATCAGGAAACACACAATTTGGTGCAAGCATTACGCCGCCCAGAAGTGCGAGGTCAATGGGGAGAAATGACTTTACGGCGTTTAGCCGAATTAAGTGGCATGGTCGCACACTGCGATTTTTTTGAGCAAACCAGCCAATTGACCGAATCAGGCCGTATTCGGCCCGATATGATTGTTCGCTTGCCAGAGCGGCGTGACATCATTATTGATGCTAAAACACCGCTTGATGCTTACCTATCTTCTATTCAAGCCTCTGATGACGTCACTAAAGCAACAGAGTTAAAACGGCATGCCCATATTATTCGTCAAAGAGCCAAAGAATTGTCTGCCAAACAATATTGGGCTGAATATACTGACTCGCCAGAATTTGTCGTGTTATTTATTCCTGGCGAACACTTTTTATCGGCAGCATTAGATCTCGATCCACAATTACTTGAAGATACGATGCGAGATAATATCGTTTTAGCCACGCCTAGCAACTTTATCGCCATTTTACGGGCTGTATCCTATGGCTGGAAACAACAAAAACTGACTGATAATGCCATTGCTATCCGTGATTTAGGAGAAACTTTATATAAGCGCTTATCCACTTTTAGTCATCACTTGGATAAATTAGGTGGCAGTCTAAATCAAAGCGTTGAACACTTTAATAAAACGGTCGGATCATTAGAACGTCAAGTTGTCCCAGCTGGCCGTCGTTTTTTAGATATGGGCATCCGTACTAAGGAAGAAATCAAAACTGTCCCTCCTGTCGACAAGCCTATTCGCAAGGTATCAGAACCAGAAGATGACTAAATCCAATCTTGATAAAGCTTATCAACACTGTCAACACATTGCGACCTCACATTATGAAAACTTCCCTGTCGCGAGCCGCTTATTACCCACCACATTAAGACGCCCCTTCACTGTTGTGTATGCTTTTGCTCGAACCGCGGATGACATTGCCGATGAAGGCGATATGGATAAGGCAACACGTCTCGAGAGCTTGTCACATTATGCAGACCAATTAGATGCTATTGCCCGTCATCAAAACCCTAGTCAGGATCCTATTTTTATTGCACTAGAAGATGTGATTCATACTTTCAATGTGCCGATTATTTTATTTCACGATTTATTGTCCGCCTTTAAACAAGATGTTGCTTTCACGCCTTTCATCTCTCATGCCGACATACTTCATTATTGTCAACGTTCTGCCAATCCCGTAGGACGGATTTTATTACACCTTGTAGGTCAAACCGCGTCATTAACCTTATTACAGTCAGATTCTATTTGCTCGGCTTTACAATTGATTAATTTTTATCAAGATATAGAACAAGATCTTGTCGAAAATAACCGCATCTATCTTGACCAAGAGATGCTTGATAACGCTGGAATCACAGATTTTGCCATCACTCCTGATAACAGTGAGCAATTAGCACGCCCATTACGAGAGAAATATGACTTAACAGCCCAACTTATTGAACAGGGTTTACCTCTTGGTCAAACGCTATCAGGCCGCTTTGCTTGGCAAATCAGGTTTACTATCTTGGCAGCACTATTAATGCTATTCATCCTATCAATGCAAGATGATAAACGCTTATTCAGTCGCCCCCGTTTTAAGAAATGGCAGCTACTTAAACCCGCGTCCGCTGCGCTGTCTTATTCTAGTTATGACTCTTATGCGCGCTATTTAATTTTTAGAATCAAGCTAATTAATCAACAAAAAAGGTAAGTCCCATTGCCCTTGTCGTTTTTTTATTAGAAAATAGGCATCCACCACTCGATAAACAAAAGGTATTTCGTCGTGTATAAATTCAGCTTCTTATTATTTTTAGTCTTTGCGTTACCAAGCAGTTACGCCCATGATGACTTTTCAAACTTACCAGAAAAGAAACAAACACCCCAAGCACTTTACGTCACGGCTAAACAAGCATACAAAATGAAAACGGATCATCCTGATACCGTTTATATGGTTGATGTCCGTACTCAAGCTGAAGTTGAATTCCTCGGCATGCCAACAGTCGCTGACAGCAATATCCCTTATATGGTGAATGATTTTAGCGAGTGGGATGAGAAAAATGGTCGGTTTATGAAACTACCGAATAGTAACTTTTCTATTGTTCTCGACGATCAATTAAGCGAAGCTGGCTTTGACAAAAACAGTACTATTTTATTGATTTGTCGTTCTGGTTCACGCAGTTCGAAAGCCGCCGCCCTATTACATAAATTAGGCTATACAAAAGCCTACACTGTCGTTGATGGCTTTGAAGGTGATAAGTTAAAAGAAGGCCCACATAAAGGTCAACGCCTTAAAAATGGCTGGAAAAATGCCAATTTACCTTGGAGTTATAAATTATCAGAAGATAAAATGTACATCGAGTAAAACAACTTTATCTTCTTTAAAAAAAGCCTGCATTTAGCAGGCTTTTTTATATCTATCTGTTTGATTGTTCAAATAATATCGCTTGATGTGGTGTCACCGATATCGACACCATTTGACCGAGTGCCCAACTTTCAAGGCTATTACAAGCTACTTTTAATAACTCATTTCCCATTTCGACCAAGTAATACCGATTATCACCACTAAAAATATGCGTTTTAATGATGCCCGGACCTCTATCATCAGCCACTAATGCCATTTGATTGGGACGAATAAATTGCTTTAACGTCGCCCCTGCAGCCATTTCAATTTTGTTTGTTGATACAATCGGGCCCAATAATGGCGATTGTGTTGTCATATCATCAAGCACAGTTACAGTGAGCCAACTTCCGTCACCTAAAGATTCAGCCAATCGTGGCGTTGCCGGTTGAAAATACAAATTCTCAGCAGTATCGTGCTGTACGATTTTCCCTGCTTGCATAAAAGCCATCGTATCAGCAAAGGTAAAAGCCTCTTCTCGACTATGTGTGACAAAGACAGCTGCTGTCCCCTGCTTTTTCAATATATCACGCATATCAAGCATTAACTGCTCTCTAAGGTGATGGTCAACATTAGTGAACGGTTCGTCTAATAGTAAAATATCGGGTTCTGTTCCCAATGCTCTAGCAATGGCAATACGTTGCTGTTGTCCGCCAGATAATTCATTTGGATAAGCTTGTTCAAACGCACTCATTTTCACTAATGATAATAAAGCCTGTCCTTGTTCTTTAACTGCTTGAGCTTTTCCATCGATACCAAAACAGACATTTTCCAGCACAGATAAGTGCGGAAACAGAGCAAAGTCCTGAAAGATCATGCTAATTTTACGGTTTTCGGGTAAGACATGCGTCTTAACTGAAGATACTTCTTGTTTCCCTAAAGTAATACAACCCGCATCAATGGTTAATAGGCCCGCTATTGCTTTTAGTACCGTGGTTTTACCTGAGCCGCTTTCTCCCAATAGACACACGATCTCATCTTTAGCTACTTGTAAAGACAAGTTCTCAATCACTCGATTACGTTGATAAGCAATAGCAATATTATCTAATGATAATGCGATGTCTTGCTCCATATTAATGCTCATGACTATCAATACCTCGCGTTAATCTCATCACAGGGTATAAACCTGCTAAGACAATCAATATCGCTGCAAAAGCGGCTTGTTCAAGCTGCTCATCTGACACATATTGATAAACAAAAGTGGCGAGTGTATCAAAATTAAACGGACGAAGTAATAACGCTGCTGGTAACTCCTTCATACATTCAATAAATACTAATAATAATGCCGTCAACAGGCCTTTTTTTATCAAAGGTAAGTGAATACGTTGCAGTGTTTGTCTTTGCGTTTTACCAAGGCTATTAGACGCCATATCAAGCGATGGACTAATATTAAGAAAGCTCGTTTCAATCGCCCCATTGGCTACCGCCTGAAACCTGACTACAAAGGCAAACACTAACGCAAATACCGTTCCTGACAAAAACAAACCAGGGGGAGTTAAGTTCAATGTTAGAAAAGCATCATTTGTAATATGTTCAATGCTCGTCATTGGCATGAGTACTGCCACAGCTAATACCGTACTCGGTAACATATACCCCAACGAAGATAGCTTTAATGGCAATTGATACATTTTGCTTGGCGATAACCTTGTTGTAAAAGCCAGCAATACAGCAAAGATGGTTGCAATAACAGCAGCAGCCAAAGATAACCATACTGTTTGCAACAGCACTTGCATTAACTCAGCTAAAAGATCATTTGTCCAATAATCAAGTACATAGATTAATAAAACAGCAACAGGTAGAAAAAAACCAAAAATAATCAAACTCAAACAAAACAATGTCGAGGCTTTAGCACGCCAACCTGTCAATACAAACAACTGAGATTGATGACTGTATTTATGATAAAAGCGCTGTTTCCCTCGTTGCCAACGTTCTAAGGTTAAAATGCCGACAACGCCCACCAACATCAATAATGAAATTTTAGCAGCTGCCGTTAAAGATCCATGCCCTAACCAACTGTCATACACCGCAGTGGTTAAGGTATTGACCGCAAAATAATTCACGGTCGCAAAATCACCTAACGTTTCAGCACCAACGAATAAGAGGCCAACGACAATAGCAGGACGAGATAAAGGGATCGCTACTTTTCGAACACTTTGCCATGGCGTCTTGCCTAAGCTTCTACTGATTTGAAAGAGATGGGCACCATGTTCTGAAAAGGCCGTACGTGCAACCAGATATAAATACGGATATAACACCAAGGCAAGCATTAAGGCTGCGCCAGGTATTGTTCGAATATCAAAGAAAGTTTGTTGTGCTAAAGCAGTATTTTGTTGAAAAACGTCACGTAATGTCGTTTGTATCGGGCCGGCAAAATCTAATAAATCAGTATAAACATACGCAACAACATAAGCCGGCATGGCCAAAGGTAACATCAATAACCATTCAAAATAACGCCTGCCTGGAAACTGACACATGGCAATTAACCACGCCGCAGGCAATGCAAAACATGATACGAATAATAAGACTAAACCTACTAGCTGTATCGTATTTAAAATATAGTCTGTTAAAACTGTCGCCCAAAGATGCTCGAACAGCTCAGCTTGGCTTCCCAAACTTTGTACTATTAAAAAAACAATCGGTAATATAATACCAATAGCGATGGCCCAGGCTAACCTAGGCCATACTAAAATTCCCACAAACGTATCCTAAATTTTATAAGTCGAACTTCACTTCATCAAGTAGTTTATAAGCAGCTTCACGATGCAAAACTGTCTCATATAATGGTAAATCATCTGCCTTAAACTTACCCCATGACTTCACGATATCAGAAGGCTCAACCAGTTCATTAACCGGGTATTCCATATTAGCAGAGGCATATAAAGACTGTGCTTTTTCACCCGTTAAATAACGCATTAATTTTTTTGCACTATCTTTATTAGGTGCATATTTTGCCATCGCCATACCTGAGATATTGATATGAGCGCCACGATCATGTTGATTAGGGAAGATAATTTTCACTGCTTCTGCCCATGGGCGTTGTTCTTCATTTTCAAGCATTTTTCCGTAGTAATAACTATTACCTAGCGAGACGTCACACACACCTTCTTTAATCGCTTTTACTTGGCTTCTATCATTACCTTGAGGTTTACGCGCTAAATTACTTTTTAACTTTGTTAGCCATTCTTTTGTTTCTGTTTCACCATGATGAGCAATCATGGAAGAAATCAAAGAAATATTATACGGATGTTTACCACTTCTAACGCAGACACGGCCTTTAAATTGCTCAGAAGCCAAATCTTCATAGGTTAAAGATTCAGGTGATGGCACTCTATCTTTAGAAGCATAAATAACCCTAGCCCGTGTCGTCAAAGCAAACCAATGGCGTTCATTGTCACGAAATTCTTCTGGAATATTTTCTCGTAAATGACTGTCTTTGTTTGCTTGCGTTAAGCCTTTGTATTTTACCTCAAGTAGACGATTAAAATCGGAAGTTAATACAATATCAGCTGGGCTGTATTTACCCTCACGTGACAACTTTTCTGCGATCCCGCTTTTAGCATAAAGCACGTTAACTTTAATGCCAGTTTCTTCTGTAAAAGCATCGGTAATCGGCTCAATTAAGAACGGTTGACGGTAAGAATAGACATTGACTTCGTCAGCTTGCACTTGCAAGCTTAATGCAGGCAATAATGCCAATCCTAAGATCCACTTTTTCATCATTATCCTCATTGTTAATGTAAAACTATTTTATACTTATTGGTGTCAAAACGTTCTAACATGGATTACCATATAGTTGTGACACATAAAAACTGTCTGAGATTTAATTCCAAACAGTATAAAGTGTAAAATACTAAATGCAAATAATTATCAATAATATTACAATCTATTGATAATCACTTTGCGATACACATAAACTAATTAAACAAAAATTGATGGAGCACCACTGTGAAAAGAACACTTTCTTTACTTGTCTTACTTCTACCTGCTATTTCATATGCTGATGGTTTAGAGCAAGATGAACAACTTAATACCGTATTTGGTCCATCATTTTCGGATTATGAAAATTACCAACCATTTACAATGGAAGAACACAAAACCTATTTTCAAGTCTGGAAAAGCAGAACACGTGGTTTTTCTGATCATTACGCTATTAATATTGCAGAAATTGAAGATAAAACATTAGAAACATTTAAACAGACTCAAGATGACTCAGCTAAAAGAAACTGTATTGAGCAACACAACAGCAATGAACATTCAACCATTGTGAATGGTTATGAAACCTTATCTTGGACCAATGTATGTCAATTGGAAAAAATGACCGTCACTTCAATTCAGTACACCATTATGGGTGATGAAAAGTTCTATCACTTACGTAAACTTTGGAAAATGCCTGTTTCGGAAGATAAAGTCACTGAATGGGAGAACTTATTAGCTCAAACCACTGTTTGCAATGAAAACTCTGCTGAACATGCTTGTACCGCTGAATAAATCATTAATACCTATTAGTTGATTGCATAATCATCTGATTAAAAGCCCGAGGTAAAGCCATTTATCTTGGGCTTTTTTATATCTTAATAACGCGATACTTGTTATGTTGATATAAACCTTCATGTGACACCGTAATACTTATCTTATGCACATAATAAAGCGTAGCCCGCTTCACTTAAATG
>JAIBDZ010000015.1 GCA_024685975.1 Piscirickettsiaceae bacterium | reverse complement strand
CGTGGATCATAATTGCTGTATCCTTCTCGCTTCTTGTTAATTCGTCCTGGTTAACAAGCTTTGCGGAGCGGTAGTTCAGCTGGTTAGAATGCTGGCCTGTCACGCCGGAGGTCGCGGGTTCGAGTCCCGTCCGCTCCGCCACTTTCTTTTTTAAAGTATTCCTACTTTAATTCTTCTGTTTTAAGCTGTGCATAGATATGTTTATATCATGCTTTTTGATGAAGAATATTCACGAAGACGTGGTTTGTCTTGTTAGGTTCCGCTATTGCTTCCGATGTTAGTACGCTCACCTTATATGGAATACATCCAGCGAACGGGCTGTCTGAGCTTGAGGAGGCATGAGCATCGATCCTGTAAAGGGGCTTGGATGCGGATAAACAAATCAATGCTGTTTGTGCGGGAGCGCAAAGCGAATATGCCGATTATTTATAGGCAATCGCTGCGCTGCATAGAGGAGCTATTGCCAGTATCAATAGCGTCAGAATTCAATATTTTCACCCTAAATATGAAGTGATAGAGGCGATTGCTAGCATTGAGTAATTGAAGGGGGTCTGCGCCTGTCAGCTAGAGTTGCTGAAAGTCATTCAGGCTGATTTTTTTGATATTAAGTGTGTCTGCTTGTTGTTTATCTTTTTCAGTGTTGTAACCCCAATCGGCCAATAATAATGTGATGGCTTTTAATGCGGCGTCTTGTTTGATTTTGATGAGTGTAGGCAGGCGATCTTCTAAGAAAAGAATAGGGCTATCATAGTATTGGTTTTGTAATTGCTTTAAGACTTGTTGCTTGCTCATATTGCGTTCTAAACCAAACACTTGTTGTTCAGGAATGACGATATTATTTGCAGCTAAAATTTGATGAACAAATCGCTCTTGTTTGGTGGTGATGATAAAACAGTGTGCGGGATCGATATTGGCCAATTTAGATCGAATGCCAGGAAAGAGCGGATTCATGGATAACCATTCATTGAGATCTTGTTCTATCCATTGATCTCTTATTTTGCCAAAACGTTGTTTTAGTTTATCGGTATCGAGTTGATCTCGGCGGATAAGACCGTTCATTTTGTTAGGAAAATCATCCAACATTGCTTGTGGATCGACACCTTCAAATAGTAAGCGGACAATTAAGATGGCCTCATAACCGGTCTCAAGAGCAGGCCGAACGTATTTGAACTGATCTATGATGTTGTCTGGAATGGTCTCTGGTATGTTTGGCCATAAGTATTCACGTGCGGCTTTCCAAGCGGTAATGCTTGTTTCCAACGCGCTATCACAAATAACACCATCAAAATCGAGGGCGTAAAGAGAGGGTTTTTCCATGACAATTGGCCGTTTTAGGGCTATAAATAGCCCTTAAGTTTAAGAATTAGTAGGGTTTATTGTAATGGGAATTATGCATTTTGGCGATACGGGTACTTCCATTGAGCTGTAGAACACGGACTTTATCTCCAATATGGAATGGACTGTCTTCTTCATAGGCTTGAACAACAGAAATAATTTGATTATTTTCTAGGCGAACGACGAGCTCAATCCCTTGCGATTTAGTCAGTTGTTCTTCGGCAGCCGAACCGGCTAAGCCACCTGCGACAGCGCCAATGACAGTCGCAATCTTAGCTCCTGTTCCGTTCCCGACACCACTACCTGCAATACCACCAACAGCAGCGCCAGCGACGGTACCTATCGGTGTTTTGGTTCCTTCGATAACAACAAAGCGCGCATCTTCTACAACACCAAATTTAACGGTTTGTACTTGTTTTGCTTCATCACGGGAATAGGTGTCCCCTTTTAAGCTGCTAGCACACCCAGTTAAAAAGAGGCTGAGGCAGGCAAAGCCGATTAAGCTGGTTTTTGTTAATGTCATGTCTGTCTCCTAGCGGTGAGGGTAATCTTATGACAAGTCTATGGGGCGAATTTATCCTTCTGGATACACAATACGGCCATTTATCATTGTGGCGATGACTTGATGGTCAAAGTGCCAACCGCCAAAAGGACTATTTTTACCGGCACTGACAAATTGTTTCGGATCACAACTTACCATCGCTTTTGGATTGATTAAACATAGGTCTGCGATACTGCCGGTACTTAAATGACCTGCGTCGATGCCTAAAATTTGCGCGGGGTTATAAGTCAGACTCGCGATGGCTTGCAGGCGAGAAAAAGCACCATCGTCAGCTAATTTTAAGCTTAAAGGTAATAAAGTTTCTAAGCCTGATATGCCCGGTAGTGTATCTGCAAACGGGCCCAGTTTAGCGTCATTATCCAAAGGTTGATGATGCGCGCTGATGGCGGTAATTGAGCCGTCAGCAATGCCTTGTTGGAGTTGATCGCGATCCCGTGTGGTGCGAAGCGGGGGCATGACGTGGCATAAACTATCGTAGTTACCAATATCATGTTCGGTTAAATGGAGGTGGTTAATGCTCACATCAGCAGTGATGTTAACACCGCGTTGTTGAGCCTCGGTTATCATGGCAAGTGTTTTACCAGAAGATATATTGTGAAAGTGAGCGCTCACACCTGTTTGCTCTATTAAGGATATATCTCTGGCGATAGCAATCGTTTCTGTGGCTTCAGGAATACCACCAAGGCCTAATCTTGAACTGACAATACCTTCATGAACACAGCCTTGAGATTGCAACCATGGGTCAGCGGCATGAATGAATAAAGTGAGATCGAGTGTTGCGGCATATTCCATCGCTCGCCTTAATACTAAGGTATTTTGGATGGGGTTTAAGCCATTGCTGACACCAAGACAACCAGCTTGTTTTAACGCCAACATTTCACTGAGCAACTCGCCGTTAAGGCCTTGCGTCAGTGCGCCGATTGTATGGACTTTTGCCGCGTGTGCTCTGTGTGCTTGGCCTTCTATTAAATCAACTGCTGCGGGAGAGTCGATAAGAGGAGAGGCATCAGGAGGTAAGCATACTGTTGTAATGCCGCCATGAATTGCAGCCTGTGTTTCGCTGGCAATAGAGACCGTTTGATTTTGGTTGGATGCGCCTAATCGTGTTGATAAATCGACTAAGCCTGGGGTAATAAGCAATCCAGATGCATCGATAGTTTGATCCGCGGTGAAATCAGCTGGTGCATCATCTAAACCAACAACGATGCCTTCAGCAATATAAAGATCGTGAACAGCATCAATTTGATTGGCGGGATCAATAATGTGGCCATGAGTAATGTGTAATTTCATGACGAGGATTCCTGCTGTGTAGATTGTGAGCCAAGAGCCATCGACATGACAGCCATGCGAATGGCGATACCATGCGTCACTTGTTCTAGAATGACAGATTGTTCACCGTCAGCAACAGAAGAGGCGATTTCTACTCCTCGGTTTATTGGCCCTGGGTGCATGACAATGGCATCGGGTTTGGCGTAAGCCAAAGTGTCATCTGTTAAGCCGTAGTTCGCATAATATTCGTTAGAACTTGGGATTAATGCGCCTTGCATCCGCTCAAATTGGAGTCGTAATGTCATGACGACATCGACATCTTTTAAACCGGATTTTAGGTCATGATAGACATGTACACCTAATGTTTGGCAGTCTCTCGGTAATAATGTTTTAGGGCCGATGATGCGGATCTCTCCAACGCCTAATGTTGCTAATGCGTGAATTTGAGAGCGGGCAACCCGTGAATGGAGTACATCTCCCACAATGGCCACACAGAGATTGGGAAAGTGTTCTTTGTGGCGCCGAATGGTAAACATATCCAGCATGGCTTGAGTTGGATGCGCGTGACAGCCATCGCCAGCATTGATAACGCTAATATGAGGGGCAACATGTTGAGCGATAAATTCAGCGGCACCACTTTGATTGTGGCGGACGACAAACATATCGGTGTGCATGGCTTGGAGGTTGTGTAATGTGTCGAGCAGGCTTTCACCTTTGGATGTCGAAGAGGTGTTGATATTTAAGTTCATGACATCAGCTGAAAGCCGTTTGGCAGCTAATTCAAAAGTAGTGCGAGTACGGGTACTGTTTTCGAAAAACAAATTCATAATTGTCTTGCCGCGAAGAAGAGGAACTTTCTTAACTTGGCGACCAGTAATCGATGAAAACTGTTCGGCCCGATCCATGATTTCTACCAGTAAATCGCGTTTTAACCCTTCGATAGTCAGAAAATGTTTAAGCTGACCATTTTCTGTCAGCTGATGTTGGGTCATAGTTTGGCCTCAATCTCTTTTAATTCAAGGGCAAATTGCTCGTTGCGTTTGGTGAGCTTGATATGTTGTGTTTCATCTAGTGATAGAGATTGACCAATAATATCGGCTTGAATAGGCAGTTCGCGACCACTGCGTTCAATGAGCACGGCTAGCGAGACACTGGCTGGACGGCCATAATCAAATATTTCGTTAAGGGCGGCGCGGATGGTGCGACCGCTATGCAGAACATCGTCGACTAAAATTAATTCTCGGTCATCGACCGAAAAAGGGAGATCAGAAGGGGTGACCTGAGGATGCATTCCAATCTTAGTGAAATCATCCCGATAATAGGCGATATTTAACGTGCCCAAGGGTGCATCAAAAAAATCGGCGCCGAGGATATGGACTAATGCTTTTGCGACCCAAACGCCGCCGCTATGGATCCCGATAAGTAAGGGTTGTGAACCGGCAAACTGTTCACGAATATTATCGGCCATATCGTTGATGGTTGCTTGAATATCGAGCTGTTCAATTGATGTCGTCATTGCTGGTTTAACCATGATTGCAGTATGAGTTGGGCAGAAATGCGATCCACTTCTTGACGGTTATTAGACTGCATTTTGCTATGAATGCCAAGTTGATCTAGTGCTTCGAAAGTGGTGAGCCGTTCATCATGCCATTCGACAGGTAGGTGAAAGCGTCCATTGAGACGGTTGCCGAATTTTTTTGCGGCATGTGTCATGTCTTGTTCCGTCCCATCCATATTCAACGGTAGGCCGACAATGAGTTTTTGTGGTTGCCATTCTGTCAGCAATTGTTGAATATCATCCCAGTTTGGAATGCCATCTCGAGCCGTAATCACCGTTAAGGGGTTGGCGGTCATGGTCAGGCTTTGTCCAACGGCGACACCAATATTTTTGAGGCCATAATCAAAACCTAGATAGGTTGCTGCGTTCATGCATGTCCCGTTATATCTGGCATTAGGTGAATATTAATTCCTAGCAGTTGTGCGGCTTGTTGCCAGCAGTCTTGTCTTGATGTGTTAAATAAAATGTCATGATCGGCTTGCACTGTTAACCAATCATTATTTGCGATCTCGTGCTCAAGCTGCCCCGCTTGCCAGCCTGCGTAACCTAAACTGACCAAGGCATCTTGTTCTGAATTGTCTTGAGCTAGCGTGGCTAAAGCATCTAAAGATGTGCTTAGGAATACATTTTCACCTATAGGAATACTCTCGTCATCATGCAAGCTATTAGTATGTAATAACAATCCTTGATTTTTAGCAACAGGGCCGCCGATGAAAACGCGGGGGTTGTGTTTGGCATCGGGATCAAACGGCAGTTTGAGGTGAGCTAGTAATTCGTTTAAGGTCATCTCGCTAGGTTGGTTGATGATCAAACCCATAGCACCATCTTCAGAGTGATCGCATAGATAGATAACAGATTGGTGAAAATAACTGTCATTTAAGGCCGGCATGGCAATGAGAAAATGATTTTGTAATGAAGTTGTTTGGCTTGCCATCGTTTAGAAAAAGGTGATGTCTACGGAGAAGAGGCGTTCTACTTCGGTAATGTATTTTTTGTTAATTAAAAATAAAATGACATGGTCACCGGCCTCTATGACGGTGTCGTGATGCGTGATTAAGACGTTATTGCCTCGGACAATCGCGCCAATGGTTGTGCCGGGAGGTAATTTTATCTCGCTGATGCTTCTGCCAACGACGTGGGATGAGTTTTTGTCACCGTGTGCGATGGCTTCTAAAGCCTCTGCTGCACCACGACGGAGTGAGTGTACCGCAACGATATCTCCGCGGCGGATATGGGCTAATAAGCTGCCGATAGTGGCTTGTTGTGGTGATAAGGCAATATCAATCGTACTGCTTTCTACAAGGTCTACATAGGCCGTGCGGTTGATAAGGGATAAGACTTTTCTCGCGCCCAACCTTTTAGCAAGCATGGCTGAAAGGATATTAGCTTCATCGTCATTGGTGAGCGCACAAAATAGATCTACATTGTCGATGTCTTCTTCAATGAGCAGTTCTTTATTGGCAGTATCACCTAGTAATACGATGGAATGGTGTAGTTCTTCCGATAAATATGCCGCGCGTTCTGGGTCGCTCTCGATGATTTTGACTTGGTATTGTTTTTCGAGTGCCTTAGCCAAACGTGCGCCGATATTACCGCCACCGGCCAATAAAATGCGTTTATACGGTTTATCTAGGCGGCGTAATTCTGCCATGACCGAAAAAGTGTCTTCTTTGGCAGCGATAAAAAAGACTTCATCATCCGGTTGAATAACCGTATCACCTTGCGGAATGATAGGACTGCCATCGCGAAAGATGGCGGCGACTCGGGTGTCTGTTTTTGGAATATGGTGGCGTAGTTCTTTTAATGGATGACCAACAAGGGGGCCGCCGTGGAAGGCCCTAACTGCAACAAGCTGTACTTTACCATCGGCAAAATTGAGGACTTGTAAGGCATTGGGATGTTCGACCAGACGTTGAATATATTCTGTGACAATTTCCTCAGGACTGATCAACATGTCAATCGGAATGGCATCAGGCCCAAATAAGTCAGCATTAGAGAGATAAGCTGAGCTACGAATACGAGCAATTTTGGTGGGGGTGTTGTACAAGTTGTGACAGATTTGGCAGGCGATCATATTAGTTTCGTCACTATTGGTGACGGCTAATATTAAATCGGCGTCTTCGGCACCAGCACGAGCTAATACATTGGGATGTGACGCTTTACCTTGTATTGTTCGAATATCATAATGATCTTGGAGGCCATCGAGAAGTTCACTACTCTTATCGACTACGGTGATGTCATCATCCTCACGAGCTAGGCTTGCTGCAACCGAGGCACCGACTTGACCTGCACCGAGAATAAGAATTTTCATATTGTGTCCTAACTTTGTTTGGCGTCAATATCGAGGGAGCGCAGTTTTCGATATAAGTGAGTGCGCTCCATGCCAGCTAACTTGGCAGCTTTACCAACATTACCTGCCGTTTGTTGCAGCTTATAGAGTAGGTAAATGCGTTCAAATTGTTCGCGTGCTTCTCTTAATGGTAATTCGTAGTTAATAGTATTGCTATTTTTCTGGTCTTGTTTGGACGGGATCAAGGCTTTATCTATGTCGCCTTCATCAATTTCTTCATTTTCACTTAGGACTAATAATCGTTGAATAATGTTTTGTAATTCGACGACATTACCAGGCCATGGATAGTTACGAAGTCGGTTTTGGGCGGCGACAGTAAAGTGACGATAAGGCAGTTGGTTTTCGCTAGTGTACTGGTCGACAAAATGGTGGACGAGTTCGGGAATATCTTCAATATGGTCGGTTAATTTAGGCAGTGTTAATGTGATGCTATTGATTTTATAAAAAAGCGTTTCATTAAACAGGCCATTTACGACGGATTTGTCTAAGTTTTGGTGGTTTGAAAAAATGAGCTGGCATTGGTTTAGACGGTCGTTTTCCAACATGTGAAGCAATAGCGCTTGGGCCTTTTCGTTGAGTTGGCCAATTTTGCTGATATAAACGCAATTGTTTTCGGTCAAGCTGAGTAGTTTTAGACTATCTAGCGGAAAACTTTCGGCTGTAAGCTCAATAAATTTGCTTTCACTGTATGGGCCAAGTGAGTGTAAATAATGGGCAAAACACCGCTTACCTGTACCGCTTTCTCCAAGTAATAAGATCGGCATTTCATGCTTGGCGACGCGTTGAGCCTGTTTGCGTAATAAAACGGTTTCGGCACTTTTGCCTACGGGTTCTTTGGTGCGTTGTTGTTTCGATGCAGCCAGTTTTTGTTGGTTGGCAATAGCGGTTTCAACACTACGCAGTAGTTTGGCGGTAGAAAGGGGTTTTTCAATAAAATCACCTGCGCCTAAACGGGTTGCCTCAACAGCGGATTCGATAGTGCCATGGCCAGACATCATGACGACAGCTAAATTAGGCTCTTGGCGTTTAAACTCTCGCAGTAAGCTGATGCCATCTATATCGGGCATCCAGATATCAAGCAAGATGAGCTGGGGTAATTTATGGGCGAGACATTGTCTGGCGCTGTCACCATTTTCGGCTGTGGTGACGTGGTAGCCTTCGTCCTCCAAAATATCTTGGATTAACTCTCGAATGGCAGGCTCATCGTCAACAACGAGGATATAAGGTTTATCTTGAGTGCTCACAGTGATGTTTTCTCCAGCGGTAATTGTATTATTACACAGGTACCGTTAGGGGCTCTATTTTCAGTCCAAACTGTGCCTTGGTGTTCATCAATAATCTTTTTCACAATGGCAAGTCCAAGGCCTGTTCCCCTTGATTTGCTTGTTGCATAAGGTTCGAATAATACATTGATCATGTCGTCTGGGATACCTGGTCCTAGATCTTTGATCTCTAATTGTAAGGTTTTAGGTTTGTCATTGGGAATATGGTAGTCAATCTCTATATAGACCGGGACATTGGCTTCTTCACTGGCTTCGATAGCATTTTTGATTAAATTGTGTAGCACTTGTCTAAAGCGGTTGCCGTCAAGTTGTACGGCGATATCTTGTTTAGTAGTTAACGTGATGCTGTGTTTTGGATTGCTTTGGTATAGCGTGACGATTTCGTGAATAAAAGCATGTAAATGAATGGTGTCGAGTTGTATGCCGGGGCTTTTGGCATAGTCAGAAAAGTCATTCACCATGTCTTTCATGGCATCGACTTGTTGAATGATGGTGTTCGTGAGCTTCGATAATTGCTCTGTTTGATCAGCAGGTAATAGCGGTTGGTATTTGTGCTGTAGACGTTCTGCCGAGAGCTGTATCGGGGTCAATGGATTTTTTATTTCATGGGCAAGGCGACGAGCAACTTCGCCCCAAGCCGCTTCACGTTGGGCTCGGATGAGGGTCGTAATATCATCAAAGACAATGACCCAGCCGGCATTGTTCGGCAACGGCGTGCCACGGCACATTAGTGTTTGAGAGTGGATGTCGACATGGCGCTCAAGTTGATGTTGCCAGCTATGGTTTTGTTTAGCGTGTTGTTGAATCATTTGAACAAAGGCGCTGAGATGTTCGTATTGCTGATCGATGACATCAAGAGCTTCATCAACCAAGGGTTGTAGGTTGATGTTTAAAATATTGCTGCTCGCGGGGTTGGCCGTTTTTAAGTATTGCTTGTCATCCAAGGTGATGACACCACTGGATAAACTACCTAACACCGTCGCAAGATAATTAGTTTGTTGCTCTAACAAATGATGACTGAGCTGGGTGGCATCCCGTGCCTGAGTGAGCCGTTGGGTCATCTGATTAAAGGATTTAACAAGAAAGCCTATTTCATCATCACGGGTGATGTTGAGTTGGGTATCATAATTACCAGAAGCAACGGATTGCGTACCGTCAGCAAGTTCTTGTAAAGGATGAACAATGCGCCTTGAAATCCAGATAGCAAACCAAATGGAAGCCAAGACGGTCAGTAAAACAATTAAACTGAGTGTTAATGTGAAAATGCTGATTAACGGTTTTCTGAGGTAGTTCAGCTCTTTATATTCGGTATAGGCATCTTCAACTGTTTTTCCTAAATCACTTAATTGTTCATTGACGGGGAAAATGACATGCAGCATTTTTTGTTCTTGGGCCAAACTGTTGATATTGGGAATAAGTACAGCGGCACGGAGTTGTAGGCGGTCGTCGTCACTAGGATCAAGCCCAATATAGTCTTCTTGTTGTTGAAGTTGTCGGAAAATAGCGTCATTAGGCCGATCTGGGACGATGATATTAGGGTTTTGAATACTCGAAGTGACAAGGTGGCCATCCATTGTCCAAATACTCAGTTCAATTGCCCCGCTAAGCTCCGTTAAGTCTCGTAAATTTGAATTGTATTCTGCTGTTGAGACTTCACTTAACACGCCAGACATCATGCGAGTCTGACGCAATAATGTACGAATGCGAATGCCTAATGCTGTGCGACTGAGCTCTAATGAGTCATTTAAAGCTTCTTCAATTTGAACATCAAACCAGCTGTTAATGCCGCGGTGTAAAAAGTGAACAGAAAAACTATATACAATGCTGGTTGAAATCAGGATCAAGAACATAAAAACACTGACTAATCGGACTGTTAGCCGTGAGCCGGGTTTATGATGTTTAAAGTCACGATATAAGCGAAGAAAGCTTCGTAATAATAAGGCAATCAATAACAATAAAGTGGCAAGCCCGATACCAAGGATAATTAAAAATAGGTCACTGAGTCTGGAGCTATCTTGTGTGGCTGAACTTAATAACAGAGTCAGCGATAGCAACAACGCCGCTAATAAATAGTACGGTAGTGGTGTTTTTGTTAATTGCGTGATTAGTCTGGCCATGCGATTCTCGTCCATGGGCTGGCGATTTGCCATTTAGAAGAGATTAAGGCGCCAGGCCGCATAGGTGTGGGCAAGGCATGGATATCAATCTCTGTTTTGAGCTCTAATTGAGCATTGGGCCTTGATAGCTCGGGCAGTGATATGGCGACGCCATCTAATTTTCCCATATAGTTTAAAGCAGAGTCCAAGTCGGGGAAATTATGTTGTTGTTTGGGGGAGAAAGATTGCAATATATATTGGCCTGACAAGGAATGGTATCGCAATTGGTGATGAAAAATAGTTGACCATTGTGTTTGGCGCCAAGGCAAAATTTGTCCAATAAACAAATAAGGCGTGCTGATACGTAATGTTTGGGTAAAGGTGATGGGAATGCCGTTTTCAATCGCTTCGATTACCCTTGGTGTTAAGGGGTAAGCGATAGTGGCATAAAGTAAATAATTAGACTCACCTTGTGATTGAATACGGGTCTGGGTGATATTAAAATGTGGTTCAGCATAGCTGGCGCTACTAAATAGCCACCAACATAGAGCAAATAAGAGGTGTTTAACGGCGGCGTAAGCAGGCATAAAAAAAGCCGTCCATGTTTTGTTGACCTGGTAGACGTTGATAACCCACTGTTTGGCGGGTTGCAGGCTCCGGCGTTAGCAATACTTCTTCAGCATCGGGGTGTTGTGCTAAAAAGGCCATCATTTGTTGTTCATTTTCTCGTTTTAAAACTGAGCAGGTGGTATAAATTAATAAACCATCAGTGTTGAGCAATGGCCATAAATTTTCAAGCAATTGTTGTTGTGTTGCTACTAATTGATCGATATCTGTGTCACGACGGAGTTGTTTAATATCTGGATGACGGCGAATGACGCCAGTGCCCGAGCACGGGGCATCAATAAGGATACGATCAAAGGGGGTGTTATCCCACCATTGCGACACATCTGCAGCATCTGCTGCGATTAAGGTTGCTTTTAATTGCAGTCTATCCGTATTTTGTTCAATTTGTGTCAGACGTGAAGCATCAATATCTAGCGCGGTAACGTGGTTTGCTGGCTCTTGTTCAAGTAGATGGCAGGTCTTACCTCCAGGTGCCGCGCAAGCGTCAAGAATGCGTTGGTTCGGTTTGACATCGACAATGGCTGCGACAAGCTGAGCAGCGCCGTCTTGAACAGAGACATCACCGTCACTAAACCCGGGTAGTTGGAAGACATCTTGTGGTGTTGCTAACAAAATGCCGTCATTTCCTAGTGTGGTTGGTGTTGCAGCGATCTGCTGTTGTTGTAAAAGATCAAGATAGGCTTGACGAGATGTGCGTTGGCGATTGACTCTCAAAAATAAGGGAGGGTGTTCATTATTGGCTTGCAAAATAGCTTGCCATTCATTGGGCCAATTGTGTTTGATTTGGTCGATTAACCATTGGGGGTGCGCGTAAAGGCTTGTCTCGTGTTGTGATAATGCCTCAGAGATGTTTTCCTTTTCACGTTGGTATTGACGTAACGTGGCATTAATCAAGCCTTTTGCCCAAGGTTTGCCGAGTTGGGCGCAGGCATTGACGGTTTCTGAGATAACCGCATGCTCTGGCAAACGCATTTCCCGTAACTGGTATAGGCCAACCAATAATAAGGCGCTAATATCGCCATCTTTTGTTTTAAGTGGTTTGTTTAGCAGTTGGCCTGTGATCGCGGTGAGCTGAGGTTGCCAGCGCAATACGCCATAACAAAGATGTTGGCAAAGGGCGGTGTCTTTGTCTGGTAGGTGACTTTGCGCTAGGCGTAGTACGCCATTGAGGGCACGATGATGCTGACAGACTTGGTTAATGACTTGTGCCGCGGCTGCACGGGCTGTTTTGGCGGGCTTATTTTTAGCCAAGGTGATCGCCTACTGCGAGTGAGGTTGCATTCAGAAAGTCTTGGCTCGACATAGCGCGTTTACCTGGCGCTTGGATTTGGGTCACACGAATGGCATTGTGGCCACAGGCGATATCGATGCCAGATTTGCCGATCTGTATTATGTCTCCAGCTTGGGTTGTGTGTTGTGTTGTTAATAATTCTGCTTGCCATAGTCGTAATGTGGTGTCTTGCCAGTGTGTTTGGGCAACAGGCCATGGATTGAAGGCATGAACTTGTCTGATGATCTGCTCGGCAGGTTGTTGCCAATCAATATCGGCTTCTGATTTAAGCAATTTTTTGGCGTAAGTACTGTTTTCATGTTGTTGCGGTGTGGCATGTTGTTGCAAGGTCGCTAATTGAGGCAATGTGGTTAATAAAGTATCTGCCCCTAATTGCGCTAGTCGGTCATGTAGTTGTTGGGCTGTATCGGTGTCAGTAATCGGACATGTTGCGCGTGCGATAACAGGGCCTGTATCAAGGCCTGCTTCCATCTGCATAATACAGACGCCTGTTTCTGTATCTCCGGCGTAAATAGCTCGTTGTATGGGGGCAGCGCCTCGCCATCTGGGTAATAAGGATGCATGAATATTGATGCAGCCTAGTTTGGGTGTGTCTAATACGACTTGCGGTAATAATAGGCCGTAAGCGACCACAATCATTAAATCGGCTTGGTATTGTTGTAAAGTCTCGATAGCGCCATCTTGTTTAAAGTTCAGCGGCTGCTCTACAGGAATATTGTGTTCTTGAGCGAGTTGTTTAACGGGGCTAGCCGTCAGCTTTTTCCCTCGCCCAGCAGGACGATCTGGTTGTGTATAGACTGCACAGATCGTGTGGTCGGTGCTGAGTAAAGCTGAAAGTGTTTGAGCGGCGAACTCCGGCGTGCCGGCAAAAATAATGCGCATAGGCTTAGTTGTGTTGCTTTTGTAGTTTTTCGAGGCGTTTTTTGATGCGTTGGCGTTTCAGGCCGCTGAGGTAGTCAACGAATAGTTTGCCATCGAGATGATCAATTTCATGTTGGATGCAGGTGGCTAATAGTTCATCTGCTTCGAGTTCGAATGCTTGGCCGTCACGGTCTAAAGCTTTGACACGGACAGTATCTGCACGGCTGACGATTTCGTAAGACTCTGGGACAGACAAACATCCTTCTTCATATTCTCTTTCACCCTGCTTTTCCACAATTTCAGGGTTAATGAAGACATAAGGTTGGCTTTGATCTTGGGTTATATCAATGACAACGATGCGTTGTTGAACATTAATTTGGGTTGCGGCTAGACCAATTCCTGGTGCGTCATACATTGTTTCCAACATGTCATCAGCAAGTTGACGAATGTCATTCGTGACTTTGGTGATGAGTTGCGCTTTTTTACGTAACCGTGGGTCTGGAAAATGAAGGATTTGTCGTAATGCCATAATCAAGCCTATTCAAGTCGGGTCTTAACTTTTAGAGTCTCTTTCATTGTATAAGTTGCTACGACGATTTGAAACTCATTCTATCGCTTGCAACAAAAAAGCGGCCATGAAGGCCGCTTTTTCTCAATAATAGAAAAACTATTATTTCATTGAAGCATAGTATGCAGAGATATCAGCAATATCTTCATCAGATAAGTTTGCTGCTTGCATTTCCATGATAGCGGCCATGCCACCTTGGCGTTGTTTTTGTTTGTATGCTTGCATAGATGAAACTAAGTAAGCTTCGTTTTGGCCTGCAAGACTTGGGTATGTTGGGACTGTTGCAATACCATCAGCACCGTGACAAGCTGCACAGCTTGCTGATTTAGCTTGTCCTGCGGCTGCATCACCCGCAGCAATCGCTGCATTGGTGCCAAATAACGCAGCAAGACCTAGGAATGTGTATGCGATGTGTTTCATCTAAATCTCCATGTAATTTTTGTTAGGATATTAATAGGACGCTTTATTATAGCACGCAAAATAATAGATATTGATATTAATTACGTCACTATTGCGAGCTAAGACAAGGTTGAAGCGGTCATAGTTCACACTATTTATAGTTTACATTTGCGATAGAGTTAAATAGTGTTTAGGCTTACATTTTATACAGGCTTGGTTGTGCGCCACCCTAATAATTGCTTTTTGGTCGAGGATTTGTCCGATGATGCGTCGTTTCTTTATCAGTTGTTTATTTTTTGCGCTATCTTTGCCTGTTTTGGCTGATGTGGCGTTGAACCCAAATCACCCGCAAAAATATGTGGTTGTAAAAGGGGATACCTTATGGGATATCTCAGGCGTGTTTTTAAAATATCCTTGGCATTGGCCTGATATTTGGCAGGCAAACCCTCAAGTAGACAACCCACATCTAATTTATCCTGGCGATGTCCTGACGCTGGTTTACCGTGATGGCAAGCCAATGCTAGAACTGTCTCGTGGTCCAACGGGGTATAAAATGTCGCCGGAAGTCCGTGAGTTAGCTTTGGAGAAAGCAATTCCGACAATTCCATTAGATGCGATTAGTCCTTTTTTAAGCCGACCTAGTGTGGTCGCTGCTGATGTATTAGAAAATGCACCTTATGTTGTTTCGAGTGCTGATGAGCGGTTGATTTCAGGCGCAGGTGATAAGGTTTATGTGCGTTATGTTGATCCTGCTGAAGGGGAGCACTATAGTGTTTTTCGTGGTGGTGAAGAATATCGTGACCCAGAAACAAATGAGATTTTAGGGTACGAAGCAATTTATGCTGGCGATGCTTGGTTATCAGCGATCGCAGAGATTTCGACGGCGGAATTGAGAGAGACAACACGAGAAGTGGTGATTGGCGATCGCTTATTACCTGTTGTTGAAGAAAATGAGTTCGAGATGAGCTTCTATCCTAAGACACCTGATATGCCGTTATATGGACGTATTATTTCTGTCTATGATGGTGTTTCTCAGATTGGGCAATATCAAATTGTTGTGTTAAACCGCGGTGAACGTGAGCAAGTTGAAGTTGGCCATGTTGTTTCTATTTATAAAGCTGGCGAAACGATAAAAGATATTGTTAGCCCAGAACGTAATGATGTGGTGACATTGCCTGAAGATTATGCTGGAGTAGCGATGGTATTTAAGACTTTTGATAAAGTGAGTTATGCCATTGTGATGAAAGCAATCAGAGCGATTCATGTCGGTGATAGCTTACGTTCTGCTGAATAACTTAAGGTTTTTACGCTGAATCGTTTTACAGGACAGCAACGTAAACTAGCATATTGGCTGGCCCTACACCGAACCCCCGGTGTGGGGCCAGTGACGTTTCGGCGCTTGCTAACGCAGTATGATGATTTCGAACGATTGTTTCATGATCCTAGTCAAGCTACCGGTTTGTCAGAGCGGAGTGTGGCGGCGTTACGAGAGCCTGACTGGGATCAAGTTGAGATAGAATTGTCTTGGTATGACGACACTCATCGCCATATTGTAACGCTTGATGATCCGCGTTATCCCGTGTTATTGAAAGAAACGGCGGATCCGCCCAGCATGTTATTTGTTCATGGTGATGTGGCGCTATTATCTCAGTGGCAATTGGCTGTTGTTGGTAGTCGCAACCCTTCAGCACCAGGGCGAGATAATGCGTATGAGTTTGCTCGTTTTATGGCGCGCCATGGCATTATTATTACCAGCGGGTTAGCAATGGGGATTGATGCCGCCGCACATCAAGGTGCTCTGGCCGCTAACGGGAAAACGATTGCAGTTGTGGGCACAGGGCTTGATCGTGTTTATCCAGCAAAACATCGGGAACTGGCTCATGACATTGTGTCGTCTGGAGCGATTGTGTCTGAATTTATGTTGGGCACGCTGCCTAAAGCAGATCATTTCCCCAGAAGAAACAGAATTATTAGTGGTTTGTCATTGGGGACTTTAGTGGTTGAGGCTGCTGTGCAAAGTGGTTCATTGATTACGGCAAGAATGGCTTTAGAGCAAGGTCGAGATGTGTTTGCAATTCCGGGTTCTATTCATAACCCGTTGGCGCGCGGCTGTCATCGATTGATTCGCGAAGGCGCTAAACTGGTGGAAACAGCGAGTGATATCGTTGAAGAACTCGGCGCGATTGCTGAAGTCAAACAAGAGAGCCCTTTGCAACTGTCACCGACAGAGGTGGCGTCGTCAGAATTAGATGCAGATTATCAATTGTTATTATCGTGTTTAGGTTATGATCCAATAGAAATAGATAGTTTGGTGATACAGAGTGGATTGACGGCGGAGACAGTTTCATCCATGCTGTTATTACTAGAGTTAGATGGGCGAGTTGCCTCACTGTCTGGTGGTCGTTATATCCGGGTAAGTGATTAAGCGCTACCTTTATGGGGAATACCATGAAAGAAAATATAATTGATGTCTTGTTGTATTTATTTGAAAATTATATTGATAATGAAGAGGCGGGACAGCCCGATAAGGCCGCATTAGAAACGGAATTAGAACAAGTCGGTTTTCCAGAATTAGAAATTGATAAAGCATTAGTTTGGCTTGAGAATATGACCGTGATAGCTGAAGAGTCAGCGGAGTCTACTCCTGTTGAGCCAGCTCAAGCGATGCGCTTTTATGCCGAAGAAGAATTAGAAGTACTCAATACAGCTTGTCGAGGTTATTTACTCTTTTTAGAACAAGTTGGCGTATTAGATTCTGCAACACGCGAAATTGTGATTGAGCGTGTGATGGCACTGGAAGCAGATGAAATTGATTTAGACCAATTAAAATGGGTGGTGTTGATGGTGTTGTTCTATCAGCCCGGTCGTGAAGTGGCTTATGCATGGATGGAAGATTTGGTTTTTGAAGATATCGAAGCCATTATTCATTAAGGAAGAGGAAGAACAATCATTGTCTTCACTGCCCGTTTCGACGGGCAGCGTTGTATTAGGATACATCATTTAGATAATTATAAAGACGAGTATGGGTAGTAAATTAGTTATTGTAGAGTCGCCAGCTAAGGCGAAAACGATCAAAAAATACTTAGGCAAAGATGTCGAGGTATTGGCATCGTATGGTCATGTACGTGATTTGCTACCAAAAGAAGGTGCGGTCGATACAGCCAATGATTTTGCGATGAAATATCAAATTATTGATCGCAATAGTAAGCATGTTGATGCCATTGCTAAAGCGATGAAAAAAGCCGATGTGCTCTATCTCGCGACGGATCCGGATCGCGAGGGAGAGGCGATTTCATGGCATTTGTTTGAATTGTTGAAGAAAAAGGGCGTGTTAAAAAATAAAGAAGCCCATCGCGTTGTTTTCCATGAGATCACCAAGCAGGCTGTAAACGATGCTGTTGCTAATCCACGTGAATTATCAATGGATCTAGTCAATGCACAACAGGCACGACGTGCTTTAGATTATTTGGTTGGTTTTACGTTATCTCCGTTATTATGGAAAAAAGTCCGGCGTGGTCTTTCTGCTGGACGTGTGCAGAGCCCCGCTTTGCGTATGATTGTTGAGCGTGAGCTTGAGATTGAAGCTTTCCAGCCACAAGAGTATTGGACTATCGAGGCCGATGCTGCCTATGCTAAGCAAAAATTTGAAGCAAAACTGACCCATTTTGAAGGGGAAAAGTTAGCGCAATTTACTATTAATAATGAAACCGGTTCTGCTCAAGTTGTTGAGACGTTAACCAAGGCGGCTGACGGCAAATTATTAGTCACGAATGTGACCAAGAAGCAACGTAAGCGTAACCCTGCGGCTCCTTTTACGACATCAACGCTACAACAAGAAGCCTCGCGTAAATTAGGGTTTGGCGCACAGCGCACGATGAGTGTTGCACAGCAACTATATGAAGGTGTCGATACTGGTGAAGGTGCGGTTGGTTTAATCACTTATATGCGTACGGATTCCGTTTCTTTAGCGGATGAAGCTGTACAAGAAATTCGTGGTTTAATTGCTGAAAAATATGGTGAAACGGCGGTGCCGAAAACACCCCAAGTCTATAAAACGAAATCTAAAAATGCGCAAGAAGCGCATGAGGCAGTACGTCCAACGTCGATACTGCGTACACCGGATTCAGTTAAAGCGTATTTGTCGTCGGATCAATTCAAGCTTTATACCTTGGTTTGGCAGCGGACGATTGCGAGTCAAATGATCCATGCCACGATGAATACGGTGGCGGTTGATTTAGGTTGCGGCACAGGAAATACTTTTAGAGCAAATGGCTCAACTGTCGTAAATCCTGGTTTTATGTCGGTTTACCAAGAAGGTAAAGACGACAGTAAAACAGATAAAGATGAAAAGATTTTGCCTGTGATGGAAGTCGGTGATGTGGTTGATTTGAAAGCCATTAGGCCGGAACAACACTTTACTGAGCCACCACCACGTTATAGTGAGGCGAGCTTAGTACGGAGCTTGGAAGAGCATGATATTGGTCGTCCGTCTACTTATGCGAGCATTATCTCGACATTATTGCAGCGTGAATATGTTGAGTTAGAAAAAAAACGTTTTCATCCGACGGATGTGGGTCGCGTTGTTGGTAAATTCTTAGTTGAGCATTTTACAAAATATGTTGATTATGGCTTTACGGCACATTTAGAAGATGATTTGGATGCCGTCTCTCGTGGTGAAAAAGAGTGGATCCCACTGCTAAGACACTTCTGGGGACCGTTTAAAGAGCAAGTCGAAACCAAAGATAAAGAAGTTCAACGTAGTGATGTCACACAAGAATTGTTGGACGAAGATTGTCCTAAATGCGGTAAGAAATTATCAAGTCGTTTAGGTCGAAGCGGTCGCTTTATTGGCTGTACGGGTTATCCTGAGTGTGATTACACCCGTAATATTGATGGTGAAGAAACCACCGCGAGCGAGCCCGAAGTGGTCGCTGATCGTAAATGTCCTAAATGTGGTTCTGATCTATGGATTCGTACGGGGCGTTATGGCAAGTTCATTGGCTGTAGTAGCTATCCAAAATGTAAGCATATTGAATCGATAGAGCAACCAACTAATACTGGCGTTGAGTGCCCGCAATGTAAAAAAGGCGAGATCTTGACGCGTAAATCTCGTCGTGGAAAGGTTTTCTATTCTTGTTCTGAATATCCGACTTGTGATTATGCTTTATGGAATGAACCATTAAACGAACCTTGTCCGGATTGTGGTTGGCCTATTTTAACGTTGAAGACGACGAAAAGCCGCGGTACAGAAAAAGTCTGTCCGCAAAAAGGCTGTGGTTATACTGAGAAAGTAGAAAAAGAAGATAAAGAAAAAGAAGAAAGCTAAGCTTGGCTTGCAAGCAGTTTGTCTAGTTCATCGGCAAACTGTTTGCGGTCTTGCTGAGAAAAAGCGGGCGGCCCACCAGTATCAACACCACTAGTTCGTAAACTGTCCATAAAATCTCGCATGGTGAGTCGTGCTTTGATATTGCTCAAAGTATATTTTTCACCGCGGGTGCTTAATACCGTGGCTCCCTTATCGATCGCTTCTGACGCGAGCGGAATATCATTGCTGATAACTAAATCACCGGGTGTTAATCGTTTGACGATTTCATTGTCTGCTGCATCAAAGTGTTTTTCAACTTGATAAAAGTCGATATAGGGCGACGGTGGAATACGCATCGTATGGTTAGCGATTAATGTGGTTTGCGTTTCAGTGCGTTGAGCTGCGCGGAATAAAATGTCTTTTATTGGCGCAGGGCAGGCATCGGCGTCAACCCAAATTTTCATTCGTCAGCTTGTAATTGTTTAAAAGTGGCTTCTGCAATAGCCATTGCTTGTTCTGTTGAGCTGGCTAATACATTGTAATGCCCCATTTTACGGCCTGCTCGTGCTGCTAGCTTGCCGTAAAGGTGTAATTTATTGTTAGGTATCGAGAGTAACTCAAACCAATTGGGTTCGGTACTTCCCCAGACATCGCCCAAGATATTGATCATGACAACAGGGCTCGTCAGTTTACAACCGCCAGAAGGTAAGTTACATAACATGCGAACTTGTTGTTCAAATTGCGATGTTTCGCAAGCATCTAGCGTGAAATGACCAGAGTTATGCGGTCTTGGTGCAATTTCATTGGCAATGATGTTGCCTTGTTTTGAGATGAAAAACTCGACAGCCATGGTGCCAACATAATTTAAGCCCTCCGCTATTTTATCAGCGATAGCGAGTACGCCTTCTGTTTGGCTTGCCGTTAAGCTGCTTGGTACCGTTGAGCTATGCAAAATACCGTTGATGTGAACATTTTCAGCAACGGGATAATTGCTAATATCACCTAATTCACTTCGCGCTAATACTGTCGAGACCTCTTTATCCAAGTCAATACGTTGCTCAAGGACACATTCTTTTTGGTCTAGCGCATCAAATGCGGTTTTGACTGCACTGATATCCTGACAAACAATCTGTCCTTTGCCATCATAACCAAAGTTCGCTAATTTCAGGATGGCTGGAAAAATGATTTTATCACCGATCTGAGCAATATCTTCGTGAGAGCGAATGGCTAAGAAAGGGGCAACATCAATGCCTAACGACGCAATAAATTGTTTCTCTATGATGCGGTTTTGCGTTTTAGATAAGGCATCTGATGAAGGATGCACGACGGTTTTTTGTTCTAAAAAAGCCAAAGTACTAGCTGGAATGTTCTCAAATTCTGTCGTGATAGCGTCACAATGTTCCGCCAATTCTTGTAATGCTGAGGTATCATCATATTGGGCATGAATGTGGCGATCAGCGATGATCCCCGCAGGGCTGTTTGCATCAGGGTCTAATACAATGACTTTATAGCCCATGGTTTGGGCAGCTGTTGTAAACATGCGGCCAAGTTGACCGCCACCAAGCATACCAAGCGTTGCACCAGGAAGGATCATAGTTGGATTCCGTTTTTAGTCTGAAAGAGTCATGTCTAAGACCATTTGGTGTTGGTCTTGTCTAAATTGGGTTAGTTTATCAGCTATAGCCGTATTGTTCGTGGCGAGCTGCGCAATGGCAAATAGGGCAGCATTAGCAGCGCCTGCTTCACCAATAGCAAAGGTCGCGACAGGAATGCCTTTCGGCATTTGTACGATAGACAACAATGAATCCTGACCTTTTAAATATTTTGACGGAACAGGCACGCCAAGAACAGGTACAATTGTATGGGCTGCTAACATGCCGGGTAAGTGCGCAGCACCACCGGCACCTGCAATGATGCACTGCAAGCCCTTTTCTTTGGCCGTCACGGCATACTCTGTCAATAAGTCAGGTGTGCGGTGAGCAGAAACAACTTTTGCTTCATAAGGAATTCCAAAAGCATCAAGCTGTTCGGCCGCTTTTTTCATGATCGGCCAATCACTATTGCTGCCCATGACAATACCAACGATGGGAGTGTCCATATTTGTTCCATTGGTTTAGGAAAACCGGCTATTTTAGCTATTTTATTGAAATTATGGAAATTTGTGCTGTAATTAAGTCTTTATAGCTTGATTAAGCTGATTGAATGGTGAGGTATCTACCGCTATAATAGTGGATCCATTTTGCCGTCTTTATATTTTAAGACAGTGTTTCTCTTGCGTGTTGTGTCACGAGAAGCCAGGCGCTAACGTAACGTGAAGGTGACAGACGTGAGTCAGCCAACAGAATTAACACAAGGTCTTTATAGACCTGAATTTGAACGAGATAACTGCGGTTTCGGTCTGATCGCTCAGATGGATGATAAGCCGAGTCATTGGCTTATTGAAACGGCCATTGAGTCTTTGGGCAATTTAACCCATCGCGGCGCGATTGGCGCTGATGGTAAGACCGGTGACGGTTGTGGCTTGTTAATGAAAAAGCCAGATGCCTTTTTCCGCGCGATTGCCGAAGAGCAAGGTTTTGCTTTGTCAGCACATTATGCTGTGGGCATGGTCTTTTTATCTCAAGATGCTGATGCGGCAGAAGCCAATCAAGCCATTGTTACTGAAGAGTTAACAAAGCAAGGCCTTGATGTTCAAGGTTGGAGAGATGTGCCTGTTAATCCTGATGAAGCCTGTGGTGAACAAGCTTTAGCGTCACTACCGATTATGCGCCAAGTGTTTGTCAATGCTGCAGAGGGCATGGATGACGTTGCTTTTGAGCGCTATTTATATATTGCTCGTCGTTTGGCTGAAAAAGCGATTGATGATGATGCGTTTTACATTCCGACATTATCTTCACATGTCGTGTCCTATAAAGGCTTGGTCATGCCGGCTTATTTGCCTGTGTTTTATCAAGATCTAAGAGACAGTCGCATGGAAACGGCTATTTGTGTTTTCCATCAGCGTTTCTCGACAAATACAATGCCACAATGGCGTCTAGCGCAACCTTTCCGCTATTTGGCGCACAACGGTGAAATCAACACCGTGCAAGGTAACCGAAACTGGGCTTTAGCTCGTGGTGCCAAGTTTGCAACCGACTTGATCGAAAATATGGATGATGTGCGTCCTTTAGTCGGCCAAACGGGTTCTGATTCGTCTAGCATGGATAATATGTTAGAGGCTCTATTGGCTGGTGGCGTGAATATGTTCCGCGCTATGCGTTTGTTGGTGCCACCTGCTTGGCAAAACGATCATACGATGGATGCGGATTTAAAGGCATTCTATGATTACAACTCTATGCATATGGAACCATGGGATGGCCCCGCTGGTGTTGTATTAACCGATGGTCGTTATGCTGCATGTACGCTTGATCGTAATGGTCTTCGTCCTGCACGTTATGTTATTACCAAAGATCGTCATATCACGTTGGCATCAGAAGTTGGTGTTTGGCGATATGAAGCTGAAGATGTGGTCGCAAAAGGCCGTTTGAAACCAGGGCAGATGCTCGCTGTGGATACGGCGACAGGTGAGTTATTATTGCCTGACGATATCAATACAAGCTTGAAAGAAGCACAACCTTACCGTCAATGGTTAGAAACGCATTTACAGCGACTAGAAGATAAAGCTGAAGATGAAGTACCGGTTGCGATGGACGATAAGCAATTTACGGCGAATGAAAAACTATTCCAAGTCAGTTATGAAGAGCGCGACCAAATTATTCGTGTGCTCGGTGAAGCTGGACAAGAAGCGACAGGTTCAATGGGTGATGACACGCCTTTCCCTGTTTTATCTCAGCGTGAAAGATCGTTGTTTGATTATTTCCGCCAACAATTTGCCCAAGTGACCAACCCACCGATTGATTCATTGCGTGAAAGCATCGTGATGTCTTTAGAAACGTGTTTTGGTAAAGAGCATAATTTATTTGGTGAAGGTCCTGAGCATGCATTGCGTGTCGTGGTCGATTCACCTATTTTATCAACCAGCCGATTCCAGCAATTATTGCATTTGGCTGATAATGATGAAAATTACAAAACAGCCACGATTTCACTTCATTATGATGCTGAGACAGGTTTGGCTGCGGCCATTGATGCTATCACTGAACAGGCAGAACAAGCCGTGCGTGATGGTTCAGTGATTATTGTGTTAACCGATCGCGATGCAAGCCAAGATAAATTGCCAATGCATGCCTTATTGGCAACAGGGGCAGTACATCATCGCTTGATTAAAGCGGGTCTACGTTGTAATGCCAATATTGTCGTTGAAACCGCTACAGCACGTGATCCACATCATTTTGCGGTATTGTTAGGGTATGGTGCGACAGCGATTTATCCTTATCTTGCCTATGCTTGTTTAAATGACTTGATTGCGACAGGTGAGTTGGAAAAAGATTACCCAACGGCTTGTGCTAATTTCCGTAAAGGGATCAATAAAGGCCTATACAAAATCACCTCTAAAATGGGGATTTCGACTATTGCAAGCTATCGTGGTGCGCAATTGTATGAGATTGTTGGGCTTCATGAGACAGTTGTTAGTAAATGTTTTGTGGCGACAACGAGTCGTATTAGTGGTACGGGATTTGAAGAGTTACAAGCTGAACAGGTTTCGCTTGCAGCTAAAGCGTGGAATCAACGTAAAACTCGTGAGCAGGGCGGTTTATTAAAATTTGTCCATGGTGGCGAATATCATGCTTACAATCCGGATGTGATTGGCGAGTTACATAAAGCCGTACAAGGCGGAAATTATGATGATTACAAATCATACGCGGCCTTAGTGAATGAACGCCCAGTCGCAGTATTACGCGATTTATTAGGCTTGAAATTAGCGGATAAACCATTGCCATTAGAAGACGTTGAAAGCATTGGCAATATTCTGAAACGTTTCGATAGTGCCGGTATGTCATTGGGGGCTTTATCGCCCGAAGCGCATGAAGCTTTAGCTATCGGTATGAACCGACTCGGCGGGCGCTCTAATTCAGGTGAAGGTGGTGAGGACCCTGTTCGTTTTGGAACTGAAAAAGTCTCTAAAATCAAACAAATTGCTTCAGGCCGGTTTGGTGTTACACCGCATTACTTGGTTAATGCTGAAGTTTTACAGATTAAAGTAGCCCAAGGTGCTAAACCGGGTGAAGGTGGTCAATTACCTGGTGGAAAAGTTAATCAGATGATCGCAACATTACGTCATTCTGTGCCAGGCGTGACGTTGATTTCACCTCCACCGCACCACGATATTTATTCAATTGAAGATTTAGCCCAGCTGATTTTTGATTTGAAACAAGTCAATCCTAAGGCCTTGGTCTCAGTGAAACTGGTATCTGAAGCAGGTGTCGGTACAATTGCTGCGGGTGTGGCAAAAGCCTATGCGGATCTTATTACTATCTCTGGTTATGATGGTGGTACGGGTGCGAGCCCATTAACCTCTGTCAAATATGCTGGTGGTCCGTGGGAGTTAGGGTTAACTGAAGCGCATCAAACATTACGCATGAATGATTTGCGTGACAAAGTGCGCCTACAAACAGATGGTGGCCTAAAAACAGGGCTAGATGTTGTCAAAGCCGCTATTTTAGGGGCTGAAAGTTTTGGTTTCGGTACTGGGCCAATGGTGGCACTAGGCTGTAAATTCTTACGTATTTGTCATTTAAATAATTGTGCGACCGGTGTTGCAACTCAAAATGATAAGCTGCGTTCACAGCATTTCATCGGTTTACCGCAAATGGTGATGAACTACTTCCAATTTGTTGCACGTGAAACACAAGAGTGGTTGGCGGCATTAGGTGTGAGTAGTTTAGAAGCGTTAATCGGGCGAACTGATTTGCTAGAAGTTTTACCTGGGCAAACAGATAAACAGCGTAAGCTTGATTTAACACCGTTGTTGTCAACGGATGGCATTCCAGCTGATAAGCCACAGTTTTGTGTTAAACCGCATAATGAACCTTATGATAAAGGGGAGTTAGCGGAGCAAATGGTTGCTGATATGGCCGAGGCTATAGCCAATAAATCGGGTGGTTTCTTTAGTTATGATATTCGAAATATTCATCGTTCAATCGGTGCGCGAGTATCAGGCGAAATTGCACGACATCATGGCAACTACGGCATGAATGAAGCGCCGATTCGCGTTCAACTTACCGGTTCTGCTGGACAGAGTTTTGGTGTTTGGAATGCTGGCGGCTTGGAAATGCGTTTGGAAGGGGATGCTAACGATTATGTTGGTAAAGGCATGGCCGATGGCAAATTATCTATCTATCCATCTCCTGAAAGTGATTTTGCGACCCAAGAAGCTAGCATTATAGGTAATACGTGTCTTTATGGTGCGACCGGCGGGGCATTATATGCTTCTGGTATGGCGGGCGAACGGTTTGCTGTACGTAATTCTGGTGCGATTGCTGTTGTGGAAGGCGTGGGTGACCATGGTTGTGAATACATGACTGGCGGTGTTGTCACGGTATTAGGTGAAACTGGGCTGAACTTTGGTGCTGGTATGACTGGTGGTTTTGCTTATGTGCTTGATATGGATGATAGTTTTTCAGAGCGTTATAACCAAGAGTTAGTTGAATTGGTCCGCATTGACAGTCAAGAAATGTCAGAACATGCCTTATACCTTAAAGCGATGATTGAAGATCATGTGCGTGAAACAGGCAGTGTATGGGGAAATCAAATCTTAGATATGTTTGAGCAGCGCTTAAAACAGTTCTGGTTAGTCAAACCAAAAGCGGCCGCTGTGGATGGGCTTATCGAATTAGTGAGTAAACGTAAAGCGAAAGCAGCGTAACCCGAGAAAATTAGAGTTAATTATGGCTAAAAATACTTTTCAATTTTTAGAGGTCGGTCGTGTCGACCCTAAAAAACTTGATGCTGCAGAGCGAATTAAACGTTCAGGCGAAATTTATGGCAGTTTTGATAAAACGTCATCGTCAGAACAGTCAGAGCGCTGTCTTGAGTGTGGTAATCCTTATTGTGAATGGAAATGTCCTGTTCATAACTATATTCCTAACTGGTTAAAACTGGTCAGTGAAGGTAATTTAGAACAAGCAGCTGAACTGTCTCATCAAACCAATACTCTGCCTGAAATATGTGGTCGAGTCTGTCCTCAAGACAGGTTATGTGAAGGTGCTTGTACCTTGAATGATGGTTTTGGGGCCGTGACGATAGGATCTGTTGAAAAATACATTACAGATACGGCGTTAGATCAAGGTTGGCGTCCTGATATGTCACAAGTGGTCAAAACAGGTAAACGTGTTGCTGTTATTGGTGCCGGTCCTGCAGGTTTAGGCTGCGCTGATGTCTTAGTGCGAAATGGTGTTACGCCCGTTGTCTATGATAAAAACCCTGAAATAGGCGGGTTGCTGACATTTGGTATTCCTGAGTTTAAGTTAGAAAAAAATGTCGTAAAACGTCGCCGTGAAGTATTGGAAGGAATGGGCGTCGAGTTCATTTTGAATACGGAAATAGGCAATGCTGACCTACCCTTCGAACAATTGCTAGCAGAATATGATGCGGTCTTTTTAGGCATGGGAACCTATACCTATATGAAAGGTGGTTTCCCGGGTGAAGATAAAGCTGGTGTGTATGAAGCGTTACCTTATCTAGTCGCGAATAATAAAAAACAGCTTGATCTTGATTCGCCTGACTATGTTGATTTAAGTGGACAGAAAGTCGTTGTCCTCGGTGGTGGTGATACAGCAATGGACTGTAATAGAACAGCTATTCGCCAAGGCGCTGCCTCTGTTCAATGTGCTTATCGTCGTGATGAAGAAAATATGCCAGGCTCTCGTCGTGAAGTTAATAATGCTCGCGAAGAAGGGGTGGAATTCTTATGGAATCGTCAACCTGTGGAAGTTGTCGGTGGCGATAAAGTCGAAGGCATTAAAGTGGTGACGACGGAATTAGGTGAGCCTGATGAACGTGGTCGCCGTCGTCCGCAAGCAGTTCCTGGCAGTGAAGAAATTATCCCTGCGGATGCTGTCGTGATTGCGTTTGGTTTTAGACCAAGTCCAGCTCCTTGGTTCAGTGACTTTGATGTTGAAATTGATGACGGTGGTCGTGTTGTTGCGCCTGAGAATGGTGAGTGTGCTTTTCAAACAACGAACCCCAAAATTTTTGCAGGTGGCGACATGGTGCGTGGCTCAGATTTAGTCGTGACAGCAGTATGGGAAGGCCGACAAGCAGCGGAAGGTATTTTAGACTACCTTGATGTATAACTGTTTTATTGATAGTTAGTCCTTACTAATAGATTTGAGAGTCACTGTGTCAGAATTAAAAAACGATCGTTATTTACGTGCTTTATTACGTCAACCAGTTGATAAAACACCTGTCTGGGTGATGCGGCAAGCAGGCCGTTATCTACCAGAGTATCGCGAAGTGCGAGCTAAGGCCGGTGACTTTATGACCTTATGTAGCACGCCTGAAATGGCTTGTGAGGTGACACTGCAACCCTTGCGTCGATTTGACTTGGATGCAGCCATTATCTTTTCCGATATTTTAACGATTCCGGATGCGATGGGCTTAGGTTTGCATTTTGTTGCTGGAGAAGGCCCTAAATTTGAAAAAGTCATTCAAAGTGCGGCTGACATATCTAAATTAGCTGTCCCTGATATGGAAGACAGTTTAGGTTATGTGATGGATGCGATACGTCTGACACGTCGTGAAATTGATGGCAAAGTGCCATTGATTGGCTTTAGTGGTAGTCCTTGGACGTTGGCATGCTACATGGTCGAAGGTGGTTCGAGTAAAGACTTTGCAAAAGTAAAAGGCATGTTATTTGACGCGCCAGAGCAAATGCATGCTTTATTAGATGTATTGGCCAAATCGGTCATTGCTTATTTGAATGCACAAATTGCAGCGGGTGCTCAGTCTATTATGTTGTTTGATACTTGGGGCGGTGCATTGAGCCAATCTAATTATCAACAATTTTCGTTAGCATATATGCAGCAAATCGTTGCTGGTTTGAATAGAGAAAATGAAGGCCGTAAAGTGCCGGTAACGTTATTTACCAAAGGCGGCGGTCAGTGGCTAGAATTGATGGCAGAAACGGGTGTGGATGCGGTTGGTTTGGACTGGACAACGGATATGACGTTAGCGCGTCAACGAGTGGGAGATAAAGTGACTTTACAAGGTAATATGGATCCTTGTGTACTATATGCTTCACCCGATCGTGTGGAACAAGAAGTCGCGTCAGTTTTAGCGAGTTTTGGGCAAGGCAATACAGGCCATGTATTTAATTTAGGCCATGGTATACACCCGACGGTTGATCCGGAGAATATGACACGATTGGTTGACTCTGTTCATGCGTTAAGCGAACCATATCATCAATAGTCGCAATAGAACGAGATAGATTCTAAAAAGCCTGCGTAATAGCAGGTTTTTTTATTGGAAAAAACTATGCAGAACAACTATGAGTATCAAATGAGAGGCATTGGTTTTGCTGTCGTGGGAACCGTTTTGTTTTCGCTTAAATCTATATTCATTAAATTACTTTACTTAGAAAGTTTGTCGGCAGATGCGGTTTTGGTCTTAAGGATGGCCATCGCGTTGCCGGTGTATTTGATGATTTTTATATATTGTTTACAGAATAAAACGACGACAGCACGCTTTACCCTTCGTACGGTATTGTTGACGTTATTAGCGGGGTTTATGGGGTATTACCTAGCGTCATTATTAGACTTAATGGGCTTAACAATGATTACTGCACAATTGGAGCGATTGACCTTATTTAGTTATCCTTTTTTTGTGGCGTTGATTGGCATCATTGTCTTTAAAGAAGCGGTAACGATGAAGTTATTGCTGGGATTTGTAGTCAGTTATTTAGGTTTAGGTCTGGTGATGCTACAAGAAGGCCTATTATTAGGCCATGATGTGGGGCAGGGCGTAGGCTTTGTCTTGGCTTCAGCAATGGTATTTGCCATTTACTTAACGATGAGTAAAGGCTTAATTCATCATTTTGGTAGCGTTATGTTTACCAGTTTCGCGATGAGTATTTCCAGCATTATGGTGTTTTTACATGGTTATATGACGATGGATATGGCGTCATTAATCGTGTCTGACATGGCATGGTTATGGTTGTTTTTGTTGGCAATATTGAGCACGGTGATTCCGAGCTTTATGATAAGCGAAGCGATTGGACGAATAGGACCCAGCCGAGCGAGTGCGATTGGTTTAATGGGGCCTGTTTTTACAATGGTATTGGCTGTCAGTTTTTTAGATGAACCCTTTACGATAATGATAGGGATAGGCGGCCTTTTGGTTTTGTTTGGGGTTGGAATGATACAAACAAAAGAAAGAAAAAAAGCCGGTTGATTTAAGGCCGTTTAGGTCTCGGTATTAGAAATGGTAACGTGCTGAAATATAGCTATTACTGTTGTGTTCAAACTGACCAAAGAAGGTATGTTGTTTTTGACCGGAAAAGAGATTTAACCCTGCTTCTAGTTGCCAGTTGTCGGTGGCTTTATAAGTGAGCCGGGGGCGTAGATAAGCATCATGATCACTTGGTGAATAGAAAATAAATAGGCTCCAAGTTAGATTTTGTTGATGACTTAGGTAAGTGAAACGGGTCGATAATAAATGACGATATTGATCGCGAGTGATGTCATCATTATTCATACTTTGTTTGTACTGTCGGTAGTGTTGCAGCGCTTCAACATAATATTGCACATTGGTTGTGGCATTGTGGAAAGGCGACCATTCATAGGCGACAAGTCCACGAATTTCACTATTATTAATGTCTGGATTGGTGCCATGACTGTCGTCAGAGGAGTGATAATTGCCGATTTCAAGACTGACTATGCCATTAGCGAGTGGGCCGCGGAGACTAGCACCTAAAACAGTGAGTTTAGGAAAAATCGCCTTACCTTTGGCGATATTAAACCCCGCGGGACTTTTCCAAAAACCATCATAGCCATAGAAAGCATATTCGTAGGCGCCAATATTTTTGTACAAACGCAAAGCGATTTCAGGGCCGTGGGGTTGGTCGGTTGTTATGACGGCATTTTGGCCAGCAATGGTATTGAATGTAGAATTAAAATAAGACAAACGACGACCATCAATATAGCGATCAGCATCAAATTCGGGGGTTATGGCTAAGTCAATATTCATCAGCTCGGTATAAAAACCGATGCGGAGTGCATCTGATGGCGCTTTTAAATATTGTTCATCGCGACCGATTAAAAAGCTATTCCAATCTTTTGGAAATAGGTCATTAATAAAAACCAGATCGCCGACACCCCAAGTCATGATCTGGCGACCCAGTTTAAGATCTGTATTAGCAATGCGTTTTTGAACAACAAATTCTCTGATATCAAGCCATCCATTACCTGAGTCGAGCTGGAGTTGTTGTGATGGCTCTATATCATCATAAAGCAGGTCAATATTCGTATTGAGGTTAAATCCTTGCCATGACGTTTCTTTATCAAGCTTTAAGCGCCATTCTGCTAAGCTGGTTTGACGTTGATGAATTGCTGACTGAGTGCGGTGACCATAACGTAATTCAGCGAAACCTGTAATGTTATGACGACGCAGCCAGCTTTGTTGGCTTTCCTCTTCCGTTTCCCATTCACTTTCTGCCCATGGATCCTCTTCGATGATTTGTTTTAATGGTTCGCTAAACGCCAATGCTGGGATTAACAAGAAACAGAACATCAATATTTTGGGCATGACTGTGTTTTATCTTAAATATTGTTGTGGTGGGGTGCGAAGAAAACGTTCGGTGAAGATATCTTCAGGCAAGCCAATATCATAACTAAGCTCTTTATAGCGGATTAGGGTTTTACTGCCAGATTTCAAGTTTTCCATGCTGGCTTCTGTGACAGTAGGATAACCTTGAATGATGTCGGTTTTTAAAACAGTCGCGATACGATATTGTTCATCATTATGATCATAATATTCGGTTTTGACAGGGATAAAAGTCGTTTTGTCGACATGGAGTAGATAGTAGTTGAACTCAACAGTATCAGGTGCTTTAGGCGTGCCTTTGATGATGTAATGCTGCGGTGTTTCTTCTAACAAAATATGGTGATCGGCCTCAATGGAGCGGCCGCTAACATCTTCATAAAAATAATCTGACCCAACGAAACTGGTTCTTTTGTCCGTTGCGGCAATACGTTTGACGAGATCTAATGCGGGCAAATATAACCAACGGTCATCATCCGTCTCTATTTTTTTATGCACCATAAAAACCATTTTATTCACATCAGAAGGTCGGTTGAAATAGACGTAGAATTGTTGCTCTCCCCAATAAGCGCGATAGGTCAAAGCGTCAGTTTGGGGAAGATCGCGGCGTAGAATAGAAAAGCTTCTTTGCCGTTTTCGACCTTGTGCGTCGATGATAAGCATTTGTACTTGAGCTCGACCATCATTGCCTTGGTAATAGGCGGTCAAGTTAGCCTTGTTGATGATCTCTTCAACAGAAGGTGTCGCCGTCGCCCACACAATACTAGGAAAGAATAGGCACAATGTCATAAGGTGAAAGTGTCGCTTGAGTGTCATGGTGAGCTCCTATTTAAATAAGTGGCGCTGTAAGAGCGTCATGAGTGCGGGTAATAACATCAGTGTGGCGATACCGGCGCTCAACATAATTAAAGCAATAAATATTCCGACGGTTTGATAGGGCACTAAAGGTGCCGCGACGAGAGGCAAAAAGCCAAGACTGAGAATAACAACATTTCGGCTGATAGCACGAGCAGGTTCGCCAAAAATCGGTTTTACGGCGGCTGACCAACTTCCTTGAATGGCAACTTGTTCTCGACTCCTAGCAATGAAGTGAATGGCATAATCAATGGCGAGCCCTAAACTTAATGAACTTAAAACGGCAATGGGCATGTCGTAATCTTTACCAATGAGACCAATTAAACCATAGATAAAACCTACAGTTAAGGTTAATGGCACCATAGATAACAATCCAAATGAGATAGACCTGAAGAGGAAAATCATCATTAAAAGCACGACGACAAATGAGCCCATAAAAGCATTCAACATGCCGGTGACCATATTTTCCTGCCAAACAACGTTGACATAAGTTAGACCAAACCATTGAGCTTGAAGCGCGCTTGGCGGCGGTGTTGTGGAGATAAAGGCGTTAACACGATCAACAACAGCAGCCATGTCTTTATTATCACCACTGGTTAATTGCACCCATAAGTTGGCATGTTGATAATCTGGGGTGACAAAATGCCATAAATCATGGGGTCGATGGCTATTTTGGTAGGTAATTAATGTTTGCCCAACAGCATTACTGTTATCGGGAATACGAAAGGCTTCAGGTGCCCCTAATAATAATTCACGGTGTACGGTTTTGACGATGTCGGTGAGAGAATTGACTTTACCTATATATGGGTCTGATTCCATATGTTGTTGTAGTTGAGCCATCCAATTGAGCGTTTCAGGTTGTTTAAAGACAGCGTATTGTTGACGAAAGCTGTCTAAGGTAAACAGTATTTCATCCCAAATATAATAGCTTTCACCTTCGGCCTCAGCCATTTGGTTTTGGCTAAATTCAGTCAACTGCTCGAGTGCAGCCATGGTTGATTGCTGGGTTTGAATTTGTTTCTCGATATGTTGTTGGAATAAGGCAAAGGCAGCCTGACTTTCATTGTCTGAGTACGCTTGAATGCTAGTCAATTGTTGTTTGAGCCCAGATGCATCAAAGGGCGTGTCAGCGTGATTAGATTGTAAAGAGAGATAGGCCATATAGCTGCCAGCAAAATTATCATTGAAGAACTGGTCCGCGATGCGAATGCTATGATCTTCGTGAAACCATTTCACGGGGTTGTCATTGATGATAATGCCAATAATGCCGTAAGCTGAGGCTGACGCAATGATCAAAGCCGAAAGAACAATGCGTTTAGGTTGCTGCGTACTGAAGCGCCCGACAGCCGTTAATGCTCGACCGATCATGGTGCGATCTTCATCGTCGTTACTGCCTGTGTGACCATAACCTGCTAACTTCTCTTCAGGAATCATCATCAAATAAGCAGGGATAAATAAAATCGTCAATAACCACGCTAAAGCAACACCAATGGCAACAAAGATACCGAAGACTTGCACCGGTGGAACAGGTGCCAATGTTAATGATGCAAAGCCTGCGACGGTAGTTAATGTGGTGAATAACATCGGTTTGAATAAGGTTTGCATAACGTGTTTGAGGGTTTCACGTTTATCTTTGTAGATGGGATAGCGATCAAAAAACTCAGATAGAATATGGACTGAATCTAACACAGCAATGGGCATGACAAAGATAGGAATCATGGAGCTCATGATATGAATGGTATTGCCAGAAATAATCAGTAAAGCCATCGTTGCTAATGATGAAATCATGGCGACGATCATGGGAGAGACAACAAGCACGAGTCGTTTGAAAAATAATAATAATAAGATAAAAATAACCAGCATCGCCAAGGGCGCTGAAATGGCCATTTGAATAAACATTTCAACACCAAAAGTATCCTCTGCAACGGGTAAGCCCGTGATGTGAACGATATCTTCATCAGGCCAGTCGGCTGTAAAAGCCAATAATTCATTACGGACACGATAAGAGGCTTTTTTGCTGGTTAATGGCAGATATAAGGCGATAGCTTTGCCATTATTGGAGACGAGCGTGCCATTGAGCAGAGGAATGTGTTGTGCTTTATGTAAAACCGCTAACGCTTGTTCATCATTCTCTGGCGCTGTTGGCATAAGCCATGAAAAGTTGACCGTTCCGAGGCCCTGTTGTTCGATATTATCGACCATTGAGGGGGCAATCATATCTATTTCTATTACACCTTCTTGACCATTTTTTGCTTTTTCATCTTGCCAATGTAAGTTGCGTGCAAATTCGGTGAGTTGATGAATTCGAGTCAGTGATTGTGCGTTAAAGACACCTTGTTCATGGTGCTGGTTTTCAATACCAACGACCACCATATCGGAGAGGGAGAAAATGGCTTTGTTTTGAGTGTGAAACTGTCTGACCGGAGCATCTTCGGACAACATGTTTTCAGGATCAGTATCGACGGTGATGGGGTGTAATAAAGGGACTGCAATAAAGTTGGGCAATATCGCGAAAATGATGAGCAACCCTGTGACAAGATAAATAGTGCGTGCAATATTACGAGGATGGTTCAAGGCAAAATGGACAAATTTATCAACGATGGTTGAGTCAGTCATAAGGGCTCTTTGGAAGGGGATAGCCAAGAAAGGAGGAGAAGCTATTTTAGCATCTCTGTTTTATCGTGCGTACAGGAAAATGCGCTTAAATAATGAGGTTATTGCTTGATTTTCTTTATCCTTAAAACAAAGGTAGGTAAGCTATATCACGCAGTGAATGAATGCGTATCATGAGAATGATATTATTTTATACAGTACGATGCGACTTTTACCCTTTTAAGAGGTTTATGTACGATGGCTAAAATCATTATCATTGGTGCTGGGCTTGGCGGCATTCCAATGGCTTATGAATTACGAGATGAGATTGCCGATGAGCATGACATCACGCTTATCTCCAATAGCCCTCAATTCCACTTTGTCCCTTCTAACCCTTGGATCGCTGTCAATTGGCGTCAACGTCAAGATATTGTGGTGGACTTAGAAGAGCCGATCACATCTAAAGGCATAGCCTTTTCTTCAAAGGGGGTGAGCAAAATCGATCCCGAAAACAATATCGTGACTCTCGGCGATGGCGGTCAACTCGATTATGATTATTTGGTGATTGCAACAGGACCAAAGTTCGCGCTTGATGACATAGAAGGCTTGGGGCCAGAACAGTTTACGCAATCTATTTGTCACGTTGATCATGCTGAAATGGCACAGGTAAAGTGGGAAGAATTTGTTGAGAACCCTGGACCGATTGTTGTGGGAGCAGCGCCTGGTGCATCTTGTTTTGGGCCTGCTTATGAGTTTGCTTTTATACTCGATGCGGATTTAAGAAAGCGTAAAATACGAGATCGCGTGCCGATCACTTATGTGACGCCAGAACCTTATATCGGACATATGGGCTTAAATGGTGTTGGTGATTCAAAGACAATGCTCGAAAGTGAGTTTCGCTCACGGCATATTGAATGGATCACGAATGCGAAAGTGACTTCTGTTGATGAGAGCATGATGCATGTGATGGAATGTGATGATGAAGGGCAAGATAAAAAAGCACATCAATTGCCTTTTCATTATTCGATGATCCTACCTGCCTTTACTGGTGTGGATGCAGTATTGAATATTGAAGCGGAAGGTGTGACTAATTCTCGAGGATTTACACTGGCTGATAAATATCAACGTAACCCAACTTTTCAGAATATTTATTCTGTAGGTGTTTGCGTTGCGATTGCACCAGATAAACCGACACCGGTGCCAACAGGTGTGCCGAAAACAGGTTATATGATCGAATCTATGGTGGCCGCAACAGTGAAAAATATTGCGGCAGAATTAAAAGGGCAAAAACCTTATGCTGAAGCGACATGGAATGCAATCTGTCTTGCCGACTTAGGCGATACTGGCATTGCGATGGTCGCTGTTCCTCAAATTCCACCACGCAATGTCTCTTGGACCAAGAAAGGAAAGTGGGTGCGTTATGCCAAAATTGCTTTTGAGAAGTACTTTTTACATAAAGTAAAATCTGGTTCAACAAACCCAATCTATGAAAGTAAAGTTATGTCATTACTGGGCATTGAAAAGTTGAAAAAGAAATAAGTGCGCCTCTCTGATGTTAAACAGACTTTAGTTTCGCACTTAATTTATGGAAGAAACGGTGTTTTCTATTTGCGGCTTCACTGGCTAGAAAGTTAATCTGAATGGCATTACGCGTTCCTTCAAAAGAAGGGTAACCATGCCAACAGTTATCGGTCACTTTAAAGGCGATCATGCAACCAGCCGTTGGGTTGACCTCTTCTGCAACATCATTCATATCTTCGCTGTTTAAAATGCGTAACTTACCCGTTTCTGCTGACCATTCTCGATTAAAGTAAACCAAGATGGTTAATAATTTTGTTTTTGAATCGGTATGGACGCGACCATCTTTTAGGCGAGAGTAACCACGGTATGTAATCATCAATGGCGATTCACTAACATCGGTATCGAATTTGTCGCTTAAAACACGGCGAAAGTCACTATTGTCAATCGCTTGATGTAATGCTTGAAAATTGTCACTGAGGCGAAGATCTTCTTCATTAAAGCTGCCGCCACTATGGATCGTTGGAAACTCTTTCGTTAGCACTTCGAGCTTTTCCGGTGATAAGGCTTGTTCGATCGCAAAATAGGGAAAAGGATCAGTCTTTAGAGGCGTTTGTTGAATTAATTCTATATTAATCATAGTGTTTGGCGTCATATTACAATTTTATGACATTAGTTTACGCTTTTCTTCGTCGCTTGGCAGTTTATTTTGTGTGGTTAGCTTGCTTGAGTAACTGGTTTGCAAAACGTTTGACTTGTAAATCGTATAAAGCGAGCTGTCCTCCTGTTCTGATTGCCGTTGCCGCGAGGCTGCCAATCACCATTAACAGGACAATGACAATGGCCCAAGCAAGGAAGTAAGTCAGATCTAAACTCACTTGTTTCGCTTGTTGGGGAGGAATGGCGCGAGGTTGTGGGGTTGAGGTTTGTTTTTGCGCGACAGAAGCGATGACGGCATTCAGGTGAGACCCTTGTTCAATCGCATCAGCAAAACGTTCTATTCGTTGTGGTTCTTCATAAAGATGCCATGCTTCGAAAATAACTTTGATGCCGATGAAAAGCCCAATCAGTAACATGACGAGCCCCAACAGTCTTACCAGAAGAGTCAGCCAATCAGTTGCTGTTGTATTGTCCATAGTCTATGTCCATATTCATTCTTTGTTGATGGCACTTTAACATGATTTTAAAGCAAAAAAAAAAGCCAACCTGTTTAAGCAGGCTGGCTTTTAGTGGAGATGAAAGACGTTGATTAACTATTTGTGAACTCAGGATATGCTTCCATACCACATTCACTTAAATCAACACCGGCATACTCTTCTTCTTCAGTGACACGGATTCCCATGACCGCTTTGAGGATTCCCCACACAATTAAGCTTGTGACGAAGACCCAAATAAAGATAGTAGCAGCACCGACTAACTGACCAACAAAGTTAGCATCGCTGTTGGTTAATGGCACAGCTAATAAGCCCCATAAACCGACCACACCATGAACAGAGATGGCACCAACTGGATCATCAATTTTGAATTTGTCCATTGTGACGATTGATAACACAACGATTAAACCACCGACGGCACCAATTAATGTTGCTCCGAAGGCTGATGGAGTGTCAGGTCCTGCTGTGATAGCAACTAAACCTGCTAATGCACCATTTAATGCCATAGTTAAATCTGCTTTTTTGAACAAAATTTTCGCCAAAATTAAAGCAGCAATGGCACCACCAGCTGCGGCCGCATTAGTATTCAAAAACACCATAGCAACTGAGTTCGCACTGGCAATATCGCCCAGCTTAAGCACAGAGCCACCATTAAAACCAAACCAACCCATCCATAAAATAAAAGTACCTAAAGTTGCCAAGGGTAAGTTGGCACCTGGAATAGCATTAACTCGACCATCGCTAGTATATTTACCTTTACGAGCACCTAATAAAAGTACACCCGATAATGCAGCAGCAGCACCTGCCATATGCACAATTCCTGAGCCAGCAAAATCAGAGAAACCTAATTCACTTAAAGTG
>JAIBDZ010000007.1 GCA_024685975.1 Piscirickettsiaceae bacterium | reverse complement strand
GGCAAGCTCGAAGGACACGGAGAGCTATCTCTCCACGATTAGCGATGACAATTTTTTCTATCATGATGATTCTATATCCACAATTTGGTACGCAAGTAAGTTAAAAAATAACGTTGAAACGGTGTTATTCAATAACAATGAGAGGTTCACCAAACTCAACTGGGTGCCCATTTTCAACCAGAATTGCTTTTATTGTACCGCTACGATCTGATTCGATTTGATTGAACATTTTCATCGCTTCGATAATGCAAATAACATCACCTTCAGCAACAGTTTGGCCGACTTCAGCAAAAGGCGCTGATTCAGGTGACGAAGAACGATAAAAAGTCCCAACCATCGGTGACTTGACGGCATTGTTCATATTTGATGCTGGCGCTACTGGCTCGACATCAACAGCAGGTGCTGCTGGCATGGCTGGCGCAGGAGCGGGTGCCTGCATCGCTTGAGAAGCCATCACAACTTGTGGGTTGTTATTAGTTCGACTGATTCGAACAGATTCTTCCCCTTCTTGGATTTCGATTTCTGCGACATCAGATTCTTGGATCAAATCAATGAGTTTTTTTATTTTGCGAATATCCATAATTAACCTTTGCTGTAAATCTGTTATTGAGTCTGTTTGATAGCGGCTTGAAGTGCAAGTGCGTATCCCTGCGAACCTAAACCACAAATAACGCCAAGAGCGATATCTGATAGATAGGATTGGTGTCTGAAAGTTTCCCTAGCATGTACATTCGATAAATGAACTTCTATAAAAGGGATGTCTACGCCAGCTAAAGCATCACGAATAGCAATACTGGTATGAGTGAAGGCAGCCGGATTAATAATAATGACATCAATCTTGTTTGTTTTTGCGGCATGAATATGTTCGACAAGTTCATGCTCGGCATTGCTTTGAAAACTGGTCAATTGATGACCCGATTCTTGTGCTTGATGGGTGAGAGCGTCCACGATATCGGTTAACGTTTCTGTGCCGTAAACGGCAGGCTCACGCGTCCCTAATAGGTTCAAGTTTGGACCATGTAGCACCAGAAAATTTGCCATCGTAATTAAAGTGTTCAACCCAAGTCAAAATGATGTGTGAATTTTGCCTTAGGGCAGTTAAAAAGTCCAGTTTTTAAATAGAAAAAGGGCTTTTTTGTCGCTAAATTCGCCGAACGAGACTATTTTTTGTTATTGGGCAATCGCAGGGATATTCATGATATGTTGATGGAAGTCTTCAGCATTCAAATTACCAATCAACCGGTATTGGCGGTATTCATTCCCTTCTGGGTCAAAAAATAGAATAGTCGGAGGCCCAAAAATACCGAATTCTTTCAATAAGGCCTTATGTTCATCGGTATTATCAGTCATATCTAGCTGTAGTGTTGTTGTCTGACTTAATGCGGCGACTACGGTTGGATCGCTAAAAGTCGTCATTTCCATGGTTTTGCATTCCACACACCAATCAGCATAAAGATCTAACATGACGGGTTGTTGTGTTTGAGCAAGGTGTTGTTTGAGATCAGCTAATGAGGTGATTTGAGTAAACTTAACCCCTGTGCTGTCATGGCTTTGACTCGTTGTTGAGGTCGTCATGCCTTGTAATGGTTGCCATATGGAATGACTGCCACTGACACTACCGACCAATAAAAAACTACCATAAATAAAGAAAACTAGGCCAAATCCTTTGGCTAATTTTTTCCAGCCGGTTTCAACGGCATTGAACGCACCCATATAAACGGAAGTGACGATCAGTAAACTACCCCATAACAATAGGGCCGCACTGACAGGCACAATGCGTTCGAGCAACCAGATGGCTAAGCCCAACATCAAAATACCAAAAACGAATTTGATATTTTCCATCCAAGCACCAGCTCGAGGTAATAAGCTACCTGCTGAGGTACCGATCGCTAATAGAGGCAGACCCATGCCCATACTCAGAGCAAATAAGGCGCCAGCACCTAAAATAGGATCGCCTTGTTGGCCAATAAAGATTAAAGCGCCAGCAAGTGGTGGGGCAAGACAAGGGCCTACGATAAGACCTGACAGTAAACCCATTAAGGCGACGCCTGCGAGTTTTCCGCCTTGTTGCTTTTGGCTGGCCTGATGTAATTTATCTTGTAATGCTTGCGGCAATTGTAATTCGTAGAGGCCGAACATAGATAAAGACAAGATGACAAATAATAAACTAAAGCTTCCTAAAACCCAGGGGTTTTGAAGCATGGTTTGAATATTGGCACCTAGCAATCCCGTCACTAAACCTGCAACGGTGTAAGTCACGGACATCGCCAATACATAGACAAGAGATAAGACAAAGGCACGTTTAGTCGTGATGTCATCCCCTTCGCCAACAATAATGCTCGATAAGATCGGAATCATTGGGAATACGCATGGGGTAAATGCCAGCAAAATACCAATGCCAAAGAAGCTTAATAAGATCGTCACTAAACTGTCATTCGCTAAACTTTGCGCAAGACGATCTTGCTCTGATAGTTGAATGTTAGCCGTCTCATTATTTGTCGTGACAGTGGATGTTGTTGTGTCACTGGCGGCTAATGTGAACTCAAATTTTTTGTTGGTTGGCGGATAACAAATATTAAACGTATCAGAACAGCCTTGATAATGGGCCGTAACCGTGATGGTTTGTGCTAAGCCATTTCGGTTGAGTTGTAATGGGACCGTAATGTCATGAAAAAAGACTTCTGTTGGTCCGAAAATCTCATCGTCTTTTATTTTGCCTTTGGGTAATTGATAAGGCAGAAATTGAATAGCTTCACTGCCCGTTACCTCAAACCGGATTTTGTCGCGATAGAGATAATTGCCTTCGGCCACTGTAAATTGTGCTGTAAGAGATGAGTCAGCATCTTGGTTGATGACAAGTTGAAAGGCTTCATCCTGCGTTGGCGGGACGGCATCATCACTTAATCCATTATCAAACAGGCCAGCGTGAGCAGGCACGAATAGACAAAGGGTAAACAAGAATAAGAACAAGCGATTTTTCATATTTTTTATTTGCACTGTTTGGACGATTAGTAAGTAGATGGACTGATAACAAGGCGCAATTGTTTCATTTTTTCGGATAAAAAACGAATTAACTGTTAATGTGGCGGTTTTTTTATATCAAACCTTTCGGTTTTTAAAGTAATGAAAAATAGCTCTACAGTTGATAGTTATGTGACGCAAATGACGGGAAGTGATTTTGCTCGATTTATCGTTGCGCTGCTGTTTTTAGCGGCTGTGCTGGTTTTTAGCTATTTTTTTACTGAGCAACATTCGAACTCATTATTCCTAGCCATTGCTGCTGTTTTTGGCGGCTATATGGCCATGAATATTGGCGCAAATGATGTCGCAAATAATGTTGGACCGGCTGTAGGTTCAAAAGCTATGACGATGGGTTGGGCGATCGTACTTGCGATGGTTTTTGAAGCGAGTGGCGCATTTATCGCTGGCGGTGATGTGGTCTCAACCATTAAAAAAGGGATCATCGATATCGATGCTTTTGGGCAAGATACGGATCATTTTTTATGGGCAATGATGGCGGCGCTACTGGCCGCGGCAGTATGGCTGAATTTGGCAACATGGGCTAAGGCGCCTGTTTCAACGACACATTCGATTGTAGGCGGCGTGATGGGCGCGGGGATCGCGGCTGCCGGATTTGATATTGTCAATTGGGGTACCATGGGGAAAATAGCGAGTTCATGGGTTATTTCTCCTGTGATAGGTGGCGTGGTTGCTGCTTTATTCCTTTTCGCGATTAAAAAAACGATTATCTTTAAAGATGACAAATTAGCAGCATCTTCTCGTTGGGTCCCGGTTTATGTCGCTGTGATGGCTTGGGCTTTTGTGACGTATTTAGTGCTAAAAGGCTTAAAGCAGGTTTGGTCACATCTTGTGCAATTATTGAATGATGTGTTTATGTTGTCGCTTGAAGTGACGAGCAAACCGTCTTTTGTTACCGCAACCATGTTAGGAAGTTTTGTGGCCGTTTTGGTGTATTTTGTCGTCAAAAAAAGGTTAAGAAAAAGGGTCATCAAATTAGATAATAACCGCGATAGTGTGAATGTGATGTTCACCATTCCACTTATTTTTGCCGCGGCGTTATTAAGTTTTGCCCATGGCGCTAACGATGTCGCGAATGCGATTGGTCCTTTAGCGGCGATTAATGATGCCGTTTTGACTGGCGGGATTTCAGCCAAAGCGGGTATCCCTTTTTGGGTGATGGCGGTAGGTGCACTTGGGTTGGCTTTAGGGTTGGCTTTATATGGGCCACGCTTAATTAATACGGTAGGAAGCGGTATTACTGATTTAGATCAAATACGCGCTTTTTCGATTGCAATTTCGGCTGCGATAACAGTGATTATTGCGAGTCAATTGGGGTTACCGGTCAGTTCAACCCATATTGCTATCGGCGGTGTTTTTGGAGTGGGATTGCTGCGAGAGTGGTTAGATAAAAACAGTACCTTACAGGCAGAAATTGAACGTGAAAAAGCGATTGTAAAAGATGAAAAAAGTCAGCTTCGAGCCTTATATGACCAGCTGAGAGCGATTGAGAAGAAAAGTAATAGAACCGCAGCTGATTCTGAAGAAATGTTAAAGATATATAAGTTGATTGATCAAGAGCGTGCTGTGATCAAGGTAGCGAAAAAAGAACTGAAAAAAGATCAAAAAAACCTATATATCAAAAAAGGCATGATTCAAAAAATCATTACGGCATGGCTGATTACGGTTCCTTCTGCTGCGGTACTCTCAGCGTGTATCTTTTTCATCATTAAAAATGTGGTGCAATAACACGAGCTGTTTTTCCGCTTGGAATCACCATGGCTGACGCGAAACATATTCTTAAATCAGTATTTGGTTATGATGCCTTTCGCCATAGTCAGGAAACGATTATTCAAACCATGGTTGACGGGGGCGACGCCTTGGTTTTGATGCCAACCGGTGGTGGGAAATCCTTGTGTTATCAAGTGCCCGCTTTGGTCCGTGATGGTGTTGCGGTTGTTGTCTCACCGTTGATCGCGTTGATGCAAAACCAAGTTGATGCCTTGCAACAGTTAGGTATCGAAGCGGCTTTTATTAATTCAAGCCAAACATTAGATGATGTCCGAGCAGTAGAGCAACAGCTTCGCGCAGGTGAGATTCAATTACTTTATGTTGCGCCAGAAAAATTGCTCACGTCTAATATGTTGGCGTTATTGTCATCATGCCAGATTGCTTTATTTGCCATTGATGAAGCGCATTGTGTTTCTCAATGGGGCCATGACTTTAGGCCTGACTATCAACAGCTGCGCCAGCTACATGAGCGGTTTCCAACGGTTCCTAGGATTGCGTTAACGGCCACAGCAGATCAGCGCACGCGAAAAGAAATCATTGCCCAATTACAATTAGATGATGCCAAGGTTTTTGTTCATAGTTTTGATCGGCCGAATATTCATTATGCCATTTCAGAAGGTAACGATCCGAAACAACGTCTTTGGCAGTTTATTGAGCAACATCATCATGCTGATGCCGGCATTGTGTATTGCTTGTCACGAAAAAAAGTAGAAGCGATTGCCGAATGGTTGACCGACCAAGGACGAATTGCTTTGCCTTATCACGCAGGCCTTCCTCAAGCAGTTCGCCAACAGGCCCAACACCGGTTTTTGCGAGAAGAAGGCGTCATTATTGTCGCCACTATCGCGTTTGGTATGGGCATTGATAAACCCGATGTACGCTTTGTTGCGCATTTGAATTTACCTAAAAGCATTGAAGCTTATTATCAAGAAACGGGTCGAGCAGGGCGAGATGGCGCACCAGCACATGCTTGGATGGCTTATGGTTTACAAGATGTGATTACGCTAAGACAGTTTACTCAAGATTCCAATGCTGATGAAGCACATAAGCGTGTGGAGCATCATAAATTAGAATCGATGTTGGGCTTATGCGAGCTGATTAGTTGTCGGCGCCAAGCGCTTTTAGCTTATTTTGATGAGGAAAGTGAAGGCGCTTGCGGGCAATGTGATAACTGTCAAAATCCTCCTAAGCGTTGGGATGCGACAGAGGATGTGCAAAAAGCCTTATCGTGTGTTTATCGAACGCAACAACGTTTTGGTGTCAATTATATTATTGATATTTTGCTTGGCAAGTCGAACGACAGGATCCAGCAAAATGGCCACGATGCCATCAGTACATTTGGCCTTGGGCAACATAGAACGGCGCTGGAATGGCGCAGTGTTTTTCGTCAGTTGATAGCGTTGGGCTATGTCGATATCGACGTGACACGTCATGGGGCTCTATGTTTGACTGAAAAATGTCGGGCTTTATTAAAGGGGCAAGAGCAGCTTTCGCTTCGTCAATACGAGGCGCCACAAAAAACCAAAAAAACACGTGAGACTTCATCGTCGGTTCGACCGCAAGATGAGGCCTTATGGGAAGCCTTACGCGCTTTACGTCTAAAATTGGCTGAGGCAGCGGGCGTGCCGCCGTATGTGGTTTTCCATGATGCGACTTTACACGAAATGCTCAAACATCGGCCCGATAACTTAGCTAAAATGGCGACGATTTCTGGTGTGGGGGAACAAAAATTATTACGTTACGGCGATGATTTTATTGCAGAGATTGCACAGCATCCTTTGTCGCCTTTGCTTGATAACCGTTTAAGTCCTACGATTAATGAGACGTTATTGTTGCTCGAGCAAGGTTTGAGTATGGCGGAGATTTCGGCAAAACGGGATGTCAAAGAGACGACTATTTATAGTCATTTAGCCGATGCAATTGAAGTTGGTTTACTTGATGTGAAGGTTGTTTTAGATTTAGCTGAGCGTGATTATCAATCTATTGTTCGCATGATTGAGTCTTTTGATGATGAAGAGAAAGGCAAACTGAAACCCGTTTTTGATGCATTTGATGGTGAGTATCACTATGGCATACTGCGTTGTGTGAAAGCCAGTATGTAAGCGACCTGGCGCTGATTTTATGCGATATTTTGGACTTCGTTGATGACTGTTTTATGACAAGTATGTGGCGTATAGTGGATAAAAAAGACGCATTGTTACAAATCTGTCATATATTGCAGGTATGATGACTTCCACGTTTTTCTAGGGAAATAGGTCGACTTATGACAACACGGGTTATGGTTGTAGAAGATGATGTGGCAATACGCGATATGTTGAGTTTTTCGTTACGTCATTCTGGTTTTGATTGTGAAGCCGTAGGGGATGCGGAAACGGGTCTGGAACAGTTAAAAAAAGTACAGCCGGATATCATCTTATTAGATTGGATGTTACCGGGTATTGATGGTATCGAGTTTATTCGCCGTTTAAGATCAAATGAATATTATGCGGCTATTCCCGTTATCATGCTGACCGCCAAAGGTGAAAGCGAAGATATGGTCAAAGGTCTTAGCGTCGGCGCCGATGATTATGTCAATAAACCTTTCTCGCCAGCAGAACTTACCGCTAGACTTAAAGCTGTTTTACGCCGTTGTAGATTGCCGGAAGCAGAAGATTCACAAGCTATCCAATTTGACGACTTGAAAATAGATACAAAAAGTCATCGCGTGACGATAGCGGATAACCGTGTTGATTTAGGTCCAACGGAATTTCGTTTGCTCCATTTCTTTATGAAAAACCCTGAACGGGCTTATAGCCGAGGTCAATTATTAGATCACGTGTGGGGTGATACGGTTTATATCGAAGAACGTACAGTAGATGTCCATATTCGTCGTTTACGGAAGGCGTTGGAGCCAACATCGCATGACCACCTTGTACAGACTGTACGTGGGGTTGGTTATCGTTTTGCCGCGGACTAACTAGGTCTAATGTCATGAGGGATTATTGGCGGATAATTGGTATTGTTGCTTTAGCAGGCTTTGTGGGTCTGCTATTGGGCCAAATGATGACTTTTATGTTCATCGCGGCTTTTTTGTATGCCTTATGGCTGCAACAAAGTTGGTTTAAATTATCGCGTTGGTTGTCTAAACCTAAAAAACATTTGTCTCCCAGTGCTGATGGGGTGATTGATGACGTGTGCCGTGAAATTGAGCGTATTCGCGCACAAAATAGTTCTCGCAAAAAGAAGTTGGCAGGATATTTAAAACGGTTTCAATCTGCGACAGCAGCGCTACCTGACGCGGTCGTCGTTTTGGGGGAGTTTGGTGAGGTTGATTGGGCTAACGATTCCGCTAAAACCTTATTGGGGATCCATTGGCCCCGCGATAATCATGTCAGGGTGAGTAATCTGATTCGAGATCCAAGTTTTCAACAATTGATTGGTGAGCCTGATGCGCTTGGGCAGACCTTGCCGGTGTCATCGCCAGTGAATTCAGAGATGAAGTTGGAAATTAAAATTGTCAGTTATATGGGTAATGGCCGAATGTTATTAGCCCGAGATATGACAAAAACAGTTAAGTTACAGAAAATTCGGCGTGATTTTGTGGCCAATGTGTCACATGAGTTAAGAACGCCACTGACGGTATTGCGTGGTTATCTTGAAATGTTTGATGAAACGACACCTGCTGAACAATGGCGAAATGCTTTGCCTGCTATGCGGCAACAATCCGGCCGTATGAGTGATATGTTGCATGAACTGTTGACCTTATCGCGCCTAGAGACAGGCGAAAAGGCATTACAGACAACCCCAGTAGATATTGCCTACTTACTGCAAGATGTGATTGAAGATGCAAAACAGCTTACTGAATACGATAACCATGATCTTGTTTTGACGATCAATAGTGAAGATTGGTTGATTGCTGATCTGGAAGAGCTGCGCAGTGCGATTTCAAACCTAGTTTATAACGCAGTGAAATATACCCCAGCGCAAACACGTATTGAAGTGACTTGGACTGTCAGCGATGACATTGGGCATATTATTGTCGAAGACAGCGGAGAAGGTATCGCCGAACACCATCTGGAGCGCTTAACAGAGCGATTCTATCGCGTTGATAGTGGCCGATCTCAAGGTGATGGTGGTACCGGTTTAGGTTTGGCGATAGTCAAACATGTCTTACAGCGTCACGATGCGACACTGGAAATTAACAGTGTATTAGGCAAAGGTACAAGCTTCGATTGCCATTTCCCCATCAGTAGTGTTGTGGGCCGCCCTGCCGTGGTCAAGGCCCAGCATTCCTAGTATTAAAGCGATTGTAATATAACTGTCATATTTTTTTCATATCATTGTCACACTAAAACTTGATACTTTGCGCAGTAATATTAATTACTACTAATACATTATTTTGGGAGTTGGACAACCATGTTCATGAAAAAACTGGCAATTTTAGGGGCCGCGGTCTCTATGACTTTCTCAGCATCTGCTTTTGCTGATGTTGATGCAGCATTACCTGATTATCAAAAAGCAAGCGGTATCTCTGGCAATTTATCAAGTGTAGGTTCGGATACATTAGCTAACTTGATGACATTATGGGCTGAAGAATTCAAACGTGAATACCCTAATGTTAACATTCAAATTCAAGCTGCCGGTTCTTCTACTGCGCCACCGGCCTTGACTGAAGGTACATCTAACTTTGGCCCTATGAGTCGCCAAATGAAAGATAAAGAAACTGCTGCTTTCGAAGCTAAATATGGCTATAAAGCGACACCAATTCGCGTTGCGATTGATGCTTTAGCTGTTTACGCACATAAAGATAACCCTGTTGAAGGTTTATCGATTCCACAAGTTGATGCGATTTTTTCTGCAACACGTAAATGTGGTCATAACGAAGACATCAATAACTGGTCACAACTTGGTGCTAACTTAGGTAACATGCAAATTTACGGTCGTAACTCTGTATCGGGTACTTACGGTTATTTCAAGAAGAAAGCACTTTGTAAAGGTGATTATAAAGACCAAGTGAATGAGCAACCAGGTTCTGCTTCAGTTGTTCAAGGTGTGACTAAATCATTAAACGGTATCGGTTATTCTGGTATCGGTTATAAAACATCAGGCGTTAAAGCGTTAGCTTTATCTAAGAAAGCTGGTGGTGAAATGATTCCTGCAACTAAAGCAAATGCGGCTAACGGTACTTACCCACTATCACGTTACCTTTACGTGTATGTGAACAAAGCGCCTAACAAACCATTAACACCGATTGATCGTGAATTTATCAAAATGGTTCTTTCTAAAGTCGGTCAACGTGTTGTTGTTAAAGATGGTTATGTACCATTACCAGCTTCAGTTGTAGAAAAAGAATTGGATAAAATCAAATAAGGTTTGTCCTTGCTGATGATAAAGCGCCTCGTACTCATTTCAACGTACGAGGCGCTTTTTTCATCTCTAAACTAAATGATTAAGTTAGGTGTGATTGTCTTTAAAGCTGTTGACGTCATTGTCATAAGTGGATAAGACAAACGATGTGTTTTTATATGAGTAACGAGTTGTAGAATTATGGTTGAACAGTCATCTGTAGATAGTGTATTGCCTGCTGCGAACTCGCCAATTGCGGTTCGTCGACGAGCATGGCGTGAACTAAAAGACAAGGCAGCGCGTTACGGTGTTGCAGTCGGCGGCGTCTCCGTCGTTTTTGCCATTGTGCTTATCTTCTTTTATTTACTGTATGTTGTGATGCCGTTGTTTGATGGTGCACATACAGATGTAGAAGACAGTTATGAGTTGTCAGTAAAACAACCCGTGCATATTGCACTTAACGAATACAATGATGTTGCTTTTGTAGCGGATAAAGAGGCGAATCTACGCTTTTTTGATGCCCATTCTGGTGACACAATTACCACCCCAGAATTACCACTTCCCGTTGGCGCAATAGTCAATAGCTTTGCTAAGGGCGATTTATCGACCGGTGTCATGGCCTACGGATTCAACAATGGTGAAGCCATTGTGTTTAAACGGGAATATAAAATTAGTTACCCAAATGACGAACGTCATATTGATCCATTAATTACTTATCCTATTGGTGAGACAGCGATTGTTGTTGACCCAGAAGGACGCGCTTTAAAGCTGCTGACAGCGCAAAGTAATGATGAGAAAACAACCTTGGCTGGCTTAACGCAAGACAATCATTTAGTGATTGTCGGGTTAACACGCGAAGCAAACTTCATTAATGAAGATGAATTCACCATTGAAGAACAGCGGGCCAATATTGAATTGCCTAATGCTGAAGTCATTACACATATTAACGTTGATATTGACCAACGTGAGCTTTATCTTGCCGATGATGCGGGTTTCCTGCTTTATTATGATATTACCGATATTTCAGAGCCCCATTTAATTCAAAAAATTAAAGCGGTGCCGTCTGATGTTGATATCACAACGCTTGAGTTTTTAACTGGTGGGATTTCTATCTTGGTCGGCCGAAGTGATGGCCACGTCGATCAATGGTTCCCGTTAAGAGATAAAGACAATAATTACACATTACATAATGTGCGTTCGTTTGATGATCAAGATCTTCCTATTGTGGCGATTGAAACAGAATATTCTCGTAAAGGCTTCCATGCCTTAGATACGGAAGGCAATATTGGTATTTATCATACGACGGCTGAACGGACATTATTGGTTGAGCCGCTAATTGAGTCGGGTTTAGAGACGCAAATTGGTATTGGTCCTCATGCTGATGCACTGATTACGATGTCAAAAGCAGGCACCGTGCAAATGATTCATGTCGATAATGAGCATCCAGAAGTGTCTTGGCATTCTTTATGGCAAAAAGTCTGGTATGAAAGCCGTGACCAACCGGAATACATTTGGCAGTCCTCTTCTGCGAGTAATGACTTTGAACCTAAATTTAGTTTAAGTCCATTGACATTCGGTACTTTAAAAGCGGCGTTTTACGCCATGATGGTGGCTATTCCCTTAGCCATTATGGGCGCGATTTACACTGCATATTTCATGTCACCGCAAATGCGTACATTGGTTAAACCCACCATTGAAATCATGGAAGCCTTACCTACGGTTATTCTTGGTTTCTTAGCGGGCCTATGGTTGGCGCCTATTGTGGAGGGGCATCTTCCTGGGGTGTTCACGATTCTTATCGTCCTGCCCATTATGACGATTTTGACGGCCTATTTATGGACGCGACTACCGGCATCATTTACTGAACGTATTCCTGATGGTTGGGAAGCGGCTGTATTGATACCGATAGTGATTATGGTTGGTGTCTTATCGATGCTGGCAAGTCCGAGTCTTGAATTATGGTTGTTCGATGGTGATATGCCGAGATGGCTAGGGGAAGTGGGTATCGGTTACGACCAACGTAATTCCTTGGTGGTGGGTTTGGTGATGGGTTTTGCGGTTATTCCCACCATTTTCTCTATTACTGAAGATGCTATTTTTGGTGTGCCGAAGCATTTGACTATTGGCTCCTTAGCCTTAGGTGCAACGCCTTGGCAAACATTAACCCGTGTTGTGTTATTAACAGCAAGTCCCGGTATTTTCTCTGCAGTCATGATTGGTTTAGGTCGTGCTGTGGGTGAGACGATGATTGTCTTAATGGCAACAGGGAACACGCCGATTATGGACTTCAATATTTTCGAAGGTTTCAGAGCCTTGTCAGCAAACATTGCGGTAGAAATGCCGGAGGCTGAGGTGGCGAGTACACATTATCGTGTCTTATTCTTGGCGGCTTTAGTGTTATTTATGGCGACGTTTATCTTTAATACAGTGGCTGAAGTAGTACGTCAGCGTTTACGTATGAAATACAGCAGCTTATAGGTGGAGAAAACAATGTCGAAGCAATCTATTTCAACTTGGTTTAAAGGCGGCAGCCCTTGGGTGTGGCTGAATGCCGGCGCAGTCAGTATCAGCCTGATTATGGTTATCGGTTTATTGGCTTTAATTGCTATCAGGGGCTTGAGCCACTTTTGGCCAGCTGACATCGTGTCATTAGAATATCAAGAGCCTGGTGGTGAAGTGGTGACGTTGGTGGGCGAAATCTCTGATGAAGAAACATTGACCGCTGTTCAATTAAGCAATGTCGGTGTTGAGTTACCGGAAGGCCAAATCACCGGTAAACGTTATTTGGTGAAAATCGGTAATCGGGATCACTTCGGTTTAGATTTTAGATGGATCAATGGTGCTTGGATAAAGAATACAGAAAAGCCAGACTATCTCGTCGCGATAGAACGCCGTGAATGGGGACATTTTTATGGTTACCTTAATGCGGTTAAAGAAAAAGGTGAGTTGGTCGCAACTGGCCAAGAAGCTTGGCACGAGCTTGAAGAGCGACTTGAGCGGAGTAGTGCTTTATTTAACAAAATAAAACGTATCGAGAAAAGTGAGATTGGTGAGATCAATCATGGTATGGAATCGCTACGTATAGAGACGCGCAGACTTGAGTTAGAAGGCGTCGATAAAAATGATGTGGCGTTTAGCGAAATTGAACAATCGCGCAAGGTTTGGGATAGCAAATATGCGGTATTACGCGATACATTATCGGCTTTGTATCAAGAGCTGCAACGTGATCAAATCGTGATGACCATGTCTGATGGTCGTGATGTTGAAATTTCCTTAGCTAAAATTGTTGAAGTATATCGTCCGAACGTGATGAGCTGGACAGACAAGCTGGCTTTCTATGGTAATGAAGTGTGGAAATTCGTCTCAGGTGACCCACGTGAAGCCAATACCGAAGGCGGTATTTTCCCTGCTATCTTCGGTACCGTCATGATGGTGATGATTATGGCTGTGTTAGTGACACCATTTGGTGTTATCGCTGCGGTCTACTTAAAAGAATATGCAAAACAAGGCCCATTAATTCGATTGATTCGAATTGCGGTGAATAACTTGGCCGGCGTGCCATCGATTGTTTACGGTGTATTTGGTTTGGGGTTCTTTGTTTACTTCCTTGGTGGCAACATTGATGAACTGTTTTTCCAAGCGAGTTTACCGGCACCAACTTTTGGGACACCAGGTTTGATGTGGGCATCTCTTACCTTGGCGATTTTGACCGTTCCTGTTGTGATTGTTGCAACCGAAGAAGGCCTGTCTCGTATTCCTCGGAATATTCGAGAAGGCAGCTTGGCATTGGGTGCAACAAAAGCAGAGACCTTATGGCGAACTGTTTTGCCAATGGCGGCGCCAGCCATGATGACAGGGCTTATTTTGGCCGTTGCACGTGCGGCGGGTGAGGTCGCGCCATTGATGATGGTGGGTGTGGTGAAGTTAGCGCCGGCATTACCGGTTGATAGCATTGCCCCGTATTTACATTTGGATCGACAGTTTATGCATCTCGGTTTCCATATTTATGATGTGGGTTTCCAAAGTCCGAATGTGGAAGCAGCCAGACCGCTTGTTTATGCCACGGCATTATTATTGGTCATGATTATTATTGTATTGAATATTTCGGCGATTAAGATCCGTAATCGTTTACGTGAACACTCTAAAGCAATCGAGAATTAAAATGGAAGCAATGAAACCAGAAGAAATAACGACAGCCAGAGCCATTGATATTGAATCATTGCAACGCGGCCCTAAATTAGATATCACAAAAGAGACAACTTGCTTGCAAGTGAAAGACTTCAATTTATTTTATGGCCAGAAACAGGCCTTATTTGATGTCAATATGTCGATTGCGAAGAATCGTGTGACTGCGTTTATCGGGCCGAGTGGTTGTGGTAAATCGACGTTATTACGCTGTTTTAATCGCATGAATGATTTAATTGATTCGGTCAATATGACCGGCGAGATTTTATTGGATGGTGGCGATTTGAATAAGCCGTCAGTCAATGTTGCTGACTTACGTCGACAAGTGGGCATGGTATTCCAAAAGCCGAACCCATTTCCTAAGTCGATTTATGAAAACGTCGCTTACGGCTTACGTTTGCAAGGCATCAATGATCGTTCAACTTTAGATAAGGTGGTTGAGAAATCACTGAAAGGCGCGGCATTATGGGATGAAGTGAAAGATCGCTTGCATGAATCAGCAATGGGGATGTCTGGTGGTCAGCAGCAACGTTTAGTGATTGCTCGTGCCATTGCGATTGAGCCTGAAGTGTTACTGTTAGATGAGCCTGCATCAGCTTTAGACCCATTATCAACGCTTAAAATTGAAGAGTTGATTTATGAGCTTAAAGATAAATATACCATTGTAATCGTGACGCACAATATGCAACAGGCTGCACGTGTATCGGATTACACGGCGTTTATGTATATGGGTGAATTGATTGAGTTCGGAGCAACCGATGAGTTGTTTACGAATCCGACAAAGAAGAAAACAGAAGATTATATTACTGGGCGATACGGATAAAGCGGTCGATTTATTTAGGAGTTGGTTATGGTTACAAGTTCACAACATATTTCTCAACAATTTGAGAAAGAATTACAGGATATTCGCTCATTAGTTTTAGCCATGGGTGGCTTAATTGAACAACAGGTTTCTAATGCTAAACTGGCCTTGTTAACGGGGGATAGTGAGCTTGCTCGTCAGGTTATTGCAACCGATGAGGAAGTCAATGCAATGGAAGTGAGCATTGATGAAGAATGTATTCAAATTATCGCTCTACGCCAGCCGACAGCGGGTGATTTACGTTTAGTATCGGGTATTTTAAAAATCATTACTGATTTAGAGCGTATTGGCGATGAATCGGTCAGAATTGCACGGATGGCGATGAACCTATCAGAAAAAGATAGACCCAAAACCAATTATCGTGAAATACAATCGATGAGCAATCAAGTCATTACTATGTTGCATGACGCTCTTGATGCGTTTGCCCGTTTTGATGCAGAACAAGCGATTAAAGTCGCCCATGCTGATCGTGAGATTGATGCTGAATATGAAAGCATTATCAGACAGTTAATCACGTATATGATGGAAGATCCGCGTTGGGTATCTAAAGCGATTGATATGATGTGGTCAGCGCGTGCGCTAGAGCGAATTGGTGATCATGCTTCTAATATTTGTGAGCATATTATTTATTTGGTTGAAGGGAAAGATGTCCGTCATTTAAGTTTAGAAAAAATGGAAGAAGTGGTTCGAGACGGTAAGTAAAACGTCTTTCTTGCAGAAAACCAAAGCCCACCTTCGCGTGGGTTTTGTTGTTTTTACTTGGCATAAAGCCATACTCTGATGCAGAATAGGCTTATGAGTAAACAAACGCCCCCACCTGTTTTGGCAGCCATCGATCTTGGCTCAAATAGTTTCCATATGATTATTGCAAGGTTGCGTGATGATCATTTTCAAGTTGTCGATAAGCTTCGCGAAATGGTGCAATTGCGTGCAGGTTTGAACAAGCAGGGTAAATTGTCGAAAGCGGCACAAGAAAGAGCGCTGGCTTGTTTAGAACGCTTTGGGCAACGCATCAAAGATTTACCAGAAGATAGTGTCAGGGTGGTGGGCACGAATACTCTTCGTATTGCTAAAAATAGTGATTCTTTTTTAAAGAAAGCGAGTAAAGCCCTAGGCCATTCGATTCAAATTGTGACTGGCGAAGAAGAAGCCCGTTTGATTTATCTTGGTGTTGCTTATGCTTTGAGCTTTGATGATACTCGCCGTCTTGTGATGGATATTGGTGGCGGCAGTACAGAATTCATTATTGGTGAAGGGTTGACTGGCCTAGAGCGAGAAAGTCTTAATATGGGGTGTGTGAGCTTTTCTCAACGCTTTTTTGCTGATGGAAGATTGACGCAAGATCGTATGAAAACGGCGATTATTGCAGCAGCAACAGAACTACGATCGATCCAGAAGAATTATCGAGACATTGGTTGGGAAGAAGCCATCGGTGCGTCTGGCACTATTCGCTGTGTGGCAAATATTGTCAAAGAAGAGGGTTGGGCTGCCGATGGCCGCATTACGGCGTCATCGTTAGATGCTTTAATTACAGCCATGACGGAAGCCGGTCATATTGATGTGTTAACGCTGACGGGTTTAAGTGCCGAGCGTCGAAATGTCTTACCGGGCGGCGTTGCGGTATTACGAGCGGCTTTTGAACAATTAAAGATCACGCAGATGACCGTCTCTGATGGTGCTCTACGTGAAGGTCTATTATATGACCTAATAGGTCGAATTAAGCATGATGATGAGCGTGAAAGAACAGTGAAAGCCTTGGCTCGACGTTATCATACCGATCAAGCTCAAGCTGATCGCGTGATAACAATGTTGGATCAATTATTTGATCAATGTAAACAACGCTGGCGGCTAGATGACGATCATCGTAGTCAGCTGCATTGGGCGGCACAATTGCATGAGATTGGGTTATCGATATCCCATGAGCAATATCACAAACATTCATATTATCTATTAGCACACTCTCACTTACCGGGGTTTTCGCGAGAAGAACAACATGCTTTAGCGGTGTTAGTGCTTGGTCAGCGTCGTCGTTTTCCAGTCAAACATATTGATCGTTTGCCGAAGAATATGCAGTTGGCGGTGAGCCGTATGGTGATCTTATTACGTTTGGCGATGGTATTTAACCGTGGGCGCTCTGTTGAAGGTGATATGCCGATTTCACTGGATGTTGAACAGCAGTCCGTTGTGATCACATTACCTTCAGGTTGGTTAACGGAACATCCTTTAACTGAATCTGATTTGATGCAAGAAATGGATTATTTGCAACGGGTAGACTTGAAACTATCCCTTCACGAGCACAGTTAATCGTTATCACAGTCAACATGGATATTATCGTCAAGTGGTAATGATTGACATAATAAAATCCGGCCGTGAGCGATGTCATTATCAGACAAAATATCACTATTTCGCATGACGACTTCTCCTGTTGTTTTTTTCACCATGCACATGCCGCATTTGGCTTTTTGACAAAAATAAGCCGGTTTTAGCCCGTCGGCTAACATGCTTTCTAGTAATGTTTTGTCTGCGAGATAAGGCACGGTATGAACCTGGCCATCTAGGGTTGCTTTAAAAGAGGTAATATCGCTGGCTGCGTGCACATTATCATTTTTTGTTTCAGTATCCGAGACAAACCGTTCAACAAAAATAGCTTTATCTGCTACCCCTAATTTAAGGAGGGCATTTTCAGTGAGATCCATAAATGGCGCGGGTCCGCAGATAAAAAAATCTTGATGGATATTTTCATGAACGAAGTGATTAATGGTATTTTCATTAACACGACCTTGATCGGCGCTGTAATGAAAGTGGCATTGGAACCGATCTGGATGAGCATGAGCTAGCTCTTTCAACTGCTGTAGAAAGATCGTTTGTTTTTCATTGCGGTTAGCATAAAACAAAGCAATGTGACGTTGGCTGTTGTGTAGTGTGTGTTTAATGATAGAAATAATAGGGGTGATGCCACTACCTGCGGCAAATAAACACATGGCATGTTCTTCTTGTGTGGCAATAAAACGGCCACTTGGAGGAGCAATATCGACGATATCACCTACTTGTAAGGTGTCATTAATATAGTTGGAGATACGGCCATCTTCGACGCGTTTTACGGTGATAGTCCATTCTGATTCATCAGGGCTGCTAGAAAGGGAATAACACCGATCTAAGAAGCTATCTTCCCATGGCAAGCGTAATGTTAAGAACTGACCGGCCTGATATTGTAATTCGGTTTGATATTTTTTTTCGGCACGAAAGGTGTAGGACTTAGCCAATGATGTCTCATCAGTGATCTGACTGACAACAAGAGGATAAAATTGCATTGTGATACCTTAAATCTGATTAGTTTTAGCCGATTATGGCCATTCATATAAGGCAGTATACAAGGATGTTTTAATTAAATCATTCAGTAGATGAAACATAACCACTAAGCCTTCCCCCTCTCCAAATTGAGAGGGGGAGGAGATGATGAATTGGGTTGCTTAGAAGTCGACGTTAACCGTGATGTAAGCACTTCGGCCGAAACCGGGCAGACGTTCACCGACGTTAAGGTCATTGTTTCCAGCGGCGCGGTTAATACCGCCTAGGTGGTTGATATAGTCACGATCGAAGACATTATCAACACCGGCTGTCACAAGGGTATTCGAGCTAAGATTGTATTGGCCTGAGATATTGAATAAAGCGTAACCACTTGATTCTTCTTCAAAGTTTTCTTCTGAGACTTTGTTTTGTTTAGCATAGGTTTCTGCTTCAATCCCGATGCGCCATTTTGGTTGAATATAACTCAACATTGTCCGTGCTGTTAGCGGTGCAATACGATATAGGTCATCGCTGGTATCTCTACGTTGGCCACGGACATAACTAACAGTACCGTCTAATTGCCAAATAGATGTCAATGCATATGACCAATTGGCGTCAATACCATAAAGTTTTGCGTCAACATTACTAAATTTAAGTGGAATAGGTTGGCCTGGGTTCATCATTGCGGCAACCATATTTTGCATGGCAGTTGTTTCACCGGCGACACCTTGAATGTAATCATTGATGTGATGATAGAACACACGTGGTGAGAATGATGCTTTATTGGTATGCCAATCTAAGCCAAGCTCAAATTGATATGCGACTTCAGGATCTAAGTTGATGTCACCGACATAATTATTACCGTCAGCTAAGCCACCTGTACTTTGCAGAGGAGCCCATAAATACCGTTCTTGGTAGCTAGGTGCACGCGTTTTACGTGCAAAACCCACTTCAACACTCGTTTCTTTTGTGAGTTCATGGGTAAATGTCGCAAAAAGATCTACTAAATGCTCATCTTTACTACGGTCAGCATTACTAAAATCGGCACTTAATGCTTGTAACCCTGCTGGAGCACCTGCGAAGACACTTGCAGCACCCGCATCCATTTGAACTAAACTATAACGGATGCCTGTTTCTAGATCCCAACCAGAGGTAACGTTGCCTTTCCATTCCGTAAAGAGGCTATAACGATCACGTTCAATGTCTTTATAGTTTTCGATGAAAAAAGCAGACATATTAGGGTTGTATATAGTGGCGTTATGATTAGCTTGATCCATATCAAAACCAAATAACCAAGCTTGGTGTTGGTAATGAAAGCTTAAGCCGCCGGCTTCTACATCTGTCTGTGATTGACGATAAGCTGCTGCGCTAGAATTGGTGCGTAGCGAGTAGTTATCCATGATGTGATCGATGTCTTGATAATTAAGTCGAACGGTGTAATTGTCGCCATTACCCAGTTGTGATTTATATTGTGTGCTAAAGGTCTCGCCACGGACGAAAAGAATATCCATTGGCAAAGCAGCTGTTCCGGTGTGACCTATATCAAGATGTTCGATATCTGTTCCGAATTCTTTTCCGTTATTTTGATAGCCATAGTGTAGTGCAACATTATCTCTATCAAGTTCGCTTGGGCGAATTGTGCCGCTTCTGAAATCTTGGTCGTCACCGCGATCAGAGCTGCCTGATAATTGAAGGCGGTGGTGTTGATTTGTGATAGCAGTCGTTAACCCTAGGTTTCTGGTGTGGCCGTTACTGCCATAACTTGCTGTTGCACTTCCTTTGACTTCAGCTTCATTTGATATGCCAAAATCAAGGTGGTTAGACTCAGCTGAAATACTACCACCGATAGTTTCAATACCTGTTCTAACGGGGGCGATACCACGGTAGACTGACACTTCTTTTGTTCGTGATGCAGGAAGATAGGTTAAAGGTGAATCCATGCTATTAGGGCCAGCTTCGTGTAGGGCTACGCCATCGACTTTGACGTTGACACGTGCACCGAATAAACCGCGGTATTGTGCAATACTACTAAAGCCACCGTTGCTATTGATTGCTGCACCAGGAAGCCGTTTAACTAATGAGGCAATATCGCTGGACGATGTTGGAGCCGTAGGCATAGCATAAGGAATTTCTTCGGCTGAGATGCCATCGATTATCATGCCTGGTAATTTGAGTTCTTCGGCTTGGGCGTTAAGACCGAAAAGTAAAAATGGAATAGGTAAAAGTTTAAAGGGTTGCACAGCTATCTCCTTGTGATATGTAGGTCATTATAGGCTGCAAATAGGTGCATATACTGTGTTTTATGCCAATAATGTGTGTGAAATGACGCAATTTTGTTTCTTTTTACCATGTTATGGTGTGCAAAATATTTATTTTAAATGAGTGAGAAACACGATGGAAGCCATAGTTGGTTCCTACATTACCGCCTTTTTATTGGGCTTATTTAGTACCGTACATTGTCTGGCAATGTGTGGTTCTGTCATTGGTGCGTTGACATTAAGTTTGCCTATTGAGGTAAGAGAGAGCCAGCGTAAAATGTTGCCTTATGTCTTTAATTATAACTTGGGTCGGATTCTGAGTTATACCATGGCAGGCGCATTGGTTGGCTTATTAAGTTCACCATTGGCAAGCTTTAATGGTCATGTTTTTTTAAGAGCTGTATCCATTGTTGTGATGGTGGGTATGGGATTATATTTGGCGGGTTGGTTTCCTAAATTTGCCCGTTTAGAGCGGATCGGTGCCCCAGTGTGGCGTTGGTTGCAGCCTATTGGTCAGAAACTGTTGCCGGTTAAAGCTTTTTCGCAAGCATTTTGGCTTGGTATTGTTTGGGGTTGGTTGCCCTGTGGCTTGGTTTATGCCGCTTTGGCTGTGGCTGCGACGGTAGGTGAGCCGGTTAGAGCATCGCTTGTGATGTTGAGTTTTGGTTTAGGTACTTTGCCAGCTGTGATGGGTGCAGGACTCTTTACTGGTCTATTAGCATCACTCGCAAGAGCGAAACATATGCGACAAGTGGCTGGGGTATCGATCATTGTGATGGCGTTATTAACCTTGCTGATGCCGTATCATCATGAAATGGAACAGCATGAAATCGAGCTTCATCAGATAGACGACGGTGAATCAAAATGAGCATAGAGATCTTAGGGCAGTCGCCTGATATTACGCATTTACTGCGTACATTACCAATGATAGCGTTGAGTGACGCAAGTGTATTGATTCAAGGGGAGACTGGGACAGGTAAAGAACTGGTCGCCCAGACCTTGCACGATGAGAGCCGTCGTAAAGATAAAGCGATGGTGACGATTAATTGTGCTGCATTGCCTGAAGAAAGTGTGGAAGTTGATTTGTTCGGGCGTGGGGACGAGCAAGGTAATGTAATACAACAAGGCCGTTTATTGGCTGCTGAAGGTGGGACGGTTTTTTTTGATAATGTGGAATCATTGCCTTTATCCGTGCAAGCTAAAGTACTGCGTTTTTTAGAAGCGGGTGAATGCCAATTATTAGGTTGTCATAAATTACAATTAGTTGATGTTCGAATTTTGGCGGCGAGTAGTGCCGATTTACAAAAACTCGTTGATGCGGGTCGTTTTAGACGGGATTTGTTTTATCGGTTGCAGGTGGTTCCACTTCATGTGCCAGCATTACGTGACCGGATTGATGATGTGCTAGTGTTATTACGTCATTATGGACGTGAGTTTGCGGGTAATAATGCGGTCGTTCGTTATAGTAAACAAGCGGAACATTGTCTGTTGACTTATGCCTGGCCTGGTAATGTTAGAGAGTTGGTGAATTTTTGTCAGAGAATGGCGTTATTGCATCCAGGTAAAGCGATTCAACCAGAAGATTTATCACCAGAAATGTTGCCTGAAATTGCAGCTGAAAGTCATGTGTTTACATTGCCACCGACAGGAATTAAGTTAGCGCAAGTCGAGTTAGATTTGATTGAGCAAGCATTGGAAATGACATCAGGGAACCGGTCGAAAGCAGCACGATTATTAGGGATTAGTCGTGATACTTTACTTTATAGGATGCAAAAACACGCGTTGTAGCCTAAAGTAATCCTATTGTGTGACTAGTTGAGAATTCAAAGGTAATGAAACAATATCTGACATTATTGCAAGATGTGATGGACAACGGCGTTGATAAAGGTGACCGCACAGGTACTGGTACACGTTCCGTATTCGGAAGGCAATTACGTTATGATTTGGCCGAAGGATTTCCCTTACTGACCACTAAAAAATTGCATATTCGTAGTATTTTGCATGAATTATTGTGGTTTTTAAGCGGTGAAACCAATATCAAATATTTGCAAGATAATGGTGTGTCGATTTGGAATGAATGGGCCACGGATGCGGGCGAGTTAGGCCCTGTCTATGGTGCGCAATGGCGACGTTGGCAAGGTGCTGATGAGCAGGTGTTCGATCAAGTACAGGCTTTAATTGATGGCTTGAAAAATAATCCGAATAGCCGCCGCCATATTATTAGTGGTTGGAATGTCGCCTTATTACCGGATGAATCGAAGAAACCTTGGGAAAATGCAGAAGCTGGATTAATGGCTTTGCCACCTTGTCACTTGCTGTATCAATTTTATGTGGCTGATGGCAAGTTGAGCGCATCATTATATATACGCTCAAATGATTTGTTTTTAGGTAACCCTTATAACACGGCGTCTTTGGCTTTTTTAACCCATATGTTGGCGCAACAATGTGATTTAGATGTGGGCGATATTGTCATCAGTATTGGGGATGCCCATATTTATGCCAACCATTTTGACCAAGTGCAAGAGCAGCTTAGCCGCACTCCGGGATCTTTACCTAAATTGGTCATTAAACGTAAGCCAGCTTCTATTTTTGATTATCAATTTGATGATTTTGAGATCGTTGATTATCAACCGCAAGCCCATATTAAAGCCCCTATCGCAGTATAAAAATGACGTTATAGCTCGCCTGTTTGTGCGAGGGAATAACACTGCGCGTCGCCGACAATAATATGATCTAATACCCGAATATCAACTAAGTCTAATGCAGTTTTTAGTTGCTGAGTGAGGCGGATATCTGCATGGCTTGCCGTAGGATCACCTGATGGATGATTATGAGCAAAAATGACCGCCGCGGCATTATGTGCTAAGCCTTTTTTGACGACTTCTCTAGGATAGACTTGCGCACGATCAATGGTGCCATGAAATAGTGGCTCGAAAGTAATCATGCGGTGTTTGGTATCTAACCACAAACAAGAGAATACCTCTCGTTGTAATGGCCGCATTTGTTGGCGAATATAATGTTGTGTGGTTGCGGTGTCGGTAAAGGCATTGCCATAACTCAATGTCGTCGCGAGGTGGCGACGACTCATTTCTAAGCAAGCTTGTAGGAGCACAAATTTTGCTTCGCCTAATCCATGCTGTTGGCAAAAATGTGATTTATCCGCATCGAGTAAATGGCGTAAATTGCCAAAATGAGCGAGCAATTGTTGGGCGAGTTCAACGGCAGAAATACCTTTGACGCCAGTGCGAAGAAAAATAGCGAGTAATTCGGCGTCAGTAAGTTTATCCGCACCTTGGGAAAGTAGCTTTTCTCTTGGCCTTTCATCGGCCGGCCAGTCTTTGATTGCCATTATTGCATCCTTGCGATTAATGAAGATCTTATTTTACGTGAAAAATTGTTTTACGAATGATTGTTTGGGAATAAAACGAAAATTGGCTTGCATCGTTCTGAATGACAGAGACGATACAAGCCAATTTTTCATGGTAAATTTTTATATTGGTTATTGATTTTATTTCCTTTTTTTATACCAATTCTGGGTGTCTTTATTTAAATAATCCCCAATAGGTGTGGCAAAGGCATCAGAAATGATTTCGGAGACATTATCACCCGTTAAGGTTTTTAAAAACGCGACTAAATCATCGATCTCATTTTTATTTAAATAAAGCGGTTTAATCAGTTCGGACTGAGTTTCATTTTTAAAGCCGCCTTGATTATAAAATTCGACCACTTCATGTAGATTACTTAATGAACCATCATGCATATATGGTGCGGTTAAATCGACGTTTCGCAGGATCGGTGTTCGATATTTCCAACGATCATCTGGATCTTGGGTGGCTTCATAATGACCTAAGTCACCAATGGGCTCATTACCAACCGATTTGATAAAGGTCGTCGGGACATTTAGCCAGCGACCGGGAGCGACTTGAACTCGTTCTGCTTCAGGTTCTTTTTTCATCGCGCGTTCAAAACCAATTCCTGTGTTATGTAAGCCGTTGTCTGTAAATAAAGCATGATCTTCTGCAATTGCGTGGCAACTGACGCAATTGGCTTTGCCTGTAAATAGATTGAACCCTCTTTCAGCTGCTGGTGAAATGGCGTTATCTTCTTTTGCAAAATACCAACGATCGAAAGGGGAGTTCCCAGAGACTAATGTTCTTTCATAACTGGCGATGGCTTCTGGCACGGTTGAAAAACTAGCGGGTTTACCATCGAAAGCTTGCTCGAATAGACCTGCATAATCGTCCAGTTGTTTGATTTTATTGACAACAGAGCCAAAGGAAACATGTCCCATTTCATTATGGGCAAGGATAGGTTGCCAGACTTGATGTTCTAGACTGGTTTCTCGGCCATCCTGAAAAATCAACTTAAGGTAGGCCGAATTATAAATTGTCGGTGTGTTTCGACGTACTGATCTGCCTTCAAACCCAACAGGTGTTAAGACTTCGTGGCTGGTGAATCCTTGTTCAGGGATATGGCACATAGCACATGAAATCGTATTATTTAATGAGAGTCTACGGTCAAAAAACAATTTTTTACCTAATTGGACTTTTTCTCTGGTGACAGGGTTGTCGGCCGGCATTGGAACGGGCGGCAAACCTAAAGGCGGATGCTCGATAAATTTCATTAAATCGGTTTCTTCACCAGAACGACTGTCTAAGCTCAATGAATTCGTGATATAGCTTGAACTGTCGTAACCTGCTTTAGAGTCACGAGCACCGATCCTGATTTGTTGTTGGCGTTGGTAATCATCTCGTTTCGCTTTATTTTCAAATTCGCTCAACAAGGTTTTGACATCATTGATGATAATGTCGGGATGTAAGAAATCAACGCTATAGATATTGCGTATCTGCATGTCAGGATCAATTAAGAACACACGCAAGATATGAGAGAAGTTACCATTGGACTCCTCTCCTTCTGTTGCCGCTTGTGGGATCACAGATTGTTGATAATCTTCTAATATGGGCGCTAACTGTTCATCTGATAATGTCGTGAGATATTTCCAGTTGATAGTGTGCGACTTGTTATGCTCCATATCGTGATGAGCATGGTCGCCATGTTGGCTGTGATCGTCATGCGCACCTCCTTCATGCAGTTTTAATTGTTCTGGCGTATCAAATTTGGGATCAAAGCTCATGCTGAGTAATTGTAAATTGTCAGCAATGACTTGATCTTGTGCCGCTAAATCTTTAATTCGGCTATACACTAAATGAGAAAGGGGGCAGCCGTTGATATCATTACAACGGGTATACATGAAATTTAACAAGGTGTATTTACCTTTAAAAAGATCGTGATATTGCACCTCTTCGCCATCGGTATTAACAACGGTGGCATCGGCGGCATTGCCTAAAGTAGGCAGCGAATAACTGCCCACTTTAGGTGCCTCAAAGTTCAACTCACCATATCCTGGTGCTAGTAGAATGGTTTCTGGACTAGCTCCTGCAGCCCCATCAAACGATAAGACATCAAAGGACGGAGCCATAAAGCCGATGAAAAGGGTTAAAGTAGCTTTATATGGATATTTCATGGTGAGTTTTCCTTCTATTACTTCAGTTTAAAGACGATTAACGTTTATTTTGCTGCAATCCGCTCTGTCGCTGGCTTAAGATCCGCTTCTGGATATTTTTGACCGTACAGAGAGTAAGCACCGAAACGCATTTGATGAGCACGACCTAACTTTTCTTTCGTAAAGTCGATCATGAATTGCTCTTCCATGTTTTCACCGTCCCAATGGTAAAGTTTCAAGAATTGATCATTGTCTTCACCTTTTTTATCCCAGTTTGCAAGCAAAGATGTGGTGTAATAAAGGCGTTTGTTGTCCCAACTTGATGACACCATATTGACCTGTCTTCCGATCTGTTCTTCATGAACCAATTTTGGATTATGTGGATCAGTAATATCGAAACCACGTGTTTTACCGTCGGTTAAGGTATTCACCCAGATCATGCGATCATCACTGCTAATTGAGAAATCGACAGGCAGAGGCATGTCTTCAGGATTACCGACAGTGCCGACACTGCTGGCTTTCCAACCACCTTTACCTTCACCATCTTCTTCAATTAACCAGATCTCAGACGTCAATGCTGTTGTCGCAAAACAGTAGTTATGTTCAGGGTTCCACGCACATCTGATTTCAAGCGGTGCACCTGGGACATCAAGTACTTGTTTTGCTTGGCGAGTATGTAAATCCCAGATCACCATGGTGTTACCAAACCGTTTCATGGCTTCAGGATCTTTTAGCATTTGACCGAAGTCCATCATGTAGTTTGACCAACCAGTAAATGACGATGTCATGATGATGTTACGACGCGGTAATACTTGGATGTCGTAACCATAACCATCAGCATATTGCCCTGTTTTTTCAGCGCCTTGAAGATTGTCATCGGTTGGAATCCAATAGGTATCTACATATTCACCGGCATTGGTATATTCCACTAAGGCAGTTCGTCCACCGTGATCTTGGTTATTTGATAATGCTGTCCAAAGCATACGACCCGGAAGCGCATAAGGGGTATGAGGACCGACAACACCACCCGTTACGCTGACAAAGTCATCAATCACTTTTGTGACGGTAGGTTTTGCAGGATCAGTGTGAACGTCAAAAATCCAAATCTTGCTCGAATCTAAGCCGCCAGCCCATAAGTATTTACGATCATCCGTAAACCCTGAGTGATGCGCTTCATTACGTCCACCAACTGATGTGACATGTCTGACTTTACCGTAGTCTTTAGCATCAGGATTGACTGAGATTGTCACCAATTTATCTTGACCATCACCTAGTCCTTCAACACCCAATGTCCAGACATAAACAAAGTCTTCTTGACCTGAAATTTTAGCCATATAAGGCGACATACATGTCTCATCAGCTATTGCCGGCGTTGGCATAAACGGTGCTGCGATCAACATTGAAGCCGCCATTGGCAGCAACATGTTGAATGATTTTTTGACGTGTAATTTAAGATTCATTTTTCTCTCCAAAGTACAAATCCCTAATTAGTTTGATAAAGCTCTGACGTAATTCACCCTGCCTATCAGCGAGGCAAAATCAATTATGGGCAGAGGGGAGGCGAGTTTAGAAAGGGAGGGATAATAAAAACCTCTCAATTTCGCCGTTGTGTAATGTAAGGTGTTAGGAGGTGACCTTACATACATGGTCAAATGATGTTGTTATGTGCAAAACCGTTACGTTTTACCGGTTTAACTCCACCATTTGTGACATGTTCTTTCCCACCTTGTCTGTCTGTCTATTTGTGTTGACAAGGTGGCATCGGCTCGAGGTTTTTTTTAAGCGCATTTAAGTTTTTGACCAAACAAACTATGGCTAATTTTTTTTGCATATAAAACATAGCTTCTGTCCTCAAAAATTAAATGGTTACTCTTAAAAAATTAAGTGATATGACTTATTTCTTTTTTGTTGTCATTTAAAAATAAGTGATATGACTCACACCATACCCGCTATTTTTTTTAGATCAACTGGTTGGTATAAAAATAAATTAAAAAAGTCATTTTTTTAAGACAGCACTGTTGTAGGATGTTGTATTTTAACGATTATTTTTGACTGTAAGTATTTGTACCTATTGGTGCAAAATAAAACGATTATTGCTTGATTAAGGTTGTTTTGGCGTGAAAAAGAGCATTTAAAAGTCTTTTTTGTAGCTGCTTTTTAGCTGTCATTATCTGTTTTGTGTGATTTGACGACATATTTTGTTATGGGCTGTTTGATAAACAAAATCGGATTAGTGGGATAAGTGTTGAGGACGTTATCTAGCCAATAGGAAAATTGACTCAATAAGTGGGTTGAGAAGGTGATAAAACGAATCAGATTTTTGTGGAATAAGATGATGCGTTAAATCAGTGTTTTGACAAAATGCGCAATGTGGAGATGAATGATGCAGTGTTTTTAACAAAAACAATCACTTGTTTTGAATTCGGCGGCTAAAAAGAGTATTCTAAGCGACCATTTTTTGTCGAATGTATTATGGCTGGAAAACTTTATATTAGAACCTTTGGTTGTCAGATGAATGAGTATGATTCGTCTAAGATGGCCGATGTGTTAGCGGAATCTCATCAACTTGAGCGCACTGATAATGCCGAAGAGGCGGATGTGTTGCTATTAAACACGTGCTCTATTCGTGAAAAAGCGCAGGAGAAGGTGTTTCATCAACTCGGACGCTGGAAGCGCTGGAAAGATGATAAACCAAACTTAGTGATTGGTGTGGGCGGCTGCGTCGCCAGTCAAGAAGGTGATGCGATTCGTCGTCGTGCGCCGTATGTGGATTTGATTTTTGGCCCGCAAACATTGCATCGCTTGCCAGCGATGTTGTCTGATGTGCATCAAAGCCATCAACCTCGAATGGATATTTCATTCCCTGAAATCGAAAAATTCGATAATTTGCCAGAAGCAAAGTCAGAAGGTCCAACGGCGTTTGTTTCTATTATGGAAGGGTGCAGTAAATATTGTACTTTCTGTGTGGTGCCTTATACTCGTGGCGAAGAAGTCAGCCGCCCGGTTGATAGTGTATTGACTGAAATCCGTGGTTTGGCCGCGCAAGGTGTGCGCGAAGTCAATTTGCTAGGGCAAAACGTCAATGCTTACCAAGGTGAATTAGATGAGGACACGGCTGATTTGGCTTTATTGATTCATTACGTTGCTGCGATTGAAGGCATTGAGCGCATTCGTTTTACGACATCCCATCCGGTTGAGTTTTCAGATAGTTTAATCGATGCTTTTGGTGAAGTGCCAGAGCTTGTGAGTCATTTACATTTGCCTGTTCAGTCTGGTTCTGACCGGATCCTTGCAATGATGAAGCGTGGTCATACTGTTCAAGAATATAAAGATAAGATCGCACGGTTAAAAGCTGTGCGGCCTGATTTAAGCATGTCGAGTGATTTTATTATTGGTTTTCCTGATGAGCAGGAAGCGGATTTTGAGGCGACAATGGCTTTGATCAATGAGATTGAGTTTGATCATTCCTTTAGCTTTATTTATAGCGCTCGCCCGGGTACGCCTGCTTCGGCTTTTGTTGATTCGATTTCTGATGACGTGAAAAAAGCGCGTTTAAAAATTGTACAAGACCGCTTAAGAGAGTTCGAAGCACAACATAGTGAGCGTATGATGGGCTCAGTGCAACGCATTTTGGTCGAGCGGGAAGGCCAGCGTTATGATGGTGATATGGCGGGCAGAACAGAAAATAACCGTATGGTGAATTTTGCTGGCGATGCGTCGTTGATTGGCAAGTTTGTCGATGTACGTATTGTTGAGGCTTATACCAATTCTTTACGTGGTGAATTAATGGCCGATTCGGTTGTTATTTAATGATTTTTAAGGATTGTCTGTGAGCGCCCCCACTTTGGATACCATTAGTTTTGAATTAAGTCCTATCGATAATGATCGCCTTGCTAATTTGTGTGGTCATTTAGATGAACACCTTCGCATGATGGAACGCGGTTTTGGCGTCGAGGTGAATAATCGCGGCGGTAAGTTTCAAATCATTGGTTCAGCTAATGTGCTGGCGGATGTGCAAGAGGTGGTGCATGAGCTATATGCAGAAACTTCGCAAGCGATATTGACACCAGAGCAAGTGCATTTGGCTATTCGTGAAGTGGGCGGACAAGAAACGCTGACAGAAAAACCGCCTGAAGACATCATGATTAAAACCAAGCGTGGTTTAATTAAAGCGCGCGGGGAGAATCAACAAGCGTATCTTCGCCGTGTGATGACCCATGATATTAATTTTGGTATTGGCCCTGCTGGTACAGGGAAAACCTATTTGGCTGTCGCATGTGCTGTCGAAGCATTAGAGCGTGATTTCGCTAGACGAATTGTCTTGGTTCGCCCTGCCGTTGAAGCGGGAGAAAAGTTAGGCTTTTTACCGGGTGATTTGACCCAAAAAGTCGATCCGTATTTGAGACCACTTTATGATGCCCTCTACGAGATGTTAGGGTTTGAGCGTGTAGCAAAACTGATCGAACGTAATGTGATTGAAGTCGCGCCATTAGCGTATATGCGTGGTCGGACGTTGAATGAATCTTTTATCATTTTAGATGAAGCGCAAAATACCACAACAGAGCAAATGAAGATGTTTTTGACTCGTTTGGGCTATAACTCAACAGCGGTTATTACGGGTGATATTACTCAGATCGATCTACCTGGATCGCAGAAATCGGGTTTACGTGATGCGATTGAAGTATTGAAAGATGTGGAAGGCATTGGATTTACCTTTTTCCAAGCCAAAGATGTGGTGCGACATAATTTAGTACAAAAAGTCATTGTGGCTTATGAAAAGGCGGGACGATCACAATAATGGTCACAGTCGATGTGCAACAGGTCTATGGCGGTGATGTGCCAGCACAAAGTGCATTACAACAATGGGCAGAGTCTGCATTATTTCAAGTTGAACAAGATTGTGAACTTAGTATTCGCCTTGTTGACGAACAAGAGAGTGCGTCATTAAATTTAACCTATCGAAATAAACCAAACTCAACCAATGTGTTGTCATTTCCATTTGATGCAGAGATTGAGATAACGCCTATGTTATTGGGCGATTTGGTGATTTGTGTGCCAGTGGTAGAGCGTGAAGCTACCGCACAACACAAGCCGTTAGAAAATCATTGGGCACATATGGTGGTACATGGTTGTTTACATTTGTTAGGCTATGACCATATCGATGATGATGAGGCGGTGGAAATGGAAAGTTTAGAAACGCAAATTCTTCAATCTTTATCTATTCCAGACCCTTATCAATAATTAGGATCAAGTCATCATGAGTGAAGGGCCGCAAGGGCGATCGAAAATTTTATCTTGGTCGCAAAGACTGAGTAAATTGTTTCTAGAGCCCCAAGATCAGGAACAATTAATTGAGTTGATCCGTTCAGCTTCTGAGCGCCATATTTTAGATGCAGAAGCGTTATCTATTGTGGAAGGCGCACTAGGCGTCACCCAGATGAAAGCGCGCGATATTATGATTCCTCGCTCGCAAGTGGTCATGGTGTCACGTGATGCTTCTGCTGCTGAGATTTTAAAGCTTATTACCGAAACAGCGCATTCTCGTTTTCCTGTCATTGATGATGACCGTGATGATGTGATTGGCATTTTATTAGCAAAAGATGTGTTGGCAACGGTTGTGGCGAATGGTGAATTTGATTTTAGTTTAAGAGAATTACTACGTCCTGCCGTGTTTATCCCTGAAAGTAAGCGTTTAAATGTGCTGTTGGGCGAATTTCGTATTCGTCGTAATCATATGGCGATTGTGGTGGACGAGTATGGCGGTGTGGCTGGCATGGTCACTATCGAAAATGTATTAGAGCAAATCGTTGGCGAAATAGAAGACGAGCATGACATTGATAGTGATGCGCCTATTTTGCAACGTGATGAAGAGACGTATGCGATTAAAGCACTGGCTGAGTTAGATGACTTTAATGAGCGCTTCGATGCCGACTGGAGTGATGAGGACTTCGATACCGTCGGGGGCTACGTCGTGAATCAATTTGGTCATTTGCCAGAACGAGGCGAGAAAGTCACTATTGATCGGTTTGAGTTTACTGTTATTCGTGCCGATATGAGGCGTGTGCACTTATTGGAAATGAAAGTCCTCGCGACGCCCGTTGATGATGACGACGAATAATGTAAAGAAGGTCGGTTGACGATGAAATGGTTAGGACATGGACTTGCTTTATTAGCAGGGATGATCGCGCCTTTGGCCTTCGCTCCTTTTCATTATTATCCTTTGGCTATTGTCAGCCTATTATTGTTATTTCTTGCTTGGGATGGCGTTAGCGCAAAAGTCGCTGCGATACGAGGGTTATTGTTTGGCATCGGCTTGTTTGGTGTCGGCGTGTCTTGGGTGTTTGTCGCTATTCATGTGTTTGGGCAAGCCAGCATGCTGTTGGCGGGATTACTGACTGCCTTATTCGTTGTTATTTTGGCGCTCTATACAGCTGGCTTAGGGTATGTGCTAAAACGACTTTGCCATAACCGTCATTTCTCCCTACGTGATTATATTTTACTATTACCAGTTGGCTGGTTTGCTTTTGAATGGCTCAAAGCTTGGCTTTTTACGGGGTTTCCTTGGCTTGAGTTTGGCGTCAGTCAGATCGAAGGGCCTTTAAGCGGCTACATCCCGATTATCGGTGCGCTAGGAGTGTCATGGCTTGTGGCTTTGTCAGCGGCTTTGTTGGCCTATAGCTGGCAAAAAAAGCAGTTGATCAGTTTGTTGTGGGTGGTGGCGATTTGGTCAGGTGGCGCTGGGCTGCAAACGATTGATTGGACGACAGATTATGGTGAACCATTACAGGTGAGCATCATACAAGGTAATGTGCCACAAGAAATCAAATGGAACAAAGAACAAGTTGTTAAAACGCTATCGTTATATCAACAAAAAACAGAGGAAAACTGGCAGAGTGATATTATTGTTTGGCCAGAAAATGCGGTGACGGCGTTTTATCATCAGGTTAAACCTTTTTTCCTTGACCCTTTGACTGAGATGGCGATAGAGCATAAGACGACGATTCTAGCTGGACTCCCTATTTATCAAGCTGAAACCAAACAATATTACAATGGCATGGTGTCATTAGGCGAACAGTTAGGGTTTTACCATAAGCGACATTTAGTGCCTTTTGGCGATTACATTCCGTTTGAATGGCTGCGAGGATTGATCGCCTTTTTTGATTTACCCATGTCTTCTTTTGCAAAGGGTGCTGAAGATCAAGGATTGTTAACCGCGGCGGGTCATGCTGTCGGTGTGTCGATTTGCTATGAAGATGTCTTTTCAAACGAAGTTTTGTCGACCGTGCCAGCAGCCACTATTTTGGTTAATGCAACCAATAATGCATGGTATGGTGACTCATTTGCTCCCCATCAACATTTACAAATTTCGCAAAATCGTGCCTTAGAGACGGGACGACCGATTATTCGTGCGACGACTAATGGTATCTCAGCTTTGATTGATCATCATGGTCGGTTTATCTCGACTTCGCCCCAATTTGAGTTGGCTGTATTGACCGATGAAATACAGGCACAAAGTGGAGAAACACCTTATGTACGCTGGCAACGATGGCCTATTTTTGCTGGTATGCTATTCATGTTGCTGTTGTGGGCGTATTATCGACGGCTAGATCACGAGGTTTGACCGACGCATGCAGTTTTTAACCATACAGCGAATTTTGGGCATTTTATTAGGCTTGTTTAGTCTATCGATGTTGCCACCGATTGCTGTGTCTTTATATTACCAAGATGGCTCGACACAAGCTTTTTTGACTGCTTTTCTTCTTCTTCTTATCACCGGCATCTTATTTTGGTTACCTGTTAGACACCACCGTAAAGAGTTAAAAGTCCGTGATGGCTTCCTTGTTGTGGTGATGTTTTGGGTGACGCTGGGGTTATCTGGGGCTGTGCCTTTTTTCCTCACAAAAGTACCGGAAATGTCATTTACTGATGCTGTTTTTGAGTCGATTTCGGGGTTAACGACAACGGGTGCGACAGTACTAACAGGCTTAGATTATTTACCGAAAGCGGTATTGTTTTACCGACAGTTTTTACAATGGCTTGGCGGTATGGGGATTGTCGTGTTGGCGGTGGCAATCTTGCCGTTATTAGGTATCGGTGGCATGCAGCTTTATCGTGCTGAAACTCCAGGGCCGATGAAAGATGCTAAGTTAACGCCTCGGATCACCGAAACAGCAAAAGCCCTTTGGTATATCTACTTAAGCTTGACGGTGTCATGTGCGGTGGCTTATCACTTGGTCGGGATGGACTGGTTTGATGCGATTGGACATAGTTTTGCCACCGTCGCGATTGGTGGTTTTTCAACCTATGATGCCAGTATGGGCTATTTTGATAGTGCTGCTATAGAAATGGTTGCTGTTCTATTTATGTTGCTGGCGGGCATGAATTTTTCATTACATTTCCTGGCTTGGCGACATCGTTCAATTAAGCATTATTTGGGTGATTCTGAGTTAAAAGCGTATTTGCTCGTGCTGACTGCCATTTCTATTGTGTCGGCGTTGTATCTTTATTTTACGAATACATTTGATGATGTATGGACGGCTATTCATCAAGGTGTTTTTCAGGCGGTATCGATAGGGACGACAACGGGGTTTACTACTACGGATTATTATTTGTGGCCTGGATTCTTGCCCGTATTGTTATTGATGGCAAGTTATATCGGTGGTTGTGCGGGCTCTGTCGGCGGTGGTATGAAAGTGATTCGAGTTATGTTGCTGTTAAAGCAAGGTTATCGTGAAGTGCTACGCTTGATTCATCCGAATGCTATTTTTACGATTAAAATTAATAATAAAGCATTGCCTTCTAAAATCGTTGGAGCGGTTTGGGGATTCATGGCGCTTTATGTCTTTTGCTTTAGCATTATGCATTTGCTTTTGATGTCAACGGGCCTTGACGTTGTGACCTCATTTTCTGCAGTAACAGCGTGTTTAAATAATTTGGGGCCAGGTTTAGGCGATGTGGGTTTACATTATGGTGATATTAATGCCACATCGAAATGGGTGTTATGCATGGCGATGTTATTGGGTCGTTTAGAGATCTTTACTTTGCTTGTGGTGCTGACGCCCGCATTTTGGAAACGGTAATCATGACAACAGTACAAAAGAAATGGGATGGTATTTATCAAAGCGCTGAACGTGCCCCTAAAGTCACTGAAATTTTAGAGCATAATCACTATCTTCTGCCATCAGAAGGCGTTGCTTTAGACTTGGCGTGCGGTTTAGGTGGGAATGCGTTGCTTATGGCTGAAAAAGGGTTAACAGTGCATGCTTGGGATATTTCGTCCGTTGCGATTGCTCGTTTAACTGAGCTTGCACAACAACGGCAATTGCCGATCACAGCAGAAGTGAGAGATGTGGTGGCAAATCCACCCGAAGCAAATAGTGTCGATGTGTTGGTTGTGGGTTTGTTTTTATCGCGTGAGTTATGTCCTTTATTGTCAGCGGCTATTAAACCTGGCGGTTTGTTGTTATATCAAACATATTGTGCGGAAAAAGTGTCTGATGAAGGGCCGAATAACCCGGATTATTTATTAGAAGATAATGAGTTATTAAGGCTGTTTCCTGACATGAAATTGCGCATTTATCGAGAAGAATCAGTTTTAGGTCAACATGATACGGGTATGCGTAATCAAGCGTGGATTATGCTTGAGAAGCCCAGTAGTTAAATTAAAGTTGCTGATAAGTAAATAGATCAGTAGAATTATGCGGTTCTATAGTCCTCTTTGGACTGTTTTTAAGTCTTATTTAAGAAATCGGGTACAGATATGAAAGCGGATATCCATCCAGAATACAATGAAATTGAAGTGACTTGCAGCTGTGGCAATTCATTCAAAACACGCTCAACTCGTGAAAAGGCATTAACGCTAGATGTTTGCTCAGAATGTCATCCGTTTTATACCGGTAAGCAAAAAATGCTAGATACAGCGGGTCGTGTTGATAAATTCCGTCAGAAATACGGAAAATAAACTTATCTATACAATCAGATGTCTATATTGACATCATGATTTGAATTGAGGCCGTACTAATGGGTACAAGTCGTCGATTATTGCAAAGCCTCTGCTTATCAGCAGGGGCTTTGTTGTTTGTAATACTATCAGGCTGCGCTCAGAATCCAGTCAGTGGCAAAAATGATTTTGTCATGATGAATGAAGATAGCGAAATTAGCATTGGCCGTGAAAATCATCCTAAGATTATTGCTCAATATGGGCGATATGAAGATGAAGCATTGCAACGCTATGTGCAGTCTGTAGGCGATAAGCTTGCGGTGGTGAGCCATCGTGATGATCTCATTTATCGGTTTACGGTATTAGATTCGCCAGTAATTAATGCTTTTGCCTTACCCGGTGGTTATATTTATATTACTCGCGGTTTAATGGCATACCTTAATTCTGAAGCAGAATTAGCGGCTGTATTAGGCCATGAGATTGGCCATGTGACGGCGAGACACGGTGTACGCCAACAAAGCGCAGCACAAGCCGCTAATATTGGTTATATGATTGGTGCTATCTTAGTGCCTGAATTAGGCCAAGCGGGCTCTCGGGATCTATTTAATGTGTTAGGTGGGGCCTTATTGAGTGGGTATGGCCGTGAACATGAGCTTGAATCTGATGGGCTTGGCGCTGAGTACTTGGCGCGAGCAGGTTATGAGCCACAGGCGATGTTGGATGTGATTCGTGTATTAAAGAATCAAGCTTCATTTGCTGAAATGGAAGCCAAAAAACAAGGCAAAGAACCGCAAGCTTATCATGGCGTTTTTGCCAGTCACCCAGATAATGACACCCGCTTGCAAAATGTTGTTTTGGCTGCAAATCAATATAAAATGGCGGGTGGCAAAGTCAATCGCGATGTTTATTTAAATCATATTGATGGCATGGCATTTGGTGATAGCGCGAAACAAGGCGTTCGCCATGGCCGACATTTTTATCATGCTGATATGGGGTTTGTTTTAGGGTTTCCTCTTAATTGGCAAATCAATAACCAAACTGATCGTATCCAAGCTATTGCTGACAATGGAGAAGCCTTTATTGAAGTATTGGCCGATGATTTGAATCGTCGTCTGACCCCACTACAATTTATTCAGCAGCGTTTAGGCATTGAAGATCTTAAGGGTGGAATGACGATAAGTCCCGATGGTTTAGAAGGCTACACTGCGATTACTGAAATACCTAATGGTGGTTTAGCTCGGATCAGTGTGGTTTATTTGGATACGAAAGCATTTATTTTCTTATCAGGAAGCAAAGAAGAAAAACAATTTAGCCAATTTGATGTTGATTTTCTGGCGACAGTCAATAGTTTCCATCGTCTGAAGCAAGACGAGATGGCTTTAGCTCAAGGACAAAAAATAGTCATTAAAACAGTTGGACGAAATGAGAGTTATACAACGTTGTCAGCACAATCACCGATCAGTAATAGCCCTTTATTGCAGTTGAGACTACTGAATGGTCATTACCCTGATGGGAATTTGAGCCAACAGCAGAAAGTGAAACTGGTTCAATAGAACTAGAACAAATCAATTAATGGTGCTGCGGGTGTATCAGCTGTGCCATAGGTACCGGTATTCGCGTCGCTGTAATCGGTAGGTACATTTTCTAGTCGAAAACTTTCATAGATAGGATTGAGGGTATTGTCTGAAGCGAGCAAGCCCGTTTTAGGGTCAATTTTAACTGTGACCATCTCTCTTGGTAGTTCTAGTTCTTTTTCGGGAATATCTTTTAAAGCGACTCTCATGAAGTCTATCCACATTGGCAAAGCGGCTTTACCGCCGGTTTCGTACCGACCTAATGAACGTGGTGAATCAAAACCAACCCAACTAATGGCAACAAGATCAGGGTGGAAGCCATTAAACCATGCGTCAACTTGATCATTGGTTGTACCAGTTTTGCCGGCCAAATCCTGTCGGCCTAATGTCATGGCTTTTTTACCTGTGCCATATTTGACAACGTCACGTAACAAGCTATTCATGATGTAAGCATTTTGTGGCGTCATGATGCGTGTGGCAGCTTTGCGAGGCATTTCATCTTCGACATCATTGGTATCTGTTGCAAGACAATATGGGCAGACCGTATCGGGCTGGGCTTGCATGATTGTTTCACCATTAGCATTATCAATACGTTTAATAAGATAAGGCTCTACACGGTATCCGCCATTTGCAATCGCGGCATAAGCCCGCGCCATATCCCATGGTGCGGCGCTACCACTGCCTAAAGCTAGGGACAGGTTACGGGGCATTTGGTCTATTTCAAAACCAAATTTTTTAGCATACTCAATAGCAAAGTCTGGTGTGATATCTCGCAGAATACGAATTGAAACTAAGTTACGAGAGTTGGCGATGGCTGTTCTAAGACGAGTGGGCCCATAGAATTTTCCGCTATAGTTTGATGGGCGCCAGATATCAACGACATTGGGATCATCTAATACGACTGGCGCATCATTAATGATGGTCGCGGCTGTGTAGCCCTTTTCGATGGCTGCTGAATAGATAAATGGCTTAAAGCCTGAACCTGGCTGACGGCGTGATTGGGTGACGCGATTAAACTTACTATTGTAATAGTCAAACCCCCCATTGAGTGCAGTAATTGCACCATCTTCTGGGTGAACAGCAATTAAGGCGCCTTGCGCTTCTGGCAGCTGGGCTAATCGCCATTGGGATGTATCGTTTTGATAAAACCGTACGATGTCGCCGACTGTAAATACGTCTTTTATTGTACGAGGTTTACGGCCCATGCTGTTGGCACTAAGCTGTTTTCTTGCCCAAGAAACAGTGCTGAAATCAATATCGAATACACCGTGTTCTTTAATAAAGACTTGGGCTTTATCTTTATCGAGACTTAATACAATAGCTGGGTGTAATGGGCCGATATTGCTATATTCTGCGAGGTATTGTTCATAATCAGCATTGGGATCTAGAGCTGATATAGTTTCGATAGGGCCACGATAACCATGACGTCGATCGTAGGCTAATAAGCTTTTCTGTAATGCCGTATTGGCAGCTTGTTGATGGTCGCGCTGAATGGTGGTGTAGATATTTAAACCCATGTTATAAACATCGTCACCGAGCTCTGCTACCAGTTTATTTCTTATTATTTCCGCAACATAAGGGGCATAGACTTCTATTTCACGGCTATGGTATTGAGCAGTTATAGGGTGTTTGATGGCGTCATTAAATTGTATTTGATCGATATAACCCACTTCAGTCATACGTCTTAAAACGTAGTTGCGACGTTGTAGTGCGCGTTCTGGATTGGCAATAGGGTTGAACCGAGAAGGGGCTTTAGGAAGGCCTGCAATCATGGCTGATTCAGATAAGGTTAACTCATCAAGAGACTTGCCATAATAGACTTTGGCTGCCGCACCAATACCATATGCGCGTTTGCCAAGATAAATCTTATTGAGATATAAGGCGAGGATTTCTTCTTTTGTTAGCACTTGCTCTATTTCTAAGGCAAGTATGATTTCGTTGAGCTTTCGTAAATAGGTTTTTTCGGTGCTTAAGAAAAAATTTCGAGCGAGCTGCATCGTGATAGTACTACCACCTTGCGCCTTTTGGCCTGTCGTTGCCAAACTGTATGCTGCTCTCAATAAGCCTTGATAATCAACACCAGGATGTTCAAAAAAGCGATCATCTTCTGACGCGAGAAAAGCATGAATCAGTTGCTTAGGAATGGCTTCATATTGAACTGGAATGCGGCGCTTATCACCAAATTCTGCTATTAATAGGCCTTCGTTGCTATAAATCTTTAAAGGTGTTTGTAATTGTGTCTCTTTTAAGGTTTCTGTGTCGGGAAGCTTGGGTGCTAGGGTGTAATAGATGCCAGCTCCTGCGAGAATAATGAGAACAAGTCCAAGAAATAGGAGGGCAAAAAGGTATTTAATGTGACGCAGCATAATATTTTTATAATTGTTCGCTTGAAAACGGCTAGCTCGATAGTTATAAGTATACTCACGAAATGCGTAAAACCATAAAATAAAATTGTAGGAACATATTGTTTTTTATATGGACATGCACTATAGTCTTAACAACTTACTTTAAGTTGTGATTGTAAGCTCAAGTGCTTGACTGTTAAATCAGGAGTTATGTCGTTAATGTTTGGACAAAAAAAATCTCCAATACTTGGGATTGATATCAGTTCCTCTGTAATCAAGATGCTGGAGCTTGGACGGGTCAATGACAAGTTTAGCGTCGAATCTTATTCTGTTGAACCGCTACCTCTGAATGCGGTGGTGGAAGGACGTATCGACAATGTCGAAGAAGTCGCGGGAGCGATTAAACGTGCATTGAAAAGGTCGGGGACAAAGGCAAGAGATGCTGCAGTCGCCGTCTCCGCTAATTCGGCAATTACTAAAGTGATTTCCTTTCCAGCCGACATGTCAGAGCGTGATATGGAAGAGCAGATCATGCTGGAAGCTGAAAATTATATTCCTTACCCTTTAGAAGAAGTCAGACTCGATTTTGAGGTTTTAGGACCTTCAGTCGTTGATCCTGAAGCGATGGACGTACTCTTGGCTGCTTCACGTAGTGAAAATGTCGATGCGAGAACAAGCGCATTAGAAGAGGCTGGCTTAAAACCTAAAGTCGTTGATGTGGAAGCGTATACAGTTGAAAATAGCTTTCATTTGATTCGAGAACAGTTACCAAATCATGGCCAAGGCATGACGGTAGCAGTAGTTGATGTTGGTGCTACTGTTACTACATTACATGTATTGGTTGATGGCAAGATTGTGTTTACTCGTGAGCAGACTTTTGGCGGCAAAATGCTAACAGAAGACATTGAGCGACATTACGGCATGTCTTACCAAGAAGCGGGTTTGGCTAAAAAACAAAATAATTTACCCGAAGATTACGAAGAAAAAGTCTTAGATCCTTTTAAGCGTTCGATGGTGATGACTGTCACGCGAACTTTGCAGTTTTTCTTTTCAGCTTCAACTCAATATCAATCGATTGACTATATTTTCCTAGCAGGCGGTTGTGCTTCTATTTCAGGTATCTCGACCATGATCGAGCAAGAAACAGGCACCCCAGTGACCGTTGCAAATCCTTTTTCGGATATGATTCTAGGCTCGAAAATCAAAATACAAGCGCTAAGTAATGATGCGCCATCGATGCTAATTGCCTGCGGATTGGCAATGAGGAGTTTTGATTAATGGCACGGATTAATTTATTACCTTGGCGGGAAGAGCTACGCGAAGAGCGTAAAAAGCAATTTATCATGGCGACCATTGCTGCTGTATTAGTGACTGGTCTCCTGTTCTACGGTGCTGTTCTGTTTATGAATAGCATGTTAGATGAACAAAATGATCGTAATCGTTATTTGTCGACTGAAATAGCTGCTTTAGATAAAGAAATTAAAGAAATTAGTACACTTGAAAAAGAGAAAACGCGCTTAATTGCTCGTATGCAGGTTATTCAAGAGTTACAACAAAGTCGTCCAAAAGCAGTGAAAATATTAGATTCCTTAGCGCGTATCGTGCCTGAAGGCGTTGCTCTGAAAAAAGTGACTCGGCAAGGGGATGAATTGATCTTTAATGGTGTCGCTGATTCCAATGCTCGTGTTTCCGTATTTATGCGACAAATTGATGAGAATCCAGAATTTGGCGAATCCACTTTGAATGTGGTTCAACGTTCAGAAAACTCTAAAAGCTTTACGATACAAGTTAAAGAGTCGAAATTGAAACCAGTTGAAGGAGAGTTGTAATGGAAATCCCTTCTTTCAATGATATTGATATCAATGAGCCAGGTGAATGGCCACAAGCGATCAAAGTTATCTCAATTTTATTGTTGTGTATAGTTCTGTTGTTCGTTGGATATTACATGATCATCAAAGATAAACAAGCTGAGCTGGTGACGTTAGAGCAAAAAGAAACAGCGTTAAAAACAGAGTTCGAAATCAAACAAGCTAAAGCGTTTAATCTGGATGCCTATCGCGAACAGATGAAAGAGATGAGAGTGACTTTCGCGTCAATGCTGCAACAATTACCGAGAAAAAGTGAAGTCGCAGACTTATTGATCGATATCTCACGTACTGGCTTAGTCAACGGTTTGCAATTTGAATTATTTAAGCCGGAAAACGAGCGGCCTGTTGATTTCTATGCCGAATTACCAATCCAGATGCGTGTGACTGGCGATTATCATCAGTTTGGTGAATTCATTAGTGCCGTTGCTGCGTTGCCTCGGATTGTGACGATGCATAACTTCACGATGACGCCAAATGGCAATAGTGGTGGCATGACGATGGAAGTGACCGCTAAAACGTATCGTTATTTTGATGAAGAGGAATAAGTTGTCATGTTAAACAAGTATTCTACTTTATTAAAAATGAGCTTATTAATACCCTTGTTAGGGCTAACGGCTTGTGTTGATGATAAGTCTGATTTGTCAGCATATGTCGCAAAAGTGAAAAGTGAACAAAAGGTCGATATTGAGCCAATGCCGGTGATGAAACCTTATGAAAAATTCGCTTACGCTGCTTCAACACTACGAGACCCTTTTGTTGCGACTGTGACAGAGGTGGCAGTTAATGTTGAGAAGAAAGAAATTATTGATAATGGTATACGACCAGACTTATATCGACGCAAAGAAGCATTAGAAGCTTATGACTTAGGGAATCTGCAATATGTAGGTTCACTAGAGCAAGATGGCATTTGGGCTTTGGTTCGTGCGTCAGACGGTATTATTAACCGTGTCCAAGTAGGGAATTATATGGGCAGGAACCATGGACAGGTCGTTTCGATTAGTGATTTGGAAATTGTGTTAAAGGAAATTGTCCCTGATGGCAATGGTTTATATATCGAGCGTGATTCTACACTCTCGATTGTAGAAGTGAATTAAAGGCAGTTGAATATGATGACTAGCAATGATGGAATGACAATGAATAGACAACAATGGGTTGACTCATCGGCAGGACAACTGTCTCATAAAATATTTTTGTTGATGTTTTCAATCATCAGCCTCCTTACTTTTTCTTCGCAAAGTTTTGCGGTGGCATTAGAGTCGATGGGGTATTCGTCCCTGCCGGGCGAGAAAGCTAAAATTATTCTCACCTTCTCTGAAGCAATTGAAAAGCCAAATAGTTTTTCAATTGATGATCCTGCAAGAGTCGTCTTGGACTTTGCAGATGTATCTAATCAGCTAGATAAAAAAACGCAGCAAGTTAATATTGGCATGACGCGAAGTGTTTCAACAGTTGAGGCTGGGAATCGCACGCGAATGGTGGTTAATTTAGTTCAGAAATCACCTTATACCATTGAGCATGATGGGAATATTGTGATTGTGACCGTGGATGGTGGTGCACAACCTAGTGTTTCATCAACGTCAATGGCTGGACGTCAAGTGACTGGTGTCGACTTTAGACGTGGCAGTGAGGGCGAAGGTCGTTTGATTATAGAGCTGAGCGATGATGGTGCGACAGTGGATGTGGCTCAACAACGTAATAATGTCGTGGTTGATTTAGTGGGTGTTGGTTTGCCTGAGCGCCTGCACCGTCGTTTAGATGTGATTGATTTCGCTACGCCAGTTCAAACGATTGAAACGGAATATAAAGCAGGCAGTACCCGACTTGTTTTAGCGAATAAAGGACAGTTTGAGCATTTGGCTTATCAATCAGAAAATACATTGGTAATCGAAGTCAAACCTATTAAACAAGAAGAGTTAGCTAAAGTACAAAAAGATCAATATGGTTATAAAGGCGAAAAATTATCCCTTAACTTCCAAAATATTGAGGTAAGAGCCGTTTTACAATTATTAGCTGAGTTCACGGGGTTGAACTTGGTGACTAGTGATACAGTTCAAGGCAATGTCACATTACGTTTGAAAAATGTACCATGGGATCAAGCCATGGATATCATTTTGAAAACCAAAGGTTTGGCAATGCGTCAAAATGGTAATGTCATGTTGATTGCTCCTGCAGCCGAAATTGCGGCAAGGGAAAAGCAAGAATTAGAAGCGCAAAAACAATTGGTCGAGTTAGAGCCGCTATATTCAGAAATTGTTGAAGTGAATTTTGCAAAAGCAACAGATATTGCTGAAATTATCAGTAATGAAAGCTCTGAAGGTGAGTCTGGTTCAGGCTTTTTATCTCCCCGTGGTAGCGTGACGGTTGATGGTAGAACAAACTCATTATTATTACGTGATACAGCAACAAATTTAACTGAGATTAGCCAACTGATTGATCAGTTAGATATTCCTGTGCGACAAGTTCTTATTGAATCACGTATTGTGATTGCAAATAATGACTTTACTAAAGAATTAGGTGTACGTTTCGGTGCAACAAAACAAAATAGCTCAGATGATTCTTTCACTGTGGGTTCAGGCTCTCTTGAGTCAACTACGCAAGCGATTAATGGTCAAGATCTTGAATTAGATGATAGATTGAATGTGAACTTGCCGGTAACGAACCCCGCAGGACAAATAGGGTTTGCGTTATCTAGTTTGCCGTTAGGTTTGTTATTAGAGCTTGAGTTGTCCGCGATGCAAGCTGAAGGTAAGGGTGAGATTGTCTCGAGCCCACGTGTGGTGACATCAAATCAACAAACGGCATTAATTGAGCAAGGTACAGAAATCCCTTACCAAGAAGCGAGTTCAAGTGGTGCAACCTCAGTTTCGTTTAAAGAGGCCGTATTGAAGCTGGAAGTGACTCCTCAAATTACGCCAGATGACGATATTGTGATGGATTTGGAAGTTAATAAAGATGAAGTCGGTGAAGTGTTCTTAGGTGTACCAAGTATTGATACCCGTAGTGTTAAAACACAAGTCTTAGTCCAAAACGGCGAAACAGTTGTGCTTGGTGGAATTTATGAGCAATCAAAAATTACAGGTAGCAGTCGTGTCCCATTCTTTGGTGACTTGCCTGTGGTCGGCGGTGCATTTCGGTCTAGTACTAATGAAGATACAAGACGTGAGCTTCTTGTCTTTGTAACCCCTAAAATTATTAAAGACAGTTTAAACTTTTAGTTCACTTTAATGACATAATGTAACGAAAAGCCGGGCTTGTCCCGGCTTTTTTGTTTATACCTGAAAAAGTTGAGATAATGACAGCGTGATTGCAAGTAATATTTTCTTAGTTGGCCCGATGGGGGCTGGGAAGTCGACAGTTGGCAGACAGTTGGCTAAGGCTTTGAAGCGTGATTTTTATGATACCGATAAGGAAATTGAAAAACGAACGGGCGTGTCTATTTCATGGATTTTTGAAATGGAAGGTGAGGAAGGGTTTAGACAACGTGAACAAAAAGTCGTTGCTGAGCTAACAGCTAAGAAAAATGTAGTTGTTGCCACTGGTGGTGGAGCGGTATTGTTAGAAGAAAATAGACGTATGTTAAGAGCGCGAGGATATGTCGTTTATCTGTCGGCATCGTTAGAGCAATTACTTAAGCGAACAAAAAAAGATAAAAATAGGCCTTTATTGCAAACGGCTAACCCAACAGAAACAATTAAAGCCTTAATTGAGCATCGAGCGCCACTTTATCAAGGTGTTGCCGATGTGGAATTAAGAACCGGTGATCAATCGATCCAATATGTGGTGTCGAATTTGATTAAAAAATTAGAACAATTGGATCAATAAGACATTTGATGAAAACATTACAAGTTGCTTTAGGTGACCGTTCTTACCCAATTTATATTGGGCAGAACTTATTAAATGAGCCTCAATTACTGATACAACATATTCAGGCCGACTCAGTCTGTATTGTCACGAATACGACGGTAGCTCCTTTATATTTAGAGGATGTGGTGTCGACTTTAAAAGACCAAGGCCTGCAATGTGAAACTGTTATTTTGCCTGATGGTGAGTCATTTAAAACCTTAACCGTAATGAATCAAATTTTTGATGGTTTATTATCGGCCAAATTATCGCGACAAGTAACGATTATTGCCTTAGGTGGCGGTGTGATTGGTGATATGGCAGGGTTTGCTGCAGCATGTTATCAGCGCGGTGTGCCATTCATTCAAATTCCGACGACATTATTATCACAAGTCGATTCTTCTGTTGGTGGAAAAACGGCGGTTAACCATGCTCTTGGTAAGAATATGATAGGTGCTTTTTACCAACCTCAATGCGTGATTGCGGATACGGCGACGTTAAATACATTAGATGATCGTCAACTCGCTTCAGGTTTAGCGGAAGTGATTAAATATGGTTTGATCAATGATCCTGATTTCTTTACATGGATTGAAGACAATATCTCAGGCCTTGTCGAGCGCGATCCGACATTGTTGGCTGAAGCGATAGCACGGTCATGCCAAGATAAAGCGGATGTTGTTGCTCAAGATGAGCGCGAACAAGGTGTACGCGCCTTGCTTAACTTGGGACATACTTTTGGTCATGCGATAGAAACGGGTTTAGGGTACGGGACTTATTTGCACGGTGAAGCGATTGCAGTTGGTATGGTCATGGCAGCTGATTTATCTTGTCGACAAGGTTGGATCAAAAAAACTGACGTGGAACGGATAAAAGCCTTATTGAGTGCAGCACATTTACCGGTGTCTGTTGAAGGTGACTTGTCATCCGAAGATTTTATGCAATTAATGGCTGTGGATAAAAAAGTTCAAGCCGGCGTGATTCGTCTAGTACTATTAAAAGGTATTGGGCAAGCGATATTAAGTGATGATTATGATCGTGATAGTCTTGCTCAAACATTAGCTGAATTTACGCAGTAAGTGATTTGAACTATGACTGATTTGGCCACGTCAGCAAATGAACCCGCTTATATTACTAAGCTAGGCTTACGTGCAGCGCCATTTAATCAAACTATTGCGACAGATTTGTTTTTTGCTGCAGGTCAAGCTGGCCATCGCCTAAACTTGTTACTCCACCTGCTACGCTCAAGTGAAAAAGTAGTGAATGTTGTTGCTGATGTGGGGTTAGGTAAGTCGACCTTGCTGCATCAATTAATGCAACGTGCCGGTGATGAGCTTCGATTGTGTTATATCGATGCCGAGCAGCAAACGGATGTCCATATTGTATTAGCAAATTGTTTGGTTGCCTTTGGGGTCAATAGCCAAGATATTGAATCAGCAACCGATCCTATTGCCGTCTTAATGCAACGGTTGTCTCAGTTGAGGCAACTCAAGATCTCGCCCGTGTTATTAATTGATAATGCAGATGTTTTATCGGCGGAATTGCGTGATATGTTGGCTAACTGGCTGTCCGCACAAGATGAAAGCGGTGGCCTGCTGCAAGCGGTGTTAGCTTCTTCCAGCCCCTATCAATTTTATTCTGTTATTGATAGTCGTATGCAAACCGTGAGTTTGCCGGTTTTGCCTGAAAGAGAGCTACCGGCGTATTTATTATTTCGGCTTAAGCGAGTTGGCTTTCAAGGTGATACGCCCTTTTCAGATAAAGATTTGAAACGGATTTATCAACATTCTAAAGGTGTGCCAGCCAAAATCAATCAATTAGCACACCAACAATTATTGGGTATTAAACCTCGATCTTCTTTTTGGGCAAAAGCGGGAACACAATTACTACAACGCTGGATGGGTGTTGTCATTATTGTCGTGAGCATTTTATTGTTATTGGCTTATCAAGATACGATTAATGGTTGGTTTGATGAACAAGATAAATCTATGCAGCAAGAGAATGAACCAGTACATTTTGAACCTGAAGAGCCTTTACCTTTGGTTGTTACAGAAGAGCAAGAGCAGCGCGATGAGTTGGCAGAGTTATTGGCTGAAATTCCAACAGATCTGACGCCATTAAATGCGCCTGAGACTTCAGGAAACTTACCGATTACCCCTGTCGATAGTCAGCCGGTGGCTCCTGCTGAAGAATCGACTGAAGTGTCTAATGAACCAGTGTTGAGACACTATCACCAAAAAGATTGGATACTTGAGCAAGCGGATAGAGATTATACTTTTCAGCTAATGGGGTCTTGGGATAGGCAGGAAGTCTATGACTTTATGGATAAGTATCAATTGGTAGGGGATGTCGCTATTTTCGAAAGTACTCGAAACGGTAAAGTTTGGCATGTGTTGTTATATGGTTTATTCGACAGTAAACAGGCCGCACTGGCAGCCAGTGAGACTTGGCCTGAGCCTTTAAATTCAGTGCCTTCTTGGTTACGGCGCTTTGACAGTATTCATATTCAGATTAAAAATAAGGCTGTAATTGAGTCGTCACCGCCTTAGATGACACGCTTTCACCGATAAATACACAGCGATATATAGGCCCTGATTCGTGTTGAACAAGAGATAATATGCCTTGTTGAATCAGTGGGGTTAAATCGACGCTGCATTGGAAACAAACAATGCCCGACTGCTGCGGATAAACAACCCAATTTGTTTTCTCTTGTAATGTGTCAGCTAAAGATTGAGCTTCAGTTATGGCATTGCGACACCATTGCGTGAGGCCTTTTATGCCTTGGGTTTGTAATGTTAGCCATAAAGGTAAACACGCTTCACCACCACGGCTGCCATGAAGCTGTCCTTGTGGTGGTTGTTGGAGATAGTTTGCGTCAAAAATTAAGGATGTTGGTTGTCGATAAAATAAAAAGCTACTGGGTTTGGGTTGTCCCCAGGCTTTATGCGGATCGAAACACAGTGAATCAACCTGCGATAGCTTGCAGCCAAAGTGTGGTGCATATTCGGGTAATAATTTGAGTCCACCACCCCATGCAGCGTCAATATGGCACCATGCTTGGTATTGTTTGGCGATGTTGACACAGGCTTCGATTGGATCAAATGCTCCGAAGGCTGAAGTGCCAGCGTTCGCTACAATGGCAAGAGGCGGCTGTTGTTGGCACGCTATTTCTAAGGCTTCGATGTCAAGTTGTTGGACTGAATTGCATGGTATCTCGACGAGCTCAAGGTCTAATAACTGACAGGCTTTATGAATAGAGTAGTGTGTACTGGTCGAGGCATAGACCGTACGACGTGTACTAGCTTGTTTAGCCTGCCACAAGGCCTCTAGGTTGCCGTAACTACTGCCAGCTGTCATATGACCATAGGGTTGCTCAAATAATTCGCTCAACCAAGACACAGTGCTATGCTCAATGTCAGCCAATACAGGATAAAGCTCTGGTGATAATAAATTACCATTATGAAGTTGATTAACTATTTGCCCCATCAAGGCTGCATGAGAGATGGGGCTGGTCATATGAGCTGCCCAATCTAGGCGTTGATGTTGTTGACCTTCTTGTAACAATAAACTCAGTAATGATGCAAATTGCTGCGGCTCACAAGCATGTTGTGTGATTGGCGGTATTGCCTGCTTATGAGTATCCGAGCTGTTAGAGAGCTCGCTGATATGAGAGATCAGCTCATAGAGTTCGGTTAAATGTGTCATGGGGTGTGGGATGCTGGATGTCGATGGATAGTTTGTACTGTGTTTGCATCAACGATCGTGAATGGTATGGGTGCTTGTTGAAGTTGTGCTTCAAAAGCTTGATCAATGATATTGTGTTGGCTCAGTTCAGCGAGTGAAAATGGATGGGTGACATTGTGTTTGAGTAAGGTAAGCGAGTCTGCATGGTGTTGTTGGGCTAACCATAGCGCTAATGTATCAGACGTCACATCCCAACTATGTGGTAGCGTGGGCGCTGACAATAACTGCTGATCAGGCAACCATATCGATAATGGTGGTAAAGATGTGGCTGTGTTGCTTGGGTAGGTATAACTTTGTGCTGATGGGCATAAATCGAGCAACAATAAGCCAAACTGCCGCATGGCTAAGATCGCCATATGATGTGTTGTTGTTGCATCGAGATCATGTGCAATATCAGCCTGTCTAACTGTATCGGCAAAAGGGCCGCCACCTGGCACAATGATGATAGTGTGCTGCTGTGCTTGTTGTGTCAGTTGCTCTAACCATGTCGTCAATAAAGGATTGCTAAAGAGGCTACCACCTAGTTTGACAACGATCATAGCTGTCGTAATCGTTCGATGACACCAAAAATAGCCGCCGCTTTATCATGGACTTCTTGGTATTCTTGGTTGGCATCAGAATCCGCTACGATACCACCTCCAGCCCAAAACCGAAGCCGCTGTTGATTATAAACAAGGGTGCGGATCAGAATATTACTATCCATATTGCCATCAAAACCGATATAAGCCATGGAACCACAATAGGCGCCACGTCTTTCAGGTTCTAACTCTTCAATAATTTCCATCGCACGGAGTTTAGGGGCTCCAGTGATAGAGCCACCGGGGAAACAGGCTTCGAGTAAGGTGGTTGCATCTTGTCCTTGCCCTAATTGGCCTGTAATCGTACTTACAAGATGATGGACGGTTGCAAAAGATTCAATGGCAAAAGGAGCAGGCACGGCGATAGAGCCTGGCTGGCACACTTTTCCTAGATCATTGCGTAATAAATCGACAATCATTAAATTTTCAGCTCTATCTTTAGTGCTGTTCTGTAATGCTTGTGCGAGTGCAGCATCTTTGTCTGGATCGTTAAGATCTCTTGGCCGTGTGCCTTTAATTGGCTTGGTTTCGACTTGTGTTTGATCTAATTTTAATAAGCGTTCAGGTGATGAACTTAATATCGACAGATGAGGCGTATCAAAAAAAGTCGAGAATGGAGCAGGGTTATGCTCACGGAGTAGTAAGTAAGCATGCCATGGATCACCTTGGGCCGAGATTTCAAAGCGTTTGGCTAAATTGACTTGGTAGCAGTCACCTTCACGAATATAGTGTTTTATGCGTTGAAAAGCATCGTGGTAACGGGCCTCGGTCAATTGACTTTCTAAGGCGCCTGTTACCACCATTTTATCTAAAGCAGGTTGTTGTTCATCTTGTAATTGTGCAATGAGTCGCGGCCAGATGTGTTGTGTTTTGTCATGATGACCAAAACTGACCAAGTGACATTGCTGGGTATGATGATCAGAAATAATTGCCCAATCATAAAAACCAATTAACATCTCCGGACATTGTTCAAGATCTTTAGCTAAGGAGGGCAGCGTTTCTAGTTGTCGACCTAAATCATAAGAAAAAAGCCCAATAGCCCCCCCACAAAAAGGAAAATGAGGCAGTGATGGGTGTTGGAATAAGGCTAATTGTTGTTGTAATAGAATAAAAGGATCTTGTTGGTAACCCTCTTTATGGCCTTCTTTTTCAATATAACTGGTATCGCCCCAAGTGGTCAGGGTTTGGAATGGCGCAGCAGTAAGAATATCGTAACGATTACTGTGCTGGCTCGAGGGTGTGCTATCAAAGAAAACAGGCCAGTCGTAATGCCTGATACGCTCGAAATAATGGCTTGAGTCGGCATGATAAGGAAGCGATTGATATAACGGTGGCAAGTTCGATGACATAGGGCGTATTTTACGTGATGTCATTGCAAGCTAGAAGGGCTACAGCGACAGCGGGCGCATGATCGGCTGCGTGTTGGTGGCTATTGTCTAGCAATGCGTCAAATTCGAGGTATGGTCTTGCTAGTTGTTCTGCACATAATTTGACCATAAACCGTCCCACACCCGCGCCAATAAGCGGCGCTGAATCCGGTAGTTCAGGGTGTTGTTGTATCACGTGTTGACAAGCTTGGCTTAATCGCAAAGTTTGTTGTTGATTGAACCAACGGGCTAATTGTATCCATTCTGTCATCGGGTGCGCATCAGCATCTGTTCCTAATAATCGTGCAATGCGTTGTACACAATGATGTTTTTGCCAGCTTTTGCCATCAGCGCTTTGATCGTTAATAGATTCTGCTTGTAGTGCATTTGTTAAAATCCAACAATCAGCTGTGGTGGCAAAAAATTCTGCGGCTAATGGTACCGTGTTTTGCTGAAATTGGGCTTGATGGGCGATGGCAATGAGTGGCGTGCGAATTGCACCAGCATAATACAATTCATGGGCGATTTGGCGTTCAAAATCATTAAAGGCGACGGCTTGGGACTGATGTTGTGAAATCGCAATAATATCGCTGGTGGTGCTACCAACATCAACAAACAACCCATCACTGATTTTTTGTGCGGCGTAAGTGGCGCTGGCTTGCCAGTTTTGAGAAGCGACTTGCGGCCATGATTGTTGGGCATTATTGGGGGAGAGCCATTGAGTTTGACCTGCGTAAACTTGGCATTGTTCTGCAGGGATATGTTGATTAAAGTGGGTTAATATTGCCGCGACCCCTGCTTGTCTGTTTGGAAATAGATCCACTAGTTCTCCCGTCATAGTGATGGCGTGGCGAGTGCTAGGGGCTAGTTGTTGGCGAGCGGTGTTAATGGCGTTACTGAGGTGCTCGAGGCCTAACCATAAAGGGCAAGAGAGCTCAAAGACATCGATGAGCTGTCCTGTTGATGTACATTGCGCGACCTTAACGTGTGCGCCGCCAATATCCCAACCTGTAATCAATGATGATGTCATAGCGTGATGTGAGCCGGTGTTGCATTGTGCATGATATTTTGGGGTAATGGTTTATCAGCGAGGATATTAAAGAGTAATTGCATTGGATTGATGTTTAATGAGTGATGAAGGCCGCAATAGCTGGTTGTTGGTCGTGGATTAATATCGATAATATAACAAGCATCGTCATTAATTATCAGATCAATACCCACAAATCCCCAAAGACCAGGGATAGCATTATGTATTTGTTGCGCCAAAGCATAGGCTTGCTGTGTCGAAAAGTGGCTTGGATCGACATCGTTAATGCTGCAAGCGCTGAGTTCAAATTGTTTGTCTTGGCAGCGAATATGCTGTTGATTAATGGATAGAACGCAACTGTCTTGTTGGGAGTAGAGCAAGGATAGGCTGAGTGTATGGCCAGGGATAAAAGTTTGTATGACACTGGTTTGATGTTGAGGTAGGGCGGCTTCAAGCGCTTTTCTATCAGGCCAGAAGAAAGTATTTAAACATCCTGCACCGTCAATGGGTTTGCTGATGTATCCATTTGGACTGTTAAAAGCGTGTTGTGTCCAATGATTAGCTAATACGCTATTGGGAACGGATAACTGTTGTTGCTGTAATACTAGATGACACTGCTGTTTATCAGACGTGATACGGATGGCTTCAAGTGAAGAGCCTAGACAGCGCTTATTGTATTTTAAGGCTTGTTGGTGCAATGTCGCTAAACATTGATCTGATTCTGGCGCGATGATGATGATGGCGTCACAGGCATTCAAACAATGTTGCCAATAGTGTCGGTATTGAGTTGAGTCATCGACGGTAAAGCTTTGTATTGATGACGACTCGGTTGAATTTAACGTCTTTTTAAGACGGTGGTCTTGCATTACACTTATTTGGCATTGTTTTGTTTGTAGGCAGTCGTTAATGATGGCATCACGCATCATTGCACCTTCGCGCATCAGGCTTGATGGCAGTATGTCATCAACGAGGGCGCCACTGGTGATATGTTCGTAAACAAAAACGTTCATAATGTTTTAATGAGGAAGGGTTGTGGAAATTATACCGGTCATTGATCTGAAGGGGGGGATTGTTGTGCATGCACAAGCTGGCCTGCGCGATAGATATGCCCCTTTGAAGTCATTCGTGACGGCATCAACTAAGTTGGAAGATGTTATTGCTGATATTTTGGCTTTATTTCCTTTTAAGACTATTTATATTGCTGATTTAGATAGTATTTCTGGGCAGAAGCTTCAATCGGAGCAGTATGAGCGCATCGTAGCCCGTTTTCCTGATGTGTGTTTTTGGCTAGATTGCGGTGTCACGTCATTAGCTGATATTGAACGGGTTCATGATTTAATGATGTTACCCGTTGTCGGGAGTGAAACCTTGACGGATCTATCCATCTTGCAGAGCGATATGCCGTTCATCTTGTCTTTGGATTTTAAAGCGGGTGAATTATTAGGGTTAGCCAGTTTATGGCAGCAAGAGACGTTATGGCCTCAACAGGTAATAGCAATGAATTTGGATTATGTTGGGATGGGCCAAGGACCTGATTATCAGTTGATTAAACTGATCCAACAAAAAAAGCCAAGTGCGGCCGTTATTGCTGCTGGAGGGGTGCGTTCATCGCATGATTTAATATCATTAGCGAATGAACAGGTATCTCACGTACTAGTTGCCAGTGCGATACATGATGGTACTTTTGATCGTGCTATTTTGCACAATTATCCCGCTGGCAAAAATGCCAGCGGGATAGAGCAGTCTATTTAACGCTTATTTTGCGCCAAATGGATGTTCTGAAGTCTTGTATTGTGCTACAACGTCAGCTGCTTTTGGTTCACGAGCAACGGCACGTTTGATTGATTCTTTTGTTGCACGATAGTTCCAATCTTGGATTTTTTCATCACTATCAGCAGTTGGTGAGATAAATACACCCACACAGATAAAGCAATCATCTGCTTCGTTAGCTGGGATAGTACCGTCTTCAACACATTCAGCAACAGCCATACCAACACCACGTTGCGCAGGTCCAAACATTTGAACCGCTTGCTTCATGTTTTTGATAGTTACTTTGTTAAACATAACAGTAGCAGGCTTAACCATTAAGTTAGGTGCAACTACAGCTAAAAGGCCGTTAACACCTTGTTTTTGATCTGTTAAAGTGCGGCAGAATGCATCTTCAGCGGCAGAGCCACGTGGACCCATAATTAAGTCAATATGAGCAACATTGTCCAAATCTCCGTCTTCAATGACTAAAGATTCCCCTACAAGTACACGATCGATAACTGGCATATTATTTTGTCCTGTTCCAAAAAATAATTAAAAATTTTCAAATGACTCCCCACTTGAAAAAACAAGTAACGAGGTTATACGTATTAAAGGAACGTATGCCCTGCTCAGTCGATGCGCTTTATTATTTGCGCACCTGGCTGAAATTCGGTTTTATGAAAGCGCCTGGCTAAATGCGTAAACTAACAATGTGGCAGCGGTCAAATCTGCTGTCGTGCCAGGGTTAATTGCTTTCTGTTTTAATTCTTTATCCCATAGGGTTATCTCTGCCTCGATTTGGCTTAATCTCTTGTTTTCACTTAACTTCCCAAGAGTATGTGTCGCCTTATCTTGAATTTTCATTGCGCAAGCTAAACTATATTTGCGACAAATTAAACTATCTGGCAGGACTGTTAAAAGATTAAGATACGCGAAAGCGCAAGCCCATTCAACACTTTCCCCACAATTTATTGATTTTGTCAAATGGGGAAGCCCTATTTCGAAAACCTGCATATAATTATTACAGTATTGCAATGCAATAGCATCTCGGTTTTTTGCGAGTTCCATTGCTTGCTTTAATGTGACAGTAGGAGGGGAGAAAATGTCTTGCTCGTTACTTTGCCCTAAGCCACCAGCCTCAGCAAGCCTAATCGCTTGGTACGCGTTATCTGCGTCGTTATTTGTTAATTGATTGAGTGTGCTTTTGAGCTGCGGGATTAAGGCATCAAAATGATCAATTTGTCGCATTGCTGCGCATAATGGCGCAAATAAAAGAATAATTCCCAAATTTGTATTGCAATGAGCGACTTTTTTTGTAGCTTCGACGGATTTTAAAATGCTTTCTCCGACAGAATATGCGGGATTACTGAGAATTGGGGCGATGGCGTGAGCACTGTCAATAAATTGTTGTACCGACATATTATGACCATCACTGTATAAATTAACGTTCCCGGGTTTGGGGGATGAGACTTCCGTAATACAGGCCCAAGTGATGGCTTCAGCCATAGTCGTTTGATTAAGCATGTTGGGAATCGGTATTGGCCTTAATACGATTAATGATAGATCGTGCTAATGGTTTTGCGGCATCAATGCCTGTTGCTTGATAGAGTCCTTTCCAGGCTGGCACACTATTGACTTCTAATACGGTAAATTGGCCTTGTTGGTCACGAATGAGGTCGACGCCGGCATAATCTGCGCCAACGGCTTCAGTCGCTTTAATCGCAAGCTGTGCTAATTCATCGTTGATGGTCGCAGGTAAGCATTGCGCACCTTGGGCGAAGTTGGTGATCCAATGATCGGCATGACGTGACATCGCAGCACAGACTTCACCATCAATCACCATCAGCCGCCAATCTTGCCATTTTTCCGATTGGTAAGGCGGGATGTAATGTTGTAAATAAAAAACATCACCGACGATATCAGCTTGTTCGAACTCTGTGGGATTCGCGACCTTAATAATGCCTTTTCCTTGGCAACCAAATAAGGGTTTGATGACTAGCTCAGCTCCTTTTGCTAATTCTGCTTGAACAATGTACTGGGCTTTTTCTTTATTTTCGCAGGCCCATGTTCTTGGCGTTGGCAGGCCAGCGTTATGAAGCCGAAGTGATGTTCTGGCTTTATCTACAGTGTGTTCAATGGCTTTGGCACTATTAAGGACGGGAATATGATGTTCACTTAAAGTATGGAGAAAATCCATTCTTAAGGTGATTTGTTCAAATGTGCCGGGCGCGATGCCTCTGACCATAACAGCATCAGGCCATTTATCTCCTAACTCAGGGATAACAAAGCCATTCGGGTGATCAAGGTCGACATAGCAATGCGCCAGATCAGATAATGTGATCTGAATATCATAAGGTGCTAACGCAGCTAATAATCGCTCACTATGCCAACCATGGGTGTCATTAAAGATGACAATATGTGTTGTTGTCATCACGTTGCTTTATAAATTAAATGATGTGGCTAGCATGGCGGCATTACGTTCACCTGCCGAAAAGCTCTTACCTGTCTTCATATTAGTGACGATGACTTGGGCTGGGCTAAATAGCATGGGATCAATCTTAAAGAAATCATATTCATAAGATTTGAAAATCTCAGCAAATGGTCGGCCATAGTCTGATGAGGTATTACTTGGCATCTTATCAGCGAGGTCTTTGGCTTCTTCATCAGTGGCTTTTACAAATAAGTGAACAAGTCCGCCATATAAAATAGCGTCATTTGTACGTCCCATACCTGTCATAAAATCACCACCAGGAGGCGCGACAGGCGTCACACCAAAGCCATCGACGATTTTGTCCATTGGAAAATGTAAAGTATGGGCTTTATGCATAGCGACTTCTAATACCCGAATCGCAATTTGCATTACACCGGCAAGGCTTGATGTCGGCGTGAGAATAAAAGTCAGCTTGTCTGGTGAAATACCGCAGTCTTTGGCCACTTTTTCTGACACTTCGACGGGTGGGATTTGATCTACTTCTAGCACAATGCAGGTGCTATCGGCTGTGTCTTTGTAGGCAAATTCTTTTAACACTTCTTCTTTACCTGCTAGAGCTCGACCTGGACCTGAACCTAATGCGTAGAATTTACTGTCTTCGCTCTTATGGGATAAGCTCCAGCCAGCATATTGACTACCGAGACAACTTAAAACGGGCGTTTTAGCATGAACATTGACTGACCACGGCCAGTTTTCAAAACCGCTGTTACTACCGAGTGTTGCTGTGCCGAGTCCACCCATGCAAATTTCACCAATAAGTCGGCCGGCTTCCAATCCGCCAACACAATGAATACCGGCATCAATGATGCGGGTACCGTTAGAGAGCGTGCTGATATTGAGTTGTAAAGCTTGTGCATCGGCTACCAATTGTTCGACAAGAGGTTGGCAGGCAGCATTGACGCTAGTCCAGTTGGCGGAAATAGCAGTGGTCATTATGGTTTCCTGTGTTGGGTGTAGTCGATAAGGATCAATTACACGAGTTAATGTTGTTTAGTTTTGTATTCTTGTTTTATGTTATGCATTAATTTGTCGATGGCTTCAATACGTTGTTGTCGCAGTGTCTCTGAGATGGCTTTACCGGTTAACCCTTGATCGAGGATGGGTTGGACCGAGATATCCTTGCAAACTTGGTAACACTGTCGAAAGACATCGATATTAGGCATATCGGCCTCTTCATAGCCGGGGCGCCCTCTAAAATCCGCTTCGCCAGCCAATAGAAATTGTTCAAATTGTTGCGGTTTTCGATAGGCATCTAAAGCGCCAATGACTTCTTCAATTTCTTGGGCCGATAAATGAAAAAGTAGATGAACATGGGTATGGTATTGCGCGGTTTTGATTGCCAAAGATTGGACATCATTTGGGACGCGCAGCCTTTGACATAAGGCTTCTGTTAACGCGATGCTACGGGCTTCATGCCCATCGTGTTGCGGTAAGATATCTTCAGGGGTCGTTCCTTTACCTAAATCATGGCAAAGGGCTGCGAAAATAACGGCATTGTCGTGACTGAGTCTTGCGGCTTGATCGATGACCATCATGACATGAAGCCCCGTATCTATTTCAGGATGCCATTTAGGATGCTGCGGGACACCAAATAATCTATCGACTTCGGGGAAAAGAATCGCCAGAGCATCTACTTCTTTTAATGTGGTGAAAAAACGGGAAGGTCGCTCAGTCTGCATCGCTTTACTAAGCTCTTGCCAAACACGCTCTGGGACTAAGTGTTCCAGTTCATGTTGCGTTATCATCGTGTGAATGAGCGCCTTGGTTTCAGGTGCTATTGTGAAGTCAAATCTAGCGGCAAAGCGGGCGAGTCGTAGAACGCGAACGGGGTCTTCAGTAAAAGCCGGAGAGACGTGGCGTAATATTTTATCTTTGAGATCTTGTTGACCATGATAGGGATCGATTAACGCTCCCTCGGCGGTTTGTGCGATGGCATTAATGGTAAGGTCACGGCGAGCAAGGTCTTGTTCTAATGTGACATCTGGAGCGGCATAAACGGCAAACCCTTTATAACCGGGTGCGGTTTTGCGTTCTGTCCTTGCTAAGGCATATTCTTCATGTGTTTTGGGATGGAGAAAAACGGGGAAATCTTTACCGACAGCTTGGTACCCTTGCGCCAACATTTGTTCAGGACTTGCACCCACGACAACCCAATCGCGGTCTTTGACCGACAGTCCTAATAATTGATCACGAACACCGCCACCGACGAGATAACATTCCATCTGATTATTCTACGCTTTTTGGCGGATGAACGTCAGCCATGCGACGACTGATACGGGTAATCGATTTTCCCCGTTGATGATCAAAAATAGCGGCATAAGTGATAACGTTGGCGGTGTATTTTCTGGTTTCATTAAAAGGGATGTTTTCTATCCAGATATCCGCAGGTAGACTGACTTTAGGCAACCAACGGGAAACCCGATGAGGGCCTGCATTATATGATGCGGTGGCTAAAACAGGGTTTTGTTGATGTTGGTCATACACTTGGCGTAAGTAAGCTGTACCCAGTTCAATATTACGGTGTGGCGTGCTTAATTCAGATAAGCTCTTTATCGGCGCCTTTATTTTTTTTGCAATGTTTTTGGCTGTTTTTGGCATCAATTGCATGAGCCCTCTTGCCCCAACAGGAGAGCGTGCTTTAGGGTTAAAAGCACTTTCTTGACGTGCGATACCTAATAACCAGGATGGGTCAAGGTGATGCGTTTTCCCTGCGCTTACCATGTGTTGTTCATAGAGAACGGGGAAACGTAAATCAAGGTCATCCCATGATTTTGCCTTACCTAATAAGGCAATGGTTTGGTTATGCCAACCCCATTTATGCGTGAGTGTGGCTAACATTTCTAATTCACGCTTATCAAGACGTTGCTTGAGATAATAGCTTTGTTGTCTGGCTTCGGTATTGAAGCCGGTAATATAAAACTCATGCAAGCTAACGACGTCAGGACGTTGAGAGAAACTATTGAAATTCAACTCATTAAACTGCAATGGGTGATGATTGAGTTGATAGCGTTTGTCTAGTTTGTCAGCCGCGAGAAAACTGTAATAATCTCGCTGCGGTAAAAGCTGATGGTAAATGATGTCTGCTTTGTGTTGATGGCCTTGTTCGGCATAGCTTCGTGCTAACCAATATTGCCAACGAGTAGTTTGTTGATCGGCCAATTTTAAACTGCGAATGGCTTTTTCGACAGCAGGCCAGTCTTGTTGCCATAGGGCCGCCCTGACTCGCCAAGGGTCGTGGGGTACATCACCGTAATAACGTAAGGTGTCGTCTTGTCGGTTTAAGGCTGCGCGTAAGGCGATAGCCCCTTGAATATCATATTGTTGCTGTTGATCAAAGCGATATTGGGTTTTGATACGTTGCCAATGTTGAAATGCGAGGTCAGTTGAACGGCGAGCTAGTTGTGTTAAGCCATATTGAATGAGATCGCGTTGGGCTTTGTCTGCTGATAAGGGCAAAGGAAGTGATGGTAAGGGTTGGCTAGCGATGTTACTTAATTGCTGTGATGGGTTCTTGTGCATGGCGTGCCACTGTTGAACCCATTGTTTTGCTTGCGTAGGTTTTTTGACGGATTTGGCAAGATACTTAGCCAGTGAAAATTGCCGTTGTTCGAGGGCTAATTGTATGCGTTGCCAACGTAATGATTCGGTCAACTTTCCTTGTTGTTTAAAAAAGGCAAAAGGTTGGTCGCAGTAATGGTGTTGAGAGCGGCCCGTTAACCAGAGCTCGGGGGTATCTTTGAGCGCTTGTTGGTGTTGTCCGGTTTGAATAAGTGCTTGGAGTCGTAAGCATTGTCTTGCGACGCTTTGTGGCGCTTTGTATTGCTTTAAGAAGCGAGACCATTGCTTTGTTTCAGCTAAATGGTTTAGCCAACGTTGACGTAATCTATCAGCATAAAAATAGTCGTCATTGCGCGAAATAAATTGGCTTAACGTTGTTTCATCAATTTCGGCCAAGTGACTTGAGTAATAGCGATATTGTAAATAGTTACTTAAGGGGTAGTTTTGAAGCTGGGATAACTTATGCTCAAACTGGGTCGGAGACAATTGATTCAGCGACGTTAACACTTGTTGAAAGACAATACGCTGCTCAGCTAAGGAAGCAAAAGCCTGACTTGAGAACAGAAATAAGCAGAATACGCCAGCGGCAAAGTTTGATAATAATGACATGGCATTATCATAAACTAAAAAAGCGTCATGTTGATGAAATTGAGTTAGAAGTGTTGAACGATAATCTCTTCTAATTTATCGAGGTTAGGAATGAAGGCTATTTTATTGCCAATATGGGTTCTGCAATGTAGATATGGTGATAAATCATTATCGTCTTGAACTAGCCTCAATGCGCTTTCATTAAGGTGAATTAATTGTGGTGCGCCGTGGCAAGGTAGGCCATAAGCAGGTAATTGGTTGTCGTTAATACTATAAAGCACACATAATTTATTGGCTTGGTCGTGGTGATAAGGTTTTTGCTCGATGATACTTTCTAAGTCAATGATGGCGACTTGTTGGTTTTGCCAAGCATATTGACCTACCCAGTAATCAGGTTTGTTATCAGCAGGACTAATGCGAGGCATAGGAATGACTTCTGCAATGGTACTGTTTGGCAACAATAAATAGTGTTGTTGCAACGGAATTAACATGCAAGGAATGAAGTCGGTTGTCAGGTTAGCCATAGTGTATCCATGATTGCTGTGTTATTCACGGTAGGGGTATTTTGCCCCTAATAGATTTTGTAATGTGTCGACAATTTCACCTTCTTGGTAAGGTTTACCAAGGTAGGCGTTAACCCCAATACTTCTTGCTCTATTACGGTGTTTGTCGCCGGTACGAGAGGTGATCATAATGATGGGAATATGACTCAATTGTGGGTCATTTCTGACGAGGGTGGCAAATTCAAAGCCATCCATTCTCGGCATTTCGATATCAAGTAAGATGATATCGGGTAATTGCTCGTTCAGTTGAGCGACAGCGTCGATACCATCTCTTGCGGTAATGACGTCGAAACCATGACGTTTTAATAAATTAGCCGACGCTTTACGCATCGTAATGGAGTCATCTACAACCATCGCGACAGGTAGGCGGTTACGTAACGATTCTAGCGTCGAAATGGCACTGTTGAGTAGATTATCGGCTGCCACGGTTTGATCAATGGTGTTCACTAATGCTGGGATATCAAGAATGAAGACGACTTGTCCATCACCTAAGATCGTGGCGCCATTGATGGCTGGAATATGGCCAAGTTGTTCTCCGACGGATTTTAATACAATCTCTCGGCTGTTATAGATGGTATCCACCACGAGAGCGACTTGAGTATCGCCAGAGCTAAATAACAATAGCGGCAATTGAGGCGCATGCTCATCTTGCAATTTAAACGGTTGATTCAGCAATGTCGCTAAAGACATGAACTTGTAATAAGTACCATTGTATTCATATCGTGCTTCATCGCCTTGGGCTAATAATGCTTTGACGGCTTTGATGCTGATCCGTTCTCCTGCATGTACTGATGCTAAAGGCACTGCGTATTGCTGCTCAGCACACCCAATAAGCAGTGCTTGCATGACGGATAAAGTGAGCGGTAGACGGATATGGAAACTGGTTCCTTGGCCTGCAACAGATTGGATTGATAAGCGGCCTTTTAAGGTTCTGATTTCACTATTGACGACATCCATACCCACGCCGCGTCCTGCAAGTTGGGATACATCATCAGCGGTACTAAACCCTGAGTGGAGAATCAATTGAACTAATTCGTCATCACTCGGCATTTTTTCAGGATTAATGAGATCTTTGTCTAAGGCTTTTTGGCGAATTTTCTCGACATCAATACCACGACCATCATCAGATAAAGTCATGAGAATTTCAGAGCCGTCTCGGGTAATGGTTAAGGTGAGTTGGGCGACGGGATCTTTGCCTGCTTGCAGGCGCGTTTCAACATCTTCAACGCCGTGACTGATGGCATTGCGTAATAAATGTTCTATTGGCGCGACAATATGATCAAGTAGCGTTCTATCGAGTTCTCGATCTGCGCCATAAACAATGAGTTCAGATTGTTTACCGACTTCGTCATTGGTTTGTCTGACAATGCGTTCGAATCGAGGCACTAAGCCGCTAAAAGGCAGTAAGCGGGTATTCATCAAACCTTGTTGCAGGTCTGTGCTAAGTCGAGATTGTTGGATTAAGATGGTGTCAGATTCACGTACTAAACCTTCTAGTGAGCGAGTAATATCATGTAAATCGGTTACACTTTCTGTCAGCCCACGGGATAACTGTTGGATTTGTGAAAAACGGTCTAATTCTAATGGGTCAAAGTCAGATAAGGCTTTATTTGCATTGTCTTCATAACGGAATAGAATTTGGGCTTCTGTTTCCATTTCTAGCTTGCGGAGTTGTTCTTGCAAGCGTTCAACCGTTGATTCCATTTCACTTAACTGTTGTCGCATCGCCCCATTTTGTTGGCTCACGCGATCGCGTGAAATATTGACCTCACCGGCGAAGTTAGTCAGAAAATCTAATAATTCTGCTTTAACACGCACTTGTTCTGTGCCGGAAGGACTTTGTTTGACAGGGGCTGGTTCAACTTGGCTAGCATTGTCGAGTTCAGGTGTTGCTGTTAATTGGGCGATCTCAATATCATCAGCCTGAGGTGTGGTTTGTTGAGTCAGCTCATCTATGTCAGCGATAAGGCTATTTGCAGCGGGAATGTTGGTGTGTTGACTGAGCTGATCTTGCATGTCGGACAATCTGTCCTGACAACGCTGCAATAAATGGAAGAAGTCAGTATTAGCATCAGTATGTTTATCGCAAGCTTGAAGGACTAAGGACTCAGTGTGGTGCGTCAAGTCAGCAATGGCGCTGATACCCAGTAGACGTGCTCCACCTTTTAAGGTGTGTAAGTCACGTTGCAGTTGCATTGAGGCTTGATCATCTTCTGGGTTTTGTTGCCATTGTTTTATGGCCATATCGCTGGAAGCTAATAATTCCGCGCATTCCTCGGTGAAGGCTTCGAGTAATTCAGGATCTGTATCGAGCGTCACTGGTGTTTCAACAGTCTGCTCTACAGGTTCAATGCGTGTTTCTGCTGGTGCAGAAAAATGAGCAAGGTAATCTTCTATCGTTGTTTGATAGCTAGTTAAATCGACGACTTCATCTTGGTTTTCGACATAGTTTCTGAGTAATTGCTTAACATTTCTTTCACCTGTATTGACTAACGATAAGCAAGTTTCGTCAGTCAAATGTCCTTTTTGAATAAGACGAGACAATAAGGAATAAGACTGTGAAAGGTCATCAATGCCGGTGTCGTTTGCGATATCGGCTAATTGTTTTAAGGTGTGTCTAATCGCTTTTTGGTAATCTTTATCATCAGGTAATAAGGTGAGTTGTTGTCGTAATAATTGATACTGCTCCCATAGTTCTTCTGTTTCAGGAATAAAGACCGAGAGAATTTCAGGGGCGATACGGCTAGAACTTTGATCCTCGACGTCCGGAGTCAGTGATTCAATCTCTTGCAAATAAGGTTGAATATCTGATTCGGGATGAGCCAATAAATCAGGTAAAGCGTGTGCTATCCGTTGGAGCGTCGCTTGTTGTGATTCTGTGAGCGAAGGCTGTTGTTGGTATAGCGTATTGAGTCGTGCGTCTAATATGACGCTAAGATCGGCCAGCGCTGTCGAATGTGCTGTTTTTGCACTGCCTTTAAGAGAATGAACGGCTCTTAATAGGTTTTCGTCAATGATTTTATCCGGTGCGGCCTGGGTGACTTGCTCTGTGAAAGTGGCAATATAAGTATTGGCTTCAGCAGCAAAAATAGCAGCTAACTCTTGTTCTTCTGATAGTTCAGCCTCAGGCGTCATTAATGCTGTAATGGTGTCGCGTAAAGTTTGTGCGCGCGAATCAATACTTGTTTCTGCTTGGGTAAAGCGTGTTAATAATGCGGGAATAAGCTGGTGGCTATCAGTAATGACTTCGATGACGGCATGCGATGAGGCGATCGTGCCATCAAGAAGGTGATTGAGTAGATCTTCGACAGACCAAGCTAAATCACCAATATCTAATGCACCAGCCATTCTGCCACTGCCTTTTAAAGTGTGAAAATGGCGGCGAATGGTGGTGAGTGCCGATTGGTCTTGTTGTTCAATCCAAATTGGGATGAGATTATCTAATTCTGCCAACACCTCATCGGCTTCCTCCAAAAAGACATCGGCAATATCAGGATCAATGCCATCAGCAAATTGAATGATAGGGGGATCTAATGTAGGAATGATATCTAACGTAGGAGCAATTTCTAATTGTTGAATATACCGCTCAACACCAGTGGCTTGTTTTGGCGCAGCTTGAGCTGGTAATTGCTGAATATACCGCTCAACACTCGTGGCTTGTTTTGGCACAGCTTGAGTTGGCAATTGTTGAATATACTGCTCAACGCTGGTGGTTTGTTTTGGTTTAGCTTGAGTTGGTAATTGCTGAATATACCGCTCGATGCTGGTGGCTTTTTTTGGCTCAGTTTGAATTGGTAATTGCTGAATATACCGCTCGACGCTGGTGTCTTGTTTAGGCGCAGCTTGAATTGGTAATTGCTGAATATACCGCTCAACACTGGTGGCTTGTTTTGGCTCAGCTTGAGTTGGCAATTGCTGAATATAGCGTTCAACACTCGTCTTTTGTTTTGGTGATAGTTGAGACTCGGTCTCTAATAACGCTTGAAGTTGGATATATCGATCGACACTGGTTTCAGCAGGTTCGGACATCATGTCTTCGATGGCTTCTTCCTGCTCAGGTTGTTGTTCACTGGCTTGCTGACCAAAGTGTGCTAGATGCGATTGGGCTTGTTCTAGTAATAAAAATTGATGTTGACCGTGTTGACTTAAGCCCTCGAGATAGAGTTCGATAGCGGCGATAATTTCAGCTAATTGGCCAAAAGCAAGCTCCGTTAAGTTGTCTTCTTGTTCGAGTTGCTGTGTCATGACGTTTGACGTGTTTTGCAACACGCTGGTGACGTCATCGAGTTTTAACATGGTTGTGCTACCGGCTAATAAATCCAGTTGTTGCGCTGTTTCTGGGAGTGTCGTGCTGGCGATGAGTTGCTGCCGTTCAACGAGAATGAGCTTTTCTTTGATATGGCTTAATTCATTCAGGCATTCATTGAGTACGGCACTTTGTAATGGATCGTCAGTAAAATTAGTGCTGCCGTCATGTTGGTTTTGTTGGAGCTGATTTTCGATACGTAAAATGTCATCAGCCAAAGCCATCATTTGTAAGTCAGAGGGTAGCTGATCTTGATTCAGTTTATGTTCAATATCTTGCTGGTGTTGGCGAAGGGTAATACTGGCCTGTGACTCAGACATGAGATCTAAGGCGCTGGACAAGGTATTAAATTCTTTATTCAGCTGTTCGACAGTGTTTTGTGCATCATCACTGTGTCGATCAAATTGGTTGAGTAATTCTTTGACGTCGCCTAATTGTTCTAAAATGCCGCTTCGTGCTTCTGTTAATGCGTCATTGCTAAAACTATAAATTTTCTGGTGAATGGCATCGTCATAAAAAGTTAAATCAAAACTGTCTTTGAGCAAGCTGACATGAGGCCCTGTACTTGTCGATTTTGCGATTAATAACAGGATTTGCTGGACTAAAGACGTAGGAAAAACAGAAATTAAATAAAGCTCATCATGTTTTGATAAGGTTTTGATGGGGTCATTTAATTTACTTAAACTCAATTTGGTGGTGGTATTTAGCTCTAAGCCGCTATCTTGAATGGCTTCAATTAAGCCTTCTGCGACCCACCACAAGATAATATTTTTTTCTTGTGTTGCATGGGTTCGGAGGTAATGAATTAGCTGTTGTAGCCTGCCTAAGCTTTTATCGTCATTATTCTTTATCCAGTTGAGCAATGAGACTTGAAATGCATGGCTTAATTTATCAATCGCGATGTTTTGTGTACTGATGTCATGCGGTTTAGGCATCACTTCATCTGGTAACGGAATCGATAAGTTTGGTTTGAATAATTGTACTTCGCTTAATACTTTTTCATCACGGCTCAGGCGCAGTTCATTAATGGTGGATAATAAACGGATGGGATGGTCATTAACGTTAGGCCCCACTTGCTTCAAATAATTGGGCAGTAACATTAACCCTTTAAGTAAGCTATCTTGCAAGCGGCTAGAATCATTGTTATCAGCGTTTCTAATGGCAATGGCGGACGCTAACATTTCTTGGCTGAGAATTAGCGCACCTTGTAAGTTCAGCATTTCCATAATGCCATTGACTTGATGCAATTGAGAGATACAAGGTTCTATGTTTGCTGTATCGCTTGGATCGTCGATAAACCGCGTTAGGGTTTGCAGTGCGTCCGCTAAGGATTGCTGCACTTCATTTTGCACCCATGCTAGTGCATCATAATTGCCACTATTTAGCTGAGCCATTATCTACCCCAAATATGCGCTGAAAGTCAGTGTGAATGTCAGATTAAGCATTGCTGTCGTTCATCCTTATTTTTGAGGCAGTTTAAAGCCTGAAACAGACGTCCGAAGTTCATTGGTCAACTCTAATAGTCGTCCGATAGAAGCGGCGCTTTCATTCGTCCCTGTCGAGGTTTGCATCGTGATTTCTTGAATGACATTCATGCTGTCTGATGTGCTGACAGCAGCACCGGCTTGTTGTTTGGCAGCATCAGAAATATTGTTAATTAAGTCGGCTAGACGATGTGATACTGCTTCAATTTGCTCAAGTGAAGCCCCTGCATCTTGTGATAATTTGGCACCAGAGACGACTTCTGTTGTACTGCGTTCCATTGAGCTGATAGCTTCACTGGTGTCGCTTTGAATTGTTTTAACGAGGGCATCGATTTGTTTGGTAGCATTACTTGAACGTTCAGCCAGGCGTTGTACCTCATCGGCAACCACGGCAAAACCGCGCCCCGCTTCACCGGCCATCGTAGCTTGAATAGCGGCATTAAGCGATAGGATATTAGTTTGCTCAGCAATGTCATTGATAAGTTCTACAATGTCACCGATTTGTTGTGAGCTTTCCCCCAGTCGCTTCATCCGTTTTGACGTTTCTTGGATTTGTTCACGAATCGTATCCATACCATAAATGGCTTTTTTCACTGCTTCATTACCTTGAGCGGCTAGATTTACAGACTGTTTCGCCACGTCAGAAGATTGGCTGGCATTTTGAGACACCTGCTCGATAGAACCCGCCATATCGTTAATGGCGCTACTGACTTCAGTAATTTGTTGTGCTTGGTGGTCACTGGCATCGGTTAGGTGAAGTGCTGTGGCTTGCGTTTCTTGTGCTGCTGAGGCGACTTGTAAGGTGGTGGTATTGATTTGTGTGACCAAATTACGCAATTCGTCGATAGTGTAATTGACCGAATCTGCAATCGCGCCGGTAATATCTTCGGTGACCGTCGCCGATACCGTTAAGTCACCATCCGCCAAATCGCCCATTTCTTCTAATAGTCGCAAGATAGCGTCTTGGTTATGGCGGTTACGCAATTCGATATCGTCTAATGACGCTTGTAGTTTATTTAAGGGAACATAACTTAATCGCGTCGCCATGATGATGGTGAGAATAAATAATACGGTAATCGCGACGGTGACTTGAATCGTGTCGTCCCAAACCGTTTGGGCTTGCCCTGAAGCGACAAGCCAAATACCGCCGATGGTTAAGGCGGCAAAAACGATGGTTAAAAACAAATTCAAGATATTCTTGCTAGAGAATAATGATGAATAAAATAAGTCTGAAGCGTTCATATATTATGTTCCTTGAACCTAATGATTATTTAGCGGCATTAAGAAAACGTTTGTCGTTGGCAAGCTTATGGAAACTGAATACGTCCCAATCGGCCCCTTTTTGCGAGATATGCCCATTTAAATAATTGGCAATGGAGCTATCATGCTGTTGGGTGTTCTGCGTTGGCGGTGTTTGAAAGTGTTTTAAGCCAAACACGTCATCTACCAGTAAACCAGAATAGAGATCGGGATGATTCAGCACTAATACGCGACTTCTTTTGCTGACTTTTGACGGTTGCCCAAATAGAAAATATTTCAAATCAAAAATAGGCAATAATTCACCCCGTAAATTAGCAATGCCATAGACCCATGCTTTGGCGCGGGGGACAGGCGTGATTTGCTGTGGAACAGGGAAAATTTCACGCGTTTCGGTGAGGGGAATCAAATAGTTAAGCTGCGCCATTCTAAAATCAATCGCGGTCCAACTGCCTTGTCGGTCATCTTGTTGTGACAAACGCATGTCGCCTTGTTGGCTTCGTTGTTCGATATCGCGTAATAATTGAATGACATCTAGTGCTGAATTAATTTGGCTCATGCAATAAGTCCTAGCATTTTATTGACTTCTGTTATGAGTAATTGCTCATCGATGGGTTTACTTAAATACCCTTTAGCCCCTTGTCTTAATCCCCATAACTTATCGGATTCTTGGTTCTTTGACGAGACGATAATAATGGGAATATTGCTTGTATTGGGATCTTTTGATAGATGACGGGTTGCTTGGAAGCCATTTAAGTTTGGCATCACAACATCCATGAGGATTAAATTCGGCCGTTTAGATTGAGCAAGCTCAATCGCTTGTTGGCCATCTTCTGCAATGATGACGTGATGCTCGTGCTTTTCTAAGATCTTTTTCAACGTATAGACTTCCGTTGCAGAATCATCAGCAATGAGAATAAGCGCCATGGTTATTTTGGATCCAAAGAGAGCGGGTCATCATCGACCAAAGACAAAGGTTCTGATGTGCTAGACGGTTTGTTGTGTTCCTGTTCGATCTGTTCGTCGGTATTATTTGCAGGAGCAGGTTCTTCCTCAATCGCTAAGGATAAAGGTTCGCCATCAGTGATAACTGGTTCAGGATCCTGAACGGAGGTGTCAGCTTCGACGTTAGGAACATCGTCCGAGGTTTGTTCTGGTTCTTCAATCGTTAACTCTAGTGGCTCGACTGAAGTTGTTGCGTTTAATTCTGGCTCAGGGGTTTTGGCTTCAGGTTCTGCTGGTGTATCAGTGGCTGCTATAGCCGCCGCGGCAGGGGCGATGTTTGTTTTTGATAATAAGTGCGTTCGAATAGCGCCTAATAAATCTTCTCTGGTAAACGGTTTGGTTAAGTATTCTTCTGCACCGACGACACGGCCTTTCGCTCGGTCAAATAAGCCATCTTTGCTTGAAAGCATAACGATAGGAATATCGCTAAAGTTGGGATTGCTTTTGACCAGAGAGCAGGTCTGGTAGCCATCCAGCCGCGGCATCATAATGTCGATAAAAAGAATGTCAGGGTGTTCTGTGCTGATGATGGGCAAAGCTTCGAAGCCGTTTTCAGCCGTGAGCACTTCGCAGCCTGCTTTTTTTAGCAGTGTCTCAGCAGAGCGACGAATGGTTTTGCTGTCGTCGATGACCATGACTTTTAAATCAGAAAATTCGGTTTGATTACTCACAACGTTACATTACACCTTTAGCTATAAGTTAAGTTAGACAAGGGCGATTTTTTTGGATAATCACATATCATTATATCGTCAACCAAACAATAAGCTTTAAACTTAATTCTTGCCATAACTAGTCGTTACATACGAGAATGTAGTATGCATGACAGTGTGACTCAAAACTGTGTGATGATTCACATGTTATCTGCTCTAAAATGGCTTTCTGATTGATCTTAGGACTTATAAATATGACCGCAACAGTGCCCAATTTAAAGACCGCTTTGACGGGCCCTCTACTCCATCTTGAAGCGCATTTATTAGAAAATCAAACGCAAGTAGAGACATGGTTGCGCTCACAATGGCTGACAACACCAGCACCTTTTTATGCTTCGGTTGATTTGCGTAATGCGGGTTTTAAACTGGCGCCTGTTGATACTAATTTATTTCCTGCAGGATTTAATAATTTAACTGCGGCCTTTATGCCGTTATGTGTTCAAGCGGTGCAATCTGCGGTAGAGCGCGCTTGTCCAAAAGCAGAAAAAGCCTTAATCATTGCTGAAAATCATACCCGTAATTTATTTTATCTTGAGAGTTTAGAAACTTTGCGCCAGATCTTTGAACAAGCGGGTATCGAAGCACGCATCGCGAGTTTACGTGAGGATGTCACCGAGCCGATGACCTTAGATTTGCCGTCAGGTAAACAATGTCGTTTAGAACCGCTATTTCGTCAAGGCAATCGCGTTTATGTTGGTGAAGATTATTCGCCCTGTTTGGTGGTGATGAATAATGATTTATCGGGCGGTCGACCTGCCATTTTAGAAGGACTGGAGCAAGTAGTCACTCCGCCTTTAGAAGCCGGTTGGATTAACCGTAAAAAATCTCAACATTTTGAACATTACCAAGCTGTTGCCGAAGAATTCGCCGCACAAATTGATATTGATCCGTGGTTATTATCGCCATTATCGACACAATGCGGAAAGATTAACTTTAAAGAACGAGAAGGCTCGGATTGTTTATCTAAAAATGTCACCAAAGTCTTAGCAGAAGTACAAAAAAAATACGATGAATATGGCATCGAGAAAGAACCTTTTGTCGTGGTGAAATCTGACTCTGGTACATACGGCATGGGCGTGATGATGGTGAAAAGTGCAGAAGAAGTAGAAAGTTTAAACCGGAAACAACGTAATAAAATGGCTTCGAGTAAAGAAGGGCTGGTGGTTGATAATGTCTTGGTGCAAGAAGGCGTGTATAGCTTTGAGACTATCGGAGAAGAGAACGCCGTTGCCGAACCTGTTGTGTATATGATGGACCATTTTGTTATCGGTGGTTTTTACCGTGTTCATACGGGGCGAGGCGAAAATGAGAATTTAAATGCGCCTGGCATGCACTTTGAACCATTGGCCTTTGCTCAAGCGTGTAATACTCCTGATAAAGCGGGTCAGCCTGATGCAGAGCCTAATCGGTTTTATGCTTATGGGGTGATAGCTCGATTGGCACTTTTAGCTGCTGCTCGGGAGATAGCTGAGTTATAGGTTTGATCTAAGGCCATATTTATAAAAGCATAAGGAATTTTGCTTGATTTGAATCCACTGCCGTGGGGGCGTTCATTTATTTTGCTTGGCCAAAATAAACGGAACCAAACAAAAGGCCAGCCCATGCTTGCCCTACGGGTTCCCTCGTTTCGATAAATGATTTGGGTGTGATAGAAACTCGCTACGCTCAAACAGCTATCACACTATTCCAAATAATTTTCCGAATCTCGGCTTCGCATCAGGGCACACTAAAGTTCTTTCCATAATTTAAATACTCTTCCCAATATCCCCATTTTGTTTTGGCGAATATTTTGATTCTTTTAGGCATAGAGGCGGCCAGTGTTTGAGCGAAGCGAGTTTTGGCCGACGGCCTAAGATAATCAAAATATGAGTGAAGCCGTAGGCCAAAACAAGGGGTGGCCTAGGGTTGTTAGGGAAATGGCCACGCATTTCCCTGACTCGACATTAAGTCGAAACCGGTGGTCTGATATTATTGGTATAAAAGCATAATAGTGGTTGTTTGATTTAGGGTTACTTTAGATTCGCTGCCACGAGGGGCGTTCATTTATTTTGTGTGGCCATAAATTTGTCTGGAACAAATTAAGACGCCGGAGGCGCCCAAAAGGTGAGCTACATGGATGTGGCGAATCAATATAAACGGAACCAAACAAAAGGCCGGCCCATGCTTGCCCTACGGGTTACCTCACTTTTAATCTATTTTAGATACGACGAAAACTCGCTACGCTCAAACACTCGTCGTATTTGTCTCAAATAGTTTTTCACGGTTCAGCTTCGAACAAGGGCGGTTAAATTAATAACCTAGTTAACTCCCAACCCTTATCGCTTAAACCAAATCGCTTTTCGTTAGAAGATGTCTGTTTGATTAGGTCATAGTGGAGTAGTTCTTCTAGAGCATTTTTATAGCTTAAAAAGGTTTGGTTATTTTTTTCACCAAAAGAATGCTCGCCAATCTTGACCCATTGTTTAGTTGAGTGTGTGATTATTATGATTTCAGAGATTGATTGTGCTGAAGTTTTAAGGAGTTCTATAGCATTTTTAGAAAGTAGTTTTAAAGTTGTCGATGGATCTTTTTTATCTAAAGATGCAACAGTAAAATCTGTATCAGCACCAAAAGGTGGAAAGTTAGGGGCTGGTTGGGCATATAATGAATTTCTTTCCTTCCTTAGCTTTTCCAACTCATTTTCAAGTTTCTTTTTTTCATCACTATTGGCGAATTGTTTTACTTTTTCGTCACGTTCGGCTCGCTCAATAAGCTCATTTTCTTTTAGCGCAAATAGGTCGGCTCTAGATTGCTCTAATTCTTTTTGTTTTATTGTGATTGTATGAAGAGAACTAAGTTTAAGTTCATCTACTAATGCAAAAGGCTTTGTAGATAAAAGTTCAAATAAGTATCTTAACCATGGTGCTGACAATGCAATGATAGAACCGATAAGTAGAGGAAAAATTATTAAGGATTGGATGTTGGTTACCTGATCAAAGGCGGCTAGCTTATGTTGTGGCGTACCTTCCGTAAGGACTAATAAGAAAAGACCTCGCCAATTTAATGCAAAAAAAGCGAGTATTGAATATCCAAAATATGGAGTTTTTATTCTATTGCTAATTGCATTAACTATTTCTTCCATGGCTTGAGATTTTCCCATTATTGGCTACGATAGAGAACCTTGCCTGTTTGACGTTGAGAAGTTTTACCCACTTAATTTCGCCTTCAATACTTCATTAACCTGAGCAGGGTTCGCCTTCCCTTTTGAGGCTTTCATGACTTGGCCAACGAAGAAGCCGAAGACTTGTTCTTTACCGCTGCGGTATTGTTCTACTTGGGCAGCGTTGTTGGCAATTACTTCGTCAATAAGGGCTTCAATAGCGCCGCTGTCGGTGACTTGTTTGAGGCCTTTGTCTTCGATAATGGCATCAGCATCTTCGCCTTCTTTGTTCCAGAGGGCTTCAAAGATTTGTTTGGCGATTTTGCCTGAGATGGTGTTATCACTAATGCGGATTAATAGGCCGCCAAGCTGTTCTGCACTGATCGGTGATTGGTCTATTTCTAGGCTGGCTTTGTTAAGGGCGCCTAGTAAGGTGGTGATGATCCAGTTGGCACAGAGTTTTGGGTCTTTGTTGCCTGTTTTTGCCAGCACTTGTTCGAAGTAGTCAGCTAATTCACGGCTGCTGGTGAGTACGGAGGCATCGTAGTTTGAGAGGCCCATATCTGCGACAAAACGATCTTGTTTGGCTTTTGGAAGTTCTGGCAGTGTGGCTCTAATTTCTTCGATCATGTCCTTATCTAGCACTAATGGCAGTAGATCTGGATCAGGGAAGTAGCGGTAGTCGTTGGCTTCTTCTTTGCTTCGCATTGAGCGTGTTTCGTTGTTGTCGGCGTCGTATAAACGTGTTTCTTGTACGACGGTACCACCATCTTCGATGAGTTCGATTTGACGTTCGATTTCAATGTTAATGGCGCGTTCTACATTTCGGAATGAGTTGATGTTTTTGAGCTCTGTCCGTGTGCCTAATTCTTCTTGACCCATTGGACGAACGGAAACATTGGCGTCACAACGGAATGAGCCTTCTTGCATGTTGCCATCACACATGTCGATGTAACGGACTAATGAATGGATTTTTTTCATGTAGGCAACGGCTTCTTTGGCGCTACGCATATCGGGTTCTGAGACGATTTCTAATAAGGGTGTGCCGGCACGGTTTAAGTCAATACCTGTTTGTCCGTGGAAGTCTTCGTGCATTGATTTGCCGGCATCTTCTTCAAGATGAGCGCGGGTGATGCCGATGACTTTTTCGGTGCCATCTTCCAATTCGATTGTGAGGTGGCCTTTGCCTACGATGGGCAATTCAAACTGGCTGATTTGGTAGCCTTTTGGCGAGTCAGGATAAAAATAGTTTTTACGGGCAAAGACGGAACGTTCTGTTAATTCGGCATCAATGGCAAGACCAAATTTGATGGCGAGTCTAACGGCTTCTTCGTTTAAAACAGGGAGTACGCCAGGTAGGCCAAGATCGACTGCGCAGGCTTGGGTATTAGGCTGGGCGCCATAGGTTGTGGCGGCGCCAGAGAAAATCTTTGATTTGGTGGCGAGTTGGGCATGAATTTCTAGCCCGATGACAACTTCCCATTCCATATAATTTGGCCTGATTTGAATAGATTAAAAGTATAAATTGTACCAACTATTGGCTATTTGCTCTACGCAACTAACGTAAACTCAAGATTGGCCAACCTCTTTGTGTCGCGGTGATATTTAAGTTGGGATCCGGATCAACTGCGACGGGATGGTCAACTAATTCTAATAATGGCAAATCATTATGTGAGTCACTATAAAAATAACTGCCTTTTAAATCGGCATTATTATTGGCTAACCAATCATGAAGACGGGCGACTTTTCCTTGTTGAAAAGAAGGGGTGCCTTCGACTTTACCTGTATAGCGACCATTGATTTGTTCTGCTTCGGTGGCGATGAGATGCGGAATGCCCAATTGGTCAGCAATAGGTTGGGTGATAAAACGATTAGTGGCAGTAATGATCATCAATGTGTCATCTTGAGCACGGTGTTGTTCTATTAAGGCTTGGGCTTTGGGCAACATGATAGGCGCAATTTTTTGTTGTAAATAATCTTGCCGCCATTGTTGGAGTTGTTCTGGTGTGTTGTCAGCTAAAGGTTTGAGTTGAAAAGCAAGAAATTCAAATATATCCATGGTGCCGGCGACATATTGATCATAAAAATCTTGGTTCGCTTTTTGGTAGCTGTCGGCATCCACATAATTATTGTCGGATAGATATTGTCCCCAAAGATAATCGCTGTCACCGCCTAATAAGGTGTTGTCTAAATCAAAAATTGCTAGTGCCATGGCCTGTTGTCTTATGGTTTGAATCGGGAATAGGCGCCTATTGTATGCCAAAATGGTTTGCATAGATGAGGTTGATTGTCTAATCTAACGCTTATTGAAAATTAAAATGCTATCCCAGACTGATGCAGTAGGATAAGCAGAGTATATAAGAGTGATTGATAAAGATGGCTTTCGAGCTAATGTAGGCATTATTTTATGCAATGAGCATAATCAAGTGTTGTGGGCGCAGCGTGCGCACCATGATTCTTGGCAGTTTCCACAAGGCGGCATTAAATCACATGAAACGCCAGAAGAAGCGGTATTTCGTGAGTTAATGGAAGAAGTTGGCTTGAGCGAGGAACATGTCGAGGTGATTGGTAAAACACGGGGCTGGTTACGTTATCGGCTGCCTAAGCGCTATTTGCGTTATGGCAATAAACCGCTGTGTATTGGCCAAAAACAACGTTGGTTTTTATTGCGCTTCACAGGCAATGAAGAAGATGTGAAACTCGACCAGTTTGATAAACCTGAGTTTGATGACTGGCGGTGGGTTGATTATTGGACACCAACTAAAGAAATTGTTTTCTTTAAGCGCAGAGTATACGAAAAAGCCTTACATGAATTAGCGCCGTTATTATTTCCTGAATATAAAAAACGGGTTGATCAAGCCAATTAAGGTAAGGCTTTTTTAAAGACCTTAGAATTGCGCTGATAATTGTATAGTGTCTGCTTCTCTATAGGCAGGTCAGCTATTTCCGCAGAAGTGAATCCTTGCTCCAAAAACCAATGTGCGGTTTGTGTGGTCAAAACATATAAGGTTTTAAGCTTGTGTTTTCTGGCTTGCACTTCAATGGCAGTAAGTAATTGCTCACCTTTACTTTGGCCTCGATATTGATCTGACACCGCAAGACAGGCGAGCTCGCCGACATGCGATTCAGGATACAAGTGTAATGCGGCGCAAGCGATAATAGTGCCGTCACGTTCAATGACAACAAAGCGATGAATGTGTAACTCTAAATCTTCGCGCGAACGTTTGACCAAAATCCCTTGTTGCTCTAATGGTTGGATCAAGTCTAGAATGCCGGCAATATCTTGGATCTGGGCTATGCGAATCGTGTCATAAGTGGTGGCACTGATCATCGTGCCAGCCCCGTCACGACTGAATAATTCTTGTAATAAAGCGTCGTCCTGTTGACGGTCTAATAAATGCGCGCGTTTTACCCCTTCTTGGCAGGCGGTGATAGCGGCTGTCAGTGTGGGGTTGTTGTGCAGGTCAATGCTGTCTTCCGCTTGCGCTAATGACATTTCTTTTGGCAAGTCGGGGTAAGCGGGGCCAATCAAAATAAGTTTGTCGGCTTTTAAGGCAATAGCAGATGCGGTGGCAACAGCCTCTGCTGAAAGGTTAAATATTTCGCCTGTGGGTGAATAACCTAATGACGGCAGTAAAACGATATTATCCAAGGCTAATTGTTGTTCTATGGCTTTGACATCAATTTTTCTGACTTCACCCGTATGGCCAAAATCAACGCCTTCTCTTATGCCAAGCGGTTTGGCCGTAACAAAGTTGCCGCTGCTGCATCTGATTTGCGCTTCAGCCATTGGCGTATGGGGCAAGCTGAAAGAGAGTTTTGCTTCGAGTTCGAGTCTGATTTTACCGATGGTGGTTTTGGCGATTTCTAAACTAGCCAAATCTGTAACGCGTAATCCTTGATGGTAATTGACGTTGATATTGTTGTGTTGGCACGCTTGTTCGATTTGGGGGCGAGCGCCAAAAGCAATGACCAAACGAATGCCGAGACTATTAAGTAGCGCGAGATCGTGAATAATCGTGTCGATATGATCAGACCCGACAGTTTCACCATCTAAAGAGATCACAAAAGTAGCGCCACGGTGCGCATGGATATAGGGCGCGGCGGTTCGAAACCAACTGGTGGTGTTATTAAAATGCGTCGGTTGTGGGCTGTCTTTAGCGTCTGTCATAACAGTCTTTTTATCGTAGTCTCAGCAAGGTTGCAAAGTTGCGTGTAAAATTTAGGACTTATAACACGGCTAAACATATCATTAGCCCATTAATAATGAGTCAATTTGGGGATTTACCATGCCAGAATATCGTTCTAAAACATCGACCGCAGGCCGCAATATGGCTGGTGCTCGTGCGCTTTGGCGGGCAACAGGGATGAAAGACGATGATTTTAAAAAACCAATTATAGCGATTGCTAACTCTTTTACGCAATTTGTGCCAGGTCATGTCCATTTGAAAGATTTAGGTCAACTTGTTGCGCGTGAAATTGAGCGAGCCGGTGGCGTGGCGAAAGAGTTTAATACGATTGCTGTCGATGATGGCATCGCGATGGGACATGATGGCATGCTTTATTCATTGCCGTCTCGCGACATTATCGCTGACTCGGTGGAATATATGGTGAATGCGCATTGTGCTGATGCACTGGTGTGTATTTCCAACTGCGATAAAATCACGCCGGGCATGTTAATGGCAGCAATGCGATTAAATATTCCGGTTATTTTTGTCTCTGGCGGTCCGATGGAAGCGGGTAAAACAAAATTAGCCGGTAAAGATGTGAAACTTGATCTTGTCGATGCAATGGTGATGGCGGCTGATGATAGTGCATCTGATGAAGACGTCGCGGCTGTTGAGCGAAGCGCTTGTCCAACTTGCGGCTCTTGTTCAGGTATGTTTACAGCGAACTCAATGAATTGTCTGACAGAAGCATTAGGTTTGTCATTGCCGGGTAACGGTACAGTTGTGGCGACGCATGCCGATCGTGAGCAATTATTTTTACAAGCGGGCCGAACTATTGTGGATATGGCCAAACGCTATTATGAGCAAGATGAAGTGCGTTTATTACCGCGTTCAGTTGGCTTTAAGGCCTTTGAGAATGCTATCGCTTTAGATATTGCTATGGGCGGGTCGACGAATACGATTTTGCATTTATTGGCAATTGCTCAAGAAGCAGAAATCGATTTCACCTTAGAAGACATTGATCGTATGTCTCGGGATATTCCTCAATTATGTAAAGTCGCACCGAATACACCGCAATATCACATTGAAGATGTGCATCGTGCTGGCGGTATTATGGGGATTTTGGGTGAGTTAGATCGTGCTGGAAAATTACATACCGATGTGCCGACAGTGCATGCGCCAGACTTAAAAGCCGCCTTGGATGAATGGGATATTATGCGTAACCCATCTGAGGACGTGAAGACGTTTTATATGGCGGGTCCAGCAGGCATTCCGACACAAGAAGCGTTTAGCCAAGCGACGCGTTGGCCAACTCTTGATGAAGACCGTGCTGAAGGCTGTATTCGTTCGCTAGATCATGCTTTTTCATTGGAAGGGGGCTTGGCCGTCTTACGAGGGAATATTGCGGTAGATGGCTGTGTGGTGAAATCAGCCGGTGTTGACGAGTCTATTTTAGTGTTTGAAGGACCAGCACATATTACAGAATCACAAGATGAAGCGGTACAACATATTTTGACTGATCAAGTTCAAGCTGGCGATGTGGTTATCGTCCGTTATGAAGGGCCACGAGGCGGGCCTGGCATGCAGGAAATGTTATACCCAACGTCTTATATCAAATCTAAAGGTCTGGGTAAGGCCTGTGCCTTATTAACCGATGGCCGTTTTTCTGGTGGGACATCTGGTTTATCGATTGGCCATGTCTCGCCAGAAGCGGCTGCGGGCGGCGCGATTGGTTTGGTGAGAAAAGGGGACACAATCCGCATTGATATTCCTAATAGAACAATTGATGTCTTATTGTCTGATGAGGAGTTAGCACAACGCCGCGTGGAACAAGATCAATTAGGTTGGAAACCCGTCGAAGCAAGACCGCGTAAAGTCTCGGCAGCATTAAAAGCCTTTGCTATGCTTGCAACCTCTGCGGATAAAGGGGCAGTGAGGGATTTGTCCAAATTAAGTTAAAACAAGTTGGTAAAATGAATGGGGCTGGTTGTTCGCAAGCAACCAGCCTCTTTTCTAGATAGCTTCTTGCGGGTTAGCATTATCGGGACGAGTATAAGGGGTAGAACAAGCCTGAGTGATGAATTAGATTATCCTATTAGACCGAGCATTCCTCATGACTCAGAAAATAAAACAGTGCTTGCTGTTTCGATGATTTCTGAAACGATAGCGTTATTGACCTTCTTCTCTGTTGAGATGGCATAAAAGGTTTCGGTGATGGCGTCGGTCTCACCGATGTATTGGACGTTGTACTGAGCTATAACGGCTTCTTTAATTGCACTGGGGGCGATGAAAATGCCTACTCCTTCCTGACCAAAGGCCTTCATTAAAGCGCTATCATCAAATTCAGCAACAATGAGGGGGTGGATGTGGTTTTTGCTTAACCACTGTTCTATTTCAAATCGAAGGTGACTTTCGCTACCTGGCAATAGTAATGGTGCAGCGTTAAGACATTGAGGAAAGTCACCTTGAAGTCTATCTTGGATCTCAGCTGATGCTAAAAAACTAATCGAGGATTGGCCGAGTTTGTAACTGTAGGCCCGTGTACTGATGTTCGTTGGGATAGGGCGATCAGCAATAACCAAATCCAAACGATGTAGAGTCAAGTCAGCAAGTAGGCTGTCTAGATCCGCTTCTCGACAAATCATTTTGGTATTACGAGGCATCGTTAATGTTGGGAGCAGTATCTGCTGTGCAATCAGTTTGGGAATAATATCGACCACCCCCACTTTGATTAAGCTAGGTTGCTCCTCAGGCTGCATCTGCATGAATTGTTCAAGTTCATTACCTAAAGAAAATATTTCCTCAGCATAGCTTAGAACTAGCTCTCCCATAGCTGACAGCTCAATATTACGGCCTACTTTTTTAAATAAGGCGACGTCATAATATTCTTCAAGCTGGCTAATCTGTCCACTGATCGTCTGAGGGGTGATGTGTAATCGCTCGCTTGCTTTGGTGATACTGCCTTCTTTAGCTGTAACCCAAAAATAATGTAAGTGCTTGTAATTGACCACGCAAAATACCTCGATATTTTCGAACTATTTGTATATAAAATTCGACTTTTACTTATATTATTCCTAGCTTACGATGTCAACCGTAACAACTTTTTTTTAGGAGATGATGATGCATATTGATATTCAAGCAAGATCGTTTACGTTGACTAAAGCATTAAATAGTTATGTTGCCAAAAAGCTTAAATCGACACTCTCTAACTTTAATGAGCATAGAAGATTGAAAAGTGCTGTTGTTCGACTTTCAGATGTCAATGGGCCAAAGGGTGGGGAAGACAAGCTCTGCCAAGTACAGGTCAAACTTGTTGGTATGCCCGACATTATTATCAAAAGTAAGCAAAAAGATATGTATACAGCAATAGATCGTGCGTTCCAACGTGCAGGCCATATTGTTGCCCGTAGGGTGGGGCGTTTAAAGAAGAATAAACAGCCAAATCACTTAACCAGTAGGCATTTTGTTACGGCTTAGGTGACAACGTGAGTTCAAGAGGAAAAGACAATGAATACTCGAGTTAATACACAAATGGATAAGCAGGCCTCTGCACTAGCCACGAATAGTGTGCTTCGTAACACATATTTGTTGTTATCGATGACACTATTGTTTAGTGCCTTTACGGCAGGATTAGCAATGCTATTTAACCTGCCGCATCCAGGCCTAGTACTGACGTTAGTCGGTTATTTCGGGCTACTATTTTTGGTATCAAAGTACAAGGATAGTGCAACAGGGCTGGCATTTGTATTCGCACTAACCGGTTTTATGGGCTATACCCTTGGGCCGATATTAAATAGTTATCTATCAATGGCTAATGGTAGTCAGATAGTCACGGCTGCCATGGCAGGTACAGGGATCGTCTTTTTTGCTATGTCATTTTATGCCTTAACAAGTAAGAAAGATTTTAGTTTTATGGGATCTTTCTTGATGGTGGGTATTCTAGTCGGGTTTGTGGCGGGTCTAGGCGCTATATTCTTTGAGATGCCTGGTCTGTCGCTCGCGGTCTCCGCGATGTTTGTCTTGTTAATGGCAGGACTGATCTTATTTGAGACTAGTAACATCATTCAAGGTGGTGAAACAAACTATATTATGGCGACGGTGACACTCTATGTCGCTGTTTTCAACTTGTTCACAAGCTTATTGCATTTACTGGGCGCCTTTGGACAAGGCGAATAGTGATTACCCTGTTGTGTTTTGTTCATTAAGCCCTGGTTTTAAACTGGGGCTTTTTCGTTCAGGGTAAGTTTGCTTGAGATAAGTGCCGCACTGGTGACAAACAGTGAAGCCGTCAGCAGACAACCAATCAGGCCATAATATTGAAAGATAAGTCCAGAGAGAATAGTCCCTGTTAAGCGTCCGCCAGCATTGGCCATATAATAAAAGCCCACATTCATCGCCACTTTATCGTGATCTGACCATTCGACAATCAGGTAGGAGTGAACAGCAGAATTGATAGCAAAAACGACTGCATAGAGGCTTAAACCTGTAATGATGGCCATTGTCGGATCAAGACCGACTGCTAGTACAAGAGCGATGCCTGTAGGGAATAGCATTAATAACCAAGCTAACCACTGTGCGGACTTACCCGTGGGATGATGCTTTGCTAATAGTTTGGGCGTTAAGGCCTGAATAAAGCCATAGCCAATAACCCACAGTGCAAAGAAGCCTCCTGTTTGCTCATGGCTCCAATTGAGAGTACTGGAGAGATAAACAGGCAGAGCGACGACAAACCAGACATCACGTGACCCAAATAGGAAAAAACGAGCGGCAGATAGCCAGTTGATGGTGGGAGAGTGAGTAATGAGCTGGGTGAATTTAGGTTTATTTTTAGTTTTACCGATATTTCTAGGTAAATAAATTAAGGTGGTGATTAACACCACCAGTAAGCCTAAGGCCAAGATAATCATCGCAGTTTTGAAGTCATAGAGGTATAACAGTAACCCGCCGATAAAGAATCCTACGCCTTTTAAACTGTTTTTTGCGCCTGTTAGTATGGCCACCCAACGAAAGAGCTGGCTTGATTGCGCTTGGTGCTCGGGCAAGAGCAATTTCACGCCGGCTTTGGCACTCATTTTATTAAGATCTTTTGCAATACCAGAAATGGCTTGTGCCGCCATGACGTAAATGACGGTCAAAGACTCGGGTGGTGCGGTGAGCATAATTAAGGCACCGATCTGCAATAACATGCCAATATGCATGGTATTGTTTAAGCCAAACCGTGATGCCAGCCATCCTCCAACAAGGTTGGTGACAATGCCAAAGAATTCATAAAATAAAAATAAACTGGCAATGGCTAGAGGGGAGTAACCCAGTTGGTAAAAATATAGCACCACTAGCATACGTAGTGCGCCATCCGTTAATGTGAAAGCGCAATAACTACCACTGATAATGGCGTATTGTTGAATACTTTTTATTGAATTCATAACCTTGCTTTACCTATAGGGGATGACGACGGCTTAATCTAGCGAATCGTGAATTAAGGTGACAATATCGATCATACGGTTAACGTATCCCCATTCATTGTCATACCAAGCGAGCAGTTTGACCTGTGTTTTATTGACGACCATCGTCGACAGCGCATCAATAATGCTCGATCTTGGGTCATGGGTATAATCGACTGAGACAAGAGGACGTGTTTCATAACCTAAGATGCCTTGTAATTCATGTTTAGCCGCTTGTTCGAATAACGCATTGATCTCTTGTTCTGTCGTATCACGTTGAGATTCAAAGACAAAATCAGTGATAGAGCCATTGAGAATAGGGACACGAACGGCATGACCATTTAGCTTGCCTTTTAAATCAGGAAAAATGGTTGTAATCGCTTTAGCTGAACCGGTTGTGGTGGGGATCAGTGATTGACCGCAAGCTCGGGCTCGGCGTAAATCTTTGTGCCCTTTATCGACGATGGTTTGTGTATTGGTAATATTATGGATGGTGGTAATAGAACCATGTTTGATGCCGAGTGATTCATGCATCACTTTGACCATGGGGGCTAAACAGTTGGTGGTGCATGATGCCGCGGTGACAATGCGGTGTTGTTTTGGATCAAATAAGTGATGATTAACACCATAGACAATGTTAAGGGCGGGATCGGGTGCAGGTGCCGAGACCACAACATATTGCACGCCTTGATCAAAGTAAGGCTGTAGTTGTTGTTCTGTTTTGAATTTACCACTACATTCCAACACGATATCGACATTATATTGAGCCCAATTGACCTCTTCTGGCGAAGCCTTTTGACTTAGGCTGATGGTCGTATCATCAATGATAATATCGTTATCGGTATGATGAATTGCTTTATCCCATCGTCCATGAATACTATCAAATTGGAGTAAATGACTGTGGCAGTCTGCTCCACCCTTTATTTCATTGATGTGTACGAATTCTAATGCGGGATTATCCCAACCCGCTTGAAGAGCAAGCTTGCCCATTCTACCGAAGCCATTGATGCCGATACGTAAAGCCATGCTGATTCCTTATGAGCAACAAGCAAGACCGGGACGGTTTGCCATTGTGTTGAGTTGTAAAATGTCATCGCTGTACGGTGAGGTGTTTTTGACGCCTTCAACTGTAATCAGGATTAATTGTTGTACCCATGTTGGTAAGTCCGTATGTATACGGTAATAAACCCATTGTCCTTGCCGGCGGGAGAGTAATAGGCCCGCTTCTTTTAATTGGGCAAGGTGTCTTGATATAACAGGTTGGGCTAGGCCTAGGGCATGGGTTAATTCACAGACACATAACTCATCGGTTTGATGAATCAAAACAAGGGCACGTAGACGCATAGGATGGGATAACACGGAATAAACATCATCAGCTTGTATTGTCATTATCTTCTCCGATTATTTATATGTTGAAATATGTATATATCAATTTTTGCATATTATGACAGTAAAGTTTTCTTTGGGCAAAAAAAAGCCTGCATAATGCAGGCTTTTTTAGCGTTATAAGGCGAGGGGGATTTAGAGGCTGCCCCAACTGTTTTTCTTGTGTAGGCGTAATTTAGGTAACAGAAGCCCTAAAATGATGCCGCCAAAGAGCACAGCTGCGCCGATAAGAAACCAGTTCTTGGCTTCGCTATCTTTTAAGGTGTTATTTTCATGGGTAATGGATTGCATTTGATGATCCATTTGTTGAATCTGTTCTTTCAGCTTGCGGTTTTCATTATCTAATGCGACGGCATTAGAAGCGGTTCTTTTTAAATCATCCAGCTCTTTCTGAAGACGTTGGGCTGTTTCTTTCAGCGTCATATTTTCACTGCCTGTACTGTCTTTTTGGCTGGTGAGTTGTTGGATTTCTTCTTTTGCTTTTGTGAGTTCAAGCTCAAGGTTGGCCGCTTTTTGTTCACTATCGGCGACGCGGTTGCGAGCACTTGGCACATTACTTAGATAACGGGTTAATACCCAGCCTTCCGTTCCGCCTGGTGTGCGGACTTTGGAGTAACCGGATGAATCCGTCTCAATCACGCTTAAACGGGTCCCGCTGCGCAACATTTTACGAATGGCAAATTTGACGCCTTTACCATTACGCATCGTAATTTCGAGTTCATCAGAAACGTAGCGGGTCGTTTCTGCGAGGGCATATGAAGGTAAAAGAATAATAAAAACGAGGATAAGAGGTTGAATCAGTTTTTTCACGGTTGGCTACTGTCACTCAATGGAAGAAAATTTATTCTATCAGATGCATGATGAGAATATTAGATTTCGTTCACAAAAAAGGCAGGTCAAAATGTGATTCATTTGATTGTAATATAAGCCTGTTATGGTACTGCGTTGCTATATAGTTAGGATAAAAACATGAGTCGAATTCGCGTATTATTTTTGTCAGCAGATAATGCTTGTCGCTCCCAAATGGCGGAAGCTTGGGCTAGAGAGCTGGCGAGCGATCTTGTGAAAGTAAAATCAGCCGGCATTGCGATTCAAGATATTGATCCTTTAACGATTAAAGTGATGAATGAAGTTGGTCTTAATATGTCAAAGCAAGTCCCTGTTAGGGTGAACAGCGAATTATTAGAGTGGGCGGATTTGATTGTCACATTATGTGATAAAGTCGAAGAGCAATGCCCCATTATGAGCTTTGAAACAATGAAGATTCATTTACCCTTAAGTAATCCTGCAAAAGTGACAGGGGATACAAAAGCGGTATTAGACGCTTATCGTCAGACCCGAGATAAAGTGAAAAAACGGGTCGAACATGTTTTGGCGAAACTACCTCAACCCGCTTAAGTTAACTCGCGATTAACAATGCTGATTCTTGCGTTAATTTATAAATACTATTTCCGGTTATTTTCTTCGCTAATGATTTCGCTTTAGTGGCTTTTTCAGCGACTTCGGACTCTGTTTTGATCGTTGGGAAGTCAGCCAAATCAACAACACCAATGGACAAACTCAATAGCGGAAAGAAATGGGGGTTTCCTTGGCGATCTTGGGCTTCAATGCCTTGCTGTTCTATGTGCTTTTTATGGTAGAAATGCGGGTGAAGAGCGGTGAATAATTGGAGTAATGTTTGGCATTTCTCTAACCAATCTTTTTGTTTGAAAATGACAATAAAGTCATCACCACCAACATGACCGACAAAATCATAATCAACGGCGGTCACTTGGTTGAGCAGTTTGACGGTATCTAAAATGACTTTGTCGCCCTTCTCATACCCATAAGTATCATTATAGGGTTTGAAATTATCTAGATCGATATAACATAAAACCGCAGGCTCATTTTGTTCGATAGCTTGTTTAATATATTCACTGATAGGCACATTGCCGGGTAAACCACTTAAGGGATTCGCATAGCGTGCTGAAGTGATTTGCATCTCGGTGATAAGACGTAATAAGTCCATGATATTACCGACACCACAGTAATACTCATGCTCTGTGATAATGAAAACACTATATTTGTCGCCATTATCATTGCTTGTGATGAGATTACTCAGTGATTTGAGTGGCATATCAATATCAACAATTAATGGTGCGACGTTTAAAAATTCACTAATTGGCTTTCGACCATGTAAGTCACGACCATAGCGGCTGGCAAAAACAGCCATAAATTCGTTGCGTGAAATCATGCCTAAGGGTTTGTTATCTTTGGTAATTACAGGCAAGGCGGTGAGGGAGAGGTCGTTTTGAAACCGCTCGCCGACTTCGATGATATTTTCCGTGTCATAAACGGGTTGTAGTTGGATGAGCAGTTTATTGACACGATGTTCAGAACGTTTTTGGAATAACCGCTCGTAACTATCTTGGCGTTGTTGAAATAAGCTAGGATTGATTTGCTTTAAAGGGCGCTGATTGGGTCTGGCAAAGTAATACCCTTGGCCAAAATCGCTGCCCATTTCATGATTGGCGAGATATTCTTCCCTGACTTCAATGCCTTCTGCGATGACTTTGCAATCAATGCTGTGAGCAATATCTAACATGGATTGAACAAATTGGAATTTGGTCCGATCTTCATGGATGTTCTGAATGAAGTGGCGGTCGAGTTTAACGAAGTTGGGTTTTAATTCTGCCCAAGTTCTTAAACCGGAATAGCCTGCACCGAGATCATCTAAGGCAATTGAAAATCCCATCGCACGATAATGCGCTGTGGCATCACGCATTAGGCGGTAATCATCGATAGGGTATTGTTCCGTTAATTCGATGACGACTTGATTTGGACTCATGCCCGCTTGTTTTAAAAACTTGCGCGTTAAGTCGTGTTGGTAATCTGCCTGCAATAATACAGCAGGGATGGTATTGAGAAAGAGTTTAGCCGGTAAATTTAAACGACTGTATTGTTTGATGGCTAATTCACGACATAATAAATCTAATTCGGCGATGCGTCCGTGACGACTTGCAGCATCAAATAAGGTGATAGGAGAGTGTAAAGGGCTGTCAGAAGGGCCACGACTTAATGCTTCATAACCATAAATCGTATTGTCTTTTAAAGAGACAATGGGTTGAAACAATGTTGATATCGCGCCTACTGCGAGGATTTCATCGAGTGACTGTCCTTGTTTTAACTCTTCATCGGTCATAGAAAATTAGCTCAAATGGGGTGAAATAAGTTAAAAAAAACCCGCATGGCTCACCATGCGGGTTTCGATACTACGGAGACGTTGTAGTATATCTAACCAAGCTTAGAACTTAGCTTTAAGGTCTAAGTGTAGTAAATCAACTTCTAAATCAGAACCATTAATATTGGTTTCAGATGTGTAGTATGTCGCGCCTACAGAGAAGTTTTTGTCGATAGCGTAAGAGGCTTTGAAGATGCTACCTTCTGAATCGCTCAAGAAGTCACTGTTATCAAAGTTATCGTTAACTGCGTTGACACCTAAGTCACGGTATTCGTAACCCAATTTGAAGTCACCCAATTTGGCTTTTGCACCAATTGAGTATGCATTGTCATCATCACCAGGTGCATCAGCGTTGCTGTTGTTAACCCAGCTTGCGTAAACAGTCACAGGTGTGCTTGGAATCGCTGTTTCACCGAAGATTTCAAACATGCGTTCTTCTTCGCTGACTGTGTTCATGTTTTCGAAACCGTAGTAAGAAACACCTAATTTTGTTTTACCAAATTTAGCGGCTAATTGAGCGTGACCTACGTGGCTGTCATCTTTGAAAGAATCGTTGCCGTTGTCATCTAACACGTAGTAACCAGCAGAAGGCAATAATGTGATGCCGTTGACTTTGAATTTAGATTTGATCATGGCACCTTCTGGGTTTGTGTCACCATCCCAGATAACGTCATTCACTGACTGCCATTGTTTTTTCATTTTACCAACAACAATGTTGGTGTTGCCGCCTAACATAGTTGGTGCCCAATCGATATAACCTAAGTCGATACCAACATCTGTGCTAGCAAAGTTGTTTTCTAGAGATAGGTTAGTTGATGTTGCACTGCCAGAAGCTGTCACTAAACGGATACCTGCTTTTGTTGTGTCATTAACTTGTGCGTATGCACCGATACGAGCACGGATACGTAAGCGATCTTCATCATTTGTAGAAGAGATGCCGTTATCAACATTTTCAGTTTCGTGACGGAAACGCATGTCACCTTTAATTTTGATGCGCTCAGCCCATTCAAGTGCTTTTAAAGAGCTTGTTTTCTTTGTTGCTTTTTCTACTTGCATTGCAACATGGTCACCAGCTTCTTTATCTGCTGCTGCCGCATTTGATAATAAATCGTAGTCTGAATCAGAAATAGTGCCTTTTTGGTGAAGAACTTTTAATAAGTCCATCATGGCTTCGTTGCTCGCTTGTGCTGGCATAACAGCTGCGCCGAATAAAGCACCAGCGATTAATAATGATGTAGATTTAATTTTCAAGGGGGTATCCTCATTCAATAAAAAAAAACAGGGTCTAGCTGAACCGAGTCCCCACACAGTAGTCTGGCTATATTTCATAATCATGAAGGATATGTGACGGTTTAATTACAAAGAGACAAATCGCCCATTTTGTCTCTTTTATACAACGTAGAGATAAGGACGATATACCTTGAAATGTCGAGGGAATACCACCATCTATAGAGTTACCAACCTCATTTAGGACGCATTATGTTCCGATCATTATTTTTGTTGTTTTTACTGATACCGATAATTGAAATTTATTTTCTCATCCAAGTTGGCGACATTATTGGCGCTGGTTGGACCGTTTTTCTGGTGGTAGCAACAGCCGTGATCGGTGCTGCATTACTCAGACAACAAGGGTTGAGCACTTTACAGCGGGCTCAGCTTTCTATGGCACAAGGCGAGTTACCGGCATTGGCTATGTTGGAAGGGGTGATGCTATTAATAAGTGGCGCCATGTTGCTCACACCGGGATTTGTGACCGATATTTTGGGCTTCCTATTATTAATCCCGCCGCTACGTCAGGCCTTGATTAAACAAATGTTACAGCGAGGTACTTTTGTGTCAGGTTCGAGTATGTACGGCGAACAGCGTCACTATAAGGAAACAAATATTATCGAAGGTGAAATCGTCGACGACGAGGATGATAAAAAAATGCGATAAATTTTTGCAATTAGGTCTTGAAGTTTCGTTTTCTAGCCCCATGTATGGGGTTCAACCTTTTTGTTAGACATTTTTTGAGGATAGTGTATATGAATATTCGTCCCCTTCATGATCGTGTGATCGTTCGCCGAATGGAAGAAGAAAAGATGAGTGCCGGAGGTATCGTTTTACCAGGTAGTGCAACAGAAAAACCTGACCGTGGTGAAATCATTGCTGCAGGTAAAGGCCGTATTACTGATTCTGGTGATGTACGCGCAATGGATGTCTCTGTTGGCGATAAGGTTTTATTTGGTAAGTACGCTGGAACAGAAATTAAAGTTGATGGCGAAGAATTATTGGTCATGCGTGAAGAAGATATCGTTGCCGTTATTGAAGGCTAATGATCTTT
>JAIBDZ010000012.1 GCA_024685975.1 Piscirickettsiaceae bacterium | reverse complement strand
TATTGGGGCTTATTGTAGCGTTAAGCCAACCTTCCCTTAAAGGGTTAATCAAAAAACTCTTTCACTTTGTCTAGCCATGAGCTGTGCTGTGGGCTATGTTTGCTGTGGCTGCCTTCTATTGTTTCGGCAAATTGTTCTAATAATTCTTTTTGTTTCTTAGACAGTTTGACGGGCGTTTCAACGATAACACGGCACATTAAGTCACCAGTTGCACCACTGCGAACCGATTTAACCCCTTTGCCACGCAATCTGAATTGCTGACCTGTTTGTGTGCCCTCTGGCACTTTTAGGCTTGCTTTACCTGCCAGGGTTGGCACTTCTAACTCCCCACCCAATGTCGCGGTGGTAAAGCTGATCGGCACATCGCAGAATAAGTTGTTGTCATCGCGGGTGAAAACATCATGGCGTTGCACCTGGACTTCAACGTATAAGTCACCTGGCCCTGCACCACCTTGTCCGGCTTCACCTTCGCCTGATAGACGAATACGATCTCCGGTATCCACCCCTGCTGGGACTTTAACCGATAGGGTTTTATGTTCTTGGATTTGGCCTTCACCATGACAGTCAGAACAGGGATCTTTAATCATTTGCCCTGTGCCGTTACAGTGTGGGCAAGGTTGTTGTACTGAGAAGAAACCTTGTTGCATTCTGACTTGGCCATGACCACCACACGTAGTACATGTCACAGGCTTAGTACCTGGCTTGGCGCCAGTACCGTCACAGGTTTTACAATCAACATGGGTTGGAATGCGAATTTCAACGGTTTTACCAGAAACAGCATCTTCTAATGACATTTCTAGGTGGTAACGTAAGTCTGCACCACGGTAGCCACCTTGTCGGCCACCGCCGCCTGAGGCACCAAAGATGTCATTAAATACATCGCCAAAGACATCGCTGAACCCACCCGCACCACGGCCACCGCCGCCCATTGATTGATCAACACCGGCATGACCGAATTGATCGTAAGCTGCGCGTTTTTGGGTATCCGATAAAATTTCGTAGGCTTCTTTGGCTTCTTTAAACTTTTCTTCTGTATCAGTATCACCAGCATTGCGATCAGGGTGATATTTCATTGCCATGCGGCGATACGCTTTTTTTATCTCAGCTTCACTCGCTGTGCGTGACACACCTAATACATCGTAAAAATCTTCTTTCGCCATGGGACCTTGCTACCTACTCTTAAATAGAACAAAACAGGCGTAGGTTTCCCCACGCCTGTCGTTTGTTACCGAAATGATGATGACTTATTTTTTGTCGTCATTCACTTCTTCGAACTCTGCATCAACAACGTCATCTGCATCATTCTTTGGTGCTTCTTCTGCTGCGCCTTCTGCCGATGCATTTTCAGCATAAGCTTGTTCAGCTAATTTACCTGAAGCTTCTGTTAATGCCGCTGTTTTCGCTTCGATATCGTCTTTATCTTCGCCTTTCACTGCTTCTTTTAAGGCTTCGACAGCTGATTCAATTTTTGCTTTTTCATCGGCATCGACTTTATCACCTAAATCAGCTAATGATTTCTCAGTCGCGTGAATTAAGGCATCAGCTTGGTTACGCACGCCAACGATCTCTTGGAATTTACGATCTTCTTCTGCATGCGCTTCCGCGTCTTGAACCATTTGTTCAACTTCTTCATCAGATAAACCACTTGAGGCTTTAATCACAATTGATTGCTCTTTGCCTGTTGATTTATCTTTCGCAGAGACATTCAAGATACCATTCGCATCGATATCAAATGTGACTTCGATTTGAGGTTGGCCACGTGGTGCAGGAGGAATATCCGCCAAGTCAAAACGACCTAATGATTTATTCGCTGATGCGATTTCACGTTCACCTTGCAAGACATGAATCGTCACTGCAGGTTGATTGTCTTCTGCTGTTGAGAATACTTGATTCGCTTTGGTTGGGATCGTGGTATTTTTCTCAACCAATTTTGTCATCACGCCACCCATGGTTTCGATACCAAGGCTTAATGGTGTGACGTCTAATAACAAGACATCTTTAACATCACCAGCCAGTACAGCTGCTTGAATCGCTGCACCAGAGGCTACTGCTTCGTCTGGATTCACATCTCTACGTGGCTCTTTACCAAATAAAGCTTCAACCGCTTCTTGTACTTTCGGCATTCTTGTTTGACCACCGACCAAGATAACGTCATCAATATCAGACATCGATAAACCGGCATCTTTCAATGCTAATTTACATGGTTCCATGCTCCGTGTGATTAAATCATCCACTAAAGACTCTAATTTGGCACGCGTTAGGCGAAGTTCCAAATGTTTAGGGCCTGTTGCGTCTGCTGTCACATAAGGCAAGTTAATGTCTGTTTGTTGGCTTGAAGATAATTCGATTTTTGCTTTTTCAGCCGCATCTTTCAAACGTTGTAATGCCAGTGGGTCATTCGATAAATCAATACCTTGATCTTTCTTAAACTCATCTACTAAATGTTCAATAATACGTTGGTCGAAATCTTCACCACCTAAGAATGTATCACCATTTGTGGCTAATACTTCAAATTGATGTTCGCCATCAATGTCTGCAATTTCAATCACTGATACGTCAAATGTACCACCACCTAAATCATAGACAACCACGGTTGAATCACCGCGTTTTTTGTCCATACCATAGGCTAAAGCAGCCGCTGTAGGTTCATTGATAATACGTTTGACTTCAAGACCAGCGATTTTACCCGCGTCTTTAGTCGCTTGGCGTTGTGAGTCATTGAAATATGCAGGTACAGTGACAACCGCTTCAGTGACTTCTTCACCTAAAAATTCTTCTGCTGTTTTTTTCATTTTCATCAAAACACGAGCAGAGATTTCTGGCGGCGCCATTTTCTTACCGTTGGTTTCAACCCAAGCATCGCCGTTATCGGCTTCAACAATGCTATAAGGCACCATGTCGATATCACGTTGCACAACATCATCTTTAAATTTACGACCAATTAATCGTTTAATCGCAAATAATGTGTTTTTAGGGTTAGTGACAGCTTGGCGTTTTGCTGATTGACCGACAAGCACTTCATCGTCTTTTGTAAATGCGACGATAGAAGGTGTCGTGCGATCGCCTTCACTGTTTTCAATAACACGCGCTTTCCCATCTTCTAGTACCGCCACACAAGAGTTGGTGGTTCCTAAATCAATACCAATTACTTTAGCCATTTAAATTCTCCAAATTCTTTAATTCTTGCTAGCGATACTAGCCATTGAATACTAATGTGGGGGGTGAAAATAAGATTTCAAGTCTTTCCCACAAGGTCACCTTGTTTATTGTGATACAACTACCATTGCAGGCCGTAATAGGCGACCATTGAATTGAAAGCCTTTTTGCGCCACGCTCAGCACTTTATTGGCTTCCATTCCTTCAACAGCTTGCATCGCCATCGCTTGATGTACTTCTGGGTCAAACGCATCGCCTTCAGCTGGGTCAACTTGATCAAGGCCAAATTTCGCCATCGAGCTTAGAAACATTTTCATGGTCATGTCTAAGCCTTCTTTAACCCCGTCAAGAGAGGCATCATCGCCTTCTGCCGCTCTTGCACCTAATTCCATACTGTCAAAAATGGGCAGTAATTCAGTCACAAACTTATCTAATGCACGCTTATGGGCATTCTCTAGATCACGCGTTTGGCGACGTCGCATGTTTTCCATTTCTGCCTGCGCTCTCAACAATTCATCCCAATGCGCATCGGCTTTTTGTTGCGCTTGTTCTAATAGCACAGCAAGATCTTCACTTCCTGTTTCAGTCTCTGGTTGATCTGTGACGTTATCGGCAGCTTGCTCAATATTGTCAGACTCAGTGTTGTCGATTTCTTCGTTACTCATGATTCCAAGTTCCGGTTTTATTAAGATATGCAAACCGTTAACTGGGGGTAGTTCGGATTATTTCAAGGCTTAATCGCCAATTTGTTTCATACAAAGGCAAAAAAAGTGAGAAATGTGGCGATCAAACAACATTTTTTACCGTGTCTGGGCGAAAATTAATCCGACTTCAACCACACACATTGCCCGCCGCTGGCTTCTTCAAGCTGCTCAAGACGTCGTTGATGTGCCGCTAACTCGACTTTGGACGCTTTAATAACTTTGAGTCGTTTGCGTTTTTGGCTACGCTTTTGAGACAGTGATGTGTCGACATCCTGTTCTTTTTCAACCGGTTCAGCCATTAAAGATAAGCTCACTTGCCCGCCTGTCATGGCGAGGTACACGTCTGCCAGTATTTCTGAATCGAGCAATGCGCCGTGTAATGTTCGATTCGTGTTATCAACATCATAACGACGACAAAGTGCATCTAGATTGTTTTTTTGCCCCGGATGTTTATCTCTTGCGAGTTTTAATGTATCTAAAATGGTACATATTGAATCGATTGTGCGCGTTTCTGATGCTACCTTGCTGAGTTCATGATTCAAAAAGCCGACATCGAATGCCGCATTATGAATAATGAGTTCGGCGCCATCAATAAAACGCATGAAATCTTCGACCACATCAACAAATTGTGGTTTGTCGGCCAAAAACTCATTGGTAATACCATGCACTTCCATCGCGCCAGCATCGATCTCTCGATTAGGATTAATGTATTGATGAAAAGTCTCACCCGTTTGGCGACGGTTAATTAATTCAACGCAACCGATCTCGATAATACGGTGATCTTCTGCTGTGCTCAGTCCAGTGGTTTCCGTATCCAGTACAACTTGTCTTTTTTGTTGATTCTCAGCCATCTTATTCCTTTTATTTTGCAATCGCTTCTCTTGCAGCAACGGCCAGTTGATCAGCTCGTTCGTTTTCAGGATGACCTTGATGACCTCGAACCCATTCCCACTTTAATTGATGCAATGTCGCCGCCTTTTCTAAGCGTTGCCATAAATCGACGTTTTTAACGGGTTGTTTTGACGCTGTTTTCCAATTCCGCTTTTTCCAAGCTGGCAACCATTCTTGCATGCCTTTCATAACATATTGTGAATCGGTCGTGACCTTAACCTCACAACTACGTTGTAATGCTTCTAACCCGGCAATTACAGCCATCATTTCCATGCGATTATTCGTAGTATCCTTTTCACCACCAGAGAGTTCCTTTTCTGTCCCTTTGGCTCGTAAAATCGCGCCCCAACCGCCAGGGCCCGGATTACCACTACAAGCACCATCGGTAAATAATTCAACTTGGTCCATTTATCTTTTCTCTTGTTGCAGGTTTAGTAACTAAACCTTTATTCGTAAATATCGGCGATGTTCGCCACTTGGTTGAAATAGGCGTCAAAGGTACCGTACGTTTGGTGGCAACCAATACTGTCACGCCACCGAAAACGGGCCAGAAGCGAGCGCCCACTTTCTCTAAGAACATCGTTTTTTCTAACCATTTTGCTTTTCTCACCGGCAAGCGATACATTAATCTATCACACGCCACCACATCAAAATTTAACAAAGCCAGCCAATCTTTGAGCCGAGTTTTACCAAAAAAATGCCCCTGCCATGGCGAGGTCATTTTTCGAGAAAAAAGACGACGAACTCCCCATGCGCTCCATGGGTTAAAACAGCAAATAATCATCGTTCCATCACCGACTAATGCTCTATCGGCATCGCGTAGTACCTGATGTGGGTCAGATGAAAATTCCAATGCATGTGCTAGCACGATGAGATCCACGCTATTCGATTTGAAAGGTAAAGACTCATTACTGCCCATCACATCGGCTGTTCTGGCCATCCGTTTCTGAAATTTTGGCATTGCCATCTCTGGCAACATATTCGCATCAACGCCAATTTGTAATTGATAATAGCCATGAAAATATTGCAATAACTGATCAAACTGCTCACGTTCTTGTGCGAGTACGCACTGCCCCAACTCATCGGACCACCATGCTTCTACTGTATCAATATTCTGTTGCGTTTCGGGCTTCTCTACGTCATTCACCTTGTACATGCCTCTAGCATCATCAGTTGGAAACACGTTAATATGAGGATCTTATTTCGTATCCATTCTACCCATATGTCCTCTCGACGTTAACCTAAATTTTATGTCTTTGATAATCCATTCTATTCCAATCCTTGAAGATAACTATGTTTGGCTGATTCAATCCAGTCATTCACGTCATGTCATTGTGTTAGATCCCGGTGATGCAGCCCCTATTTTGACATACATTTCAGATCAAAAACTGATTCCGGTTGCCTTACTCATCACCCATCGAGATTATGATCATATTGATGGTATTGCCGCGTTTTTAGAGCAATATGAGGTTCCAGTCTATGGCCCTAAGAATGATGAGATCCCGTATATCAATCACAAGCTATCCGCACAAGATAACCTTATTATTGATGATCATTTTCCCTCTTTCCACATTATTGATGTGCCTGGGCATACACCTGGACATATTGCTTATGTGATCGAAAATAGATTATTTTGTGCCGACGCCTTATTTGCAGGTGGTTGCGGTCGCGTCAGACAAAATGCCTATGCAACGGCATATCACTCGCTATTATCCTTAGCTGCTTTGCCTGAAAGCACACAAATGTATTGTTCTCATGAATATACTGTCGCCAATTTACAGTTTGCATTGACCGTTGAACCTCACAATCAAGCGACCCAAACACGGCTTGCTTATGCTCAAAAATTGAGAAAAAAAGGTCAGATGACCTTGCCTTCTACCATTGGTGAGGAATTGGCGACCAACCCATTTTTGCGTTGTCACGAGCCTGGTCTGAAACAGGCAGTAGAACAGCATATAGGGCAGACTTTAGATGATGATCTGGCCGTCTTCACCGCATTACGTCAATGGAAAGATAGCTTTTAATTATTTATCGAGGTGCACGTCCATTTGTGGGTAAGGGATAGAGATATCATTGGCATCAAATGTGAGTTTGATCTGTTCTATCAATTCAGATTTCACCGCCCAATAATCTGAACTATTTACCCAAGGGCGTACCGTAAAGTTAACGCTGCTATCGGCTAATTCGGACACGGCTACTTTCGGAGCAGGATCTGCTAAGACGAGTTCGTGATTGGCTACAATGTCTTCCATGATTTTTTTTGCCGCCAGCATGTCATCGTCATAACCAATGCCAAAAACCAAATCAACTCGGCGTGTATCACAGGCTGAAAAATTGGTAATCGCATCAGAATAAATTTGGCCGTTGGGCACAATAATTTCTCGATTATCGACTGTTCTCAAAATCGTATTAAAAATACTGATGGATTTAACCGTTCCACTGACGCCGCCAGCCTCAATAAAGTCGCCTTCGGTGAAAGGCCGAAAAATAATCATCATCACGCCCGCGGCAAAGTTCTGCAATGATCCTTGCAATGCAAGGCCGACCGCCAAACCAGCAGCACCTAATAACGCTACCAGAGACGTTGTATCCACCCCTAATTTATCTAGAGCAGCGATAAAGATAAAGAGTAATAGCACCGCATTAACGACTGAGCTAATGAAATTAATCAAAATACTGTCGATGCCCGAGCGCCTCATCACGCCACCCAACAAACGCATGACCCATTTAATCGCAATACGACCGACAACGATAATCAATAAAGCAGTCAGAATATTCATGCCCCAAATGCTGATAATGTCATTGGATAAAATGGTTTCCATCTTTATGCCCTTTTAGTTATTACTAGCGTTAATACAATCACGAATTAAGTCTGGGCCGTGATAAATAAACCCACTGTATATTTGAACTAGACTCGCCCCTGCAGCCAATTTTTCTTTGGCATCTTGCCCCGACATAATGCCGCCAGCGGCAATAATAGGAACCGTATCGGGCAAGGCTTGGCGAAATTGACGTACGACATTGGTCGATTGTTCAAAAACAGGTTGACCACTCAGCCCACCTGCTTCCTCGGCATGTTGCAAGCCGGAAACTTTATCTCTTGCCATAGTCGTATTGGTTGCGATGACCGCATCAACACCAAATTCTACAAAGGTCTCAGCAAGCTCTGTGACTTCTTGCTGGGTTAAATCTGGTGCCACTTTGACCGCCATAGGAACATAGCGTTGCATTTGTTGGTGACAGTCCGTTTGTTTCTCTTTTAAGGCACGTAATAATGCTTTAAGTGACTCACCAAACTGTAGGTTACGTAAGCCTGGGGTATTGGGTGAAGAGATATTAATCGTAATGTAGTCAGCATATGGATAAACCTTTTCAAAACAAATCAAATAATCATCCACTGCATGCTCTTCTGGCGTGACTTTATTTTTGCCGATATTAATCCCTACTATCGCGTCAATATTGGCCGCTTTCACTTGCTCTACAAGGTGATCAACGCCAAGATTATTAAACCCCATTCGATTGATAATCGCATTCGCTTGCGGCAGACGAAATAAGCGTGGTTTATCATTACCTGGTTGTGGTTGCGGTGTTACCGTGCCAATTTCAACAAAACCAAAACCCAACGCTGATAAGCCGGTTAAATAATCACCATTTTTGTCCAGTCCAGCGGCAAGACCAACGCGATTAGGGAAATCAATGCCCATAACCGTCACTGCTTCCGCATCGGTTTTAGGGTATAAAACCGACGTTAATTTCAGCCTGTTAAGCCAAGCGATACCTTCTAAGCCCAGATGATGCGCTTTTTCGGCATCAAGCTGAAATAAAATAGTCCGCATTAAAGAATATAACATTAAGGCGTACTCATCTTAAGTTGATAACCCGTGTATTTACGAATATTAATGACGCCAATATCAAAAATAAGATATTGACCTTTAATGCCTTGCAATACCCCAGTGATCTCCGGCGTTTTATCCAAATTAATCGATTTTATTTTCTCTGGATAAGCTATAACAGGGTATTGAATTGTCAGACTTTGCTGATCTGATAAAGGCGTAATCGCCGCTTCGCCATATTCTGCTTGTAATGCCGTAATTTCAGGCTGACACTCTGCCATCAATTCAACCCGGATCTGCTCTAAATCGAGAGGTTCAGCATCACCTTTAAGCATTTTCCGCCAATCGGTTTTATCTGCGACATGGTTTTTAAATATAACCTCAACCAATCCAGATTGATGGCGTGTACTGACACGAAAAATAGGTAGGGCTTGTGTCGCCCCTTGATCTATCCAACGGGTGGGGATTTGGCTTTTACGGGTAATGCCGACTTTTATGCCAGAACTATTTGCCAGATAAACAATATGATCCTGCATACAAAACTGTTCGCCCCACTCTGGCTCACGGCATGTGCCAGCCGCATAGTGACACGTTTCGGGTTTCATAATGCATAAGTCGCATTGCGCTAGTTTTTGTGAACAAGGGAAACAATATCCGCCACTGAAACTCTTTTTGGTCAACCTTTGACAGTGTTGGCAGTGGATTTCACCCAAATTAGACAAAGATATTTGCTGCCCTATGAGTGGGTTCATATCGACCCGGTTATCGCCCAACACCATACTATACTGAGCGATTGGTACAGTTTCAGGTAATGAAACCGCCATTTTAGAAACAGCACCTATAACTTCGTTCACGTTTTACCTCTTGATTTATTACTATAAGTTATATTAACGTAAAGCTCGTGAGGGTGATGAAAACATTTTATGGGTGTGTCTTACAAACATAAAAAAAGGGCGGCCTGAACAAAGCCGCCCCAAACACACTACTACAAGACATACCAATTAATCGTAAGTGGAGGCAAATGATTAATCGATAACGAATGTATTTCACATTACATGCCAACTCGTCAAAACGAATAAAATCAATAGCTTATGAACGAAGCCATCTTTTTTATTACGTTGGCCTGCACCCTCTTAGTGCATAAGAAGGCCAAAATGGTTCATTTTGAACCATTTCTTTCTTATACAATCTATCAGTCAATTGACGAAGTCGTTCTTAAACCATCCTGTCTAAAAACGTTTTCAGTTCAATACCTTAGCTTGCATAAGGACGCATATAATACATTAGATGTAAGATATTTTCATGACAAAAATAAAATTTATTTATTTTTTATGGTCTTCCGTCCCTGTATGCGGTTAACCATTACTAGCCCATGAAGAATTCTGCGCAAAAATGTAGACAAGCATCGAGCTAATTAGTTCCCAAATCGCCGATTTTCAACTCTCCACCCTCTCATTTTACGACTTGCATCACATTTCTCAAAAAACATATCCCATAAGAATCAATAACTTAAGGCTGATACCTTAAGTTTTTTCTTGATATTTGATTTAACACTGCTATATAGTGCTTACACGAAATGGAACAAGATAAATACGGATTTTTAATGGAGCACCATCATGAAGAAATATGTCACCTCTACACGTTTATTGGGCATGACAGCTTTATTTGCATTCTCAATCTTCAATGCACATCTATACGCTGCAACTGATACTGGTAATTTCGATGTCACCATTACCATTACCTCAACTTGTGATATTGACACTGCTAGCAATGCGGATGTGGCTTTCGGAAACCAAGCCTCTACAGCCAGTAATATTCAAATCAGTACAGCATCTATCAATGTCACCTGTACACAAGACACACCTTATACCATCGCATTAAATAGCGGCACGAATGCCGATGCAACATCGCGACGTATGATAGGGCAAACCGTCAATACGGACTTTGTACCTTACGAACTCTATTCAGACGCTTATTCCACCTTATGGGGTGATGGCACTACTTTTGGCGCGGTCAGCGGAGGGCATACCGGCAATGGCAGCAGCCAAAGTCATACTATTTATGGTCAAGTGCCCAGCGCTAACGCCCCAGCCCAAGACTATCAAGACACTGTCACCGCCACTATTACTTGGTAGTCACGATGACATCCACCATCCGAAATCATGGGATAATCTTAATAGGCCTACTATTACTTGTTGTTAATCATGTGGCGCTGGCCAGCATGCAAGTATCCCCAACCCAAATTTTTATCTCGGCTGAACATCAGGCCGCGGGCTTAACCTTGCATAATAATGGCAACAGCAGCATTTATGCTCAAATCCGCATTTTTGAGTGGCGTCAACAAGATGGGGAAGAGAAGCTCGTTCCAACTCAATCTATTGTTGCTAGCCCACCGATGTTGGAATTAAACCCTGGGGTCAGTCAACTTGTTAGATTAGTGCGCAATCGACACTCTCCCACTGATAAAGAGGTGAGCTACCGAATTCTGATCGATGAAGTCCCCATAGAAAAGAATAAGACTGAACCAACGACATCAGGAGGTCTACAATTTAGGCTACGTTATTCATTACCTGTCTTTTTAGCACCGCCAGAACACGTTAATGTCCAACCCATATTGCAAACTCAATTGCTTCAACAAGACGATACAGATCTCATTCGCATCACCAATATGGGTAATGGGCATGCTCAAGTCACAGATTTAATGTGGCAGCATAATCGTGACAGCATCACCGATATTGCACCGGGGCTCTCTGGCTATGTTTTACCTGGACAATATCAACAATGGCCACTACCTAAAGAGCTCAATCTGAACGATGGAGGCACGATTACGGCAAGGATAAACGGTGAGCTGGACCAACGGATTCTCATTCCTATTATTGAAGTCGATTAATCGATTTAGTGTGGCTTTAATCAGTGTGTTGTCATCAAATCTTACCTTTGGTGAGTCCACGTTGTTAGCGCCGCATGCTTTTGAAGTAACAGACAATGACACCACTCATCGACAACCATCTATTAATTTGTATCTCGAAGTATTTATCAACCGAACACGCCAACCTAATTTGTTAGCTGTCACGGAGTCTGGGGATAAATTAACTGCTCTTGCAGCTGATTTAACACAACTTGGCCTCGTATTAAACGACTACTCCCCCTCAGACGTTGTTACGTTAACGGCATTGCCCGAACTCACCGTCGACTACCGCGTGAATACACAACAACTTTTTCTCATGGCACCCTTATCGCTCCTCTCGCGACCAACCACACAAGTCAATATTGGTTTAGAAACGCAATCAAACCCAGCTTCGGCATCACCGGGCGTATTGATGAATTACGATCTTTATGTAAGCCATGAAGACCATCATCGCTTAGCTTCCGCAGCAACAGAATTACGTCTCTTTGGTTTTGGCCATGGTGTATTCAGTCATACGATGGTTAGCCGCTCACAACATTACGAGGATCAAAATACTGAGAATAGCGCTGTCACACTAAACACATTTAATGAATGGTCATTCCCAGACTCCGCCACACACCTTATTATGGGGGACGCCATCAGCGGCGGACTTAATTGGACACGGCCGCTACGGTTTGGTGGTATTCAATACGGTCGCAACTTTAGCTTACAACCCTATCGAACCACAACACCATTGACGTCATTTCTTGGTAAAGCAACCTTACCTTCTTCAGTTGAATTATATATTGACGGTATTCAACGATATCAATCCGACGTGCCAGTTGGCCCTTTTGAATTCAACACCGCCCCCGGCATTACTGGAGCAGGTCAAGCACAGCTGGTGACCACAGACATTCTGGGTCGCACCACAACACTCAATATCCCTTTTTATAATACCCAAAGTTTGCTCGCCAAAGGGCTGTCAGATTGGTCGATCAACCTCGGCTTTGTACACGAAGATTATGGCATTCGCTCTTTTCAATATGACGATAAACTCATTGGAATCGGGACTGTTCGATATGGAATCAATAATCAGCTCACCGTTGAAGGTCATGCTGAAACCAGTGGCAATATACGTAATGGTGGTGTTGGATTCGTTTGGCAACCTCAATTAGCAGGCGTATTCAGCTTATCTCATTCTCGAAGCAATGAAAGCCAACATAAGGGGCATCAAACTGCTTGGCGTTATAGCTGGAGTAATGCCCGTTTTAATTTTTCTGTCGCCAGCCAACGCACTTTTGGCGATTATCGTGACGTTGCCAGTCATTATGGCAGTCAACCCGCTACCATCAGCGAACAAATATTGGCAGGGATCTCGACATCGTCATTAGGTAGTTTTGGTATTAACGCGACTCGTTTTAGTGATGGTGATAGCGATGAAGACCCATCGCGCTATGCTGGCCTTTATTGGAATAATAGTTTAGCCAAAGGTGTTTACCTGAGCACGTCTTATAATCAAAACCTAAACGATCGTGCTGATCGTAACTTACAAATTGGCATTAATATCAGCTTTGGCCGGCACTACCAATTCAGCAGCTCCGCACAACGCGATACCGACAATCATAGTTATCGCAGTAGTTTGCATCGATCTTTACCGAGTGATGGTGGTTACGGCTGGCGAATTCAACATAATCAAAATGATACTATCGAAAACTCAACACTCGAAGCCAGTTGGTTAGGGCGTTATGGTCAGGTCGATGCAGGCCTAGCGCATAATGACGGAAATTACGCCCATTACCTGCAAGCAAGCGGCGGCTTAGTGTGGATGAATAACGACTATTTTGTTGCAAGACACATTGATGATGGTTTTGCCGTCGTCTCAACTGAAGGACTGGCTGATATCCCTGTTAAGCTCGAAAACCGCCTAATAGGTCAAACGGATGAAAACGGGCATTTATTAGTCACGAGGCTTAATGCTTGGCAACGCAATAAACTCTCTATTGAACCTTTAGATTTGCCCGCTGACCGGCAGGTTACGATGGTCGATCACATTACCACGCCCAGTGATCGTGCAGGCACTTTAGTTGATTTTTCAGTGAAGAAAGTGGATGCCGCGATTGTGAAACTTGTCGATCAATATGGGCATGTTTTGCCTGTTTCTAGTCGTGTTCATCTTTTACATCATCCAAGTCAGATCACTTATGTTGGTTTTGACGGCGAAACCTACCTCGACAATTTACGTCCTCACAATCACCTGCAAGTCGATACACCGACGATGACTTGCCATGCCGACTTCCCGTATATTAAACAAGCTAACTCCATCAACTATATCGGTCCGATCCCATGCATCGCCAAGGAATCACAATAATGTTACTTCGATTATTTGTTCTCGCCGGCTTTCTTGGATTGCCACAGATGCTATTTGCCACAACAGTCTGCACAGCCAATGCTAGTAATTTAGCTTTTGGCAATATTGCCATGGGCGCGTCTCAAAATAGCAGTGCAACCGTTTCCATTGACTGTAATACATTTGGCTTGTCTTTATTAGCCAATGCAAGAGTGCGCCTATGCTTAAAAGTTGGCGCCGGAGATAGTGTTGGTAGCACGATTAATGCACGCTTAATGGGCAGTGCCTCACTGGCACAATTGCCCTTTCAGATCTATCGGGATGCTAGTCGCACCCTTATTTTAGGCAATACTGATACCGAGGATATTGATCTAGATCTTCAATACGGCGTGCCTGTTTTAGGTGGTTCAGGTAGCACATCAACGACATTATATGGTCAAGTCCCAGCACAACTTGGCTTAACAGCAAGCAGTTATTTACAATTATTTAGCGGCGGTCACACTCGTCTTGATTATCGTTATTCAGAAGCATTATTAGGGATACCAAGCTGGCCAAGTAGTTGTACTTCAGGAGGTAAAGGTGGAGCCAGTATTACTTTCCCTTTTACCGCAACAGCCACTGTACCCGCCAGCTGTGAACTCAACACGTTGAATAACCTCAGTTTTGGTAATGTACCAGGACTTATTACCACGCATCACGATCAAACAACGCACTTTAGCTATACCTGCACCAATACCACGCCATGGGCAATATCTTTAGATGACGGCCTTAATGCCAACGGCTCAACACGACGCATGCGTCACGTCTCGACAAGCCAATACGTCGAGTATGAACTCTATAAAGACAGTGCCCGTACTCAACGCTGGGGGAATACACTCAACGTCGACACCCACAATGGTATTGGCACAGGAAGCAGTCAAAATGTGACCGTTTATGGCCGTGTTTTAGCGAATCAAACTGCTGCAAGTGGTAACTATAGCGATACCGTCACCGTCACCATCACTTATTAATATTCAGCCTTTAACTCGAATCACATCACGCCTTCAAATTCCTTAGCTGATTCTTTTAATGGATGCCGATTAATCTTATGTATAGCGCGTATAAGCTTGAATACGGCTAGAGTGTATTCCTTTGTCGCTAATTGTTGATTTTCATGTGCGATTATTCCTGACGTTAAATCTAATTCTTTTACTTTTATAAATGGAAATTTCTCAGGCTGTTTTTTTAATGTTTTTGCAATTGGAGTGCTTGGCATTAAAGTAAAACGATTTAAGACTATTCTCTCGATATATTCACCATGTTGCTCTATAAACCGCGTTGTTAAGTTCACATCTTCAGGCACCTCTTCCGGATATCCGATAATAGTCGTCACACGTACGCTTATTCCAGCGTCATAAGCATCTTTCAAAAAATTTGATATTCGATTTAATTTCGTACCTTTTGCCATTAGCTTTAGTATTCTTGGACTCCCAGACTCAAGACCAAATGTTAACCTAACAAGGCCGGCCGCACGTGCACGAAATAAGTCCTCTCTAGATAACCCATTGTCTCTTCGACAATCTATATGTATCGATGCAGTCCACAAACTTCCAGGCATAACTTTAGGGAAATGAGCAATCAATTCACGCCATAAATGGACATCTGAATTAAGCTTAAGATCTAAAAAAGCAAATAAATTGGCATCAAACATAACAGCATGCCTTTTAATTTCACTCATAACATTATCGATGCTACGTGAACGAAAAGTTCTTCCTGATGCCGTAACGACATCTGAGCAAAATGTACAAATATCCCAACCACAGCCTCGACCAGTCATAAGAGGGATGACTCTGTTTGGATATAAATCCCAAGGGAAATCTGTGAAATCTGGAGTAGGTAAACTATTTAAAGGAGTTAATGGTAGTGCTGACTGCCCCCTCCCCTCAGTTTTATCACCTTTAAGATATACTCCAGAATATTGAGAAATATCTTTTCGATTAATAACATCAGTAACAATATTAATTAAAGAAAACTCTGGCTCACCTCGATACACTGCTGTGATGCCTGCCACATTTGCCCAGAGCTCAGCTATATCAGGCTCAACAAACAAACTACCACCCACAATTATTGGAATATTGTGCTCATGACAAATTTTACCAATATCTTGGCAAATATCTAGGTACATTGTATATGCTGAAATAAGCACAACATCAGGCTTTTTTTCTATAAACTCCCGAAAATAATCAAGAATAATATTTTTATCTTCTGAACCACCAGGATGTACCGTTTTTTTTAACACCTCTCTCATTTTTTTAAAAAAGGTATTCGGGGTTACAGCAGACCAATACTTTAAATAGTTGTAATAAAGATCTCTTTTCCTCGCTTTTGTTAACCGAGGATACCCAACTACACCTTTAGAAAAGGGTGAGAGAACGTCTACTTTGAAACTCTGACTTCTAAGAATAGCAACCAAATACCCGACGGAAAGCGTGGGGTACCTTGAAAAATTATTCAGATCGACAACAAGTGCTCGCACTGACTATTACCTCCCTATTCATTAATTAATAACTAAACTGTTCGTGAATACTCTCTAATGACTTATATCGGACTGAACGGTTACCTAGTAACACTCTTGCCACAATATCCATTTAATCTGAAACCAACACATCGCTCATCGCCATACTGCGTTGTATTTCCTCTTTTGCCGCTAATGCGATCCGTACAAACGCATTTACCGTTTCATTATTATTAGTTTGTTTATATTGAATCTGCACTGGAATCGCCGTATCCACATTATCCAAAGCCAAAAAATGACACCCTTCACTATATAGTTTTCGCACGCAATAAGGAGCAAGACCGACGCCTAAACCCGCCGCTATTTCAGTGACTAATGTTTGCATATGGCGTGGTTGACTGATGATATTGGGCGAAAAACCAGCTTGCTTACAAATCGTGATCGTTTCATCAAATAATCCAAGCGCCTCATCTCGATTAAAAATAATAAACGGTTCCCCTTTTAACTGTGCAAGGTTAATCGTCTTATTCATCGCCAATGCATGCTCTTGATTGACTATTGCCACTAATTTATCAATGTATAAGCAATGTTGAATAAATTCATCAGCAATTGAACTAGGCAATGGTCGTGAGAAGGCAATATCAATATGATCCTTTTTAAGCGCTTCAATTTGCTCTGTTGCCGTCATTTCAAATAAGGTCACATGCACATGAGGAAACTGCGATTTATAAACACGGACCAATGTCGCCATAAACGTTAAACACGCTGAGCTCAAATGGGCGATATTGAGTGTGCCAATTTGGCCATGATGAGCACGCTTAACTTGTACCTTTGCTTGCTCCGTCAACGCCAATATTGCCATTGCATCGGCCAATAATTGCTCTCCCGCTTGGGTGATGGAGACCTCTCGCGAATGACGGTTAAATAAAGTCACCCCCAATTCAGATTCTAACGCTGAAATATGACGGCTAATCGCGGGTTGTACGGTATGAAGTTCTCGTGCTGCTTCTGAAAAACTTCGATGCTTTGCGACCGCGACAAAACTTTTTAACGTTTTAATATCCATTCACCATCCACTTTAAATTCAATTTACGTATAGATTCTATAAAATATTATCACTTTTGTTATAGGTGGATCCCCTTTATTATCGTGTCATGCATTCTCTAACGAAATACGTCGGTCTCATTACTTTTTATTTATAGTCACTCTTTATCATGTATCTGAAACAATTAACGATTTTAGGCAACTACACTTTATTGTGTATATCATCTTTGACCATTATGGTTGGCGCTTTAGTCACGCCAGGGGTTATCAGTATTTCTAATGCCTTAGGCACCTCTGATAATGCCGTTTTATTAATCACGCTACCCGCTTTAGGAGCAGTCTTTTTTGCGCCTGTCGCGGGTAAGTTAATTGATACTTATGGGGCTTATCGATCATTGATTGTGGGTTTATTGCTTTATGGGTTCTTAGGTGCCAGCGTTTATTGGCTGCATGGTTTTTTTTGTTTTCAGTAACCGTATTTTGCTTGGCGGAGCCACAGCTGTCGTCATGGCGGGATGTACCGTATTAATTTCCCAATGGCATTTTGGTCAAAATCGCTTAAATATGATCGCTAAACAAGGCATGGCGGTAGAGTTTGGCGGCGTTATCTTTTTATTTTTAGGCGGTGTTTTAGCCGCTCAGTATTGGGCGTTACCACTGTCATTGTATTTAATGGCATGGCTATTCCTAATAATGTTGTTGTACTTTGTTCCTAGACAACATCCCGTTAATAAACAATCGGTTGCCACCGAAGAACACGCCGTTCGCCAAAGCAGCTTGTCACTTAAACTTGTTTACCTCATCACTACCATTTCGATGACAACCTTCTTTGCAGCTGTTGTGCTATTACCGATCCTTATGCACGAGCAACACTATAGTGAGGAGCGCATTGGCTTATTGCTTGCCTTTATCTCTTTAATGGCCGTTACAGCGGCACATTTTATGCCTAAAGTAGTCCGGCGCTTCAGTGAACCGAAAGCGCTCTCTTTTGCTTTTATCGCTTATGGCTTTGCTTATTTTTTCTTTTCACAAATGAGTACTTTAACGCTTGTTCTCGGTGCTATCTCTGCCGGTATCGGTTTTGGTTTTAGCATTCCATTGTTAAACCATATGACCGTAGAACTGAGTGAAGAAGCTGTACGAGGCCGGAATTTGTCTTATTTCACCATGGCCGTATTTTCTGGCCAAGTGTTAACCTCGTTTATTGATTACATGCCTGGTGGTGCCTCAAACGTCTTTATTAATGGCTTGTTTTTTTGTGCTGTAGTTGCAATGCTTTTATTCATCAAAAGCCATCACATAGGGAAATCTCTCGCTAAGAGCTAACACCCAAATAACGTAACGTTCTCCTCAAGTATGAATGAGGTGCTGAACGTTATGTGAGCACTTTTACAACGCTTCACCTCCGCTTTTATAATCCTATAAATAGTTGTAATATAAGAATTTATACAGTTGCTAGTTAAATATTTACTCAAACGCACCCTGTATGAACAAGCTACTCTCTGTTTAATCTCATTGAATATAACTGGAGAAATATTATGTCATTAGATAATAACAAGGCTTTTCTTGAAGAATTGAATGATTTAAAAAAATCTACTCATGATGCTTTAAACGTGGATTGCAACAAATATTGGGATTGCATACAAGAATGCTACAACAATGGAGGCAAGCTAGGCTGTACTGCCGGTTGTGCTAAGAAGTACCCTGGTTGTACCAATCTAGAAATCGAGACCAAGGTTAACGAATTATTCAAAAAATATGGCGCTCTAAACTAAACGTGTCGTCAGCGTTTTTTATAAACATTGCACCGTCCTGATCTAACACTTTGCTTTAGTGCCAATACCGACCATTAATTAGTGCACTCAAGCCAGAAACCGATCACTCGCGTTCAACAATGGGACAGTTACTGCTTTTGAATTTTATCCCTGGCTGTGGCCCTGGCATATCCCGTGTCAAAAAGCTTGGTGTTTGCCGTTCAAAATGGACTTCGCAATCACGATCAAAAAAGATAGTCAGCGATATGAGATCGATCTGTTTTAATGATTGAGCCACGCGTTGATGTGCCTTGATAAAAAGCACCATCGTATCCAAGTCCCTCATATTGACGGCGGAAGGTGGCAATGCTGCTTGCGTATAGCTAGCGCTGCTCAATAAAAGAAGACCGACAATACTGCGAATACGCTTCATACTTTCTCTACCTTATATCAAACCGCTATCTCACAACGACAAATAGCCGTTACTTTGGACTGATAATAACTCTTATTTTATTCGCGTGAGATTCAGGCTCACTCATATCCATGGTAAAGGCATTGCCATAGGTCAACCAAGTTTCACCGACTTCATTGGCTGTCAAATAACACACTTCACTCCACTCACTCGCTTCACAGTTCACACTGGCAATGCCAGGCGAGAATGACGCTATTGCAGGGTAGGTTCCCCACCAGCCAGGAAAACCATTGCGAATGCTTAACACCTCTTTGGTTTCGCCAACGGCTAAATAAATAGCCGAGTCATCGCCTCTCGTTTCAATTAAGGATTCGTAACTCGTTCGAGCGCTTGCACACCCTTGAAGTAGTACGACGATGGAAACGAAAGCGATCATTTTAAAATTCATCATATAAAGTCTCTATGTAATCTAGGCTCAAAACAAACCGCTTCATGTGTTGTCATACTCATTTAACACCCCATCGGAATGGTGATATTAATTACCGTTACGACCTGCCATTGTGTATTAATTAGTTCTTCGATTTTAATCCGTACCATGCTAAGCGAAATCTCGACGGGACTGTACCCTTCAGGCCAACCTTCTCCATCAAGTATCCTTACCCACTCCTCGCCGCCTTTCGCGAATACCGCTGCTTTTATTTCGTCGTGCGTGACTGCTGGAAAGCAGTCCACATTCACCTCGTCAAAATTCGGCAATAACACCTTATGGTTGTCAGCGATCTTAAGCGGATGCCATTCCGTCGTGCAGTGTTTCCACTCCGTCAAGTCAAGATGTGGGCCTTCAGCATTGACGGATAAACTCGTTTCAAGCTGCAATGCGACTCGGTAGTTTTTGTGATCTTTGCCACGAAGCATGACCGTTGCTTCAGACAGAGTATCACCAGCCTCAAGCCCAGAAAAATACGCTTTTTTGAAAGGAGCATTGTAGTTTAAGGGATTCTGAAAAGAGCGCTTCCCATCGGGTATAAGCGTGATTCCGTCGAATGCATAAGCAAAATTCGACAGACCAATCATTAACAATGCCACAAAATATTTCATCTCTGTACGTCCCTTAACCCATTGTAGTTTAGAATATTCACACTCCATCTTTATTTACGTTACTCAAAGAGAATACAGTTGAAATGGCGATAGAAAAACGGCTAGCGCTAGGCTGAATGCGTTTGTTAGCTGTTTAGTCACCGAAACTTCTCCAGAAACCCTTGCAATGCCTTCTAGGGTTCATCTTCTTTTGATGTATTCATATTTATACCTCACTGACTGGTTTAGTATGTTGATACGTGAAATAACAAAACGAAACGACGTTTATAGCCTTGCTGAGATAGTATAAAAATAGTCGTTTTTCTGCATTAAACGCCTGTTTGGCCTGAAAGACTGCAATCGCCAGCCCCATAATTTCTTGAATGATATTGTTACCATCTTGGGCATAATAAACTCAGATAAAATCCAATTTGGTTATCAAGGTTTTCAACATCAAGAAGAACAGCTGTAATGAGAGAAGCCCCCGACCTCAAATAATTCCGTTGGTTTGAGTTTGTAATACTCGTCTTCGATGGCCTTTGATTGTTCAGCGTAGGGGTCGGTCATGACTTGTTGCAGCTTTTGAATGAGTGCGTAATCTCTATCTGCAGCATGCTGATAAGCAGGCACAACAAGCCATTCTCGCAGACTATATTTGGGATTAACGCGCTTCATCTTTTTAGAGAGCGCTTCACGAGACGGCGTACTCACATCGATTAATGACATCCATTTTGTGAGCCATGCTGACCAACGCTTGTCGCTCTCTTCGGACTCTGCCTGGTTTTGATAAAAGCTTTTTTTGAGTGGAACAATATTGTCAGGTATTGCTGAAAGTTCGCGAAAGAACATCGTGTAATCAACCGGTGTCTGCATCATCAACGTGCCAAGTTCACGGAATAAAGCAGGGTCAAATACGGCCAACCCTAATTTGTCAGCCCACATGCACTCCATTTTCGTCTGCATCATGGTCGAAAAACCGTGCTGAACCTCATCTAACTGCTGTAAATAATCTTGCTGTGAGGCTAACAATGGCCTAATTGCACTACAAAAACTCTCAAAATTGCGTTCTGCTGCCACTGTTTGATTGAGAAAAGCGAAATGTTGACCACCGCCAGTCCATGGTTGGTAGAGCGGATCAAACACTTCGCAAAAGCCAAAGGGACCATAATCAAGCGTAAAGCCACCTGCTGCGCAATTGTCACTATTAAAGTTACCTTGGCAGTAACCAACGCGGATCCAGTTCGCGACAAGCGAAGTAAGACGGTCACTAAACGCGCTGGCCAGCAATACCGTTTTTTCGGCTGTAGTCAGTTTTGAATCAATAAGATTTTTGTACTCACGATCGATCAAATGTAGCACTATTTGCTCGAGTTCATCCATGGCTGTTGCATGTTCATTGCTGCGAGCACGACGGCCAAAAAGCTCAAGTTGACCGACTCGAATAAATGAGGGCGCTACGCGCGTTGAAATGGCAACGGGATCTGAGACCAAAATATCAGGATTCTCTGAATGAGAACCCGCTGAGTACCATGGTCGCTTAACCTTTTCCGTTTTAGAAACATATAAACTGAGAGAGCGAGACGTGGGTACACCCAGTGCGTGCATATGTTCTTGTGCTAAAAATTCTCGAATACTGGAACGTAGGACAGCGCGCCCGTCCGCACCACGACAGTATGGTGTGCGACCACCGCCTTTTAACTGCATTTCCCAACGCTTGCCCTTGATCAATGTCTCAAGCACAGAAATTGCACGGCCGTCGCCATAGCCATTACCAGTCTGAAACGGACATTGTTGGGTATATTCAGTGCCGAAAATCGACAAGGCATAACCACAGGCCCAGCCAACCTTATGGATCGGTGGCGGTACCTGAGAGAGATCGCCAGAAAACAAACGAATAAAGTCAGCGGATGTCGCTACTGAATCGGCCAAACCAAGTTCTTGAAAAAAGGTTTTGCTGTGGGTAACGTACTCAGGATCGCTTATAGGCGTTGGCTTCACAGTAACATAATGACCGGTAAAGACTTGACGCGAGCGATGATCTTCGCCGTTTTCCTTCGCTTCAGGATCGCAGTTGAGCGCGTCCAATAAAGAATAATCAGCCGTTTTGGCTAGATCTGAAAGCGTCTTAAGTGTGGGTAAAAACTGTTCGGTTCGTTGATTTGTCACCAGAATTCCTCTTGGCTCGTTACGAGCTATGTATCACCACTATATCGCACTGAGGAAGTTTACATAAAGGCTTAACCCTTTCAGAGAGGATTAAAAAACATTCAAACTGAGAAGGCACTCATACGCATTAATAAGCTAGATACAGGTATTAGAGAGGTAACGCTTACTTTTGTTAATATTTTACGACAGTTTCTTTTTATCATGTGTTTTAGCATACTGTTTCCATCTCAGCTTAATCAAAAGATGAGGTGAACATATCAAAGTACAACTCTGAAATAACAAATAATTCGCGAGACTGGCTTCATACAATTTGAAAGTCGATCCAAGAGGTTTTAAAAATGGCTCAGTTAAATATTAAGCATAAATGCTTGATTGCTTGCTTGCTTACTTGCTTGCTTACTTGCTTGCTTGCTTGCTTGCTTGCTTGCTTGCTTGTATATCTTTGTTTTCATATGGTGGATCGGCAACAGCACAATCAATTGATACATCAGAACTACCTCAATTAGGGGAAGAATGGGTAGAAGAAAATCCTTATCGTGAATTAAGCGGTGATATGCGTGACAAAGTACTAAGCCTTGGTGCTTCAGCATATAATCAAAATTGCGCTAGTTGTCATGGCTTAGGCGGTGTTTCAGATGGTATTGCTCCTGATTTACGTATGTTAAAAGCTAGTTCTGAGAACGATCAATGGTATGCCTATCGTGTACAAAATGGCGTGGAGCATGACGGCGTTGTTTCTATGCCTGAAATGACCGAACAGTTATCTCAAGAAGCACTCTGGTCTGTTAGAACATGGTTAGAATCTGTTGAAACAAATGACTTATTACCCTCGGACATATTCTAATGGCCGATGTTGAGCCAAGAGGTCATTAAAAAATGTATAACCTTCACTAGGAATGGGAGTAACAAATCGAAGGAAGCGATATTTTCCTCTTTATTATTTCGAAAGAATTTGTGAAGAAGAGGATAGCAACAAGCGAAGTTTAGTCTTGGCAGATAAAATTGCTTAGAAGATATTATTACGTAAAATTCCCGAAAGGCAATAAAAAGCCCCAGCAGAATTAACTACTGAGGCTTCGTATTTGTTGGTACCTAGGGTCGGAGTCGAACCGGCACGGCCGTGAAGCCGAGGGATTTCAAGTCAAGGGTTTAAAATTAAATAACCTTATTATCAAGAACTTACAACGTTCACTTTTATCAAAAACTGCCTCACACAACCCTAATATCAACCTGTGCGGTACAAGTACGGTACAAAATTGGCACATAAAACTCTAGCAAGAAAAAAAACAATATTATGATAGCGTTTTATTGATAAAACGTATTAAAGAGAAACTAAACGGGAAAACATATGAAGACACGTCATGAACAATAAAACCGCACTCATCAAGGTCTAATTTAGGTTGATGCATTCACCGATAATGACTACCGAAATCGCTCATAAAACCATCGATGAGCTTATAGAGCTAAAATATGAAGCAACTTCAGTCACCACTTTTCAAGATGGAAGAACCGCAACATAAACGCTTGTTCAACGCCTCACAACCTTGTTTCCCCCGAGTTTACACACCAGATACCAAGCGTCATAGTATAGCCCCACTTGCTTGATTAATATTAGCAATGAGTTGTTTAATTTCTATCTTTAAAAGCTGTTGACGGTTATGAGACTTATTCGCAAGTGCTTGGGTTCGGAGTACATCAACCAAATCAATTTCACCTAACTCAAAGGCACGTTTTTGTAGAGAAAAATAGCGCTGTGTTGTTTCATCGTTCTCGATCGCTAATAGCAGTTGAGCTTGTTTGGTTTCTAAATCATGTAACTTTGCAAATAGCGTTAAACTTAACTCTCGTGCCAATATTTGGCGAACGATCTCGGCATCAGCTAATTCTTTGGCTGCATTGGTCATTGATGGGCGACGGTAGACCTTGCTATCTAAAGCAAAACTGATTCCCAGCCCAATACTGTTAGTAAAATTTTCATTATCATTACCTCGTTCGCGGCGAACCCCAACCGAAAGAATAGGGTTAACAGCGCCATCAAATTGGGCTAGTCCTTGCTTGGTACGTAAGGTTTCAATTTGTTGATCTTGTAGTGCCAAATCAGGATGCTGTTGAATGAGTTCGACTAAAGCATCAAGTGATAAGTCAGCACTGGGCTCAATCAATAATGTTTCTTCATAGTCTTCGGGTAGCGTAGATTGCCCAGTAATTTGTTGATAGTGTTTTAAAGCATGCTTTAATTCTGCTTGTGTTAATAAATACTGGCCATGCAGCTCAATGGCGTTTGTATTGACCAATAAAAGTTCGGCTTTTGCAAACTCACCTGCTTTGACACGTGCCGCCACATCTTGTTTTAATTTTAAAGCTGTTTGCCATGCTTGGAAGGCTTGTTGTTGTTTATTGTCAGCTAAGATGACCTTCCATATTAATTCACGAACTTTTCCAGAAGCATCTAATTTAATTTTTTGCTGATACGCAGGTAAAACGGCGGACATTTTGTCTGATAGTGACTGTTGTAGTTGCTTTTGCCCTGATAACCAGAGCGGCATATTAAGGCTACCTTCCCATTCTTGTAGGCCATTACCACTTCCGAGCACATCATTCTGGTGAGTTAGGTTAATGGTGCTTACATCTGCAAACATCTCATTTGCAAGGTCGGCGTTGGCATTGATTTGTTGTTGTTGAGCAAGCTCACTATGGAGAGCAGGATGTATGTCATATACATTTTGCGTTAATGACGATAGGGTCACTGTTGAAGCATACTCGACGGTATCCGTTTCAGCTAATACGAACGATGTATGCCCTATTATTAGCACACTACATACACTAATTAATTTGTTTCGAAACCACATAATGGCACGTACCTTATATTGTTATTAGGTTTTAAAATTGCAAAAACAGTATATAAAAGCAGCTAAAAGACATTAAATGCTACCATTGTCTAATAGAGGAACTAGCCAATAATGTAGTCCACTACCAGAAAAGCATTGCTTTAGATCGGCTAATATTGTTTCGGCTAATTGCTTTTTTATTTGAACCATAAATGTAATCTGCTGGCGACGACCGGTTACCTGTTCAGCCAATGCCATTTGATGACCACTGCCATGACCATGAGCACTTTGGGTGATAAAACCTGAAATATCAGGCCTCATTAATAACCAGTCGATTAATTCTTCTTCCATTGCTGGTGGCGCAATAATCGTAAATAACATCATTGTTGTTTCTCCATGTCTGCTTGAGAACTGACCACACCAAAACGTCTAAATAATAATGGCAACAACACCAATGTCAGCAAGGTTGCACTGACTAATCCGCCAATCACAACAATGGCGAGTGGTCGTTGAATTTCAGAACCGGGACCGGTTGCAAACAATAATGGAACTAAACCAAAAGCGGCTATTGTTGCAGTCATTAACACTGGACGTAAACGTCTCATAGCACCATCTCTAACGACTTGATCCATTGATAAGCCTAAAGCGCGTAATTCATTGAAATAGCTGACCATAACAATGCCATTTAAAACGGCGATACCCAATAAAGCGATAAAGCCGACAGATGCTGGTACCGATAAATATTCTCCTGTTAACCACAATGCAACGATGCCACCAACAAGAGCGAAAGGAACATTGCTCAAAACTAACAGTGCTTGACGAATAGATTGAAAAGTCGAAAACAGTAATAAAAAGATCAACAACAAGGCGACAGGCACGACAATAGCAAGCGTTCTTGCTGCACGTTGTTGGTTTTCAAATTGACCGCCCCAAGACAGAGAATACCCTGTCGGTAAACTAACGTTTTCAGCAACACGTTGTTTGGCCTCATCAACAAAACTGACCAAATCACGACCAGCCACATTGGCGACTACCACTGACATTCTTTGTCCAGTTTCACGTTTGATAGATACGGGACCGTTAACACGCTCTAGTGAAGCAATCAGTGATAATGGAATTTTGTCACCATTAGCAGTAGTTAATCTGATATTAGAAAACGCCACGGGTGATAAGCGTAGGTTGTCACCACCTTTTACGATCAATGGGGTACGTCTTGCACCTTGATAAATTGTGCCAACATCAGAGCCTTCAATAAGTAGACGAAGTTGTGGCATGATGTCTTCAATAGTGAGCCCAACACGACCTGCGGCTAAACGGTTAATGGCAACTTGATAATATTGAGCACCTTCGGTCTGAGTGGTTATAACATCTTCAGCACCTTCAACATTATTAACAACGCTTACAATTTCAGTGGCGAGTCTATTGAGTTCTTTACCGTCATCACCGAAAATTTTAATGGCGAGATCACCTCGGACGCCAGTTAACATTTCAGATACCCGCATCTCAATAGGTTGGGTAAAACCAAAGGCAATACCTGGAAATTCAGCCAAAACTTGGCGAATTTGTTCTTTGATCTCATCTTTTGTTGCAACAAGCCATTGTTCTCTTGGTTTTAGCACTAAAAACATATCGGTTTCATTGAGCCCCATCGGATCTAAGCCGAGTTCATCTGCGCCTGTTCTGGCAACAATTTGGCTAATTTCAGGCACCTTGTTCAGGATCTTGGCTTCAACGCGTTGATCTAAATTGATCGATTGCTCAAGCGTTATCGAGGGTAGCTTTTCTAGTTGGACAATCAAATCACCTTCATCCATAGTTGGCATAAAGCTTTTACCGACTTGGGTATATAAAAATCCTGCTGTTAAAAGAGAGCTAATCGCCACTAAAATAACTATACGGCCATGGGCTAATGACCAATTTAATATTGGTGCATATAGCTTTTTAAGTGTACGAGGTAACCACGGCTCGTCATGTGAGACATTTTTGAGTAAAAATGAGGCCAATACTGGGATAACCGTTAGCGATAACAATAATGAGCCACTTAATGCAAATACGATGGTTAAAGCCACAGGAATGAATAGTTTACCTTCCAACCCTTGCAAGGTAAGTAGCGGCAAAAACACGATAATAATGACAGCAATACCTGATGTCACGGGTACAGAAACGCTTTTTACGGCACGGTAAATAAGATGCAGACGAGGTAAAACCTTGGCTTTTTCTCTATCAGCCAATTGTGACACGATATTTTCAACGACAACGACGGCGGCATCAACTAACATACCTATTGCAATAGTTAACCCTCCTAAGCTCATCAAGTTAGCGGATAAACCAAATTGTTGCATCATGATGAATGTCACCATTGCTGCTAAGGGCAAAACCAGTGCTACCGTTGTTGCGGCTCGAATATCACCCAAAAACAGGATTAACAGCACTAAGACTAAAATAATGGCTTCGACCAAAGCTTTGCTGACTGTTGAGATTGCTTTAGAAACCAAATCACCACGGTTATAAAAGGTATTGATGCTGACATCGTCAGGTAGTGTCGTTTCAAGCTGTGCTAGAGTTCGTTCAATATCTTTCACTACATCGCGGGCGTTAGCACCACGCAACCCAAGCACTAAACCTTCAACTGTTTCGCCTTGACCGTCTTTAGTTACACCACCATAACGCGTTAGACTGCCAATACTGATGTCGGCCACATCACGGAGTAATACAGGCTCAGTTAAGTCCGGCTTGACGACAATGCCACCTAACTCAGTCAGATCGTTTATATTACCTTCTGCCCGAACAATCAAGACCTCTTCACCATCATTAATGCGGCCGGAACCATCATTTTTATTATTGAGTTCCAACGCCTGTTGTAAATCATCGAGACTAATATTCCGGGCTGATAATTTTGAAATATTAGGAGTGACCTGAAAAGTTTTTGCTAAACCACCTAACGAATTAACATCGGCCACGCCCGGAACACTACGTAATGCTGGTCGAATGACCCAATCTAGTAAGACGCGACGATCCGTAAGACTCATGGTGTCGCTATCTACGGTGAACATAAACATTTCACCTAATGGCGTAGTCATGGGGGCTAAGCCACCAGTTATATCTGCAGGCAGTTGATCGCGTAAATTGGCAAGTCGTTCAGATACTTGTTGGCGAGCCCAATAAATATCAGTGCCTTCATCAAAGTCAATGGTAATATCAGTTAAGCCATATTTAACCACTGAACGTAACATTCGTTGATGTGGAATGCCCAGCATTTCAACTTCAATTGGTGAAGTAATACGAGATTCCACTTCTTGTGGCGTCATCCCAGATGCTTTTAATATCACTTTCACTTGTGTCGATGACACATCAGGAAAAGCATCAATGGGTGTTTTATTGAAGGCTTGCCAGCCAGCACCAATCAAACCGATGATGAACAGAAACATTAACAAACGTTGAGTTAAAGAAAATTGAATGAGTTTTGCCAGCATGGCGTATTCCTGATTGCTAAGAAAACAATATTAATTTATTCGCCGCCCAAACCAAGCCATGCGGCTTTTAGGGTTGCTGTGCCTGAAATAACTATGTGTTGTTGTGGTGATAGGCTACCGTTAAGTACTAAGGTCTTTCCATAGTCTTTAACAATCTCAACTGGCGTATAAACAAAGCCATTTTTGGTTTCAATAAACAAAGCAGGAATACCATCATGACGAAAAACAGCTGAGCGAGGTACTTCAAATTGAGGCTGATTTGCTTGTTGAATAAAACAAACTTCAACAAACTCCCCCGGAGTTAATAACTCGGTATGCCGGTTAATTTCAGCTCGTACCAGAACACCCTGATCAGCAGCATGCACTTCGCGTCCAAGTGCGATAACTTGGCCTTCAACTGTTTTATTACAGACGGTTACATGATCATCAATGTTAATTTGTTCGGCGACATCTAAAGGCACGTGAATTTCTATCCACAAAGTGGATAGTTCAGCTATCTGATACAGTGGGTCGGCAGCAGCTAAGCGTTGGCCAGCAATAGCAAATTGCTTCATGATGACACCATCTGTAGGCGCACTTATTACTAGGCTACTGTTAAGAGAACGCGTTGTCTTCAATTCGTTGATGGCATTGATGCTCATTCCAGCCATCTCTAATTTTTTGAGGTACATCGTCATTTCCGACTTATCTTGTTGATAAGTTGAAAGCGCTTGGCGATAGCGTCGTTCTGCAATAATGCCTTCTTCAAATAAGCTTTTATCACGCTGCATTTCTTGCTGGGACCGAACTAAACGACTAAGCGAATTTAAATAATCGTTTTGATTAGATAGTATTTGAGGGCTATTTATCTGAACCAAATCTTGACCAGAGCTGACATTATCCCCTTCCGCCACCAACATAATTTCTATGACACCATCTTGCGGTACGCTGATAACACGTTGTGACTTATTTGGAATCGTTACTCTAGCGGGCAGTTTATTGGTTTGTGACTCAGTGACAGATGTTATCGGTGCTACCTCAATACCAATATTGGCAATTTGATCGGGAGAGAGCTGAACGATATCACTTGCAAAACTAGCACTTGAAATAACAATCAAAAACAGACTTATGACATGATGCATGAGGCAACCTTTTTTAAATACTGATTATCTATTTGTTGACTACAACTATAATAGATAAAATTTAATACAGCTTGAGTGTAAAGTTAATTAACGTAGTATTATATTGGGTGTATGTCCCATAAATGGGCGATTAGGACATATGTCCCATGTGTTTCAGTTGTTAAATGTAAAGGATAGAAGTGCCTCATCTTAAAACATCTAGCATCATTACAATCATGATCATTGTAATGATATCCAATATCATTGATTTCATCATGGACATTGCCAATGCCGCCCCGTGGTGGCATATCGTTGAAGAGTTTATTGTCATCTCTTTGGCTATTGCTTTAATTATTTACTTAGTCCTAGAACTGAAACAAAAAAAACGTGATTTGGCAGATCTTGCTACTGAGCTGAAAACAACAGAGCAATCATTAAATCGCTCAACAGCATTGATTCATAATGCAAGGAAAGAATACAGCCAAGTTATCCATCAACAATTTGATGAGTGGAAGTTGAGTGAGAGCCAACAACAAATAGCCTTATTACTGCTAAAAGGGCTTAGTTTTCATGAGATTGCTTCCATTCGTGACACCAAAGAAAAAACCGTACGCCAACAAGCATCAGAAGTCTATAAAAAGGCAGGTGTTGCCGGCCGACATGCCTTTTCGGCATGGTTTTTTGAAGATTTTTTAAATTAACTAGGCTAGATAATGACTAAAAATATTGCCTGTGATCACGTGTTCAGCATCGCAACCTAACAACAGATCAGCATTATTTTTTGCTTTACAATTCATACAAAAATCTTCCTACATCTAGTTGAAGCCCATCGAGCAGATGCTAATTTAGACAAACCTAATATAGTGATAATGTTTGAGTTTTTATTGGATACACGCCCAATAAAAAAGCCTCAGCAGAATAAACTACTGAGGCCTTAATATATTGGTACCTAGGGCCGGAGTCGAACCGGCACGACCGTGAAGTCGAGGGATTTTAAGTCCCTTGTGTCTACCAATTTCACCACCCAGGCAATCCGAAGCATTATACAGCAAGTTTTTACATTTGTTGATACCTTTTTATCTTTTTTTACCCTTCATATGCAAGCTGGTACTGGGCTTCGATGTTTTCTTTCGTCAAAACACCCATTGTCTGTTCTTCTAAAATACTAATTCGTTTAGTCACATATAGCGCTTCAGCATCGCTTTGGGTCAATTGTTTCGCTGCCGCGTCTAAGCTCAAATGGAATGAGACTTTGGCTAAATTTCGCCGTGATGCAGGGATTTGAAGTAAATCCACTTCGTCTTCCCCTTCTTCGTTTAAAGCTAATGCCAAATCTGCCGCCAACATCAATCGCTTGTCACCTTCGCTTGGAGTGATAATGATCCAAAAAGGGTTGGATGCCAGTGCTTGTTTGGCTTCTTCTCTTGATATCATTTGACCAAGTTCAACAAACTTCCTTTGCATCGCTTTCGTCACATTAATACGCCTCAACGCCTGCGCTAGTGGAGTATTACGATAATCTAAGCCATTTTTTCTTAATAAAACCAGAAAAACAGAGTCCAACTTATAGATTTCTACCACCACAATGCTCGAAAAAACAATGGCGAGCATACCAGGTAAAATAATATGCGGATTAGCCGTGAGTTCTAATAACGCCATTAATGCCGCCAGTGGTGCTTTTAACGTCGCGGCCATCATAGCGCACATGCCAATCATGGCGTAAAAACCAATCGATGAGGACAATTCAGGTAACCATAGTTGACCAATATGTCCTAATATCGCGCCAGCGACAGCACCCATGACAAGTGTTGGCCCAATCAGACCGCCCGGCACACCTAACCCAACGCAAGCCGAAGATAATACCAATTTAAGTACCAGCATTATCAACAAGCTGGCGATCGCAAGTTCAGTTAAATAAGCCGTGTTGAGTAAGTTATAACTCATGCCCATGACATCTGGCATCATCAACCCGCCGCAACCCACCAAGAAACCTGCAACCGTAGTCCGTAACCAAATAGGATACCGCGCCTGAAAATCAGCGAAGAATGACAGGCTTTTAATGAATCCAACCGCTAACAAACCAAGACATAACCCCAAGGCAATAATATAAGGCAGTTCCCATAAAGACTGCATTTGACCCGCCACCAAACCATAAAAAGGGGGAGCATCAAAGACAACCCGACCAACAACAGCGCCACTGACTGACGCCAAAATAACAGGGATAAAGCTGCCGATATGGTATTCCATCATGATGACTTCCATGGCAAAGATCACACCGGCAATCGGCGTATCAAACGAGGCTGCAATTGCCGCCGCGCCACCAGAGGCCACCAAAATACGGGTCGCATTACTCGGAAGGTCTAATTGCGAAGCCAAACCACTTCCGCTCGCCGCTCCTAGATGCACGCTTGGGCTTTCCCTACCAACCGAATGACCACTGATTAAAGCAATCGCGCCACCGATAAATTGGCGTACAAAGTTTTTTATTGGCATTCGGCCTTCATGATAAGACAGGCGTTCTATTACATGGATTACACCCGTGCCTTGTTGTTGCCGATCTAAACGATAAAATAACAAACCGATTAATAATCCGCCGACTGTGGGCATTCCTAATATCCAAAGCCACGACATCTGACCGAAATCTTCCACTTGTCCTGAAGGGAAAACAGCCATTTGGCTATGATCAATGAGCAAGCGAAATAGGACAATAATCCCTCCCGCGGCTAGTCCTGTTAATGTTGCTAACAAGTACAACCTAAGATGTATTTCTTCTGCTGCAAAAAAATGTCTTAACTTAAATAACAAGCCTCTACCTTCACTTACTCGCCTGAATAATTACACAGTGAAACGATGATCCCGTTCTGGGTTTTTCACTAGCTGTGCATGATGTCGTTTGATGATCGGTAATACCTCATCAGGCGAATCAACCACATAAAATAAATCTAAATCCGATTCACTAATACACCCTAACTCTAATACCTGGCCTTTGATCCAATCTAATAAACCAGCCCAAAATGTGCTGCCATAGAGAATGACGGGGAAATTCTTAATTTTTTTTGTTTGAATTAAGGTGAGCGCTTCAAAAAACTCATCCAAAGTCCCAAATCCGCCTGGAAAAACGACATATGCCATCGAGTATTTGACGAACATCAATTTTCGAATGAAAAAATAGCGAAATGACAAACTAATATCTTGAGTGTCGTTTGGTGTTTGCTCAAAAGGTAACTCTATATTGAGTCCAACGGACTTACCACCGCGGCCAAATGCACCTCGGTTAGCGGCTTCCATAATGCTTGGCCCACCACCACTGATCACGGCAAATTTAGCTTCTGATAATTGCGTCGCCACTGTCATTGCATCTTGGTAATAAGGCGATGACTCAGGCAGTCTCGCACTACCAAATAAAGACACAGCAGGCCCTAAATCAAATAAGGTTTCGATGCCATCAATCATTTCTGCTTGAATACGAAATACCCGCCAAGCTTCCGACGTTTTTAAGTTTTCCATTTTACCTCTCAATACTACGCTTAACTGACTATCAAATAGTCGCATTTTAAAGACAGAAATGTTGTTGATCTAAAAACATCAAACAACGCTGTCTTACTGACTGGATTCAGTAATCCCAATGACTCAGGTATCATAACGCTTTTATTTTAGTTTTTCTGGCAGGATATATGAAAGTTTTAGTGGTTGGCAGTGGTGGTCGTGAACATGCATTGGCTTGGAAACTAGCCCAATCGCCGCAATGTGACCATGTTTTTGTCGCACCCGGTAACCCCGGCACCGCAGCTGAAGAAGGCATCTCTAATGTCGATATTGCGGTCGATGCCATCGATGAGCTGGTCAGCTATGCCAAACAAGCGCAAATTGACCTGACCATTATTGGCCCTGAAGTGCCATTGGTGATGGGCATTGTCGATGCCTTCGAAGCCGCAGGTTTACGCTGTTTTGGCCCATCGAAAGAAGCCGCGCAATTAGAAGCGTCTAAAAGTTTTACCAAGGACTTTTTAGCCCGTCACGCGATTCCGACTGCCGCTTATCAAGTTTTCTCAGAGCCAGCCTCTGCCATTGAATATATTCAACAACAAGGCGCACCGATTGTCGTCAAAGCAGATGGTTTAGCCGCAGGCAAAGGCGTTATTGTTGCGATGACAGAACAAGACGCCATTGATGCTGTCAATGATATGTTATCCGGAAACGCCTTCGGAGAAGCGGGTCACCGAGTCGTCATCGAAGAGTTTATGACTGGTGAAGAAGCCAGTTTTATCGTCATGGTTGATGGCAAAAATATTTTACCTCTTGCTACATCTCAAGATCACAAAGCACGTGATAATGGAGACCAAGGTCCTAATACCGGTGGTATGGGTGCGTATTCTCCCGCACCTGTTGTCACAGCAGAAATACACAATCGCATCATGGATGAAGTCATTAAACCTACCGTCGAAGGCATGGCCGCCGATGGCAGACCTTATACTGGTTTTTTATATGCCGGTTTAATGATTGATGAAACCGGCTCACCTCGCGTTGTTGAGTACAACTGCCGCTTTGGTGATCCTGAAACACAACCCATTATGATGCGCTTACAATCAGATTTGATTGCCTTATGTGAAGCCGCATTAGATAAGCAACTCGATACTGCTACGGTTGAATGGGATAAAAGAGCTGCCGTCGGCGTCGTATTAGCTGCAGGTGGTTACCCAGAAAGCTACCGTAAAGGCGATGTCATCAACGGCCTTGCCACACCAGCGACAGAAGTTCGTAAAGTCTTCCATGCAGGCACAACGCAACAAGGCGATAACGTCGTGACATCTGGCGGCCGTGTTTTATGTGCGACAGCTTTAGGTGATGATGTCGCCGCAGCACAAAAAGCCGCTTATGACTTAGTGACAACGATTGATTGGCAAGATATGTATTATCGTACCGATATTGCTTATCGCGCCATTGCAAGGCTCTAAAACGTGTCATCGTGGTCCATAAGACAAGCCGTTAAAGCCCTCCGCCACGGAGAGGTTATCGCCTACCCGACCGAAGCCATTTTTGGCTTAGGCTGTGATCCATGGGATGAAGAAGCAGTATTAACTTTACTGAGTATAAAACAGCGTCCTTGGCATAAAGGCTTAATCTTAATCGCTAGTAATTTTAATCAACTCAATGAGTTTGTCGCGCCTTTATCGCCCGAATTATTACAGCGTATTGAAGCAACATGGCCTGGTCCCGTGACGTGGTTATTACCTGCACGCGATACAACACCAGACTACTTAACTGGGGCCCATGATACGATCGCTGTCCGAGTGACGGCACACCCAATTGCGAAACAACTCTGTGATGCTGCCGGCCACGCACTTGTGTCCACCAGCGCGAATATTACGGGTATGCCAGCGGCCAAAACACATCATCGCGTTCGTTGGCAGCTCCCAGAAATTAACACCATTGTGTCGGGACAATGTGGTCATGAGACCAAACCCTCACAAATCCGAGACGCTCAAACAGGAAATATCCTTCGATGAATCAAGTTGACGCCAAAAAAGTACGTGAGTACTTACTCTCATTGCAAGACTCTATTTGCAGAAAATTAGAATCGATTGATGGGCAAGAAAAATTCGTTGAAGATGCTTGGGAGCGAACGGATGGTTTAGCAGGTGGTGGACGTACCCGTGTGCTAAATAACGGGGCGATTTTTGAGCAAGGTGGCGTGAATTTTTCTCATGTTCGTGGTGCTAGCATGCCTGCTTCCGCAACGGCAAACCGACCTGAATTAGCTGGCAGACATTTTGAAGCTATCGGCGTGTCTTTAGTGATCCACCCGAATAATCCTTATGTGCCAACAGCCCACGCTAATGTCCGGTTTTTCATTGCCGAAAAAGAAGGCGAAGATCCTATTTGGTGGTTCGGTGGTGGTTATGACTTAACACCTTATTATGGCTTTGAAGATGATGCGGTGCATTGGCATCAAACTGCTAAGGCGGCTTGTGATCCTTTTGGTCAAGATCGTTACGCTAAATATAAACAATGGTGCGATGAGTATTTCTATTTAAAACATCGCGATGAAACACGAGGTGCAGGCGGTTTATTTTTCGATGATTTAAATGACGGCGGTTTTGACCAGTGTTTTCAATTCTTACAAAGTGTTGGCAATAGTTTTCTTGACGCTTATGTCCCGATCGTCGAACGGCGTAAAACAATACCTTTTGGGGAAAGAGAGCGCGATTTCCAGCTTTACCGTCGTGGACGTTATGTCGAGTTTAATCTCGTTTTTGATCGCGGAACACTCTTTGGGCTGCAATCGGGTGGCCGAACAGAATCTATTTTAATGTCGTTGCCTCCGTTGGTGAAATGGCGCTATAACTGGCAACCTGAGCCCGGAAGCGATGAAGCAAAACTCTACGAGACGTTTCTCACCCCACAAGATTGGCTAGCGCTTAATTGAATCATCAGTAACTCCCACGGCAGAACCACCACTCAATAAAACTATAAGCGCCGCTTCTTTTGTAATACAATCAGTTACGCGAGCCTACGTTATTGGGACATTGTCTATGCTGACGCCATTGATTCGCTTATTAGATCGCTACCAACAGATTGGTTCAACCCCATCTGATAGTGAAAATTTGCGTCTCAAAAAAGCGTCACTGTTATTAATTCCCGTATTTGTTGGCACTCTGTCTACTATTCTGACGGTATTTTATGCAGGGGCAGGCCATTACGTCGCTAGTACTGTGCCGCTTGCTTATGTACTGGTTTCCATTTTAACGATTTGGCATCTCGCGAAAACACAACGCTTCGACACGTTTGTTCACACCCAATTAAGCCTCGTACTGGTTTTACCTTTTATATTCACTTGGTTATTAGGGGGATTTGCCGCTAGCAGCTTTGTTTGCATTTGGGCTATTTACGCGCCTATTAACGCTTTGATTTATCAATCTTATCGTCATGCTCTACGCTGGTTTTTCGCTTTCCTTTCCCTATTGATTACGACTGTTTTTCTCGATCGTTTTCTGATTGAAAATACACTGCCACCAGCAACAGCCTTAATCGAATTGTTTACTGTGCTCAATATTGCCGTGAGCACTTCCGGTATTCTCTTTATCATTCAATACTTTATTCGTGAACAAGAAAAAAGTGCTGATGCGTTATTACAGAAAAAACATCAGTCTTTACTCGACCGGACAGAAGAATTAAAACAAGCACATGATGAATTGCAACAGTTAGCCCATCATGATCCATTGACTCAATTGGCTAATCGCATCCACCTCTCTCAAAAGTTAGATACCTTACTGAATACACAACATCCTCATCCTTTTGCCGTTTTATTTATTGATCTTGATAAGTTCAAACACATTAATGATAACTATGGTCATTCTATTGGCGATGAGACGTTAATCGCCGCTAGCAGGCGCTTGCAACGTGTCGCGCGTACTCAAGATTTTATTGCCCGTTTTGGCGGAGATGAATTCATTATTGTCACTGAGCTGAATGATTCCACTCCAGAAACCGATTTAATCGCACAACGCATTTTAGATGCCTTTTCAGAAACCTTTAAAATCAATGAATACTTGTTTCATATCACGCCGAGTATCGGCATCGCAATTCATCCCGATCATGGCACAACGGCAGAAACCTTACTCAAACATGCCGATACGGCTATGTATCAAGCTAAGCATAATGGTCGCAATAACTTCTGCTATTACTCACAACAATTATCCACTGATGCCACCATGAGTATGGAAGTTGACAGCATGTTACGTCATGCCATTGCCCGTAATGAGTTGTCATTGTTGTATCAAATCCAAGTCGATACCGAGACAAATACTATTTTTGGCCTTGAAGCCTTACTACGATGGCATCCGAATCAAACGGGCAATATTCCTCCTGATATTTTTATTCCTATCGCTGAAGAAGGTGGCCAGATTTATCCCATTGGGCAATGGGTGCTTCAACAATCATGTGAGTTAATGGTGCGTTTGTTGGATCTTGGCCATATTTTGTCCCACATTTCAGTCAATGTGTCTGGCGTACAATTCATGCAAGAGCACTTCGTCACCGATCTTGAAAAAATATTGCAAGACACAGGATTACCGAGCCACTATTTGCAATTAGAGTTAACGGAAAGTGTGGTCATGAATGACCAATTGCAGAATATTGATAATCTGCATGCCTTATCGAAAAAAGATATTTTATTGTCTATTGATGATTTTGGCACAGGCTATTCATCTTTGAGTTATCTCAAACGCCTGCCCATCGATAGCTTGAAAATCGATCGCAGCTTTATTAGAGACATTTGTGCCAATGATGAAGACAAAGCCATTGCCGCTTCCATTATTGCATTAGGCAAAGCGCTCAATCTCAACATCATTGCTGAAGGCGTCGAAGATGTTGATCAGTTGAGTTATTTAACCTCCCAACAATGTCATCTGATTCAAGGTTATTTGTTCAGCCGCCCTGTTGATGAAGCCACACTATTAACTTTGCTGGCTCATCCAGAGCGTGTATTTAATGCCATTAAAATGCAAAAATCGATTGCGATTTAATCATCATTTGATAAAGAGGCTAATTGATCTGCCTGGTATTCATTGATCAAAGGTTCGATCACTTGCTCCAAGTCCCCTTCCATCACTTCGGCTAATTTGTATAAGGTCAAATTAATACGGTGATCGGTCATACGGCCTTGAGGGTAGTTATAGGTCCGAATACGTTCACTACGATCGCCACTGCCCACTTGTAATTTACGTGTTTCAGCTTGTTCTGAATCAATCTTTTCTTGTTGTTCTGACATAATGCGTGATTGCAGCACCGACATGGCTTGAGCACGGTTTTTATGTTGCGAGCGTTGATCTTGGCATTCCACCACAATACCCGTTGGGATATGGGTGATCCGAATCGCAGAGTCGGTTTTATTAACATGCTGACCACCCGCGCCCGATGCACGGAAAGTATCAACACGTAAATCAGCTGGATTAATATCAATCGCATCCAGTTCATCGACTTCCGGCATGATCGCGACGGTACACGCCGATGTATGAATACGACCTTGTGATTCCGTTTCGGGGACCCGTTGCACGCGATGGCCACCTGATTCAAATTTTAATCTTGAATACGCGCCTTCACCGACAATTTTAATTACGACTTCTTTATAACCGCCATGCTCGCCTTCTTGTGCGTTGATGACTTCCACTCCCCAACGGCGGCTTTCAGCGTAACGACTGTACATGCGATAGAGATCACCGGCAAAAATCGCGGCTTCATCGCCTCCAGTTCCTGCCCTCACTTCAAGGAAAATATTACGTTGATCATTAGGATCTTTAGGCAATAGCAATTTCTGCAATACGATCTCTAACTCTTGTTCTTGTTGTTCTGCTTCGACCAATTCTTCTTTAGCCATTTCACGCATCTCTTCATCGTCTTCTTCCATCATCATTTTGGCATCTTCGATGGCTTGTAGACTGGCCTTATAGGCAGTGAAGTTTGTAACAACAGGTTCTAACTGTGCATATTCTTGCGACAAAGATCGAAACTTATTTTGATCGGCCATTGTTTCAGGTTCAGCCAATAAACCACTGATTTCTTCATGACGTTCGACTAATGTTTCAAGTTTATGCTTGATTGATTCTTTCACTTACACATCCTTAATATTGAAGAGGTTTCTCGCCGCTTCAATGAGGTTATTATCCACATCTGAACCTGATTGCCTTAGTTGGCGGCTAGGCTCATGTAATAATTTATTGGTTAATGTTCTCGCTAACTCATTGACCACTTGTTGTGGTTCAACGCCTTGTTCTAATTGTTTTTGGGCTTTTTCTAGCACTTCAGCGCTGTGTTTTTCGGCATTTTCACGCAACCGTTTTATCACTGGTACCGCGTCTTGTGTACGTAACCAGCTCAAAAAGTGTTCGACCTGGGTATCAATAATCTCTTCTGCTTGTAACGCCGCATCTCGTCTTGATTGCAGGTTTTCTTCGATAATATCGTGTAAATCATCAACACAATACAGATAGATATCTTCTAATGTGCCTACTTCCGGCTCAATATCTCGCGGTACCGCAATATCGACCATAAAAATAGGACGACGTTTGCGTTGTTTTAGTGCGCTTTCCACTGTCCCTTTACCTAAAATAGGTAACTGACTGGCTGTGGAGCTAATCACGATATCCGCTTCAGCCAAGTGGGCCGGCATTTCGCTTAAATTAATCGCATAGCCATCGACTTGCATCGCTAAATTATGCGCTCGCTCTATCGTTCTGTTGGCAATAATAATACGGCCAACGCCATTATCGTGTAAATGTCTGGCAGCAAGCTCAATCGTTTCCCCAGCACCGATTAATAAAGCCGTAGACTCCGACAGACTGCTAAAGATTTGTTTTGCTAAACTCACTGCTGCAAACGCCACAGAAACAGGGCTATTGCCAATCGCAGTATCTGTCCGAACTTGCTTTGCCACCGTAAACGCATGTTGGAATAAACGGCCGAGTGATTTACCCACCGCCTGTTGATTTAAGGCGTCACTATAGGCCGTCTTAATCTGCCCCAAAATTTGAGGTTCGCCTAACACCATCGAATCTAATCCACAGGCAACACGCAATAAATGGCGAATAGCATCGTGGTTATGATGGCGATAAAAATAGTCATCTATTAATGCAACATCGTTAGCATGGTATTGCTGTAACCATTGCCGAATATCAACGGGAGACTGTTCATCAATATGACAATAAATTTCTGTTCGGTTACACGTTGACACAATCACCGCTTCAGCCACACCGGGTTGTGATTTTAACGACACTAAGGCATCTGGTAATGTCTCAGGGTTAAAAGCAATATTTTCACGAATATCAACGGGGGCAGTAGTATGATTAACGCCATAAGCCACAAATTGCATCTGCACTACTCACCTTTACAACCATGAATACCAAAGCTTTGCGTGCTCAATGAGCACATTGCAGACACTGACGCATCACTGTTGTGATAACAGACAGGAATGCATAAGATAGCTTGTATTGTCATGGCGTTATTTATCATGGTTGGCTAAAATGGCTCTAAGATGCTGGACGCTATAAAATGCTGTTACACTTGCAGCAGAAGCTTAAAATTTATTGTCAGTTTCCTTAGAACAATGCAACATTCTAACAAAATCAATCGTTCAGGTCGTTTTATTATGGATTTATCGCAAGTCATTGAGCAAAAGCTTTCCTTATCAAAGCGTTTTGGCTGGCTAGTGAGTGGCTTATTATTAACTGCTTGCTCAACCGTCCCCCACCCGCCACAAGCACAAATCAGCGATGTGACGCCTGAGGTTGAAACAGAACAAATTGTAGAAGAAGTGCCAAGCTTACCACTTACCGCTGAGCTCACTTATCTCGTTTTAACTGCTGAAGTCGCGAAACAGCGAGGCGATATCTTCGGTGCTGCAGACTTATATCAGCGGGCAGCAGAAACCATTGACTCGCCGAATCTAGCAAGTCGCTCGACACAAATCGCTAACCTCACTCGAGATGGTCAACGCATTGATAAAGCATTAAACCGCTGGAGTGAAGTTGACCCTGACGATGCCAATATCTACTTTTTAAAAGTCCCTTTCTTATTGATTCAGGGTAATTACAATGACGTGCCAAGTGCCGTCAATAAAGCCCTTGAACTTGAACCTGAGAAAGCGTCTTTTTTTCTTGAACGTCTGACAGAGAATATGGGTAAATTAGCTAACGCTGAACCCGCACTGCAGATCATGTCTCAGCTTGATGTCGTCCAGCAACAACAACCTGAAGCACTCTACCAATATGCTCGTCTTGCAGCCCATTACCTGCAAAATGATTTGGCTTTATCAACGTTAGATCAAGTCTTACAAGCACAACCAGGACATGAAGGCGCCTTAATCTTAAAAGCGAAAATGTGGCAACAAGCGGGACAAGGAGAAGAGGCCATCGCCTTACTCAAACCTGCCGCAGCTAAAAAAGATGCGAGTGTTGAACTCCGTTTTACCTACGGCCAATTATTAGGCGAAAATAACCATATCGATGATGCCAAAGCCGTCTTTGAATCTCTTTATGAAACCCATCCTTATGAACCCGATATTATTTTTGCTTTAGGCATTATTGCTATTCAAGAGCGAGAGCTAGAAGACGCAAGAATACTGTTTAATCGTTTATTAACCGTTGGCGATCCAAAACAGCAGGCAACTTATTTCTTGGGTATCACTGAAAAAGAAGCCGGTAATATTACTGAAGCGCTCGCATGGTTTGATGCCGTCCCTCAGCATAATGCACGTTACCAAGCAGCTCAAACGCATTATGTTTCCTTGCTCGCTGATCACGGTGCTCTCCCTAAAGCGCGACTACACCTTGCTCAACTAAGAACCGAGAACCCTGACCTGGCAGTACAATATTACCTTTTTGAATCCACTTTATTGCGCGAGCGCCATCAACCACAGCTTGCTTATGATTTATTAAGCGATGCACTCACCGCACACCCTGATGATATTGATTTGCGTTATGGGCGAGCAATGGTTGCCGAAACCCTTGATCGCATTGACTTACTCGAAGATGATTTACGGTATATTTTGGCTTTAAAACCAGATCATGCTCAAACGCTCAACGCCTTAGGGTATACCTTAACGGATAGAACAGATCGCCACCAAGAAGCACTTGAGTTGATTAATCAAGCATTGGCTATCGCGCCAAACGACCCTTTCTATTTAGATAGCTTAGGGTGGGCTTATTACCGTATGGGTGACTTAGATAAAGCGTCACAGTATTTGCAACAAGCTGTCGATTTACAAAACGATCCTGAATTTTTAGCACATTTAGGAGAAGTTATCTGGCAACAAGGGCATCAACGCAAAGCCAAAAAAGTGTGGCAACAAGGCTTAGATCTTGATGAAAACAATACTTTATTACGTGACACGATGAAACGATTTGGCCTATAAATGAGCGCTTATCGTCTTTCTCTTGTTGGTTTCGTTTTATTATTCTTGTCCGCCTGCGCACCTTTACAACAGCAACCGACAGATCTCACAATTGATGCCGATATATTGTGGCAAGAGCGTCAAAAAAAGCTACGTCAAATAACCCAATGGGAAATTCGCGGCCGCACAGCTATCACTCAAGGTGATGAAGCATGGAATGCAGGACTTAACTGGCGAGAAAACAACTTCATTTACCGACTTAAGCTAATGGGGCCCTTTTCTCAAGGCGGTGTTGTGCTTGATGGCACGCCTGAGCAAGTTGTCTTGACACTATCCGATGGTCAAATGCTTTCCGCTGAAACGCCGGAAGCATTACTCAACTCCGTTTTTGATCTTCATTTTCCCATTAGTGCATTACGTGACTGGGTAAGAGGTCTCCCTTATGAAGGCATGCCATATCAACAGCTTATCCTTGATGATCAAGGTCGGATCACCCATTTAACTCAACAAGAATGGCAAATTGACTATCGACGTTATGAGACTTATGGCAGCCAACAAATGCCATCGAAACTCTATCTGACCCATCCAGAGCTAGACTTGCGCCTTGTTATCAATAGTTGGAAAGATATTCAGTAATGACTTGGCCTTCGCCTGCTAAACTCAATTTATTCTTACATATCACTGGGCGTCGTCATGATGGTTATCACTTGCTGCAAACGGCATTTCAATTTTTAGATTATTGTGACTATCTTGACTTCACCTTGCGCGATGATAATGAGATCCACCTAAAAACGCCTTTTCCTGACGTTGCCCATGAAGATAATTTAATCGTCCGCGCAGCAAGAAGCATACAACCTTTTAGCCAACACCCTGTCGGTGTTGATATCACTATTGATAAACACTTGCCTATGGGTGGCGGTTTAGGCGGTGGCAGTTCCAACGCCGCCACAACATTAGTCGCACTCAATCAATTATGGCAGTGCGGACTGTCTAACGACGCATTAACGACAATTGGGCTGTCACTCGGCGCAGATGTGCCTATTTTTATTCACGGATATGCCGCTTGGGCTGAAGGTGTGGGAGAAAAATTAATCTCCATTTCCCCAGAGGAACCTTGGTATGCCATCATTTCCCCCGATTGCCATGTCTCGACTGCCGAGATATTTTTATCTGAACAATTGACACGCGATTGCGAACCTATCACAATATCGCGCTTCCTTTCGGGGGAAGGCAG
>JAIBDZ010000001.1 GCA_024685975.1 Piscirickettsiaceae bacterium | reverse complement strand
CAACTGGCACTTTAGCCCATAGTTATGGTGCTGATGGCGAAGGCTCTGTGTTATTACTCGATACAGGTGCTCCAGCTGGATTTGTCTATTCATTAAACCCAGAAGGCACGGTATTAACTGTCAGCCAAGATGGTACCGATGTACTTGAGTTTGCGCTTTCTGACACAACCTCTGGTGATTACACGGTCACACAATTAGCGCCTATCTCTCATGCTGATGGTCGTAATGAGAATAACCAAAACTTTAGGGTAAATTATCAAGTCACCGATAGCGATGGTGATACGGTCAATGGCAGAGTTAATCTCAATATCGATGATGACGCGCCTGTCATTACTTTAGATGACACTGGCGTCAATGATATTGCTTACTCCTTTACTGTCACCAATCATGATGAGGTCAGTTCAGCAGGCCATAATAGTAGTTATGGTTATTACATCAAAGATGCCGATGGCAACCCAACAACAGGTGTTGTTGTCTGGGATAATGTCAAAGATGCGGATGCAACAACCGTCACGGTTTCAGGGCAATTTACACCAGAACAAGTCGGTTTCTTTATTATCCCTAATGGTGATAATAGAAATGCTGACTTAACCGACAATACAGATATAACGTTCCAGTTTGTCGATGGCCAATGGCAAGCATTTGATGCTGGTAATCCAATTCATGGCGAAGGTTCTCCTATCTTCTTTGATGATGCTAATTTAAACAAAGATAATGAAGATCATGTTGATGATAATGCGCTAACAGGTAATCAAAACTGGGAAGACTTACCTATTATCAGTGGTGATGGCGATTATAATGATGTTAATGTCAATGTTGAATGGACAGCTGTCGCCATCAGCGGGGATGCCGTAGACACCAGTTCATTTGGGGCTGATGGTGCAGGTAGCATCGATTTCACCTTAGACGATGTCACCATTAATGGCACATTAACATCCAATGGCCAAGCCGTCACATTTGAAGCAAAAGATACTGATTTGGACGGATACAATGACCAAATTATCGGCTCAACCGATGATGGTATTGTCTTATCTATCGATGGCATTTTAGATAGTGATGATTTTGATTTAGAGCTCTTCGCGCCACTTGAAACAGATCACAGTGGTACCGATGACGTTCAGTTGACTGCCAATCTCAATATCACAGACAGTGATGGAGATACTGCGTTAGCAACACTCAATTTCAATCTTGATGTGTCTCGTGCGACAGAGGCAGCACCAACAGCTGACTCCTTTAGTTAATACCTATGCTAGATAAGGCTGGCTTAACTACCGGCCTTATCTAGCGATAACATATGACGTAAAATCGGTTCTGACGCCATGATATTCAATGCGCGTTTAGATCTTGTCACTGCGGTATAAAGTAGCGCCTTATCTAATATAGGGTTCACCTTATCTGGTAAAACGACTCCGACTTGTTCAAATTCAGACCCTTGGCTTTTATGCACAGTCATAGCAAACGCCGTATCATGTGCAGGCAAGCGATTCAGTGCTAACCATCTCACCCCTTCAACTGCCAAAAAGCACGCGGCTAAATGACCTTGCTCATTAAATAAAATAAGCCCTGTATCACCATTAAACAAACCATGACGATAATCATTTTGTGTAATTAAAATAGGACGGCCGTGATAAAAACGATGTTGCGTCCGCCAGCCTTGCTGACTTAAATAACGCTCAATGGCCATATTCACCATCTCAACAGAACCTATCCCCTGCTTTAAAGCACATAATATTCGACTTTGTTCAAAAAGCTTTAAACACTGTTCCGCTGACTGACGTTGTTTTACTGCATCAAAAAAATCATGATATAAAAATATAGCTTGTGATTGATAGTGTTTGATACTCAATTGCTGTTGCCAACCTACGCCATCATCAGACAAAATGTCCAACACCGTCTTCACTTCATTGTGCTTTATGGCCTGCGCGAGTCGCCCAATCACACTATCGGATCCAAAACGATAGCTATGTTGTAATAACACCAAACTATCTTGTAAAATCGACTCCCCAGCAAAATTCGCAGGAAGGTCGATATCGGTCACCTCCTTCAATTGGCGTTGAAAGGTGTTTGAAAATGCGACGCCATGCCTGCACAAATCAGCCAACACCGTCCCAGACTCAACCGATCTTAATTGATCACTATCACCAATCAATACCAGTTTTGTCGATGAAGATAACGATTGCATAAGGACTTTCATCAAGGTGATATCAATCATTGATGCTTCATCGACGATTAATACATCAACAGGTAAAGGTTGATTACGGCTATAACGACCTACCTCTTTGTTTTCATTTATCCCCAATAGCCGATGTATAGTTTGTGCTGAACATGTACTAATGCTTGCATCAGTCACTGCTTGCTGCAAACGCATAGCCGCTTTGCCAGTCGGCGCAGCTAACGCGATACGCAACTCCCCATATTGGTTCAACAAATAGCGAATCAGTGTGACCACGACCGTTGTCTTCCCTGTTCCAGGTCCTCCGGATATCACACTAAACTGCCGAGACAGTGCCATCATTACAGCTACTTTTTGCCAATCTATTCCCGCTTGCTCATGAGACCAATTGGCAAAATCACGTTTCAACGAAACGTAATCGGACACTGGAGACGATATTAACCGCGCCGATACCATCTGATTAACTTGCTGTTCATCATGCCAATAGCGATATAAATACAACCGGCCACTCGTGGTCAATATCAATGGCGCCTTATCACCTTCGACTCCAACCCAATCACTTTTTCTCAACTCATCCATCCACCCCCTGACGTCTTTAGGCACAATATCAAGCAATGTCATCGGCAAATTAGATAACGAGCTTAACTCTAAGGCAATATCCCCCCTAGAAACCGCATCACTCAAGTATGCTGCCGCGACCAACACAGCATTATTGGAAGTTGTATCTTGTCGAGCTATAAAACCGGCAAACTGACAAGCCAATTCAGACAAACCAGCTTGTCTTAACTGCATTATTAATGGCCTTTGCTCAGTCATGACTCAGCCCAGCCAAATAATCATCAAATGCCATCATTAAAGACAAACTGGGTTTATCGTAAAAAACGCCCGCTTGTCCCCAATCAACATCCATCCCACGTATAAATAAATAATAGACCCCGCCTAAATGTTGTTCCGGATCATAATCAGGTAGACGTAACCGCAAATAACGATGCAGTGCCAATGTGTAAATCAAATATTGCAAAGGGTAATCATGACTGACCATCGCTTCATCAAGCGCACTGTCTTGATATTGCTCGCGTGTTGTTCCTAAATAATTAGATTTATAGTCGACGATATAAAACCGGCCTTGATATTCAAAAACCAAATCAATAAAGCCTTTCATAAACCCCGTCAAATCATCAAACTGCATACTTGAAATAACTCGCGCCAAAGGCGAATTGTCTGTTAACACAGGTAATAATGTTTGTTGCAACGCCTCGACTGAAAGCGCAGCGACAGGAAAATAAAAAGCCAACTCGTCTAATCGCTGCCTTGGTGCCAGTTGCTTTAATTGCAAGCCAGTTGATGGATCTAACACCGTTTTTAATACTGACTGTAACCACTGACAAACGACCGGACTCCATGATGTATCAAACCCATACTGCAATAACACTTTATTCACCAAGTCATGCATCGCAGCGAGGTCATCAGATTGAAAATCCCACAGTTCAAATAAAGTATGTAAGCAAGTACCAGCTTGAGCACCCCGAGGAAAACCAAACCGGTTCAGTGCGATGATTTTGTCATCGTCAAAGCGATATAGCTTATCCGTTTGAGCATCATAATCGGGCATTTCAGCATCATGCCCATGAGCTAAGGCACTAAAACTACCGATTCGCCATGGTGCATGAATATCACCTTCAAACTCTTTTGCTTTAAAGTGCTGATCTAATGTTTTATCAATAACATGTGTTGTCTGTGTATTGTCAGAAATGGACTCCAAGCTAATCGCATCTTCGCTATTCTCTACTAACGTCATCAAGTCGGTTAGCATCTGCTCGCTATCCCCTTCTTCCAATGATGGGTGTAACAAATGAAACAATGCCGAATCTTGTACAGATTGGCCTGCTTTAGTGCCTTTCACATTACCCCAAAAGATGACACAACGATCACGCGCTCGCGTTAATGCGACATACAATAATCGTAAATCTTCTGCCCTTTCTTCTTGAGTCACCAATGGCGCCGCTTGGCTTAAATGAGGCTCGGAAAAAGCAACCATTGCTTGATGTTGACGATCTCGTTCATGAAATATCATCACCTCGTTTTCTGCCGCACGTAATGAACAATCCCACAAATAAGGACAAAACACGATGGGATATTCCAATCCTTTGCTTTTATGAATCGTAATGATTTTGACTAATTGTTCATCGCTCTCTAATCGTAACTGCCCTGTTTCATCACTGGCATCAAGTGATTGTATTCGACTGTTATACCAATGCAATAAAGCGGACATACTGCCATCTCGTTGCACACTTTGTGCCTGCAATAATTCAACTAGATGCAATAAATTAGTCAAATGACGATCGCCATTTTGAAGTCGCAATAATTGCTGCTGACCATTAATATCGCGCATTAACTGTCTAAAAGCACTAATAAAACCGCGGCGCAACCAAAGTTGGTGGGCTTTATAAAAAACATCACATTGCTCAGACCAGCCTTGCTCGTCTTGTTGCAAAGTATATAAATCAGTCAGGCTATAGGGCCATAATGGACTGGCAAGGGCGGCCGTAATATATGCCGTATTATCAGGTTCAGCCATGGCTTTCAGAATATGGTGCAACATCTTAGCTTCAGCACTGGCAAAGACATTATCTTGTCCTTGTTGAACACTATTAATGCCGTGTTGCTGTAAGCATTGCTGTATTTGTCGCCCCTGTTTACCTGTCCGAACAAGCACCGCGATATCCCCACCAGTGATCGCTCTGGTCTCATCCTTGTCATTGGATAAGGTCGCCTCACCATTCAGCGCTTGGCATAATAATGTCGCTATTTTCTCTGCAGTCGTTGTCGCCACTAAATCGCGCATTTCACCTTTATGAATCGCTTTATCACTTTCAACCCATAGCAACTGCAATGGCGCTGAAGTACTATCCTGAGTGACTAATACCGACTTATCCTCACGGGCTGATCCCACAGGGTAAAAAGGAATTTCTTCATATAAAAAAGGCGTCGATTGACGTTCAAACAAACGGTTCACTGCCGCCACTAAACGAGGATGAGATCGCCAATTAGTACTTAAATTATATTCCTGATCAGCCGCTTTCTTAGCTGACAAATAAGTAAAAATATCAGCGCCTCGAAAACTATAAATTGCTTGTTTCGGATCGCCAACTAAAAAAACGGGTAAATCATGGCCAGCATAAATCCGGCTAAAACTCGCATATTGCACAGGATCAGTATCTTGAAACTCATCAATCAATGCCGCCGGGTACTGCATTCTCAATTGGTTTGCCAACCACTCGCCACGACCACCTGTTAATGCCTGATCTAACCTTAATAGCAAATCGTCATACGATTGCACCAATAATTGTTGTTTTCTCTCCGGCAATAAACGCTGTATAAATTGCAATGCCGATACTCGCAATTGTTGAAATGCCAAATCCTGTGCTGATTTAATAGCATTAACTTGTTCTAGCAATAGTTCACAACCAACCCAAAATGATAACTCAGGCAATAATTGATCTTTTTTCAATGCCTTTTCTAATCTTGCTGGCGTAAAACGCTCAAAACCATCAAACAAGGCATCCGGCACGCTTTCTAATGCCAATAATTCCTGGAGAGCAATAAGCCATTTTTCAACACTTGTTTGACGATACTGATTGCCATTTAATAAAGACTTATCCCGTAACGTCTCGATGACCTGATCACTGTCTTGTTGCCACAGTTGTTTAACACGGTCGAATTGAGTTTGAGCTTGATGATAAACCTTTTCAATCGCGCCATCTTCTACTGGCAAATACTGTAAATATGGCTTTCCTAACAACGAACGTATCGATGACAATAGCGTTTCTGGTGACACATGATGTTGCAAGACATAACGCGCAAGCCAAGGTTCAGCAGATAGGACGTGTTGACGCCAAAAATCATCCATTAAACTCAATAATAATGCGTCTTCTTCGCCCACCAACTCCAAGTCAAAAGCCAAACCGCTTTCAAACGCAAAGTCAGTCAAAACGCGTTGACAGAAACCATGTATGGTGAAAATAGCCGATTCATCAAAACTTTGAATGGCCAGCACCAAACGTTGGCGGCTGACCACATCATGATCAGGATCTTCCAGTAACGTATCTCTCGCTTTAGCTAAGCGCTCGCGTAACCGCTCTCGTAACTCTTCTGTTGCAGCACGCGTATAAGTCACCACCAAAATTTGATTTACCGTCAGCCCTTTTTCAACGACCAACCGTAAATACAATTCAGCCAAGGTATAGGTTTTACCTGTACCCGCACTGGCTTCAATCACATTCAGCCCAGAAAGTGTCACCGTCTCGGCGTTAAATAACGTCACAACGTTCTCTCCGTCAAATGTGCCAACATCGGTTCATAAATCGTCAGTGCTAATTGTTCACAAGCATCATCAAAATCCAGCGTTGGATAAACACGATGATAATAATCATCATCGCCTTCACCATCGAAGTGATCATTGCCAAACCAAGCATGATGAATGGCTTTTATTGGGTCAGCTTTCCCTGATTTTGCTGCTGCTTTAGCATAGGCAAAACTGGTTTCAGTGAAAAAAGCCAAAGGTTTCTGACAACCAGACCAATATTGTTCTAATAACGTTAAGAGTATGGCTTCAGGTTCAGCTAACTCAGTGAAAACAGCTTCCTTCAGCTTAACCTTGCTTTTATCCTTATCATCTTTTTCAGAGGTCAACCATCGTGTTTCAAGCGAGACACCTTCAGGTTTCAGACAGTTTAATATGACATGTTCACACCAGCGCGCTAATAAACCACTTGCTTTCATTCGGCCCATTTGACATTGATATATCCCTTTGCTGGTGACATTATGCAACTCACCCACAACGGTAAAATCACCAATCGTCAATCCAATAGTGAGCGGCATTATCAGTTCATCACTATATTCATCTGGTAAAGCGTTAAGAAAATTATCCACACGGTCAATTTGCTTTGATAATAGTTCTTCACCAATATGGCCTTGAGGCAATCTACCGGTTGCATGAAGGCTGGCTTGAATCACATCGACATCATTGCCTTGTCGTCGTTGCGTCAAAATATCTTGCTCGCATTGCCAGTTCGTTAAACCATCTAAGGCAAAGGGCTCACGACTGTCTAATACCGCTTCGTCTTGGTCAAAATACAACCCCAATCGTTGTTGTAATAAATAACGTGTTGGGTGTCGATAAAACTGAATTAATTGATTTAAACTGACATTTTTCCATGATGCATCGGGCTCTGGTAAAGCATTATCTGCCCAATTTATTATGTCTTTTTCTTGCTCATTGGGCGGACAATAAATAGATTGATAACTCACTAATGTGTCTGATTGTCCATTGAAGTAGCGAGTGCTAAAAGCTTGCAATGGATGTTCAACTACAATTTTTGACCACACATCCTCGCCATCTATCGCCTCAAATCCTTGCCGTAAAACATCACGTAAATCACTCACCAATACCGAAGGCGGGATAGGAGAATTATCAACAATGCTGCGTCCAACATAACTCAAATATAAATGTTGTTGCGCCGACAATATTGCTTCTAAAAATAAATAACGATCATCTTCTCTTCTAGAACGATCGCCTTTCCTAAAGTCCTGCGCTAACAAGTCAAATCCCAATTGAGGTTGCCTACGAGGGAAACTACTGTCATTCATCCCAATCAAGCAGACGACACCAAAAGGAATACTCCGCATTGGCACCATGCCACAAAATGTCACTCCATGCCCCATAAAGCGATGCTCGCTGACACTCGCTTCAACATGATTTTTCAGAAAAGCACATATGACGCTAATCGGGATTGATTGCTCACTTTCTGCCAACTCAACACTGGTCACCAAACTATCAAAGACTTGGGTCAGAGATAAAATATCGCGTTCATCACGCTGACTATCAAAATGAGGCGCAAAAAACTGATTTAATAAGGCCAATAATATCTGTTGCCATTGTTTGGCTGTTTTAACCTGTTTTAACTGCTGCCTGGCTTTATCCAAATTATCAACAAACGCACATAATTGCGCCATCACTTGAGCACGTTCGCCACGGATGCCATCAACGCCTAATTGATTATCGAATAACTGCCAATGCCCTTCATCATCAGATAATGGAAAAGCATACCCTAATAACAACCTGTCTAAACCTGCCCGCCAGCTATTAGCATCATTAGTAGGCAAATCAAAGGTGGCTTTGTCTTTTCCAGATAACCCCCATTTAATCTGCGTCTCACGACACCATTGACGAATTAATGCCACATCTTCTTCTTGCAAGGAGAAACGCAAACGAATGGCTTCACATTCTAATAACGCAACAATGCTATCAACCTCAAAACGAGATTCTGGTAAAGCTAATAGTCGATCAAACGCCGATATAATAGGGCTTTGTTGTGAACCGCTAGCACCTGAAATGCTATAAGGGATAAAGAGTTGAGGTTCAGCAGTGCCAAAAACGGCATCAATCGCATCAGCATAGACATCAATGTCCGGTGTCATGACCACAATGTCTGTTGGTGATAATTCCGGGTGACATTCTAATAATCGTAATAATTGATCATGCAATACTTCCACTTCTCGCATCGCACTATGACAAACATGACATTGAATAGAGTCATCATCATCCATCATGATCGACTTATTATTCGACTGACTGGGGTCATTTAGCTCAGCAATATCACGTTGTAATTGTGCTAAGACTGTTTCAGATTCAGGCAAAATAAAGAGGCTATCAGACTCATGATCACACTGTTGTAGTTGCTCAAAGAAATCTTGTCCTTGTTTGCCTAAACTTGCTAACAACGGATGACCCGATACGTTTTCAATTTCACTATCACCGAAATCAAGTGTTTGTTGACCGGCTTGTTTCGGTGCTAATAAATCTCCCCAATAGGCTTCGCAAGGCGATAAAAAATAGATCGTAATATCACAAAACTTAGCCATTAAGGCATACAACTCTAAATACACTGGTGGCAGAGCTGAAAGTCCAAAAATAGATAACCTTTGTGGTAAACCAACAGGGCGTGTCGTTGTCGTGGTTAAGGTCTGCTTCAAACGCGTTAGCAAATTAGCGCGATGCGGTGCTGGTGTCGGCCCACCGGCTGTTAATCGTTGCCATAAAATAGCTTGCCAATGGGGCAAATCAGCATTGTCTTGCTCCCACGTTTGCAACCAATCAGGGCGATACATCAAATATTGGTCAAAACTATCGGCAATACGAAGGGCCAAACCAAAGCGTTTGACCATGTCATCATGTTCACCTAAATAATAAGCAACAGCAGCAAATTCGCTATGATCACGACACACTTTTAGTAAATCAAAAATACGCCATGTCATGGCATCTTTATTAAAAGCAGACTCTTTCGGCACTTCTGGAAATAAGCGACGGAATAACGCCCAAATATAGGCTGAGGGATAAGGGAATTCGATATGGCTCGCAATGCTGTGAGTTTGCGCTAAATATAATGATAACCAACGTGCTAATTCATTACTCTGCACAATCACAGTTTCAGCCTCAAGCGGCGGCAGTGGTGATGTTTTTTGTTGTTCAGCTAAGCTCGCTGCCAACTGCAACATATCGTTGCTGTACACCACTTTTAGCATATTAACTCTGCCTGCCCCAATCCATGAAGACTAAAACTATACCGGAAAGAAATATAAATGCATGACATCGTTGATACAAAGATCAGCTTATACAATAAAATACTAACGCCTCAATAGTATTAACAGCACCATATCAACCTCGACTGCAAAACGTAGTCAATTAATTTATTATTTTTTTCAACGTTATATTCATCAAACCAGAACCTTTCATCAATGTATTGTCATCAATGATTTTCCAAACATCTTCTTTTTCTGTGCTTTTAAACACCAAATAACGATCCCCACCTGATTCACGCACAAAGATATCTTCAAACGCAGTCCGGTTACCTTCGCTATCAATATAATTTGAACCGATCACAATTTTATGGGCGCTCGCCACTTCAGCAAAAGCATCCATCAGTTCAATTGAAGAACCCGCCTTACTTTCATATTCGCCTTCAAAGCCATGACCGCAAGCTGTCAGCACTAGCGTCAATGTTATCGTAAGTACGCGTTTAAGCAGAGTCATGGTCTTTCCTTTTAACAAGATGAAAATGAATCGTGTGTTTGATTATAAATTATTCTATTAAATAAAAAAGGGGAAGCAAGTCACCTTGCCTCCCCTTTTCATTAAGCTATCGACTTATATTAGAACGAATGATGCACACTCAATTCATAGCTTCTTTCTGCTCCATAATGCCATTGATTTGGCTCATAGTAAGCCGTTGTGAAATAGTATTTATCAAATACATTATTGGCACGTAATGTCACGGCTGTATCAGCTGTTGCCTGCCAAGCTAACGATAAATCTGTCACCGTATATGACGGTAATTTCAGTTCATTAGCCGTATCAGCATAACGTTCACCGACATAACGCATTGTTGTATTCAAACGCCAGTCAGGCATCATCTGCCATGCTAATGTTGCATTGGCCACACGTTCAGGAACATTGGTTGGTACATTACCTTCACGAGAAACAGCCATGCCAGCCACACGGTCAGTAAATTCATCAAACTCAGCTTTTAATATGGTTGCATTCGCATCAAAATGTAAGGTCGATGTCACTGGCAATGATAAGGTCGCTTCAACCCCTTTTGAGGATTGTTGTCCAACTTGAATCCGGTTACCAATATTTAATGGATCACGCGTCAATAAATCTTTTTTCTCGATATCATAAACAGCTAATGTCCATTCAGCGGTATCGTTCCAAAACATTTTTTTGACACCAGCTTCGATTTGGCGCCCTTTCGCTAATTTCAAATCAGGGTTAGACAAGAATGCCAAACCGCCGACAGGATCAGCTGCGCGCGTGTATTGAGCATAGACAGAAAAGCTCGGCGTCAACTTATAAACAGACCCTAAACGCCAACCAAGATTATAGAAATTCGTATCAACGGTTTGCAGATTAGTGGTCAGATCTTTCCGTTTCACTTCCGCATGATCATATCGTAAGCCACCGGTGACAGATAATTGCTCGGTTAACTCTAAATTATTTTCCATAAAGATCGAATATTGCTCGACCTTATTTTTATATCTTGGAATAAATGCAGGAGAATTGCTCGGGTTGTAATATCCCGCTTCAGGATTATTCAAATCAACCGATGTTGAACTTCCTGAATAGGTATTATTAGTGTGCTCAAAAATGGTTTTATTGACATCAAAACCCACTGACACTTTATGATTAAGCCCAAATAATTGGTGTTCATTATTTAACACCGTAGTATTACCAAAACTACTCTGATCATGCGTAATTTCAGTTTGCCAATCACGATCGATTAAACCAGTAACATTGTTATAAACATAATGTTCCGTGTTCTTCCATTCCCGTTTTGACTCTAGGTGATAAAACTTACTCACCAATGACGTTGCCGCATTCAATTGCCAATCCATATTGAATGCAAACCATTCATCATCAAACTGAATTTTACTGTCTTTAACGTTGTAATTGTTACCGCGTAATGACTTATCTTGTTCACCATTAATTAATGGCGTACCAAAGTAACGCGTCGGCTCATTATTGCCCTTTGAATAACTCAACGTCATTTCTAAATCATCAGTCACATCAAATAATAATGCCCCTGAAAATGTCACGTTTTCAGCATCGCCATGATCGATCCAACCATTGGTTTTATCATGACTTAAATCAACGCGGTAAGCCACACGGTCATTGATTGCACCGCCACTGCCTAAACCAAATCGACGTGTATCATCACTACCAACCGTGACTAATAACTCATGTTGAGGCGCTTCACGACTCGGTTTTTTAGGAATGACATTCACCACACCCCCAATCGCACCATTACCATATAAGACAGATGATGGGCCACGTAGAATTTCAATTTGGTCAACCGACCAAGTATCGAATGGAAATGCTACACCTGCAGCGTATTGACGTTGTCCATCATATAAGCGTAATACTGACGCAACGCCGGTAAAACCACGTGATGATAGATCTTGATTACCATTACCATTATGGCCAATACCCGTCATACCGGTAGAGCGACTGATGACATCAATCAAACGAATATCACCGAATTGCTCAATTTTTTGACGATCTAATACTTCGACACTGGCGGCTGTTTCTAAAGGAGTTAACCCAAGATATGAACCCGTTGATGTGGGTGTGGCCAGCTTTGTTGATGTTTCGCCTTCAACGACAAGGTTTGGCAGCTGTTGTGATTCCTCAGCAATGGCGACATTCTGGGATAACGCCAACGCCATCAAACCGACTAAGGCCTGAGGTTTGAACTGTTTTTGTTTTGTTAACACGGTCTTTTCCTACTCTTAAATGAACTGACCGTGGAGTCTAACAACGCCGTTGAGCACTATTTCGTGTCATTTCAACTAACGATGTGTGAATTGCCCAAATTTTGTAACAAATACGTACATATCCTAGCCCCTTAGCATCAACTTATTTAATGAATGGTTGATGAATCAAACAGTGTACTACTGCCAGCATGAGCAAAAATCATCGCCACATCGGCTTTATCAAAATAATAATGTTCATTGCAAAACTCACACGCCACTTCTACTTGGCCTTGCTCTTCGACCAAGGCAGTCGCGTCTTCTTCACCTAATAAACCAATCGTATTCGCCACTCTTTGACGTGAACAATTACAAGCAAACATTAATGCCGTCACGGTTAATAACCGGCAATTTTCCTCATGGAACAAACGACGTAATAAGGTTTCTGCCGGTAATGTTAAGAGTTCATTGTCAGTGACAGTTGACGCTAAATGGTTAATGCGAGACCACGCTTCTTGTTCTGTTTGATCTTCTTTAACCGCATTAGGTAATTGCTGTATTAATAGCCCAGCAGACACATTCTCATCAGAAGATAACCAAACGCGTGTTGCCAATTGTTCAGATTGATTAAAATAAGTCTCTAATAAGCCCGCCATCGAATCGCCAGCCAAACTGACAATACCTTGATAAGGTTTAGCAGCACCATTCATCTCAATCGTGATCGCCAATGTTCCTTCACCAGTTAAGGTCATCAATTCAGCATCATCGTCCAATATTGCTTCATCATCCCATTGTGCAAAGGCACGTAAGGTATTAGCGCTAGTGCATTCCACCATTAAGACACTTACAGGCCCTGTTGATTTTGTTTGCAAAACAAGTCTGCCATCCATTTTAACTGTCGCGGCTAATAGTGCTGCTGCCGACATCATTTCACCCAACATACGTTGAACTGGTGCAGGATATTCTCTACGTGAAATTACTTCTTGCCACGTTTTGTTCAAATGCACCCATTCACCACGAACTTGTACATCATCAAAAATAAAGCGTTGTAAATGATCTGATTGCATATTGGCAATGTCATTGCTGTCTGTCATATTGGTTTCCAAAAAAAATGCTGAGTACGACGAATACCCAGCATTTTACCTTATCTATAAAAGCAATGATGCTCCGCTTTCATATCACGACGGTAGTTCGCTTATCCATTCATGCAAAGCGCGTCCTATTTGGTGTGGATTATCTTCTTGGACGTAATGGATGCCAATGCCTATATCAACCGCTTTTATATTCTTTAAATTGCTTGCACACCAATCGACCGCAGGGTGCTTTTTGGCATTGGTTAAAGAAGCATCAATCACACCCGACATCGGGACAGGCCGTACATCTTGGGGTAAGGTTGCGTGTAATAATAATTTAGGTAGATCAGATTGTTTTAGTTTCTCACCATATTCCCGAACAATGCGCGTCACATCGGCAGGATCACCTTCAATGGGTAATTCCTGAGGCCAACGCCATAATGCTGTACGCGTCGCTGGCTCAAGATAAGGCGCCTGGTAATGGGCCATTTCTTGCTCTGACAATTTACGCACGATACCAGCAGGGATCACCAAATTTAAAAACATATTTTGCTTCACCACCATGTCCCAGCCTGTCTCAGCAGATCGAAACGCTTGGAATAACTCTTTTTGTTGTTTGGTGAATTTATCCCAACTCTCAATAGGGGTAAACATCGCATCCGCGGTAAATGCCAATGCTTTGATCCGACTCGGCTCATTCATCGCATAATAAAAGCCTAATGCAGCGCCCCAGTCATGTAATACCAGTGTCAGCTCCGTTAACCCTAACGCCTCAATAAAGCCTTTCACATAGTCATAATGGTCAACAAATCGATAATCGATATCGGGTTTATCCGATTTACCCATGCCAATTAGATCTAGCGCAATACATCGACCAACAGAAGTCACATGAGGAATAACATTTCGCCAAATATAAGACGAGCAGCCATTACCATGTAAAAAAAGTATCGGATCACCCTCACCTTCATCGATATAATGTAATTGGCTTCCATTCACCTCGACAAAGTGGGGTTCGTATGAAAATTCCGCTGAAATTTGCTTCGTTGCAGTCATATCAGAAACCTCCAAATCCGGTCACTGGAATGCTTCATCTCATGGATAAAACATCATAATGAGCATTATATTGTTACTCACATCAACACCGGACCGGTTTTAAGCATAATGTGTCTTGCAAACAATATAATCAAACATTTTTTCGTCTCTATTTGCCACAAACATTCATGACAAAATCAATACCTTACAATTCCATCATATACCTAATCTAAAGTAGTATCATCCTTACTTTTTCACTCAGTATTGCCCTTAATCCAGCAACCTATAAAGCCCGATTACTATCTTATATTTTTGAATATGGTTTTAAGATGTGTTCGATGAAATGTCAGTTAAAAAAAAGGCGGTTCACCTTTCGATGCCCCGCCTTTTCTTGTTTTCTTATATGCTAGTCGCAGTGCAAAACGCACATGACAACATTACATGTTCAGCACATTAAGCAACTTGCAATAACAAGGTATTTAATCGTTTAACATAGCTTGCTGGATCTTCTAACTGCCCACCTTCTGCTAAGAGCGCTTGATCAAACAAAATAGATGACCAATCTTCAAAACGAGTATCATCTGATTCCTCTTTCAAACGCACGACCATCGGATGTTCTGGGTTGATTTCAAAAATCGGTTTTGTACCACCCACTTGCTGACCCGCTGCTTTTAACATACGTTCAAGGTTGGCACTCATATCCATCTCATCGACAACAAGACACGCTGGTGAATCTGTTAAACGATGCGTAATTCGCACATCTTTCACTTTATCACCCAAAGTTGTTTTAACGCGCTCAACTAAATCAGAGAAGTTTTTATCGGTTTCTTCTTGTGCTTTTTTCTCTTCTTCGTCAGCCAATTCGCCTAAATCTAAATCGCCTTTAGCCACTGATTGTAATGGTTTGCCATCAAACTCCGTTAATGAATTCGTTAACCATTCATCAACACGTTCTGCCAACAATAAAACTTCAATGCCTTTCTTACGGAAGACTTCAAGATGCGGACTATTTTTCGCTGCAGCAAAACTTTCTGCCGTGATGTAATAGATTTTGTCTTGTTTGTCTTTCATTCTTGACACATAGTCAGCCAAAGTCACCGTTTGCTCTTCACTACCTGTTTCAGTAGTCGCAAACATCATCAATTTGGCTAGGGCTTCTTTATTTGCAAAGTCTTCGCCCGGACCTTCTTTAATAACTTGGCCAAATTCTTGCCAGAATGTTGCATATGTTTCTGGATCATTTTTCTGCATTTTAGCCAATTCGCTCAGTACTTTTTTCACTGAGGCGGCACGAATGGTATCAATCGTTTTACTGCCTTGTAGAATTTCACGTGACACATTCAACGGCAAATCGTTGGTATCAATAATACCGCGAATGAAACGCAAATAACGAGGCATTAATTGATCAGTATCTTCCATAATGAAAACGCGCTTCACATAGAGTTTTAAGCCATGTGTACGTTCACGGTCCCAAAGATCAAACGGCGCTTTAGATGGAATATAAAGCAATGAGGTATATTCTGTATTACCTTCTACTTTATTATGACTCCACGTTAATGGATCTTGGAAGTCATGTGCGATGGTTTTATAAAACTCTTTATAATCTTCGTCGCTAAGATCATTTTTTGATTGCGTCCATAATGCCGTCGCTTTATTGACCGTTTCAAAGTCTTGAATTACCGACTCATCAATATTGCCTTCTTCATCAGGCACAGGCTCAGCTCGCATCATGATCGGCAAATCGATATGATCAGAATACTTAGTAATGCAATTTCTTAAACGCCAGCTGTTTAAGAATTCTTCTTGATCTTCACGCAAATGTAATGTGATTTCTGTACCACGATCCGCTTTTTCAATCGTCTCAATGGTAAACTCGCCTTTGCCTTCAGATGCCCACTCCACACCGGTATCAGCGGCTTCACCAGCACGACGAGTCCGTAATGTCACTTTATCCGCCACAATAAATGCAGAATAGAACCCAACACCAAATTGACCAATCAACTGTGAATCTTTTGATTGATCACCGGTCATTTTATCGAAGAATTTCTTAGTACCAGAATTGGCAATCGTACCGATATTCTCGATCACTTCTTGACGGTTCATACCGATACCATTGTCGGTAATCGTGATTGTCTTCGCGTCTTTATCAAACTCTACTTTGATCTTAAGCTCAGCATCATTCTCATACAAACTATCATTTGATAACGCATCAAAACGTAATTTGTCTGACGCATCAGCTGCGTTAGAGACTAATTCACGTAAGAAAATTTCTTTATTGCTATAAAGCGAATGGATCATCAGATCCAATAATTGCGTTACTTCAGTTTGAAACCCTAATGTCTCTTTATGTGCATCAACGGTCATTGAAATTCTGCCTCCATCTTGGCGTTGTTTATCTTAAACACAACAAATGGGGGCAAGGTTTTAAAGTTCAAGGGGAAGAGTTGTTTTTCTATTCTTTACTATAGTCACCCAAGCTCATTAACTCATCAAGCCATTTTATGCGTATAATTAACCCATTGATTTCAAAATCATAACGCCTTGGGGTGGCTGCAAAGCCTGAGATTTCGTCGAAGAACCCAATGAACCTGATCCAGTTAATACTGGCGTAGGGACAGGCTGATCAACCACTCACTCTATTTGGATTGTTTTGCTTTCATTTGCAACAATGCTTGATCTCCCCTGTCCTCAATTATGACCCAATACATTAGGACACGAATGAAACTTAGAACACTTTCTCTCAGCATCGCGACATTATTATCCAGCAACGCTTTCGCTGACGCATCAGTTGAATTACCTGATTTAGTGATCAGTGCTGATTTTCGCCCTACAACCGCGTTAGAAACACCTGTCAGCTTAACAACCATTGATGAACAAACCATTGAAGCCCGTGGTGCACAGCATGTCGAAGATATATTAAACCTCGCACCCAATGTAAACGTTTCAAGTGGCGCGTCTCGTGGTCAGTACTATCAAATTCGTGGTATTGGTGAGCGGAGCAAATTCAGCGAAGCCCCCGTTAACCCAGCTGTAGGCCTAACCATTGATGGCATAGACTTCAGCCGTAGTGGCGGCGCAGGAACGCTCTTTGATATTCAGTCTGTAGAAGTACTTCGCGGGCCACAAGGCACGAAATTTGGTTCCAATGCATTAGCCGGCGTCATTAATATGACCAGCACTGAACCAACTGAAGATTTTGAATTACATATGGAAGCGGGGTTAGCTGAGTACAACACCCATAATCTAGGTTTGGCCGTCGGTGGTGCATTAATTGAAAATTCACTACTTGGGCGATTATCTATCTATAGCCATCAATCTGATGGATATATGGATAATGTTTTTTTAGGTAGAGACAATACCCAGAATCATGATGAAATCACGGCTCGGGGACATCTAAAATGGTTAGTTTCAGATAGACTAAATATTGATCTTAACCTACTACATTTAAGCATTGATAATGGCTATGATGCATTTACATTTGATAACAGCCGTAATAGCACGTCTGATAATCCAGGAACTGATGCGCAAAATACAAATGCTGTTGCGTTAAAAACCGACTATAGAATAAATAGCAAAGCACAACTTCAAAGTGCTATCACTTACTCCAAGTCTAATTTGAAATACAGTTATGATGCAGATTGGTCAAATGTAGCCGCCTTTAATGCTGCTGAAGACTACGACCGTGAAAGAGAAAACTACTCTGTAGAATTTAAACTACTTTCAAACGAAAATGGTCTGATTTTCAATGGCTCTACTGATTGGGCAATCGGGCTCTATCACCTTGATCAAGATGAAGGGTTAAACCTTAACTCGGATTTTGGTAATTTAATGAGTCAGTACGACACCAAAAACACTTCTATATTTGGACAATTGAATACTCACTTATCAGATAAATTAACTTTGATTTCTGGGTTAAGGCTAGAACATTTTGAAGCAGACTATGACGACTCAAACAGTTTAAACATACATACTAGTGAGAACCTAATTGGCGGTAAACTTGGTTTACAATACCAAGTACATAATGACCATATGGTTTATAGCACGCTATCCAGAGGATACCGCTCAGGTGGCGTGAACAATAATTCTTCTCTATTACCATCACAAAGACAATACGACACAGAATATATGTGGAATATTGAGTCTGGGATAAAATCACTTTGGTTAGAAGGCGATTTAATAACCAGTTTCAATGTCTTTTATTCTTTAAGACGTGATGCACAAGTCAAAAGCTCGGTTGATATTGGAGGCGGCGCTTTCAAAGATTACATAGCAAATGCGGCTAAAGGTAAAAATTATGGTGTCGAAGCTGAACTTGATTGGTTAGTCAACGACCATCTCCGTATTCTTTCATCTATCGGGTTACTAAAAGCCGAATTCGATGACTACGAAAACCCTGACCCTACTTCGTACGATGCGGACGGACGTGATCAAGCACATGCTCCAAGGTATCAATTTAGTCTAGGGGCTGAAGTTTACATGACAAATGCGTGGACTTTCAGAGCGAATATCGAGGGTAAAGATGAGTTTTACTTTTCAAACAGCCATGACTCCAAATCTAGTTCATATGCTATCGTCAACTCAAGTCTTGATTACCAACACAAAAACTGGAAAGTCTCTTTATGGGGACGTAATTTGTTTGATAAAGACTATTACACTCGCGGATTCTTCTTCGATAATACGCCACCACTCTATGACGGTTCAAACTCTAAGACATACAAACAATATGCTGAACCTCGCGTCGTTGGTCTCACATTAATATACGACTACTAACCAAGGTCTAAAAAAAGGGTTATGCCAATCGCATAACCCTTTTTAAACTCAAGGAAAATAGAATGAGAATTTCTCTAGACATCAGCCTATACCCACTCACAGAAGACTATGTTGAGCCCATTTTACATTTCATTAAACAGCTTGAAATGAATGACAAGCTTATCGTCAAACGTAATAGTCTAAGCACACAAGTGTTTGGGGAGTATCGTGACGTAATGGATTGTATTGATGCTGAAATGGAAACCGTCTTTACCAGACTCCCCCATAGTGTATTCGCGATGAAGTTTATCGGCACTGATCGCGCTGATGTTGTGGATACTTGATGCAAGCTGATTGGGTAAGCGCTATTTTAGACGGGTTTGCTGTCATGTCTGGTTGGGAAGTCATCGCTTCCTTACTCGGTGTCGCCTATATACTGCTTGCTGCTAGAGAATCTAGTTGGTGTTGGCCAATGGCATTCATCAGCACGCTCATCTATACCGTTTTGTTTTGGGAAGGTCAGCTTCCCATGCAGGCGATATTAAACTTTTATTATATGGCGATGGCCATTTATGGTTTCTTATTATGGCGTAAGGTCAATCAGCAACAAGACAGCTTAACGATTCATAGTTGGCCTTGGTTTAAGCAAGGTCTATTTATCCTCACAGGACTGATCTTATCTGCCATTACGGCCTATTATTTAGATATCACAAACAGCTCACAACGTCCCTTTCTCGATGCGTCGATTACTATTTTTTCGGTTATGAACACTTGGCTCATGGCGCAAAAAGTATTACAAAACTGGCTCTATTGGGTTGTGATTGATGCTGCAGCAGTACAGCTTTATATTGATACCGCTTATTATGCGACAGCGCTGTTATTCACGCTTTATATTGTGTTAGCTGCAATAGGGTTTATTCGTTGGCAAAAACAATATCATTCAGCCATGGCCACGTCATAACCGCTGATGTTAGATGCCGTTATTTTCGATATGGATGGCACCCTTATCGATTCAGAACCCATGTGGCAACAAGCTGAAAAACACATCTTCACCGATTTAGGTGTCACCATTACTGCTAATGATGCTGCTAAAACAGCCCGGATGACCACTCGTCAGGTCACCGAATTTTGGTATCAGCAACAACCATGGCAAGGAAAGTCACATCAACAGGTCGAACAAGACGTGATGGATCACGTTGCACAGCTTATTAAAGGAAAAGGACAAGCTTTACCAGGCGTAACATCGCTGCTTGATGCGTTAAAATCTAACGATATTCCCATCGGCTTGGCAACCAACTCTCCCCAATATCTAGTCGATGTTGTCTTAAATACATTAGATTTACAAGATATGTTTCATAGTATCTCAACAGCTGATCATGTCGAAAAAGGGAAACCACACCCTGCTCTTTATCAAGCAACGTTGCAGCAGTTACAAGCTAGATCAAACCATACTATTGCAATAGAAGACTCCGTAACGGGGCTAAAAGCAGCCAAACAAGCTCAACTCACCACAGTGGTTGTGACCGTGGCAACACCACAAAACCTCGCTCAATATCATCAAGCTGATTTAATCGTCGACTCTATGCAGCAACTCAACCTGTCAAGATTACATCGGCTCATTGATTGAATGTGCCATCCATTTGTTAAGATCCTGCTCACCCAGCACATTCATCAAAAATAATAATAGTTGATAACAAGGCCTTTGTAATTCGTAATCAGGCCACGGGATAGACGCTTTATATATAGTCTTAAACTGTGCAAACTGTTCAGCTGTTAAGACATACTCTAATAACACCAATTCCAAAGCCGGTGGCGCTAACACAAAGGCATCTAAATCAATTAATGCTAATTGACCACTTGCCATCACACGAAACTGATCCCACCTCAAGTCGAGCATCACAGGCACAAAATGCGTCTCGGTCAATATCTCCATTCGTTGCCTGATATCATCCATCATCGTTACAGGAACTGAGATCTTATTTTGTTGAATCAGCCATAACAGAGTATTCATCAGCCGTTCGGGCCAGCTTATTGCTGGAAATTGAGGAGTTAAAAGCTCCCCCCATAGAGAATGAACATATTGATGATAATGACTAATATGGTGAGCTAAATCACTAATACTGCTTTGATTCGCTAATGTCGGTGACATATCTTGCCCCGCCACAAACCGTGTTAATACAAATTGCCCTGCTTTGGCTTGTATTAATTCTGGCACAGCTAATGTTCCAACCGAGCGGAGTAATGTATAGGTTTCAGCCGCTTGCCCAAGATTCTGTGGAAAATCAGCCGCAAATAAATGATTAATACCACACCAAAACTGAGAGTGCTCAATCACATCATGCCGGCAGATTTTCAACACCATCTTCCCCGCCACAGTCTCGCAGAAGAAAATGTCATGTGAACTATCGTCATATGGACTCAGCAATGAAAGCGGCTCACGGACTAAAGCTGGCAAGTTACGCTGTACAGATTGGCTTAATTTCGGATAAGAAATTGTCATGATTCATATTGTACCCGAACAAAATGACGTTCTAGACTGATTCTAGGTACAAAAAAACTTGCCTATATACGCCATTTATGGAATAGTTAGCCCCGAAAAAAACTATATCTTATATAGAAGTGCCAAAAACTGGGGCTAACTGCCAGCTAAATAGGGTAAATTAAGCACCTAACAATCATAAATGCAATGGAAGAACGTGCAAACGTCTTCAATACACGTTGTTTTAGCTTGTTAGTTTTATTCTTTTTAGCTGGCTATATACCTTATATATAGCTATCTCCAGCAAGCTGTTCAGCTTATTCTCATCTATTCTATAAGCTTATAGGCCATCTCGCCGCCTAATTTCCCTCATCGAATACCCGAAATCACACTTTCTCTGATCAATAAATGATGTGTTTGCTATGCTCTGAAAAGAATAGCAACATCACACTAAGAAAAGACGATCTAAGATTAACCATTCTGGCTAAATAGTAAGTTTACTATCGTTATCCAAAAGTCAGGTTTCGCAACCGTTTATATCCTTATCGAAGCGTTGAGTCATCTACTTATCAATAATATATATAAGTATATTATTAATAATACATATAAGAAAACCATCATGGCCGTCACGAGTAAACAGACCCAATTTGATTGAAATTATCTCTTTTTTTAATTTATTCAGAACAAGTGATATATCGAAAAAATCGATTTATACGAACTTTTCCCATTTCAAGTCCAAATCGACTTTTTACACCATCGTTTTTTTCGATAAGTGGGCTTAATTATGATGGCAAAATGAAATTTTTGCTGATATAACACGAGTTTACAGTTATATGAATATAAACAAAGCTTATTTAACAAAGCATTAATATCCCGCAAAACCCTTTTTTCTTTTGCGCGATTTGCCCTTCTTTATATCAAAAAGTGGTCAAATAACCACAGTTGTTACCTTTGTGACAAATAAAAGACAATTTTTTTTATAAGAATAATCGAAAAAACCGAGCAATTTAGTCGTGTAAAAAACCAAGCTTTTTATTAGGCTATTTGGACTAGAAAAAACACCCACCCTTCATATTAAACAGCTGAATTAGCATCACTTTTTCGGTATCGGACTACCTATACGTTATCACCGATATTTATAACGTTTAAGCCTTACTGCCACGACTAACTGGTTAGTATATTTACGTACCATACCCTCGGTATTATTACGTATTTGTCATCCCCAAAAATAGGCATAGTTTTCAACCTACGTAAGCGATTTGTCACTGTGCTTGTGGGAAGTTGTTTACGGGATTTTATGAATAAACAGGTATTCATTGATCGGTAGGTGCTAAGAGGAGATTACTTACTAATGAGACAAATCGAAAAATCACTCACTAGTTACGATATCAATTCTTTATGTGTAACACATCTGCTCCGTCCCTTAGCAAGGGATGCAATGATTTCCATTAGACAGTAATCATCAGGGTTAATTATGTTGAATATGATTCAAATATATTTTAACAAAATAACGGTGCCGACATTCTCACGACCTGTGACTACCTTTTATTCACAAAAGTTCTTTTTAACACCTAACAAAAAAGTAATACATGTTAGTCCAGTTTAAACACACTTATAAGGATACATTATGACAGGTCACTTTTTAGGGGTTCCATTACTCTTTATCGGTTTCATCCTCATCGTCAATGCGATGTGGCTTCAGGGCAAAGTAGAGTCTAAGGACGTTGGGGTATTTAACCTTATCGTTGGTGTACTCGCATTTATTGGTGCACTCTTCTTTGGTTTAGTTCAAAACAACATTCCATTATCAGCGGGTGGATTACTTTTCGCCATCACTTATCTTTGGATCGGTATTAATGCATTACGTGGTGCAGAAGACCAACGTGCATTAGGTTACTACTGCCTTTTAGTTGCTATTACAACTATCCCATATGCAATCAAAGCCTTCCAAGGTGGCGATATGGGTTGGGCATTTGAGTGGGTCACTTACGGTATTCTTTGGTACCTATTCTACTTAGTACTTGCTAAAGGTAATACTAATGTAATGGGCATCACTATCTTCGGTACTTACTTTGTTGGTATTGAAGTCGCAATTACAGGTTGGGTTTACTTATATGGTTACTGGCCAATTCTAGACCACTTACCACTTTAAGCCCGAAGTACACATCGACATTTAGAAGTGAAGGAAGTAAATAACATGAAAAACACATTAAAAGCAGCTGTTTTAGGTTTAACAGCATTAGGGGTAACCTCAACAACAGTTTATGCAGAAGAAGAAGGCGCAGACTTTTTGGGCGGTAACTTCTCATACTGGGGTTATATTGGTAACGAACGTATGTTCCGCGGTAACTCAGAAACACAAAACAGTGAAATCCCAGCACTGCAAGGCATGATCACTTGGACTCACGAAGACACAGGCATCTATTTAGGTTATTGGACTGCTACTGTTAAGTTTGACTTAGTACCAGATGTTTATGCTGAATCAGGTCCTTATATTGGTAAAGCTGGCACCATTGGCGACACTGGTATCAACTATAACGTCCTTTTATGGCACTACATGTACCATGTTGATAATGACAGCAATAGTGAACCTACATATGACAATGGTTATAAACCGAAAGGCGATAACTACGATTACACCGAATTATATATTCAAGCAAACAAACAGTTCGGCCGCTGGAATCTAGCTGGTGAAGTCGTACCAACGCTAAATGATTGGTTTGGTACTGATGGCGTAAAAGGTCTTTCTTACCAACTTACACCAACCTATGACTTAGGTGATGGTTACAGCGTATCAGCAACATTCGGTAGACAATCATTCACAAGTGATCGCGTCAACCCATGGAACTACTGGGATGTTGGTATTGCGAAATCATTCTCTAAAGGTTGGAAAGTCGACCTTCGTTTCCATGATACCAATTACGACACAAGTAAAGATACAACCAGAATCTGGCAAGAACATTATGTTCTTGGGGTATCAAAAAGCTTTTAAGTCAAAGCGAAAAATAGAGCTAGCAATGTGCTAGCTCTATTCTTTATTTTTTAACGAAAATAATTATGAGAACGGTAGTTGCACTGCAAGGAGCACAGAACATAAACAAACTTATCCAATAAAAAATAATGGCAGTTTGTTCCATGCACTACTACAAAGCAGAAGTTTAAAAGGGGTAACTTTTATGAATGCTAATACAAAAATCGAAGTAAAAGAGGGCTATTCAGTCCATCACGTCGTCTGTCCACATGACTGTCCAGACTCATGTTCAATGCTGGTAACAAAAGACGATAAAACAGGAAAAGCGATCCGAGTCCAAGGTGATCCTACTCACCCTATTACACGTGGTCATTTATGTAACAAGGTTAACCACTACCTTGATTATGTTTATAACGACAACCGTGTTCTCTACCCACACAAACGTGTTGGGCCAAAAGGACCAGGAGCTAAATTCGAACGTATCAGTTGGGATGAAGCGCTTGATACCATTACAGATAACTTTAAAGAAACGATTGAAAAATACGGTTCAGAATCAGTTCAACCTTATTCGTATTCAGGTACGATGGGTATGGTCGGTTACTGGACAATGGACACTCGCTTCTGGAATAAAATGGAAGCAGCCCGTCTAGAACAATCTATCTGTATTTTTGCTGCAATGTGGGCTGGCCTACATACTTATGGTATGGCACACGCTGACACTTCTATTCATGAAGCAGCACAAGAAGCAGATCTTATTATTTTATGGGGTGCTAACCTAGTCAGTACGGGTGTACACGCTATCCCATTCTTACGTGAAGCAAAAGAACGTGGCGCGAAACTAGTTGTTATTGACCCACGTGAAACACGTACCACAATGATGGCTGATTGGCATATCCAGCCTCGCCCAGGTACAGATGCAGCCATGGCATTAGCAATGATGAAAGTCATCGTTGATAAAAACATGCATGATGTTGAGTTCTTAGAAGAACAAACATTAGGCTGGAAAGCCTTTATCGAAAACCAACTTCCTGAATACACTTTAGAGAAAGCAGAAGAAATTACTGGCGTTCCAGCAAGTGAAATTGAGAAATTAGCAATAGAATACGGTTCAACGAAGAAATCAGTTATTCGTGCTAACTACGGCTTAAACCGCCATCAAAACTCAGGTCAAACATGTCGTGCAATCCTAACATTGCCAGCCATTACTGGTTCTTGGCGTGAAAAATGTGGTGGTGCAGGTTTCGGTAACTTAGAAGAAATGTGGTTACGTCATAACCTTGAAAAATTACACCGCCCAGACTTAGGTGACCGTGCTTCAAAACGTCAAATCAGCATGGTTCAATTAGGTAGTGCATTAAGAGATCACCTTGGTGAACAAGGCAAACCATTTGCAAAACCTATCAAATCACTATTTGTTTATAACTCAGATCCTGCGAACTGCACACCAAACAGTAAAACCGTTCGTGAAGGTATGATGCGTGATGACCTATTTATGGCTGTCCATGACACATTCTGGTCTGATACATGCCAATATGCGGATATCGTCTTACCAGCCGATACACAATTAGAACGTATGGATTTAGTTGCCACATATGGTAACTGGTACTTCGGTATGAACGAACCTGTCATTGAACCATTAGGTGAAAGTCTTCGTAACTCAGAGTTGTTCCGTAAACTTGCTGACAAAATGGGTTATGTTGACCCAGAAGACAATGCATTCACTCAAACAGATGAAGAAATCATTCGTGATATCTTAGTCGATGGTGAAGCAAATCCATTAATGGAAGGCATTGACTACGAAGAGTTGAAGAAAAATGGTTGGGCTCGTGCGAATACAAGTAGTAGTCGTCGTGACTTCCTCAACAAAGGCTGGCCAACACCAAGTGGTAAGATTGAAATCTACAGTGCCACATTGAAAGATCAAGGTATTGATCCAATGCCAAGTTATGTGGCTGAAATTGAAGGCCAAGACGATCCGAAACGTGAGCAATTCCCACTACAAATCTTAAGTTGTGCGTCTCATCACTTCATTGGTGACTCATTCCAACAAGTACCAAGACTTCAAGCAATGATGTCTCGCCCTACTTTGGAAATCAGTCCTAAAGATGCGAAAAAACGTAACATCCAAGATGGTCAACTATGTCGTATTTATAATGACCGTGGTGAAACATACGCTCATGCCGTAATCATCGAGAAGTTATTACCAGGTGTCTGTAATACACAGAAACAATTCAAAGGTAGTAACACTTATGGTGGCGTCAATGTCAACGCCTTGAACTCAGAAATGTTAACTGACTTTGGTAACAGCCCAACATTCTACTCATGTCTTGTTGAAGTAGAGTTAGCGACTGATGAAGTCAGAAAAGACATTCTAAAACGTTGGGGCGGTGTTGAAGGATATATCAAACGTTGGAGAGAAGATCCTCGCAACAAAGATATCGAAGCAACCGATGAAGAAATCCTTGAAGCAGCTAAAAAAGTACACACAGGAGTATTCGAATAATGGCAAATTCACAATTAGATCATTTCAATGATCCTTTTGATAATTTATTTCATATACCTAATATAGAAATTCAACGTAAACGCGTCAGTAACTTCGATGGTGTCATCAGTCGGGTCAAACCCCTTACCCACGACACCATCGAGGTGACTGTCTCTTATGAATCAGAAGAAGGATTCCTAGGAGCAACAGCAGGCCAATACGGCACGATCAAAGTCGAAGACCTTGACCGTCCACGTGCATACTCGTTTGCTAAGTCTCCAGAGTTAGAGAACCCTAATGAAGTAACCTTCTTCATCCGTATGGTTGAAGGTGGTGGCTTATCTAACTGGTTCCAAGAGAAAGACCGCTCAGGTGAAAATGTCGTTGTCAGTGGCCCTATGGGGAAATTTGGCTTAGACAAAACTGATAACACTATCGTCTGCATAGCGGGTGGTAGTGGTATGAGTGCGATTAAAGCCTTAGTTGAACATGCTAATCACAATAGCCTAGCGCGTGATTGCTACTTCTTCTACGGTGCTCGTACACAAGAAGATTTGTATTGTCAGCAAGAAATGGCTGAGATTGCAAAACAATGGAACCCTGAATGTCATTTTGAATTCATTCCAGTGTTATCAGAAGAACCTGAAGACAGTGATTGGGATGGTCCTCGTGGATTCGTCACAGAGTACTTCAATGAAAACTATCTGACTCAAGGTAAATTAGATATCAACAAAGTCAGTGCTTTCTTCTGTGGTCCTCCTCCAATGATTGACCATGGTGCTGAAGTATTGAAACAAGCGGGTGTACCAGAAAGTCGCATCCATTACGATAAGTTTGAAGATGCACGTTCACCAGCACCTGTTATCGATAATGCAAAATGTGTTGTCTGCGATGAATGTCTACTGGTTAAACCAGTGGCAGACTGTATTGTAGAAGCCACTAACTTCTCTATTATGGGAATTGGTAAAAATAGAAAAGTCGAAGACTTTTCAAGAGTATCACCGAGAGAAACATCGGGGATTTACTACAACTCGTTATACATTGATGAATCAAAATGTATTCGGTGTTTTGCTTGTGTGGATGCTTGTCCTCACGATGCTATCTCACCAGATAACGGTCAAGTTCCAAAAACGCTAAGAACGCAATAGTGTTCTGATTGAGACAAGCTAATTGGTAGGGTCAAACCTGCCAATTAGCTCTGCTCTCTTCACAAAACAAACTTACGAACGGCCTCATGACCGCCCGTAAATTTGCCTATAGCTACTCTCTACTTAGAAAGTCAGCATCTCTGCTAATGTAGACACACCTAAATCATCACTTGGCTCCCAGTTTCGGTTCACCGCCATAAATGATCGTTCATCAAGCTCAATAAGCCCAATCAGTGTTTCCGCCACAATACGAGCGCCTACAGGCCCTAGGCCTTCTCCAGGCTCAAATTGATTAGCTTGTACTTCTTTACCAATGGTTTCTGCTTCTGTGAGCACATAAAACCACAAAGGAATACCAGTCGATAAATCAATATCATTGCCCGCTTTTGCCATAGCGCTACTCATCACCGTATCAATTTCAGCATCAGGACGTCCCATTTCCCACGCAACATTTTCACCCGAAGGTAGTAAGTAGGTTTGACCTCTTAACAAATTACGCGTCGCTAATGATTGTTCGTCAGAAGGTTGAATAAAAGGCAGCTTCAATAAATCTGTTGCCATTTTAGTATCTAATTTTTCTGCCATCTGCACACGTCTGCCAGCATCACTATCAACCAACTCTAACCAGTCAACAACCGCCCTTTCATCAGTTAATGGTGAAAAGCCACGTCCTAATAATGTGCCAAATAATTCCAATGATGATTCATTTTTCTGAATTTGAATCTTTTGTGGAATCATGGAATGGCCAAAACGATAAGCTGCAACAGAAAACTCAACTGGAATAAACGCATCTCCAGGCTCTGCTTGATAGCATTGACGACCGTTGCCTAGAATATCTTTTACCACCGCTGCGCCACACATCTTGACTAAGAAGTCATGAATCACAACCCATTGATAATGCCAAGTCGTGAGTTTTTTTGCTTCTTCAAACAATTCAGCACCATGATATTTAGTCGATAATTCATCAACCACGCGGTTATGAAAACGAATCATCGCTAAATGAATTTGGCTAATAATTCTATTTTCGTCATTACGAGGATCACCAATCACCGCACGGCCATTAATCGCCCGTGCCAAGTCCTCTTTTTGTAAGTTAGTTGCATTAGGTGTATCGGCACCCGTCAGCAATTTGATATTCGCAAAATCGCCATCTTGAACATATAAGTAAGGTTGTGCCTCTGGGCCCATCCCGTAAACACTATCCAAGTCTAATGATGGTGTTCTCGCATTTTGAAATGAATTAAGATTAGCCGCCGTCGCTGACAAACTCGTTGAGACATCTAAGGTAATATCATGATCAATAAATTGACCAAAGAAAACATCGCCAACACCCACACTATCTGACCTATTAGCATTGGTGCCGCCATCCAAAGGCCCTCCTTGGACGCCTAAGCTCTTTAAAGCACTCGGCGGCGTATTCAATGGGGCGATATTAAACATTCTGCCGAAATTCTCGCCACGCTGCCGTTGGTGCCCAACCGTACAAAACGCATCAATTCCTTTCAGTGAATTCAAACCATGACTTCTTTTCATTCTTTCCCTCTCCTTTACTAAGACAAAAAAGCATCATTGCTTTCCTGTTACCGCTAAACAACCTTGTATATCTGGGTAAAACAATCTATTTGAGATCAAACATATTTTCACAATTCAAAGTGATCTTCAAGACCAAAACCAACCAATTAACACAACACAACATCTCCTATATATCATCGCCTGTTTTATCGTTTTAACTTATAAAGAAACACGCTCACATCACACCGTTATAACTAGCAAACCATAGGGGATTAAGGCATTTGTTAGCCTTCGTTATAACAACATCATATGACAAACATAAGTCGTCAAATAAGCACCTAAATAAACCCTTTTTGCTATGATTTTTCTCAGCTGCGCTATTTCAAAAATCATTCCATAGTGACAAGGTGTCCCCACACCACAATTAATCTCACCCAGACCTTTTTCGATGTAGGCCTTGAAAACAAGCTACACAAGCTATGCTTTAACTTGCTTTAAATAAAGTGATGCATTACTGTCTAAGTTATCACTACGATTTTAAGTGCGTGTTTATACCGCCACTATCATCGTAATCAGTCTAACCTCACGTACTGGAGAATCTCGTGCTCAGCGATAACCTACTATCATCCTTAAATAAACAAGTCTCAAATGAGTTTTATTCAAGCTATTTATACCTGCAAATGGCATCATGGTTTGATCACCGCTCATTGGTCGGGTTTGCAAACTGGATGAAAATGCAGGCACAAGAAGAAGCTGCCCATACTATGATTTTATTCAACTATATTTTAGAGCGCGGCAGTATGGTTGATTTGGGCGCTATCCCTTCTCCACAAGCTGAATACAGCAGCCCTTTAGAAGTGTTTGAGAAAACACTCGAACACGAACAAAAAGTCACCGCTGCTATCAATAATCTAATGGCGATGGCAACTGAAGAAAAAGACTATGCCACCAAGGCACATCTAGACTGGTTTATCAGCGAACAAGTCGAAGAGGAAGCTGGCGTCAGCGATATTTTGGGCAAATTGAAATTAGTCGGTGATGATAGCAATGGCTTGTTTTTTATTGATAAAGAACTCAGCGCTCGCACATTTATTATTCCAGACAAGCTTAATAAATAATGCCTAATACACATGACTACGCTGTGTAAATTAAAGAAAAAAGACATCGGCAAGGAAGCCGAGTTAATTTACCAACTCATTCACGATGCGGAATATGTTTGTGAAAAATGTCTTCGTAGCGCAGCAAAAAAGAAAAGCCTTTGCAAACCGACCTCATTAAAAGGTCTAATCAGCTAATGTGTTACCCATCATTCTGTTCATGGCAATGACAATCTAAGTGCCGACATAAACGGTAATTACTTAAATGTCCGAATGCTAATAACATCGCACCTGCTAAAGTCAGGCCTTTCTCCCATGTTTCACCAAAATCATGGCCTAAAATAACGGCTAATAACATCAGGGTTATACCGGTCGCACCAAGCACTAATAAGCGATAACTGCGGTGGCGCTTAAAACCCGCCATTAGAGCAAAAAAGCTCAATGGAACGACAGCAAAAAGTAACCACAAATGAAATTGCTCATCAGCCAAATGTAATGCTGCAATTGAAGGAAGTAACGTCAAAACAACGGGCAAAGCCAAACAATGTAATGTACACAGCAAAGAAAGTCCGATTGCCGCTTTATCTGAAAAATATTGAATTGTTTTCACGTTCGTTGTCATTCCTCATCATTAAATAAATCAGCTCGCAATAAGCAAGCCCTTCCATATGATACATCATATCATTGACACGGTGGAACTAAAAAAATGACTCTTCGCCACTACCGACTCCTCACCCTCCTTGTTTGTTCAGTTTCGATTAAGGTTTGACTCTTTATAATCAAATGACATTCATCTCTAAAAGGAAATGATTATGTCCGTTGCCAGAGTCACAGAAATTATTGCGAGTTCACCTAAAAGTTTTGATCATGCGGTTGAAGCCGGAGTGAAACGCGCCACAGAAACTTTAGACAATGTCGTATCTGCTTGGGTTAAGGATCAATCTGTTGATATTAAAAAGAATAAAATCATAGAATACAAAGTCGTACTCAAAATCACTTTTATCTTAAAATAATCGATATGGGTCAAAAAATCAGACTCAAAACGCCTAAAAACGCTTCATTTTGCTGATGAAAATAGTTGACTAAGGCACAAGGATATCTGCTAAAGTAAAAACTAGTATTTCACTTACGCTACATTAAAATTTATGTCGCACGCAGATCTTCGAATTCTTACCTTTAATATCCATAAAGGGTTCAGCGCTGGTAACCGTCACTTTATCTTACCTAGATTACGTGACGCCCTGCTCGATGCTGACGCCGATATTTTGATGTTACAAGAAGTACAAGGCGAACATAAACAGCACGAAATCACCCAACCAGGCTGGCCCAACTGTTCGCATGCCGAATATATTGCCCGCAACCACTGGCCACATATCGCCTATGGTAAGAATGCCCTCTACAACTTAGGCCATCACGGCAATGCTATCTTAAGTAAACATCCGATTATTCGCTGGGAAAATATCAATGTATCAGCGTTATCTTGGGCAAGCCGCAGCCTATTACATGGAGTCATTCGACTGCCGAATATCGACCAAGAACTGCATATTATTTGCATTCATTTAGGCTTAATTAATGTTGAACGTAAACAGCAATTTCGTATCTTAAGTGAGCGAATTGAAGCCCATGTCCCTGATGACGCGCCTTTGATTATTGCTGGCGACTTTAATGATTGGGGAGAAAAAGCAGAAAAGCATTTTTATGAGCACTTAAACCTGCAAGAAACACATCATATGCTACACAACTCACATGCGCGCACTTTTCCTGCTTGGTTACCGATTCTAAAAATGGATCGCGTCTATTATCGCAAGGTCAAACCTATTAGCTGTGAAAGACCACGTTACAATTTATGGCGTAGGCTGTCAGACCATGCGCCGTTGATTGCCCAGTTTGAAATCTGTAACAGCCATCAAAAACAAAAAGTAGCCTTACCAGCTTAACGTCGCGTCATTCTTCATGATCGCGAATAAAAACCCAATCATCGCCTGACGACATCTCGGCACTATAACGATAACCATCAGTATCAAACTGTTTGAGCTGCTCCGGTTCCATGATCTGATGCTCAATAATATATCGGCTCATCAAACCCCGTGCTTTTTTGGCATAAAAACTGATGATTTTATATTGGCCATTTTTCCAATCTTTAAATACCGGCGTAATAATTCGAGTATTGAGTTTCTTAGCTTCAAGCGCTTTAAAATACTCATTTGACGCCAGATTGACTAATACCGCACCTTTTTCTGATGCTTCGTTTTCAATCGCCTCACGCAATTGTCCACCCCAGAATTGGTAAAGATTTTTACCTTTGGCATTAGCAAACTGAGTCCCCATCTCTAGACGGTAGGGTTGAATCAAATCTAATGGTTTTAACACACCATATAAACCAGACAAAATCCGTAAATGTTGTTGGGCAAACTCTAACTCTGCTTCACCTAATGTTTCAGCATCTAATCCGGTATAAACATCCCCTTTAAAGGCCAGCACCGCTTGCTTTGCATTATCTAAACTAAAAGGCGTATGCCACGTTTGATAACGTGCCAAGTTTAAACCCGCTAATTTATCACTTAACTTCATCAAACTTGCAATCGCTGGCGCTGACAGTTGTTTTAACTCATCAATCAACAGTTGAGATTCTGTCAAAAAAGACGGTTGTGTATGACAATCTGTTATCGGCGCTGACTCAAAATCAAGCGTTTTTGCTGGTGAAATCACTGTAAGCATCGTTACCCCCATTATTTTTTCACTTTGTACTTTATCATATTCTTCTTTTAGGACACCAAGTTGTTGATCATTATCTTTATTACGACTAGAGCTTATGCCTTGTTTATGGGAAACTAGACGGTTAGATGTCATATATTGCGGATCTTTATGTTAAAAACCATACTCAACACCATCGATAAGCTAAATGAATCCGTCGGGCGGCTCGCCTCTTGGCTTGTATTGGCTATGGTGCTTGTGATTTGTTACGACGTCATGATGCGATATTTTTTCCAACTAGGCTCTGTCGCACTACAAGAATTACAGTGGCACTTTTTCGCTCTGATTTTTTTGCTCGGATCAGCCTATACCTTGAAACACGATTGCCATGTTCGGGTTGATATTTTTTATCAAAGCCAACGGCTTAGCGACAAACATCGCGCCATCATCAACTTAGTGGGTATCCTTCTCTTTTTATTGCCTTTTTGCAGCATTATTCTCTACAGCAGTTGGTCATTTGTTGAAAATGCCTTCTATTACAACGAAGGCTCTCCTGACCCGGGTGGCTTGCCACACCGTTATTTGATTAAAGGCAGCATCTTAATTGGCTTTGCTTTGTTGCTATTACAAGGTATTGCAGAATTTATTCGTCACCTCATCTCATTACAGGAACAACACTAATGGCAATATGGGCTTTGGTGATGTTCGCCGTTTTGTTTATTTTGTTACTCGCTGGTTTTCCGGTTGCATTTACGCTTGGTGCAGTCGCTGTTGCCTTTGGCAGTATTTTCCTTGGCACAGGTTTCTTTGATTTATTGCCACTGCGAATTTGGGGCATTATGACCAATTTCACTCTGTTGGCTGTGCCATTATTTGTTTTTATGGGCGTGGTCTTAGAGCGCTCAGGCATTGCAGAATCATTATTAGAAACAATGGGGCGACTCTTCGGTCGTGTTCGTGGCGGCCTTGCCATTTCAGTCGTTATTGTCGGGGCACTACTTGCTGCCACCACAGGCGTCGTTGGCGCGTCTGTTGTCACCATGGCAGTCATAGCCCTACCGGCGATGTTAAAGCATCACTACGCGCCTTCTCTTGCTGCTGGCACTATCGCGGCTTCCGGCACCTTAGGGCAAATTATTCCCCCAAGTATTATTTTAATTTTATTGGGTGATGTTATTGGCGTCCCCGTTGGCCAATTATTTATCGGTGCCGCTGTCCCTGGCATTATGTTGGTTTCAGCTTATATGATCTATATCGCCTATATTGCATGGAGAAGACCAGATTTTGCTCCTGCCATTGAACAACAATCTGACAATAATACGCATTTAGGCTTAGCTATTATCAAAAGCCTCATTCCCCCATTATTATTGGTATTAACGGTTTTAGGATCGATTTTCTTTGGTATAGCTTCTCCAACAGAATCCGCTGCTGTCGGTGCATTAGGCGCTTTAATTCTTGCCGCTATTCATGGCAGGCTCAACCTGAGCAATTTAAACCAAGCAATGCAACAAACCACTCGTTTGACCAGCATGGTATTTTTAATTTTTATTGGGGCAACCGCTTTCGGCTTAGTCTTTGTTGGCATGGGCGGGGACAAATTAGTCTTTGATATTTTTGATCAATTGCCAGGCGGAAAATGGAGTTTCTTACTGGTTAGCATGTTATTGATTTTTATATTAGGTTTTTTCTTAGACTTTATTGAAATCTGTTTTATCGTCGTCCCAATTATCGCGCCTGTTGCTATTCACCTTGGCATTGATCCTTTATGGTTTGCCTTATTAATTGCATTAAATTTACAGACATCATTTTTAACGCCCCCTTTTGGTTTTTCACTGTTTTATTTAAAAGCCAGTGCACAAATGTTGGCATTAGGAGATATTTACAAGGGTATTGTGCCCTTTATTGTGATTCAGTTGATCGTACTGACGCTCATTATTATTTTCCCTGACATTACTCTCTGGCTTCCGAATTTAATGGAATAAGCCAGTATGACTAAGAGCTTATTTGAACAATTAGGTAGCTTAAGCGCTGTTAAACAATTAGCTAACACGTTTTATGATGTCATGGATAAAGACCCCGCTTATCTTGAGCTTCGAGTCCTCCACCCTCAGAAATTAACAACAACGAAAAAGAAACTGTATCGCTTATTAGCCCATTGGCTTGGCGGACCAGCATTATTGACCGTTGAGCCTCCAAGTGCTCAATTATTAGAACGACGACACCATCATATTGATTTAAACGATCGCCATGCTGCACTTTGGCTCGACTGTATGCAACATGCCATGCGATCTTGCGAACTAAACACACAACTACAACAACAATTAAACCATCGTTTTTCAAGCATGATTAAAGCGATGCAACAACAAAGAAAAACAATAAAAAAGGCGCCCAATTGAGCGCCTTTTCTAGGTCATCATAATAACTGATTAATTAGAATGCGACATTCGCACCAATCATCAAAATATCTGAACTTGAGCCAGCATCACTTGGTGTCGCATTATTATTAGGCGCAGCAAAACCACTCAAGAAGTTCAATGGCGCATAACCACGAGTATGGATATATTCACCAAAGAGCTTAGCTGATGGCGTAATAAAACTTGCCATACCTAACACCCATTGATCTTGTTTCTCCCAAGGAGCACCACTTGGACCGGCATCAAAGCGGCTAAACTCAAGTGAATAATCTGTTGGTTTGCCGAAAAAGGCAGTACTGTATTTTGCACCGACATCCCAGCTAGTGACTTTCGACGCACCGAATTCAGGAATACTTGGATTAAACGTACCAGGCCATTTATCTTCTGTTTGAGCTAATTCAGCCTTAAACTGCCAAGCCCCTGTATCTAGGCGAGCATAAACATCATAAGCGCCGTTCTCTTCTTCACATGAATTGAAGTGAGTAATCGGGAATTCTTGGCAATACGCACTGCCTTTAATGTAAGACGCACCTAACAATAAGTCTGCATCGTTCATCACATTAAACGTATAGTTCGCATCAACAGCAAAGTTATTTAACTTGCTCGGTACATTACTACCATCAACGGGTACATTGGCAGCACGGAATTGTGATCCGCCTTGTACCGCCATGACATTTACATTTAAACCATCATGGGTATAGCCAGCATTTAAACCATAAGCTAAACCACCGAAAGCATGCCAGACGGTTGAAGCTGTGAAAGGATTCACGGTATCCGTCAAACCGAATGGAATCGCCATTTTACCAATAGAAGCGTAGTAAGGTGACTCTTTCAAATTACCTAACATGACATAACCACGACGTACTTGAACTTGGTTACGATTAACATCTGTTAAAGTACCAGAACCGAAGCTTTGCTCAGGATCATAAAGCAACTCGATATAACCTGACACCCAATCTCCTAAGTTGGCTGTCACACCAATTTGAGCAGAATGAATAACCGCTTCCGAGACCTCTCTAGTGCGTTGGTTACTTGAGGTTGGATGACGCATTAAATAACCAAATTTACTATCAGTATCACTTCTTTGATAATCAGCAATAGCAGTGACAGCACCACTTAGATAAATACCATTGCTGTCTAATTCACCCGCTGCTTTTCTTTCTAACAATAGACGTTGTTTACTATTTATATTGGTCGTCGAATCCAACATGTCGTAACCATATTGGTGATCCGTTGCTACCACGGCTTTAGGCAATGAAAATGATTTGCTCGCTTTTTCAAGCTTAGCGATATGTGTATCAACAGACGCTTTGTGATGTTCGATTTGGTCTAACCGTTGCTTTAACTCTGCATTCTCTTTAGCCAACGCATCTAATTTTGCAGCCAATTCTTCTACAGTGACGGCAGAAGCAACACTGCTCATTCCTAACGACGTTGCTAAAGCTAACGCAATGGATAGGTTTAGTTTCTTCATTATCTCTCCTTTTAAGTATCTCTCTAAACAGGGCGTAGAGAGGCGGAGCAGAATAACAAAGGAGAGGAGTATAAATACGTAGACTACGTAAAAAAACAAATTATCTCTTAATATTTCTCCTATTTGTGGCAAATATACGACAAATCGCGACCAAAACTGTGAACTAAAGCAATATCTTTCTTGTCTAATGCCGCCATGATTAACCGGTCTAGCCCTAATGCGACACCCGAACAAGGAGGCAATCCTGCTTGCATTGCTGCTAATAAGCGCGAATCAACCGGCATCGAAGGTTTATTTATTTGCTCACGATAATGATTATCACGCTCAAATCGTTTCGTTAATTCATCCGCTTCTAATAATTCGTCATAACCGTTAGCCAATTCCACACCAGCAAAATACAACTCAAATCGTGCTGCCACAGCATGCCCGTCATCATCCTGTTTTACTTTGGCAAGTTCAGCTTGAGAAGCAGGAAAATCATAAATAAAAACAGGTACCTGACGTTGTGCTAGTTGTGGCTCAATCACTTCACTCATTAATAATTCACACCAGCCATTCCAATCCAACGACAACTGCGAATCAATACTCGTAATCTGTTTCAATGCCACATCGCGTAATGTTTCAACAGTACAACTGAAAATATCGACATCTAGATACTGTGAAAAAACGGCTGCATAGCTCAATTTAATCGCACCACTAATATCAACAACGTCGTTCAATAAGGCGGTCACCTCCTCCATCAGCTCATCTAAGCTAAAGTCAGGGCGATACCATTCCAACATCGTAAATTCGGGAGAATGACAACGGCCTAGCTCTCCATTTCGAAACACTTTGGCTATTTGATATATCGGTCCGATGTCTGCGGCTAACAAACGCTTCATCGCAAATTCAGGCGAAGTCTGTAAATAGAGCGTTTGTACTTCACCTCCTGCAAGCGGGGTAAACTCGGTCTGGAAACTCTCTAAATAGGGCGACGTCGGCGCTGAGGGTGACAATACCGGCGTATCGACTTCTAAAACACCGCGTTTAGCAAAAAAAAGACGGACATCAGCTAATAACTGAGCCCGTCTTTCTAATGTTGCTTTATCTGCTGTTGGTTGCCAACGCATCATTTATAATATTGTCATCAGTAAAGCGCTTATCTTAATCTTTTGCTCGCTCAACATACTCTCCAGTACGGGTATCGATTTTCAACACATCACCAATACTCATAAATAAAGGAACCCGTACTACAGCGCCAGTTTCTAATGTCGCCGGTTTACCGCCTGTACCCGCCGTATCGCCCTTTAAACCAGGATCAGTATCTGTCACCGCTAAGTTAACAAAATTAGGTGCTGACACCAAAAGCGGTGTGCCATCCCATTGCGTTACCGTGTAAACATATTGTTCTTTTAACCACATTTTGCAGTCTTCAATGGCATTCGCATCTGCAGCATGCTGTTCAAATGTCTCAGGATCCATAAAGTACCAAAACTCACCATCGGTATAAGAATATTCTAATTCGACTTCAACCACGTCAGCGCTTTCTACACTTTCACCTGACTTAAAAGTACGCTCATTCACACGCCCTGTTTTTAAGTTACGGAACTTCACACGGTTAAATGCTTGCCCTTTACCGGGTTTAACCAATTCGTTTTCAAGAATGTTGCATGGGTCTCCATCCAACATGAATTTCAAGCCAGATTTAAATTGATTTGTACTTACACTTGCCATGAGAACCTCTTTCAGGGACGATCAACGTCAGTTTATTAGATACTAAAACCTCATATGATACCTCAAACACCGACCGTGTTACCAAAACAAGACTGGCAACAACAGTTAGCCAAGGCCATTAAAGATCCGGCTGAGCTACTCAAACAACTAGGGTTAGAAAAGAGTTTAACAACTGTAAACGACGCCATCTTGAAGCAATTCCCACTGCGCGTCACCCAAAGTTATATCAATAAAATGCAGTATGGCGATCCTCACGATCCCTTATTACGCCAAGTATTCCCCCTTATCGATGAAAGCATTCAGCACGATGACTTTGTGCTTGATCCCGTTGGAGATAATCTAGCCATCACCCAATCTGGCATTTTACAAAAATACCAAGGAAGAGCACTACTGCTGACCACTGGTGCATGTGCCATTCATTGTCGATATTGTTTTAGACGACATTTTCCATATCAAGCTAGCAACCCTTTAGCGAGTCAATGGCAACAGACAATGACCAGTTTGCAAGAAGATAGTAGCCTTGAGGAGGTCATTTTGAGTGGCGGTGATCCACTGACCTTGTCCGATGGTAAGTTGAGCGCTTTAATTCAATCCCTTGATACTATTCCACATCTCAAACGCTTACGCATTCACACTAGATTACCAATAGTATTACCTGATCGCATTACACCAGAGTTAATTTCAATCCTGACAACAACCCGACTCTCTGTCGCATTTGTCATTCATGCCAACCACAGTCATGAATTAATGGATGATGTCGCCGTCGCATTAGCGGCATTACAACACGCCAATATTAGCTTATTAAATCAAACCGTTTTGCTTAAAGGTATTAATGATACGGTCATTAGCTTAAAAGAGCTAAGCGAACGTTTATTTTCACTGGGAGTGATTCCGTATTATTTACACCTACTAGATCCCGTACAGGGAGCAACACACTTCGATGTGCCCGATCAACAAGGCATCAAACTTGTTCAACAATTACGGACTCAACTTTCAGGCTACCTTGTGCCCCGCCTCGTCAGAGAGCAACAAGGCGAACAAAGTAAAACCGTTATCTACTAACTAGCGGTCTGCCATTGCCGTGTAACTACGCGTTTCGCTACCAATATAGATTTGTGTTGGACGATAAATACGGTTATCTGAGATTTGTTCGCGCCAATGCGCAAGCCAACCAGCTGAACGTGCTACCGCAAATAAAGCGGTAAATTGGTCTTCTGGAATGCCCATTTCGGTATATAAAATACCAGAGTAAAAGTCGACATTAGGATAAACGCCTTTATGCCCTAACCTATCCTCGCAGATTTCTTCGACACGCATCGCTGTTTCGAAATTGCTATTTAAACTACTGCCGCGATCATCGATCAACTCTACTACTAAATTATGCAAAATTGTCGCCCGAGGATCTTTCACTTTATATTCACGGTGACCCATTCCCCAGATAACTTCTTTACGGGCTAACGCGTTATCAACCCATTTTTCAGCATTATCAGCTGAACCAATATCTCGTAGCATTTCGACGACTTTAGAGTTTGCGCCACCATGCAATGGTCCAGATAAAGTACCGATAGCACCAGAAATCACACTATAAGGTGTCGCTAATGTTGAACCTGATACTAGAGCAGAAAATGTGGAAGCGTTTAAAGTATGTTCAGCATGCAAAATCAAACACACATCCATGATACGAGCCATCATAGGATCAGGTTCGTTGCCGGTAAACATATACAACAGATTCTCTGCAACAGATAAATCTTCACGAGGCTCTATCGGATCGTAACCATTTCGAATGTGTTCCCACATCGCGACTAACGGTGCCATTTGAGCAATGATATTCACCGTCATATTGCGCACATAGTTCAAATCTTCACACACACCAGAACCAGTCAGACATTCTGTGCCGGGGTAAAACATACCTAAACTCGATACCGCCGTTTGCAGCATATCCATCGGGTGCGCTGTCGAAGGGAAATGACGCATCATTTCACGGATATGGTATTTAGTACGATAATGGCCACGTAGCTTGTTCGTAAAACCAGCCAAATCTGTCGCAGACGGTAATTCACCATCCAAGAGTAATAAGGTTGTTTCTTCAAAACTGCTATTAGCGGCTAGCTCCTCTAATGGATAGCCTCTATACGATAATAAGCCTTGTTCGCCATCAATATAAGAAATCGCTGATTTTGTAGCAGCTACGCCTTCTAGTCCGGGTAAAAAATCACTCATCCTATGACCTCACGTTCTGTCTTTGGGGGTTCAAATTCATGGCATCATTATACGTGATACGCTGACTTGGTCACGGTTAACCTTGTTTCTATAACAAAAACAATAGCTAAGCTCGACACACTAACTAACATGCTCACCTTGCGCTTGTAAATCGGCATGATAAGAGGATCGTACCATCGGGCCACTGGCCACATGCTCAAACCCCATTGCTTTTCCAACTTCAGCCAACTCATCAAATTCAGCTGGTGTCACAAAACGCTCTACCGCTAGATGATGACGACTCGGTTGTAAATATTGTCCCAATGTTAGCATTCGGCAACCATGATCACGCAAGTCTTGCATGACTTGTTTAATCTCATCCATTGTTTCACCCAAACCCAACATCAAACCTGATTTAGTCGGTACATCTGGGTGCAATTGTTGAAATTGTTGGATTAAATCCAAAGACCATTGATAGTCAGAGCCCGGTCGCACGGCTTTATAAAGCCGAGGAATGCTTTCAAGATTATGATTAAAAATATCTGGCGGCGTATCGGCTAAGACATCTAAGGCCAAATTCATTCGACCACGAAAATCAGGTACTAATACTTCAATATTAGTCTCAGGCGATTGCGTTCTAATCGCTTCAATACATGCTTTAAAATGTCCAGCTCCACCATCACGCAAATCATCGCGATCAACCGATGTCACCACGACATGCTTAAGTGCCATTGCAGCAATTGTTTTAGCTAAATGAGCAGGTTCATTAGGATCTAACGGATCTGGTTTACCGTGAGCAACATCACAAAAAGGACACCGTCTCGTACAGATTTGACCCATGATTAAAAAAGTTGCCGTACCGTGAGTAAAACACTCTCCCAAATTAGGACAAGCCGCTTCTTCACAAATGGTATTTAAATTATGTTCACGTAATAATGCTTTCAAGCGGATAACTTCTGGCGTAACTGGAGCCTTAGCTCTTATCCATTCTGGTTTACGCTTTGGATCGCTAGGCACAACTTTAATCGGAATACGAGCTACTTTTGACTCACCTTTTAATGCGCGTACATCACGCGTCGTTGAATTAATTTCCGACATATATCCTCTTTATGACATCTGAGCTGACAAACAGTCAACAAATTGTTCTTTCACTTTATCCATCGTGGCCATCGAATTCAGCGTCTTCATATCGACCATCTTCATTCCTTGATAACCACAAGGGTTAATCAATGAAAATGGGCTCAAATCCATATCAACATTTAAGCTAATACCGTGATAACACGCACCACGTTTTACACGCAGGCCTAAAGAAGCTATTTTAGCACCATCAACATAAACACCCGGCGCATCAGGATCAGCATAAGATGAAATCGCGTACAACGACAACACATCAATGACCGTCTGCTCAAGACGATGTACCATGTCTCTAACACCTATATGTCGGCGCTTCAAATCAAATAAAGTATAGGCTATCAGCTGGCCTGGACCATGATACGTAACTTGTCCACCTCGATCAGATTGAATGACAGGAATTGAGCTGGTCTGCAAAATATGCTCTGCATCACCATTGGTACCTTGACTAAAAACGGCCTCGTGTTCAAGCAACCATAACTCGTCTTCTGTTTCCGCGACCCTAGCTTGTGTAAAAGCCTGCATTGCTTGGCAAGTCGGTTCATAGGCAACATGGCCTAAATCCTTCACCAGCATCGGTTTATAACACGTATTTTACTAAATCATGACCACTTAATGCACGATAAATAGTATCTAGCTGTACTTGGCTTGTCACATGCACGGTCACCGTAATTGATGTGTATTTGCCACCAGAACTTTGGCGAGAAGTCATGGCACTTTCATCTATACTGACATGTTCGCTCACAATGTTTTTCACTGTTTCATCGAACTCAAGACACGTTTTCCCCATGGCTTTAATATTAAAATCACAGGGAAACTCAATTAACGTATCACGTTCTTCCGTCATGATGATGTCTCCTGCAATTTTACTTGTTGATATAAATCATATATTTGTCGCCATAGCGGCCCGGGAACACCCGTGCCGATGACTTGATCATTAACACGCGTCACCGGCACAAGTTCTTTTGTTGAGCTACTGATCCACACTTCATCTGCCGCTAATAAATCTGTTTCACTCACTGCCGACTCAATCACAGTCAGTCCTTTTTCAGCAGCTAGCTCTAGGACAACATCTCTTGTGATACCCGATAGAATCTTAGGACTTTGTGGCGCAGTATAAATCACCTTATCCATAACAATATAAGCGTTACTCGCAGCACCTTCGGTTAAATAACCATCACGAATCAATAACGCTTCATCCGCACCGGCTTCTTTCGCCTCTTGTTTTAATAGGCTGTTGGGTAACAAACTAATCGCCTTAATATCACATCGTTGCCAACGTGTATCACTCAACGTGATCGCTTTCACACCATCTCGATGATAATACTCAGGCAAGGCATGCAAAGGATTACTCATCGCAAAAACACTAGCACTCACGCCTTCAGGGAAAACATGATCTCTAGGTGCCACACCGCGGGTCACCTGCAAATAAATAGCCTGATTGCCGCCGCCATTGTGTGCGATTAACGTGGTTAACACCTCACCCCATTCTTTATCTGTATAGGGATTATCCATCTTAACCGCAGCTAAACTACGCTTTAAACGGGTTAAATGTCCACCTAAGCGAAACAGTTTGCCTTGATAAGCAGGAATGACTTCATACACGCCATCACCCAATAAAAAGCCACGATCAAATACTGATACCTGCGCTTTATCCGCATCGAGATACTGACCATTAACAAACACTTCGGCCATTATTTATCCCCAAATCAGCATCAATAACATATCTAACAACTGACGCCACCAGCTCCCTTTTTCAACGGTATCTAGCGCAACCAAAGGCTTTGACGCGACCAATTCACCTGCTAAATGAATATTAACTTGTCCTAATACTTGCCCAGCCATGACAGGGGCTTCAATCGGTTTTTGAATAGATGTTGTCGCCACTAACTCTTGATAACGTCCCCGTGGCACCGTAATCGTCAATGCGTCTTTTAAACCTAAACGAACAACACTGCTCTCCCCTTTCCAAATTTTGCTGTCCGCGATTTGTTGCCCTGCTTGATACAAATCATGGGTTTCAAAAAAACGGAAACCATAGTTAAGCAATTTTTGTGTTTCTTGAGCTCGCGCATTCTCACTTCTTGTCCCTAACACAACCGTAATCAAACGCATATCATTTCGAACTGCTGACGCAGCAAGGCAATAACCCGCTTCTTCTGTATGGCCTGTTTTTAAGCCATCAACACTTTTATCACGCCATAACAATTTATTTCTGTTGTGTTGTGTAATGTCATTATAGGTAAATTCTTTTTCTGCATACCAAGCATAATGCTCAGGGAAATCACGAATCACCGCCGCCGATAAAATCGCAATATCTTCTGCTGTTGTGTAATGATCTTTTGCAGGCAGGCCTGTCGCATTTTTATAATTGGTATTTACCATGCCCAATTGTTGAGCATATTGATTCATCATTTGCGCAAAAGTCTCTTCACTTCCTGCAATATGTTCAGCCAAGGCGACGGCTGCATCATTACCTGATTGAATAATCATACCGCGCAATAAGGCTTCCACTGAAACTTTACTATTTACTTCAATAAAGCTTCGAGATCCGACCATGCGCCAGGCTTTTTCACTGATTAACACTTCATCATCTAACGCAATATTGCCAGCGTGTAATTCATGTGAGACGACATAAGCCGTCATCAATTTGGTAATACTAGCCGGAGGCAATCTCTGATTGGCATTATTGGCGGCTAATATTTCACCACTATGAAAGTCTTGAATAATATAAGATTTTGCCGCTACATCTGGTGCTTTTGGTGTTGGCGTCACTGCCGCAAAACTTTGCCCTGCTAACAGGAAAAAAAACGAAATCACATAGATTTGAAATCTGTTTAACATTAATACACTCTTAAAATTTGATTATTCCACTACTGCGTGACTATCACGCACACCCAAAGATTGTAATGTTCTGGCGAGCTCTTCACTTGCATCAACAGAAGCAAGAGGTCCCACACGAACCCGGTACAACGCGCCGGTCGATTGATACAAAGGCATCAAAAAAACAGGCGACGACACATGACGAGCAACATCCTTCATTAAGGATTCAGCTCGCGCCAAAGAGCTAAAAGTACCAATCTGCAAATAAACAGAAGGTGCCATAGTCGTACTAATCGGTGACACTTTCGTCATTGCAACTGAAGTTGTAGGCTGTATTTTAGGCACCGGTGTTACTTTGACGGTCGGCGTTTTTTCAACATATTGCGTCGCAGGATAGTTTCTCGCATCCACCGCAACAACTTCTACTCGTCCAGTCCCTTTACCAACAATGCCTAGTTTACTCGCTGCAGCATAAGACAAGTCAATAATACGATCACCATGAAAAGGGCCACGGTCATTCACGCGAACAACAATTTTACGTCCCGTATCAAGATTTCGTACTTCCACATAACTTGGTAACGGCAAGGTTTTATGTGCCGCCGTCATGGCATACATATTATATTTTTCCCCTGTCGCAGTGGGATTACCATGAAACTGTTTGCCATACCAAGAAGCAACGCCTTTTTCACGGTAGCCAGCATTTGACGACATAGGATAATAACGTTTGCCGAATACCACATAACTCTTTTGATTAGCCGCTCTCACAGGTTCAACTTTCGGGACGGCATCAGGTGTGCCCGTTAGATCTCCAGGCGGAGTGCTAGGTGGCCCATCCCCTTTATCAACCCAACTACTACAGGCAGAGAGCAGCGCTATAAAGATCGCGATAACAACACGATGTGTTTGTTTAATCATCATTGCTTGTTGTGTAACCTTGGCGAATTAATTCTGCTAATTGTGTCACCGCCATTGCATACATACGACTATGATTATAGCGCGTAATGCTATAAAAATTTTGTCGTGTCAGCCAATACTCTTCACCTTCTTCTTGCGTTAAAGTGATTAAAGCCACTTTATCCGCATCAGATGGAAGTGTTTGATAGGACACATGCTGTGCCGTTAGCTCATGACGTTGCAGACTCGGCTTTGTGCCTTTTTCTAGTAAATCCGTAGGAATGCCATCTTCAACCTGTGTTTTATGTGCAATCGTTTCGCCACGCTGCCAACCATGTCGTTTTAAATAGTTCGCAATACTACCAATCGCATCGACAGGGTTTGTCCAGATATCCCGATGGCCATCATGATCAAAATCAACTGCATAAGCAAGATAACTACTCGGCATAAATTGTCCCAACCCCATCGCGCCAGCATACGATCCTATCGGCCTCAATGCGGACATATTTTCTTCACGTGTTAATTGTAAAAAATGGCCAAGCTCTTTACGAAAAAATGGGCTTCTAGGTGGGTATCGAAAAGCCAATGTCGATAACGCATCAATCACACGATAGCTTCCTACATTGCCACCATAACTTGTTTCAACGCCTAAAATAGCAATAATAATTTCAGCAGGGACGCCATATTCCTCTTCTGCACGCGTCAATGCAGACTCATGCTCATGCCAAAAATTGACACCACCATTAATACGTTTGTCAGTAATAAAAATCTTACGATAATCAAACCAAGGTTTACTTTTCTCAGCAGGGCGAGCAATCGCTTTTAAGATAGAATCTTTAACCTGAACCTCATCAAATGTTGACTCAAGCTCAGCTTTATTAAAACCATGCGTCTGATGCATCTCATCAATGAATGCTGTTAACCCTGGTAACGCAGGATTAGCATAAACCGTTGACACACAAGCCGACATAAAGGCAATACCACACAATAATCGTTTCAAGAGCTCATCATCCTTCTGTGAGTATGGATAGACATCAGGATACCGAAGCCAGCCAATAAGGTCACCATAGATGTTCCCCCATAACTCACTAACGGTAATGGCACACCAACAACAGGCAATAAACCTGTCACCATCCCAACATTAACAAAAACATAGACCAAAAAAGTCAGCGAAATACTGCCGGCTAATAATCGTGCAAAACTACTTTGTGCTTGAGACGCAATATATAAGCCGCGTCCAGCGACAATTAAATATAACAATAACAGTAAACCCACCCCAACCAAACCGAATTCTTCCGCGATGACTGAAAAAATGAAATCTGTTTTTCGCTCAGGTAAAAAAGCCAATTGAGATTGCGTTCCCTCCAACCAGCCCCGCCCAAACAGACCACCCGAACCAATCGCTATTTTTGACTGAATAATATGATAACCCGAACCTAATGGGTCACTCTCAGGATTTAAAAATGTTAACACCCGCTGTTTCTGATAATCATGCATGACATACCATAAAACAGGCAAAGCTGATGCCGCAAGCACAACAAAACTCACGATAAGGCGCCATGAAATACCAGCTAAGAAAATAACAATTAGTCCAGAACTAGCAATAAGCAATGCCGTTCCTAAATCAGGTTGTTTCGCAATTAATAAGGCAGGAATCGCCACCATAGCAACACAAATGCTTAAGCGAGAAAATGTTGGAGGCAATGGACGATCCGCTAAAAAAGCAGCAACTGATAACGGCACTGCAATTTTCATTACTTCTGAAGGTTGGAAACGCACTACACCCAAATTAAGCCAACGTTGGGCCCCTTTACCTTCCTCACCTACTAATAACACCGCCAGCAACAGAATCAAGCCGGCACCAAAAACCCAATACGACATATCACGCATGCGATCAGGATGAATATTAGCTAACACTAATAACACGGCAAATGCTGTTCCCATACGAATTAATTGTCGTATCAGCAATGCAGTATTTTGATCACCCGCACTAAATAACACCATCAAGCCAGTGCCTAATAGCACCAATAAACCCATCAATAAAAAAGCATCAATATGAATCACTTTAAGCGCTTGTGTCAGGCTCCAGCGATCGGGATGAGTATGATCAATTAACATCGTTTATTCAGCCTCACTCTCGACACCAAAATATTGGTCAATCATCTTTCTCGCCATCGGCGCTGCAGTCCGGCTACCACTACCACCATTTTCGACCACGACAGCAACAACAAACTCGGGATTTTCAACTGGTGCAAAAGCAATGAATAAAGCATGATCATGTAAACGTTTTTCTAATGTTTCTGCATCATATTTTTCATCTTGCTTAATACCAAAAACTTGTGCTGTTCCTGTTTTACCCGCCACCTTAAACGGTAAACCCGCACCAACATGTCGTGCTGTACCTCTTGTACCGCTAGTCACTTCCACCATGGCATCAATCACTTGTTGCCAATGGGCTGACGACTTCACAGGTAAACTTTCTGCTTGTTTAGGCGGTAATAGACTCAATTCTTCTTCATCAGAAAATCGTACCCCTCTGGCTATTTGAGGCAATGTATTTTCACCCTTTCGAGCTAAAAGTGATGTTGCATAAGCCAGCTGTACTGGCGTAGTTTGGTTAAACCCTTGTCCAATGCCTGAAATCAAAGTTTCACCGGGATACCACACTTGATTACGTGCCGACTTTTTCCATTGACTCGACGGCGATAATCCGCTGCTTTCCCCAGGTAAATCAATACCAGAACGTCGACCAAAACTAAACAGATCTAAAAAATGATGCAATCGATCAATGCCTAAAGTATTCGCCAAATCGTAATAATAGACATCACACGATTGCGCGATAGATTGTTTCAGATCCATATGACCATGGCCATGAGACTTCCAACAACGATAACGATGATCTTTGCCCGGTAAGGTATACCAACCGGGACAATACACCGTCGATTTTTCTGTTGTCACATTTAACTCTAGACCCGCCAAAGCCACAAAAGGTTTTAATGTGGAACCAGGTGGATAATGTCCTCGCAGTGACCGATCAAATAAAGGGCGATCAATCGAATCTCGTAATTCAGCGTAATCACGTTGACTGATTCCTGACACAAATAAATTAGGATCGAAATCAGGTTTACTCACCATAGCCAAAATGCCTCCTGTTCTAGGATCCATTGCGACAATAGAGCCGTTATAATCCTCCAACACTTCCGCAGCCACTTTCTGTAATTGCAAATCTAAATGTAAATATAGCGATTGACCAGGTATAGACGGTTGATAAGCCAGTTCACGCACAACCCTTCCACGCACATTGCTCTCAACCCGCTGATATCCTACTTCACCATGTAACAAATCTTCATAAAACCGCTCAACGCCCGTCTTACCGATTTGCTGTGTCCCTTTATAATCTTTCTCATCAATTCTAGCTTGGTCACGTTCATTAATACGGCCCACATAGCCGACTGTGTGCGCAAATAGCGCTCCTTGAGGATAATGGCGAATTAATCGCCCAGCGACATCGACGCCCGGAAAACGGTGTCGATTTGCTGCAAATACAGCTACTTCTTCTTCAGTCAATCGCTGTCGAATCACCACATGGCGAAAACGCCTTTGTTGTTTTACGCGTTCATCTATTTCAGCTAGATCATCGTCCGTCAGACCAAATAATGACGTCAATTCAGCCAATGTTTTAGCTAAATCTGGCACATCCTCGGGGATTAATTCCAAGCTAAACGTAGGAATATTTTCCGCTAACACGACACCATTTCGATCATAAATCAAGCCTCGCTGAGGAGGTAATGGTGCAATATCAACTCGGTTTTTATCGGATAAAAAAGTAAAATGCTCGTGTTCCAGTACCTGTAAAACACCAAGACGAAAAAGCAAAACAGCAAATAAAATCACCGCCAAAATCGATGCAATAATCAATCGATCATTAACAAGGCGACCTTCATTAACGGGATCTTTAAGAGTAAAGCGCGTGGACATGTGACCTAACGAACGTCAAACGTACGGCGAACACCGCGTAGAAACATATAGATGAGTGGCCATAGCATCGTACTCACTAACGCCGGTAACCATGCTTGCCAGCCCGTGACTTTGGTCGTCATCACCACCGTGACAATATGCACTAATAAAATTAATGACATTAAACTCAATGCTTGTTGCCATAGCGGAAACTGTCTCAATTGGAGATGAAAGTGTAGGACTAAATAAATCACCAAAGCATAAGCAAAAGCTTGAATACCCAACATGCCACCTAACAACACATCCATAAACAAGCCGACAATCCAAGCATAACCTATACCTACTCGGTCAGGTAATGCCATCGACCAATACATCAATGTTAATAACACCCATTCAGGTCGTGCAAAACGGAGAATATCAGGCAAAGGAATCAACATTAATATCATTGAAAACAACACCGAAATCAAAATAATCATGCCTCCATGAGCTTGATCGACTTTCGCCATTATCTCGCCTCCGTTTCTGTTGTTTCTGTTGTTTCTGTTGTTTCTGTTGTTTCTGTTGTTTCTGTTGTTTCTGTTGTTTCTGTTGTTTCTGTTGTTTCTGTTGTTTCTGTTGTTTCTGTTGTTTCTGCATCATCTAACACTGATACGGCATTCACAGAAGGCCTGACTAATAACACTTCACGGCTGGTCGCAAGGCGGGCGGCAGGTTCAACACTGATTTCAGCAAAAGCTTTGCCTTGAGGATGTTCAATTTGACTAATGGTGCCGACGGGATATCCAACAGGAAATCGCCCACCTAAACCAGACGTCACCAATAAATCACCTACTCGTACGTCCGCATTATGCGGTAAAAAAGCCAAAGATAAAGGTTTACCTAAACCTCGCCCTGTAGCAACAGAGCGCAAGCCATTTCGGTTAATTTGTACAGGAATAGAATGACTCGGATCGGTCAGTAAAATCACTCGGCTTGAAAACCGACTCACCGACATCACTTGCCCCATCACACCAGAGGCATCAAGAACAGGCTGTCCTTCAAATACATCATATTTTTTACCACGATTAATCACAACTTGTTGTGAAAAAGGATCAGAATCAATCGTTAATAATTCGGCGACCAACACGCGTTCTGTCAGCCTAAATGAAGACCCTAATAATTCATGCAAACGCATATTTTCACGTTCTAAAGCCGCCAGTTTTTGTAGGCGCACACTTTGTAATAAATTATCAGCTTGCAACGCACGATTTTGCTCAGCAAGATCCTCACGCGTTTGAAAAAAACTATCAAACCAACCCATCATATCTTTAGGGAAAGAAGCCACTAACTGCACAGGGTACAATGCTGTCGCCATATGACTACGCATCACCGCAAAATAATTTAAACGACTATCGAGCATAAATACTGTCAACGAGGCAATAAAAGCCAATACAAGACGAGTATTTAATGAAGCTTTATTGGTAAATAACGGTTTGATTGCAGCTCACCCAAAAACAAAAAAACCTTTGTAAATAACATTATCTACAAAGGTCTTAATAGTTTACGTCAAAATGTTACTCAAATGTGAAAACGTCTGTGCCTCGCTCATCGATCATTTCTAATGCACGACCACCACCTCTAGCCACACACGTCAACGGATCTTCAGCAATAATTGCTGGCAGGCCTGTTTCTTCAATTAACAAACGATCTAAATCACGTAATAGTGCTCCACCACCGGTTAACACAATGCCGCGTTCTGCGACATCAGCACCAAGCTCTGGCGGTGTTTGTTCTAATGCTGTCTTCACTGCTGACACAATACCAGATAACGGATCTTGCAGTGCTTCAAGAATTTCATTGCTGTTTAGCGTAAAACTACGCGGAATACCTTCCGCTAAATTTCGTCCGCGCACTTCCATTTCTCTGACTTCGTTTCCTGGATAGGCAGAACCAATTTCTTTTTTAATTTTTTCAGCCGTCGCCTCACCAATTAAACTGCCGTAGTTACGACGTACATAATTGACAATCGCTTCATCAAATAAATCACCACCGATACGTACCGAAGCAGAATAAACAATACCGTTTAGTGAAATCACCGCGACTTCTGTCGTGCCGCCGCCGATATCCAATACCATTGAACCACTGGCTTCTTCGACGGGCATACCGGCACCAATTGCCGCAGCCATCGGTTCTTCAATTAAATAGACATCTCGCGCACCTGCGCCCGCAGCAGACTCTCGAATTGCGCGACGCTCTACTTGAGTAGATCCGCAAGGCACACACACTAAAACGCGCGGACTGGGTTTTAAAAAACGCCCTTCGTGTACTTTACGAATGAAGTGCTGCAGCATTTTTTCGGTCACAGTAAAGTCCGCAATAACACCATCTTTTAAGGGACGGATCGCAGTAATATTACCCGGCGTTCGTCCTAGCATTCGTTTGGCTTCAACCCCTACAGCCGCAATCGAACGCGGGCCACCCGGACCTTTATCCTGTCGAATGGCAACAACAGAAGGCTCGTTCAAGACAATGCCCTGACCACGCACATAAATCAGCGTATTCGCTGTACCCAAATCGATCGAAAGATCATTAGAAAACATTCCGCGTAGACGTTCAAACATCAGCCAAAACCAAAACCAAAGAGATAAAAAAAGATACTTTATCAATGCAATGGGCTGTTGAGCAAGCGACGAATCATTTAAACTGCCTACTTTCGAACAAAAACTCTGGACTAGGACTATTTGAATGAGTTTAGATAAAACCGATGTAGAAAAAATTGCTCACCTTGCGCGTCTTGCTATTGATGACAGCGACATCCCTGATTATGCGCGTGATTTGAACAATATCTTTAATTTAGTAGAGCAACTCAGCGCTGTAGATACCACGGGCATCACGCCCATGGCGCACCCATTAGACGCAATACAACGCCTTCGCCCAGATACCGTCACAGAAGGCGATTTGCGCGAACAATTCCAAGCGATTGCGCCAAAAACAGAAGACGGCGTCTATCTTGTTCCTCAAGTCATCGAATAATCAGGCCTTATTATGCACACCCAATCTCTTTCACAACTTTCTGCCGCTTTACATAATGGTGACATCAGCAGTGTTGAATTAACCCAGCACTATCTTGATCGCATTGACCAGCATAACCAGCAACTCAATGCCTACATCACCGTTTGTCATGATCAAGCGCTGGCTCAAGCTAAAGCAGCTGATGAACGACTCAGCAATAAAACAGCCGGAAAATTAACCGGTATTCCGCTTGCCCACAAAGATATTTTCTGCACGCAAGGTGTTCGTACCAGCTGTGCATCAAAAATGTTAGATAATTTTATTTCGCCCTACAATGCCACTGTCGTCGAAAAAATTAACGATGCCGGCATGGTCATGTTAGGCAAAACAAATATGGACGAATTCGCGATGGGTTCATCCAATGAAACCAGTTTTTACGGCGAAGTGAAAAACCCTTGGAACCAACAATGTGTTCCCGGCGGTTCATCGGGAGGTTCTGCTGCCGCTGTTGCCGCTAACCTAGCGCCTATCGCAACAGGCACAGATACAGGCGGTTCAATTCGTCAACCGGCATCACTCTGTAACCTAACAGGTTTAAAGCCCACTTATGGCCGTGTATCGCGTTATGGCATGATTGCATTTGCATCAAGCTTAGACCAAGCAGGCCCTATGGCTAAAAATGCCGAAGATGCCGCTTTATTACTCAATGAAATGGCTGGATTCGATACCCGTGACTCCACCAGCGTAGAGCGCGATGTGCCAGATTACACAGCAACATTAAACGACAGCCTTGAAGGCCTTAAAATTGGCCTACCTAAAGAGTACTTCAGTGAAGGCCTCGATGCCCAAGTCGCTGCCAGCATTGATACTGCGATTAAAATGTACGAGTCCTTAGGCGCGACGGTCCATGAAATCAGCTTGCCGAATACAGGCTTAGCTGTACCAACATACTATGTTGTTGCACCAGCTGAATGTTCATCGAACCTATCGCGTATGGATGGCGTTCGTTTTGGACACCGTTGTGACGATCCTAAAGATTTACTCGACTTATACCAACGTTCACGTGGCGAAGGTTTTGGACCAGAAGTGAAACGCCGCATTATGACCGGTACTTATGCTCTGTCTGCCGGTTATTACGATGCGTATTACTTAAAAGCCCAGCAAAGCCGTCGTTTAATCAGTCGTGACTTCCAACAGGCGTTTGAAGAAGTTGATGTCATCATGAGTCCAACAGCACCAACAACAGCCTTCAAATTAGGTGAAAAAACAGACGATCCTGTCGCGATGTACCTTGCTGATATTTACACTATCAGCACTAACTTAGCAGGCTTACCCGGCGTATCGATTCCAGCAGGCTTTGTTGATGGTCTTCCCGTTGGTTTACAAATCATTGGTAACTATTTCGAAGAGGGCCGCATTCTTAATGTCGCTCACCGTTACCAACAAGCAACAGACTGGCATCAACAATCGCCTTCAGCATTTGCTTAAATTTTGTTCTATCGTGGCACTTATCACACTTGATAAGTGTCACATACACATTCCATTTTCGTGAGCTATATAACAATGAAAACGATCAATAAACCGTTACTTTTTATTGTCACTTTATTTATTTTGCTTTTTGCCATTACATGGTTGAAAAACAATCAAACACAAGCAGCTCCAGATATCAGTTTTGAAGATATTGATGGTCAGCATCACACGCTAAGCCAATATGCCGAGCAACCGGTGTTAATGATCTTCTGGGCGACTGACTGTCCGGGTTGTGTACAAGAAATGCCGGAGCTTAATGCCTTGTATCAAGAATATAGTGAAAAAGGCTTAGCGATGATTGGTGTGGCAATGTCATATGATTCACCTGAACATATCGAAGCCATGCGTCAACAAAAGCAATTACCGTACACTATCACATGGGATCATAATGACGATATTGCTGCTGCGTTCAACCGTGTTCGCGTCACGCCGACCCACTTTTTAATCGACCCAAATGGTGAAATTGTCATGCGCAAAATTGGCACAATGGATTTTCACCTGCTTCGTGAAAAGCTAAATGCAATGGGGCTTTCGCCAGCATAACAATAATTCCATTACACAATATAAATTAACTATGGTATAAAGTCCTGCTTTGTAGATGCAGGTGGGCGTATTGGTCGCTCTTCCTAATTAGTTAAAAGTCCATCAGGAGCAGGTTCTAACATGGCCAGAGTATGTCAGGTAACAGGTAAACGTCCAATGACTGGTAACAACGTTTCCCACGCCCATAACAAAACACGTCGTCGTTTTCTTCCTAACTTACACCCACATCGTTTTTGGGTTGAGTCTGAAAATCGTTGGGTTAAATTAAGAGTCAGTAATCACGGCCTACGCATTATCGATAAGAAAGGCATCGATACTGTATTAGCAGATATCCGTGCACGCGGCGAAAAAGTTTAGGAGAATATCATGCGCGATAAAATCAAATTAGTTTCATCAGCGGGTACAGGTCATTACTACACCACTGATAAAAACAAACGTACCATGCCGGAAAAATTAGAAATTAAAAAGTTTGATCCAGTAGTACGTAAACATGTCATGTATAAAGAAGCTAAAATCAAATAAACTTCTTAACATCGATAAAGATTAAAAAAACCTGCCTTAGTGCAGGTTTTTTTTTGACAAAAGTTGCTATGATAATAACCCTATTGAGTTTGAAATACGCCATACTCACCTTATAGTGACAACAGATTAAGGACGACAATGTCTTTAGAAAATACTGACAACACCTTATTTTTGGCAAGGCAGCCTATTTTTGATAAGCAACTCGACCTATTCGCTTATGAATTATTATTTCGTAGCAATCAAGCTAATCTGTCAGGCGTCACCGTAGAAAATGGCGATATCGCTACTAGTCAAGTCATTTCAACTACTTTTTTAGAGTTTGGTATCGATCGTGTTCTCAATAATAAATTAGGATTCATCAATTTAACTCGCGCTTTTATCACAGGTGAAATACCCGTCCCGTTTAGTCCCAACCAAGTCGTCTTAGAAATATTAGAAGATATCGCCATTGACGATGAGGTCATCGAAGGCGTGAAACGGCTCGCCTCCGAAGGTTACACCATCGCATTAGATGATTTTATTTATCATACCGATACAGAACCCCTAATCGAGTGCGCGAAGATCATAAAAATAGACTTGCTCGCTTTATCAGATAAAGAGCTAATAGAGCATGTTAAGATCCTCAAAAAACATCACGTCAAATTGCTCGCAGAAAAGGTCGAAACCCACGAACAACACCAGTTCTGCCAACAACTTGGTTTTGATTACTATCAAGGTTATTTCTTTTGCAAGCCCACAGTCATTGATGATAAACCACTACCAAATAGCAAAATAACCGCACTGAAAATTCTAAAAGAACTCCAGCGTCCCGGCATCACTGTCGAAGAAATCGAGTTACTCATTAAACAAGATGTCACCTTAAGTTATAAATTATTACGTTATCTCAACTCTGCGGCATTGGCCTTACCGAAAAAAGTTGATTCATTACGCCAAGCCGTTATTTATCTAGGCTTAAATACCATCAAGTCTTGGACGAGCATCATTGTCTTTTCTAATGTTGAGAGTCAAATGGCAAATGAACAACTGACGACAGGGTTGATTCGCGCTAGAATGGCTGAACTACTTGCTGCCAAATTTAGCTGTGATAACGATACAGCATTTATGTTGGGATTATTCTCCATTGCCGATGCTTTGTTTAATAAACCTATGCCCTTCTTACTCAAGGCATTACCCATTTCAGAGTCTGTTAAACTAGCACTGGAAGAAAGTACTGGTGATTTAGGTCAATTGATTAGTTTTATCCGCTCTCATGAGCGAGGTACGATTAAACATATACCCACGACATTAACCGTCACAGAAGTAAATAAAGCCTATCTCGATGCCAGTGATTGGGCGAGTCAAACCGCTAAAGGATTACAAGCAACACCGTGAGCACCCCTCTACTGTCAGCCAAATCATTATCACGTTATTTTGGACAACACCAAGTTGTTAAACAACTTGATTTTGAGGTTCATCAAGGTGAGGTTTTAGGCTTTTTAGGCCCCAATGGTGCGGGGAAAAGTACCAGCATGAAAATGCTGACGGGAAACTTAGCACCCAGTGAAGGCGAAATCATGATCAATGGTATCGACTTATTGGCTAACCCTAAACAAGCCAAAGCCCATATTGGCTATTTACCTGAACAACCACCGCTCTATAAAGAACTCACCGTCAAAGAGTTTTTACGCTTTTGCGCCAAGCTTCATGCCATTCCAAGACAACAAAGAAAACAAGCCATCGAAATAGCGATTGAACGTTGTGGTTTAACCCAAGTTACCCATCGCCTTATTGGACATTTATCCAAAGGCTATCAACAACGTGTTGGCATCGCACAAGCGATCATCCATACTCCTGCTGTGGTCATTTTAGATGAACCAACATCAGGACTTGATCCTATTCAGATTCTGGAAATTCGCCACCTGATTAAAGATATTGCCCAACAACATAGTGTGATTTTATCGACCCATATTTTACCTGAAGTTCAAATGCTGTGTGACAAGGTCAAAATTATTAATCAGGGCGAATTAATGTTTGAGGGCTCAACACAAAGTTTGCAAGCACAACTCTCATCGTCACATTTATTAGTGCAATTTGAAGCCCCGCCAGCAATACAAACACTCACAGAAATTGCAGGTGTTATCACCACAACAGCTTTATCAGAAGGACGTTTCAAACTACACTACCAGCCAGACCACAACCCAACACAGACTATCTTGGCTCAAGCCGTGACCCATGATTGGAAATTAACCATGATGACGCCAGAACAACACTCCTTAGAGGAAGTGTTTATGAACATAATCCAACAAGAACGTCCTCAACAATGATCACACTAGCTCGCCATGAACTCTATCGTTTATTTGCCTCGCCATTCGCCTGGTTGGTTTTGGCTTTAACACAGTTAATATTGGCTTATCTGTTTCTTAGCCACGTCGATTATTTTCTGCAAGTTCAAGGTAAAATTGCTGCCATCCCCGGTGCACCTGGTGTGACACAATTAGTAGCAACAACATTATTTTCTGATACTGCTATTATTTTATTAATTATTACGCCTCTTATTACCATGCGTTTGCTCGCAGAAGAGTTCCGTAATGATAGTTTCCCTTTATTATTATCTGCACCCTTATCAGCAACCCAAATTGTGCTAGGAAAATATTTAGGGGCATTAGGCTTTTTTGTTATCTTATTAAGCATCACGCAACTCATGCCGCTCTCTTTATCCGTCGCTACAGAGTTAGACTACTATGCCTTGTTTGCTGGTTTAGGTGGCTTATTCTTACTTGTCGCAAGTTTTACTGCCATCGGATTATTTTTATCGTCTCTTACTCAGCACCCAGCTGTGGCCGCCATGACTACTTTTAGTGTTCTTTTTTTATTATGGATCATTGATTGGGCCGGCAATACAGCTCAAGACAGTTGGTTAAGCTGGCTCTCTTTACTCAGTCATTTTAGCGGTATTATTCAAGGTGATATTCATAGTCAAGATATCGCTTATTATCTGATTATTATTGCACTTTTTTTAGCGTTGACCATTCATAAGCTCAACGATCAGCGTCTTAATTAATATGAAACTGAACCGGAAAACACAACGCCATATCAAGTTACAAAATGGTATTTTTTATGCTTTATTAATTGCATTCGCCGTTTTATTATCTCAGTTAGCAATACAAAGCGATACGCCATTTGACGTTACCAGTAATCAACGCCATAGCTTATCTAACACGACACAAGACTTTGTCAGTCAATTGACCGAGCCCGTAACAATTCAAGTCTTTATTAGTCCTAACCATGATTATCGTCAAAGCATCGTCAACTTGCTGAATCGCTACCAATCTCTCTCAAATCAACTGACCATCCATTATATTGATCCTGACTTTTCTCCAGATTTAGTTCGCTTACACAATATTCAACAACAAGGTGAGATAGTGTTTTCAAAAGGGGAACGCCAACAGCATACCTTTGATTTGTCCGAACAATCCATTACCAATGCCATCATGGCCGTGACGCGAGAGCAAGACAAGTGGCTGGTATTTATTGAGGGTCATGGCGAACGCCGCCCTGATCACCAAGCTAACTTTAATCTGAGCTTATGGGCAGACCAACTCAAACAAAAAGGGTTTAAACTTAAGTCCATTAATTTAGTCACTCACCCACATATCCCTCAAAATACGGCCGCTGTCATCATAGCAAGCCCGCAAACAAACTGGCTAGAAGGTGAAATCGCCATCATCCAACGTTATCTCGATGATGACGGTAATTTATTGTGGCTAACTGAGCCAGACCAGCCTGAATCACTGAATGCTTTAGCCGAATACTTAGGTCTGGAAATGATTCCAGGGACCATCACTGATCCCAATACTGCTTTTCTAGGTATAGCCGATCCATTGAATGCATTAGTAACAGATTATGCTCAACATCCTATCAGCCAAGCAGTTTCTAGCGTCACCTTATTCCCACAGGCAACAGCTATGTCAGTCCTGTCTGCCGTTGATAAATGGCATTATGACGCACTATTAACGACACCAGATAATGTGTGGAGTGATCGTAATCCTAGTCAACAAGCCACCTATTCAGATGATGGAGATATGATGGGGCCACTTAACTTAGCCTACGTTTTAAGCTCAAAAACAAGCGCTCAACAACGTATTGCTGTTATTGGTGATGGCGACTTTTTATCCAATAGTTTTTTAGGCAATGCCTCTAATTCTGAGCTCGGCATCGCGCTCATGGATTGGCTTGCACAAGATGATGCACTGATTCATATTCCCGTCAAACACACGACAGATAATCAACTTAATCTCAGTAATACTGCCTCCTTATTTATTGGCCTTGGTTTTTTTGTCGTCCTACCTGCCTTATTATTACTAGTTGGGCTTGGACTCTGGTGGTATAGGCGCCGCCAATGAAAAAAGCCTTTGTCATTAACCTAGTATTATTTTCAGTATTATTAGGTTTATATTTTTATTTAAACCAAGATGTTATTGATGAGCCGCTCCAAAGCATTAGCACAATACATCCTGATGACATCAACATCATCACGATAGAAAAAAATGGCCATGCCGCATTAAATCTCATTCAACACAATGCGCATTGGCAAATCGACTCCCCTTTTTCAGCACCCGCCAATCACACTCGTATTCAATTATTACTATCATTATTGTCGCAACCAATCTATCGACAACAAACTATTAAACCAGAGCAGGATATGACCGTGTTTGGCTTTCATGAACACAGCATGTCATTAATACTGAATCACTCTCGCTTTATTTTCGGCGATATTGATCCACTCCATCATTACCGTTATGTCCGTCACCAAAACAAACTTTATTTATTAGAAGATACTGTTTATCCCTTGCTCAACAGCGCAGCAACTAATTTTATCGATAATCAGCTCTTAGCTAAAAATACGATACTGACCTCATTAACACTGCCTCTAACACAAGAAGGTCAAATCAGCGATCAAACCATCACACTCAATAAAATAGATGGGCAATGGCACAGCTCTCCTCCGCGTTCAATGGATAAGTTAACCACTTTGATTGACCATTGGCACTATGCCCAAGCGATGCAAGTCATACCTTTATCTCAATACCATAACACTGAAAACAACATCAATGCGTCATGGAACACCAAACATGGGAAAAGTGAACTCGCCATTAAGATAGACAGTAATAATGTTATGATCACCAACTTCAACGCTGGTTTGGTTTATCAATTTCCACACGCCATTTATCAACAATTATTATTGCCTATAGAGTAGTTATGCCTGAGTTACCTGAAGTTGAAACCACTTGCCAAGGAATCAAACCATACCTTGAACAAACACAGATTCAGCAAGTTATCGTCAGGCAACCATCATTACGCTGGCCTATCGATCCAGATCTTCCAGATCTGCTAAACAAACAAGTCATTCAACATGTCGAGAGACGAGCTAAATATATTTTACTCCAGTGCGAGAACGGGATCTTACTGATTCATCTAGGTATGTCGGGTAGTTTACGTGTATTACCTGCTGCAGCGGCAAATACGCCTAACAAGCATGACCATGTTGATATTATTCTCAATAATGACCGACTAATGCGTTATACCGATCCAAGACGCTTTGGTGCGATTCTATGGACATCCGATGCTATTAGTGAACATCCTCTAATTAGCCATCTGGGCCCTGAACCATTAGAAAAAGACTTCAATAGTCAATACCTTTACCAGCAGAGTCGTGGAAAACGTTGCAGCATTAAAACATTAATTATGAATGGAAAAGTGGTCGTTGGTGTTGGTAATATTTATGCTAATGAAAGTTTATTTCTTGCACGAATCCATCCTAAGACACCAGCTCAAGCATTAACGCAACAACAATACGATACCTTAACGACACAGATAAAGTGCGTATTAACAAAAGCGATTAAAGCAGGCGGTACAACACTCAAAGACTTCACCCAATCAGATGGCAAACCAGGCTATTTTGCTCAGCAGTTGAATGTTTATGGACGAAAAGACGAACCTTGCCTCCATTGCGGAAGCATCATCCAACATTATAAAGAAACACAAAGGGCAACATTTTATTGCCCTTTGTGTCAATCAAGCTAATATTTAACTTACAGGGACCACATCTTCAGCTTGCCAACCTTTATCGCCTTTAGTGACGGTAAACTCGACTTGTTGACCTTCATCTAGGGTTTTAAAACCTTCAGTTTTAATGGCACGGAAATGGACAAAAACATCATCGCCACCTTCACGTTCTAAAAAACCAAAACCTTTTGCTGCGTCAAACCACTTAACGCTTCCAACTACACGTTCAGACATAAAAACTCACTTCATTCAAATTAATACTGAGATAATCCTTTCTCATTGACTATCCCCTTTTCTCTGGCTATCTATAAAAAATAACCGTTTTGTCACACTAGCAACTTCTGAGATAAAAATCAAGCCCCGGTTGTCTGGCCGAAAAAAATCGTGTCTTTTCAAATACTCATTGTGCTAAATGACCTATTTACATGTAAATAATCTCGCCATTTGTCGGTTATTTTGACTGCATCAGTTATAATCATTGTCCGCTCTTATTGCCTTTTTACTATGTCAAATACTATAAACCTAAAAAATATTTTAGAACCACATTGTGCCGGCCTTCGGCTTGATCAAGCACTAGCTTTAACTTTTTCAGATTATTCTCGTGGTCAACTCACTAAATGGATAAAAGCAGGTCATGTTGAAGTTAATGGCAAAATATTAAAACCTAAAGACACCGTATGGGGCGGAGAAGAAGTCCAGATCACAGCAAGCCCAGTTGAAAAAGAGACCTCATGGCAAGCCGAACCTATCGCCTTAGATATCGTAGCCGAAGATGACGACATATTAATCATCAATAAACCAGCTGGTATGGTCGTGCATCCAGGTGCAGGTAATCACGATGGTACTTTGGTCAACGCCTTATTACACCATTGTCCCGCATTAGAACACATTCCAAGAGCCGGCATCGTCCATAGAATTGATAAGCAAACAACAGGCTTATTGATGATTGCGAAAACATTATTAGCTCACAATAGTTTGGTCACACAGTTGCAAGAAAGAACGGTTCAAAGAGAATATCAAGCGATTGTTGTCGGCGTGATGACCGCCGGTGGAACAGTTGAAGGAGCGATAGGTCGTCACCATATCGACAGAAAGCGCATGGCGATTACAACGTCCGGTAAACCGGCAACAACGCATTATCGTGTCGTTCACCGTTACCGCGAACATACCCACATTACTTGTAAATTAGAAACGGGGCGTACACATCAAATCCGCGTCCATATGGCTCATATCCGTTATCCCCTATTGGGCGATCCAGTCTATGGTGGGCGGTTAAAACTTCCTAAAGGTGCGAGCCAAGCATTTTTAAGTGTTTTACAACAATTTAAACGCCAAGCATTGCATGCAGGTTTATTAGGCTTTACTCACCCAAAAACAGGTGAACATGTCTCTTGGAGAGTCGATATACCTGACGATATGAAACAAGTCTTAGCTGCTCTCAAACAAGATCAAGAGCAGCCAGACCAAGATTAAATTTTAGTGCTTATGTTCTGGGTAATAAGGCGCTAAAGCCATAACACTGTCATGTAAAGCTGTCACGGCTGTCATATCAGCCTGTTGTTTTACTTTCATGGCAGCGAGAATCACTTTATGGTGTTTGGCCAAACGAGTTGGATAATCAACCTGTTTTGGTTTGACGCGTTGTGTTAAAAAATAATCACTAATGGTATCAATCACTTTTTGAGCATGCTGTTCTTTGGTCATGACCCAACGCACCATTTGATTTTGTGATTGTATATCAGATTTGGCCGACAATTGCTCCATCATCTTAACCGCTTTCTCTGTCGTCGCGACATCTTCTAACATCGTTTTCACTCGCATATGGTCATCATAAATACCACACGGAACTTGGCAGTGTGCTTGGGCTTGTGTCATCAAACTCAACATTAAAATACCGCTATATAGAACCCATTTTTTTGCCCATGTAAACATACTACTCTCCTTTTTTAAAAATCTTATAATGCTCAATATGACTGAATGACGCAGTTATCATTCCACCGTCACAGGTAAATATTGTCTCACCCTTTTCGGCAATAATGACACGCATTTTATCCGAATTTTTTGCCAATAAGCCGACATTAACAACAATGACAACCCAACTATCACCGCTGTCCAACCAAGTTGATTACCAATCGTGCCATATTGCGTTAATAATAAAGATAAAGCATAAACGACATAACCTAACGCAGACACCATAAATACTCGCCTATCTATCACGATAGACACTAATGTTAAGACCAAATAGAGCAAAATAATAACGATACTTTGCTGACCACCATCGGCATCAAGACCTGAAAAAACGGGGTGAACAATCAATGGTGCAGCTAAAACATGTAACCAAAAAGCCACGTCTGTTTTATAGCTAACACGTTGTGTATCTTGTTTATCCCATGACATGGCAAATGCAAACACAATCACACCGGATATAAACACCACAGCCAGAAAGACAGTTTCTACATTCGGAAATAATTGCAATACTATTGAGGCCAACACACCGACTATCGCTGCCGTGATTGCCGCAACTGTGATGGGGACTTTAAAGCGGCGCCAATGACAATATGCTGCCAATACAACAGCTAAAAAGGCCAATCCTGCACTAGTCTCATTATCTGCTACTGTCAACGTTTGCACCAATGCAAAGATCCCACCAGCAAACGATATCATCAATGCAATGCCAGGCAATGCCATTTTTTTCTTGCGTACAAAAAACTCAGCTAAAAGCCAAGATCCGCCAGCAAAAATAGCATAAGCCAATGATAAATTAATATCTTCAAACAACCACAATAAAGGGAAAAGTACGAGACCGCAGGCAAGCACCACAAAAATATCATTAAAACTATTTAAGAGTTTAAAACGCTCTTCATCAGCCACACCTTGATATGTGGAATGCATAAAATCTCGGAAATCTGATACATCTGATTCTCGTAAAACACCCGCTTTAACCGCTGCAGCTAAATCTTCATCACTGTACATTGAGCCACCTACTCATTAACGAAATAAAAAAAGCCCGGTAAATCATTTACCGGGCAATCTATTATCATCATGACACATTACGCATCATCTGAACATTAGGCTAAATCAAAACGATCTAACTCCATCACTTTGACCCAAGCTGAAACAAAATCCTTGATAAAACGAGGTTCCGCATCAGCACAAGCATACACTTCAGACAAAGCACGTAATTGAGAATTTGATCCAAAAATCAAATCAACCCGTGTGCCAATCCATTTAAGCTGTCCTGTCGCACGATCTCGCCCTTCAAAGACATCGTCTTCATCAGACACCGCTTTCCACGTGGTGCCCATATCAAGTAAATTCACAAAAAAGTCATTACTCAACGTTTCCGCTTTATCCGTAAAGACGCCATGTTGTGAATGGTCAGTATTGGCATTTAATACTCGCATTCCACCAATTAATACCGTCATTTCAGGTGCGGTTAAGGTCATCAATTGTGCTTTATCAACCAACATCTCTTCGGCAGAAACACTATATTTAGCTTTCATATAGTTTCTAAAACCATCCGCTTCCGGTTCTAACACACCAATAGATTCAACATCCGTATCTTCTTGGCTCGCATCCGCTCTACCAGGCGTGAATGGCACTACAAGTTGATGTCCTGCTTTTTGCGCTGCCATTTCAATACCAACACCACCAGCCAATACAATCAAGTCAGCCAAAGAGACCGCTTTATTACCTGATGCAACATGATTGAAATCTTGCTGAATCGTTGTCAATACAGATAACACTTGCTCTAATTGCTCAGGTTGATTCACAGCCCAATCTTTTTGCGGTGCAAGTCTAACTCGTGCGCCATTAGCACCACCACGCATATCAGAATGACGATAGGTTGATGCTGATGCCCAAGCCGTCGCAACCAATGCTGACACACTCAAGCCTGATGCCGCAATTGCCGCTTTTAATACTGCAATGTCATCGTCATCTATCACATCATGCGTCACTTCAGGAATAGGATCCTGCCAGATCATGGCTTCTGTTGGCGCTTCACTTCCTAGGTAACGTGCACGTGGGCCCATATCACGATGAATCAACTTAAACCATGCTTTTGCAAATGTATCTGCAAACAACTCAGGATCAGCATGGAAACGCTGCGAAATTTCTTTATAAATTGGGTCCGTACGAAGCGCCATATCTGCCGTTGTCATCATTGGTGCATGACGTTTATTCGGGTCATGCGCATCCGGTACATCATTCGCACCAGCACCCTCTTTTGGTGTCCATTGGTGCGCTCCTGCTGGACTTTGGGTTAATTCCCACTCATAACCCAATAAGATATCAAAATACCCGTTATCCCATTGTGTTGGTGTCGCTGTCCAAGCGCCTTCAATACCACTGGTGATCGTATCGCCACCTTTACCAGTACCAAAACTATTTTTCCAGCCTAGGCCTTGCTGTTCAATCGGTGCCGCTTCAGGTTCTGGCCCCATATTGATCGCATCACCAGCACCATGACATTTACCAAAAGTATGCCCGCCAGCCACTAAGGCGACGGTTTCTTCATCATCCATCGCCATACGAGCAAATGTTTCACGAATATCTACTGCTGAACCCATTGGATCTGGTTCACCATTCGGACCTTCTGGATTAACATAAATTAATCCCATTTGTACGGCTGCTAATGGGTTTTCTAAATCCCGTTCGCCTGAATAACGCACATCGCCTAACCATTCTGTTTCTTTGCCCCAATAGACATCAGATTCTGGCTCCCAAATATCTTCACGACCACCGGCAAAACCAATAGTTTTAAAGCCCATTGATTCTAGAGCACAGTTACCTGCTAAAACGATTAAGTCGGCCCAAGAAAGACTGTTGCCATATTTTTGTTTAATCGGCCAAAGCAACATACGCGCTTTATCTAAGTTGCCATTGTCCGGCCAACTATTTATCGGGGCAAAACGTTGATTACCTGTGCCTGCACCCCCTCGTCCATCACTGGTACGATATGTCCCCGCGCTATGCCAAGCCATTCGAATAAAGAATGGTCCATAATGACCGTAATCAGCTGGCCACCAGTCTTGCGATGTTGTCATAAGATCAAAAATATCTTGCTTAACTGCTTTTAGATCCAAACTCTTAAAAGCACTCGCATAATCAAAGTCATCACCTAATGGATTAGATTTATTGGTATGTTGGTGCAAAATGGTTAAATCAAGTTGATTCGGCCACCAGTCTCGATTGCTCGTGCCTGCATGTTTACTTTGTGTACCGTGTCCCATAACGGGGCATTTACTGATATCGCTCATCGTCTCTCTCCTTATGTGTAGGTCAATGACAACTACAGTTATACTTCTGAACAAATAATCTGTAAAAATGATTGTTTGATAAAAAATAACAGTCAAAAACGATTAAAAGTAAAAGACTAGCTATATCAAGCAATTAAGCTCATATAAACATTCCTATCATCGAAATACAAGTTAAAAATTAATAGGTTTTTCTATTTATTAGTAATAATTTAAATAGAAAAAGCGATAATTAATCAGCCGCCTGACTTTTATTCACAACATGCGTTAATGGCGTTGCCAGACTGACACCGTCAATCAAGGATTGATTCAAAATGAGTTCTCGAAATAATTGCCGTGTTTTTAAAAGTTGTTTGATATTTTTAGTATAAAAAAACATCGTCCATTGCACTGCATGATCGCCAGTATCATCAACAACGATCTCAATTGGATGTTGGGATTCATACATGTCACTGTATTGCTCTTGTAGTTGTTGTTCTATTTGTTCGAATAATTGCCTGACAGCTTTTGGTGCCACATCATAACCAATATGAAAAACCAACTTTTCGCGCAAGCCTTTTGCTGAAGCAAACTTACTCAAGTTCTGTATAAATAAATCGCGCACTTGGGTATTTTTCAACATCATCCGATGATTATTACTGACGTCTAATAATTCGGTATGAAACATTTTGGTTTTATACACACTGGCATACACTGACTCGCCATGATGATTAATCAGTAAGATATCACCCTCTTCAACCATATTGCTGTTGAGAATAATCAAGCCGCTAATCATATCGGGTGCCCATGCCGCTTGCGTCAAAGCCAACATCACACCAACAAAACCTAACACACCACCCGCTTCTAACAAATTATCAAACTCAAGCAGTTGAATGCAGCTAATCAACCAAATGATAAAAAACAAAATGCCGCCAAACACCACTAAACCACGTGAGGCATAGGTTTCCGAGATCCTTATGCCCGAATCTGACTCTCTTTGTTTGCCATAGCGACTATGAACAAAATAACTATAGAATTTGAATGCTAAGAAAAAAGCATAACTAATCACGAGGATGTATAAGGTTTTAGACAGCCATTGTGCATCTTGGGTTTGAATCGCGGCATGGCGATACACAATAAGGCCAACGATCAAGATATTCACTAAGCGAATTAGGTGAACTTGCTTGTCATGTTGCTGAGTTGATGCCGTGGTCAACCGGTCATAGATGTCATCTGCCAATAGGAATAACAGAATATTGATGACAATCAGCGCCCACTCAATAAACGTAATCGACGACAGTAATGACATGCTTGAATTACCTCATAACAGCAATAATGAATACCTTAAACCATACAGCACGTAACTTATGATTGCTTTATTTCATTATTCACATCATGGATAACAACTTGATTCCTACCTGCATTTTTTGCCTCATATAAGGCATCATCAACCCGTTGAATACAGCTATCTAACGCTTCACTAACATGGTACTGACTCACGCCAAAACTCGCCGTAATAGACACCGCGCCCTTATTCGAATCTAATGCTGTTTCAGCTAAAGCTTGGCATAAATCAACGGCGATATCTTTGGCTTTAGCAATCGTTGTATCAGGTAATAAAATAAGGAACTCTTCGCCGCCCCAACGTGCAAGCTTATCCTTTTCACGCAAATTATCTTCAAACCAACTCACCACATGCTGTAATAGTTGGTCGCCTACAACATGGCCATATTGATCATTAATCGTTTTAAAATGGTCAATATCGACTAATACCAAACAAAAAGCATGATCTTGCTCGCCTATTTTGTCTGATAATTGTTCTAATGACTCTGTAATAGCTCTACGGTTTAAAGCGCCCGTTAAATAATCTGTTTTAGACAGTATAGCCAAACGCGATTCGACTTCACGTCGTTCCACAATTTCTTGTGTTAAGCGTTGATTTGCTTCGACAAGCTCTGTGGTCCTCTCAGCAACGCGGTTTTCAAGATCGTCTTTATACGCAAGCAAAGCCGCTTCTTTTGTTGCTAATTGTTGATGATTATCACTAAGACGAGCAGACATATCATCAAAAGTCTCTTTTAATTGAGCCAGTTCATCGCCTTTATGCTCTATGTGTTTTCTAGCATGCCCATCAGGCGCAATTGTCGACAAACCACTCATCACTCGTTGAATACGGCTGGTAAAATTCTGACTTAGAAAACGACTAAATACCAGCGCAAGTAAAAGCGACAATGTGAAAGACAGTACCCCTGTCAGGCGAATTTTCTGTAGTTTTGCTTGCACTTCATCGGCAAACATATCAATGCCAATCAAATAATTATCTTGACCAACATCTAAAGGAGAATAACCGGATAAAAAACTGCCCCAACGGTCTGTTGTGATCTCTTCATCAACGGCAGGCGCATCAAAACCTTGTAATAAGGCCGGCACAACATCAGGATAAACTTCACCCGGCAACGCCGGTTCATCGCTATCAGAATCGAGTACAAAGACCACTTTCTCGCCGATTTTTCGCATCACATAGATAAAAGCGATATCAGGATTAACCTCAACAAACTCGCGTAGCTGCCCAACGCCATCTTGATAAGTTTCGCTGTTTTTATCACTCTCTTGTCGCACAACATCTAAATTAGTCACGCTAAGACCTTGACTCAATAATGCCGCGCTATTTTGAAGCCTAGCCCGTACCGATGTCATTAAACTTTCTATTGCACTGTGATAAAAATACGTGCCGACACTCCCCGACACCAAGATAATGGCAGCAAAATGGCTCAAAAAAAGTTTGCTTTGAATCGACAGTCTCATCACAAAATATGACTTTCTTGGTTAAAATCAACAAAATAAAGCGGATTAGAGTACCACAAATACAACTTATACGTTATTCGGTATGTGTACTAACTAGAATGACATCACAACATCACCTCTCTCCTTCAAAAGAAAACAAATATCACTATGGCGTAAAGCTGTTTTTTCGCCTATTTAAGTTTCAACTTGCCATAAAACAAACATCAAGTCATGCTATAAGTAACACTATGTTTTCTAGATTGTGCCTCTTTAGGTCAACCGAATTATTGGGTTATATTATTTAACAATGGATTTAGACATCGGTCGTTTCATCAAACAACATCACTTGCCAGAGAGTTATATTACGACGGCAAATCAATGGTTTTTTCCTTTAGCACAACAGCTTATATCGTTACACAAAAGCCTAAATCGCCCACTAGTCATTGGTGTTAACGGTTCTCAAGGTTCTGGAAAGAGCACACTGTCAGATTTATTAGTCTTTTTATTTCAACATCACTTTGACCGCAACGCTATTGCCTTATCAATTGACGACTTTTACCTCACTCGCCAGCAACGCCGAACTTTAGCCGACACAATTCATCCTCTATTAATGACCCGTGGTGTCCCAGGCACTCACGATGTCTCGTTAGCGATTGATGTCATTAATCAATTAGTCGCACAACAATACCCTGTCGCTATTCCTCGTTTTAATAAAGCCATCGATGACCGCCACGAGACTGTTGATACGCTCACTGACCCCGTCGATATTATTATTCTTGAAGGATGGTGCATCGGTGCTTTACCTCAATCACTTCCTGAACTTGATCTATCCATCAATGATTTAGAAGAAAAAGAAGATCCCGATAAAATCTGGCGACACTATGTGAATCAACAATTAGCCGGAGAATACCAACGCCTATTCGGCTTGCTCGATACTTTAGTGATGTTAAAAGCACCTTCTTTTGACAGTGTATTTAATTGGCGTTTAGAACAAGAACAAAAACTAGGACAAAAAGCACAGCGTGAACAATCGGCACAACACCATGTCATGACACCAGAACAAGTCGCGCGTTTTATTCAGTTTTACCAACGTATTACAGAATCTTCTCTAGAATCGTTACCGGCTAAAACCCATTTCCTTTTTGAATTGGATCAACAGCGTCACATTCAACACCTTATGACACGGCCTAACCCTAAACTAGAACAATGCTTAATTTATACTGATCTGGATGGCACATTATTAGATCACCATGATTACACCTTTGATCCCGCTTTGCCGACATTAACTTTACTCGAAGAAAATGGCATTCCAGTTATCCCAGTCAGTAGTAAAACCCAAGCCGAAATCGAAGTCTTACGTTCAACATTAAACAACCATCACCCTTTTATTATCGAAAATGGCGCGGCAATTTATATTCCGAAAAACTATTTTCCTAACCAACCCGAAGAAACAACATTGCAAGGTGACTATTGGGTCAAATCCTTTGTGGCACCTCGCCAAACATGGCAAGGCCTAATTAAAGACATCTCAGCAGAATTTAAAAACCAATTTATTTCCTTTGCGGATGCGGGAATTGACGGTATTATCGAAATGACAGGTTTGTCTAGAGAAGCAGCGGCGCTTGCTGGACAAAGGCAATACGGTGAGCCTATAAAATGGCTTGGCAACCCAGAACAAAAGCAACTCTTCATTAAGACCTTACAGTCTCGTGGCGCTAACGTTTTAGAAGGGGGGCGATTTATTCATGTCTCAGGTCAATGTGATAAAGGATTAGCATTACAATGGTTATCGGCACAATACCAGCAACACCATGCTCGTCCGATTGCCACTATTGCCTTAGGTGACAGCCATAACGATGTGGCCATGTTAAATAGTGCAGATTATGCGGTATTGATTCCATCCCCATCACATGCCTTGCCGCAATTACAACACACCAATGTATTCACACCACAGGCAATGGGGCCCGAAGGATGGGCCGAAGCAATTGAGCACCTGTTAGCGTTATACTAATTTTTATGTCACTCCAAACGAAAGAAAGGACCACATGACTGACTTTTATCAAAATGGCATCATCACCACATTACATAATCTAACCAATCGCCATATCTCAGATCTTGAGAATGACTTGGTTCAATTTAGTCAAGAACGGCCACTTGGACTCCTTCTCCCTTCTCTCTATTCAGAGTTAGAAGGCGATGCGATGCCGAACATTCTCAAACACATCAAAACCGTGCCATATCTCTCTGAAATTGTCATTGGCTTAGATCGTGCCGATGAATCACAGTATAAAAAAGCACTCGAATTTTTCGAACCACTGCCGCAACATCATCGTATTTTGTGGAATGATGGCCCAAGACTTAAAGCCATTGATGCTGAACTAGCTGAGCTTGGTTTAGCCCCTAAAGAAATGGGCAAAGGCCGCAATGTTTGGTATTGCATGGGCTATATCTTGGCCTCAAACAAATCTAAAGCCATTGCCTTACATGATTGTGACATTCTCACCTACACCAGTGAGTTATTAGCACGCCTTATCTATCCTGTTGCGAACCCCATGTATAACTACCGCTTTTGCAAAGGCTATTATGCCCGCGTCGCTGGCGGCAAATTAAACGGCCGCGTCAGTCGTCTATTAATCACGCCACTCATCCGCGCCTTAAAAATGGTGTTAGATGACAACCATCGTTATCTCGATTATATGGACAGCTATCGTTACCCTCTCGCAGGTGAGTTTTCATTCCACCGCGATGTATTAACAGATATTTTGATTCCAAGTGATTGGGGATTAGAAATCGGCGTATTATCCGAAATGCATCGTAATCATGCCAATAGCCGCTTATGCCAAGTTGATATTGCCCATACCTATGATCATAAACATCAAGACCTTTCCCTTGAAGATGTGCAACAAGGCCTGTCTAAGATGTCGATCGATATTGCCAAATCTTTATTTAGAAAGCTGGCAACCCAAGGCACCGAGTTTTCACCTTATACCTTCCGCACACTAAAAGCGTCATACTTACGCATCGCCTTAGACTTTGTCGAAACCTATAAAAATGACGCCATAATGAATGGCTTATCATTCGATATTCACAAAGAAGAAAAATCGGTCGAAATGTTTGCTAAAAATATCGTCGATGCCGGCCAGATGTTTTTAGACAATCCAATGGAAACTCCGTTTATTCCAAGCTGGAACCGCGTAAAAAGTGCAGTTCCCGATATTTTTGAACGCATTTATGATGCCGTTGAACAAGATTATCAAGAATTTTCAGGAAAATAGCCGCCATGTCAGCTCCTAACGCGCCCATTACTCAGGTCTATCACAACGTTCTTTATCACTTAGAGACGATTTATAACGAAGTTCCTCCTGAGCAACCTTTAACAGAGTTAGCGAAAGAAATCGTCGACCTCATGCGTTTGAATGAAGACTATCAAGCGATAGAGCCCTACCAAAACAATTGGGATGAACAAGATATCATTGCCATCACCTATGGCAACAGCATCAAACAAGAGGGCGAAGCCCCACTCAAAACGCTCCATCATTTTTTAAATAAGCACTTTAAAGACACCATCAACAGTGTTCACATCCTACCTTTTTTTCCTTATTGCTCTGATGATGGCTTTGCTGTGATGGATTATTATGCAGTTAATCCCACATTAGGTGATTGGGAAGACATCGAACATATTGCATCAGATTATCGCTTAATGGCTGATTTAGTAATTAACCATTGTTCTAGTCAAAGTGAATGGTTCAAACACTTTATTGCAGGCGAAGGTGAAGGTAAGGATTTTTTCTACACAGCACCATCAGATATGGATAGCTCTCTCATCGTTCGCCCGCGGACATCACCTTTATTGAGAGAAACAGAAACAAGCCAAGGCGCACAATATGTTTGGTGTACTTTTAGCCATACCCAAGTCGATTTCGATTTCCGTAATACGGAAGTATTAAAAGAATTTATCAAGATTATTCGTTTTTACCTCGACAAAGGTGTCCGCATTTTCCGCTTAGATGCTGTTGCCTTTTTATGGAAAAAATTAGGCACAAACTGCCTTAACCTACCAGAAACACATGAAGTCGTTCGTTTGATTCGAAGCCTAATCGAACATGCTCAGTCAGATAGCGTATTAATCACCGAAACCAATATTCCTAACCGAGAAAACCTCAGCTACTTTGGTAATGCCAACGAAGCGCATGCTATCTATAACTTTTCCTTACCTCCGTTATTGGTCAACACGCTTGTCACCGGCAATTGTTTTTATCTAAAACAATGGTTGATGAGCATGCCACCAGCACAAAATGGCACAGCCTATTTCAACTTTGTTGCTTCACACGATGGCATCGGACTGCGTCCTGCTGAAGGTTTATTATCAGAAACTGAAATATCAGTCCTGATCAATACCATGCAACAATTTGGTGGTCAAATATCTTGGCGTACAGGTGATAACGGCATCAAAAAGCCTTATGAAATTAATATTTCATTATTCGATGCCTTACAAGGCACTATTGACGGAAAAGATGGCTGGAATATTCAGCGTTTTATCTGCGCCCATGCCATTATGTTGGCATTAGAAGGTATTCCCGGCATTTATATTCACAGCTTATTGGCAACAGGCAATGATAACGACAAGCTCAAAGCCACAGAAGAAAATCGCTCTATCAACCGTCATGTGTGGGATGTTCAGGATATTGAGGCTGAATTGGCTAAACCAGATAGTCAGCACCACCTCATTTCAACCAGTTTAAAAACACTCATTGCATTACGAAAAAAACAAGCCGCATTCCACCCTAATGCCACCCAATTCACTTTACATATGGGAGAAGAAATCTTTGGTTTTTGGCGTCAAAGCCTAGATAAAAAACAAAGTATTTTCTGCATTAACAATATCAGCAGCGAACCGCAAACCATTCGTATCTCAGAATTAAATTTGATTGTGACCGATGACTGGCATGACCTCATCACCGGCCAGACCTTTAATGAAGATAATCAAGAATGTACCTTAATGCCTTACCAGACGTTATGGATCACTAACATTCGCAGATAAGGCAAATCTCGCCTTATCTGCCTATCGTCCATCAACTATGTAAAACGCCGCTCGTCATCACTGGTACAATGCCGATAACTGACAAAATGGCGGCGAACTTATCTCACTTTTAATACTCACAATACACAATTCTTTTATCTATAATGCGAGAAAAGCGGTCACTTGTTCACTCATTTTAAGTGACAATGATCGTAATGGAGAACACATGCGACCTAGTTTACCTTCTTACCTTTCTAAGCTATTTATTTTTCTTAGTTTTAGCATGCTATTTGGCCCTCTTGCTTTTGCTGCTGAAGGCAAACCTTTTTCACATCAAACTGTTATCGATTTAGCAAAACAGTTATCTCTGTCACCCTATCAAGCCCCAGAAAGTGCCCCACCGATCTTGCAACAACTTGATTATTCTGATTACAGACAAATTCAATTCAAAAAAGAATCGGCTATCTGGAAAAAAAGCCAACTGCCTTTTTCAATTGAATTATTTTCGCCCGGTTATCTATACAAAGATTTGATTCATATTGATATTGTTGAATCAGGTCAAAGCTTCCCTATCACGGTCAAACCCGATGCTTTTACAACACCACGACCAGAAATATCAACGATTTTGTCTGCACTCTCTCGTTATGCAGGCTTTCGCTTACATTTCCCTGTCAATAACAAAAGTTATGCCGATGAATTCGTGGTATTCCAAGGCGCCAGCTATTTCCGTGTCGTCTCCAAAGGACAACTCTACGGCACTTCAACGCGTGGTTTAGCCATTAATATTGCTCAAAGTAAAGGTGAAGAGTTTCCTTTATTCAAACGGTTTTGGGTAGAACGCCCTGCCAATAAACAAGGCAATATCGTTGTTCATGCCCTATTAGACAGCGACAGCGTCACAGGCGCATATCGCTTTGGTATTTACCCTGGCAACCCTAGCCATATGGATGTCAGTGTTGAACTATTTCCTCGGAAAGAAATCGCGCATTTAGGCATCGCACCATTGACCTCGATGTTTATGCACAATGTCATGACGCCACCGCAGCAAACAGACTACCGCCCAGCAGTGCATGATGCGGAAGCATTGGCTGTGACATTAAGCAATGGCGAACATTTATGGCGCCCTTTAACGAACCCGAAACGATTACAAATCAGTGCCATTAAAGACTCAGGATTAAAAGGTTTTGGCCTTATCCAACGTCATCGTCAGTTTGAAGACTACCAAGACCTCGAAGCCAACTACCATCGCCGCCCATCAGTTTGGGTAACCCCTTTAAATAATTGGGGAGACGGCCAAGTTCAACTCGTGGAAATCCCTTCAGATTCCGAAGGCAATGACAATATTGTGTCTTATTGGCAACCTGAAAAACCGCTAGCGCCAGGCGAACAATATACCTACAACTATCGCCTGAGTTGGCCCAATGATATTTCTCCCATGAAAAACAAAGTACGAATTGTTCGAAGCGCCTTAGGCAATAAACTTTTCTCACCTCATAAAGAAGTCGTACTCGACCTAAGCACCTTAACGGAAGACCAGCTTGCCAATGCAACGATTCATGCCTCCGTCAGCGACGGTAAAGTCATCGAAACACGGTTGCAGCATAATCCCAATATTGCCGGCGGCCGTCTTTTTATGACCTTTGATCCTGAAGAAGCAGAGCAAATTGAAATTCGAATTCAACTCATGCAAGAAGACACCCCTTTAGCAGAAACCTTTTTATATCGTTGGGTCAAAGATAGCTGGTCTTTATGATAAATATGCCTAAGAGCACTGAAACAACGCCAAAGAAGGCACCATTATCAATGCCAAGACGCGAGTTACATGAAGCGTCTATCCCTTTGCGTCATCGGTCGAGCACACTCTTCTCCTTCACTACCATTATGTCGCGGCTATTTGTTTTTTGTCTAACGTTTGGGCTGTCGTTGTATGGGTTGACTGAGATGTATGGTGTCCTAAGCGCCAACAGTATTACCCAATTGCAGTGGTTATTTTTAGTTTTTTTCAGTATCAATTTTATCTGGATTGCTTACGCTTTCGCTCAAGCTTGTCTTGGTTTTATCGTGTCTTTATTACCTAGCTTAAACCAACATAAAGAAGCTGAACCCGATTTTAAAACAGCCGTTTTATTACCGATTTATAACGAAGATCCAACCCGCATTTATGCCGCAATCAAAGCCATGCGTTCTGATTTGCTTGAAAAAGCACCAAATCAATACGCTTTTTTTATATTAAGTGATAGTAATCAGCCCGATGCTTGGCTTCATGAAGAAGCCATTTTAAGCCCAACATTAACAGCTGATCCTGCTTGCCCCGTTTATTATCGCAAACGTACGGATAATGCCGAAAGAAAAGCGGGTAATATTGCAGATTGGGTGCAAAACTGGGGCCATGATTATGAAGCCATGATTGTGCTTGATGCCGACAGTTTAATGAGTGCTGATTGCTTAATTACCCTCAGCAAGAGATTAGCCGGCAGCCCCAAAGTCGGTTTGATTCAAACTCTACCAACGATTATCAGAGCCAATACTTTATATGGCCGTCTGCAACAATTTGCTAATCACTGTTACGGTCCTATTTACGCCCGTGGTTTAGCTGCTTGGCATGGCTTATCCTCCAATTTTTGGGGACATAATGCCATCATTCGAACGCAAGCCTTCGCACAAAGCGCTTGTCTGCCTATCTTACCGGGCAAAGCGCCTTTTGGGGGTCATGTCTTAAGCCATGACTTTATAGAAGCCGCCTTAATGCGACGCGCAGGATGGGGAATCCGATTTGATACCGACCTCAAAGCCAGTTACGAAGAAGCGCCGCCCTCTTTAATGGATGTTATCACGCGTGATCGTCGCTGGTGTCAGGGTAATTTACAACATAAAGCCTTTCTATTCAGCCAAGGCATGTCGTTACCCACGCGGCTTCATATTTTTTCCGGCATCATGTCGTATTTAAGTGCTGTATTTTGGTTAACCTTGATTCTCATCGGCTTAGCGATTGCGATTCAGGCGACCGTTGTACGCCCAGAGTATTTTTCTAACCCATCCTTATTTCCCACATGGCCTGTCTTTGATGCCGAACGCGCATTAGATCTCTTTTATGTTTCTATGGCATTGGTATTAGCACCCAAAGTATTCGGTTGGTTTATCGCGCTCTTGAATTTTCGCCGTTGTCTGTCCTTTGGTGGCCCGATTTTACTCACTTTGAGTACCATTATGGAAGTACTCTTTTCCGCCTTATACGCCCCCATTTTGATGGTTTCACAATTCGGCGTTGTCTATAATATTTTCCGTGGAAAAGACAGTGGTTGGAGTCCTCAATCTCGCGACGATGGTTCCATTACGTGGAAAGAAAGCCTCAGAATGCACAAAGTACACACTTTCGTCGGCATCCTTTTAGCACTGATTTCATTAAGCCTTAACCTTGATCTCTTTTATTGGTTACTGCCTATTAGTGCTGGCCTTATGCTGTCCATTCCATTATCAAAACTCAGTGGCAGCCAACGTTTCAGCCGAACTATTAATACCTTAAAAATGCTTCGTTCTCCTGAAGAAAAGGCTGATAAAGCACCGATTATCAAGCAATTCGAACAGAGCTTTAATCAACAAAAAGGTCCCACACTGACATCGCTGTCTGACTTATTGCATCATGGAGATTTGTTAACACTTCACCTTGCACAACTCAACGAAGATGACACAAGACCCATGATATTTCATGCGGCTACTGTGACAGCAGAATGGAAGGTTCAGCACGCGCATGATGTCGAGCATTTAGAAGGCATGTTAAGCCGCGATGAAAAAATGGCTCTACTGTCAAACCCTCACTTATTACTCACTTTAACGCAACGTTTCGCTTAATCACTTTTCAGCACAGAGCACTTGATTTTTACCAGCTTTTTTAGCGTCATACATGGCCATATCTGCTCGTTCAATGAGCTTAGATTCATCATACTTTTTGCTTGGAATCATTTCAGCTACGCCAATGCTGACGGTCATGATAGGATTTGTCGTCGACGTTTCATTGGGTATCTGTAACGCATAGATTGCCGATAGCAATTCGTCGGCAAAACGCTTCGCTTCGCGTAATGATGTATTGGCCCAAACTAATACAAACTCTTCGCCGCCGTAGCGAGCACATAAATCATCAGGCCTATTGGCCCATTGTTTCAGTAAAGCGCCCACTTTGATCAAACAGTCATCCCCGACTTGATGCCCATAATGATCATTGAGTAATTTAAAATCATCAATATCTATCATCGCCAAACAAATCGGTTGATGTAACCTCATACAACGCATCCATTGCTCATGTATGAACTCATCAAACCGCCGCCGGTTAGGAATATCCGTCAAACCATCAATGCGTGCAAGCTGTATGACTGCCTCTTCAGCTAATTTTCTTTCTGTTATATTTTGGTGTGAAATCACAAAATAAGGCTGTGGTTCATCATCTAAATAGAATGGTGTCACCCGCATCATAAACCATCGTTTTTCAATGGGACTATGGCAAGGGTATTCAAAATAAAATTCGGCCTTCACTTGTTCAATGACTTGTCGAATTCCTTTCGAAGCCTCCAGACCAAACTCATCGCCCATTGCAGCCGCTTTATCACACTCAGCAAGGTAATTAATACCATGCCAATCATTCTCTATCGTACAGGCATTATCATCGCCAAAATTGAGCCAACTTTGATTCACAAACTGAATTAGGCCTGTCGCATCAATCACAACAATATGTTCAGTAATCGCATCAAGCACGTGCTCTAGAAAAGAATACGTATGACTCATTTAAACATCCTATGACTTAGCTCATCAGACTGCGCTCATCAAAAAGACTACCATAAAATAAGAAACACGCCCAATCAGCGTATTACAGGCAAAAAAAAGGGCTGATAAAATCAGCCCTTTTCACTCGTCAATAATGTAACTTAACTATTTTGATTTTGCTTCTTCGCGTTCTTTTGTCGCTTTAATCACGTCTTCGGCCACATTACGTGGGCAAGCGTTATATTGTAAGAACTCCATTGAGAACTGACCTCGGCCAGATGTCATTGTACGTAATGTACCAATATAACCAAACATTTCACTTAAAGGTACTTCACCTTTAATACGAACACCAGTCGGACCAGCATCTTGTGATTTAATCATGCCGCGACGACGGTTCAAATCACCAATGACATCACCAACGTGATCTTCAGGCGTGAACACATCTACTTTCATGATAGGCTCCATCAACTGTGGGCCAGCTTTTGGCATAGATTGACGATATGCTGCAGCTGCTGCTAATTCATAAGCGACTGCTGATGAATCGACAGCATGGAAACTACCATCATATAAAGTGACTTTAAAGTCTAAACATGGGTAGCCCGCTAACACACCACGATCCATCATTTTCTTAAAGCCAGCTTCAACTGCAGGCCAGAATTCACGAGGAACCGTACCACCAGTAACCGTTGATTCAAACTCAAAACCAGAACCCGCTTCACCTGGTTCAATGATGTAATCAATTTTCGCAAATTGACCCGAACCACCAGACTGTTTCTTATGCGTATAGCTATCGTCAATACGTTGTGTAATCGTTTCACGGTAAGCAACTTGAGGCTCACCAACACTAACGTCAACACCATGTGTACGCTTAAGAATATCAACTTTGATATCTAAATGAAGTTCACCCATTCCTCTCATGATAGTTTCACCACTATCTTGATCCGTTTCAACACGGAAAGAAGGATCTTCTTTAATCATTTTACCCAAGGCGATACCCATTTTCTCAGAAGCCCCTTTATCTTGCGGAGAAATCGCAATTGAGATAACTGGATCTGGGAAGACCATTGGTTCTAATGTCGCAGGGTTTTTAGGATCACATAATGTGTGACCTGTTTGTACATCTTTCATACCGATAACAGCAACAATATCACCCGCTTGAGCGCTATCTAATTCATTACGGTCATCCGCATGCATTTCCACCATTCGGCCGATACGCTCTGTTTTACCTGTAAAAGTATTAAGAACAGTATCACCTTTGTTCATCATGCCAGAGTAGATACGAATAAAGGTTAATGCACCAAAGCGGTCATCCATGATTTTAAACGCTAATGCACGTAATGGCGCATCAACAGTCACAATGGCTTTACCGCCTGTTTCATTACCTTCAAGATCAACTTCAGGTTGTGGGTTAACTTCAGTTGGGTTTGGTAAATAATCTACAACCGCATCTAAAACTAATTGAACACCTTTGTTTTTAAACGAAGAACCACAATATGTAGGGAAGAAAGCAAGCTCTAATGTTCCTTTACGGATACATTTTTTGATTTCATCGACTGATGGCTCTTCACCTTCAAGATATTTTTCCATCAAATCATCGTCTTGCTCAACAGCAGTTTCGATTAATTTTTCACGCCATTCTTCAACAGCATCAGCCATATCTGCAGGTGGCTCTTCAACTGTGTAGTTCGTTGGATCTTTTTCGTCATGCCAGATCCACGCCTTACGCGTCAATAAGTCAACCACACCCGTAAAGTCATCTTCGATACCAATTGGTAATACCATTACTAATGGTGTTGCGGCTAAAACATCTTCAACTTGTTTTACAACACGGAAGAAATCAGCACCCATTCTATCTAATTTATTAACATAAATAAGACGAGAGACTTTAGAGTCATTCGCATAACGCCAGTTTGTTTCTGATTGTGGTTCAACACCACCACTACCACAGAAAACACCCACACCACCATCAAGGACTTTTAATGAACGATAAACTTCAATAGTGAAGTCAACGTGTCCTGGAGTATCGATAACATTTAAACGGTGACCATTCCACTCACACGTTGTCGCCGCTGATTGAATAGTAATCCCGCGCTCAGCTTCCTGATCCATGAAATCCATAGTTGATTCACCTTCGTGAACTTCACCTGTTTTATGAATTTTACCAGTCAATTTTAAGATACGTTCTGTAGTGGTAGTTTTACCCGCATCTACGTGAGCAAAGATCCCTATGTTTCTATACTTGGATAAGTCGGCAGCCATTTTCCTGTCTCTGTAAGTAATAAATGTGTTTTAACACGAAGATAAACCAGCAGATTTTACACTAATTTAAAGTGCAGTGCACTCTAATATAGAACTATATTTTGGAGCTGACTTTTCAATATCAAAAGACAGCCCCTAACAACGCTTAATCTAACCGTTAATTATTCGAGCACAAGAATATCTACCTCTAAAAAATTTCATTTTAGGCTCAACACTCATCCGCTCTTAAATAAAAACTTAAAAAACTTTGAACCTAAAATGAACTCATCTCGACTCAACAACTGAAACACCCATAAATTTAATAATAACTAGGAAAATTGCTATGTCATTACTAACCGTTCACCCTAAAAACATCAGCAAACTCATTCCACTATTAATGATGGCAACAGCATTAATAATGAGCACATCAACTTTCGCCGATACTATGTTAAAGAAAATAAACCCTAGTCAAGTCCACTCTCAAAAAAACCTACCGAGCTTGCAAGGTGTATTGAATCAAACTAAAAATAACTCGAGCCCACACCGCGCATCCAATTCTTTCTCTAATGGCAAACCTAAAGACAGTCATATAACAGCACATTGTTGGACTGTAGCAGAATGTAACGACATGATTTCAGATTGTATTTCTGTTGGGGGATCGTTCCATAGTGGTATTAGAGATCACAAAACAGGCGCCACATCAGAAGGCTCTTGCACATTATAAATACCTTTTCACGATTCAATATGTAGGAGAACAATCATGTCCTTATTTACCCGTAATTCAAAAAACAATTTCAAACTACCTCGCTTATTTTTCATAAGTGCGGCATTAATGATAAGCAGTTCAAGTTTCGCTGAGAACGCACCTCAAAAAGTGACCCCAACCCAAGTTCAAACACAAAGCCACAAACCTAATTTTACACCCACTTTTCAAATTCCTTTTCATGCAAATTGTGCTCAAGGGTTTACTAAGGCCGGAGAAAAAGTTGTCACAAAAGACAGTGGGAAATGGACTGATGAGTTTGTTTGTACCACGCAGACCATTACTTGCCCCAAACAAAGTCAACCTAATGGTAAGACATCCACTGTACAGCCGTTAGTGATAATTCAAAAAACCAATATTGATCCTGATGGCGGACAAGTTAAATTCCGAGTACAGTACAAATGTGACTACCATTACACGGTCATTCCTGAGGGCTAAGATCACGCTAGAGTTTGCAAGATATTCACAGCTCAGTAAATGCATCTCAAGCCATCGCAATAAGTTTACATTGAACCAAATGAAAGTGACCTACGACTTACTTGGAAACACAGTTAAATTAAACGAGGAATTGACCATGTTTAAACATTTTAAGTTTTTGTTGTTGACCACCCTCTCATGTTTATTGCTAGTCGTTAGTTCACATGGTTCAGCGAAAGAAAGTGCACAAGCAAGAGTCACCCAAGTACATTCCCAAACATATAACGTGGCAAGTGATGGTACTCAATACACGATTGTTAACCCTGGTCATCCACTAGCATTAACGTTACATCCTACTGTTTTAGTAGATATTGATGGTGGTGCAACGGCTCGTGTAAAAAGTTGGGAAGTCTGGCTAAAGCTCAAAAGTTCTTTTGCTCAAATCGAGTTTAAAGATCACAGTAAAACTAAATCTTATTCAGCATTCAACCGCCCAAAGAGCGTCTATAAAACAATTTCTGATATGAGTATTCCTGAGGACGCATATAGTGCCTTTTTTATTCAGCAATGTAATAGTCTAGCGAACAGGCTAAAACAAAATAATGGCTACACTAATAAGCAAATCTTTTCCCAAGATCGTGTGCTCGAGTTTTATGCCCAAGGTGAGATCAAAGTTGACTTTACCGCCAATATTAATCTCGGCCAAAGTTTTATCCAAGGATATCAACCACCCCTCGTCACCGTCGTCTGTAACAAATGGCAAGGCCCTCAACATAATGCTAATGTCGGCTTAGCAGCAGAAGAAACCGTTTATGTTGTGACGGATTCAAGTTTAACAGTATCACCTCAAAGCACAGTGGGCGGTGCTTGTAATGTCACACTATCTGGCGTGATTAAAACCCTCAAGCCCAATGTGCCAGTTAAATTTAAATATCGCCATCAAGATGGTCACACAGGCATTGTTAAAGACAGCCAAGTCTATGAAGTCACAACAGATCATTCAAAAACAGCAATGTTTTCGCATCAATTTGATATTCAAAACTTAGAAGGCCAAGACGAACACGGGACACTTCAGTTAATCGGTGTCAGCCCAGAATTTCACACCAAGAAAAAGCTGTATGAATTAGCCTGTTCAAAGCCTAGCCCTAACGAGCTAACCACTAACCTCGGCCCAGAAGCTAGCGCCTATTATCTGATACAAGAGCGCGTTCAAGTAGGTAATCAATCCTGCCCAGTTAAAGTTAGATTGGTAGGTACAATAAAAACGCATGGTGCTCGTCGAGGCAAAGCCATTTTTGTCGGTGACCACTATTTATCAAATGCTTTTACCTTTGATTTAGCAGAGAACAGCCAACAACAATTTATTGCTGATAGAACGATTGATTGGGATCTCAATACAAATACACAACAAGGTGCGAGTCACATAGCCCAAGGCAACACAGGTGGAAATGCATTACGTTTCAAAGATATTCGTTTTAGCTTTAATGTCTCAACGTTGCCTGCTAAAAACACACCAACAACAGGCGGGCTAGTCGCTCCGACAACAGAAGAATACACTTTAGCTGTGAGCACAGCACAACGTCATGTCCGGTTGCAATGCGAAGTTCTCGATCAAAGTGATCAAAACTTATCCTTATCAATAAGCGATGCACAAAAAATGACTCCCTCGCCCAAAACAAAAATAATGGTGCCAGCGAAGAAAACACACACGAGTAGCACAACCATGAACTTACAATCGAATAATAAAGCTGACATTACGGTGAAAGCGCTTAACATTGCAGGTAATAGCTTCAATAAATCAAGCATGATGACACTCAATGCCACGGATGCGATTCGCTTCGAGAATGGAAGGTGTCTTTTTGATTTCAGCTATAGCATCGAAAATAAAGGACAAGCGACCAGTTCACCATTCAAAATACAAGTGACACAAGACAGAGTACTCATTAATCAACATCAAAATGTTGTATTAAAGTCAGGAGAGTTAGAGAATTACTATCGTGTTGTTGGCTTAAAAACAGGCATGAATACCTTGCGTGTAGATGTTGACACTGATATAAGTGTTACAGAAACAAATAAAAATAATAACCACTTAGTCAAGAAATACAATGTACTCGGCCGTTGCCAAGATAACATGCAGCTAAACATACAACAAAAGCCAACGACAGCGCCTAATAATCATATAAAGCCAGCACAACAACGGGAAATAATGCTTAAACACTAGCATTAAAACAAGCTGTATTAGTCTAGTTAACAATTAATTTAGTACAACTATTACGTTCAAGAACGTTGTTCAGGGAAAGTATTATGAAACAGACCTTATTAGCCACATTTGTTTATACAACGTTAGTCAGCTTGCCTATCACACCCCTTCAAGCCGATAACTTACAATTAAAACAAGATGCCAAGCTCAAATCACAAGCAGAGATCAAAAGTAAAGAAATAGAGCCCTATCTCAGCCCTCCAGCTGCTATTACAAAAGGCAACCAGTTAAAATCACAGTCTCAACTACTCCCTCGAAAGCTCGAGCCGATAAAAACACAGCCTGCCCAGATGAATGCACCGCAATTCATCAAACCAAGCCAATCAGCATCCCAAATTAAATCACCAACGATCTCTAGCCCAGGCAGACCAACACAGCCAACTTCTCATACAAACACGCCACAGGCCGGCTTTACTAAAGGCAATACAACACACACTCCAACGACCTCAGGATCACCCTCTCGATCGGGACCGACTATCAATAGTGTCGGCGGTCCCGTCACCCAAGACAGTACGGTCTTCATTCACCCTAGCAAAGAAGGCGGAGAATCTGGTCCCACTATCAATAGTGTCGGCGGCCCCGTCACCCAAGACAGTACGGTTTTTATTCACCCTAGCAAAGAAGGTGGAGAATCTGGTCCCACTATCAATAGTGTCGGCGGCCCCGTCACCCAAGACAGTACGGTTTTTATTCACCCTAGCAAAGAAGGTGGAGAATCAGGTCCCACTATCAATAGTGTTAATGGAACTGCCACTACAAAATTAGAACCGAGTATCGCACCAAAAACACAGTCTTCAGCTGCTGGTGGTTTTTATGGCAAAGTAGTGACCTCAACATCAAGCACGGGTGAATCTACGTTCACACTACCTAATGGTCAGCAAATACCTCAAAGAGGACCTGATGGCAGTATGGGGACGCCAGATGATAAAGGTGGCGTTTTATATGCCGATGGTACATATGTCTCTGGCGGACGAAAAGGCCAACAAACAACGGTCTTTAATGCTGATGGTACTGTCAGAAGCACAACGCCTTCTCCCGGTTCCAATAATAATGGGCCAGTTACAACGGGCTCTGCTGCACCTTCTGCCATTGATATCGCACCGAAAACACAGTCTTCAGCTGCTGGTGGGTTTTATGGCAAAGTAGTGACCTCAACATCAAGCACGGGTGAATCTACGTTCACACTACCTAATGGTCAGCAAATACCTCAAAGAGGACCTGATGGCAGTATGGGGACGCCAGACGATAAAGGTGGTGTTTTATATGCCGATGGCACATATGTCTCTGGTGGACGAAAAGGCCAACAAACAACGGTCTTTAACGCTGATGGTACTGTCAGAAGCGAAACGCCCTCTCCCGGTTCCAATAATAATGACGATAACTCATCAAACAACAGTAGTGACTCAAAAGAAAGTTCTAACAATAATAATGACAACGATAACTCTGATGATGATAACGATGATGATTCAAATAGCTCTGATGACTCAAATGATAGTGACGATAGCAATGAAGACACGAGTGATAGCAGTGACAGTGATACAGGCACGACTGATGAAGACACTGATGACAGTGCTGCTGAAGGACAAACGGGTCATGAAATGGGCACTGATCCGACTCGTAGTTATCGATCCGATGGTAAAGATTATGTTGATAGCAAAACCCAACCAGGACAACGTGAAACTGAAAGTATAACTCCACCAGACTGCGGAGATGGCCAAGGAGGTCAAGTAATGGAACCGCAACCGGGTCAAAATGGTTGTGGATCAGGTCCAGGAGTCAGTGAAGATGATGACACAGAGTCAGCGCCCCCTTTATGGCAAGCCCCAACCAATACTGTTGGGCCAGATTCAGTAGTCCAACCAGGCTTTGATGACGACACAATGCATGATCAGGGCGTCGCCCCTCTAGAAAGGTTACAAGATGATCTCGACTCTATCACCAACCCAAGTGGTCCATGATCACAACAAAAATAATGTTCTATCTAACCTATTTATTAACATCATCAGGCATGCTATGAATGACAATAATTTCCGTTATTTAGCCGTTATTTTTACCTTTATTTTTCCGTTCCATTCGGCGCTAGCCGAGTGGAACCCACAGTTTTATCCACCCTCTACAAACCAAGATAATCTGGTTATCATCTTGCCAGAAGGTGTCGTCGAACATTTTGCACTTGAACTCGATAATATCGATATCACAGATTTAGTCATAACACACAATAACAGACTTAATTACCGCCCTATTGAAGCCCTCGCAGCAGGACAGCATACGTTAAGGCTCATTGCCCTCGATAACCTAGGTAACAGCATTGAAAAAGCCAGTTGGTCTTTTATAACTCAAGGGGAAAAGAACCAAACTGCAAAAGCAGAAGCATGGTTAACCTCCGCCTCATTCACAGCAGAAACACTCACCGAATTCAGTAACCGCCTAAAAAGTCGACACATCGGTTCAAATGCACCACACCATTCCATTGCATCAGGTGGGGGGCAGGTTTATGGTCAAGCTCAAGGGGAAAACTGGGTTATTGATGCCCAAGGCAATTATTTATTACAAAGCGAAAAGTCATTGAGGCAAACAAGTGCGCCTTTTGACATCGGAGAATATACCCTATCGGCGAACCATTACGGAGAGCTAATCAACACTCGGTTTACCGCAGGACATCATGACACGGGATTAGACTCTTTATTGATTTCCCAGTTTTACCGCCGAGGGCTATCAGCCCATATTGCAAGTAAGCAAGATCGTGTTGCTGCCAGCGCCTTTGCCTTTAATACTGAAAATACGCTCGGCACTGACAATGTTTCAGGTATCAGCGATCAAAATAACCGAATTAACGGCTTTTCAACATCCATCAAACCATTTTCATCAGACCAAGATGCCTTGAAATTAATGACGATGTATTATGATGGCGAAAGAACACGGGAAGGGATTGGCGTGAGTACTTCCGACGAAACAGCAACCGGATCAGGTTGGGGAGTGACAGCCGAAAAACAATGGTTAAATAATCAATTAAAATTCCAAAGCCATTATGCCCGCTCACGATTTGACCTTGACGGCCATGAAGGTCTGGCACCCGATGATGAAAGTAATGCTTTCTCTATACTGTTAGAAGCGACCCCGTTTAACCAAATCCTTCTCGATAAAAATTTCAATCTGACCGTAGGCAGCAAATACGAACGAATTGATACTTTTTTCCAAAGCTTAGCCAATCAAGGCTTAGCCAGCGATAGAGATGCTGCCACATTATATAGCAACCTTTATTGGGACAATTTAACGGTCGACTTGCAACTCAGTCGAGAAACAAACAACGTCGAAGACTTAATTGGCTTACCCACTGATAAATTACAACAATTTTTATGGAATAGCAGTTACATATTCACTTTATCCCAAGGCCCAAATACTTGGTTAGGCTCTCCTTATATCAACTTCTCAGGTTTCACTTCATTATTAGAACGGGATAAAACACCCAACGGTTATATTGGCACTGATACTGATAGTCGCTCTAGCTCCTATACTGTCAGCGGCGGGTCAAACTATGAAGCACTCTATTGGACGCTCTCATATACCAACGGTAGCTTCAATGATGATGCAAATACAAACAATGACACGTCAAATGAGCTCACCTCTTTAGGTTTCGGTTGGCAAGCTCGTCATAACTTATTGTTAAACGGTAATTTACAATACGCCACCTTCAACAATAAAGGGACTGGCGATAACAGCTACGATACCCAAATCGGCATAGGCCTAATTTCAGAAGTGATTCAAGAGAAATTAAACCTAAACATTAATTATAATTTGAACCAATCTTCAGGTGATACCGACTTACCAGATAGACATATTATTAATACTGAAGTTGGTTGGACATTTAGCCAAGCAACATACAATAGACCGGGATTTAGCCTAGCACTCAGAGGCTCTTTGGAGAAGACAAATGGAAATACCGCATTTACAGACAATGAAACAAGTTACCAAATTTTTGCCATTTTCAGAATTAGTGTGCCACTTTCTGGTCAATATTAGTCTTGTCTTAATTATTGCTGTTGGTCTTTATTCATCCGCGGCTTACGCCAATATTACGAATGTGACAGGTACACCAAGCACCGTCAGTGTCCCCGCTATTGGTAACGCTAATATAAATATTACATGGCAAGTATTTCGTACAAACATTACTGCAGGTACTGCCGTCACCTCATCTCCGACCGCATTGTTGCAAATACAAGGTACAACTGTTGCCACCTTAGGCAATCAATTAAGTCGTTCATCAAATATCCCAGTCAGTGGCGTAGAGACTTTACAATTTAGGGAAACATTAACGATCAGCGCGGCACTCAGCAGACGCATTGCCAATAGTCCTTCTGGCAGTGTGCAAATCATTAGAGCTTTTGATGACCAGCAACAAACGCCCCCCGTCACGAGCCAGATACGTGTTGCATCAGGTCAAAATAATAACCTCAACCTGACTATTCGACGTATAGATTTATCCTTTGACAACCAAGCGCGTACTGATGTTATTCATCAAGGAGAATCATTACGTGCCATTGTCGACTTATCTTTTCGCAGTAGCGGTGTGCTGAAAGGTGAATGGCGCTTAATTGATCCCTCAGCCAGTTTAGGACAATCAAGTGGCCGTATCCTACAAGTCGTGCAAAAAAACTTAGTCAGCTCAGGTGAAGGTCGTACACGGATTATTAGCCCCCCACTCCCAAGCCAGCAAACAGGGCTTTACTTATTAGCTTTTGCAGTCCAACAAGATATTGGTGGCGTTGAAACACCGATATTACGTTATTTTGTTTTAGATAAAACAAGAAATAGCCTCAGTGAAACGGCATCCATCGAAACCCTGAGCCCACCCAATAGAGCACCGCTATCAAACTCAACCGTATTCTCATGGAAGCCTGTCGAAAATGCACATGCCTACCAAGTCGCTATTTTTAATAAAGGTGACACCGTGCCTATTTCTGGCAAACTCATCACAGCGCAATACCAACAACTTACATTGTCAGACTTCTCCCGAGATTGGCTCCTGCCTAATTATGAATACAGCTGGCGGGTACGTGCATTTGACCAACAAGGAAACCTGATTGCAAACTCACCCATACACCACCTTACTGTACCTAAATGACAACCTCGATCAATCATGACAATGAAACTGAGTTGAAGGCGCTACTCAACAGTATCGCCTCACAAGATGAAACGGCTTTCGAGCAGTTTTATCATCGTTTCGAGTCGCGATTATATCGGTTTATTCAAACAAAACTACCCGATCCATTTGAAGCCGCAGACATTCTCAACGAAGTATTTCTTGATGTGTGGAAACAAGCTGACAGGTATAAAGGGCAATCGAAGGTATCAACCTGGTTATTTAGTATCGCTCACTATAAAACCATTGATAAACTAAGAAAAAAACGACCCGAGCAAATAAGTGATGATAAACTCAATCACGTGACTGACACTAGCCCAGACAGTATTTCACACTTAATTGACGCACAAAATAATAAAGACATTCACTATTGTCTAGAAACATTAAAACCAGCACACCGCAGCGTGATGGAGCTAACTTTTTTTGAAGAAATGTCCTATAAAGACATTGCTATTGTTGTTGACTGTCCAGAAAATACCGTTAAAACACGTATGTTTCATGCTAAACAAGCCATGAAACGCTGTCTAACTCGCCTATTTAAACTGGCTGGCTCATGAATACGACCAACCGCAACGACATAGAACTGCTGTTACCTTTTTACCTAAACGGTACATTAGAACAGCATGAAATAATGTTAGTTGAACAAGCTTTGCAAGAAAGTGAAGAGCTACAACAAGAGCTGAATTTTCTCGCTGGTATACAAAAAAAAACGAAACAACAACCGGTATCGACTTCACCAGGTGAAATAGGCTTCAAACGGCTACAACGCAGTATAGACAAAGAAAACAAAGTCATCGCTCAAAAGTCTATGAGTAATGGCTGGAGATTTACTGCTATCGCCGCCAGTTTATTGTTAGTCGTACAATCTATCACGACACTCATGCCTACAGAGGACTACCAAGCTGCAGGCGATCAAACCATAAACCAACCGGCAGGTCTTACACTCTCTGTCACATTTTCTCCTGACATTACAGAACAACAGCTTCGAGAAGTATTAACCCAATATCGTATTAGCATCATTAATGGGCCTTCAGCATTAGGGATTTATCAGCTTCGCCTTACACATGCACCCAAAGCCACCTTAGAAAAAATAAAGTCTAGAACCGATATATTTGAATCAATTCAGATGGATTAAACCATGGCTATTTATCGTATAGTGATATTACTGGCTTTATGTGTTTATGCTTCAACTAATGTCAATGCAAATAATTACTCCCAAGATCCCTCGTCAAAAAGCACAACACTGACAAAAAAGGAGCAACATCAAAGCAACCATAATAACGACGAGACAACCCACAGTAATCAACAGCAACCGAATCAACGAACAACCACACCGACACGATCGTTTGACACCCCCATTAGCTTAAAGAAAAAACCAAAAGCGCAGTTTTTCCCTCCACAACAACGATGTGTCCAACTTGGCAATATTGTGACCTTTACCGGCACACAACTACACAGCTTGCAAGCACATCAATTTAAAATTCAGACGGATAATATAACCTTACCCATAACACCTATCAGTCTCAGCTCAAACCAAATTGCATTTAAACTATCAGAGCAGTACGTCTTCACCGCCGGCCATCATTATACAATTCAACTCATTCCACCTCGGCCATTACAAACACATAACGAAGAGTTACTTAAATTTCAAATATGTCCGACTTCCTCTAATTTACAAGCAAAATTCACTCTACAGCGAGAAAAAAATCAGATTCTCGCCTTTTCCCCTGTTTCGCAATCCCAAAAAGTGATACAAAAGGCAACAACTAAATTTAGCCTAAAATTGATAGAAAACCATGCCCTCAACCATTTAGAGTATGACTTACTGGTCTTTCACAGCGATGAGGAAAACATATCAGAGACAATAAGGCATCTAAAAACCTCTTTTTCAGACGTCATTTTCGATTTCAATCATCATTACTATGCTGCGACACAACCTCGACAATACGCAGAAGAAATGATCAAATGGCCAACTCATTCATGCCCAGAAAAAAATGAAAATCACTCTGTCTCAATCGGCTTAATTGATGGCTTACCTAATATCAACCATCCTGCTCTCATCACTCAGAACATCACAATTCAATCTTTCCTAAATGGAGAAAATCTTCCAGATACGCAACATGCAACAGCCATCGCTGGCATATTGGTCGGCCAACAAACAGCACAACAAGACCACAGATTATTAAAAAATGTACACCTTTTGTCTGCCGTTACATTACGTCGTGAAGAACAACAATCATTGGCAACAGCCGTTAATATAGTGCGCTCTATTAATTGGTTATTAGATAAACAAGTCAGGTTAGTCAATATCTCATTAGCAGGAAAAGAAAATAATGTGATTTTAGAAAAAGTGCTTGCTTTCGCCAACCGAAAAAAGATGCTTTTTTTTGCTGCCGTTGGCAATAACAATTTGATAAAGCAGCACTCATACCCTGCAGCATTACCCAATGTCTTCGCCATCACTGCCGTTGATGCAGCACAAAGACTCTATCAACATGCCAATAAAGGCAGTTATATCGACTTTGCTGCACCTGGCGTTGATATATGGACAATTAGCGAGAGAGGCGCAGGAAAGTACCGCTCAGGGACGTCTTACGCTTCTCCATATGCCGTTGCTCTTGCAGCCACTTACCTTGCTAAAGAACCGACCTTATCTAGAACAGACATCTACGATATGATGAAAGCTGATGCACGAGATTTAGGTAAAACAGCTTATGACAACTATTTTGGTTGGGGGCTTATACAAGCAAAGAGGACAAAGTGTCTGCAATCAACCGCACCCTCTCATTAGAGGTGTTAGTTAGGCTCTGCCGGGCGACTTTAGGGAAAACAGAGCTAAATCATGCCCCTTATCAATACATACGCTAAAAAGAGTGGCTTCAGCTTGGCGTCATTACCAGAAGAAAAACAAGACAATCGTACTTAATATTATTTCGTATTTAGAGCCAGCCATTGGTATCGGTAAACGACGCCCGGAACAGCTAAGACAAGATAAGCACAAAAAGTGGTCACAAAAAATTCCCATTCTTGCGGATGAACATCACCAGAAAACTGCATTTCAGCCCAAACAGCTACCAATAGGCTAACCAGATAAAAAACAATTAACTCAACTAAGCGTAACCAGAAAGGTTTACCTTGGCTTAAAGGGATGACAAAAAATAATCGCTCTGTAAGCCACGGCAAGTTTGCAACCACAAACGCCATTAAAATGAGCATCAAAGCTGACATAAATTACGATTACCTTTATAAAAATACATTAACGCATAACATCATCAACGCGCCAGGGAAAATACCCAGCCCCAACACAGTCACAGCATTAGCACTCACAACCACTTGCATATCCATTGGTGCATCAATCTGCGTATCAACTTCTGCTTTATCAAAATACATCACTTTAATCACGCGTAAATAATAAAACGCACCGATAACTGACATGACAACGGCAATAACAGCAACCGATATCAACTCAATATCAACGATGGCATTAATAACAGCTAGTTTTGCATAGAAACCAACCAATGGCGGAATACCTGCCATTGAGAACATCACAATCAACATCATCAATGCATACCAAGGGTGACGTTGGCTTAGCCCTTTATAATCATCAATTTCTTCCGCTTCATATCCACGGCGACTCATCACAATAATAAGACCGAAAGCTGCGAGCGTCATCACTGTATAGGTCAATGCATAGAATAAAGACCCAGCATAACCGCCAGCAGTTCCCGAAATAACACCTAATAAAATAAAACCAACATGGGAAATCGTCGAATACGCCAACATTCGCTTCATATTAGTTTGTGCAATCGCAACAACATTACCCAAGACAATTGATGCAACGGCTAGCATAATCAACATATCTTGCCAGTAAGTTTGTATTTCACCTAAACCTTCAACCAAGAGACGAATCATCATTGCAAAGGCAGCTAATTTTGGTGTTGTGGCAATAAACAACGTCATCGCTGTCGGTGCACCTTGATACACATCAGGTAGCCACATATGAAATGGCACGGCTCCTAATTTAAAAGCAACACCAATCACAAGAAAGACTAGACCAAAGCTCAACACCGTATTATCAATCGTTCCTGTTTGAACGGCTTCTGCAACCGCAGAAATAGACAAACTATTCGTCACGCCGTAAATAATCGACATGCCGTATAACAACATACCGGATGCTAAAGCACCCAAGATAAAATACTTCATCGCAGCTTCTGTCGCAAAAACAGAATCACGCTGCATCGCTACCATGGCATACAAACACAATGACATCAGCTCTAACCCTAAATAAAGGGTTAAGAAGTGATGTGCAGACGCCATGACAGACATCCCCAGCGTCGCAAACAAGGCCATGACATAAAACTCACCTTGGTAAAGATCACGCGCCTGAAGATAAGCTCGGGAGTACATTAATACCGCAATATTAATGACAAAAATAGCAATTTTAAGCACATTACTCAGTCCATCACGAATATAGGTGTCGCTGAACGCAAGCCCTTCTAATCCGCCCATATCTTTATAGACAAGATATGCAGCAACGACCAACGTTAACTGACTAAAGCCATAAGATAATGTTGCGCCTGTCTGTTTAAAAAAGCCAACTAATAGCAAAACAACACATGCCATTGTTAGCAAAAACATTTCCGGCAAAGCAAAAGACATATTTACGATTTCAAACATTTTTGTCTCTCACCCTTACAATTTTGACTGCAACACTTGCGTCAGCAAATGTTCAACAGAAGAATGCATTACATCAATCAAAGGTGCAGGCCATAAACCTAATCCTAAGACAATTAATGCTAAGACAGCTAACATAAAGAATTCACGATGATTAACGTCTTTCAATGCTGCCACTTCTTCATTAGCAACATCGCCGAAGACAACTCGTTTCACCATCCACAAACTATAAGCAGCCCCTAAAATCAATGTGGTTGCCGCTAAAAAGGCATACCAGAAATTAGCTTGAAATGCCGCCAAGATCACCATAAATTCACCGACAAAACCAGACGTACCAGGTAAGCCTGCGTTGGCCATCGCAAAAAACACGGCAAAACCAGCAAAGATTGGCATGGTATTAATTACACCGCCGTATGCGGCAATCTCACGTGTATGCATACGGTCATATAACACCCCAACGCATAAGAACATCGCAGCGGCAATAAAACCATGAGACACCATTTGCACCATCGCACCTTCAATCGCTAAAACAGCCCCACTTCCTGTAGCCGAGTTGGCAAAGATACCAAAAATAACAAACAACCCTAATGTGACAAATCCCATATGGGCAATACTTGAATAGGCAATCAACTTTTTCAAATCTGATTGCACTAATGCAACAAACCCAATATACACCACCGCGATCAAAGACAAACTAATCACGAGCCAATCTAATGTCATGGCTGCATCAGGCGTAATCGGCAAGGCAAAACGCAACAGACCATAACCACCGATTTTCAAGGTAATCGCAGCTAGAATAACGGAACCACCTGTCGGGGCTTCAACATGGGCATCAGGTAACCAAGTATGTACTGGCCACATCGGCACCTTTACAGCAAAAGCAATCAAAAAGGCGAGGAACAACCAGATTTGCTCTGTCATTGATAAGGTCACTGAGTGGAAATCTAGAATCGCAAAGCTATCAGAAACATGACGCAAATATAATAAAGCTATCAATAAAAAGACAGAACCAAAGAAGGTGTAAAGGAAAAACTTAATCGTGGCATAAACACGATTAGGACCGCCCCAAATGCCGATCACAAGAAACAATGGAATCAACATCGCTTCAAAGAAGACATAAAACAAAATGGCATCTAACGCTGCAAATACGGCAATCATTAACCCAGCCATAATTAAAAAGGCAGCCATATATTGACTCACGCGGTCTTGAATTACTTCCCAACCCGCAATCACGACAAGCACGGTTGAAAACGCCGTCAAGATAATCAATGGCATCGAAAAACCATCAACGCCAAGATGATAATTAATATCAAATGCAGCAATCCAAGGCATCTGCTCAACAAACTGCATCTGATGCGTCGTCATATCAAAACCGGTATACAAACCAATTGATGCATATAAAGTAAATAACGACACAATTAATGATAATGGGCGTGTTAAGGCATTATCGCCATTTAACAAAACAGCTATTCCCCCTAAAATCGGGAGCCAAATCACCAAACTTAATAACGGCAAATCAAACATTATTTACTCTCTCAAGCCACAAAATAGGTGAGCAAGAGCCAAACACCCAAAATCATTGCAAACGCATAATGGTATAAATAACCCGACTGAATTTGTCGCGCCATTTTAGATACCATCCCGACAGTTCTCGCAGCACCATTAACGACTGCGCCATCAATCACTGTCTGGTCGCCTGCTTTCCATAACACTTTACCAATAGCACGAGCGCCACCAGCAAAGACAATTTCATTAAAACGGTCAAAACCGTATTTATTTTCCATAATGCGATATAGCCAATGGAACGATTGATATAACTTAGCTGGCACACTTGGGTTGACCATATAGAAATAATAAGCCGTACCCACACCCGCCATTGCTAACCAGAATGGTGGCGCCATAAAGCCATGCAATAAGAACCCAACAACACCGTGATAATTCAACTCGGCTAAAACGTTATGCCCTTCTAAGACAAAAATAGCATCACTAAAGAAATCACCAAAAACCATAGGGCCAATCAAATAACCCGCTAACACAGAAGGGATCGCTAATAAAATTAACGGCACAGTGACAACACGTGGAGACTCATGTGGTTCATGCCCGTCATGGGTCTCAAAACGAGGCTTGCCATGGAAAACGATGAAAAATAATCTAAAGCTATACAAGGCGGTGATAAAGACCCCTGCCAACACGGCAAAATAAGCGAAACCACTGCCTGCTAGCGTTGAGGCATGGACTGCTTCGATAATGGCGTCTTTTGAAAAGAAACCTGCAAAGCCTGGAAAACCAATCAAAGCCAATGAACCAATCAATCCCGTCCAATACGTAATCGGCATATAACGCTTCAAACCACCCATTTTACGAATATCTTGTTCATGATGCAGCGCCATAATCACAGACCCCGCACCCAAGAACAATAATGCTTTAAAGAAAGCATGCGTCATCAAGTGAAAAATACCGGCTGTATAAGCAGAGGCACCTAGTGCTACCGTCATATAACCCAGTTGCGACAACGTAGAATAAGCTATCACCCGTTTGATATCATTTTGAATCAAACCTAAAAAGCCCATAAACAAAGCGGTAATCGCGCCGATAATCATCACAAAAGACAGTGCTGTTTCAGACAACTCAAACAACGGCGACATACGAGCCACCATAAAGATACCGGCTGTCACCATCGTTGCCGCGTGGATCAAGGCTGAAATCGGTGTCGGCCCTTCCATCGAGTCAGGCAACCAAACATGCAATGGCACTTGAGCAGACTTACCCATCGCGCCGATAAACAACATAATACAAATCGCCGTCATCACCGACCATTCTGTCCCAGCAAAAACAGACATTGTTTGTCCCGCTATTGTTGGTGCAGCAGCAAAGACCTCAAGATAATCCAAGCTTCCGGCGTACATTAAAACGCCCGCAATACCTAATAAAAACCCAAAGTCACCCACACGGTTGACTAAAAATGCTTTCAAATTGGCATAAATCGCTGTCGGTTTTTTATACCAAAAACCAATCAGTAAATATGAAACTAGACCGACCGCTTCCCAGCCAAAGAATAACTGCATAAAGTTATTCGCCATGACCAACATCAACATCGAAAAGGTAAAGAGCGAAATATAACTAAAAAAGCGACTATAGCCATCATCGCCTTTCATATAGCCAATGGTATAGATATGCACCATCAATGATACAAAAGTCACGACCACCAACATCATGGCCGTCAATGAATCGACCATAAAGCCAACTTCAATGCTTAATGAGCCCGCTTGCATCCATTGATAAACCCGATCGTTATAACTCGCGCCATCAAAAATAACCTGTTTAAACACATAGCTCGATAGGACAAAAGCAATCGCGACACCGATAATCGTCACAGTATGAGAAGCTGTCTCACCAATCCGTTTACCGAATAAACCAGCAATGGCACTACCCAACAATGGCGCAAGCACCAACGTCAGTAATACATTTTCATTGAGTAAGTTCATATTTAACCTTTCAACCTATCCAAATCACTGACATTAATCGTGCTCAAGTTACGGAATAACACCACTAAAATGGCCAAGCCAATCGCCGCTTCAGCTGCTGCTACAGTGAGAATAAAGAAGACAAAAATCTGGCCGCCAATATCATCATTAAAGTGAGAAAAAGCCACAAAATTCAAGTTCACAGCTAATAACATCAACTCAATACACATTAATAAAATAATGATATTTTTACGGTTAATGAAAATACCCAAAACGGACAAACTAAATAAAATGGCGCCTAAGGTCAGGAAATCTGATAAAGCAATCATGCGTCATCCTCCCGTTTTGATGAAGCCATTTTGACAATACGCACCCTATCTTTGGCTTGCACTTTAATTTGTTCAGACACTTGTTGTGCTTTACGACTTTTGTTTTCTCGTAGAGTCAGTGTAATTGCCGCAATAATGGCCACAGTCAAGATCACTGATGCCAACTCAAACGGGTACACATAGGTGGTATAAAGCAATAACCCTATCGCCGCTGTATTACTATAATCATCAGGTTTTGGTGAAGGTGCTGGCACCATATCAAGGCCAAATTGTGATGCGCCCAATACAGCTAACATTTCAACAGTTATCAATGCTGCAACCACAATGCCTAATGGCAAATAACGGGTAAACCCTTCTTGTATCGATGATAAATTAATATCTAACATCATCACCACAAACAAAAACAGCACCATCACCGCGCCGACATACACCAGCACTAATGTTAATGCTAAAAACTCTGCTTCAAGCATTAGCCAAATACCAGCACTGGTAAAAAAGGCCAATACTAAAAATAACGCTGCTCTCACTGGGTTTCTAACGGTTATCACCATCGTGGCAGCAAACACCAGCACCGCAGCAAAACAATAAAATAATATCTGTTCCATATTAATTTGCCTTACCTATATGGCGCATCGGCAGCACGATCAGCTGCAATTTGGTCTTCAAATTTATCACCCACTGCGAGTAACTTATCTTTCGTCATAATATTCTCGCCACGTTCTTCAAAGTGATAATCAAATACCCGTGTTTCTACAATCGAATCCACTGGGCATGACTCTTCACAAAAACCACAAAAAATACACTTGAATAAATCAATGTCATAGCGCGTAGTACGCCGTGTACCATCATCACGCGGCTCAGTCTCAATCGTAATCGCTAATGCCGGGCACACTGCTTCACATAATTTACATCCAATGCAACGCTCTTCCCCATTAGGGTAACGACGCAAGGCATGCAAACCACGAAATCGTGGTGATTGTGGTGTGTTTTCTTCTGGATATTGCACTGTGATTTTCTTTGCAAACAGATAACGACCTGTTAGCTTCAAACCCAACAACAATTCCCACAACAAGAAACTCTTAAAAAAGTGACGTACTGCTTGCATTATTTGCCCTCCGTCACAACCGCTTCCGCCATTGTTGGCAGAGCTGAAACCACATCATTGGCTTCAGTAAACCAAGGACCAATATCAAATACTTGCGCTGTTGCTACCACAATCAACCATACCAATGTCACAGGAATAAAGACTTTCCACCCCAACCGCATAATTTGATCATAACGATATCGTGGAAATGTGGCTCTAAACCACAAATACAAAAACAAGAAAAACGATGTTTTCATTAATAACCAAATCAGCCCTGGTACCCAGCTAAATGCAGGTTCTAACACGGTTCCTTGGAAAGGTGACAACCAACCGCCCATAAACAAGACAGAGGCCAACATCGAGATGAGAATCATATCGGCGTATTCAGCCAAAAAGAAAATAGCAAATGCCATGCCTGAATATTCGACATGGAAGCCCGCTACAATTTCAGATTCACCTTCCGCCACATCAAACGGCGCTCGGTTTGTTTCAGCCACACCAGAAATAAAATAAATCACAAATAAAGGTAATAAAGGCAACCAATACCAATGCCAAAAACCACCTTGTTGTGCTAAAACGATCTCACCTAAATTCAAACTACCGGCGGCAACTAACACGCCAACTAAAGCAAAACCCATCGCAATTTCATATGACACCACCTGTGCCGCAGAACGCAAAGCCCCTAAGAATGCATAACGCGAATTCGATGCCCAACCAGCCACAATCACACCATAAACACCCATCGATGTAATCGCGAGAATATACAATAAACCGGCATCAATATCGGCTAATACAAGGCCAGCATCAAACGGCATGACCGCCCAAGCGGCTAACGCAGGGCCTATGGCTAAAACCGGTGCAACAACAAATAAATAAAGGTTAGATTTCCTGGGTAAAATGACTTCCTTAAACATCAGCTTCATGGCATCCGCAATCGGCTGCAACCAACCTCGAGGACCAACACGGTTAGGACCGATACGAAGCTGAATATAACCAATGATTTTGCGTTCGGCATAAGTCAAATACGCCACAGCAATCATCAATGGCATCACGATCAACATGATTTTAAGCACGATAGGCAATAACGTATCGATTAAAAAAGCCATCATAATGTCTCTCCAACCGCTTCCACAGTGACATCACTATAAGCTGGTGCAAAGTCTGCTACAGCTGGTACAGACATTGGCATAAACAGACAGCCTTTTGCTATCGTTTCATCAAGTTGTAAATCCAACGTGACCGCCAAGTCATCATGACGCAAGGCCACTTGGCTTTCGTCCAAGACAGCATATTGTGCTGCCGTTTCTGGGTGCATCTTCACAGATAAAGCATCATGACTTTCAACGGTATTTGCCAAAGCATCACTTCGTCTCACCACATTATCGACTTGATACATTGGCACAATTGATATCACATCTAAATCACTATGTGGCAACGTCATTTCATTAGGAACAGATAACGACTTATCAGATGTTTGCTGTGTAACATAATCACGAGCTTCATCATGCACATCTTGTGACGACACATAATCAAAACCACTTTGTTCAGCCAAATTGCCTAATACGCGCAATACTTTCCACGCAGGGCGGCTTTCTCCAACAGGCGCAACGACACCATTATATTGCTGCCATTGTCCATCAAAACTCACGAAGGTACCGGATGTTTCGACAAAACTCGCGATAGGTAAAATCACGTCGGCATAAGCTAACATTGTCTCAGTCACATAAGATGACATTGCTACCACACAGTCAGCTTCTGTTAATGCTGTCATAGCGGCACGAGGATCGGCACAATCTAATTCAGGCTCCATGCCTAATAAAACATAAGCTTTCAATTTAGCCTGCAAACTATGATGCGCATCCATCCCATCGCCTGATGGCAAGACGTTTACCTGTGTAAGCGCTTTTGAATTGGCTGATTGCACTACGGTAAATTGACTACCAGTCATTGAAGCAATGACATCAACCAGAGCAATAAATGTGCTCGCTTGAGGGTGATATTTCACTAATTCGCCCACAAGAATGATCGTTTTCTCACTGTCTTTTAACTGCTGTGCTAATTGAGCTGCATCAGCAGATACAGAAGTATTCGCTAATCGTTGTTGCCATTGTTCGTCGACATTGTCTTCATTTAATAAAGCTTTAGCAACGCCTGATAATTGTTCAAGTAAGGCGTCACTATTCGCAACAAAATGGCTTGCAACCGGCATTAATAAGTCATCACAACTGAAGTTTAAAGTATGGACTTTACTCCCAGCTAATGCAGCTTGGCGGATTCGGTGTGACAAAATCGGTTGTTCAGAGCGAATACTACTCCCAATCAAGACAATCGAATCAGCCTCGGCAATATCCGTTAACGCAATATCCTGACACGCCTGATAAGACGAGGTATCTTGTTGACGTAAGCGGTGATCAATATTGTCTACGCCCAAGCCACGTAACATTTTTTGGTATAGATAGCCCTCTTCCAAACTTACTGTTGGAGATGCTAGACCTGCAACTTGAGCTGCGCCATCTTTTGCAATAACTGACTTTATGCCAGACATCGCTGCATCTAAAGCCGTTTGCCAATCTACTTGCTGCCATTGTCCATCACGCTTAATCATCGGTGTTGTCGCACGCTCGTCATGCTTCAAGCCTAAATAACTAAAACGATCACGGTCAGATAACCACGTTTCATTTAATGACTCATTTTCACGCGGCACAACTCGCATCACTTCACCACGGCGGGTATGAACTTCAATGTTTGAACCAATCGCATCATGTGGCGCTATAGACGCATGCGATTGCAATTCCCACGCACGTGCTTTATAACGGAATGGTTTTGACGTTAATGCTCCAACTGGACATAAATCAATAATATTGCCAGACAGTTCAGACGATAAACTCTGTTCGATATAAGTCCCGATTTCAGTATGTTCGCCGCGACCCGTTGCGCCTAACTCCTTGATACCAGCGATTTCTTGTCCAAAACGAACACAACGTGTACACAAGATACAACGCGTCATATCTGTTTTAACTAAAGCACCAATGTCTTTATCTTTGACAACACGTTTACTTTCACTAAATCGACCGACACCTTCACCATAACCCATGGATAAATCTTGTAACTCGCATTCACCACCCTGATCACAAATAGGGCAATCCAAAGGGTGATTAATTAGCAAAAATTCCATGACACTACGTTGGGCTGCTTTTGCAGCTGGCGAAGCGGTATGAATTTTCATCCCGTCAGCAACAGGCGTCGCACAAGCAGGTAATGCTTTATTTGCCTTTTCAACTTCAACTAGACACATCCGGCAATTAGCCGCGACTGATAATTTTTTATGGTAGCAAAAACGAGGGATCTCAATACCCGCATCATCTGCGGCTTGAATAATCATTTTTCCTGGGTCGACGGCTAATTCAATGCCGTTAATTTCAATCTTAATCGTCATCTTTAATGATCCTTAGCCGATTGACTTGACCACACCATGCAACATTGATGATCGATATGATATTGAAACTCATCTCTAAAATGCTCTATAAAACTCAATACGGGAGCCGCTGCGGCATCACCTAATGCACAGATTGTATTACCACTAATATTATTAGCGACTGACAATAAGCGATCTAAATCTTCTTGTGTTCCTTGGCCATGCTCAATTCGTTTTACGACACGGTATAACCAACCCGTTCCTTCTCGACACGGCGTACATTGCCCACAAGATTCTTCATAATAAAATTCAGCTACACGTTCTAAGGCTTTTACCATGCAGGTCGTATCATCCATCACGATAACAGAGCCAGCCCCTAACATTGAGCCGACTTTGGTCAAACCGTCATAGCTCATTTCTGCATCCATCATGAGCTCTCCAGGCACAATCGGTGTTGAGCTTCCGCCTGGAATCACTGCTTTTAATTTACGGCCGTCACGCATGCCACCAGCAAGTTCTAGTAACTCTGAAAACGGCATGCCCATCGGCACTTCGTAATTGCCCGGTTTATTAACATGGCCAGACACACTGAAGATCTTAGTCCCGCCATTATTAGGAATACCAATTTCATTGAACCATTGGCCGCCATGCTGCAAAATGACCGGCACTGAAGCCAAGGTTTCAGTATTGTTAATCGTCGTCGGTTTACCATATAAACCAAACCCTGCTGGAAATGGAGGTTTATAACGTGGTTGCCCTTTCTTCCCTTCTAAGGATTCAAGTAAGGCTGTTTCTTCACCACAAATATAAGCGCCTGCACCAGGTTGCGTATGCAACTCAAAATTGATGCCTGACCCTAAAATATTCTGCCCTAAATAACCGGCTTCACGAGCTTCAACTAACGCCGCTTCAAAGCGATCAATCGGTTCAGCAAACTCAGCACGAATATAGTTATAGCCTGTTTCTGCACCAATGGTATAGCCGGCAATGATCATGCCTTCAATCAATTGATGTGGATTGTATCGCATAATATCACGATCTTTACAGGTGCCCGGCTCCCCTTCATCTGAGTTGCAGACGATATATTTATCACCCTCAACATTGCGAGGCATAAAGCTCCATTTCAATCCGGTAGGGAAACCCGCACCGCCACGACCGCGTAAATTAGAGGTTTTGATTTCCTCAATAATCTCGTCAGGAGCCGTTTTTTCTTTAAGAATCTTCTCAAGAACTTGATAGCCACCAACACGACGATAATTGTCTAATGTCCATGGCTCATCGAACTCAAGGGTTCTAAAACAAACTTGATTCAATGCCATTATGACAACCCATCCAACAATGCATCGACTTTCTCAGTCGTTAAATTTTCATGATAATCACGGTTTAGCTGTAACATCGGCGCGCCGCAGCATGCACCAAGACATTCGACTTCTTTTAATGTGACTAAACCATCTTTCGTTGTTTCGCCAAAACCAATACCTAATTTATCGGTTAAATGCTCAACAATCTCTTCTGAACCACGCAGCATACAAGAAATATTGGTACACACATTAATCTTATGCTTACCGACAGGAGACAACTCATACATGCCATAAAATGTCGCCACTTCAAAAACACTGATTTCAGCCATATCTAGATATACAGCTAAGGCTTTCATAATATCTTTCGACAGCCAGCCAGCATTCGCATCTTGCAAAATATGTAAACTAGGAATGACGGCAGACTGCTGTTGCCCTTCTGGGTATTTCGCAATCCACATATCTAATTGGGCTCGAATATCCGCCGTAAACAAGCTGTCTTTGTCACCGGTTAATTGCAATTCACTCATCGGTCTATCTCACCAAATACAATATCCATTGTTCCGATAATCGCAACAACATCCGCTAACATATGGCCTTTTGCCATTTCATTCATCGCCGCCAAATGGGCAAAACCAGGCGCCCTGATTTTCAAGCGATAGGGTTTATTTGCACCGTCAGACACCATATAAATACCAAACTCACCTTTAGGATGCTCAACCGCGGTATACACTTCACCCTCAGGCACACAATATCCTTCTGTGAACAATTTAAAGTGATGAACCAATGATTCCATATCTTGTTTCATATCTGCACGTTTAGGCGGTGCCACTTTTCTATCGCCAGTGATAACAGGGCCAGGATTAGCTCTTAACCAATCAACACACTGTTTGATGATCCGGTTTGATTGGCGCATTTCTTCCACACGAACCAAATAACGGTCATAGCAATCGCCTTCAACACCGACAGGAATATCAAAGTCTAATTTGTCATACACTTCATACGGTTGTTTTTTACGCAAATCCCACTCAATGCCAGAACCACGTAACATTGGCCCCGTAAAACCAAGTTGCAATGCACGTTCAGGGGAGACAACACCAATTCCGACCGTACGTTGTTTCCAAATTCGGTTGTCCGTTAATAGCGTTTCATATTCATCCACACAACCTGGAAAGCGTTGCGTAAAGTCCTCAATAAAATCTAATAAACTGCCTTCACGGTTTTGATTTTTCTCTTTAACTTCTTTCGCGCTATGCCATTTTGACGCTTCATATTTCGCCATCGAATCAGGTAGGTCACGATACACTCCGCCTGGGCGATAATACGTCGCATGCATTCGAGCACCAGACACCGCTTCATAGCAATCCATCAGATCTTCACGCTCACGGAAACAATATAAAAACATCGTCATGGCACCGATATCAAGACCATGTGTTCCCAGCCACATTAAGTGATTTAGAACACGGGTAATTTCATCAAACATCACACGAATATATTGAGCTCGCTCAGGTACTTGTACACCAAGGAGTTTCTCGATGGCCATCACATAGGCGTGTTCATTTGATAGCATCGACACATAATCTAAGCGATCCATATAACCAATACTTTGGTTAAAAGGCTTGGACTCTGCTAATTTTTCTGTACCGCGATGCAATAAACCAATATGTGGATCCGCACGTTCAATGACTTCGCCATCTAATTCTAAAATCAGACGCAAGACACCATGTGCTGCGGGATGTTGTGGTCCAAAGTTTAAGGTGTAGTTTTTAATTTCAGCCACTACACTGCATCCTTATCATAACGGTGATCATCACGAATCACGCGAGGCACCAAAGTTCTTTCTTCAATACTAACCGGCTCATAAACGACCCGTTTTTTCTCAGGGTCATAACGCATTTCAACATGGCCAATTAAAGGGAAATCTTTTCTAAACGGATGACCGATAAAACCATAGTCAGTCAAAATACGGCGTAAATCATCATGTCCATCAAATAAAATGCCAAACATATCGAACGCTTCACGCTCAAACCAGTTTGCACTTTCCCAAATGGATGTCACGCTAGCGATAATAGGCTGTTCGGCTTCTAATCGAACTTTTAGGCGCAGGCGTTGGTTATGTTCTATTGATAATAAATGATAGACAACCGCATAACGATAGCCCTCATCATTAGGTTCAACAAAACTGGCGACATCAACAGCACGACTAAATCCTTTATCAGTTGCCTGTGTTTGCCAAGCAGAGCCACCATAAGTGGAATAATCCACACCGCAGAGATCGATTAATTGCTCAAAACCTAACTCGTCACGTAATGTTTGACACACGGCCATGACATCTGTCACGCCAATCTCAATAGTCAACTCGCCATGAACAACGTCACTATCTAATATTTGTTCTGTAAAAACAGACTGTAATTGCTGCTGTAATCCTTGACTCATTTATCTGCCTATTGTCACTTTAGCTGGCTTAGCGATGGTCTCAGTACGGCGGATTTTTTTCTGTAATTGAATAATACCGTATAACAAAGCTTCAGCAGTAGGAGGACAGCCGGGAACATACACATCAACCGGAACAATACGGTCGCAACCACGAACGACAGAGTACGAATAATGATAATAACCACCACCATTAGCACAGGAGCCCATTGAAATCACCCAGCGTGGTTCAGACATTTGGTCATAGACTTTTCGTAATGCAGGGGCCATTTTATTCACTAACGTACCCGCTACAATCATCACATCAGATTGACGAGGGCTGGGTCTAAATACAATGCCAAAACGATCTAAATCATAACGAGAAGCACCCGCTTGCATCATTTCAACAGCACAACATGCTAAACCAAACGTCATTGGCCATAATGACCCTGTTCTAGCCCAGTTGATTAATTTATCAGCAGATGTCGTGACAACACCTTCCTCAAGAATACCTTCTATTCCCATTCTAAAGCCCCTTTCTTCCACTCATAGACAAAACCAACAACAAGGATGGCAAGAAAGACAAACATCGCTAATAAGCCAAATACACCAATTTCATCAAGCACGACTGCCCATGGAAATAAGAAAGCAATTTCTAAGTCAAAGATAATAAATAGAATCGCCACCAAATAAAAACGCACATCAAACTTCATTTGTGCATCATCAAAAGGTTCGAACCCACATTCATATGGTGATCGTTTTTCATCATCAGGACGACGCGGCCCTAATACAAAACCAGCCAGCATCGGCATGATACCGAAACCAACACCAATAATGATAAAAATTAAAATGGGGAGATAGTCCACCAACATACGCGATTTCTTCTTTTAATTTAATCTTCACGTAATCTGACTAACCATTGGCACTGCTTCATGCCAAGACAATGCCAGATCGCATCTCTTTAAGTAGGGACGTAATACTACACATAAACCGCTATGATGAGAAGCAATCTAAGTAGTATCACCAGGGTAATTCAACCAAATGGTATTATAACCTTATATCAAATCATGTTGGTAAATCAATGATATAAAACAATAAATTATAAGCAATAAAAAAGCCCATTCATTTTGAATGAGCTTGTATTTGGTGCCGACGGGCGGAGTCGAACCGCCACGGACTATGTCCACCACCCCCTCAAGATGGCGTGTCTACCAATTTCACCACGTCGGCTTATTTTTATTTAAGGTAATTCCGGTAAATCTGCTGGAGTCGGTTGTGTTTCAACTTGTTCCACAGCAGCTGGAGCTGCAGGTAACTCTGTCACGCTCTCAACACGGTTTGCTTTATTCGCAAAATAAGCGAGAGATAAACTGGTGGCAAAAAATAGGACCGCTAGTAAACCGCTACTTCTTGACAAAAATGAAGCTGATCCTTGACTACCAAAAACACTTGAAGAAGAACCACCGCCGCCAAGCGCTGCTGCACCGGCATCTGCACCCTTACCGTGTTGAATCAAAATCAATCCAACCAATAAGACCGAGATAACGATATGTATAACAAGAATAATTGTATCCATAATGTCTAACCTAAACCTGTTCCGCTGCTGCCCGACATATCGCGATGAATTCATCTGCTTGTAATGATGCCCCACCTATTAGGCCACCATCGATGTCGGGTTTAGAAAATAATGAGGCGGCATTATTACCTTTAACACTGCCACCGTAAAGTATTCTGATTTTTTCTGCTGTCGCTTTATCATGCTGTGCAATGCGTTCACGCATGAGGGCATGGACGTTTTGAGCCCATTCGGGTGACGCAGATTTCCCTGTTCCAATTGCCCAAACAGGTTCATACGCCAACACAGTTTGCGACAATGTTTTCGCACCTTGGTTTTCAATGAGTGTATCTAATAGCCGCAACACCACTTCTTCAGTTTTACCTTCATCATGTTCTTGCGGCGTTTCACCAATACAAATAACAGGTGTGATGCCAGACAAGATAGCCTTATCGCACTTTTCAACAACCAGTTTATCTAACACCAATTGATCAATATCTAACTCATCATAAAGACACCGTCTTTCAGAGTGACCAATTAAAGTATACCGCGCATCAAAGTCAGCCAACATTGCTGCTGACACTTCACCTGTATAGGGACCATCAAAAAAAGAAGAAATATTTTGTGTGCCCCAATCGATACCAGAGTTCTTTAATACCTGTTGCACTAAATATAAATATACTGCAGGCGGGAAAATAGCGACATCTATATGAGACAGTTCATCAGCAGATAATAAAATCTGCTCCAATAACTGTTGATGACTGGCACGATTGCCATTCATTTTCCAATTACCTGCTATCAAAGGTTTACGCATCAACGACCTACTCAAAATGAATCCAACCTAACAGCCTAGCGGCTATTAAGTTTGAAATCAATCCTTAAAAATAACTTATGCTATAGACGCGTTCTGTTCACTCATGCTCGACTCAATCACCGCCGCAATATCTTCCGCTAATTGTTTCGTCAAATTAGGGTCTTGCCCTTCAACCATAACGCGAATTACAGGCTCTGTACCTGAAGGTCGTAATAAAACACGGCCTTCTTTTCCTAATATCATTTCAGCAGCTTTCACCGCTTCAATCACGGCATTATCATTAGAAACATCAATCATTTTAGTCATACGAACATTAATCAATGTTTGAGGATATTTCGTCACAAGAGAACGTAATGCATGTAGATTGCTTTCTGTACGACAAATTTCACACAACACTTGTAATGCTGCAATAATGCCATCACCCGTTGTGGTTTTATCTAGGCAAATGATATGACCCGAAGATTCACCACCAACGACACCACCTGTCTCTTGTAATTTCTCGATGACATAACGGTCTCCAACCTTCGATCGGTGTAGTGTCATATCATGGGCGGCTAAGGCTATTTCAAGACCAATATTAGACATCTGTGTGCCGACAATTGCCCGACTCCCTTTGCCTCTTAATTTTTGTGAACGTGCAATGATAAATAATAATTCATCACCATCTACAATTTGGCCCGTATGATCGACCATAATCAAACGGTCACCATCTCCGTCTAAGGCAATACCTAGATCAGCTTGATGTTCTAATACCGCAGCTTGCAATAAACGGGGCTCCGTTGAGCCACAATTTTGATTAATATTTAAACCATCTGGGCTCGCACCCATGACAATGACATCCGCCCCTAACTCTTTAAATACATCTGGCGCAACATGATAGGTTGCCCCATTCGCACAGTCTAAAACGATTTTCATACCAGCAAAGTTCATTTTTAATGGAACACTACTTTTACAAAATTCAATATATCGACCGCGCGCATCATCAACACGATGGGCTTTACCTAGTTTAATCGACTCAACAGTAGTTAACTCTTGATCCAACATGGCTTCAATTTCATGCTCAACCGCATCAGGTAGCTTAGTACCTTCATTCGAGAAGAATTTAATACCATTATCATGATAAGGATTATGCGACGCACTAATGACGATACCAGCCTGTGCATGGAAAGTACGCGTGAGATACGCAATGCCTGGCGTTGGCATCGGACCTAAAAGATAAACGTCAACACCTGCTGCAGATAACCCTGCTTGTAAAGCCGATTCAAACATATAACCCGAAATACGAGTGTCTTTCCCAATCAAAACTTTACTATTCGACTCTTTCGCTAAAACACGTCCCACAGCCCAGCCTAGCTTTAACACAAAGTCAGGGCTAATGGCACCATCACCGACACGTCCGCGGATTCCGTCGGTACCAAAATATCGTCTTTTTTGATCAGTCACTATCTTCCACCTGCATTACATAATTGCATAAATTTACTGCTTGAGCTGTTTCACGAACATCATGCGTTCGAATAATTTTTGCACCTTGCCAAACGGCTATAGAAGCTAATGCTAAACTGCCTGCCAAGCGTTCTTCAACAGACACATTTAACAACTTTCCTATAATAGATTTCCGTGAAACACCAATCAAAATCGGTAAATCAAGAGTTAATAAGACAGATAAATGCTTCATTAGACGTAAATTATGGCGAGCACGTTTACCAAAACCGAAACCAGGATCAATCATAAGTTGATCGCGAGCAATGCCGGCAGCCTCACAGACAGCAACGCGTTCCAATAAAAAAGTCGCCACTTCTGAGACCACATCTTGATAATGTGGATTGTCTTGCATTGTTTTTGGAGAGCCTTGGGCATGCATAAGACAGACAGGCACAGCTAATTCAGCGGCGGCTTCAACAGCGCCTTCCACACGCAATGCTTGTACATCATTAATTAAATTTGCCCCAGCAGAGACAGCCTCACGCATCACGTCGGGTTTGCTCGTATCAATAGAAATAATGACGTCAGATTGTGAGCGAATCGCTTTTATCACAGGTACTACACGTCTAATTTCTTCTTCAATAGACACAGCATCCGCACCTGGTCGAGTCGATTCTCCACCGACATCAATGATGGTCGCGCCATCCGATACCATTTGATTTGCTTGTTTGATTGCCGCTTGAGTCGCAAAAAAATGACCCCCATCGGAAAACGAATCGGGGGTCACATTTAGAATCCCCATAATATGGGGATAAGTCAGATCAAGCGATGTTCCACCGCAGTCCATTTGCATCAACTCAATATCGCGTTAATGTAACAAATCTGCTGGTTTGCCAGTTGCTTCAGGATCCGTTGCATCAGCTGATGGCGGTGGTGTAGGTGTTGACGAATTATCATCACTCCAGCCTTTTGGTTCACCTGGTTCTCTCCCTTCCATAATGGCATCAATCTGGTCACTATCAATGGTTTCATATTTCATCAATAGTTTAGCCATGATATGTAGTTTGTCATTATGTTCAGTCAAAACTTGCTGTGCACGTTGATAATTACGATTAATCACAGCGCGGACATCTTCATCAATTTGTTTCGCTGTCACATCTGACACAGCTTTTGACTTAGAACCACCTTGGCCTAAGAAGTTACCATCATCTTCAACACCATAAGCCAATGGACCCATGTGATCAGATAGACCCCATTTAGTGACCATGCTTTGTGCAATCTCGGTGGCGCGTTCAATATCATTAGACGCACCAGTTGTGACTGCGTCAGCACCATAAATCATTTCTTCAGCAATACGGCCACCATATAAAGTCGAAATCTGACTTTCTAATTGTTGCTTACTATTACTATATTTATCTTCTGTCGGTAAGAACATGGTGACACCTAAAGCACGACCACGTGGAATAATACTCACCTTATAAACAGGATCATGCCCTGGCACAATTCGGCCAACAATCGCATGACCGGCTTCGTGATAAGCTGTTAATTCCTTCTCTTTATCACTCATCACCATAGAAGCACGTTCTGCGCCCATCATGATTTTATCTTTTGCTTTCTCCATATCATTCATGGTGACAAGGCGTTGATTCGCACGAGCAGCAAATAAAGCCGCCTCATTAACAAGGTTAGCTAAATCAGCACCAGAGAAACCAGGCGTACCACGAGCGATTATCGATGATTTCACATCTTCTGCAGCAGGTACTTTACTTAAGTGAACATTCAAGATCTGCTCACGACCACGAATATCAGGTAATGGCACAACAACCTGACGGTCAAAACGACCTGGACGTAATAACGCTGGATCCAATACATCAGGACGGTTAGTCGCCGCGATGACGATAATGCCTTCATTACCTTCGAAACCATCCATTTCAACCAATAATTGGTTTAATGTTTGCTCACGCTCATCATTACCACCACCAACACCGGCACCACGATGGCGACCAACGGCATCGATTTCATCGATAAAGATAATACATGGCGCATGTTTTTTAGCTTGTTCAAACATATCACGCACACGTGACGCACCAACACCGACAAACATCTCTACGAAATCAGAACCTGAAATCGTGAAAAAAGGTACTTTTGCTTCGCCAGCTATGGCTTTCGCCAATAATGTTTTACCCGTACCAGGTGAACCACACATCAAAATACCACGCGGAATTTTACCGCCAAGTTTCTGGAATTTACTCGGTTCACGCAAGAAGTCGACTAATTCTGACACTTCCTCTTTGGCTTCTTCTACACCCGCAACATCTTTAAATGTCACTTTCACTTGGTCTTCATTCAGCATTTTGGCTTTGCTTTTACCAAATGACATCGGGTTTTTACCACCGCCACCGCCTTGCATTTGGCGCATAAAAAACACCCAAACGACAATCAACAATAACATTGGGAACCATGAAATGAAGATTTGCATCAACATACTGCTTTCTTCAGCTGGTTTTGCTTGAACTTTGACACCGTTATTCAATAAATCACCCATCAACCCCGGATCATAACTCGGACTATATGTAGTGAATTGACTGTTATCTGCAAGCACACCGGTAATTGTCCGGTCTTGAATATCAACGGAGGTTACTGCCCCACTTTTGACATTTGCAATGAAAGTCGAGTAATCAATTTCGTCAGATTGTACTTGTCTCGGTCCAAAATTATTAAAGACCGACATCAACACAACTGCAATGACCACCCACAAAATGATGTTTTTCATAATATCATTCAACGTTCGTTACCTCATATTTCTGTTCATACATCATTTCAAGCCCCGGCCTAACAAATAGACTTCTCGACTTCTCGCTCGTGATGCATTGGGTTTTCTCGTAACCACTTTTTTGAAATGCAACCGCATCTCTTTTAAAAAATTTTCAAAGCCCTCGCCTTGAAACACTTTTACCAGAAAACTCCCCTCTTTGGCTAAATTTTCTATTGCAAATTGCAAAGCCAGTTCCACTAAATACATGCTACTCGGCTGATCTATTGCATCCACACCTGTAATATTGGGGGCCATATCCGATAATACAAGGTTAATTTGTTGACCATTTAAAATAGTGTTAAGTTCTTCTAAGGGTTCATCCTCGCGAAAATCCCCTTGAATGAAGTGCACACCGGACAATGGCGTCATTGGTAATATATCCAATGCTACCACATTCCCCTTATCCCCCACTTTGCGTAAAGCGTAATCAGACCAACCACCTGGTGCAGAACCTAAATCCACTACTGCCATGTCTGGTCGAATGAGTTTATCCTTCTGATCAATCTCTTCTAATTTAAACGTTGCTCGAGAGCGATAACCTGCCTTTTGCGCTTTTTTGACATAGGGATCGTCAAAATGCTCTCTTAACCAGTCATTACTTGATTTACTTTTCGCCATGGCTATTACCTTGCTCTTTTATCGCAATCAAAGCTAGCCCTAAAATACTTAACACGAAGTATACGACCGTACTGGCATGATGTAACCAATCAAACTGCGCTGACAAAGTCGGGTCATGTCGCCAGTCCGACAACTTAATCTCAGCCATTTCAGCTTGAAAATAAAATTGCAAAAGGATAACCAAACTTAACATGGCAACAATTAACCATAACCGCCAATGATTTAATCTTAAATGGCGCGATAAAAAGTAGCGTAACAATAAAACTGAACCACACGCCAAACCAATATAGTTAACTAAGGTAAATAAGTAACCTGCATACGCACCAGCAACAATATTATTATCGAAATGGACAAAGGCAGCAGGCACAGCAATATAGCCAATAGCCCAAATAGTCCCAATCCATAACGTCAATAAAATACGTTCGCCAATTGCACCAACCATCACAAACAATCCTGCTTAGGCCACGTATTCAATCGAAACAATTTCGTACTCAATCGCACCACCCGGTGCTTGTACCGTAGCAATATCATCGATCTCTTTACCAATCAATGCTCGTGCAATCGGTGAACTTATCGACACACGATTTAACTTAATATCCGCTTCATAATCACCAACAATTTGGTAATGAACCGTTTCATCTGTCTCGATATTTAACAGCTCAACAGTCACACCAAACACCACACGACCATCTTGTGGCAAGGTCGCCACATCAATGATATTCGCCGTTGATATGGTTCCTTCTAACTCATTAATGCGACCTTCAATAAAGCTTTGTTGTTCTTTTGCAGCATGGTATTCAGCATTTTCTTTTAAATCACCATGCGCGCGCGCTTCTGCTATGGCTTCAACCACTTGTGGTCTTGCAACTGACTTTAACTGTTTTAACTCTGCTTTAAGTGCTTCTGCACCACGTAATGTAATCGGCACTGCCATATTTATAATTCTCCATGTAATGACTGCAAGCAATTCACTGAGTCATTCTCTTCGCTTTCTAATGCTTGACACATGGCGCGTGCTGCCGCCAATGTCGTTGTATAATTCACTTGATGTTGTAATGCTGCGCGGCGAATTTCTCGCGAATCGGCAACAGATTGACGACCTTCTGTCGTATTCACAATCAAGTTAATCTCATCATTTTTAATCATATCAACAATATGAGGTTGACCTTCCGCCACTTTATTCACTTGATCACATGCAACGCCAGCTTCGGCTAATACAGCCTGTGTGCCCCGTGTTGCAAGCAATGAAAACCCGAGCGCATCCAGCTCTTTGGCGACAGCGACGACCGCTTTTTTATCAACATCTCTAACACTGATAAAAGCTTTACCACCTGTCGGTAAGGTCACACTTGCTGCCAATTGTGATTTAGCAAAAGCCTCGCCAAACGTACGGCCAACACCCATCACTTCACCCGTCGACTTCATTTCTGGGCCTAAAATAGGATCAACGCCTTGGAATTTAATAAATGGGAATACGGCTTCTTTAACTGAATAATAATCAGGAATGACTTCTTCGGTTATCCCTTGTTCTACTAAACTCTTACCAGCCATACAGCGCGCAGCCACTTTAGCTAATGCTACCCCTGTCGCTTTCGAGACATAAGGTACGGTACGTGATGCGCGTGGATTCACTTCAAGAATAAATAAGTTATCGCCTTGAATCGCAAATTGCGTGTTCATCAAACCAACAACACCAAGCTCCATCGCCATATGACGGACTTGTTGACGCATGCGATCTTTCATTTCATCCGTCAGACTATAAGTTGGTAATGCACATGCTGAATCACCAGAATGCACGCCAGCTTGCTCGATATGCTCCATTATGCCGCCAATTAAGACATCTTTGCCATCACAAATAGCATCGACATCGACTTCGATGGCGTCATCTAAGAAACGATCTAACAATACTGGTGAATCATTTGACACCATAATGGCAGTCTTCATATAACGGTTTAATTCATCTTCGTTATAGACGATTTCCATCGCGCGACCGCCTAAGACATAAGAGGGACGTACCACTAATGGATAACCGATTTCCGCTGCCAATGACACTGCGGTATCAGCTGAAAAGGCCAAACGGTTTGGTGGTTGTAATAAGTTTAATTTTTCAACCATTTGCTGAAAACGCTCACGATCTTCAGCATGGTCAATTGCATCTGGCGATGTACCAATAATCGGCACACCTGCCGCTTCTAAGGCACGCGCTAATTTTAATGGTGTTTGACCGCCATATTGCACAATGACGCCTTTAGGCTGCTCTAAAGCGACGATTTCAAGTACATCTTCTAACGTTAATGACTCGAAATACAATCGATCAGATGTATCATAATCAGTTGAAACTGTTTCCGGATTACAGTTCACCATAATGGTTTCATAACCATCTTCACGCAACGCTAACGCAGCATGAACACAACAGTAATCAAACTCGATACCTTGGCCAATTCGGTTTGGGCCACCGCCTAAAATCATGATTTTTTCACGATCTGTCGTGGCCGCTTCACATTCCTCATCATACGTTGAATACATATATGCCGTGGCACTAGCAAACTCTGCCGCACAGGTATCAACACGTTTATAGACAGGCCGAATAGCTAAATTATGACGATGCTCGCGGACTTGTTTTTCTGTTTTTTGCAACAATTTAGCTAAACGAGAATCAGAAAATCCTTTACGTTTTAAACGACGCATTTCATTTTCATCTAATTCAGCTAAAGAACGGCCGCGCAAGTCGTTTTCAATATCAATCAATTCTTGAACTTGAATCAAGAACCAAGGATCAATATGAGTTAAAGATTGAATTTCATCGTAACTAAAGCCATAACGGAAAGCATCGGCCACATACCAAAGTCTATCTGACCCCGGTAATCGTAGCTCACGACGTAACGTTTCAGCTATTTCATCGGCTTCAAGATCTAATACTTCCGTTAGACCATCACGATCAATTTCTAATCCGCGTAACGCTTTTTGCAACGACTCTTGGAAATTACGGCCAATCGCCATCACTTCACCGACCGACTTCATTTGTGTACTTAATCGATTATCAGCCTGTGGGAATTTCTCAAATGTAAAACGAGGAATTTTAGTGACGACATAATCAATTGATGGTTCAAATGACGCTGGTGTGGCATTGCCGGTAATTTCATTTTGCAATTCATCTAAGGTGTAACCCACTGCCAATTTCGCAGCGACCTTAGCAATAGGGAAACCCGTCGCCTTTGACGCTAAAGCAGATGAGCGGGAAACACGTGGATTCATCTCAATGATGATTAAACGCCCTGATTCAGGATTCACCGCAAACTGCACATTCGATCCACCGGTATCAACGCCAATTTCACGCAAAACGGCCAAAGAGGCATTCCGCATAATTTGGTATTCTTTATCGGTCAAAGTTTGCGCCGGTGCGACAGTGATAGAGTCCCCTGTATGCACGCCCATCGGGTCAAAGTTTTCAATAGAACAGATAATGATCGCGTTATCTTTACGATCTCGCACCACTTCCATTTCATATTCTTTCCAACCAATTATCGATTCTTCAATCAATAATTCTGATGTTGGGCTGAGATATAAACCACGCTGACAAATATCGACAAAATCTTCTTTGTTATAAGCGATTCCGCCGCCACTTCCGCCCATCGTAAAAGAAGGACGAATAATCGTAGGATAACCAAACTTAGCTTGTGCTTCTAACGCTTCATCCATCGTGTGTGCGATAGCTGATTGCGGCATATCTAAACCGATTTTCTGCATCGCCGCACGGAATAAATCACGATCTTCTGCTTTATTAATCGCTTCGCTATCAGCACCAATCATTTCAACGCCGTGCTCGGCCAAGACCCCATGACGCTCTAAATCAAGCGCACAGTTCAATGCGGTTTGACCACCCATTGTTGGCAAAATCGCATCAGGTTTTTCAGCCTCGATCACTTTGCTCACCGCCTGCCACGTGACCGGCTCGATATAAGTGGCATCGGCCATATTCGGATCCGTCATAATCGTAGCTGGATTCGAATTGACTAAGATGACACGATAACCTTCCTCGCGTAGCGCTTTACAGGCTTGCGCACCGGAATAATCAAATTCACACGCTTGGCCAATGACAATTGGACCTGCGCCCAAAATCAAAATACTTTGAATATCTGTACGTTTTGCCATCGTTTATTACTTACCTGTCGCTAAAGCTAAAAGATCAATAAAGTGATCAAAAAGAGGAGCCGCATCTTGAGGTCCCGGGCTCGCCTCGGGGTGTCCTTGGAAACTAAAAGCAGGCTTTGTTTTATGGTGAATACCTTGCAAAGTGCCATCAAACAAAGAGATATGCGTCGCTTCTAATGATTCTGGCAATGACGTTTCATCAACTGCAAAGCCATGATTTTGGCTGGTGATCATCACCAACCCTTCTAAAGCTTCTTGTACTGGATGATTCGCACCATGATGGCCAAACTTCATTTTGACTGTTTTAGCACCACAGGCTAACGCCAATAATTGATGGCCTAAACAAATACCAAAAATGGGTAAATCTGTCGCTAATAACGTTTGAATCGCAGAGATCGCATAATCACAAGGTTCAGGATCGCCAGGACCATTAGACAAAAAGACACCATCAGGATTTAATGCTAAGACGTCTTCAGCAGAAGTTTGCGCTGGCACAACAGTCAATCGACAACCGCGCTCAACGAGCATTCTTAAAATATTATGTTTGGCACCAAAGTCATAAGCCACAACATGAAAACGTTCATCAACGGCTCGTGATTCGCCAGATAATTGCCAACAAGCTTGATCCCATTGATAAGGCTCTGAACACGTCACAACCTTCGCCAAATCCATGCCTTTAAGACCATCAAATGCTTTTGCAGAGGCTATCGCCGCATCAACGTCGATATCATCCCCAGCGATAATACAGCCTTTCATCGCCCCTTTTTCACGTAACAAACGTGTTAAGCGACGCGTATCAATTTCAGCGAGTCCGACAATATTATTGGCAACCAAATAATCGTCTAATGCTTGCTCACTGCGCCAGCTGCTCACGATAGGAGAGAGTTCACGAATGATTAATCCACTGGCATACACTTGCTGGGATTCTTCATCCTCTTTATTGACACCCACATTTCCGATATGCGGGTATGTTAACGTCACAATTTGACGGCAATAAGATGGATCAGTCAGGATTTCCTGATAGCCTGTCATCGATGTATTGAAAACGACCTCACCAACCGACTGCCCAATAGCACCAATTGATTCGCCGTGAAATACCGAGCCATCTTCAAGAGCGAGTAATGCACTTGTTCGCAAGGGAAACCTCCAACGGATAATAACTTAGAATGAAACCGACTGTTTCATCCACACAAAATTCCATTGATTTTAGCAAAAACGGCCTAGTTTAGTCCATGAATATTGCGCTAATGTCGCCTTAAAAACGATTCGTCCCTAATATCTGAATGCGCTTAATACAGTTCTGGCCTTCTATGGTGCTGAATTGGCATGCTATTTCTCACTTCTCGTAAATAGCTTAGGTCTATTTCACCAATGATTTGGCAAGGTTGTTCCGCCGCACAACTCGTCACAGTGCCCCAAGGGTCAATTACCATACTACTGCCATAGGATGTCCGGCCAGCATGATGTTTTCCCCATTGATTAGGCGCGACAATATACACTTGATTTTCAATCGCCCTCGCTTTTAACAAGGCTAACCAATGATCTTTGCCAGTAAATAAGAAAAAAGCAGAAGGCACAAAAATCACTTCCGCGCCTCTATCAGTCAATTGACGAAATAATTCTGGAAAACGTAAGTCATAACAAATCGTCATGCCCACCTTACCAATGTCATGATCAACGACAACAGGAATACTGCCTGGCTTAATGCCAATAGACTCGTTATAACCTAATGTTGGCGCATCACACATATATATTTTGCGATACACCCCCGCCAACTCACCTTCTTTGTTAATCAGTAACGACGTGTTGTATAAACGGCCATCATCATCCGCTGTTTTTTCGTAAATACTGCCCATTAAAATCGACAAGGATTTTTTTTCAGCCATATTCCGGAAAGTGCTCACGACCTCACCATCTAAAGGTTGGGCAACGCGGTGTTTTTCAATATGGTTTTCACCAATATACAAAAATGTTTCGGGAAAACAGATTAAATCCAACCCCTCCGCTTCCGCTTTATCAATTTGCATTTTTGCAAAAGCCAAATTGTCCTCAAATCGATCTGAAGAATTCGTTTGTACTACTCCAATACGGCTTTTCATATCACTCCCAGCATAGAATGCATGATTGTTTTTATGAAATATAACAAAATTTGCTAGAATTTGGCACAAACAACGTAAGGAATTATAGTGACCCAAATTTTCAGCCAAGCCGGTTTTCCATCTCAACGTCCTCGTCGCATGAGAAAAGATGCGTTTTCTCGCAAGCTAATGCAAGAAAATGTACTCACAGTTCAAGACCTTATTTACCCCTGTTTTGTATTAGAGGGAGAAAACGTCTCTCAAGACGTCTCATCAATGCCTGGCGTACAAAGGCTAAGCATCGATTTATTGCTAAAAGAAGCTGAGATCATTCATCAATTAGGCATTCCTGCCATGGCTTTATTTCCTGTTACCCCCAATGAGGTCAAAAGCTTAGACGCAAAAGAAGCTTATAACCCTGATGGGTTAGCTCAACGTGCGGTTCGCGCAATCAAATCACACTTTCCAGATTTAGGCGTTATTACCGATGTCGCGCTCGACCCTTTTACCACTCATGGCCAGGATGGTTTGATTGACGACAACGGGTATATTATGAATGATGAAACTGTTGAGGTTTTGGTCAAGCAAGCCCTCTCTCACGCAGAAGCTGGTGTCGATATTGTCGCCCCTTCAGATATGATGGATGGGCGAATTGGCGCCATTCGCCAACAGCTTGAAGAACAAGGTCATATCCATACCCGTATTTTGGCTTATTCAGCCAAATATGCTTCAAGCTTCTATGGCCCATTCCGCGATGCGGTCGGATCAGCGGCTAATCTTGGTGCAGGTAATAAGTACAGTTATCAGATGGATCCCGCTAATAGCGATGAAGCCTTGCATGAAGTTGCCTTAGATATTCATGAAGGTGCTGATATGGTGATGATTAAACCTGGCATGCCGTATCTTGATATCGTCCGCCGCGTCAAAGATACCTTTCAAAAACCGACCTTTGTTTATCAAGTCAGTGGCGAATACGCCATGTTAAAAGCTGCCGCGCAAAATGACTGGTTAGATGAGCAAGCTACGGTGATGGAAAGCCTATTGGCCTTCAAACGTGCTGGAGCCGATGGCATTTTGACGTACTTTGCTAAATCCGTTGCACAACAGCTTCAGAACAAATCATGAGCCAGCAATATGCCGTGATTGGCAACCCGATTGCCCACAGTAAATCGCCCCTTATTCATCATGCTTTTGCCGAACAGTTTGGACATAATATCCATTACAGTGCTCGCCTTATTGCACAGGATCAACTCATCGCAGGTGTCAGCCAACTCATTCATGAAGGCTTTTTAGGTTTTAATGTCACCGTCCCGTTTAAAGAAGCAATCTGGCAATGGGTGGCAGAAAAAAGCGAGCGCGCTTTATTAGCCGGCGCCGTCAACACTGTTATGATAAATAAGTCGGGACAGCACTATGGTGATAATACCGATGGCGTAGGCTTATGCCATGATTTAACACAAAACCATCATATCGAATTAACAGGTAAGCGCATTTTATTATTAGGTGCAGGTGGCGCAGCAAAAGGGGTTATCGCCCCGTTATTAAGCCATAATCCCAGTCAATTAACCATTGCCAATCGAACAGTTAGTAAAGCCCAGCAGCTCACACAACAATTTGCCCATTTGGGTCAAACTGATTCAACAGGCTTTGAAGACATAGAAGGCGCGTACGACATTATTATCAATGCAACGTCGGCTAGCTTACAAGGTGATATGCCCCCAATCCCAGTCACAGTCATCAATCAACACAGCATTTGCTATGACATGATGTATAGCGCCACAGATACTGTATTTATGCAGTGGGGACGTCAGCATGGCGCCAAAAAAGTTATTGATGGCTTAGGCATGTTAGTCGAACAGGCTGCTGAGGCTTATTTGCTTTGGCATGGTGTTCGCCCTCAAACCCACCCTGTCATCGCCTCTTTACGTTAAGGCTCTTCTGACTTTGTAATCCCTAATGCGACATCACAAGGATTTTTTGCCGTTGCCTTATCAACCAAACCTTGCGCCACTACCGATAACCCTCCTGTTGCCACTGCTGCAGCACCTGTCACGCCCGTTTCTAATACAGCAACGGTATCCAGTTGTGCCGAAGGTTTTGCTAAGGTGCCACCGACTTTCACTAAGCCTGCTAATTGACTAAGGTTCAAACCAACCCCTGATCTGGCTTTGGGTTTGAAGTCAATATTTAACTGCTCGCTTTTCAAATTAATAGTGCCGTTACCTAAAATATTGAGATTTTTAGTTTGAACGGCAATGCCTTTTTTCGCTGTTGCTACGCCATCTTTTATCGCCATATTAATAACGGCGCAACCGAGCTCAGTGCCTTTAGTTTGTTTAGCAAAAGGGTTAATCATATCAACTAATTTTGTCAAAAAGTCAGCCCCTAACAAATCTAACGTACCATCAGCTATTTGACTCTGACCGACTTTCATAATCGCTTTACCATTCAAGCCCGCCATCAACTGTGCAACGGAAGTCCCTTGACCCGACGCTTCAATATAAACATCACTATTGCCCCCTTCGATGCTATCTTTTAACGCGTCGACCTCTGTTAACTTAAAGCCATTCACTTGTAATGTACTTTTCAAAATAGCTTCTGGCGACTTGGCATCTAAATCAAGCTCAGCAACTAATTGACTCCCCGCAAAACCAGCAGTAAAAGGACTGACTTTTAAATGGCCATCCTGTAAATCAATGCCTATATTCATATGTTCAAGATGTGCCGCCGTTGTCAGTAAAGTTTTTGCTTTCAATGTCACGCTAGCATTCACTTGTTTTAACCCTTCCAAAACCAACGGATCAGCGGAGAAGACTTTATCTGAAGGGGGTGATTTTTCTTCAACCTCATCCTCGCCACTGTCTAACATGGTTAAATCTAGTCGGTTTGAGTTCAATTCAGCTTCAATGGTTGGCACATCACCAGCCGTAAATTGGATATCACCGGCAAGGTCATTTTCACCAGCAATTAATTCAAACCGATTAAGCTTCATCACTTTCGCATCACCACTGACCGCCCCAGTTAACGTGACATTTCCTAATGGCGGGATATCGGCGTCACTCAACCGAGCTAACGTGTCCGTATCCGTTTTTAAATCAAGCTGAAGATTAACGCCTTCCATTTGTTGCGGTGCATCAATTTGCCCTTGTACCCATAACGTGGCGCCGGGCAATGTCGTCGTCAAATTAGCTTGTACAGCCTCTCCTTCTACAGCATTACTGATCGTCCCTTCTAATGTGATATCACCAAATTCAGGCAATGTTTGGCCAGACAGCGCCGCCAATGCTTTGTCATCACTCTTAATCTTTAACGCCAATGACACCCCTTTACCCGCATGAGGTTGTTCAATGTCTCCTGTGATGGCCAAAGAGATACCAGCCACTTCACCTTCCAATTCAACTGTCGCAGTGTTATTGTCCATTAAGGCTTGCAAGCCGCCAATATCACCAGCTAATGACACCGGCATGTCATCAACTAAAGCTTCAATAACAAGTGAAAAAGGCGATACCAAATTAGCCATATCAACCGTCAACTCATCAACTTCAACCCGCTTGACTTCTTCTGTTACACCATCTTTATAAATAATGGTCGCATCTTCAATCGATACATGATGAATAATCGCTGATTGAATCGCCGCCTCTTCATTTTCTGATTCAGGTTCAGTACTTTCAGGTTTATCTTGTTGCTCTAATACCCAGTTCCCCACACCTTGTTCATTGGTTTCAATGACAATCACAGGCTGAGATAAACTCACTTTGGTAATTTCAATATCACGTTGGAATAAAGGATACAAAGCTAAACGCAATTCTAACTCACCAAATGACACCATATCGTCTTGCATTCCCCAACCTGCATTAGCAAAACGAGCTTGCTTAATAGACAGGGTTGGAATGAGAGACCACGTTAATGACACATCACCTTCTAGTATTAAGGTCCGCCCTGTTGCATCGTATGCAGCCGATTCGATTTGTTTCTTATAATCATTCAGATCAAGGTTAAGTACGGCATAAAATGCCGCGATCACCGCGACAACAACAATACTTAATATAATTTGTACAAAGCGAGTCAACATACTTTTCACCTTCATCGTTGAGTGTGCCTTCATTATAAACAAAAGACATGAAACACTTGTTAAAAGTCAGCTTATCTTCATTTCTTCACCAGAAAAATACTCGAACAAAAACAAGCAACATCATGTCATAGACAAATAAAAAAGACTGCTTATCTCGCGCTGCTGGTGTATATTTCATATTATTCAGTCGTCATAACCCTATCTGAAAAATGAGGAAAAATATGTTTGGACTTAGCGTCGGAAAACACAAACGAAAGTTAGAATATGCGTTGGCTGATTGTCTCTTGCCGCTGAAAGATGAATTAGGCAATGTCCCTATTCCCATGCAAACAGACCCTGCCATCAACGGCGCTGTATTAGGTATCTGCGACGGCTATGCCGCATTACAAGGCGTGAATAAACCAAGTGCATTAGCTAAAATTGCCGATGGCGTTTTTGAAGAACTTTATCGAAGTGAATCTATTAATGTACAAAATCGCGTCGACAGCTGGCGAGATGACAAAAACAGTGCTTTTATCGATGCTTACCAACAAGCCATCAACCAGACGACGGCTGGCTTAGATCTCACTTGGCTAACGGACTATGCTAAAGCGCACTTTGAACCTGCTACAGGGAAAATGTTGTAATCGCATCATGTTTAAAGCAGCAAAACATAAAGCCATTCTTCTCCAAGCGGTGTCGGATTGTTTTGAACCCTTACGCAGTGACCTTGGCAATGTTCATCCTGATATGAGACAAAGTCCTTTTATCTCAGGCGCTATCCTAGGAATTTGCCGTGGTTACGTTGACCAATACCGATTAAAAGAAACCTTATTTAACTCACTTGTCGATAATGTTTTTGAAGAAGTCTTTCGCAGTCAATCATTAAGCATGCAAACCAAAGCAGAACAATGGCTCAACGAAGCCCAGACTGATTTTATGAATGCCTATTATCAAGGCAAAGAAAAAACGACAAAGAGCCTTAAACTAGACTGGTTAAGTCAATATGCTCAAATGCATTTCAAAAAAGCCAGCACATTGCAACAACCATTGTAGAATAAAGGACACAACTAGAAGGGGGAACAACATCATGTTCAAATCCATAAAATATAAAAACAAACTAAAAAAAGCCTTCTCCGACTGCTTCGAGCCGCTTAAAAGCGTCTTAGGCAATGTCCCCATTCCAATGCAAACTGATCGCTACATTACCGGCGCAATATTAGGCACTTGCCGTGGTTATGCTGAAGCAGTGAACACCAGCAGTAAAACCTTTGCCAGTATCGTTGATGCTGTTTTTGAAGAAGTCTTTCGTCAAAACTCAATCAAGGTTCAAACTCAAACTGAGACGTGGTTAACTGAAGCAGATGAAGTCTTTATGGCATCCTATTACCATGCAAAGGAGAAAGCCTCTCCCGAAATAGATTTAGCTTGGTTACAGGACTACGCTAAAACCCATTTTGACGTGGCTTTTGAGGTTCACCATTCGACATGATACGGGTATGCTCAGTTTTAAAAATAGTCGACACAAACGGTATTTAATCCGCGCTTTTACACATTGCTTTCAGGCCGTTCAGGACGAGTTAGGCAACTTGCCCGCTGCCATGCAAAAAAGTCATGTCATCACGGGATCTATCGTCGGTATCTGCCGAGGGTTTGCGATCAATCATCGCATCAATGAATCTAGCTTTGAGCGCATTATCGATGCTGTATTTAAAGAGCTGTTCAAAAAAGAAGCCCTCATCGTTGAAACCAGAGCAGAAAGATGGCTACATTACGCAGATGAAATGTTTATGTTTGCTTATTATCACGCCAAAGCCAAAGCATTAAACAACCAAGACATGGAGTTAACTTGGCTGAGTGACTATGCAATAACTCATTTTAGTTATCAGCGCCAGCTTTCTCATATGAACTATTAATTGGCAGGCTGTATTTGCACAAACCACCTAAATGAGGCGTGACAAGTCACGTCTCCAGCCTCGTCTAATACCTCTACGTCTACATCAATAACGGCCCTTCCCCGCGAGGTTAATGCCGAAATATATTTTTCAACATTCTCGTCATCAACGATAACCCGAGATGACAGTTCCCCCACGGCTTGCTGACAATACTTAATTGTAGCCTGTCGCAATAAAGGCACAAGACGACCAGAAAACTGTGGGAATTGCGTCATCAGATAATAACCACTCGCACTTTCCGCTAATAAAAACTGTGCTCCAGCATGAACACCGGCCAAATGGTTTTTCAAATGTGTTTCATCAGGTAAAAAAACGCCATCATTGGCATCGATCTGAACCTTATTATGTGCAGCAAAAGGAACTTGTTTTGTATCCACGCCTACCCCTCAACCTTGAAGGTAACCTGTTAAAGTGTGACATCATACCGTAAATACGTCAAAAACTAAGACAGAAAGGACTAGAATAGACGTCAAACTGCTAGTCAGTATCGGACCTCTACCCTATGCAAAGAATAGCAATACCCTCTCATGTGCTTACATTCCTTAAATTCAGTCTATTAGTGGCTTTAAGCAGCTTAAGCCTACTTGTCTTTGCATCAGATCCTTCATCGAATACCATCGTCTGGACAGATCAAGAGCGCGAATTTATTGAACAGCACCCCGTCATCATAGTGGGTGGTGAACAAGACTGGCCGCCACTAGATTTTGTCAAAGACGGTAAACATACTGGTTTTTCCCAAGATTATTTAGATTTATTATCGCACCATACTGGACTTCAATTTAATATTGTTATTGATACCGAATGGCATGACTTAATTACTAAAATCCAACAGAAAGAAATAGATCTTTTGCCCATGATTTTTTGGAGTGCAGATCGTAGCCATTATTTACATTACACCCAACCCTATCTCGTCATCAGACAATACATTTTTGTACATGAAGATAACCAATCCATCAATAATATGGCAGATCTTCATGATAAAACATTAGTAATCCCAAAGAATTATGCACACATTGATCTTCTCAAATCACAGTATCCTGAAATCCATCTATTAATCGTCAACACCCCACTAGAAGCCATTGATGCCGTTATTACCAAACAAGCTGATGCCATGTTTGAAAATACGGGCATGATTCGCTATCTACAAAAAGAACAAAACATAACGGGACTAAAACCAGCCTTTGCTTCCGATATGGGGTTAAATAAAATGTATATGGCCACTCGCCAAGATTGGCCAATATTAAGAGATATCATCCAAAAAGGTCTCGAGCACATCACAACTGATGAACATCACATTATTTCAACACGTTGGATGACGCCAAATGCAAAACAACATAAACATGCTTTATCTTTATCCAAAGAACAAACACAATATTTAGAACAAAAGAAAGTGATTAAGGCCTGTGTTGATCCAGACTGGGCACCTATAGAACATCTACAATCAGGCTCATATACTGGTATTGGCGCAGACTATCTCACGCTTTTACAGCAAAAAATTGCCATCCCTATTTCCGTTGTTCCCACCCGTAATTGGGATGAGTCTCTAATGACAGCCCAAAATAGAGAGTGTGATATTTTCATCATGAGTATGAACGTAGAACCTCAACGGTCTTTCATGAACCACACTTCGCCTTATCTCGATTTACCCGTTGTTTTAGCAACTAAACAAGATGTCGTTTTTGTTTCTAAATTAACTGAAATTGCCAATAAAAAAATTGGCCTGATAGAAAATTGCTCGCTTGCAGCCACCATCATAGATGCCAACCCAAATATCAATTTTGAACTGGTACCAACACGTCATATTGGCCTAGAGAAAGTCAAACGTGGAGACTTGTTCGGACTGGTTGATAACCTCTATTCCTTAAGCCATGACATTCAAACGCATTATTACGATGATTTGAAGATTGGTGGCAACCTAGGTGTTAATTGGCAGTTAGGCGTTGCAACACGTAATGATGAACCCATTCTGCACGCTATTTTTGAACAAGCAGTTTTAAGTATTAGCGAGCCAGATAAACGTGACATATTAACGCGCTGGACATCCATTAAATATGTAGAAAAATTTGATAAAAAGCTAGCATGGCAACTCAGCATCGCCTTCACAATAATCTTTAGCGTGCTCTATTTCAGACATCGCCGCGTCGTCAGGCACAAAACTGAAATAACATTAAAAAACAATGAGCTTGCTAAAATTAATCGTCAACTTCTCTCCCAGAAAGAAGAAGCACAACACCATGCCGATCATGACTTTTTGACTGAATTACCCAACCGCAAAAGAATTAGTGAGATCTTACAAGGCAAAATTGATGAAGCACATCAGCATCAAGAAAAATTAGCCATTTTATTTTTAGATTTAGATCGCTTTAAACATATCAATGATAGCTTTGGTCATGCCGCAGGGGATGACGTATTAAAACTCACTGCTGATAGATTAAAAAACCGTCTACGTGCTACAGATATTCTTGCCCGTTTAGGCGGCGATGAATTTTTAATGATTCTTGATATTAATCAAGATTTAGACGCCGTAGATGCCATTACCCAGTCGATCATCGCTGAAGTTCAACAGCCTATTCTCATTAAAGAACAAAGCCAAACACTGTCGGCTAGTATTGGCATTGCTATTTATCCCGACGACAGTGATGACGCTTTAACCCTAATAAAACATGCCGATAGTGCCATGTATGCCGCTAAACAACATAAAGATCGCTATCGCTATTTCACCAAAGAATTATCCGCACAAAGCCAACGACGTATCAACATTGAACGTGCTTTATCAAAAGCCATTAGCAAAGCGCAACTCAGCCTTAATTTTCAACCGCAAATTGATTTAGAAACACAACATATTGTTGGTGTTGAAGCTTTACTCCGTTGGCATCACCCACAATGGGGGTTTGTCTCACCAGCGGAATTTATTCCTATCGCAGAAGAGTCAGGTCATATTACCGAGATAGGAGAATGGGTTTTTCGCGAAGCATGCCAACAGCTTGCTGACTGGCGTCGACAAGGGTTTGAGCTCAATAGCATGGCGATTAATGTCTCGAGCGTACAATTTAGTCAACCTAATATCAACGAGGTCTTCAAAAACATCATCGCTGAATTTGATATTTCCCCAAACCAAATTGAAATCGAAATCACCGAACGCTATTTAATGGCTGATACTGAACAAAATAAACATATTCTACAATCACTTAGAGAGACTGGTTTTCGTATTTCAGTCGATGATTTTGGTACAGGCTATTCCTCTATGAGTTACCTAAAAACATTGCCATTAGATATTATCAAAATCGATAAATCTTTTATTGATGACATTCCCCATAGCAATAATGATCTTCAAATCACTAAAGCCATTTTAGCCTTGTCCCATAGTTTGGGATATACCGTCATCGCTGAAGGCATTGAAAATGAAGAACAACTGATCACGCTACAAAGTATGGCCTGTGATATTGGCCAAGGTTATTATTTCGATAAACCTTTACCTGCTGACGCACTCCTCGCCCGCTACACCAATACCAGATAAACTTATCAGCCATGACAACTTTATATACCCAAACGTATTCATCTCCTGTTGGTGACATCGATCTCGCCAGCATAAAGGGGAAACTTTGCTTATGTAATTGGTCAGGGAAAAAGAATAAAGACAGTGTAGAACGACGGCTAAAAAAGCACCTCGATATTCAACAGACCATCACAGCGAATACAACCGTTATTGACCAAACCATCACACAATTGAATGCTTATTTTGAAGGAGAACTCACGACGTTTGATATCCCACTTATCTTAGCAGGCAGCCCATTCCAACAACGAGTTTGGCAACAGCTCGTCACCATTCCTTATGGCCAAACACTCAGTTATGCCGAGCTTGCTCACCAGTTAGGTCAACCCAAAGCAGTTCGTGCCGTTGCCAATGCGAATGCCGCAAATGCCTTATCTATCCTCATTCCTTGTCATCGCGTCATCGGCAGCAATGGGAAGTTAACAGGTTATGCCGGTGGCTTAACAGCAAAACAACACTTAATACAGTTAGAACAACGCGCTTAACATCGTACTGAAGCATACCAAGATTGGCTGAGAAGCAGTTGCTCACCATGAAAAACTTGGCCCATAAACTCATCACCGACATTAACTTGCCCAACGCCTTTTGGCGTCCCTGTCATAACGATGTCATTGTCTTCAAAACTTAAAAAACGACGCGCCTCACCAACAATGGCTTCAGGCGAATGCATCATCTCTGAAACATGGCCTTGTTGCACTAATTTATCATTGATAAATAATCGAAAAGATAACGCTTCACTCTTCCCTGCAAAAGGGACAAATGACGACAATACAGCTGCACCATCAAAGGCTTTTGCCCTTTCCCAAGGTAAACCACGTTCTTTTAACTGAGTCTGGATATGACGTTTTGTTAGATCAAGGCCAATGCCAACGCCTGCAATACGTTGTTGCTGAATGATAAAACACAATTCAGCTTCATAACTCACAACCTCTTGCGTTGTAATCGCCAAATGTTCGCTAATCGCAGAATTCGGTTTCATAAAAAAAACCGCCTGCTCAGGCACGGCATTGTTCAACTCCTGAATATGGGCTAAATAATTTCGCCCAATACAAACGACTTTTGAAGGCGCTAAACGTTGCTCTTGGAATTGAATTGTTTGCATTACTTCAGTGTTATCGTCCAAGTATGAGGCGTTTTAATCGTGGTCGTAAACCCATCTTTAGATGGCGCTAAATAGGTTTTCTTATCAAAATGTTTATTCTTAATCCGAATTTTATCACCGGAGCGAATGACATTATCAATAGACATATCAACTTTTTCTATTATCCAAGTCAAATTATCATTATAAAAATCAGTTTGTTTCCAATAATATAAATCTGTTTTATTGCCAAAAGCACCTAAATAAACCCGCTTCGACCATTTATGCGTCACAGTATCCTTAAAGGTTTCAGCCGTTTTGATTTTGACATTATGTCCAGATAATAAAGGATCGCCATTACCAGTAAACAACAATGTCTGGCCAGCATTGGCCATTTTAGGATAATAATAGACATAACCTTTCTTAAATGGCGCCTTGCCAAAATAGCTGCCTTCTTCGCTAAGTAAAGTAAATTTGGCATTACGCGTCACAACAGGCTCTGGTTCGCCATCTAACACATCTGACGTTTTGTCAGCCATATAAGCTGTCCAAGCTGTTTTGAGCACATTACGCCTTGCTTCATCCTCGACCAGCATATAAATGGCCACTAAACCATCATCAGCAAAATCAGCAATCGCCATATAATCTGGCACCGTTGCCGCCCACGCAGCATAGCTTTCAGCAGGCTCACCAACTCCATTCATGATTTGGCTTGCTAAGGCAGTATCACCACCAAAAACATCGACCTTTTTATGTAAGGCAATATGCGCGATATCAGAATCTGCCACGCTCGAAGCGGATGTAGAACCTTCGACTAATTGCAGATAAGATGCCTTCACAGCAGCATCAACTTGCAGGCCTTTCGTCACCTGAGTGCGATTCATATAACTGCTAAATGTTACTCGGCCACCAATATAAATCGAGCGTAGATAGTGCGTGCCATAACGATCAAATAACTCTACCGGATCTAACGTCATTAAATCTTGCGCTACATTGTCCAATAATGGTGCTTTATCTGACACTGTTAACCGATAATAACTATGAGAAGCATGTGACGTAGCAAAACTGTTATCACGGCTATTTAACGTTTTCTCATCAAACGCTGCCATGATTTCGCCAGAGAATCCTTCATACGTCCCTGCTGCTGTCACTTTGGCCGAAAAAGCATCATAAAATTCATATTTATCATTACCGCTGGCAAAACGACCTTGATAATGGGTACCGTCTTGAATCTCAACAACCTCAAGATCTGACAAATCAAACAAAGGCAAAGTACAGCTTTCATGGTTGGCGTAATATTGATACCCCTTATAGCCTTTGCCTAAAAACTGTTGCACACTTTTCATCACTTGGCTTTCATGTTCTGCTTGATAACGCGTATCGACCGGTGTCGCAGGGTCATCGGAACAAGCTGAGACAAACAACATCATCAACATACTGCCCATAAACATCAGTGATTTCATTGTACGATTCCTTTTGTTTTTAAAGGTAAACATCACGCCCCAATTCTCTCCATCTATTAAAAGTAAACCCGGTATTCCATATTAATAGAATGTGGCAACGCACCAAACTCCGTTTTCAATGTACCTACTTCAGGTTGCTTGCCCACTGGAATATTCACGCCAAATGACAATTCAGACTCATCAGATAATGAATAAGTCGAATATAATGCAATCAATTTCGACGCATCTTGATGATTAAATAATACCACTGCATCTCCAAACAACAATGGTGTGAATTCATAATTTGCCCCAACTGCAGTATATCGTTTTGCCAAATAAAATTGTTGGCTCTCTGGTAAGGCAACCAGCTGATAATCATCACGGTCTGATGCCCCAGAGTGCTGATAGAAATGTTCTAATCGTAAAGTCAATGTGGAAGCAAATCGTTTATCAATTGCAATAGAGAAGGTCGCGTCACGTCCTTGATTCATTTCATCAGGAAAACGAATATGTCCTTCACCTCGTAGGCCAAACCAATCTCCAATTTCTCCTTGAAAATCTGCCCCTATCACATCATCACCTTGGACATTGGCCAGAATCAAACCAAACTCAAAATGGTCGGTTAAAGTCGATAATCTTGCTAGATATGCCGTATCAGACCAGTCTGGCGAAGTCTTACGTCCCGTCGCTTGCGATAAATCCACTTCATAATCTAATACGGATATTAACGACAACTGCGTATTATTCTGCCATTGCCAATCTAATCTGGCGGCATCAACACCTGGTTTATAGGTTCGAAAAAAAGCTTGCGCTGCAAATGGAGCAAAAAAGTCATTCGGTGTGAAATAAAAAGTCGTCGCCAAATTAACGGGTTGCCGCCCTAATTTTAACCGTAAATTTTCCGTATCGTATTGCACATTGAGTCTGTCTATCACAAACTCTGCTTTGTCATTACCATAACGCCAATGCAAGCTGTCACTTCGATCGACGTCCAATAATGCGGCAAAGCGACTGCCACCCGTCCGTAAATCATCGCCTAAATAACTTTGCACCACATGAAGCTCGGCGCTCCAAGCTTGATATTGCATATCAAATAATAGCCGCCCAAACACACCCGCCCCGTAGATCTCATCATCCTGATACAACACAACGTCATTGGGATTATTTGCTGCGAGTCCAACAGCACGCACAAAGCCGCGTATTTCACCTTGAAAATCATCTTGTTGCCATTGGTAAAATGCTTGTGCCGAAGAGGAAAACCACGCAGACAGACACACTATCGTGCCAAGCAAAACAGGCCGGAAATTCACTTAACCCGTCCGATGCTCATCTGACGCGACACGACCATCGTGGATATGAATAATACGTTTAGCTCTATCCATCACATGTTGATCATGAGTTGAAAATAGAAAGGTAATATCTTGCTCTTGATTGAGCTTTTCCATCAAATCTAATAATGACTCGGCAGTTTTAGAATCAACATTTGCCGTTGGCTCATCAGCTAATACAATAGCAGGACGTGTCACAATCGCACGCGCTATCGCCACCCGTTGTTGTTGGCCACCAGATAATTGATCAGGCCGTCTGGATGCCATGCCACTCAAGCCGACATTATCCAAGGTCGTCATCACGAGATCATGTTTTGTCACTTCATCTATATTTTGTAAATCTAAAACAAAAGCCGCATTCTCATACACCGTCATCACGGGAATGAGATTATAAGACTGAAAAACAAATCCGATTCGATTTTTTCTGACCGTCGCTAACGCCGCATTATCCAGCGTACTAAGATCAACCCCTTCTAAAATAATGTCTCCACCACTCGGGGTATCCAAGCCACCAATCATATTCAAAATACTGGTTTTACCAGAACCAGAAGGCCCACATAAAGCAGCAAAATCACCTCGTTCTATCGTCAATGAAACATCATCCACCGCCTTCACAATCATCGTGCCTTGCTGGTAGTTTTTATCACAATGGTTTAGCGTAACAATAGAACTCATAAGGCTTTTAAACTCTCAACGGGTGGCATTCGTCCTGCTCGCCATGCAGGATAAGCACCGGCAATTAATGCAAGGCTAAATAAACCAATTAGAATGCTAATAATGCTCTCTTTAAATAAGCGAATTTTAAAGACAGTATCTAACAAAACGCCACCAAAACTAAAGTTATCACCATAGGCCGAGGCTAAATCAATGCCAACCTCAGTCATATAGATATACCAAGGAATGGTAATTAAAACCCCAATAATCAACCCGATAACGGCTAACCAGAAAGATTCTAACATCACCAAAAAAAATAACCGCCGAGGAGACATTCCCAGCGCCATCATGACACCAAACTCGCGTACTCGCTCTAAGACACTCATTAACATCGTATTCAGAATACCCGCTGAAATCAGCAAAGCAATCAATAATTGACTGATATGGTTGGCACTGGTATCGACCGCAATCATGCCAGCTAAATCAGGCTGCGTTTGTTGCCAATTTAAGACTTCAACACCGTGGAAATCTGCCTGTTGTTGTATTGCATCCTTAATCTCTAAACTCAGCCTTTGGTCGGCAAGGTTAACCGCTAAAAAGCTCACCTCATCCGCTTGATAATCCAATACATCTTGTATTCGATGAATCGGCAATAGCGCAAGCCGGCCATCGACTTCGGCCACACCTGTTTGAAATAAACCACTAACACGAGCAATAGCACTGACAATATCACCATTAGCATCCGTTGTGGTGTAGACCACTTTTTTCCCGATAGAGACGTGTAATTTTTTAGCCAGATCACGCCCCATGACAATGCCTTTACCATGACCATCCGTTAACATTTTCCCTTCCGTTAACGCCTGAATAAATAAATTATTATTTGCCGTTTCTTGTGCAGGATCGATAGCAATAAAACTGCCTCCTACACTTTTTCTTGCGCTGGCAAACATGGCTTGCCCTTGAATACGCGCAATCACCGAGTCAACATTGGGCAATGCTAGCAATTGTTGTTGTAATTTTTCTGTTTCTTGCAATCGTTTTTGACTACTAGGAGCGCGATTATAATCAAGCGCTGCAACCGTAACATGCCCCATGCCCATTTTCGCTCCAGCATCGATCATACGAGTATAGAAATAATCGCCCGCTCCCGTAAACGTCACCGCCAGCAAGACACCAAAGGCAATCGACGAAGCCGTAATCAAAGTTCGTCTTTTATGTCGCCATAAATTTCGCCAAGCTAGCGTATTCAGCCTCATTGGTGATGAATCGCTTCGAGTGGAGAGATCACCGCAACTTTAATCGCAGGATACAAAACAGCAACCGCGGCTATTAATAATAAAAAGACAGAAGGTAATAACAACACATCCGGCGTCAACGCCGCATACCAAATGGGATCAAAGGCAATGCCCGCAAAGGAAATGCCTTCTGCTAAAGACGACATATCAATACCACACTGTTCCAAATAATACGCCGCCAGACTGCCAGCAATTAGCGCCAAAATAATCGCCACCAACGTTTGAATCAACATTTCTAAATAAATGAGCCCAATCAGCTGCCATGGCTTTACACCGACTGCTTTCATAATGCCAAACTCATGGATCCGTTCGAATACGGTCATTAGCATCGCATTCAACACCACTGAGCCGACAGCGATATAAGTGAAAATCATCATAATCATTGTCTGTAAATCAGCTGTTTCCAAAAAACGATTAATCACCGGCATTAATTGCTGCCAATGCATCACTTCCAGTTCATCACCCGACACAGCTTGTACAGATGCTGTCGCTGTCGTTAGATTATCGCTACGATCAGATCGCATCACCGTCAACTCATGCGCACCAGGCGGCAATGCTATTAAATCACGTAATGCGGTGTCGACCATCATGACACCGCCATTATCAATCACAGCTGACACCGATTTCAAAATGCCTCTCACCACAAACCGGTCATTCGCCATATACCCATCAGCCGTTTGACCGACAAAAATCAATTCATCACCGATAGTCACATCTAATAATTTAGATAATTTTTTACCAATGACAACGCCATGAGTTTCGTCATCGGATAACCATTGTCCTGTCATGACATGTTGGTGAATCATGGTAACCGTTGCTTCGGTCTCGACATTAACGCCACGCAGTTGCACACCAGACGAACCCGATTCACTGGCCATCAAACCATATGCGAACAAACGTTCTGTCACCTGAAAACCTAATTGACGAATAGTGTCCGCCAGCTCTTCAGAGTGCGGTATTAGATGATAAATATCAGGATCATCTCGATAACCCGGCTGATGTATTTGAATATCACCCGTATTCATCGACACAACATTTCGTTCACTGCCGAGAATAAAGCCCTTCATTAACGCCGCAAAAATAATCATCGTCATGCATGCAAAAGCCATCGCCAAAATAGTGACCACCGTTCGGTGACGTGAACGTGTCACATTACGGGCAGCTAAAGACAATAGATTCATCGATTTGAGCCTAACGTTTCTTCAAACTCGACAATGAAAACAAACTGTCTTTTAACGTCACATTTAAAGACAATTGCTCGTATACAAACTCAGTATATTCTTCCGGTTCATCTGACGGCATCACGCGTAATGTCGTTGGGCGTAATTGGCCACCTAACATTTGAATATCCGTAAACATAATCGTACGAGCCAAAACCATATCTTCGTCATAATAATATTCCACCAAAGGAATATGACTATCCGCCAAAATAGTTAACTCTAGCTTTCCCCACACCACGGCTGCTTCAGGTCTTGGAATTAATGTAAATTCAATAACTTCCTGACCGTCGCGCTCCCCTTCAAAACTGATTTCAGCGGTGTAATCTTCTTCTAAGCGGGCTTCTTTCACGAGATCATCATTGGTCAGATGACTTCCCATCCAAGATCCCATCATCATGCCACTGGTTAATTTAATGGTCCGGTCTGTTTTTGGGAGGTAAGTGTAGATATGACTATCTGATTTTAAGGTCGCGGTGCCTTTTTCTCGTAAAGGCTGCATCACACGAAACAGGGTCTTTTCTTTACCCTTAGACCAGCCTTCCATTTTCATGGTGCGCTCATAATGTGCCGTTTTGACATGCATTGATGTCACGGCATAGGAAGACTCTCCACGCCATAAATCATCGACGGCATTGAGCAGCTGTTTGACACGAATAGACTCGTCTGATGCTGTTTCTGCCATCAAAGGAGAAGACCAAAGCATCACCAATAGAAGCGTAAATGAAACAAACTGAGACATGTGTTACCCCATTAACAAATGAATGGGTATTAGAACAGACAACACATATTGAGGAAATACAGGTTAATGCCTATATAGACATCATAAAATAGGATGAAAAAAGAAAGACAGTCCCACAGTGCCGGCGCGGACGGGTTCTCGAACCATGTAGGTTCAAGTGGATACATCTATCTAAAATTGGGCTTCTCGACTTGCGAGCCTGCACGCCATCTAGATATCAGTCTCCGTAGCATTTGCTTATCGGCTCAAGACACACTTGCCGCTATCGAACACCGCAGAACTTAAGGGTAATGATACGCTCATTTGAAATGATAAGCAGCCTTATTTACAAATCTAACTGGCGTTCTTCTTGTAAAAAAGCGTTCACTTTGTCCTTCATCTGCAGCAGTTTTTCAGTGGTCTCAGGATCGCTATTTCCTTGATTTTGAAAACCAATCAATTCATGTGCGATATTCAGCGCGGCCATCACAGCGATGCGATCTAAACCGACCACTTTTCCTGTGTTACGAATCTTTTCCATGCTGTCATGCAGCAATTGTGCGGAAGCAATCAGCGCAGGTTTTTCTTCTTCGGGACAGGCAACTTGATATTCCTTGCCTAAAATCGTCACCACTACCGGCGAACTCATAACTCACTATCCAATTGTTTTAAACGTTCTACCATCTTATCAATACGACTTCGAGCCAACTCCGTTCGTTCTATTAATTTAGCGCGTTCAGCAAGCCATGCAGACTGTTGAGACTTCAACAACATGTTTTCTTCACGCATGCGACGACTGACCCGTAATAAGTCGTCAACTTGATGTTCTAATTGTTGCAGTTCGTCTTTTTCCATTACTATGCATTCTTAAAACGACAAAATTCAGCCCTAACTATAGACGTGCGCCGTCGATTGGGTCAACAATTGTCATCATTATCTTTATTAACTTTGAGTCCTATCACAATGTCAGAACTATACTTTCCTTCATTATCTGCCGAAAATAACCAAGGTGACGGCCCCGCTAGTACAGCAGAATTACAAGGCGCATTATGCGGTTTATTATGTATCAATGCCGAAGCAAACCGCTTAGACTGGTATAAAACACTCTACGACGACATGCACCCAGATGAAAAAGAAGGACATGACCTTACTGCGCTATTCGATCAAACAATTCAATCGCTCAATAGCCTTGATTTTGATCTGCAATTAGCCTTGCCAGATGATGATGCGCCCTTATCGTCGCGCATTTTAGCGATGTCAGACTGGAGTCATGGTTTGGTGTATGGTTTAGGGGTGTCAGGGTTAACTGATGAAGTCGAATTATCAGAAGATGCACAAGAATATCTCGCAGATGTGATTAAAATTAGTCAAATTAGCGATGATGACATCGAAGATAGTAATGAAGAAGAAACCAACTTTGAAGAACTCACCGAATACTTACGCATGGGGTTATTCTTATTATTTAACGAACTACAACCAGCTAACCCAGACGATATAACAACATCACATTAATTATCACCACATTATTATGAATAAAAAAGAATTCGCGAGACGACGCCAACGTTTAATGGATATCATGGGGCCTAACAGCATCGCTGTACTGCCTAATGCGCAAGTCGCCACACGTAACCGAGATGTCGATTATCAATATCGCAGTGATAGTAACTTTCATTACCTTAGCGGCTTCGATGAGCCTGAATCGGTCATGGTTTTGGTCCCTAATCGAGAACATGGTGAATTCCTTTTATTCTGTCGTGAACGTGATCTAGAAAAAGAAATATGGGATGGTTATCGAGCAGGACAAGAAGGCGCTATCGCTCACTTTAATGCTGATGATTCATACCCGATATCAGATCTCGATGACATTCTTCCCGGCTTATTAGAAGGCCGTGAAAAAGTCTTTTACACCATGGGTAATATCCCAAGTTTTGATCAAAAAATGGTGGGCTTTCTCAATCATTTAAGAAAAGCCAACCGCCAAGGAAAGCATTCTCCAACGGAAATTATTGAATTAGATCATAGCCTCAATGAATTGCGCTTATTCAAAAGCAGTGCTGAAATCAAAGCCATGCGTCAAGCAGCTGAGATCTCAGCACAAGCGCATATCAGGGCGATGCAATTTACCCAGCCCGGAAAGTGGGAATACCAAGTCGAAGCAGAAATCATTCATGAATTTATGAAAAATGACTGTCGTTCACCCGCCTACCCTTCTATCGTTGGTGGCGGTGAAAATGGCTGTATATTGCACTATATTGACAATAATCACCGTCTCAAAAATAATGAATTACTGCTCATCGATGCCGGTGCAGAATACGATTATTACGCTGGAGATATTACCCGCACGTTTCCCATTAATGGCAAATTTACTGATGCACAAAAAACCATCTACAGTATTGTATTAGCAGCACAAAAAGCAGCCATCGCTGAAGTCAAACCCGGCAATCATTGGAATCAGCCTCATGAAGCTGCTGTACGCGTCCTCACTGAAGGCCTCATCGAGATTGGTCTGTTAGACGGTGATATAGATACTTTAATCGAAGAACAAGCTTACCGTGATTTTTATATGCACCGCACAGGGCACTGGCTTGGTATGGACGTACATGATGTCGGTGACTATAAAATCGATGAAGAATGGCGCATGTTAGAGCCAGGCATGGTATTAACCGTAGAACCTGGGCTCTATATTCGCGATTTAGACTCTGTGCCGAAAAAATGGCATTTCATTGGGATTCGTATTGAAGACGATGTGCTAGTGACAAAAACAGGCCATGACGTATTGAGTGCCTCTGCACCTAAAGAAATTGATGATATTGAAGCCCTGATGGCAGACGCTGCAAAGTAATATGACAACTCAAGATTACGACATCATTATCGTGGGTGGTGGCATGGTCGGCGCAAGTCTTGCTCTCGCCTTAAAGAATACGCAATACCGCATCGCACTCATTGAAGCTTTTGATTTTAAAACCGATCAACAGCCAAGTTATGACGACAGAGGCATCGCATTATCTTATGGTTCACAACGCATATTTGACACGATGGGTTTATGGTCACAATTGGCGCCATATAGTACGGCGATAGAACATATTCATATCTCTGATCGTGGCCATTTTGGCGCAACGCGTCTTTCAGCCCAACAAGAAAAGGTGCCTGCCTTAGGCCAAGTCATCTTAGCAAGAGCAATGGGGCATGTCTTAAATCAAGCAATGCAATCCCATTCTCATCTAGATTTACATTGCCCTCGAAAAGTGACGCAATTACATCAATACGATGATAACGTCAGCATACAATTAGATAATAATGCCGCCATCACAGGCAAACTTATCGTGGCTGCGGATGGCGCAAACTCGACTATTCGGCAGTTATTAGGTTTATCCATAACCGAGCAGCATTACCAACAAACCGCCATTACCGCCAATGTCACTACAGACAAAGCACACCAACACCGTGCTTTCGAACGTTTTACTGAACATGGTCCGATTGCGTTATTACCGATGCCAGATAATCGTTCAAGCCTTGTCTGGACAATCAAATCAGGACAAGAAAAAAACCTGCTCAACTTAACAGACCATGACTTCTTAGCACGACTCCAAGAAGAGTTTGGTTATCGTTTAGGCCGCTTTACTCAAGTAGGCAAGCGAGCCCATTACCCCTTAAAACTGACTCAAACCGATCAGATGATCCAACAACGCCTTGTTTTTATCGGTAATGCCGCACACAACCTACACCCTATTGCTGGGCAAGGTTTTAACCTCGGCTTAAGAGATGTTGCCTCTCTTGCCGAAGTATTAAGTCATCACCCTCAAGATTGTGGTCATGCTTCCTTGTTACATGACTATCAACAATGGCAACAACAAGACCAAGATGACGTTATTGCCGCAACAAATACCTTAGTCAGACTATTCAGCAATGCAAATCCGTTATTAGGTCACGCCAGAGCAGCAGGATTAACGCTGCTCGATTTATGCTCACCCGCAAAACATGTTATTGCTCAGCGCAGTATGGGCCTAGCTAGAAAACAACCTAAACTCGCACGAGGCATTGCCTTATGAACCAACATTATGATGTCATCGTAGTCGGTGCAGGCATGGTCGGTAGCACGCTTGCTGTTGCGCTAAGCCAAGACCCCTCGCTTAACATCGCGCTCATTGAACCTAATCCACACCGCCTGATCGAAGTAGATGATCCTATCGACTTACGCGTCAGTGCCATCAATCAAGCCAGCGAATCTATTTTTAGAAACCTTGCTATTTGGCCTCACTTTATTCCACAACGTCTCAGCCCATTTAGGCAGATGGAGGTATGGGAAAGCCCTCAAAATACCTTACACTTTGATAGCGCCGATCTCGGCCTTGCCCATCTTGGTCACTTGATCGAAAACCGCCATATCCAACAAGCCTGTTTAACCCGCTGTCAGCAACAAAGTAATATACAGCTGTTATGCCCAGACAAGCCTCTGGCTAAAACAGGCAATGTTTTACAATTAGAAAGTGGCCAACACATCAGTGCCGATCTGATTGTCGCTGCCGATGGTGCTCAGTCCCCATTACGTGAATGGGCGGGCATTGAATGCAAAAGTTGGGATTATGAACAACAAGGACTTGTTTGTACGATTACCACTGAAAAACCCCATAATGAAACAGCGAGACAACGTTTTTTCACCGAAGGACCATTGGCATTATTACCTTTGGCTGACCCTCACCAATGTTCCATCGTTTGGTCAAATTCGACAGAAGAAACAGCCTGTTTGAAGCAATTAGATGATGACGCTTTTAAACACACTTTAGCTGCGGCAATAGATCATATTCTTGGTGATGTGACCGATATCAGTGCCCGTGCCAGTTTCCCATTAACGGCCCGTCACGCCCAACATTATGTCGAACCAGGGTTTGCGCTTGTTGGCGATGCTGCCCATACGATTCATCCTCTAGCAGGCCAAGGCGTCAATATAGGATTACTTGATGCCGCAACATTAGCTGAAGTTGTATTGGAAGCCCATCATAAAGGTAAACATATCGGCAGTGAGCTGACCTTAAGAAAATACCAACGACGCCGTCTAGGGGACAATAAAGCAATTCAATTGACGATGGAGGCATTTCACCGCATTTTTGGCTCTGATAACCCTATCGTACGCACATTACGACAATGTGGTTTCAAAGGTGTTGAACAAAACCAATATCTGAAAAATCTCTTTACTCAACAAGCCACCGGCCAACGTTTTGCAAACCCGAACTTAACTAAACCACCACTAAATCGGTAAAAAAGCCATGGAAGCCGCCCGAATAACCACCGCTTTAATCATTCGGCCTTCTTTATGCGAAATGATACTGGCCAAATTATCTTGTGTTGCAATCATTTTACCGATGAGGCGTTGAAAGCTCAGATTACGTTGCTCCGTCTCAAGACTATCACTGACAATCAATAACCGTCCTTTCGCATCACACCTTTCCGCTAACAACCAAGCCGCCACTTCGATATTTCTCGCGCTGTTGTATAGTTTCTGTTCATCAAGATCAGATAATAAATGAAATGTTTTTTGATTATCATAAGATGCCATCAACATTTTTCTTAAACCGATGATAAAAGCCAATACTCGGTCATTCACCAGATAATCAGGATCCAATGCCAGTTGAATGATCTCTGTGCCCGCCAAGCCATCCCAATGATGATAACCATAATCATAAGGTCGTTGAAAAACTAAATCGACGCTTTGTTGCAAATCTCGACGATCTTTATCAAACCGTTGCTGTGGGTTCCGGCGATACAGCTTTATCATCAAGGTTTTTAAGTCTTGCATCACCGCCTGTTGATGTAATTCGGCCACTTCATCAATATCAGTTTTGACCAAGCGAGAGACACCTGCCCGATCTAGATCAGCTGCGTTGATGTCTTTTTTAGGAGGAGAAGATTGGCAAGCAGTAAGAAGAAAAAAACAACACAATACACACGACTTAAACCAGCTCATCAAACAACCTTTGTTGAGATGAAACGGCATTCAATTCAGCAACTTGTTGGTATTGTTGAATACCTTCAGGAAGGACAACATCATCAGCAGACGTCGTTTGTTGAAGGTCTTGCTCTGCCACCAAACGGACAAAACGCGCTTGTCGGTCACTCTCTTGTGTTAATTCTGCCTGATAAGCCGCCGTTTCCGTCGTTGCAGGTAATAATGGCCTTGCTTGTGTCGATTTCGGTTCAGCATCAATAATCACTGGCGGGCGCGCAATATCTCGCCGTTGTTCAGCCGTGCCTTGAGGATACGCAGTTAAAAGTGAATGACCGTTAATTTGCATAAGAACAATTTACACTATTATTGTTTGGGTTTGTGCCGTCTTCTTGATTGCGAAGGCTTATTTTTATTATTTGGTCGCCTAATTGGAGGACGTTTTTCCATTTTTTTTGGTGGTTCAGGTGATATCAAGACTTCGTCTGACACCGCCGTGACAGGCAATTTATGTTTAATATAAGCTTCAATATCAGGTAAAGAAAAAACATATTCTTCACAGGCAAAACTAATCGCCACACCACTAGCACCTGCACGCGCTGTACGGCCTATCCGATGAACATAATCTTCGCTATCTTGCGGTAAATCATAATTAAACACATGACTCACTTCGGGAATATGCAAACCACGGGCAGCGACATCCGTCGCAACCATAAAATGATATTCGCCTTCTTGGAATCGCTTTAACAATTGTTCACGTTTTTTCTGTGGCACATCACCTGACAATAAAGCGGCAGGATACCCATTGCCCTCTAAATAACTCCACACTTTATCTGCGGCATGTTTAGTATTCACAAAGACAATGCTACGTTGAGGCTCAATGCGTTTAATCAACGTCAATAATAATGGGATTTTCTCATCATTAGCAGGGTAATAAACCGACTCTTCAATACGGTCACTCGATACTTTTTCTGGTGACACCTGCACTTTTTGTGGGTTATTCATATGCTCATACGCAAGTTCGCTGACTTTATAACTCATCGTCGCTGAGAACAGCATACCTAAGCGTTGGCTTGGATTTGGGATCCTGCGTAAGAAATAACGCACGTCTTTAATAAAACCTAAATCAAACATGCGATCCGCTTCGTCTAACACCATCGCTTGCACTTGTTTCAGATCAAAAACCCGTTGTTTGTGATAATCCAATAAACGGCCTGGTGTGCCGATTAAAATATCAACACCATTTAAAATCGTCGTTTTTTGCTTTTCATAATCTTTACCGCCATGCGCGACAGCAATGCGCAAATTGGCCGCTTTATTTAATAAATGCGCATCATTGGCAATTTGAATCGCAAGCTCCCTAGTCGGTGCTAAAATTAATGCGCGAGGTTGTTTGCCATCCCAATTGTCGAATGCAGGGACCTCAATCAGACGCTGAAAAGTCGCCAATAAGAACGCAATCGTTTTGCCTGTTCCTGTTTGCGCTTGACCCGCCACGTCTTGTCCTGACAGCAAAATAGGTAACGACTTTGCTTGAATCGGCGTGCAATATTCAAAGCCCGCGTCACTCAACCCGCTTAGTAAAGATTCATGCAACGCTAATGACTTAAAAGCCAGGTCTGTTAAATGGGCACTCATAGAAATACTTGCATTACCTTTAATGATAGGAAAAAATGTTATTTATGTTGGAGGCACGAGTATAGCCCTCCAATAGCTTATATACCACTGGAGATAAAACATGAGCGTAAATGTCACCAATGTGACTGATGGCGATTTTGAAAGCCTAGTACTACAATCAGACAAACCGGTCTTAGTTGATTACTGGGCTGAATGGTGTGGCCCTTGTAAAATGATTGCCCCTATTCTTGAAGAAATCGGTGCTGAATATGCTGACAAAATGACTGTCTGCAAACTCAATATTGATGAAAACCCTGATACCCCACCACGTTACGGTATTCGTGGCATTCCTACTTTAATGCTTTTTAAAGGCGGCGAAGTAGAAGCAACTAAAGTCGGGGCATTATCTAAGTCTCAACTCGCTGCTTTCTTAGACAGCAACCTTTAATCTGCTACGGCCCTCATTTGCAGGGCAAAGCTGGCTTAAACTTAACCTTTTAAGCTATCAATGGCCACACAGGCAATGCTGCCTCGTGTGGCTTTTGCGACTATGAGCCTAATCCTGTCATGGATGTATCCGAAATACTTGAACACCTCAATAAGCCGCAACGCGACGCTGTTGCAGCGCCCCTTGGCCACGCACGCATATTAGCTGGCGCAGGCAGTGGCAAAACCCGCGTATTAGTCCATCGTATTGCTTGGCTCATTCAAGCCGAAGGCTTATCCCCCGCCAATATCCTTGCTGTCACCTTTACCAATAAAGCCGCCGCAGAAATGCGATGTCGTATTGAAGATATGTTGGGATATCCTATTGGTGGCATGTGGGTTGGTACCTTCCATGGCCTTGCACATCGCTTATTACGCGCACACTGGAAAGAAGCGGATTTACCTCAAAACTTCCAAATCCTAGATAGCGATGATCAACAACGCATGTTAAAACGCTTGATCCGTGCGATGGAATTAGACGAAGCTCAATGGCCAGCAAAACAGGCACAATGGTATATCAACGCCCAAAAAGATGAAGGCTTACGTGCAAGTCATATCCAAGCTGGCCCGGATCCTTATTCTCAAAAAATGTTAGATATCTACCAAGCCTACGAAGAGGCTTGCCAACGTGCTGGCGTCATTGATTTTGGAGAAATTTTATTACGTTCTCATGAGCTATGGCGTAAACGACCTGATATTTTGGCCAACTACCAACAACGTTTTAGCCAAATTCTCGTCGACGAATTTCAAGACACCAATACCATTCAATATGCATGGCTGAGACTGTTAGCTGGCGACACGGGTCATTTATTTATTGTCGGCGATGACGATCAATCCATTTATGGCTGGCGCGGCGCCAAAATTGAAAACATTCAAAAATTTCATCACGATTATGCTGATGCCACCACGATTAGTCTTGAGCAAAACTATCGCTCTACAGGCAATATTCTAGCCGCAGCCAATGCCGTTATTGCCAATAATAATGAACGGCTCGGAAAAGAGTTATGGACCGATGGTGAACAAGGCGACCCCATCCAACTCTATCGTGCCTTTAATGAACGTGATGAAGCCAGTTACTTAGTTGAGCAAATAAAAAGTTGGGTCAACAAAGGTGGAAGCCGCGCTGATAATGCTGTTCTATACCGCTCCAATGCCCAATCTCGCGCCATTGAAGAAGCGCTACTTCAAGCCAATATGCCTTATCGTGTCTATGGTGGCCTACGTTTCTTCGAACGTGCCGAAATTAAAGACGTCTTAGCTTATTTACGATTAATTGCAAACCGCAATGATGATGCGGCTTTTGAACGCGTCGTCAACACGCCGACCAGAGGCATTGGCGCCGCGACCTTAACCCAATTACGTCAGTTTGCACGCGAACAAAGTCAAACATTATGGCAGGCTTCACTTGCCTTATTAGACAATGGTTTCTTTAGCGCTAGAGCCGCCAATGCTTTAACCGGTTTTATTACCTTAATCGACTCTCTCACTCCAGAAAGCGAGCTCAGTCTTAATGAACTCACAAGCTTAGTTATTGACGAAAGTGGCTTACGCCAACATCACGCCAAAGACAAATCAGAAAAAGGCCAAGGCCGAATTGAAAACTTAGATGAATTGATCAGTGCTACCCGACAATTTGTTCAGCCTGATGAAGCACAGGATATGACATTGCTCGATGCATTCTTGTCTCATGCCGCACTAGAAGCTGGCGAAAATCAAGCCGGTGCATGGGAAGATTGTGTGCAATTAATGACACTTCATTCAGCTAAAGGACTTGAGTTTCCTGTCGTCTTTATGGTCGGCATGGAAGAAGGTTTATTTCCTGGGCAAAAAAGCAGCGACGATCCTCAACGTCTCGCGGAAGAAAGACGGCTTTGTTATGTTGGGATGACCCGCGCTAGAGAAATATTGTATTTAATGCATACTGAATCGAGGTTCTTATACGGCCAAGAAATGTCGCCGATCCCCTCGCGCTTTTTAATGGAATTACCTGAAGACTGTATCGAAGAAGTACGTGCGCGCACAACAGCCGTCTCCCATGGTCATTCAGCCATGACAATGCAGAAACACAATGCAACTGGATTCGCCCCTGGCGACCAAGTCCACCATCAAAAATTTGGACAAGGTACAGTTGTTGATATTGAAGGCAGCGATAAAAATAGTCGCATTCAAGTCAACTTTAAACACGCGGGAGCTAAATGGTTAGTCCTCGCTTATGCAAAACTAGAAAAACTCTAACGATTCTGGATATGGATATGACAATACCGAACTGGCTACGTCCCTTACTATTATTAAGTCTTGGGCTGATATTGACGGCTTGCAATGATAATAACGCGCCATCAAGCAATGCCGCCACACCACAATCACAACAAAGCTTTCAATGGAAAATGGTCACAACTTGGCCGCCAGGCTATCCCATCATTCAAGAAGGCGCCGAACGTTTTGCCCACAACATCGATATCATGAGCAATGGTCGATTAAAAATTAAAGTCTATGCCGGCGGTGAGTTAATTCCCCCCTTACAAACGTTTGATGCAGTGTCACAAGGCACCGTCGAAATGGGGCATGGCAGCGCCTATTACTGGGCTGGAAAAGTCCCTGAAGCGCAATTTTTCTCTACCGTTCCGTTTGGCATGACAGCCCGAGGCATGAATGCATGGTTATATACTGGCGGCGGATTAGAGTTATGGCGTGAAACTTATAAACCCTTTCATGTTATCCCTTTCCCATTAGGTAATACCGGCGTACAAATGGGCGGCTGGTTTAATCATGAAATCCACTCTGTTGATGATTTGGCTGGCTTAAAAATGCGTATTCCAGGCTTGGGCGGTAAAGTCTTTGCTAAAGCTGGCGGAAACCCTATTTTATTAGCCGGGAGCGAAGTGTATACCTCTCTCGAACGAAAAACGATTGATGCCACGGAATGGCTCAGCCCGTTTCATGATCAACGATTAGGTTTATATCGCGCCGCAAAACACTATTATTATCCAGGTTGGCATGAGCCCGGCACCGTGCTCGAACTGACCATCAACGAACGCGCATGGCAATCTTTACCAGAAGACTTGCAAACTATTGTTAGTCAAGCTGCTCAAGCTGAAAATGTGCGCATGTTATCTGAAATGGAACAAAAAAATGGGGAAGCCTTAGCCGAGTTACAACAACGTGAAGGTGTGACCATTCACCCCTTCCCACAAGATGTGTTAGACCGTTTGAAAAACTTAACGGATGAAACCTTAAAAGAAGAAGCCGCAAATGACCCAAAATTCGCACGAATTTATCAAGCTTATGATGCCTTTAAAACAAAAGACAATGCTTGGTCGGCCATTTCTGAAAGTGCGTATTTAAAGCAACAATAATAGGTCATTTTGCTTTTAACAGTCACCTTTACCTAACCTTGTTATGGAATTGCTTCTCGTTTTAAGCCGTGTTGCCTTTGCTTCTTTTGCCAATGTCAGTCAAAAACAGCTCAGTCAACATCATCACCCTTTGTTGATTGTCGCTTCGGCTTACCTGATTCTAGCGGCACTTAGTTTGCCGCTGTTACCTTTTCTACCGCTGACGGAGTATAGCCAATCTTTTTGGGTAAATAGCCTAGCAGCCGCTCTGTTAGATATGGCAGGAACGCTCTTTCTTGTCTTATCCTTGTCCAAAACTGACTTATCCGTTTTTGGACCACTGAATGCCTATAAAGTCGTCATTTCAATGTTATTGGCATTGGTTTTTCTACATGAAATACCTGACGCTCAAGGTTTGAGTGGAATCGCGATTATTATTTTAGGCAGCATTTTTCTATTACCGCCGAAAGTAGAGCAACAACGTCCCCGTCTAATCCAGCTATTACAAGACAAAGGCGTGCAATATCGCTTTCTCTCTATCTTATTATTTTCTATCGGCACATTACCGCTCAAAACAGCTGTAATGGAAGGCGGCCCTGTCGCCACCACCGCCTTTTGGTGCCTGATGGGCCTACCGCTCGCTTACCTAAGTTATGCCCTATTTCACCACAAACAAACGCCTCAACACCACGCCATAAAACGCGATTATTTCGCTATTTTTCAACTGGGTTTATTACTGTTTTTCATGCAGTTAACGACCTTAATCATTCTCGCGCATACCCTCATCGCATATGCCTTAGCTTTATTCCAACTCAGCATGGTTTTACAAGTCATCTTAGGTTATCGTATCTTTAAAGAACAATATATTCGACGTCGATTATTAGCTTGTTCAGTCATGATTATCGGCAGTTTATTAGTACTCAACACATAAAGTCACAAGCTTTTTCGCAGCGTGACTGCTATGATCACGGCTCATAATAGCCAGATAAAAACCAACACCATGCGCTTTGACGATCTCTTTCTCGATGAACAACTCCTCAAAAACCTGACTCAATTAGGTTATGAAGAACCGACGGCCATCCAATCAGCCGCTATTCCGATTATTTTAGAAGGCAAAGACATTCTTGCAGGTGCCGCGACTGGAACGGGGAAAAGTGCGGCTTTTATCCTACCCATCTTGCAGCAACTGATTGATGAACCCAACCAATCAAACCATGCAACCGTATTGATATTGGCGCCAACGCGCGAGTTGGCTTTCCAATTACAACATAATATCAAGCAATTGAGTCATGGATTGAAACTCAATACAGCCATCATTACCGGTGGTTTTTCACCCTCTAAACAAACTGAAATGGCCAATCAACATTGTGATATTTTGATTGGCACACCTGGCCGCCTGCTCAATTTAGTGTCCGATGAATTACTTGATTTAACCGATATTGATGTCGTCGTCATTGATGAAGCTGACCGCATGTTAGATATGGGACAGGGGCCCGATGTATTATCACTCCTAGCTACCATTGCCAATGGTTTCCAAGCGTGTTTATTTTCTGCCACATTAGCCGGTGGTGGTATTGATATTTTTGCTGATGCCTTATTACATGATGCTGAAATCGTTCAAATTGATGCCGTCAATCACCAAGCCGACACCATCACACAATCTGTTTATTACGCTGATAACCGAGAACATAAACAAGCCATATTAAAAACTTTATTGGCCGACGATGCATGCCAGCGTGTATTAATTTTCTGTAATAAAAAACAACAAGCAGAAGATGTTGCGCATTGGTTACAATCACAAAATATATCCGCCCAAGTCATGCATGGCGACTTTGACCAAGCTATAAGACGCGATAAAACACGCAAATTCCGCCAAGGATTAATCAAAGTTATGGTCGCCACCGATGTCGCAGCGAGAGGGCTCGACATTCAAGATATTACCCATGTCATTAATTATGACTTACCTATTCGTGGGGATATTTATATTCATCGCATTGGTCGAACAGGCAGAGCACAACAAAGTGGTATTGCCTATAACCTTGTTGAACCTCATGACAGAAAAAATTTAGAACGTATTGAGTTTCACCTTAAAACATCCTTGCCTATTGCGAAGATCAAAGGGTTAGAACCTAATACAAAGAAAAAGAAGGCCAAGAAAAAAGACCGAAATAAACCTCGTTATATTGCGAAAAAAGATCGGATAACAGAACCAAAAAATGAGCCGTAAACCACCTTTTATCTCGCCACAACCATTGCGTTGGTTATTGTTATTCACCAGTATCTTATTAATTGCTGGTTTCTTCACACCAATGCTCACGCTAACCAAATTAATGGTCGTCAGTCATTCTTTTTCAATTATGACCGGCATCGAACAGCTTTGGTTAGAAGGTCATATCGTTTTATTCTTTGTTGTCGCCTGTTTTAGCGTTCTACTGCCATTAGCCAAAATTATTTTATTATTCAACCTGCTTCATCCCAATACGAATAATCCTCAACACCGTAAAAAACTGCTTCATCTAATGCATGAATATGGTCGTTGGGCTATGTTAGATGTCATGGTTGTCGCCGTGTTAATTGTCACGGTAAAACTAGGTGCATTGGCCAGTATTGAAATTCACCCCGGCTTATACCTTTTTGGCGCAGCCGTACTGCTCATCATGATCATTACGCACCAAGTCGTTGCCACGCTAGAATATGATGAGCACTCTTCTCAAACAACATTCTGATATAAATCAATATATTGCTCAGCACGCTTTTGCCAACTGACATCTTGTTTCATCGCTGATATCTGCATCTGTTGCCATACATCAGCTTGGTCAAACGCCACCCTAGCGCGTCTTATCGCAGCTAATAACGACGAAGTACTCGCCTCTTCAAACTGAAAGCCCGTGCCTCGCCCTTGACCATCAGCATTGACCACCGAATCAGCTAAGCCACCTGTTTCTCTCACAATGGGTAAAGTGCCATAACGCAGACTATATAATTGATTCAAACCACAAGGTTCAAAACGAGACGGCATTAAAAAAGCATCTACACCTGCTTCTATCTGATGTGCCAACGTTTCGTCATAACCAATTTTCACACCGACTTTGTCCGGGAACCGAGCTCTTAATACTTGTAAGTCACGCTCGAAATCGGCATGCCCACTGCCTAAACAAATTAATTGCACAGCCTTACCGCGATCTAATAATGTTCGCATCGCAGCAATGGTTAAATCGATCCCTTTTTGTTCAACTAAGCGACTAATAAACCCAAGTAATAGCGTATCGCTTTCTTCAGGCAACTTAAAAGCCGCTTGCAATGCCGATTTATTAATCGCTTTACCCATGAGTTTGTCAGCTGAATAAGCTTGTTTAATCAGCGGATCATGTTCTGGGTCCCATTCTGTCGTATCAATGCCATTCAAAATACCGCACAAGCGACCTTGATCAGAACGGTATTGTAATAGACCTTCTAAACCGTAACCATATTCTGGGGTACATATTTCTTCCGCATAACGAGGGCTCACCGTCGTGATCTGATCCGCATAAACCAATCCGCCTTTCATAAAAGACATTTGGTCATAAAATTCTAATCCATCCATTTGCCAAAGCGACTCAGATAAACTTAATGATTCAAATTCAGCCCGTGAGAATAAGCCTTGATATGCCAAATTATGAATCGTGTAAACCACCAAAGGTCGGTCAGGAATATCGGCTATTAAAGCAGGCGCTAATCCCGTCTGCCAATCATTACAATGCAATACATCAGGTCGCCAGTCTAAGCCAACTTCATCCATTGCCAATGCCACAATGGCACGCGAAAACAACGCAAATCGTGCCGCATTGTCTTCCCAGTCATCGCCATTATCTTCGCCATAAGGCCCACCATCACGATCAAAATGATAAGGAGAGTTGACCAGCCATAATGTGACATCACTGTGTGGCAATGTCGATTGCAATATGTCAACCGGCAGCACATAACCATCCAATTTGATACTCGCTACCACCGTTACATCATCTAATGCGGTCAAACATTGACGATAAGCCGGCATTACAATACGAACTTCCTGTCCATGCTCAGCCAACGCTATCGGAAGGCTAGCAGACACATCAGCAAGCCCCCCCGTCTTCATTAACGGATAGACTTCACTACTGGCAAACAGAATTTTTCGCACTTTTTGCTCCTAAAAAATGTACAATTGACCAATTATATACGGTCATGACCATAGTCACAGCAAGCAACAGGAGAAAATATGCAGTCTTGTACAATAATTATCTTTGGTGCCACGGGCGATTTGGCGAAAAAGAAACTGCTCCCTGCCCTTTACCATCTCGATATTGAAAACAGGCTGACAGACGACACCCGCATCATTTGCATGGGGCGAAGAGAATCTAGTTTGTCGGATTGGCATGACAAAGTCACGGATTATGTATCAACCAAAGCGCGTAACGGCGTCAATCAAGCGGCACTAGCTAACTTTCTCGATAAAGTGAGTTATTTCAAATGTGATTTAACTGAAAGCGCCTCTTATGAAGAGCTCAATACTTTATTAACAGACAAAAACCAAAACTTTCCAAGTAATATTGTCTTTTACTTATCAATTAGCCCATCACTCTTTGGTGTAGTGGGTGACCAACTCGCTGCAGTTGGCTTAAATAAAGAAGATAACGGCTGGCGTCATCTTGTGGTCGAGAAACCGTTTGGTTATGACCAAAAAAGTGCTCGCGAATTAGAACAAACTATCGCAAAAAACTTTACCGAGAAACAAACTTATCGTATTGACCATTACCTTGGTAAAGGTACCGTACAAAATATCTTTGTTTTCCGTTTTGCAAATCTCTTATTAGAGCCATTATGGAATCGTAATTATATCGACCATGTGCAAATTACCCATGCTGAGCAACAAGGTGTTGGTGGTCGAGCAGGTTACTATGATGGGTCTGGCGCATTACGCGATATGATTCAAAGTCACTTGCTGCAAGTCATGACTTTGGTCGCGATGGAACCACCTGCAGATTTGAATGACGAATCGTTACGTGACGAAAAAGTCAAAGTCTTAAAAGCGATTCGCCCTATTACTGAAGATATGGTCGATGACCATGCCTTCCGTGGTCAATATGCCGCTGGCACAGTAGATGGTCAAGCAGTTAAAGGTTATTTAGAAGAAGATGATGCACCAGAAAACAGTGTGACTGAAACCTATGCCGCGATGAAAGTCTATATTGATAACTGGCGTTGGAAAGGTGTGCCGTTTTATTTGCGCACGGGTAAATGCATGCCTGAATCACGCGCTACTATCGCGATTCGCTTTAAAAAGCCGCCACAAGAGTTATTCAAAAACACAGAAATTGGCGACAGTCATGCTAACTGGATTGTGATGGGGCTTCAGCCTGAAAATACCCTCAGAATTGAAATACAAGCCAAAGAACCCGGCTTAGAACTCAGCTCTCATACTGTGGGGATGGAAACAGTAGAAACAGAAGATACCAAACACAAATTAGACGCGTATGAAGCGATGATCCTTAACGCTATCTTAGGTGATCGGTCATTATTCTTACGGGCTGATGAAGTCGACTTAGCGTGGAAAGCGGTCGATCCTATTTTAGAAAAATGGGCTAAAGAACAAGACTTTGTACATACCTATCCAGCCGGGACTTGGGGACCTGAAGAAGTATCCCAAATCTTTGACGACAGTTGTCACCGCTGGCGTAATAACGTCTAATGCTTTAGATACACCCACTAAAAAGCCAGCGTAAAGCTGGCTTTTTTTATGTCTTTCATACCTTAATATTAAAAATAGCGCGCGATTTCTAATTGAATAAAATCATCTTGCCTTAACGCATAAAGCGCGCTATTTTCTTCTGATACAGTTAGGAATTGCCCTTCTAACGACACCGTCCAACGTTCGCCTATTCTGCGGCTCGCTTCTATCCGCCAGCCCGTATCTTCTGTCGTCAAATCTTGAGTCATACCCAACAATAATTCAGTCGATTGAGCATCATTCCATGTTAATCGAGTACCGATTAACACATCATCTTCAAAAGCCACGAGCTGGCTATCATCTCGATCATCAAATAAGTATTCCGCAATAATACCAACATCAATATCACTATTAAACACACTATAAAAGGTATATTCGACGCCGCCAGTAGCCGCAAAAAATGTTTGCTCTGTTGTTTCTCGCCTGATCGATTCCCACTTCCATAACCATGCATCAACCGTGTACTGCACATCTAATCCCGTCTGATGCATGATGTTGTAATAAGGTATGAGTGCCGTTGCCGTGTCGTTCAATAAAAAAGTCGGCTCACGATTGGTGCCATAAAAATGAGACACGCCCCAATCCCAATTACCAAGACTATGAGACCAGCGTACCGCCCAATCAATATGTTGACGTCCCGCACCTGACTCATATTGTGCTTTATCGGTATCAACAACTAAAGCGCCCCTCAACCGACCATCAACGCCAGGAAACGTCCTTTCCCTGAAATAAGGCATCACAAAGAGATCAATCGTACCCCAATCACGATAAAGGCTTAAATTAACCATAGGTTGACCTAATTTATCTTCTGTATCGGTATTTTCAACTAAATCTGTTTGATTAATCACATCAACTAAATGTTGTGACTCAGTCACGCCCCAAAACACTTTCCCAACGCCTAATCGTAATTCCCAATCATCTTGCACCCATAACCATTGCAGCTCCCTAATATCAGCATGAGTGCGTTCAGCATCTTGTCCATCTAGGCGAAGATAAGGGGAAAACAATAGACTTTGTTGGCCATCATCCCATTCATGAAACCACTCTGGCGCAACAATGATTGATCCTTGATGTTGTTTCGCGTCACTCTGTTGAGCTTCATGCTGAAAATAACGATATTCACCTGCAATATAACCTGATAACTCAACAGCAGATGCATCAGGTAACACAAAAGCCAATAACGCCGCTAAGACAACACGGTTACCGTTGGCGTTTAAGGTCATTCTTTTCAAAATCATCCGCTGTTAAACCTGTATTAAACTGGAAGTTATCCCAATGTAAAACTGTCGATTTACCATTTTGCTGATTGTCCATCGTCATGGTATGTGCACGCCAATATTGGCCTAGATATTGTTGATAATCACTAAAGCGTTGGATCTTCAATACGCTCTCTTTTCGATCGTAATATTCAATTTTTTGAGTACGATATTCTGCTTTATCAATCCAAACAAAGCTTTTGGTATAACCCGAATGCTCATATTGAGGACGCAACTCTAATACAAAGCAATCTATACCATCTAATACTTCATCACGTAAATACAAATAACTGTATTTAGGAATTTCAAAAGAGCTCATGTCTTCATAAGCAAATTCGCTGCCCATAAATGGGCCAGATTTATTGCGAGAGGAAATCCGTTTTATTCGCTTTAATGCTGGTAAATAAATCCATTGGTCATCCGCTTCTAGAGCATGTGAATAGCTTAAAAAAGCCGTGCCTTTAATATCGCGTGGGCTATCAAATACAGTTAAACTTTTATCACCATCATTCTCGACTTCAAGTGTCGTGACACGAATTTCACGTCGGCTTTCCTTGCCATGACGGTTGCGTAAAACCATTTCCATTTCAGCAATGCTATCTTGCCATCCTTGATCACGCCTTTCTGCTTCTTGTACGATCTCAAGGCCTTTCTCTTCAGCTGTGTCAGCCATGACCCATGCTGACCACATCATCAGCAACGCCAATCCTAATTTACGCATCTTTGTTATCCTCTAACTTCATTAATAAGGCGGGTAGGAATAAAAAGTCCATTATCAACGCGATCGCTATGGTAATCGCCGCCATCGTTCCCATATCAGAGTTCAATGAGAAATGAGACCGGCTTAATACCCAAAAACCGAGCACCAATACCAAAGACGTTACCCATAACGCCACACCAACTGTATTAAAGGCATAACGTACCGCTTCCTGTGCATCTAAGCCTTTTTCTCGCCTTGCCCGTAAATATTTGCTGAGAAAGTGCACCGTATCATCAACAACAATCCCCAATGTCATCCCCGCCACAACAGACAGAGACATGCCCACTTGCCCCACAAGTAATCCCCATAAACCAAACGCCATTGCAGCAGGTATCAAATTAGGCGCTAAACTAATCAAACCTATACGAGTCGAGCGTAGCGCCATCATTAATATAAAAGAAATCAATATTAATGCTAATGTTGTACCGACCAACATACTGCTCACATTACGCTGCCCAATATGGGCAAACATCAATGATGGACTAGCCCCAATAAAGGCGATTTCCGGCAACTCTTTCTCAAGCCAACTCGAAATGCGAGACTCTAACTCCAGCATCTCGTTAGTGTGCATATTTTCAACGGTAATATTGATCCGTGTTTGTGCTTTATCTACATCTATTTGATCATTGAGATCCAAACCGTAAGGTAAAGAAAATTCATACAGTAATAAATATTGTGCAGCTAATTCACGGTTTTCTGGCAAACGATAATGAGCAGGATCATCGCCATGCATATTTTTATTTAACCGTTTAAACGTGTCAGAGATTGACTGAACATGCATGACTTCAGGTTGAGTACGTAACCAATCAACGAATGTCGACACACCTTGTAAAAACACAGGGTCACTCACGCCACCACTTTCGCCTTGAATCAACGCATATTGAATCGTATAAATACCGGAAAGATTCTCGCTTGAGAAATCAGTTGCTTGTCTAAAATCCACCGACGTATCAAAGTATTCAACAAATTGATCATCAATTTTATTTTGAGGCAAGAAGGCTATAAAAGATAAAGCCAATACGCCCATCCCAATAAACAAGCTTTGGCGGCGCGCTATCACAAACTCAGCCAACTTAGCCATCAAACGGCTTTCACGTGCATCATCAATATTCGCTTTCACCGGCAAAATCATCATGATCGCGGGTAATAAAGTGATTGATAAGACAAAAGCACATATCACGCCAATTGCGACCACATTACCTAAATCATGGAATGGCGGCACATCACTAAAATTCATGCTTAAAAATCCAATCGCTGTAGTCACACTGGTAATCAAAATTGGCTGAAAGTTGACTCTCAAACTTTCTTTCATTGCATCAGGCTTTAACATGCCACTCCGCAAATTATGTAAAAACGTCACCAATAAATGCACCGTATCTGCAACCGCCATCGTTAATATAATGGTTGGAGCAGAGGCTGATGCCGGCGTAAGTTTCCACCCTAACCAGCCCATGACGCCCATCGCAAATACGATACTGGTGAAAATCATAAATACCGCACCCACCGTAGCAGTTAGCGATCGCAGTAAAACACCCATCACCACAATAATGGTCAAAAACATAAATGGTACTAATGTCGCCATATCCAGTTGTGATGATTCGCCAAAAGCATTATTCATCATCGCAAGCCCCGTAAGGTGGATTGTATGATGAGGGTAAGCATCATGCATCTGTGCAACTAACTGGCGAGAAAACGCGGCAACTTCAGGCACTTCTGTCAGGGATTTTCCGGGTAATTGCACTGTCACATTGATGCCCATGACATGACCAGAATCAGACACTAATCGACGCACTAATAAAGGCTCGGCTAATGCAATGCTTTTAATTGCGGCTATATTCTCAGGGCTTAGCTCTGTGTCATCATCCAGCAAATTTGCCACCAACAGATCATCTTCTTCTGCAGTGGTATGTTGAAAATTGGTAACCGAGTCGACCCGAGTTGAGTACGGTATTTGCCAAGCAGCTTCAGTTAGCTCATGCACTAAAGAGAGGGTTTCGGGGGTGAAACTATCGCCACTGTCAGGTTCAATAACAAATAACACATTATCTGTTTTAGTATAAATATCCTGCATTGCCTCAAAGGCTTTCAGCTCTGGATTATCTTCGCTAAAGAAAACACGATAATCATTCGTAAATTCAAGGTAACGACCGCCAAAGCCCGCTAAAAAAATCAACATCATGGTGATAAAAAGACATCGCCAAGGACGCTGAACAATATAGTCTGTATAACGAGATACCAATGACGTTTTCATTCCTTTACCTTTCCTCTATCATGAGTAGATCGTAAACCGTTCAATAATAAAACACTCACATTGTGGGCTTTGTTTTCCAGCTCGGGCAGTGGATATAACCCCAAAGTTAACGGCAGATAAAATATTAAAATAGCTGAATGAATGGCATCTACCGTTCCCGCTAAATCTTCAAATTCAAATTCGCCCGTTGTTTGTCCTTGCAATAAAATCTGCTCTATCAAGGCCATTTTCTGATATCGATGTTTAACCACCAATGCCACATTATCGACCATCACAGCATCGATAAGCTCGCTGATTTTCGGCATTGATTCAAAGTAACGATGAGCATGATGTAACACGGCTAAAATAAAAGCGTCTAACTTCTCAGCTGCAGGTGCATCAGACTCAACGATCTCAGCTAATATCGCTTCTTTCTCTGCTATCACCTCGGCGACAAGTGCCGCGCCTATCGCTGACTTACTGTCAAAATAACGGTACAGGTTGGCCGCCGACATAGCACAATCTTGTGCAATTTCTGCCATCGTCGTTTTCTGGAAACCATAGTAATTAAACCGCTTTTTTGCAGCATCAAGAATGGTGTTTTGCATGACCATTTTTACCATGCTTTATGATATACGCTTTAATGAGTGAATATTCAATTAAATATTCACTATTCAGCGCCAACTGTCGCAAAAAGGCTTTATGACAAGGCATTTCCTAGTTGGATCGCTTTTTCTGCTGCCATCTGTTCGTTCAATTTTGCGGCACGTTCTCCCATCAGAAGAATAACCGTCGAGCCCATATTAAACCGACCCATCTCATCACCTTGTTGAATAGTCATGGCATTATCATCATATTGCCATTGCTCAATAACATGGCCATAACTCGGCGTGATTTGTCCAGCCCAAACCGTTTCCATGCTGCCAACAAAAACAGCCCCAACAAGCACCATCACCATGGGCCCTATGGCAGTATCAAACGTCACCACAACCCGCTCATTGCGAGCAAATAAATCTGGCACCGTCCGAGCCGTTCTAGGACTCACAGAAAAAAGCTTGCCTGGCACATAACGCATTTTTCTAACAGTACCCGTTATCGGCATATGAATTCGATGATAGTCTTTTGGTGAAAGATAAATGGTCATAAATTGACCCTGATCAAATTCAGCAGCCAAGCTATCATCGCCGCCCAATAAACTTAACAAGCTATAATCATGCCCTTTTGCTTGCACGATTTGTCCTTCCTTCACTGAGCCTGCTTGGCTAATCACCCCGTCGACAGGAGAGACCCACTCTGCTTCAGCAAGCGGTCTCGCACCGGCTTTTAACTCTCTGGTAAAAAAAGCATTAAAATGAGGATAATAAGATAAGTCTTGCGTGGCGGCTTCGGCCAAATTAACTTGATATTGACGGCAAATAAACCGAATAAACGCATTTTTAAACCAGCGTATTCTACAACGTGTCAATCGGTACATCATTAATGACAAGACATGTTGTGGGATCATATATTGTGGTAGGGTTAATAGCTTATCTATCATGCTACTTTCACCTGCTGACTGCTTCTGCACTGGTTTGACCAATTTCGTTATGCCTCTTTCGTCTCATAGGTAAGATTGTCATAATTAACACAACAACCATCAAAAAATATTACACGGAGTATATCAAGCTATGTCATCCATCTTCAGAATCCTGCTAGCCTGCTCATTTATGTTCAGCATTAGCCAGCCAACTTGGGCTGAAGAGTCTGACATCCCGGCCCCATCAGCTATTTATTATGCCATTCAAGAACCTTTTACGATTAATTTTTTGAATCAAAGTCAGCAAAAAGCGCGTTACCTACAGATCCGGGTTGCCTTAAAATCAAGTAATGCTGATAGCATTGCTAGTGCTGAAGAAAACTTACCGATGTTGCAGGACGCTTTATTAGATTTATTCTCAGCTCAAACTTATGCCGACATGTTAAGTACTGAAGGTCGTATAGCATTACAACAAACTGCCTTAGATACTGTTAAGTCTATTCTCAATGAAGAAACAGGGAATGATGAAATTGATGCCATCTATTTCACCAGCTTTATTTTGCAATAAAACCGGCACGCTCTTTGCTTTATTAATAACAATACCAATAGGACTTACCACTCATGGCAGAACAAAAACAAGATGTTGATATCAATGAAAGCGGCGGCAAATCTAAAAAGATGCTGCTTATCATCATTGCTGTCGTCATTTTACTTGGCGCCGGCGTCGCTGCATTTTTCTTAATGGGTGATGATACCGAGGCTGAACCTGAAGTTGCAGAGGAAACGAAGCCTGCCAAGCAAAAAGCCATCTATCATAGTGTTGATAAACCTTTTATTGTTAACTTTCAGAAACAAAGTGACAATAAAGTAAAATATATGCAGATCAAATTAAAAGTGATGGCAAGAGATCCCGATGCGATTGATGCTTTTAAACTTCATCTACCCGCCATCCAACATGAATTATTAATGTTATTTTTCAGTCAAAATTATGACGCCATGAACACCCAAGAAGGAACGAGGGCATTAAGACAGGAGGCATTAAGTACCATTAATGCTATTTTGACAGCCGAAGGCGAAGAACAAAGCCTTAATGCTGTTTACTTTACTAGTTTGATCATGCAATAACATGGCTACAGAAGATATTCTATCTCAAGACGAAGTCGATGCCTTACTCCATGGTATGGATGGCGGTGATATCGAAACTGAAACACCAGTTGAAGAACGACCTTCAACTCGGAGTTATGATTTTGGCAATGAAGACCGCATTATTCGTGGACGCATGCCAACATTGGAAATGGTCAACGAACGCTTTGCCCGCCAACTTCGCATCAGCTTATTTAATTTGCTACGTCGCTCTGCTGAAATTTCATCTGGCACCGTGCAAATTATGAAGTTTTCTGAATATATTCATACTTTATTTTTACCCACCAGCCTTAACTTAATCCATATGCATCCGCTAGTGGGAACTGGGTTAATCGTTTTTGAACCTAAGTTTGTTTTTACCGTATTAGATAATTACTTCGGTGGCGAAGGTCGGTTTCAAGCTCGAATAGAAGGACGTGAGTTCACATCCACTGAGCAACGTATTATCAAAATGATTTTGGACGTGTGTTTTGAAGATTTGACTGAAGCATGGGAGCCCGTCATGAAAGTGGACTTTGAATATGTCCACCATGAAGTCAATCCACAATTTGCTAACATCGTCAGCCCGAGCGAAATTGTCGTGGTCTCTTCTTTTAATGTCGAACTCGAAGGCGGCAGTGGGGATATTCACATCACCTTGCCTTATTCTCTGTTAGAACCTATCAGAGAATTACTCGATACAGGGTTACAAAGTGACCACTCTAACGACGACGGCCGTTGGCCCAAAGCCATGCGTGAAGAAATTTTAGGGGCAAAAGTCAATCTCTCTGCCACATTAACAGAAACAGTGATGTCGTTGCAGGATGTAGTTAATCTCAAAGCTGGTGACATTATTCCCATTACCATGCCAGAAACCGTTACCACGATGGCCGAAGACATTCCTGTTTTCCAATCCACATTTGGCGAACACAATAATAAAACTGCTTTGAAAATCGTCAAAATCATTGAACATCCGAAAGAGATTCCGCATCAATTCCAACTAATTAAGAGCAATCAATCATGAGCGAACAAGATAATAACGAAGATTGGGATGAGGTTTTGGAAGAGTCCAAAGGCGAAGGCGACGCAGATCCTTGGGCTGAAGCCTTAGAAGAACAAGCCGCAGGCGAAGCAGCTAGCCAAGATGAAGACCCATGGGCCGAAGCGCTAGAAGAGCAAGCCCAAGCAGCGCCTGTTGAGCAACTTAATGATTCATCACGGCCAAAGTCAGCCACTGATATCAATCTCGATATGGTGCTCGAATTACCTGTTACGATTTCAATGGAAATTGGCCGCACTAAAATTAGCATTCGAAACTTACTTCAACTCAGCCAAGGTTCTGTTATCGAATTAGATCGATTAGCCGGCGAAGCCATGGATGTATTGGTCAATGACACTTTAATTGCCCATGGCGAAGTTGTCGTCGTCAATGATAAGTTTGGTATTCGTTTAACCGATGTTATCAGTGCTGACGAACGTATTAAAAAACTCAGATAATCATGCGCTTTTTTCTCTATTTTTTTTACGTTATCACCTTCAGCTTTGCTTCGTTAGTGAGCGCTGCAGAGCCAGATGATACGCCAACGAAAGCACTGACAAAATCAGCGGTCACGAGCGAGACATTAATTGAGACACTACTCGGTTTAGGATTAGTTGTTGCATTGATTCTAGGCCTTGCTTGGTTAATCAAACGGACTGGAAAATTTCAATCTAGCAGTAATGGTGCGATAAAAGTCGTTGCTGGTTTATCATTAGGCACGAGAGAAAAAGCCATACTGCTTGAAGTTGAAGGTGAGAAAATCTTAGTCGGCGTCACCCCCAATAATATCAATACCCTACATATTTTAGGCAAAACTAACGACACTCAACATCAGCAAGATAAATATGCTCAGTTTGATCAGCAGCTGCAAACCATTCTAGCGAAGGAAGACCAACATGATTAAATATATCATTAGCTTCCTATTGTTATGCAGTCCTATATTGGCATTCGCAGAACCAGGCATTCCGGCGATGACTGTGACCTCTGCTGATGACGGCGGACAAAGCTATACTGTCACCTTACAAATCTTAGCCTTAATGACCGTCTTAACCCTGCTACCAGCAGCGTTAATGATGATGACCTCATTTACTCGTATTATTATTGTCCTCGCCATTTTAAGACAAGCGATGGGCGTGCAATCAACGCCATCTAACCAAATCTTGTTAGGTTTAGCTTTATTTCTTACCTTATTCATCATGAACCCTGTTTTTCAAACTGCATATGATGAAGGTGTAAAACCTTATATGGATGGACAAATTGAAGCTTTAACCGCAATAGAGCAGGCCTCACAACCCTTTAAGGCTTTTATGCTAGCCCAAACTAGAGAAAGTGACCTTGAACTCTTTGCCAATATCCATGGCAATATGCAGTTAGAAACCAAAGCTGACGTGCCTTTCACTTTATTATTACCCGCTTTTGTCACCAGCGAGTTAAAAACCGCCTTTCAAATCGGATTTATCATTTTTATTCCTTTCCTTATCATTGACTTGGTCGTTGCCAGTGTCTTAATGGCGATGGGGATGATGATGTTGTCCCCCATGTTGATTTCGCTTCCGTTTAAGTTAATGTTATTTGTACTCATTGATGGCTGGGCCTTATTAATGGGAACATTGGCATCGAGTTTTTACGTTTAATATGACGCCCGAAAGTGTTCTCAGCCTCATGCAACATGCCTTGCAGTTGATCACGATTTTGATCTCTGCCATTTTACTGCCAGCTTTGCTTATCGGTTTATTGGTCAGCATGTTTCAAGCCGCCACCTCTATCAATGAACAAACCTTAACCTTCATTCCCAAGTTACTGATTACTATTTTAGTCTTAGCCCTTGCTGGGCCTTGGATGTTAGGGTTATTAATGGATTATACCAGTCAACTTTTTCAGGATATTCCGTTTCTGATCGGTTAAGTGATGATTATTTCAACCGCCGAAATCACCGCATTGATAGGGACATTTTTCTGGCCATTTTTTAGAATTGCTGCGCTCATGATGGCAGCACCGATATTCAGTAGTAATTTTGTCAATGTCAAAGCGAGGCTATTAATAGCCCTAGCCGTGACAATGGTCATTGTGCCCACAGTGCCTAATTCAATGCCTGTTGTTGATCCCTTAAGTGCGGATGGTTTATTAATTATCACCCACCAAATCTTAATTGGGATCGCCATGGGGTTTATGCTCCAATTACTCTTTAATGGTTTTACCATTGCTGGACAAATTGTCGCCATGCAAATGGGCTTAGGCTTCGCCTCTATGGTCGATCCACAAAATGGGGTCACTGTTCCCGTTATCAGTCAGCTTTACCTTGTTTTTGTAACTTTAGTCTTTCTAAGTCTAGATGGTCACTTGGTTTTATTACGTGTTTTAGCAGAAAGTTTTCACACCTTGCCCATTGCAACAACCGGCCTGCCTCATACCAGCTTTCGCGATATTGTCGGTCAAGCGAGCTGGATGTATGCCGCAGGGGTCATTGTTGCCTTACCGGCCATTGGTTCGTTAATGGTAGTGAATTTAGCCTTTGGTATCTTGTCACGTGCCGCGCCACAAATCAGCCCTTTTTCAATTGGTTTCCCCATGACGATTGTCTTAGGATTTGCCATTATATTAACCACATTATCATCTGCATCATCTCACCTTGTGACCATGTCAGAAGAAATGTTACAAATGATAAGTTTCTTGGTGACGCCTGATGGCTGAAGAAGATCAAGGGCAAGAAAAAACGGAACAGCCGACCGAGAAGCGCATTAATGATGCGCGAGAAAAAGGTCAAGTTCCCCGATCACGTGAATTCACCACGGTCATTGTCTTAATCGCCAGCGCAGTCACCTTGATGTTTATCGGTGGCAATATGATCAACGCTGTCGCTGAAGTGATGGAAAAATCTTTTACCTTAACGCGTAAAGAACTCTTTGACCCTGTCGCCATACTCCATCATATGGTTTTTTCACTTGAAACCATTGCTTTTGATATCGGCACTTTCCTTGCGGTCACCATCGTAGCGGCACTTGCAGCGCCCGCCAGCATTGGCGGGTGGAATTTTTCAAGCCAAGCAATGGCGCCTAAAGGTGAACGCCTCAGCCCATTGAAAGGCCTCAAACGTATGTTCGGCCCGCAAGGCCTGGTCGAGTTATTAAAAGCACTCGGTAAATTTTTATTAATTGGCACTATTTCCATCATTGTCTTATGGAGTTTACGTGACCGATTATTGACACTTGGCTTACAAGAAGTTGATGTCGCGATGTCTTCACTCGGTGATATCGTGCTTTGGGTCTTTTTAATTATTTCAGCTAGCTTGATGTTAATTGCTGCGATTGATGTCCCTTTCCAACACTGGAATCACAACCGCCAATTAAAAATGACTAAGCAAGAACTCAAAGATGAAAGCAAAGAAACAGAAGGTAACCCAGAAGTCAAAGGACGTGTAAGGCGGCTACAAGTTGAACTATCACAACAACGCATGATGCAAGACGTACCAGACGCTGACGTCATTATTACCAACCCAACACATTATGCTGTCGCGCTTAAATATGACCAAGTTGGTGACGGCGCACCTTATGTGATTGCCAAGGGTAGCGATCTCATTGCACAACAAATTCGTCTGGTAGCAGATGCCAATGACGTGCCTATTTTGTCTGCGCCGCCACTGACACGTGCCATTTATTTCAGTACAGAATTAGGGCAAGAAATCCCAACTGGTCTATATATTGCAGTAGCTCAAGTATTGGCCTTTGTCTTCCAACTCCGCCGCTATCACAATCGCGGCGGTAACAAGCCCACATTAAATACGGAGGATCTGCCAATACCAGAAGAATATAGACGAGATTAAGCTAATGGAAAACAACGCTATTTATAGTCGCATCATGCCTTATATCAGTGGCAATATTGCTGCACCATTCTTATTGGTGGCTTTATTGGCCATGGTGGTGTTACCACTGCCCGCATTTATGCTGGACTTATTATTCAGTTTTAATATCGCCTTATCCTTAACCATCGTATTAGCCAGTATTTACGTTTTAAAACCGCTTCACTTTGCTTCTTTTCCCAGCATTCTCCTCATTGCCACCTTATTACGTCTCGCCTTAAACGTTGCCTCTACCCGTGTTGTTTTACTTGAAGGCCATACCGGCACCAATGCGGCCGGTAATGTTATCGAAGCATTTGGTGAGTTCGTTATCGGTGGTAATTACACCGTTGGTTTTGTTGTTTTCGCTATTCTTGTCATCATCAACTTTATCGTTGTCACTAAAGGGGCAACACGGATTGCCGAAGTCAGCGCCCGTTTCACATTAGACTCCATGCCCGGTAAACAAATGGCCATTGATGCCGATCTCAATGCCGGTTTAATTGATCAAGATGAAGCTCGGCGGCGGCGTGATGAAATCATGCAAGAGTCTGATTTTTACGGTTCAATGGATGGTGCGAGTAAATTTGTCCGAGGCGATGCCATTGCCGGCATCTTAATTTTATTCATTAATATCATCGGCGGTTTTATCATCGGTACCGTTCAACATGATATGAGCTTTGCTGATGCAGCACACAACTACACCTTATTAACCATCGGTGATGGTCTCGTTGCTCAAATTCCTTCCCTTTTATTGGCATCAGCGGCAGGCTTATTGGTCACACGCTCTACCAAAGAGCAAGATATGGGCGAACAAATTGTCGGCCAATTATTTAGTGAACCTAAAACACTCGCTGTCACTTCTGGCATTATCGGCGGTATGGGATTGATTCCAGGCATGCCAAATGTCCCATTCTTAATTTTAGCGACAGCCGGTGGCGCGACAGCATGGTCGATTATGCAGCGTCAAAAAGTCGCCACACAAGCAGCCATCGCCGCACCAGCTGAAACAGGCACACCAAAAGAACAACGTGAATTAGATTGGGATGACTTAAACCCCGTCGATCCTGTTGGTTTAGAGATTGGTTATCGTTTAATTCCCCTTGTCGATAAAAACCAAGGCGGTCAATTAATGGGCCGTATCAAAGGTATACGTAAAAAAATATCACAAGAACTGGGTTTTTTAATTCCTCCTGTTCATATTCGAGACAACTTGGATCTCGCGCCGACGGCCTATCAAATCACCTTATTCGGCGTCATCTTTGGTGAAGCAGAAATATACCCAGATAGAATGATGGCCATTAACCCAGGTCAAGTATTTGGCGAATTAGAAGGCATTAAAAGTCAAGATCCTGCTTTTGGCTTAGAAGCCGTCTGGATAGAAACCAGTCAGCGTGAACATGCTCAAGCACAAGGTTATACCGTTGTGGATGTCGATACCGTCATCGCGACGCATTTAAGCAAAATTCTGCAAAACCATGCCCATGAATTACTCGGCCGCGAAGAAGTGCAACAACTCCTTGATAATTTAGCTAAAACCACGCCAAAACTGGTTGAAGGTTTGGTCCCAGATACCATTCCATTAGGCGGTATCCAGAAAGTATTACAAAACTTATTAGAAGAAAATATTCCTATCCGAGATATTCGCACTATTATCGAATCAATCTCAGAGCAAGCAGCGCGTAACCCGGATCCTGAAGCCATTACGGCTTCTACCCGAGTCGCATTGAGCCACTCCATTATTCAGCACTTTAATGGTATCAAAGAAGACCTGCCGATTATTACGCTAGACCCAGAACTGGAACAAATATTGCTTCAGACATTAAACGCTACCGGAGATAGTAGCGCCAGTTTAGAACCAGGGTTAGCAGAAAATATGCATAAGAATTTAAATGAAGCCGCACAACGACAAGAAATGGCAGGTGAATCAGCCATCCTTGTTGTACAAGCTGGACTCCGCTCATGGATAGCCCGTTTTATACGCCACTCTATCCCAACATTAAATGTCTTGTCATACAACGAAATTCCTGACAACAAGCAAATCAGAATTGTCGCTAACATTGGTCGTTAGCAGAGGTGAATCATCATGAAAATTAAACGTTTCCACGCTATAGATGTTCGGCAAGCCATTAAAGAGGTCCGAGATGTATTAGGACCCGATGCCGTCATTTTATCGAATACCCGTGTCGACGGAGGCATCGAGATTGTCGCCGCAACGGATTATGACGAAAAGCAGTTCAAACGCAATATGTCATCCACTGAAACAACACAACCTAAACCTAAAGTGGAAATCAATCCGACACCTACATCTAAAGTCTCTCAAGTTGAAACCAAAGAAACCGCTCAAAAAAACATTTGGTCTCAAGAACCAACTTTAGTTCAAATGCGTAAAGAAATCGCCAGCATGAGAGACATGTTGCAAAGCCAATTATCAGATTTGGCTTGGAAAGATATGGAGCGGATCAGCCCAGTTCAAGTTCAACTCTTACATCGCCACCTCGCGATGGGTATCCAAGTCGAGCTAGCTAAAAATATTGTCTCCCAACACCATAACAGTGATGACATCGAAACAGCTTGGCGACAATCATTAGGCGCCTTGGCTAGCCGCATTGATATTCAATCAGACCACTTTCTAGAATCTGGTGGTATTTATGCCCTTGTCGGCCCAACTGGAGTCGGTAAAACCACTACCATTGCCAAAATGGCTGCCCGTTGCACACTAAAGTACGGGGCTAAAAATGTCGGTTTGATCACCACAGATAGTTTTCGCGTCGGAGCCCAAGAACAACTGCGTACCTATGCCCGTATTTTAGGCGTGCCTGTTCGGGTCGCAAGAACACATGATGAATTAAGCCATTCTTTGAACGAGTTACTTGATCGACGCTTTATCTTGATCGATACTGCTGGTATGAATCAACGTGATATGCAATTGAGTGAAAAATTTGCCTTATTAAGAAATCAATCTCCCAATGTGAGAAATTATTTAACACTCTCTGCCACCACACAAACCAACGTGCTCAATGATATTATTAATGCTTTCTCACACCTCAAGCTAAGTGGGTGTATATTGACCAAAACAGATGAAACAAATAGCTTAGGCGGTGCCATCTCTGCCATGATCAAACACAAGCTACCTTTAGCGTATTTATGTAATGGACAACAAGTGCCAGAAGATTTTAGTTTAGCGAGACCAGCCACCTTAGTAAAAGAAGCCAGCTTACTCATGGATGAAGAACAACTCGATCCACAAACACTTTCAAGTTACGGAGGCTTTGCAGCCTATGGCTGATATGCCGAAAGACCAAGCATCAGGATTAAGACGGATGACGAACCCACCTCGTCCCGTCAAAGTAATAGCTGTTGCTAGCGGTAAAGGTGGTGTGGGTAAAACCAATGTCACCGTTAATTTAGGTGTTGCTCTCGCGATGCAAGGCAAACAAGTCTTAATCTTAGATGCTGATTTAGGTTTAGCTAATATCGATGTGATGTTAGGCGTTCATCCGCAATATAATCTGTTACACGTATTAGACGGCAGCAAAACATTACAAGAAATTATCGTTGAAGGTCCTGCTGGCTTAAAAATTATTCCCGCCGCGTCCGGTATACAAAAAATGGCTGAACTCAGCCCAGCGGAACATGCGGGAATGATTCAAGCTTTTAGCGAGTTAGATCAACATATTGATGTTTTATTAATCGACAGTGCTGCCGGCATTGCCGATAGCGTCATCAGCTTCACCCGCGCAGCACAAGAAGTCATCATCGTCGTCTGTGACGAGCCCGCTTCTATTACAGATGCCTATGCGCTGATAAAACTGCTCAACCGCGATTATAAATTAGAACATTTCCATATCATTGCTAATATGTCGCGAAGCGTCCAAGAAGGCCGTGAATTATTTGATAAAATCGCCCTCGTCTGCGAGCGTTTTTTAGAAGTGCAACTCGACTTTATGGGCATCGTCCCGTTTGATGAAGACTTACGCCAAGCCGTAAAAAGACAACGGGCCGTCGTCGAATATATTCCTCAAAGTAAAGCCGCTACTGCCTTTACCCATCTCAGTAAGAAAGTCGCCCATTGGCCAGTACAAAAGCAACCTCGTGGTCATATGGAATTTTTTGTTGAACGTCTCATTGAAGCCAGTATGGAAACCGCCTAATGAGCCCCGCAGATATGTATCAGCAAAGTAAGCCTCACTCTGGTTCTGCAGTTGAGCTGGTACAACAACACGCCTCCTTAGTAAAACGTATCGCCTATCATTTAATTGCTAAACTTCCCCACACCGTCGACGTTGATGATTTAATTCAAGAAGGCATGATTGGCTTATTAGATGCCTCTCAAAACTACGACACAGAACAAGGTGCTAGTTTTGAAACCTATGCAGGCATTCGGATCCGCGGTGCCATGTTAGACGAAATAAGACGCAATAATTGGGCGCCACGTTCAGTGCATAAAAAAGCCCGCGATATTGCCGCAGCCATGCAAGAAATCGAACAGAAAGAAGGTCGTCACGCCCAAGATCATGAAATTGCCGCAACCATCGGTATCAGTACCAATGAATATCATCAACAACTCCTCAGTGCATCCGGTCATCAAGTGTTTAGCCTCGAAGATTTAACCGATCATGACGAGACCCATGCGCAACCTTTGTCAAAAAATGAGCTAGAACCTGAACAAAATCTACAAAAAAATGGATTTCAACAAGCATTAAGTGAAGCAATTCAAACTTTACCTGAGCGGGAAAGACTTATGATGAGCTTGTACTATAATGAAGAACTCAACCTCAAAGAAATCGGGGAAGTACTCAATGTTAGTGAATCTCGTGTCAGCCAGATTCACAGCCAGACCATCATCCGTCTACGTTCTAAATTGGGTGATTGGCTAAGTTAAAAAAGTTGGAGATGAAACTTGGATAAAAATATGAAAATCCTCATTGTCGATGATTTCTCAACAATGAGACGGATTATCAAAAATTTACTGCGCGACCTTGGTTTTACAAACACAAAAGAAGCCGATGACGGGCTCACCGCCTTACCCATTTTAAAAACAGGTGATATCGATTTCCTTATCACAGACTGGAATATGCCCGGCATGCAAGGGATCGACTTACTCAAAACAGTTCGTGCTGATGACGAATTGTCTTCGTTACCCGTATTGATGGTCACAGCAGAAACCAAACGAGAACAAATCATCGAAGCCGCCCAAGCAGGTGTCAATGGATATATTGTTAAACCGTTCACCGCCATCACATTAAAACAAAAAATCGATAAGATTTTTGAACGTATTGACGGTTAAATCGACAAGATGAATGCCGTTATCAAGCAGCAGCTTTTACTTGCAGCACAGGCCTTACAGTCTGCGCTCGAAGAAGATGATGAGCAGGTTATTCATCTACAATCAGAACAATTAGCCCAACTCCTTCCTAAAAAAGATAATGTTGACACCACAGTATTGTCTGCTGAAAAAACGGCAGAACTGCATAAGTTATTGACTGTGACGCTCCCTGATATTCACGATAGGCTCGACTATATCAAGCAGGTAACACATCAGGCGGCACATCAAACTTTATCTATTGTTGATGATGCAACAATGCTCATTTCAACACTACAACATCACGCTGACAAGCTGAGTCCACAAGATAGTTCGAAGATGCCAGATATCTTTCACAAAGTTGATCAGCTTCAATCCGCCTTTAATGACATCACCACAAATCAACACTTTCAAGATTTAACAGGTCAAGTTATCCACCAAATAACCGACTTAATAGGAGAGGTAGCCACGGACTTATCACAACTATTGACCATGACAGATATAAATCAACCGCTGATCCAACAGAAAAACGAATCAGATCCCATCCGAGCTGAAGGCCCACAGATCAATACCAACAAGGCCAATATTGTAAATGCACAAGACGATGTAGACGACTTATTATCGTCACTAGAGCTCTAAAGGAATGACACATCATGACGCTTGATACCAATGATGAAATCTTACAAGACTTTTTAGTTGAAGCTGATGAAATCATGGAAGGTCTCAACGAACAACTCGTTGAGCTGGAAGGTCAACCAGAAGACAGTGATTTACTGAACGCTATTTTCCGCGGTTTCCATACCATCAAAGGTGGTGCTGGATTCTTAGGTTTAGATAATATGGTCAACCTTTGCCATCAAGGTGAAGACGTCTTTAATATACTCCGTCAAGGTGAACGCACTGTTGACGCCGATATGATGGATACTTTTTTACATGTGTTAGATACCTTAAACACCATGTTTAAAGAAACACGTTCAGGTCAATATCCAAGTCCCGCCGATCCTGCTATTTTTAAACATCTTGCTTATTATTTGAATACAGAACACACTTCTCCCGCCCCCGTCACACCAGTTCAGCCAGACCCCACACCTGAAACAGCTTCACTAGCAGATAGCAGCGACAGCGATGACATCAGCGACGAGGAGTTTGAAAGTTTACTCGACGAAATACATGGTAAAAAAACGCCTAACACTACCTCAGTTAATAATGATGAAATATCAGAAGAAGAATTTGATAATCTCCTCAATGAATTACACGGCAATCAGGCACCTGGCACGTCAAAACAAGCTCAGCAAACAGCTATAACTTCAAATAGTAACGAAGACATCACTGAAGAAGAATTTGAAGCCTTACTCGATGAGTTACAAGGCAAGAAAAAAACGACGGTTGAAAACCAGAAAACACCTGAGCCTGCCTCAAACACGTCAGAAGTGGTTCAAACTGAGAACGTCAAAACCGACAAACCAGCCGTTGAGATTAAACCGAGTCTTGCTGCAACCAATCTCGCCAACCAAAAAGAGAAAGAAAAGCCAGCTCCCGCCCCAGCAAAACAAGCAGAAACAAGCGTCCGTGTTGATACCAGCCGCTTAGATGACATTATGAATATGGTTGGCGAACTTGTTTTAGTCAGAAATCGAATCAATACGCTAGAAGGATCAAGCGAACATGAAGAGATGGCCAAAGCAATCAATAACCTGACGGTTGTCACAGCTGATTTGCAAGCCGCTGTGATGAAAACACGGATGCAACCTATCAAAAAAGTTTTTGGTCGTTTCCCTCGTGTGGTCCGAGATTTAGCTCGAAGCCTGAATAAAGACATTAATCTTGAGCTTCGCGGCGAAGAAACAGATTTAGATAAAAACTTGGTTGAGGCTTTAGCTGATCCCCTTGTACATCTAGTCAGAAACGCTGTCGATCATGGTATTGAAATGCCTGATGTTCGTGAAGCTGCTGGCAAACCCAAAACGGGCCATATTGTCCTTGCCGCGGCACAAGAAGGTGACCATATCCTATTGACCATTGCTGACGATGGTGCCGGTATGGACGCCAATGTCTTACGCAGAAAAGCTGTCGAAAAAGGCATGATGGATGAAGAGTATGCTCAAAGGTTAACAGAATCAGAATGTTATGCCCTGATTTTTGCTCCCGGCTTTTCAATGAAAAAAGAAATTTCCGATATCTCAGGACGAGGTGTTGGCATGGATGTCGTTAAAACATCTATTGCAAAGCTCAACGGTGTCATTGATATTGACTCCGACTTAGGCAAAGGCACGACTTTATCAATCAAAGTGCCATTAACATTAGCCATCATGCCAACGCTTATGGTCATGTTAGGACGACAAATCTTTGCCTTTCCACTGGTCAATGTGAATGAAATTTTTCACCTCGACTTGTCTAAAACCAATACTGTCGATGGGCAACGTACTATTAATGTTCGTAACAAAGCATTACCGCTTTTTTATTTACGTCATTGGCTTGTCAATGAGCCTGAAAATGCTTCCCTCGTTCAACACGATAAATCAGCTGAACCACAATTAGAACACGTTGTCATAGTCAACATTGGTACTCAACGTGTTGGTTTTGTTGTTGATCAATTAATCGGACAAGAAGAAGTTGTCATCAAACCGTTAGGTAATCTATTACAAGGCACTAAGGGACTAGCAGGTGCGACCATTACTGGTGATGGTAGAATAGCGCTTATTCTTGATTTTCCTGAATTAATGCAGACTTATGCAGGTAAAGGGTATTAATTATTATCGTGACTATTCGGGTATTAATTGTTGACGACTCTAGCTTTTTCCGTAAAAGGCTATTTGATGTCATCAGTGCACACCCGTCTCTTAAAGTCGTCGGCAGCGCCTCCAATGGTAAAGAAGCCATTGAGAAAGTAAAATCACTCAAACCGGATATTGTGACTATGGATATCGAAATGCCGGAAATGGATGGGATCACTGCAACCAGACGCATTATGGCTGAAAGCCCGACGGCAGTATTGGTGTTATCGTCAACGACCACTGTTGGTGCCAAATCAACTTTAGCCGCATTGGATGCAGGTGCACTTGATTATATGCTCAAGCGTTTTGAAGATGTCTCATCGCAACAACATGATGCCCATCAACGCCTATGTCAAAAAATACTCCAACTCGCGGCCTATTATAAGAGAAAAAATCAACCTACTTCTATCAGCACACCACCCAGAAAACCAGTGTCAAGATCTTCCAAAGACATCAAGCTTATCGTCATTGGCACCTCAACCGGTGGACCTGTCGCATTACAAAAGATTCTATCCCTACTACCCGCTGACTTTTCTATTCCTATTGTTATCGTGCAACACATGCCTGCTGCGTTCACACCTTCTTTTGCTGAACGCCTCGACACGCAATGTGCTCTTCACATTAAACAAGCTAAAACCGGCGAAACATTACAAAGTGGTACAGCGTATATTGCCCCTGGCGGCCAACAACTGTATCTCAAAGGGCAAGCGCCCAACCTAACTGTCTCAATTAAAGCCAGCAATGTAGAAGACACATATCAACCTTGCATTGATAGCACTTTAAGTTCTATTGTTCCTCTTTGTCCTGAGCAAACCCTCGTACTAATTTTGACCGGTATGGGCCAAGATGGTAAACAAGGTTGCACACAGCTTAAACAACTCGGCGCGACTATTTGGGCGCAGGACGAACAAAGCAGTACAATTTATGGTATGCCCATGGCTATAGCAAAAGCACATTTAGCCGATAAGGTATTAGGTTTAGATGATATTGCTCAACATTTAATAGAAGTGGCTTCGTAAGTATGGATATTCTCAGTATTCTCGGCGTTTTAATCAGCCTTGGCGCCATCTTAGGCGGCCAATATTTAGAGGGTGGACATTTAGACACCATCTTAAATGCTGTTGCAATGCTTATCGTATTAGGCGGGACTATTGGTGCCGTCATGCTTCAAACTCCTTTAAACACCTTTTTACGTGCAATCAAAATGACCTCTTGGGTATTTGTACCACCTAAGCAATCAGCAACAGCAACATTAGACTCCATCTTAGAATGGAATCAAATTGCACGTAAAGAAGGCTTAATGCGTTTAGAATCAGCCGCGATGGATGAAGAAGATGTCTTTAGTCAAAAAGGCTTACAACTCATTGCCGATGGCGCTGAGCCTGAATTGATTCGAGAAATCATGGAAGCCGATTTAGATATCCAAGAAAGCAATGATATTGCTTCTGCCAAGGTGTATGAAGCGATGGGCGGCTATGCACCGACTATCGGCATTATCGGCGCGGTAATGGGGCTTATCCATGTCATGGGCAATCTCGCCGACCCTGCCTCATTAGGTTCAGGGATTGCCGTCGCTTTTGTCGCCACCATTTATGGTGTTGGGTTGGCGAACTTATTTTTCTTACCGATGAGCAGCAAATTAAAAGCGATTATCGACCAACGCAGTCGTATTCAAATGATGTTAATTGAAGGTTTGATCAGCATTGCAGATGGCGATAATCCCCGTAATATAGAAAGTCGTTTACAGGCATACTTAAATTAATTATGGCGCGTAGAAGAAAAAGACAAGAGGAGCACGTTAACCATGAACGTTGGCTGGTATCCTATGCCGACTTCATCACGCTATTGTTCGCTTTTTTTGTCGTCATGTATTCTATTTCGTCTGTGAATGTCGGTAAGTTTAGAGTCTTATCTGATAGTTTAGAAGCCGTTTTCACTGATCCCAAAAAAACCATTGACCCTATTCAGATTGGCGAAATAAGTTATGGTGAGCAGCATGACAAAGCCAATTCTACTGATACACCTGAGCCAGTACAACTCATCGAGTTACCCACAGCCCCTATTGTGCCAGAAGACACTATTCGTACCATCAACGATATCTCCAACCAGCTCAATGATGTGTTATTAGAACAAATTAAAAACGAAGATATCACGCTGAAAAAGGGCGAAGACTGGCTAGAGCTTGAAATCAAATCGAATGTGCTGTTTTACAGTGGTGAATCACGCCTAGCAAAAGATGCGGTACCGATCATCGGAAAGGTCGCGGAAATATTACGGCAATCCGCTAATCCTATACAAGTTGAAGGGTTCACTGATAATCAACCGATTAATACCCCCCGCTTCCCTTCTAACTGGGAATTATCTGCAGCAAGAGCCGCCAGCGTTGTACATCTACTCGATCAGTTTGGTTTAGCCCCTGATAGAATGTCAGCGATTGGTTATGGCGAATTCAAACCCATTGCAGATAATCGTACTGATGAAGGCAGACAAAAAAATCGCCGTGTAGTATTGGTAGTTTTAGGGAGTCAAGACAGTCGACGTTCATTAGAAGTCTTTGATATCAATCAACCTACGACCGTCGCTCCTATTACCACCAATTAAAGATAATCGTGACGCTATCCCCAAAATGGCGTTACCTTAACTTAGCATCTACGGCAAAAACGACTACACTAATCTTATCCAATCCATTTAAATAAAAATGGCATAGACCGTGCATATTATTAAAAAAAACACGTTATCGTCAGTATTTTGACCCACGATAAATAGGCAAAATAGGAACGGATTGTCGTGTTAAAGGATCAAGTAATGAGTCAAAACGAACAAGTATTAAATGATGAAGTACAGCAATGGGTCACCTATTATCTCGATAATGAGATCTATGGGATTGATGTCATGCATGTACAAGAAGTGCTGCGCATCACTGAAATTGCTCCCGTTCCAGGTGCTCATGACTATGTCTTAGGCATTATTAATCTTCGAGGCAATGTCGTTACCGTTATTGATACTCGTAGGCGTTTTGGCTTAGATCCTAAAGAATCGGATGATTTATCTCGCATTATCGTTGTTGAAGTTGATGATAATGTCATTGGTTTATTGGTCGACAGCGTTGCAGAGGTCGTTTATTTAAAACAGTCTGATATCGAACCATCGCCAACGATTAATAATGACGAAAGCTCTTATTGCATTCAAGGCGTTTCTAGTCGCGAAGATAGTTTATTAATTCTAGTCGATATTAATAAATTCATTAGCGAACAAGATGTGATTGACAACGCATCCCCATAATCCGTTATTCATAACGGACAAGGACTCAATTATGTTTACTTTTATCTTCATCACTTTTAGCTTGATTATCGCGATGGCCGGTTTGGCTTTTTGTTATATTCAGCACAAACGTCAACAACAACAAGCTGAAGTCATCAGCGATTTGCAAAATCAACTGTCAGCCCTTACCAGTGGTGCTGTTCATACCGATGATCGCATTATTGCTTTTGAACAAGCCGTGTCAAAATTAAGAGAACAACAAGGTAATCTGACTGCAAGTGTCGCACCACAACATAATTACGACCACGCTATCCGTTTAGCGAAAAAAGGGGTCGTATCAAGCCAGTTAGTCGATAGTTGTAATTTAAGTGATGAAGAAGCGCATTTGATTGAACGCATGCATGGTGAACAAGATAATTTGCATTAATCAAAAATATTAGATTGCGGTTTGCCGACTAAATACCCTTGAATATAATCCACGCCTAACAACTTCAATAAATCCATAGTACTTTGCCGTTCTACAAATTCTGCGACGGTTTTTTTCCCTAACTGATGCGCGACATCGATCATGGATTTAACCAATACTTGATCGACTTCATCATTTTCTAAATTGGTAATAAACGCCCCATCAATTTTCAACATATCAACAGGAAAATATTTCAAATAATTATACGAATTAAACCCCGCACCGAAATCATCTAGGGCAAAGCTACATCCTAAGCCTCGCAGTCGGTTTACCATTGCTTTCGTTTGATCAAAGTTAGAGACTGCGGACGTTTCTGTAATCTCAAATACCACTCGGCTTGGGTTCACTGCCGTTTCATTTAGTTTTCGTTCTACTAAAGGATAGAGTTGATGATCTAAGAAAATATTGGCTGATAAATTGATATTAAAGGCAATCTCATTAGGCAAGGTTTTCATTAAATCAAAAACATGATTAATCACCCACAAATCAATTTGTTCAACCAGCCCCATTTTTTCAGCAACAGGAATAAACTCACTTGGAGAATAAATGGTTCCCGCTTCATCTTTCATTCTAATCAAACATTCATAATGGCTGATCATATTCGATGCCACAGCATAAATAGGCTGAAACTCTAAAAAGAAATTTTCATCTTTTAAGGCTGTTCTTATCCGTGGCGCCCATTGCACATTATGACGCAACTTATGCATCTCAGTGTCACCCGGATTATGCAAATGCACTCGATTTCTGCCGCGCTCTTTGGCGGTATAACACGCTTGGTTAGCATGCGATAAAATATCACCGGCAATCAATTCATGATCGGCTGAAATGAGCTTCATTCCGATACTCGCCGATAAGTGATATTCATTACCCATATGTTCAAAGCGATAACCATCTAAGGCCGAGCGCACATCTTCTGCTTTTTTCAAGGCCACTGGCGTTTGAATATTATCAATCAAAACCGCAAACTCATCCGAGCCGATACGAACCAAAGTATCATTCGGTGAAAAGAAGCTACGCAACGTATTAGCAATTTGAATCAGTAACGCATCCCCCGCCGCATGTCCTTCTGTATCATTTAAGACTTTGAAACGATCTAAGTCGATATATAACAAGACACTGCTGATATTAAAGTTACGGGCTTGGATCAAGCTCAACTCAATCGCTTGTTCTAATTTACGTCGGTTAGATAAACCCGTTAACTCATCATGATCGATTGAAAACTTGAGTCGCGCTTCCATCACTTTCAACGCAGAGACTTCATCTTTTAAAGCCACTTCTTGCTGATACGTTTGATCGCGCTCTTTTTTAACCGCTAACGCTGTCATCACCGATGGCGGAAACGATTCAGCGGTTAAGGGATGATATTGCACCGTTGTCACCCCATAACCTAAATCGGTTAATGCTTGGGAGTGATCCCATTGCGATTGAGCCGTCAACGAAATGATCGGAATTAATTGCCACTCATCAAATTGCTTCATCACCATACGTAAGTCACGTGCGGTCATGCCATCAATGCTGCTATCTAATACCACTAAGTCAATATTACAAATATCATCAACAATGCCTTGTCGTAGACAAGTGAGAATATCTTCGCCATTGTGAGCAACCTTGATATCAGTAAAACCACTGATTTCTAGCATCGTTTTCAGATAAGCGATATCTGATACCCGTGCGCCAGCCACAAGAATTTTTGAGTCCAGCAGCGACGCAATATCCGATCCTGTTAAAGGAGCAGCCTGCGACGTCGTTGATAACTCAGAGTCAAGCTCTGGCTCAAAATGCTGAGGAGCAGTCATTAAATCAAATCACCACACTAGGGTTTCATTTTATATACGACTGAACGATATCTTCTTTTTTCATAAAAATCAATACTTAATAAGATCTAAGTAAAGGAAATTATAAGATATCACTTTTCAAACGACTTCTTTCGCAATACGAAACTTCACTTATTGATATCGATATTAATCACTTTTTTCTTTATTTACAGGAACTTTACCGGATACCAAATAAGCATAAGCAATGACTTCAGCAATCACCCGATAAAGAACAGGAGGGATTTCTTCTCCTAATTCTAATTCACTCAATAAACCCGTTAATAAGCCATCTTGCCGCAGTGGTACGCCATGTTCTTTTGCAATGCGGATAATTTCTTCAGCAATTTCCCCTTCCCCTGTTGCCGTCACAGTCGGTGCATTATCACCATCATATTTCAATGCAATGGCTTTTAATGGTTCATTTTCAAAAATCATACTGAAATATCCACTAAATTGGTTGTTGCCGATAAATACTGCTCCGCAAGGGTCGGTTCAGCGACTTCACCGCAATAACAACTGACATCGTTAACATCAATATTCAGTTTGCTTAAGGCTTGATCAAGAATAGTAAGATGTTGATTTAATAACTGCGTACTCTCTGCTCGCTCAGCCTTAATGACAATATTGACATCATTCTCGTGCATGGTGACAACCGCTTGCACAGGCCCTAGATTTTGAGTATCTAGACGCAGTTGCACTTGCCACGTTGTTTCATCATTTTGTTCTCTTTGTTGTTTAAATTGATCGATTTGCAACTGCACAAAATCTAATTGTTGTTTGTCTTTTATAGGCAAATCGATTAACCAACTCGCTGTCGGCGCATTGGGGGTATCGGGTTCTTTTAACATCGATAACTGATTCAACTGCACGCGCGCGTGCAAGCTTTCAACTTCTCTTAATAACCCCTGCAAAACAAGCGCATCAAATTGTCCACTGGCTCTTAATTGTTCAGGAGAAACTGAACGATTTAAGGCTTGCGCCAATGCCGTAGCCTGTTGCGATGTCAACATTGTTTCTAAATAGGCCGGCAAGGCTGTTGGTAATGCTGTTGCTGTAGGGGCTTGTTGTAAGACTGCAATCGCTGAAGGCACAGATTGATAAGCACCTAAAGCTTGTAAAATAGCTGTCAACAAACTAGGTTGAGGCGTTGCTGCAGCAGCGCTTGTTGTCGGCAAGATCGGGTTATTAACAACTTGAGATGTTTTTGTTTGCACAGTCGTGTCAGTCATCACCTGAGTTTGCGTTGTGATTGGCGTCTGACGCGCCTGCTGATTCATGGCTTGGCGCTGCATGGTTTGTTCAGTTTGCGTGCCTGTTACGCCATTGGGGGGTGATGTTGATGCTGATGTTGCTTGCTGAGATTGGGATTGACCTAAACTGCCGGTTGATAAGATAGGCCGAGTTGTTTTACTCGGTTCTGCCGTTGTTTGAGGAGGATTCACAGTCGTGCTGTTAGTTGTTTTATGACTGACATTCATTAAAACAGATTCGATGGCAGAGGCCAGTTTTAATAATTGTCCTTTAAAATCTGTCGTGACAGAAGCAGGTGATCGTCGTAACTGGTTTTCAGTAAAGCCTCCTGACGACAAAATCGCCTGTCTTAATTGCTGTGGCTGTTCAATCCCTTTGCTATCAAGAACAGTCTGTAATAATTGCGTCAATGGTTGTTGAACTGATTGGGGCAGTGAGACCGTTTTTAATGTAGTCGCTAATTGGTTCAAGTCCGGTTTATTTTGTAGTTGTGGCAGTAATTGTTTAATGCGAGCAACTAATACTTCTTCTTTTGGATTATTCGCTTGTAATGTAATGGCCAAAGGCGACAAGCTCGACACTGTTACCGTGGCTCGCTCTCCAACCGAGAACGACTTTGTGAGCCTTGATACATCAACTTCTACCCGTAATGGTGTTTTGCCTTGAGCTATATCCGCTGCGGGTAAACGTGCCTCAACTAAAATACTTTTCCCTCCCGCCTTCAACGCTATCACATCAACGGGGATGGTTTGGCCCATATTAAGACGCGAAGGATCGGGGCTGATAGCTTTTGTTACTGTCGAAGACTGGAGTAATTGGAAGCTAGGTTTATCCGTTAACTCAGTTACTTGTAGTTGCAAAACTTGGCCTTGCTGGACAGCAACGGGCGTTTTAATATCTAACAACACATTGTCTAATTTAATGGTCGCCACTTCAGCAGCAAGCGCGGCTTTAGTCACCACAACAAAAACCTGTTGACCAACAGATAAATCAGCCAGAACTTGCGCTGGGACTGGACTAAGCGTGCCAACAGTGTGTTGTAATGAGGCTTGGATCTGCATCAATATCCCCTTTGTGCGAACAATGCTAGTATAGCAAGCAATGGAATTAACTTAGAATAAAGCCAATTCAAATGAGAAAAACACTTTGGTATATTAAGAGAAATGGTCATATTACCGGCCCATTTCCTAGTCAAGTTATTGAGAGCCATCTATCACTCAAACGATTGAGCCACCAAGATTTAGCAAGCCAAGATCGTCATCATTGGCAACAAATACAAGCTATTCCTGAACTGAAAACCAACAAGCAGAAATCGATCGAAACAGATCTCATCATAGATGAACGCAATGGATTTGATCGCAGAAGAGCACAACGTAATCGCGATGCTGATACAAATATGACAGACCGTCGTTCGCCTGAAAGTAATGAGTTAATTCGACGTCGACGCCTGCATACGCACCTAATGGCACGATTTCGTCAGACTTCTCCCCCGATTTTCTGGCCATTAAGTTTAGTCAGCTTGTTTTTACTCTTTTTGGCTATCAATGCGATTACTTCGCCCACCTTACTCCCTGTCTCCACAATTGCATGTAATACTGAAGCAGGACGCGCTGTTAATTGGAATAACTGTCAGAAACCACGCCAACAGTTAACCCATCTCGATATGAGTCATGCTCAATTGAGAAGCACCAACTTAAGCCACAGCAACATTATTTTTACTCAATTAAACCATGCCGATATGGCCTATGCTAATTTGAGCCACGCTGTTCTCAACCACAGCCAATTACGACAAGTCAATTTAATCGGTGCTGATTTATCCTACGCAGATTTAAGCTATGCTGATTTAAGTGGTTCGGATTTATCTTATGCAAACCTTTCTCACGCTAACTTAAACAAGGCCACACTCGATAATGTGACTTTAGATCAAGCTATATTACCGAATGGCGAAGTCTGCCATTCGCGTGCACTGAACGCCTGTTTGCCCATAACTCCACCTTAATGGAGTGTTTGGGGAACAGCCAGCGTAAATGAAGGAATCGTGACATCAAACTGCTCGCCATCATCACCGACCATCGTATAATGACCTTGCATCATCCCAACCGGTGTATCCAACATTGCAGCGCTGGTATAAGTAAACTCTTCTTCAGGCGTCAAATAGGGGTGAAGCCCAATCACACCATCGCCTTCGACTTCTTGCTCATGACCGTCGCCGCCCGTAATTTTCCAATATCGAGATAATAACCGTGCTGCGATGTCACCTGTATTTTTAATGGTGACTGTATAGGCAAATAAGTAACGTGCTTTATCTGGTTGCGACTCACGTTCTAAGTATGTCGCTTCAACACCAATGTGGATTTTGTTTGTATTATTCATAACGCTATTATACCGCCTCTTGCAAAGCAAGATAGCGCGCACCTGACAAACCGACTTTTTCATCTGTGATTAAAGTGATCGGCATCAATGGCATCAAGTGTGACATCTTGCCTTTATCTAAAAAGGCTTGCATAAAATCACCCTCTAAAAGCGCATCTTGATTTTTAGCGGCAATACCGCCAGCGATAAACACACCGCCACGAGCAATTGTATTTAACGCAAGATTACCAGCCTGGGCGCCATAAATGCGCATAAACAGTTGCAATGCTTGTCTTGCATAAGGGTCATTCTCTTTCGCGCGTTGACTAATCAAACCTGCCGCTGTCCCCTCTTTACACGTTAAGCTCATCTCTTCAGGAAGCTTGATACCTGCTTCCGCCAATATGAATTGATATAATAATCCGATACCAGGCCCAGATAATAAGCGTTCATAACTCACATGAGACATCTGAGGCATCAAGTATTGTAATAACGCTATTTGTTGCTCATCACATGGCGCAAAATCAACATTCCCCCCTTCCATCGCAATGACCTGAAGCCCTGACTCTAAAGGCAATATAATCGCTTGACCAAGACCTGTTCCAGCACCAATCACTGCTCTTGGCGCATCAGCATCCAACTGACCAGACTGCAAACACAATAAATCATTTTGATGAACAGCATCGATGCCATAAGCCACAGCAACAAAATCATTACATAAACGGAGACGCCCCAAAGGAAATTGTGACAACAAAGCATTACTGTCGATCACCCAAGGTAAATTCGTCAAATCAGCGATATGGCCAACAACTGGCCCCGCAACAGCAAAACAAGCCGCGACAACCTGATATCCTGAGACCGCTTCTTGTTGAAAAAAGTCAGTGAGTAGCGCCGCAAAGTCAGCATACAAGGCACTATCAAATCGCCTTTCAAAGATAATGTCACCTTGAAGGTTTGCTAATTGAGTCAGTACTTTCGTGCCACCCAGATCAACTGCCAATACGACTGCGCTCATGCCCTCACCCTCTATTGACCAGCGGCGGCTTTATCCATAAACCAAAAATAATCACCCGTCGGAGCTAATCGTTGAACAGGTAAATCAGATACTGCATCCGTTGTAATCTCTTTAACAATATCGGCTTTAGCACTACCCGCGATAAAGACAATCACTTGTCGTGCTGCATTAATAACAGGATAAGTCATTGTCACACGCCAAGAATCAAATTTTTCCACATAAAGATGCGTCGTTAAAGTATCTGTCACGGCTAAGGCAGGTGTATCAGGAAAGAGTGACGCAATATGGCCATCAGGTCCTAAGCCAAGCAATACCAAGTCAAGAGGGTTATCGCCCATGACTGCCGTCATCGTTGTTGCATAGCTTTTCGCTACTTCTTCCGGTGCTAATTCAGTTGGCATTCTATGCACATTCGCTTCAGGCAAAGGCACATGCTGAATCATCGCTTGGGATGCCATTTTAAAATTACTATCATCATGATCCGGCAATACACAACGCTCATCACCAAAAAAGATATGCACACGTGACCAGTCTACTTGAGAGATAAAAGGCTCTGTCGTCAGTTTTTGATATAGGCCTTTTGGCGTAGATCCTCCTGCCAACGCGACACAAAAAATGCCTCGCTTTGCAATCGCAGCTCTTGCCACCATGACAAACTGTTCTGCCGCTGCTTGTATGAGCTGTTCGGCATCCGCCATCACTTTCTGTTCTGCTTTCATATTTACCCTCAAAAACGGTTTGCAAAAATAGTTCGATCATATCATCAACCTCGAACTTCACCACAACACATTAGTCATATCGTATGATGTTATTCAGCCCAGTCAAAATAGGATAATGACAATGAAAAATCTTTTCCCTGCCTTACTCTGTGTTAGCTTACTTATCGCGCCAAGCGCTTATGCCCAAGATAATCAAAGGCTTAATCAAATCAATTTGCAAGCCAATGCTTCAGAACAAGTCGCCAATGACCAATTAGTCGCAACCCTACTTGTGCAAGAACAAGGACATGACCCCGCCACGCTAGCCAATATGGTCAATCGTAAAATGGCCAAACTAATTGATAAAGCGCAGACCTTCAAACATGTGCAATATCAAACTGTGAATTACAACAGCCGTCCCATCTATAAAAATGGCAACATCACCTCATGGCAAGTCAGTCAAAATATTCAATTGACCAGCAAAGATTTCGAACAATTGGGGCAATTAGTCAGCCAAGTCAATGCGCTTTCCACAGTCCAATCTATGCAGTTCCATGTTTCTGATCAACAAATCGAACAAACACAAGAAAAGTTGACTCAACACGCGATTGACGCATTCAAGAAAAAAGCCCAACTTATCGCCAAACAGTTCGGAAAATCAAATTATCATCTCGTCCAAGTCAATATCGGCAATAACTATGTGCAACCGCCACAACATCGCGTCATGCGTTCTGCGATGGCTGCAGAAAGCATGGATGCTGCTCCTGCATTATCGGCCGGAACGAACAAGGTGACAGTCAATATCAATGGCACTATCGAACTATTTTGACCATAATTCGCGGCGGCTTCACGGTATCGAAGTAGCCGCGAAATATTAATGAATCTGCTTTTTATTAGGGAAAATATCTTCCATCGATTTTGTTAAGCCACCTTCACCTACAATACGTGCATGTGACCGTTCTAGACCTCTGGGGGCAGATACACCACAAGAATGCGCTATCGTACCGACTTCTTTGATCATATTATTCACATAATGGGTCACGCGTTCTGCTTTACTTTCTGGCACTAAACCTTGTTGCAACTTCGGATCATGTGTCGTAATCCCTGTGGGGCACGTATTTTTATTACATTGCAATGCTTGAATACAGCCCAGCGAAAACATAAACCCTCTTGCACTGACAATAAAATCAGCACCGATACATAGAGCCCAAGCTACCGCCGCAGGTGTCACCAATTTACCTGAGGCAATAACCTTTACCCGGTCTCGCAGGCCATATTCAACTAACGTGTCGACCATCAAAGGTAAACTTTCCCGCAACGACATGCCCACAGAGTCCATTAATGCCATAGGAGCGGCACCTGTTCCCCCTTCGGCACCATCAACGGTAATAAAGTCCGGCGCATAATCATCGCCTCGCTCGTGAATCACTTTCACTAAGTCATCAATGTGAGATGGTTTACCAATCACCATTTTGAAACCTGTCGGTTTTCCCGTTACATCTCTGACATGTTTCACCATATCGAGTAAATCGCTGTAGCTATTAATTTCGACATGACGGTTGGGACTAATCGCATCTTCACTCACTCGCACACCACGAATAGTGGCGATTTCCTCTGTCACTTTTTCAGCGGGTAAAATCCCACCCTTGCCAGGCTTTGCGCCTTGACTCATTTTAATTTCAAACATTTTGACTTGATTGTGAGCTGAAATACCAATGAGTCTTTCATCATCTAAATTGCCCACCAAATCACGTACACCATTTTTAGCTGTACCAATTTGAAAAACGAGATCAGCGCCCCCTTCAAGATGGTACGGTGTCAAACCACCTTCGCCCGTATTCATCCAGCAATTAGCCCCTCTCGCCCCAGCCGATAAAGCCAATAGCGCGGGTTTAGATAAAGCGCCGTAACTCATACCAGAAATATGAAAAAAAGACTTAGTGGTATAAGGTTCGCGGCAATGTTCGCCAATCGTGACTTCGGCAGGCTCAACCACGTGCTCCCCCAAAGCAGGGAAAGCACAGTTCGAAAATAATACTCGTCCCGTACCATTAATATTATCTGTTGAACCAAACGCGACCGTACTGTCTACATTTTTTGCAGCGCGATACACCCACGATCGCTGAGCACGGTTAAAGGGTAATTCCTCACGATCCATCGCATAAAAATATTGTCGAAAGAACGCACCGAGATGTTCAAAAAAGTACCGAAAGCGTCCTATGACGGGATAATTACGACGAATGGTGTGTTGTGTTTGCGATATATCAATAAAATACAACACCACCAACCACAATAATAAAACCAATAAAATCAATAAAAATAAACCGCCAATAGCCACCATGGCTTCAACGATAAAATCACCCAAATTCATCAACCACTCGCTCATTAACCACCTCATTTTGGACATGACTGTCATGCATTAAACATGACTTTTGTCATCACATTGATTGGGTTTGTTCTTTATTATCGATCATTAACCTAAAAATAATTGATACGCAGGATTGTCAGTTTCTTCCCAAAATTGGTAACCCAACGCCGTTAAAAACTGCTGAAACGTCTCAACTTCGCTATCAGGCACTTGGACACCAGCCAATACCCGCCCATAAGCGGCACCATGATTACGGTAATGGAATAAGGTAATATTCCACCGCTCCCCCATTCGGCTAAGAAAACGGAGTAAAGCCCCCGGACGCTCTGGAAATTCAAACCGGTATAAACGCTCATTTTGTACTTCAGAAGCATGACCACCGACCATATAACGAACATGCAATTTCGCCATTTCATTATCTGTAAAATCCACCACAGCATAATTCAATGTATCTAAATCGCTTAAGATAGAAGCACGCTCCAACTCTCCGCCCTGTGTTTGCACGCCCACAAAGACTTGCGCCACTTTTTCATCAGAATAACGATAATTGAATTCGGTGATACTTTTGTCAGCCAAAGCCTGACAAAACCGTAAAAAACTACCAGGCGTTTCATCAATCGTTACCGCAAAAATCGCTTCCCGTTTTTCACCTAAATCTGCCCGCTCCGCAATATGACGCAAACGGTCAAAATTAACATTCGCCCCGCTATTAATAACCGCATATTCAGCGCCAGTCCCCTTTTCACGCGCAACATATTTTTTCATGCCAGCTACCGCCAGCGCGCCTGAGGGTTCCGCAATAGAGCGTGTATCATCAAAAATATCCATGATCGCGGCACAAATTTCATCACTGTCGACTAAAATCACTTCATCGACGGTTTCACGAGCGATCCGAAAAGTCTCTTCCCCAATTTGACGTACCGCCGTCCCATCTGCAAACAAACCCACTTGGTCTAAAACCACGCGCTCATCAGCTAATAAAGCCGCATGCAAACTAGCTGCATCGACAGGTTCTACCCCAATAATTTTGGTTTCAGGCCAACAATATTTAATATAACTAGCTATGCCAGCAATCAACCCTCCCCCACCAACAGGGATAAATATCGCATCCAATGGTTCACTATGTTGTCGCACAATTTCCATCGCAACAGTGCCTTGACCGGCGATGACCTCTGGATCGTCGTAAGGGTGAATAAAAACACGGCCTTCTTGCTCTGTTAATGTCAAAGCATGCGCACAAGCCTCATCATAACTATCGCCAGTCAAGACAATTTCGGCGCCGTAATTACGCACCGCTTCGACTTTGATTTTAGGTGTTGTGGTCGGCATCACAATCGTTGCTGAAATACCCAAACGATTAGCAGCTAAAGCCACACCTTGAGCATGATTGCCCGCAGAAGCGGCAACCACGCCATTTTGTTTCTCTGCTTCGTTTAAATATTGCATGCGATTATAAGCACCACGTAATTTAAACGAAAAAACAGGTTGTAAATCTTCACGCTTTATCCAAATCGAATTATTCAAACGTTGAGACAAACGTGTCATCGGTTCTAACGGGGATTCAATTGCGACATCATAAACGCGCGCAGCTAAGATTTTTTCAACATATTCAGTCAGCATGACAAAGTATTTTTTTAATCCAATCAGTGAAATGGTCAAATGACCCTTACTTACGTTACCATTACCAGCTATTTATCTCTATAATTGCCGCAATAAATCGACTAAAAATCACTAGAATGAGAAGGAAACAAGCATGACAGCAGATGAACTTAAGAAACAAGCCGCCTACGCAGCCCTAGATCACATTACTACAGGCGGCATTATTGGTGTAGGAACCGGCTCGACGGTCAATCATTTCATCGATGCACTTGCCACCATCAAAGGAAAGATCGAAGGCGCCGTATCCAGCTCAATTGTTTCAACCCGACGCCTAGAAGCGCATGGTATTGAAGTCTATGATCTTAACGAAGTAGGTACTGTCGCAAGCTATGTAGATGGTGCGGATGAGTCTAACCATTATTTACAACTCGTTAAAGGCGGCGGCGGCGCATTAACCCGTGAAAAAATCATTGCTGCAGCCAGCGAAACCTTTGTTTGTATTGCCGATGACAGTAAATTGGTCGATGTTTTGGGGCAATTCCCACTCCCCGTTGAAGTCGTTCCAATGTCTCGCAGTTATGTTGCCCGTGAAATCGTCAAACTCGGCGGCCAACCTGTTTACCGTGAAGGTTTTATCACGGACAACAGCAATGTCATTTTAGATGTCCATGGCCTAACCATTATGGAACCTATTGCATTAGAGAAAGCACTTAACAATATTGTCGGTGTCGTCACTAACGGCCTCTTCGCCATGCGCCCTGCTGACGTATTATTACTTGGCAGCGAAAACGGCACTCAAGTCGTTCACGCAAAATAATTAACGAGGTCATCCCCTCTGCATGCAGAGGGGAAATACCCTATGTTTAAACCACTCAGCGTCTATATCGGCCTGCGTTATACACGCGCAAAACGCCGTAACCACTTTATTTCGTTTATTTCATTGATCTCAATGTTAGGCGTCGCCTTAGGCGTGGCCGCCTTAATTACAGTCTTATCTGTCATGAATGGCTTTGAGAAGGAATTAAGAGATCGTATTTTAGGCATGACATCTCATGCTTTCATTACCGAACAAAGTGGGGCTTTATCTGATTGGTCAAGCTTACAACAACAAATTCAACACCATCCTCGCGTCCTAAGTTCAGCGCCTTTTGTCGAAGGACAAGCCATGCTGAGCCAAGGAAATCGAGTCCGTGGCACGCTCATCCGAGGGGTGAATCCTGCACTCGAACCTCAAGTCTCGACCATTCACGAGAAAATTGTGCAGGGTCAATTTGATCAATTACAGCCCGGTAGTTTTGGCATTATTCTCGGGATTGATTTGGCAAGAGCCATGGGCGTGAGAGCTGGCGATAAAATCACCTTAATCACACCTCATGTCAGCCCAACACCAGCAGGTGTCATTCCAAGACTGAAACGCCTGACTGTCACCGGTATTTTCCAAATAGGCATGTATGAATACGACAGTGCGCTTGCCATTATGAATATCGACGATGCGGCAAAACTATTTCGTATTCCCAACCAAGTGACGGGGTTAAGGCTGCAGCTAGACGATGTCTTCCAAGCACCGCTGATCACCCGCGACATAATGAAAGATCTCTCCGCCAACTATCGTGCTGTTGATTGGACTCTGCAACATGCTAATTTCTTTCGTGCTTTAAAAACAGAAAAAACGGTCATGTTTGTTATTTTATTATTAATTGTTGCTGTTGCAGCCTTTAATATTGTCTCAACATTGATCATGATGGTCACTGATAAACAAACCGACATCGCCATTTTACGGACCCTTGGGATGACACCCGGCGACATCATGATTATTTTCATGGTTCAAGGCGTGCTCATTGGTGTATTTGGTACCTTGATGGGCATTATAGGTGGCGTAGCCTTAGCGTTAAATGTCGAAAATATTATTGCAGGCCTAGAAAACCTCATTGGTTATCAATTCCTACCCGCTGACGTCTATTACATCAGTAACTTGCCATCTGACTTGCATTGGGGTGATGTCACTGTCATCGGTATTACCGCATTTGTGTTATCACTACTGTCCACTATTTATCCTTCATGGCGAGCGGCGCAAACAAGACCTGCGGAGGCATTACGTTATGACTAGTCCAGTATTAGCTTGCCAGCACGTCAGCAAACAGTTCATCGATGGTGGCTTAAAAACTGATGTATTAACCGACATCAACCTGACCGTCAACAAAGGCGATAGCATTGCGATAGTAGGTAGCTCTGGCTCAGGAAAAAGTACTTTATTACATTTATTGGGTGCTTTAGATGAAGCCAGTAGTGGTGATATTTTCATTCAAGGCAATAATATCAAGCAACTCTCTGTCAAAGCCCTCAGCCAATTACGTAATCAAAGTTTAGGTTTTGTTTACCAGTTTCATCATTTATTACCGGAGTTCAGTGCCACTGATAATGTGGCGATTCCGCTTGTCATCGGCGGCGCATCACCTAAACAAGCCAAGCAACAAGCCAATGACTTATTGGAACGAGTCGGGTTAGCGCATCGCCTGCAACACAAACCCAGCGAGTTGTCTGGTGGTGAACGCCAGCGTGCGGCATTAGCAAGAGCTTTAATTACAGAGCCTGCGGCTTTACTAGCCGATGAACCAACAGGGAATCTTGATCAACGCACAGCACAATCTGTCTTTGATCTGATGTTAGAACTGAATCAGGATTTAGGCACGGCATTATTGATCGTCACGCATGACACGGCGTTATCAACCCAGCTCAACACCCGCCTGACTATTCAGCAAGGGCAACTTTTATCTTAGTTTTTATTGCCGCGGCGTTTAAGCCAAGTTCGAATCACAATCACTCGCCAAAATAACCGCACCAATAACACAGAAATAATCGCGCTGATAATACCCAACACAAAACAGCCTAATAATAACGGCTGCCAAATAGCCAAGAACTCTGTTTTAAACCATTCCCAAGACATGATGAAAGCATGATCGGAAATCGGCAATGCCAATAACGCCGCTCCCACTTGGTAACAAAGATAATAAATCGGCGCGATAGTCAACGGGTTCGTCAACCATACGGCCATCACAGAGATCGGCAAATTGACCCTAAATAAAATAGCCAATGCAGCCGCGACAAGCATCTGACCCAAGATAGGCATAAAAGCAACAAACACACCTAAAGCCAAACCAAATGCCACTGAACGTCGGTTCAAATGCCATAATTTCGGTTCGGCCAAACGCTGTCCGAACCGACGCAAATGCGGATGTTCGCGCATCGTGCGATGATCAGGCATGATATGTTTTAAATATCGACGAGGCATGGAGTCTCTTTTTCTGTCAAATCGGCGTCATTATAGGGATATATGATTAAAACCGCTATCGCCTACACGGTAGGCTGTTTATTATTATTTCAATTCGACATACTTCCGACTGTCGACCCTCGTTGGCTTCTGCTTTTAGCTGCCTTGCTGATTCTCTTTCGTCTCACACGATGGCTAGCCATTGCTTTGTTCGCCTTCACCTTAACGCTGTCACACAGCCAACACTCTCTCGATGATAGGTTGCAATCCGACTATATCGCTAAACCGCTTACGCTCCAAGGTCGTATTATTACTATACCAGATTACCAATCTCGCTCTGTTCGCTTCATATTTTCACCCGCCGATCCGAATTTACCTCGCAAAATTCGACTCACGTGGTATCAGCCATACCCTAAGGACTTACACAGTGGCCAACAGTGGCAACTTACTGTCAAATTAAAACCGCCTTATGGCATGGCTAACCCAGCAGGCTTTGATTATGAAAAGTGGTTATTCCAACAGCATATTGGCGCAACGGGGTATGTCAGAAATACAAACAATCAGCAGCTACTGTCCTCCGAACACGCAGATATCATCAACACGACGCGTCAACAGATAGCCGATGCCATAGCTCAGCACTTGCCGTCATATCCTTACTTAGGATTAATTCAAGCACTCTTAACAGGTATAAAACACAATATCCCCGATGCCCAATGGGCAACGTTAACCGCGACGGGAACCAACCACTTATTAGCCATCTCAGGACTCCATATTGGTATTGCGGCGGCTATCGGCTTTTTTCTTTTTAGGTGGTTATGGTCAATACGCGCCGCTAATTTATCTCTTTTCCCCGCTCAATACATGGGGGCTTTAGCAAGCATTATCACAGCAACGACATATGCCGCATTAGCTGGTTTTTCGGTACCAACTCAACGTGCCTTAGTCATGGTCGTTGTATTGATGTTATCCCAATTCAGCACAAAACCCACCCCGCATAGCCATCGATTGGCTTTAGCCGCAATTTTAGTGCTTGTTATTGATCCTATCGCGGTATTAAGCCCCGGATTTTATTTGTCCTTTTTTGCTGTTGCTATCATTTTATTCGTCTCACAGTACCGTTATCCAACGCCACGATGGCAATGGATCACATTACATTTGATGATAACGCTAGGACTGACACCCATATTATTACTCTTTTTTGGCCAATTTTCACTCATCGCACCTATCGCAAACTTCTTTGCTGTGCCTTTTGTCAGTCTGATTATCATTCCTTTATTATTCCTCGCCACAGCCTGTTTATGGCTTGTACCCAGTATCGCCACCTTCTTATTTGAGCTTGCCCATGAACTCATCGCGTACTTATTATTCGCCTTGACGCAATTAAGCGCTTTGCCCTTAGCACAATGGCAAAACAACAGTCATTCATTCGAGGCTTTAATCTTAATCGGCATCATTACTTTCATCATATTATTACCGCACAAACTGCCCATGAAAGGCTTGGCGTATCTCGGATTAGCCCCGTTATTTATCGCCTCTTCTCATACAAAAATTGCTGATGGCAATGTTAAGTTAACGTTATTAGATGTAGGCCAAGGACTATCAGCTGTCATCGAAACCCAACATCATCGCTTAGTATTTGATGCTGGCGCTAAATTTAACCATCAATTCAATGCAGGAGAAGCTATCGTACTGCCATACATCAAAAAGCAAGGTGCTGATCATATTGACACACTCATTATTAGTCATAGCGACAATGATCATCGTGGTGGTGCAGAGGCATTACTAAATGGCACGACCGTAAACCAACTGCTGACAAGCCAACCTGAAAGCTTACCGGGCAGCCAATTATGTATTGCAGGGCAATATTGGGTATGGGATAACGTAAAATTTGAATTACTCAATCCGCCTCTAGGACTAAAAGGTAACGATAATAATTTATCCTGTGTATTGAAAGTCACCGGTCAACATCACAGCATCTTATTAACTGGTGATATCGAACGTGAAACAGAACAACGGCTCATTCAACACTATGGACAAAACCTACATTCAGATATTCTCATCGCACCCCATCATGGTAGTAAAACATCATCCACAGAAGAGTTTATCCAAGCAGTCAGGCCTGAGATTGTCTTATTCCCTGCTAGTTATCTAAACCGTTATCATTTTCCCGCTCAATCCGTTATAAATCGTTATCAAGCAATAGGGGCAAAACAATACTCAACCGCGCACCATGGCGCACTCACGCTACTTTCTACATCCGATGAAAACATAGAAATCACCCGCCAGCGACAAGATAAGCGAAAAATTTGGACAACAATCCTTACAGAATAATGAGGTTTTCACGTATTATGTACTCTGTTTACTCACTGATTGAGAGCACAACACGATGTTAGCGCTATTTACAGCCGGCGGTTGGTTAATGCTGCCACTACTTATTTGCTCAATTATTGCCATTGGCATCATCGCTGAACGATTTTGGAGTCTTCAAGCCAAACATATTTCTCCGCCCGATCTCATCAACCAGATATGGCAATGGCTTCAATATCAACAAGTTGATGAAAGCCGTATCCGAGCACTGCAAGAAAACTCACCCTTAGGTCAAATATTAGCCGCAGGACTTGGAAGCCGTAATGCGCCAAGAGACATTACTAAAGAGATGATTGAAGACGTTGGTCGTCACGTCACCTTATCTCTTGAAAAGAACCTCAATACATTAGGCACTATTGCCGCTATCACGCCGTTATTAGGCTTGTTAGGTACGGTTATCGGTATGATCAAAGTCTTTGCCGTTATCACCACCGAAGGTGTTGGCAACCCTGAAACACTTGCAGGTGGCATATCAGAAGCGCTCATCACCACAGCGACAGGACTTGTGATCGCGATTCCAAGCTTGATTTTTTATCGTTATTTTCGTGGAAAAATTAATGTCTTAGTTGTTGGCATGGAGGAGCAGGCCATGAAATTAATTGAAATTTTACATGGTGAGCGTGAATTCCCACTGGACAAAAAAGAGCATTAGTCGTGAAATTATCACCTAATAAGCCCGAAGAACCCGATGTTAATCTCACTCCAATGATTGACGTTGTTTTCCTACTGCTATTATTTTTTATGGTGTCGACAAGCTTTATCAGAGAAAGCTCACTTAAAGTTGACTTGCCTGAAGCTACAGGGCAAACCTTGGCAGAAAAAATTGAACCCATTGATATCATTATTAATGCCGAGGGTCAGTTCACTATTGGCGAGACAACATTAATCGATGCAAGCAAAGATAATATTCAAACCACCTTGCAGAGTTTAGTCGGCGACAATACCGATCCACATATTATTATCAGTGCCGATGCTGGCGCAGAATACCAACACATCGTAACCGCCATGGACGTCGCACAACAATTAGGTTATAGCCGACTCACTCTAGCGACACGACAAAAAACAGAGCCATAATGACACCTATTGAAGTTGAAATGACTGCCAGCGAGTTATATCGTCGCTTATTAACCTACGTCAAACCATATTGGGCCGTTTTTGTTGGTGCCATTATCGCTATGGCTATTTTTGCCGCTACAGAAACCGGCTTAGCGGCCATGATGAAACCCTTATTAGATGGCAGCTTTGTGGAACGCGATCCAGAGACCATCAAATGGTTGCCCATTGCCCTCATCGGTTTATTTCTTATTCGTGGTGTCGCAAGCTTTTTTACCGCTTATGGCTTAGGTTGGATAGCACGGAATATTATCAAAAATCTACGAACAGAAATGTTTGAAAAATTAGTCAGTTTGCCCGCTACTTTTTATGATAAAAGTACTTCCGGTCAATTAATGTCCAAGCTATTGTATGATGTCGAACAAGTCGCCAATGCCGCTACAGATGCCATTTTAACGGTCATTCGTGACAGCCTGACCATCCTCGGGTTATTACTTTGGATGATCTACCTAAATGGTATGTTATCCCTTATTATTTTAACCACAGTGCCGGTTATCGGCTACTTGGTGTACCGGATCAGTACCCGCTTTCGTAAAATCAGTAAAAACATCCAAGACTCAATGGGCGATGTCGGGCATATTTGCAGTGAAATTATCGATGGCCATCGCGAAGTCAAAACCTTTGGCAGCCAAACATATGAAAATCATCGCTTTGAAGTCGTAAACCAAAAAAATCGCCGTCAGCGGATGAAAAAGATAGCGACAGAAGCGACAACTCAACCCCTATTGCAATTAATTGCTGTATTGGGCTTATCCAGCGTTATCTATTTAGCAACATTACCCAGCATGTTAGATCAAATTACTGTTGGTAGTTTTATCTCATTCGTCACCGCCATGTTCATGGTGCTCACCCCATTGAAACGGCTAACAAAGGTCAATGCTAAATTACAAGCAGGTATTGCTGCATCTCAAAGCGTCTTTACGTTACTAGATCAAGAACCAGAACAAGATAATGGCACCAAAACGATTGAACGTGCCCGTGGTGACATTGAATATCGCCACATTCATTTTCATTACCAGCAATCAGATAAGCCGGTAATTAATGACGTGTCATTTCACGCCAAACCTGGTCAAACTATCGCCTTTGTAGGCCATTCAGGTAGTGGTAAAACGACGCTTGTTAGCTTGTTATCACGTTTCTACCCATTGACTCAGGGCGAAATTTTACTAGATGGCATCAATATCAATGAACTCACACTAAGCAACCTTCGACAACATATTGCTTTAGTCAATCAACAAGTGGTGCTATTCAATGATACGGTAGCGAATAATATCGCCTACGGCCACGCTGAACATATTAGCAATGACCGTATTATCGCAGCGGCCAAAGCCGCCCATGCGTGGGACTTTATTGAACAATTACCCCAAGGTTTATCAACCCAAGTCGGACAAAATGGCGTCTTACTGTCAGGCGGGCAACGCCAACGTATCGCCATTGCGAGGGCATTATTGAGCGATGCGCCTATTCTCGTCTTAGATGAAGCAACAGCGTCACTCGATACCGAAGCTGAGCGTCATATTCAAGCCGCATTAGAAACCTTAATGAAACAACGTACCACATTGGTTATTGCGCATCGTTTATCCACCATCGAAAAAGCTGACCAAATCATCGTGATGCATCAAGGTGAAATTGTCGAAACAGGTACACATGAAACCTTATTAGAAAAAGGCGACCACTACGCACAATTACACCGCCTACAGTTCCAAGAGAAATAGGCCCGACATGAATTGGCTGACTGATTCTTGGTATGCTTCAAAACCACATTGGCGGCTAATATTTCTCATCCCATTAAGCCTTATCTATCGCTTAATCACCGTATTACGACGACTCGCATACAATATTGGCCTATTCAAACAGACGACATTGCCTGTCCCCGTCATTATCGTTGGTAATATCACTGTTGGTGGTACAGGTAAAACACCCGCTGTTATTTGGTTAGCCAATGTCTTAACACAAGCAGGTTACACCCCCGGTATTATTAGTCGCGGCTATGGCGGCCAAGCTGATCATTACCCACAAGAAGTCACACCAGATAGCGATCCTGCTGTTGTTGGTGATGAACCCGTCATCATCAGTCAACAAACAGGATGTGTGATGGCCGTATCCCCGAAGCGCGCCGAAGCAGCGCAATACCTTATTCAACAACATCATTGTGATGTCATCATTAGTGATGATGGCTTACAACATTATGCTTTAGGCCGAGACATAGAAATCGTCATCATTGATGGTCAACGATTATTTGGTAATCGTCATTGTCTACCAGCAGGGCCTTTACGTGAACCCTTAAGCCGACTGAAAAAAGTCGATTTCACCATCTTAAATGGCAGTCATAATCAGCATTATTACGTTATGTCACTTGAGCCAGGCCTCGCGATTAATATCGCGGATAATACACGGCAACAAGCAGTAATAGCATTTGAACAACAGCCGATCCATGCCATTGCTGGTATCGGAAACCCTGACCGCTTTTTCAATACTTTACGCCAACAAAATTTGACGATCACCCCACATTATTTTGCAGACCATCATGGTTTCCAAGCAAGTGATATTGATTTTAAAGATAATAAGCCGATTATAATGACAGAGAAAGATGCGATAAAATGTCGTGATTTCGCCACTGATAATATGTGGTACATTCCTGTCAAAGCACGTATCGATAAACATTTAGAACAACATATTTTGACCAAACTAGCTGGATACCAATCAAATGGATAAAACATTACTCACTATTCTTGCTTGCCCTAATTGCAAAGGCAGCCTGACATACCGAAAAACAGAGCAAGAATTAGTTTGTCCTGTCTGTCGCCTAGCCTACCCTATTCGTGATGACATCCCAGTGATGTTAGTCGATGAAGCCAGAGCATTAGCTGCAGACGAAGATTAAGTTTATGTCATTTACTATTGTCATCCCAGCTCGCTATGGTTCTAGCAGGCTGCCAGGAAAACCATTGCGTGATATTGCTGGCAAACCAATGATTCAACATGTCTATCAACGAGCATTAGCTAGCAAAGCTGATAATGTCATTATTGCCACTGATGATCAACGAATCGAACAAGTCGCTTTAGATTTTGGCGCAACAGTCTGTATGACTCGTGCTGACCATCCCTCAGGAACCGATAGACTGGCAGAAGTAGCACAACAGCTACACTTTAATGATGACGATATTATTGTTAACGTCCAAGGCGATGAGCCTTGTTTACCAGCGTCATTAATCAATCAAGTCGCAGATGATCTGGTGCAACATCCAGAAGCTGACATTGCCACATTGTATAGCTTGATAACCGACGCCCAAGAAATATTTGACCCGAATAGCGTCAAAGTTATTACAGATAAACAAGGTTATGCGTTATATTTTAGCCGTGCACCGATGCCTTGGGTACGAGACCAATTTCCAGAAAATCACAGCTTAAGTCAACCGCCCTTGCACCAACGTCACATTGGTTTATATGGTTATCGGGCCAGCTTTCTCAAACTGTATTCACAACTAACGCCCTGTGACTTAGAAAAGGCAGAATCATTAGAACAGCTACGCGCACTTTATCATGGCAATAAAATCCATTTAACCGAAGCGACAATCGATCCTGGTCATGGCGTAGATACAGAGCATGACTTAATAGCGGCTGAACACTTACTGCGGCAACAAGGCCTGTAGTCCAGCGGTTAATAGTTCAGAGTGTAAGTCACCTTCCCCATCAAACACAGGCAATACATACGTCACAGGAACAGCGCGGTGGCCTTCACCATACTGTGTTGCTTGAATATGGCTATCTTTATCTAATACTTGCAGAACCAATTGACTCTCATCTAATAACTCTACAATTTCACATTGTTGACCGTCGTACACCAATTGCTGGCCAATTAAGGCCAGCAAATCAGTCGGTGTAATAGGCTTATTCTGTGACATCTTCTTTTGGTTTTGGCTTCCTAGGGGCACGCTTTCTTGGCGCAGGTTTATTCTCACCATTATCTGCGTTTGAGTCCTTTTTGGCTACTTCAGTTGAATTAGCGTTATCAGCAGCCTTGTCTGTACGAGGCTTCGAAGGACGACGACGACGTGTTCCAGCATTATTACGACGAGCAGGTTTGTCGTTAGCGGGGGGCTTATTGCCATCCACATCAACAACAACATCCTTCACAATCACATTACCATTTGGCAGCGGTTTATCATCAACGGGTAAAGCGTTACCATTCACTTCGACTACTTTTTCTGTTGGTAACTTATTCCCTTTATCATCTGGAATAACGGCATCATTATCTTGACGTGGACGACGACGACGACCGCCACGACGTGAGCGGCGACTATTGCTACCATTGCTCTTATTCGACTGATTATCATCCTCATTTGACGCCGATTTAGGCTTGTCATTTGACTCATCTGAGGTGTTGTTATCACTCTTATCGTTCGTATCGTCATTGTCTCGACGGTTTGATGGTCGGCGATTACGTGGTCTAGAGCGTTTGTTTTGTGGTCGTTTTGGACGCTCATTATCTTGATTCGCATCTGTTGTTTCTGATTTATTTGACTCAGTTTCAGCGACTTCGTCGACGGCTTTCCCTGTCAACACATTCAGCAATCGAGCTAATAAACTTGGTTTTTTCTCTTCAACTTGCTTGTCATTCATCATAGGCGCTGGAGCAGCAGGTGAAACACCTGTCACAGCAGGTTGCTCAACCGCAGGTCTTGCCTTCAACGCGTCAGGCGTTTCAGGATCTGGTGTATCCATTAGATTATGGCTGACATCTCGTTTTTCACTGCCTTCTTTGATTCTTTCAATATCAAAATGCGGTGTTTCCATATGAGGATTAGGAATCAACAACACTTTCACGCTATGGCGTTTTTCCATCGCTTCGAGTTGCATACGCTTTTCATTCAACATAAATGTTGCAACAGCAACCGGTAATTGAACAATCAACTGGCTGACTTTATCTTTGCTGGCTTCTTCTTCAACAAGCCTTAACACCGCTAAGCCTAGCGATTCTACGCCACGAACATGACCTAAACCTGAACAGCGAGGACAGACTTCTTCATGGGCATCACCCAAAGAAGGTCGCAAGCGTTGGCGAGACATCTCTAATAAACCGAATCGTGAGATACGACCGACTTGAACTCTCGCTCTGTCGACCTTTAGATGATCACGTAAGCGGTTCTCAACTTCTCTCTGATGTCGACTCGGTCCCATGTCAATAAAGTCAATAACAACTAAACCACCTAAATCACGGATCCGCAATTGACGAGCGATTTCTTCTGCCGCTTCAAGGTTGGTATTAAATGCTGTTTCCTCAATATCCCCACCTTTATTGGCGCGGGCTGAGTTCACATCAATTGAAATTAAGGCTTCTGTCGGATCGATAACCAGTGCACCGCCAGATGGCAGACGCACTTCATGACGAAACGCACTCTCGATCTGACTTTCAATTTGGAAACGTGTAAATAAAGGAACTTTATCTTGGTATAACTTGAACTTATTCAATTCATGCGGCATCACCATGCGCATAAAATCGTAACCCGTTTGATACACTTCAGGTGAATCAACTAAGATTTCACCAATATCTTTACGTAAATAGTCACGTAGAGCACGGATGATGATATTACTTTCTTGGTACACCAAAAACGGTGCTGCACGTTCATTAGTTGCACCATCAATCGCCGTCCACAATTGAATTAAGTATTCTAAATCCCATTGCAATTCTTCGGCTTGTTTGCCCACACCGGCTGTACGAACAATCATACCCATGCCTTCTGGCACTTCTAACGATCGCAACGCTTCTTGGAGTTCAGCCCGCTCATCACCTTCAATACGACGTGAAATCCCACCAGCACGTGGACTATTTGGCATTAAGACAAGATAACGGCCAGCAAGACTGATCATGGTGGTGAGCGCAGCGCCTTTATTGCCTCGCTCTTCTTTTTCGACTTGAACGACGAGCTCTTGTCCTACAGATAAAACATCTTGAACATTGATCCGGCCGTTAGACTCGCCATCAGAGTCTTTTTTTACTTTGAAATAACTTTTTGAAATATCTTTTAATGGAAGGAAACCTTGTTTTTCAGAACCATAATCAACAAAAACGGCTTCTAAACTAGGCTCAACGCGGGTAATTTTTCCTTTGTATATATTGCCTTTTTTCTGTTCTTTTGACGGAATGGCAATATCTAGATCAAACAAGCGTTGACCATCGATCATCGCTACACGCAACTCTTCTTCATGAGTGGCGTTAATTAAAATTCGCTTCATGCTTTAACCTCTTATTGAGGCCCACACGCTAACTTACCCTTCATCTGGAAGGGCTTGCTGTGCATAACATGTCCTGTTTGCTCAGCAATCTGATCTGATTTGCAATTATGTCTAGTTACAACGCGTCTTACATTTGCGCATTGTGTCCTGTCCTGTAGCTTATTTTGTTCCTTAACAAATCTAAACTGATTGGGTCGCCTTTTAACGACTTACTCTCAATATCGGCGCTTCGCCCCTTGGCGTAGCAGGCCTGATATGCACACTAACTCTAATTACTGACCTGAGTTTTAACTTAGTGAATTTTGTACTATCACTAATTGCGTGGGAACCACTTAATTTCTTTGCTCTTTATTTGAGCACCCATCACGCCTAGCTCATGCCAGCCGTGCACTTAATGAAAACTTTTTAGCAACCACCGCATCAACCAAAACGTGGGAGCGACGTCACCCTTACACGGTCTTTTCAGCATAAAAATCCGGTATACTACCGTTCTCTATGCCCGACCAGCCATTGACTATAACAGCCAACCCCTTTATCAGCAATAGTAAAATAAAAAGATTTCTATGACATCAAGCAACAATAAAACGCGCGCTGTTCAATTCATTGAAATAACAGCATCCAACGCAGGACAAAGGCTTGATAACTTTTTACTGTCTATTGATAAAAACATTCCCAAAAGCCGTATTTACCGTGCTTTGCGCAAAGGCGAAGTGCGTGTTAACAAAGGCAGGAAAAAACAAACCTATAAACTTGAACTCGGTGATAGTGTTCGAATCCCACCATTACACACACAAGAAAAAACCGTCATTACTACGGTGAATGATAGGGTCAAACAACAACTTCTCGATAATATTCTTATTGAAGATGACGATCTACTTATTCTCAACAAACCCTCAGGCCTTGCTGTTCATGCTGGTAGTGGCATAGAACAAGGTATCATCGAAGCTTTACGTATTATTCGCCCTGAATTGCCTTTTTTAGAACTGGTACATCGTCTCGATCGTGACACATCGGGTTGTTTGCTATTAGCAAAAACCCGCCCTGCTTTGCTGAACTTACAACAACAAATGATCCAACATGACATTAATAAACGTTATTTGACCTTACTCAAGGGGCATTGGGGTCAGCAAGAAAAGCGCGTGACGGCTCCTATGCAAAAAAACACGCTCTCATCAGGCGAACGTATGGTCAGAATTGATCCTGAAGGAAAACACGCTGAAAGCTTATTTATTCCGTTAGCTCAATACAACAGTGCACAATTAACTGAAGTTGTGTTGTTTACGGGACGAACACATCAAATTCGTGTCCATGCAGAACATCTCGGTCATCCTTTAGCTGGAGATGACAAATACGGTGATCGCGCTTTTAATAAAGTCATGAAAAAAATAGGGTTAAAACGTCTTTTCTTACATGCATGGAAACTTGGCATTACACACCCAACGAGTGGACAAACACTGGATATCGAAGCCCCAATACCCGACGCACTTCAACACATAATAACGGCATTAGAAAATACATAATGAAAATTTACGATCTGATAGTTTTTGACTGGGATGGCACCTTAATGGATTCGACACGTCAAATCATTGATGCCATGCAACTGGGTATTCAGCAATTAGGCCTGCCAGCATTACCTGATCACACGGTCAGTCACATCATCGGGCTTGGTTTAAATGAAGCTGTCTTGACACTTTATCCAGAACTCGACGATGACACCCGCTATCAACTCGGACTTCGCTATCAGCAAAACTGGCTAAACCAACCAGAACAAGCGCCATTATTCGACCAAGCTCGTGAGTTAATTATCGATTTACATCAGCAACAATATTTTCTAGGCGTTGCAACAGGAAAAAGTCGGCGCGGTTTAGATAAGGTTTTGCAAAATACCGCACTAGTCGACTACTTTCATGCCACTCGATGCGTCGATGAATGTCACTCAAAACCCCACCCTGATATGTTAGAGCAATTGATGGATTTTTTAGGCGTAACCCCAAAAAGAACCTTGATGATCGGGGATACCAGCCATGATCTCAATATGGCTCATAATGCCCGTGCAGACTGTATCGCCGTCACTCACGGTGCCCATGATATTGATGCTTTATCCGCCTGCAAGCCAAAATTTATTGCCAAAAACTTGCACCAAGTCCAACAATGGCTAAGTTCATCAACTACATAATCGTCAACTTTTGGTATGATGAGGTTTACCTTTGACTACTTTAAATGGACGAAACAATGACATCTTTTGGCGACTTTCCTCCAGAGAATAACCGCAACACGTCAAGTCAAGCAGATGACAACCCATGGGAACGTAAAGTATTACAAGACCTCGCTTTTGCAGCCATCAAAGAACAACGTGCTAGCCGCCGTTGGAGTTATGTTTTTAAAGGACTAGTTCTTTTATACCTAGTCGCTATCTTTATTGTGGCCATGTCAGGTAACACAGAAATTCAGTCCCATACCCAAGCCCATACAGCTTTAGTTGACATCAATGGTGTCATTGCAGCGGACGCGGATGCCAATGCCGATACTATCGTCACGGGGATTCGTGATGCCTTTGATAATGAACAGGCACAAGGTTTGATTCTAAGACTCAATACCCCCGGCGGTAGCCCAGTACAAGCCGGTATTATCAATGATGAAATCAAACGTCTAAAACAAACTCGGCCTAACTTCCCCGTCTATGCCGTCATTCAAGATGTGTGTGCTTCCGGCGGTTACTATATTGCCGCCAGCGCCAATGAAATTTATGCTGACAAAGCAAGCATTGTTGGCTCAATTGGAGTACGCATGGATAGTTTTGGTTTTACCGACGTGATTGAAAAAATCGGCGTGGAACGCCGTTCATTAACGGCAGGTGAAAATAAAGCCTTCCTTGACCCATTCTTACCAATGAAAGAACACGATATTCAACACGCAAAATCAATGCTAAATAATATTCATCAACAATTTATCGATGTCGTCAAAGCAGGTCGAGGCGATAAACTAGCTGATGATCCCGATCTCTTCTCAGGCCTGTTTTGGTCTGGTGAACAAGCATTACCATTAGGTCTAATCGATGGTTTAGCCAATAGTAGTACCGTTGCAAGAGAAATCATTGGTGCAGAAACCATCGTCGATTACACACCGCAGCCAAATTACCTAGACCGTTTTGCCGGTCGGTTTGGTACCAGCATTGGTCAAGCGATAACACAATTATCGACACTTAAGGTGCAATAAATCATGTCTGAACAACATAATGAATCGAAAGCAACTCAACATGCTCGTGAATCACTATTTCGCCATAATGATCTAGATGATCCCGTCATCCAAGTTCTCCTCACCATGGAGCTTGAGTCTACTGATACAGCATCTGAGGACGAATAATCATGTCATTCACACCAGATACATTGATAGGAAAGTCACTCGATTTAGTTTCCCCACCCACGACGTATTCACAATTAGATGCGTTAATCCATGATGACAATGCATCAGCAGAAGATATTAGCCAAGTCATTAATACTGATCCTGCTTTAACATCCCGCCTGCTTAAAATTGTTAACAGTCCTTACTATGGTTTCCCCTCTCAAATCAGCACTATTTCAAGAGCAATCACCATTGTCGGCACCCGTGAATTAACACAATTAGTCCTCGCCACATCCGTTATTAATGCCTTTAAAGGCATTCCCGCCGACTTAATTAAAATGGATGACTTCTGGCGACATAGTATTGCCTGTGCAATCACGTCAAGCCTAGTCGCAAAGCAATGTAAGTTAGCCTCGACAGAGCAATATTTTATCGCAGGTTTATTACAAAATATTGGTAGTCTTGTGCTATACCAAACCATTCCTGAGCTCGCTAAAGAAGCGATTACCAGCGCGCTATTTGGCCAAGAAACGGTCTATGAAGCTGAAAAAAGGCTCTTTGGGTTTGACCACACTGAAGTGGGAGAAGCCTTAGCCCAGAAATGGAATTTGCCCATAGCTTTGTTAGAAGTCATTCGCTATCATCACACTCCTACACAAGCCCCTGTTTTCCCAATCGAAGTCGCGGTTGTGCACGTGGCTGATATTATGGTCACCAGCACCGGCCACTTTGGACATGCCGGAGACCGCCATGTACCGCGGTTTGATAAGCGAGCGTGGAAAGAACTCAAACTGGATCCTCAACAACTCCCTATCATCATGCAGCAAGTCAATGATAAAATTGCTAGCTTGACGTCAGTGTTGGTCACAGCCTGACCGCTTATTTCACATTCATCGTTTGAGGCAATTCATGAGAACAGTACTACTCGGCGCGCCAGGTTCAGGTAAAGGAACTCAAGGCGTCGTCTTATCCAAACAATATGCCATTCCACAAATTTCGACTGGCGACTTATTGCGCGCAGCAGTGGCAGCAGGAAGTGAGTTAGGGCAAAAAGCCAAAGCCGCTATGGATGCCGGAGCTCTGGTATCCGATGACATTGTTGTGGGGTTAATTAAAGAACGTATTTCTCAGCAAGATGCTAAAAATGGTTATATTTTAGATGGTTTCCCACGTAATATCCCTCAAGCTGAAGCCTTAGATACGATGCTGGCTGATCTTAATCAACCTTTACAAGGTGTCGTCTTATTAGATGTCGCCTTTGAAGAGCTCATGCAACGTCTTACTGGCCGTCGTACTTGCAAAGACTGCGGTGCAATCTATAACGTTCACTTGTCACCACCACAAAAAGAAGGCATCTGCGATAATTGCGGAGGCGAACTTTTCCAACGTGCTGATGATGTTGAAGAAACAATTGCTAACCGACTCAATGTCTACGAGCAACAAACATCACCATTAGTCAATTATTACCAACAACAAAACAAATTACACACCATTGCCGGCACGGGCGATGTCAATGACATTACACGTCAAATCGGGCAAATATTTGACACCATTTAGTTATGGCTAAAATCCTTGCCGTCGGCATCGCGACCCTAGATATTGTCAATGTTGTGCCACAATACCCAGACCAAGATAGTGAAGTCAGGGCTATCGAACAGCATAAAATACGTGGCGGGAACGCCACCAATACTTTATCTATTCTCAGTCAATTAGGACACCAATGCCATTGGGCCGGTGTCCTGATTCATTCCCCTGATAGCCAAGTCATTATCGACAACCTATCCCACCATCGCATTAACACCGATGCTTGCTGGCATAAAACTACCGGCATCATGCCAACATCGTATATCACTCTAGCCCAAGACAATGGTAGTCGAACTATCGTGCACCAGCGTGACTGCCCTGAATATGACTTTGAACATTTCAAACAAATCGATCTCAACCAGTTTGATTGGATCCATTTTGAAGGTCGACATATCGACGAAACCACACGTATGTTAGCCCATCTCAAACAACAGGCTCCTACCCTTCCTTGTTCAATTGAAATTGAGAAAGACAGACCAGGCATTCACACGTTACTCCCTTTTGCTGACTACCTTTTTTTCTCAAAAAACTATGCACTCAGCCAAGGTCACCAGCAAGCCAGCACCTTATTAACTGACATTGCACAACACTATGCCACACCCGCTACCTGTACTTGGGGAAGTGACGGTGCTTGGGCGATCGATCATGTAGGAACGCAATATCATCACCCAACCCCAACAATTCTTTTAAACGATACTATCGGTGCAGGCGACACGTTTAATGCAGCAATGATCGGACAATTCATCAAACAACACTCCATAACACAAGCATTGGCTTTCGCCACTCAACTCGCCAGTCATGCCTGCCAACAAACAGGACTTGATAATGTCCTGACAGACTTCACTTTTAAAGAATCATAATTATGTCTCGTCATTTTCTTTGCCATACCAATGATATCCATGAATTAACCACCCGAGAATTTGCCTTACCACTTGAAGAAAATGGGAGCCCAATTAGCGTCATCCTCGTGCGTTATGAAGACCAACTCTATTGCTATAAAAACCATTGTCCTCATTTAGGTGTCCCCCTCAATTGGCAACCTGATGACTTTCTTTCTATCGAACGCACCCATATTCAATGTGCCACACATGGCGCGCTCTTTAACCCATCTGATGGATACTGTATCAGTGGTCCATGCCGTGACGACCACCTTATCGCCTATCCAATAGAATGTGATGAAAACGACAAAATTTGGGTCATAATGCAATAAATCTAACGCATCCTCTCGCATCTCCCAGACTGATATGACACAATCGACATAGACAATACACGAGCGAGAACGACAGTGGATATAAAAAAGCGAATTCGAATTGGTGATTTGTTGATGGAAAATCAACTCATTACAGAACAACAGCTTGAAGTCGCCCTTGCAGAACAGAAAAAAACACGTCGAAAACTTGGAAAGACTTTAATCGATTTAGGTTATATTCAAGAAAGTGCACTACTCGACTTATTATCAAGACAGTTAGGCATTGACTACCTCAATCTCAAACAATTTCCCATCGATCAACTCGTTCTGCAGAAATTACCTGAAATACACGCTCGACGCTTTCGTGCTATCGCGCTCTCTGAGCAAAATGGCATTATTCAAGTTGGTATGGCCGATCCAAGTGATATTTTTGCTTATGATGAAATCCAAAAAGCACTAAAACAACCCATAAAAGTCGCCGCCATTAGTGAAGAGGATTTATTCCATCACTTAGATGCGGGGTATCGAAAGACCGAACAAATCGACAACCTCGCCGAAGTATTAGATGACGAACTATCCGAAACTGATTTTGACTTACAAACCCTAACCCAAACCACCAGCAGTACCGAAGCGCCCGTCGTCAAATTATTACAAGCGATTTTTGAAGACGCTGTCACCATGAAAGCCTCTGACATTCATATTGAGCCCGACCATGGCGCCTTACGCATTCGCCAACGCATTGATGGTATTTTACAAGAACAAATCATTGAAGAATCCCGCATCGCATCCGCCTTAACCTCACGTCTCAAATTAATGGCTGGGCTCAATATTTCAGAAAAACGACTGCCTCAAGATGGCCGTTTTAACATTAAAGTGAAAAACAAAAATATTGATGTCCGTCTTTCTACAATGCCAATGGTACATGGTGAATCAGTCGTCATGCGGCTACTTGACCACTCTCAAGGTTTATTAAACTTTGATAAATTAGGTTTACCCGAATCGATCGCCACCGCTTTTCGAAGTTTAATTCAAAAACCTCACGGCTTAATCCTTGTGACAGGCCCGACAGGGAGTGGTAAAACAACCACTTTATACACCGCCTTAAACGAAATTAATCAAGCCAGCACAAAGATCATTACGGTAGAAGATCCAGTCGAATATCAATTGCCCAGAATCAATCAAGTGCAAGTACATGAAAAGATTGGGCTCACATTCCCGACCGTATTAAGAACAGCACTACGTCAAGATCCCGATGTCATTCTTATCGGGGAAATGCGAGACAAAGAAACCGTTAATATAGGCCTACGTGCTGCGATGACAGGCCACTTAGTCTTCTCAACCTTGCATACGAATAATGCCATCAGCACTGTTAGCCGCTTACTTGATATGGAGGCCGAAGGATTTGTCGTCGCCTCCTCATTAGAAGCCGTATTAGCCCAACGGTTGATTCGACGCTTATGTACTGAATGCCAGACCCCACATATCTTAAGTGAACAAGATAAAGTCATTATCGGAAAAATTCATGGCCACCTGCCAGACAATGCTAACTTCCAACAACAGCAAGGGTGCAGTCAATGTAATCATACCGGTTACCGAGGCCGTATTGGTGTCTACGAATTACTCATCATGACGCCAACATTATTAAATTGCTTACAACAAAATGATAACCCTGCTTTTGTCGAGCAAGCACGACAACAAACCGGTTTTAAAAGCTTGAGTCAAAGCGCTCTCGACTTAGCGATGCAAGGCATCACTACTTTAGAAGAAGTCATGCGTATTGCTAGCGACATCGAAGTCATCAATGATACTAGCTTAGATATTACCGTAGATTAATATGGCACTTTTCCAATATAAAGGGCGAAACCAAACTGGCGAGATAATCACCGGAGAATATGAAGCTAACTCGAGTAATGAAACGGCCAATTATCTACAAAGTGCAGGAATCACTCCCATTCAGATTGATCTTGTCACTTTAAAAGCACCTCATTCGAGCAGTAAATGGTTTCAACTCAAAACCAATGACACTCCCCATATTACTGACCTTATTATGTTTTGCCGACAAATGGCTACGTTATTAAAAGCAGGCATTTCCATCCTCCCCGCCTTGCAAGGTATTAAAGCCCATATGGAGCACAAAGGACTTGCCCATGCTATTGATGAAGTCGCCACTGATCTAGAAAATGGCCGCAGCTTATCTGGGAGCATGCAACGTTTCCCAACCATTTTCCCGCCATTATTTATTAGCATGGTCAATGTCGGTGAAAGCACAGGCCAACTAGATCAAGCCTTTTATCAAACTTATCTCTATCTTGAAATCGATAAAGAAACGCAAGATCAAATCAAATCTGCCACCCGCTACCCCTTATTTGTCATTGTTTCATTGGTGTTAGCAATTATTATTCTAAATATTTTTGTTATCCCTTCTTTTAGCCAAGTCTTCGATAGTTTTGGCAGTGACTTACCTTGGGCCACGCAATTACTGATAAACACATCACAATTTACCGTCAATTATTGGCCCGCCTTATTCACTGCATTCATTCTTCTCCTGTTCGGCGTCAAAACCTATATGCAAACTGAACGCGGGAAATATCAATGGGATAAATATAAATTACGTCTTCCATTGGTCGGCTCCATCATCGAACGTGCCACTTTAGCCCGTTTTTCGCGAGCCTTTGCTATGGCCTCACGAGCAGGCGTACCGATTAGCCAAACCTTAGCTATCGTTAGCCGTGCCGTTGATAACGACTTTCTGGAAGATCGAGTGATGACCATGCGAGAAGGGTTGGAACATGGTGAATCACTGACTCGTACTGCCGTCGCAAGCCAACTTTTCACTCCCTTGGTATTACAAATGATTTCTGTTGGTGAAGACAGTGGCGCTATTGATGATATGTTAGAAGAGGTCGCCAATTTCTATGAACGCGAGGTCGAATTTGACACCAAAAAATTAAGCAGCGCAATAGAGCCAATCCTCATAACTGTGATTGGTGTCATAGTCTTAGTTTTAGCCCTTGGTATATTCTTACCCATGTGGGATTTAAGTGGTGCAGCCATTGGTCGCTGATCTATTTATAGAAAATATATTATCCAGAAAGAGTATCTCAATGAAAAAAGAACAAGGCTTCACATTGATAGAACTGGTTATGGTCATTGTCATTTTAGGCATTTTAGCCGCGACCGCCTTACCCAAATTTGTTAATTTACAAAAAGATGCCAAAATTGCATCGCTTGAAGCCATGGAAGGTGCATTACGTTCAGCCAGCAGCATGATTCACGCCAAAGCCTTAATTTCCAATGTTAATCCTGCAGGGAATGGCTGGGTTGATGCCAATGGTGATGGCTTACAAAGCACAACAGCCGGCGGTGATGTTGCCGTTCGCTTTTTATATCCAAGACAAAATAATGATGGCTTAACCAACCTTGTCGAATTAAATGGCTTCACTTTAACGGGAAGAGAATTTCGACTCGATAATGTCAATGGTTGTGAAGTACAGTATCAACAAGCTTCAGCACAAGGCGAACAACCCACATATACGATTGTCTCGGATAACTGCTAATCAAAATATTCATATCCTGGTTATGTTCCTGCCTTGATATGTGTTATTGCCATGCCGACGCATCCTCATAACGGTTTCACACTCGTTGAATTGGTTATGGCCATATTGCTTATCAGCATTGTGTCCGTCACAGTGCTACCTCGCTTTTTTGTAACGAGCCCATTCGAACAACGCGCTATGGTCGATGACGTCACCAATGCTTTACGTTATGCCCAAAAATTGGCGATTGCAACCAACTGCCAAACACAGTTTCAAGCCAGCACAGCTTCTTATCAAGTGATGACAACCGCCACATGTAATACTGGTAATTTCGACCATGATGTTATGCATCCAACAACAAATGAACTTGGTTTCCAACAACAACTGAACGGCGTGACTATGACAGCACAGCCCGCTTTCATCACGTTTTATCCATCAGGAAAAGTCTCCAGTAATGGCACTGAAAATGCCACTATTGCGATTGCCGGACAAACCATCGAGATAGACCAAACCACAGGGTTTATCCGTGCCTTATAAACAACAAGGGGTCACCTTAGTTGAATTGATTATCAGTATCGTGATCATTAGTACCGCTTTAGCCGGTATCTTAGGGTTAATCAATGTCACCGTATTGCATAGCGCCGATCCTATTATGCAACAACAATCAATTGCCATCGCAGAAGCCTATATCGAAGAAGTCACTGCCATGCCCATCACGGATCCCGATGGTACTAATGCAGGAGAAGGCCGCGCCACATTTGATAATGTTGATGACTATAATGGCTTAATAAATAATGGCGTTATAGACCAAACAGGCAATACCATCACGAACCTAGACGATTATAACGTCAGCATTGCCATTGATAACCAAACTATCAATGGCATCAATAACGTTCGAGTCATTACGGTTAATGTCAGACGTATTGGCACAACATCGATTACCTTAACGGCTTATCGGGCGCCATATAATTGATGTTAAATTCTCGCCGCCCAACACACTCAGGTTTCACTCTCATCGAGTTGGTGATCGTCATTGTCATCAGCGGCATTCTTGCTACCATAACCACGTCCGTCCTAGAGCTACCTATTCAAGCTTACGTCGATAATACTCGTCGAGCGACACTGACCGATGCTGCCGATGCGACCATGCGGGCGTTACAACGTGACATTCGCAGTGCCCTACCTAATAGCATTCGTGTCTCTGCCGACAAAACAACCATCGAATTTCTCCATACCGTCGATGGCGGTCGCTATCGGGCCCAATTTGATAACACCACGATACCACCAACAGGGGATATTTTAGATTTCGACATGGCCGACACCAGCATGGACGTTTTAGGTGAGCTTACTCATTTTAGTCATATTACCATCGGCCAAGACAGGCTGGTTATCTATCCTTTAAACTCTGCTGGAAGTAACCCTTACCAAGGCGACAATACCAGTCTCATCACTAATGCTAGCAATAGTCATATAACATTTTCACCTTTTCAATTTCCGCTACGTTCACAAGATCAACGTTTTTTCATTATTGACCACCCTATCACTTATCGATGTGATACATCATCTGCAAGTGCAGATAACCGCGTATTGTTAAGATATTCTGCTTACCCAATCCAAGCGACACAACCCTTACCGCCCCCTATCACAGCAAGTGCGATTCAAGCTAACCTCATATCCGACTGCCAATTTCATTACACCTCGGGATCCAATACACGGTTAGGTGTTGTCACCATCACCTTATCGCTTCGTAATGATGCCGGTGAATCTGTCAACCTCATTCGCCAAGTGAGAGTGGATAATCAACCATGAATAAACAACGAGGCATGACATTGGTTGGCGCTATTTTCATTCTGGTCATTATCGGACTATTAGGGCAATTTTTGGTCAATATTTCCAGCACACAACGTCAAACTAGCCTACTTGCCATACAATCGGCTCGTGCATACCAAGCGGCTAACGCAGGCATTGAGTGGGGAATAGCCCAGATCGTGCTAAACGATACCTGTTCAGCAAGTACGTTACTGACCTTACCTGGCAGCACCTTTGATGTCACTGTCATATGCGATCACCAAGGCAGCTATACCGAAGATATTACCGTGACCCATATTTACCAACTCACCTCAAAAAGTGAATATAACCTTTTTGGTTCGGCAGATTATGTATCACGTACGATAACAGCGACTATTCAGCAATAAATCCGTTATTTTGTGAACTTCATCGTACATCCTCATTCGCATCAGTGATGTAAAGTGATAGAGTGGCATTATGCGTTTTTATCGTAAAAATCTGTGTGATGACAAGGATCTAATGAACCTTATGCAACGTCATCTTCAAACTCTCACACAGCGCATTCTCATTATCTTATTCATTCACTTTTTCACCATACTCAATGTATACGCTGCAACCCCTATCGCCCATTACACCTTTGACGATCTCGACTGGGTGACGAATGGGCAAGCCATCAATACCCTCGGTGGTAGCGCCGCATCGATCAATGGCACGATTAGCAGATTAAATTCAGATGATTCGCTCGGGCATGCTAGCACCTGTGCTGCTGCCAGTTTTCTAGGTGGTAGTCTTGATATCTTTGGATTACCGGTCTCAACCAATAACACAGATAAAACCTCGGTTAGCTTTTGGATGTATTGGGATGGCACAAACTCTGTCATGCCTATGGGTTGGGTTTATCACGATTTATGGTTAGTCAGTGGTCGTTTTGGGTTTAACACAGCCAATAGTGACATTTATGGTATCAATGCCTCAGGATTAGCGAATGGGTGGCATCATGTCGCCGCTGTTTTTACCAATGGCAGTGTAACCAATAATGAGTTGTATATTGATGGTATAAAACAAGCCCTATCGCAACAGCGTAGCAGCCCCAATACTAGCCGTGCTTACGTCAATAGTCGAATGAGGATCGGTGGCTGGCATGGCGATAATAGTTACCGATTTTCAGGTGCGATTGATGAATTCAAAATCTATAACGGTGCGTTAACACAAGCCGAAGTTAATGCCGATCTCAGTTACACCTCTCCTGAAGCCTGTGTAAACCCAGAGCCTCAAGAAGAAGAACTGATTGCCAGTTATGATTTCAATGGCGATTGGTCAAGCAGCATTCCTATTGAAGATCAAACGGGCGATACCCAAGGCATTATAACGGGGGCTATTTCACGTCAACTGACTCCAGCGTCAGGCAGTAAACCTGAAACCTGTGCTGGCGCTCAATTTGATGGCGGCGCCATTGATATTAACGATCTGCCCGTCTCAACGACGGCAGGAGATAAAACCTCAATCAGTTTCTGGATGAACTGGAATGGCACAAACTCCGTTATGCCTTTAGGGTGGAATTATCATGATATCTGGATTTATAACGGCAGTTTTGGGTTCAATACCGCAGGCGGAGATATTTACGGTATTTCATCAACAGGTTTAGCCAACACTTGGCACCATGTCACCGTGGTCTTTACCAATAATAATGCGTTGGATAATAAAATTTATCTCAATGGTGTAGAACAAACGCTTTCTCGCCAAAGAGGACAAACGAACCAATCTCGCGCGATTGTTGATCCACATTTACGATTAGGTGGGTGGTGGGGAAACAACAGTTATCGTTTTAAAGGACAATTAGACGAATTAAAGATCTATAATGGTGAAATCACCCAAGAAACGATTGATCAAAACCGTACCGCCAGTTCGCCTTGTGCCCCCCCCATTCAATATCACTTTGATGAAGCCAGTTGGACTGGCACTGCAGAAGAGGTAATAGATTCAGGTACCAAAGAGTATCATGGCACCGCACTCAATGGCGCTAATACGGCTCAAAGCAACCCCGTTGTTTCAGGTTCATTAGGGACTTGTCGTTATGCTCACTTTAATGGGGACAATGACTATATTGCCGTACCAGACATAGAAAGCCTAAACAAAGACTTTACTATCACCGCATGGATCCGTTCCGAAAAAAGCACACCGGGACGTATTTTTGCTGATGATGATAACAATTCAGGCGGGTTTGCCTTTAGCTTAAATGATCCGGGTTCAGGAAAATTACGGTTTTTCTCTCGCAATGTCAGGCCTATCAGTTTAGATACGTCAAGTCGCGTCATTCCGCAAGATGGCAATTGGTATTTTGTCAGTGCCGTCCATGATGAAGCCAATAAAACCCGCTCTATTTATGTCAATGGTCACTTAAAAGCCAGTGGAACTTATACCGGAACATGGGGTACAGATAGCGGCATCACTACGATTGGGAGTGAGTCTGACCGTTCACGCGAAGGCGTCAAGTTTGCCCCTTTTCAAGGGGATATTGATGAGTTAACTGTATATTCGACTCACTTAAGCCAAAGTGAAATCCAAACAGCAATGAATGAAGTGCATAGCTGCTCTAATACACCATCACTCGACCATTTTGAAATTCATTACCCAACGACGGGGCTCACTTGCCAACCATCGTCGATCACAATTAATGCTTGTGCTAATGCTGATTGCTCAAGCCTAATAACTGACGATGTCACGGTCACTTTGTCACCATCAACAGGATGGTTAAGCAATATAGTCACTATCGAAAATGGCCAAGCAACATTCAGTTTAAATACACCCATCGCAAAAACATTGCCGATACTTATCACTGATAGCAGTCTAGCTGCAGCAAATGATTCTACCTGCTTTGCTAATAATATCGCAGACCCAAGCTGTAGCATGACTATCTCTGAAGTCGGCTTTACTTTTGACATCCCGACGCTCACCGCTTGCAAACCCTCAGATAACATCACTATCAGAGCGGTCAAACAAGGAAGCAATACCACACAATGTGTCTCAGCTTTAGTCGGCAATCAAACGCTCTCTTTTGGGGCTGAATATAGTCAACCCTCGACCGGGCAAAAACAAGTCTCCATTAATGGTAAAAACATCAATACACTTACTCCTGATACGGATATCAACTTAACCTTTGATAGCGATGGTGAAGCACAATTTACAGCACAATATGACGATGCAGGCGAATTACAACTGACAGTAAACTATGACAATGGCAGCGGCTCAATCGTCACAGGCTCCGGCACATTAACGAGCATCCCCGTTGCACTTGTCAGTTACAGTGATGACAATAATGCCAGCTGCCAACAAGAAGACGTCAGTTGCAGCATTTTCAAAAAAGCAGGTGAACCTTTTGATTTATCCGTCAAAGCAGCGTGTTGGACTGACGACAATGATACTGATTTCACCGATAATCCCAGCACACCCAACTTTGCATTAACCGGTATTGGAATCCAACCACAAGTCATCGCCCCAACCAATGGCAACAATGGCCTGCTCAGTCAACCCAGTATTAATATGACCGTTGACGATAAAGGCATACACACGGTACAACAAACCATCAGTGAAGTCGGTGTCTTTCTATTTAACCTAACCACTCCGCCATACTTCGGCGAAACATTAAATCTTATCTCTAGCTCAGCTATTGGACGTTTCATACCTGATCACTTTGAAACCACGACTGTCAGTGATGGCACCTTTGCCCCTAACTTCTGCGGTTATCGTTATAGTGGCGAACCTTTCACTTATGCCACACAACCACAACTCACCATCACAGCGTATAACGCGGCAACACCAAGCACTATCACACGTAATTACCAAGATGAATTTGCCAAATTAACAGAAAGTGATTTCAGCCTAACACCTCCCACGGAAGATGCGGCCCAATTAGGCGCTGATAAAGCCCATTACGTTGCCTTAGATTGGCAAGCTGATAATGTCAGCTTAGTGGATAATCATAATGGCTCACTAAGCTTAACATTAGGACAGGATGTCTACGTTTACCTCAAACAATCCAATAGTCAAATAGCGCCTTTCAGCAATAAGGTTAATTTGAATTTCACCCGAATCAAAGACAGTGATAATGTTGCTGCATCGACCCTTCCTCACACATTAGAACCGAGCGGCCAACAAATTCGCTTTGGACGGATTGCCATAGACAGTATTCATGGCTCAGAGTTACCCCCATTATCACTCAATATCAAAACAGAACAATATAATGGTTATCAATGGGTTCATAATACGGCTGATAATTGCACCACGCTCACACTTAATAACGACTTTCGCCTCAGTAGTCCCACAACATCAAACGGCACATTACAAACAGGAGCGACCAATATGACAATTCATAATGGACAATCAAGTGCCAACTTTACGCCCATCAATGCAGGCACAGCAGTGATGACTTTTTCAGCACCCGGTGAAGAAAACCAAGGGCATATTGATATCACAAGTCATATAGCAACAACCCAAGCTTGGTTACTCAATGATAGTGATAATAACGGTGTATATGATAATGAAGCACGTGGTCGTGCTAGCTTCGGCTTATTTAAAGGAAGCCGACACATTTTATTCCGACGTGAGCAATATTAACTGCGCGATAGCCTGTCGCAAATGATTATCTAATTGCGCTTTCCCTGTCAAAGACAGCGTTGCCACAACATCAGGGATGGTCTTTCCTTGTAAAACACGCTGAACTAACAAAGACTGCGTTGCGTCATCTAACTGTAACCATATCGCCTGCCTTACCGCTTGTCGTACATAATGACGTATCGACGTTTGGCAAAAAGCATACCCCGCCTTAGCTTGAGCGAAACGGGTAATATCGCCACGCTCTCTTTTGGTAATCCTGATCGGTTGTTGGGTTAAAGACTGCGAGATGGAAGTCACTAGTGTTGGCGATAATGTCTTAAACTGCATTGCCACAAGATCATCCCATTGCTCGCCAAAAGCCGTGCAAGCTTGTACCAGCAAATTGTCCCCATCATCAGATCGCGCTTGTAACATAATAGCGGCATAAGCCCCACTGACTTCATCACGCTGAACGCCAAGACGAACTAATTTAAAACCACATTGTTGCCAAAAAGTCAGCATGGCAGAATCCGCAGCAAAACTCACCCCGACCAGATCACGATCCGTCCATTTTTCAAGCATAGCTTTGACTAATCTCAGCCCTAACCCTTGTCGTTGTATTGAAGGATGAATAGCCAATCGAATAATGCGTTGATAGCGATATTGTCCAGCATGTGGCAAGCCAGTATGAGCCAATAGGGATTGTGGTAACAAATGTCCTGAAATCCGCCGCTCACCTCGATAAACAGCTTGTGATAAATCAGCTGCTAACTCGCCCTCAGATACTGACCATGCACAACCAATGACCATACCGTCAATCCGGAGCACGTCAATTTGCATTCCAGGCTGATCAAGTAATATTTGTAAATCAGATGGGCGTGTTCGATAGTGCGCTAACACCATCAACCCAAAGACATGACGCAATAACGACTCATCATTTAATAACTGTTCAGCTGAAAGTCGTTCACAATAAGCATCTGTTATAGAAGCCGATAAAACCTGTTCATGATTGACCGGGTCGGCATCTAATAATAAAACGTCAAAACTCCATTTTTCCAACACATCATCGCGTCGCCAACGTATTGGTGATGTCAATTTACAATGTTGCCAATCTGGTGTTTGTCGCTCTAACTCACCATAAAACCGAACAGCAAAACCACGGCCTGTTCCTTCATAACCATGTAAAGTACTGGCAAATACCAAACGTGAATATCGAGATAATAAAGTTGATAATATCGCACTGGGGATCGCAGCAGCCTCATCAACGATCACTAAATCAGCATCACAATTTGAGGCTAATAACGCATCAGGGGCCATAAAAACTATCGTTTTACCTTGATATACAATTTTGCTGGTACTCACCTCGGCATCACACAAAACACGAGCGGCATGTTCAAACACCATTTTTGCCGCCGACAGACTTGGCGCCGTGACAATAATCTGGGACTTACCTTGTCGCAATAATTCCGCAGCTGCCATGCCTAATGCTGCTGATTTACCTCGACCTCTATCGGCGGTTATCACTAAAGGCCTACGGCGATGACCCGTCACCACTTTCTGTACAGCCTTTATTGCTTCTAACTGCTCTGCTGTCGTTGTCATCTCAACATGAGACGGTGGTGATAACGCTGGAATAGGATCGCTGGGGTTTAGACAATAAAATACTGGCCCGCTCGAGACATATGATTGAGTTAATGTCATAAAACGTTGTAGCCAACGTCCTGCAGCTTGAACCTCCTGCAGGCATAAAACCAAAACACCACCCGCTCGAATCGTGCCCACGACAATACCTAAGCTATCAGCAGATACATCCCCTGCAAGGTGGAAGATAACGACGTCATATTCCTGCCCGATAAGGCTTTTAGCCTGAGAGTAGGTTAATGATGCATCAGAATAGACAGCGTTTTGAGATCCAGCTATTTCAATGATGTTGTCAGAATTAAAACGAGATAATAAACGTGGACAAATACTTTTTTGCCACACATCATCACCTTGTAAAACAACACACCGACGTTGTTCCATCATCTCTATTTAATAATGAGGTGGTGGCGGTTCATGACCACTTTCGCCATGAGATAACTGTGTCGTTTGTAGGCTCTTCACCAAAACCTGTAGTGACTCCAAACGCGACTCTAAACGCATAATATATTGTTGTTGCTCGGTCACAACTTGGTTCAGTTGCTCTAATAAACCTTCTTGAAAAGCCGCCTGCGTTTGCAAGTCAATCATGGCATTTTCTAGTTTATCCATACTCATTTTAACCCTCATTTACCGCGCGAAATCCGCAAATAGCCTAAACACCACATCATTTCGCTTGGAGACTTTATTGTCTTACCGCGGCCTCAAAGGCAACATAAATTCATTTTTTATTACTGGAACGTCATGCCACACATCAATGAAAATACAGTATCAAAATAATAGCTTAACAAAACCCAAAAAAAATGATGCTTAAACAAGGCTTTAGTTAAAGAAAAAAAATATCGTGGTCTACGTAATCTAGCATTATAGCAGAGTAGATTGACATCTAGATGACATTCTTGCCATCAGCAATTTTCTCTTCCCACATATCCCAACTTGTCCCATAATCGACTTAAACAACATAGGAATTAGGATTGCCATGATAAGAAAAACCATCTCCGGTAAACGCTTATTTGTACTCGACACCAATGTCCTCATGCACGACCCCACTGCCCTATTCCGTTTTGAAGAGCACGATATATTCCTCCCCATGGTTGTTTTAGAAGAACTCGACCATGGCAAAAAAGGCCTCTCCGAAGTCTCACGTAATGTACGCCAAGTCAGCCGTTTTCTTGATGAATTGATGTTAGAAAATCCAGCCCAAACGGATATTTCTCAAGGGCTCACTTTGCCAAGTAACCAAAACCTAGATGACTCACAACGCGCAACAGGAAAACTTTTTTTTCAAACAACTGAAATTGAACATAATTTACCCAAAGAACTGCCAGGATATGAAGCCGACAATGCCATTCTTGCGGTCGCCAATGGGCTACAGCAAACCTTAAAAGACATTACCGTCACCTTAGTATCAAAAGACATTAATTTACGCATCAAAGCTTCTATTTTAGGCATTCATGCGGAAGATTATTACAACGATAAAGTCTTAGATGATGTTGACTTACTTTATCTAGGCTCTAGCGAATTACCCACTGATTTTTGGGAAAGCCTCAAACACTTAGAATCATGGAGCAGTGAAGGGAAAACATTCTATGAAGTTACTGGCGACATCGTCAAAAATTGGTACCCCAATCAATTAATTTATTCCCCTGGTGATGACAACAGTATAGAAGCCATTGTCAGAAACCCTAATGAGGCCACTGCTGATATTGAAATTCTGAACGATTACAGCAAAGAAAGTCATGCCATTTGGGGAATCAATGCCAGAAACCGAGAACAAAATTTTGCACTTAACCTATTAATGGATCCTAATATTGATTTCGTGACCTTGCTCGGTCAAGCCGGTACGGGGAAAACTTTACTCACCTTAGCGGCTGCGCTCACCCAAACCATTGAAATGAAGCAATATTCTGAGATTATTATGACCCGCGTTACCGTACCAGTGGGGGAAGATATTGGCTTTTTACCTGGCACTGAAGAGGAAAAAATGACGCCTTGGATGGGCGCATTAATGGATAATTTAGAAGTGCTTAACCAAACAGATGAGGGAGATTGGGGCCGCCAAGCAACTCAAGATTTATTGCATCGCTGGATCAAGATTCGTTCTTTAAATTTCATGCGAGGCCGTACTTTTTTAAACCGCTTTATCATTATCGATGAAGCACAAAACTTAACCTCTAAACAAATGAAAACCCTCATCACACGAGCAGGGCCTGGCACCAAAATCATTTGCTTAGGTAATATTGCTCAAATTGACACGCCTTATTTAAGTGAAACCACCTCTGGCTTAACCTACGTCGTCGATCGGTTTAAAAATTGGCCACATAGTGGACATATCACCTTACTACGAGGAGAGCGGTCAAGACTCGCTGATTACGCCTCAGATACACTTTAAAAACAAGATGCAGTAGTGCAATACTCCTGACTTTGGCGTTATGATATAGGCAATGTTCAGGAGATAATACATGGCCGAAGTACACGATCAGCATACGGAACGTAGACAACATTTTAGAATCAATGACACGCTGTCAATTCAATACCAAGTTATCGATGAAGCGACGGCAGAAAGCCTAGGCCAACAGCTTGTTAATGATGGCCTAGGGCCACATAATGAAGAAAAAACGCAATTGCGTGTATTACAAGCGGCATTTACGCATATTACCGATCAAATTAATCACCATGATCGTGATATCGCGCGCGCTTTGCGTATTTTGAATGATAAAATCAATATTCTCAGCCAAGTCGTATACCGACAAGATTATGATATCAGTGAGAATATCGAGCTTGATGTCAATTTAAGCGGTGGTGGTTTAGCTCTACTCACTGAACAACAACTCGCGGCACGAACGTCAATCAAGTTACAAGTATCACTACCCTCGTCGGGTATGGTGATTCAAGCCATTGCCAAAGTCATTTCTTGCCATGAAAATGACGCAACAGAACCTAATTCTCCTTTTTATCTTCGCCTCGCCTTTACACATATGAACGAACAAGATCGAGATATTCTCATCAAACATATTCTATTACGCCAAGCCGAACAATTAAGAGCCAATAACAGTCACCTTAATTAAATTTTGTTATGACTTACCCTATTTTATACAGTTTTAGACGCTGTCCTTATGCGATGCGCGCAAGAAGTGCGATTGCCATTAGTGGACTTCAAGTCGATTTGCGTGAAGTTGCCTTAAAAGACAAACCCGCAGCCTTGCTCACCGCCTCACCTAAAGGCACTGTGCCTGTACTCATCACGCCTAATCATGACATTATCGATGAAAGCCTCGACATTATGTCTTGGGCACTCTCTCAATCTGATCCTCAGCATTGGTTACCCCTACAAGAACAACAGGCAGCAGCTAAACGTCTGATTGACCGTAATGATGGTGACTTTAAGTATTATTTAGATCGCTATAAATATGCGGACCGCTATCCAGAACAAAGTGAACGTGATTATCGAGAACAAGGTGAAAAAACACTGCTTGAACTAGAACACATTTTACAACAGCAACCGTACTTATTAGGGAATAGGCTCTCTTCGGTTGATATTGCGATCTTGCCATTCATTCGCCAATTTGCTTCCGTCGACAAAGCTTGGTTCGAGCAAGCCCCTTACCCATCTATCCGAGCTTGGTTAACCCAGTTTCTCAATTCCACTTTATTTCAGCAAATCATGGTTAAAAGGCCAACCTGGCAGGAAAACGACGCAGTGTATTTATTTCCTAACGCTTAAATAGGTAACCTTAACGACGGTACGTGTTTGGTCTCATCTAATGTTGGTATAACGCCAAGGCAGGGTGCTGCGATACGCGTCTTCAAAGACTCAATAATGGCTTCGGCTTCTGTACAGGCTGCCACTTGATTGGCAACCCACCCTGCCAAAGGCAATCCACTTCGAGCAATGGCATCAACAGATAATAAGGCATGATTAATACAGCCTAAACGGACACCAACCACTAATATCACCGGCAATCTTAACTGTATTGCTAAATCAGCCACGGTATCCTGCTCATTTAAGGGCACAAACCACCCACCCGCACCCTCAACAATAATATTGTCTGACAAGCTATCCAGTTGGATAAATGACTCATGAATAACATCAAGGTTAATCGTCATATTCACTTGTTTAGCCGCTATATGCGGGGCAATGGCAGGCTCAAAAGCATAGGGGTTCACCCAATCATACGGAGCCGTGACATTGCTTTGAGCTATCAATGTTAATGCATCGTCATTGCGTAAGCCTTCTGGCGTTAAGATACAACCGCTAGCGACGGGTTTCATACCCACAACTTGTTGACTTTTCTGTCGTAACAAATTGATTAATGCTGCACTGATAACCGTTTTACCTACATCAGTGTCAGTGCCTGTCACAAAGAGACGTGTCATTTAGATAAACCTGAAATCTGATCTAAAGACACCGCAATACTGCCATCATCTCGCTGCACTTGTTTTGCCGGTTGTCCTGCCCATGCATGCCCAAAAATCACCTCATAGCTCGCTGGTAAGACATTTTCCGTCCGAAACTGCTCATAGTGTGCCGCAACTTTATGCAATGCCGACCGAGTAGTTAAACCGCGACGACGCCCATGTGCGACATTGCTCGCGCCTAACACTTTGAGATCTTTCATCAACGCCATCGTATTTGAATACGTCAGGACATATTTATCCATATCCAATACCGGTTCTGCTAATTTTGCCTGCATCATGGCTTCCGCAATGTCATGCATGTCATAAAACACATTGACATGAGGGTAATCATCCACAGTTGCCCAAGCTTCACGTAACTCATATAACGTATCAGGGCCTAACGTTGTAAACATTAATAAACCATCAGGTCGTAATACCCGGGCTATTTCAGCAAAACTCTGCTTCAAATCACACCATTGCAATGATAAATTAGCAAAAACCAAATCAACACTATTATCAGCTAACGGTAATTGCTCTGCATCGCCAGCAATAAAACTCGGCTGCTTTTGTTTAGGTAACCAGCGCTTCAAACCTAACGTAGCACGATATGATTGTTTCGCTTGATGCAACATATTAGGCGCAATATCTAAAGCATATAAACTAGCATGGGGATAACGTGCGCTCAAAGCAGACACATTACGTCCAGTCCCCGTGCCTAAATCCAAAATAGTCGTAGGCTCCAATGTCACTAACGACAACCTATCGAGTAACTCATCCCCTGTTTGGGCCTGCAATACTGCCACATCATCATAATGCACTGCCGCACGTCCAAAAGTTTTAGCCACTAATGATTTATTAGGTTTAAACGCTTCACTCATTATTAAACCCCACCAATGATAAAACTAACTCACGACATTCATTTTCATGCGAGATAAAAGGTGCATGACCTGCTCCCATAATGATATGCGACTCCAAAGCATCGTTTAACAAAGTGGCTTGTTCAGCCATTGATGCTGGAATAAGCGTATCTCTTTCACCTAATATCATCATTGTTGGACACGTTATATTGGCCAATAATTCTCGTAAATCTAGAGATATCAATAACGCTAACCCCGCTCGTAACGCCTCAGCCTTTGCCAACCCTACTTCATTCATTTTGGCCGCTAAAGATCGTATAGTTTGACGACTATGTGCTGAGCCTCGTGCTTGCAACAAGAGAAATTGTTGAACTGTTGCAGCATGATCAACGTCTAGTTGTTCGGCAAAATTCATAAACACGTCTTTTGCCATCGCACACGACCAAGACTCACGCTCAACAAAACAAGGGCTTGCCGCCATTAAACATAGTTGTTTCACCCGGTCTGGGTATTGTTGTGCATAGGCTAAAGCAATAAGCCCACCTAATGACCACCCTAATACCGTCGCCTGTTTGGGCAATGTCTCTTTTAACGTAGAAACCATCGTCTCAACATCAAAACCACCACTCTGCCAGTCACTTTTCCCATGTCCCGGTAAATCAACTAAGTGCAAAGTAAAATACTGGCTTAACTCATCAGCAAACGTATGCCAAACACCACTATGCATACTCCAGCCATGGATCATCACAAGGTCCGGCCCTTGACCTATTACGGTAATGTGCATATGACTTTCTCTAAGGCCGTTAATAATTGTTGAACGTGTTGTTCCGTATGAGAAGCGGATAAAGTCACCCTTAGCCGTCCAGCACCTTCTGGTACTGTCGGTGGCCGTATTGCGCCCACTAAAACACCCTGCTCTTCTAATGCCTGATGATATTGCATAACACGAGTGACACTACCTAACAAAATAGGCTGAATGGCGGTTTCAGATGGCATAACGGTTAACCCTAACGCTGCTGCCCCTGTTCTAAACTGGGCAATCAATGCTTGTAATTGCTCTCGACGCCAACTTTCTTTTTGGATTAATTTTAAGCTCGCTAACGTAGCAGCAGCTAATGCCGCAGGTTGCGCCGTCGTATACACAAACGGTCGTGATTGTTGAATTAATGTTTCGATGACATCTTCATCAGCAGCAACAAAAGCACCAGCTGCGCCAAAAGCCTTACCAAAAGTCCCGACTTCAATAGGCAACTGCTGTAACCCTAAGTGCTCAACGGTGCCGCGTCCTGTTTTCCCTAATACGCCAAAACCATGTGCATCATCCACCATCACCGCGCTTTGATACACTACAGATAGCGCCATGATGTCAGCCAAAGGCGCAATATCGCCATCCATACTGAATACGCCATCCGTGACAATCAATCGATTTCCAGAGTCAGGCAATCCTGCTAAACGGCGTTGTAACGCCGACATATCTGCATGTTGATAACGGTACATTTTGGCATCCGATAAACGACTGCCATCTAATAAGGAAGCATGGTTTAACTTATCTTGAATCACGACATCATCACGTGTCATCAATCCATCGATCACGCCTAAATTAGCTTGATAACCAGAAGAAAATAACATGACCCGCTGTTGACCGGTGAAATCAACTAAAGCCTCTGCCAGCTCATCATGTAACTTGCTATGACCTGCTAATAAATGCGCCGCGCCAGCACCCACGCCATTGCTATCAACGGCATCCGTAAAAGCGCGCTTAATCTCAGGATGAGCTGCTAAACCGAGGTAGTCATTGCTACAAAATGACAGCAACCGTTTGCCATCCAGCACAATATTAACGCCTTGCTCACCCGCTCGCGTTCTAGTTTGACGATAACGCCCCGAGGCACGCTTTTCTGCCAGCGCTTCCGCTAGCGTTGTAGACCAAGGTAATTGTGACACTTAAGCCGCTGAGGCACAGTCGCCCGTTTTCTCTTCTGTTAAACGATTAATCCCTAAACGATCAAATAATTGTTGATCATGCTCTGTCGCAGGATTATCTGTAGTAAGCAATTTTTCCCCATAGAATAAGGAATTGGCACCCGCTAGGAAACACATTGCTTGCAATTCATCCGTCATATGTTCGCGTCCTGCCGATAAGCGGACATAAGAGCGAGGCATCATGATTCTGGCAACAGCAATAGTCCGTACAAACATCAAAGGATCTAAAGCATCAGTACTTTCCATTGGCGTACCTTCAACTTGCACCAATAAGTTAATTGGCACACTTTGCGGATGGTCAGGTAAGTTAGCTAAAGCGACTAATAAGCCTGCTCTGTCTGTCAAACTTTCACCCATACCAACGATACCACCACTACACACATTGATATCCGCATCACGTACATGCGATAAAGTATCAAGTCTGTCCTGATAAGTTCGTGTGGTAATAATATCGCCATAATATTCCGGCGAGGTATCAAGATTATGATTGTAATAATCAAGACCCGCTTCTTTTAAACGTTTTGCCTGATGACCTTCTAACATGCCTAATGTGACGCATGTTTCTAAACCGAGATCTTTCACGCCACTCACCATAGCGGCAACGCGTTCGACATCACGATCTTTTAAGTTACGCCAAGCCGCTCCCATACAAAAACGGCTTGCGCCAGATTCTTTTGCTTGTTGGGCATTAGCTAAAACTTTATCTAGTGGCATTAAGGGCTCGGCCTTCACTGCCGATTCATGATGCGCGCTTTGTGGGCAATAACCACAATCTTCTGCACAGCCACCTGTTTTAATGCTCAATAACGTGCTCACCTGTACTTCATTTGGATCAAAGTGGGCACGGTGTAATGATTGTGCTTGAAACATTAAATCAGCAAATGGCATCTCTAGCAGTTGTTCTACTTCCGCGACCTGCCAGTCATGACGTATGATGTTATCTGTGTTGAGCTTGTTATCGGACATGGTAATACTTCATTTAGATAAAAGGATTAATCTCAATGTTAATGCACACAAACACAACGGTTCGGCGATCATTAACAAGAAAAGTCCGACAATTATACAGCAAACTGCATCCAACGCCGTGTCTACTCTGTCATCGGTTAACTGAATATCACAGTATCTGTGAAGCATGCAGCCAATCCCTTCCCAAACTCGGCCCACATTGTCCTCGTTGTGCCATGCCGTCACCAGACGGACACTATTGCGGTCATTGCCTAACGAAACCGCCCATTAGGCATGCCAGTGTTAGTCTATTTCGTTACGACTACCCAGCCACGAAACTCATTACTCAATTCAAGTTTCATCATCAAATACACTTATGCCATTATCTCGGTGAACAACTGGCTCAACACATCACGACTTTAAATCGGCCATTACCACAACAGTTAATCCCTATTCCCCTCCACGCTATGCGGATCCGCCAGCGCGGTTATAACCAAGCAGCGGAATTAACAAAAGTGCTTTCTAAACAATTACAGATCTCAATGAACCAGCATTGCTTATCGCGAACGAAAGCCACACAACCTCAAACAAGCCTAGCTTATAAAGAGCGCAAACATAACCTGAATGCTGCTTTTCGGTGTAAGATGCGACCTGAAGTAGAACATATAGCGCTTATTGATGATGTGTTAACGTCAGGGCATACTGCTGATGCTGCCGCTGCAGTATTGATAGAGCAAGGAATAAAAACCATTGAACTCTGGACAATTGCACGCACAATAAGACATTATGGTTAGCATTTATCGCCTGTCATCTGCAAAAAGCGCCTGGCCATGCCACAAGATGTTGATGTACTACAATCTCAGCTAGACAATCTGCTTCGTATTGCTAAGCATAATGAGCAAAAGCAGAATAATTTTCAAGAATACGAACTGAGCTTACTCAATTCCACTGGGCTTCATCAACTCTTAAAAATCATTCTCGAACAACATCGTGAACGCTTTAACCTCTCCGATGTCACGCTACTCTTACTTGATCCAGAATATGAACTAAGACGGTTATTAGACACAAGTCCAAGTCAACTTGGGTGGCGAAAACACCTCTTATTCACAGAAGACACCAGTACTATTAGCCAATATTTCTCTGTGTTACGTAAACCCAAATTGGCCCCTTACTCACAATATAGCCACCAGTTTCTCTTTCCTGATGCGCATGTTATCCAGTCTGTCGCTATCTTACCGCTCATCCGTAACAATCACTTTATCGGCGCATTAAATTTAGGTAGCCGCAGTCCGAATCGCTTCCAAGCCGATATGGGAACCCAATTTTTACAACACCTTGCTGCTGTAATTTCGGCTTGCATCGACAATGCCCGCCTACAAGAAAATATCAAACGTATTGGTTTACTCGATCCCTTAACAGGCATAAACAATCGACGATTTTTCGATCAACGGGTCGCGGAAGAAGTGAATCTAGCCACACGCCAACATTCCTCTTTAGCCTGTTTATTTGTCGACTTGGACCATTTTAAAAAGGTCAATGACAATTACGGCCACCAAACTGGCGATGCAGTGCTCAAAAAAGTAGCGCAAGGCTTGGCGGAGATTATGCGAACCAGTGATGTCTTAGCCCGTTATGGCGGTGAAGAGTTTGTGATTCTCTTAGCCAATACCGAACAACAAGCGGCTTACGATATTGCAGAGCGGATCCGAAAAACAATTGCAGATGTCGTCTTCCATATCGATCACAATACTCGTCTCTCAGTCACGCTGTCTATTGGACTTGCTGTGATGAACAAAAACACCGCTATCCGCACAGCAGAACAACTCTTACATCATGCTGATAAAGCGGTCTATGAAGCCAAAGTGGCGGGAAGGAATCAAGTGAAGCTGGCAAAAATGACCGAAACGTCAACGTTAATGAAAAGCTAGTTCCGTAGGTTTTAGTTCAAAGCAATCAGATAACCGCTCACTTAATACATGACTCTCTTCCATTTGTTGATGCAATGATGCCATCACTTTTTGACATTGCTCAGCCAATCTCTCACAGTGTGCCTGTGTTTCCTCATCCGCTGTTTCCAGCTTGAGGAAAACAGCAATATAATCTCCTTTTTTGGCCACTTTTTCTACCGTAGACAATGAGATTAAAACATGATGCACAGCAATAGATAATGATCGGTTTTGCTCTCTATCATTATGAGAAACCGTTTCATTATCGACAATGTATTGAGGTAGTGTCAGCAACGGCCTAATAGCTGATAACCCTTCCTCCATACACTGCAATATTGTCTCATTCATAGATTGAAGATCTTGCGCTAACACCCGAAGACCAGCACCATCCTGTTTTGTTCTTAATGCACACACCATTGTATTACTCGCCAATAAGCGTAACTGCTTTGCCATCGGCGCTAAAGCCAACAAGCACTGTTGCAAATCTGTTGCATAAGATTGAATGGATGAATAGTGATGCATTTCGCTATCACACTGCATCATGATGTCAGCAAAGCATAATGGGTCACAATACCGACAAACAAGATCGCACCAACCCAATTATTATTTAAAAAAGCCTGTATACATTTAGCAGGTTCACGATTTCGTATTAGGCGCTGCTGATACACAAATAAACCTAACACAACCAATACAGCAACATAATAAACAAAGCTGAAGGCCAATTGACTACCGATAAGTAGCATTGTCAGTGCAAAAACGATCTGGAGGATCGCCGTAATGGCTTTATCATCTTGACCAAATAAAACTGCGGTCGACTTTACTCCAACCACGATATCGTCTTCCCTATCAGCCATCGCGTAAAACGTATCGTAAATCGTCGACCAAACAACATTAGCAACAAATAACAACCATGCTATCGCTGGCACCTCTCCCGTTTGAGCAGCAAATGCCATCGGAATCGCCCAGCCAAATGCCGCCCCTAAATAAACTTGTGGGAAATAAGTATATCGTTTCATAAAGGGATAACTGGCGGCTAGAAATAATCCAATAATGGACATCAATACCGTCAATTCATTTAAAAATAATACGAGAATAAATGCCACAATGCCCAAAATAGCAAACAACTTTAAAGCATCATATTCGCTCAATGCGCCCGTCGCTAATGGACGGTTTTGTGTCCTCGCAATATGCCCATCAATATTACGATCAGCATAATCATTAATCACGCAGCCGGCACTTCGCATCACGATGACACCTAGCGTAAAAATAAATAACACATCAATATCCGGCACACCTTCTGCCGCAATCCACAAAGCAGCCAAAGTAGGCCATAACAACAATAAAATTCCAATCGGCCTATCTAAACGCATCAGCTGCATATAAGGCATTAACTTACCGCTCATCATCATGATATTTCTATCGCTGGTAAAAAGAATTCATTGATCAATAAAGGCATCCCCTTCAAATACATCACTGATCGCCTTCCCCATAAATATTCAGGACGGTCATATTGCTCAAATAAAGCCACTTCATATAACCATTGTCCTGGCCGTAAGCGGGCGATTTCAATCGGGCCACGTTCGACCGAAGGGTGAGAAAACAACATATCCCCCAAAGAGCGGCCACCTAACCGGTTAAATAAATGCGGCATGGATTGATATGTTTGCTGTGGAATAATCGTTCTGGCATACACATTTGCCCTATCACCATCCATCAACAATACTTCTCGTTGATACGCTAACGCCGACATAGCCAAATTCAACTTCAAACTTTCATCTGCTAAAGGTTTAATCCAACTATTTCCTAGCAATTGTACTGAGAAATCAACTTGATTAAAGCGGCGAAGGCGCCGTGTTAAAGACCCTTTTTCAGCCAACCATGGACGCAATGCTTTTGGCATTAATCGACGCTGCACTGGATGCCAATTCACTAACTCAATCATGAAGCCTACTTATCATTTACACATGTCCACAATCTAAAGTATGACCAAACCAACGGGTAATCAACGCACTCACTTGTTGCGGAGCAACCGCTAATACCGCGTCAGCCGCTGCCGGCATCACATCAACCAAATCTTGATCCGATAACAAATCCGCCACTCTAAATTGTGGCAGCCCTGTCTGTCTTGTTCCTAATATTTCACCAGGGCCCCGCAATTCTAAATCACGTTGCGCAATCACAAAACCATCATGACTTTCCCGCAAACAGCGCAAACGAAACTCACCTTGTTCTGACAATGGTGGATGGTACATCAGCACACAGTGACTCTCAATCTGGCCACGGCCAACTCGACCACGCAATTGATGTAATTGAGCCAACCCTAAACGCTCGGCATTCTCGATCACCATCAAACTGGCATTGGGCACATCAACACCCACTTCAATGACCGTTGTCGCCACCAGTAAGTCTATTTCGCCAGCCTTAAAGTGAGCCATCACGGCCTCTTTTTCAGCCGCCTTCATTCTGCCATGAACCAAAGTAACACGTAAATCAGGTAATACATTTTGTAAATCTTGTGCGGTATCTTCTGCCGCCTGACATTGTAAATGCTCTGATTCTTCAATCAATGTACACACCCAATAGACCTGACGCCTATCTTGGCAAGCTGAGTAAACACGTTGAATGACCTCTTCTCGGCGTGAATCAGGTATCACGACGGTAGTGACTGGCGTACGGCCTGGAGGTAACTCATCGATCACCGACACATTTAAATCAGCATAAGCCGTCATCGCTAATGTGCGCGGAATAGGCGTGGCTGTCATCACTAATTGATGAGGATATGCCTCTGCTTGTTTTCCTTTGTCTCGCAATGCCAATCGCTGATGCACACCAAAACGATGCTGCTCATCAATGACGACCAAACCCAACGTCGAAAAATGCACTGCTTCTTGAAATAAAGCATGAGTACCCACCACAACCTGAATAGATCCGTCGCTTAACCCTGATATGACTAATTGACGTTGTGCAGCTGTTTGCTTACCCACACACCAGCCCACATTCACTCCCAACGGAGCAAACCAACGAGTTAATGTCTGGAAATGTTGTTCAGCTAATAACTCAGTCGGTGCCATCATTGCGGCTTGATAGCCCGCATCGACCGCAGCCAATAACGCTAATGCAGCCACCACAGTCTTTCCCGATCCAACATCGCCTTGAACCAAACGTTGCATTGGGATCGCCTGTTGCATATCGTTGGTGATTTCAGTCAACACTTTGTCTTGTGCTGACGTCAAGGAGAAAGGCAATGAAGCCATCATCGCTCGATACAAGTGACCGTTAGGCAAAAACACCGGCGCGGCATAGTCTTGCGCTTGTTGTTTGACCAAACGTAGGCTTAATTGCTGCGCTAATAATTCTTCGTAAGCCAAACGACGCTGCGTCGGATGTTTCTTATCTAATAACAGCGCGATATCTACATCTGGCGGCGGTTGGTGAACAAATCGTAATGCGTCATCTAATTGATAATGAGCAGCATCATGCAATCGGGCTTCATCTGGTAATAATTCAGGTAAAACATGCTCAGTATTAAGCAATGTTAAGGCTTGCTGAATCAACTTTCTAAAGCTTAATTGATGCAGACCTTCTGTTGTCGGATAAATCGGCGTCAAATCAGCATCAACAGGGACAATTTTATCAGCCGCGATGATCTGATATTCAGGATGCACCATTTCTACTGCTTGTGACCCATGACGGATCTCGCCAAAACAACGAACACGGGTTCCTTGCGATAATTGCTGTTGTTGCGTTTTAGAAAAGTGGAAAAAACGTAAAATCAATGACCCTGTGCCATCATCGATATAACAGACTAAAGAACGACGGCGACCAAATTTAACTTGGCTCAACCTCACCGTGCCTTCAATTAACGCTTCTTGTGGCGCCTTCAAACTACCAAGAGGAACAAGGCGAGTTCGATCTTGATAACGTAAAGGTAAGTGAAATAACAGATCTTGGATCTGCTCAATACCTAACTTAGCTAATCGTTCTGCGACTTTACTGCCAACGCCTTTCAACTCAGTGACAGGACTCGCAAGGGTTACTTGTCTGTCGTTGACAGCCAAAGTCAGAAAACCGATTAGGCGTCTAAGTGCATCACACCATCCATCTCGACAGGCACATCTTTAGGTAAAGAAGCCACGCCTATCGCCGCTCGTGCCGGATAAGGTTGTTCAAAGTATTCCGCCATAATGTCATTCACCGTCGCAAAATGACTTAAATCTGTCAGAAAAATATTTAATTTCACAATATCTTGTAAACGACCACCAGCCGCTTCAGCGACAGCAGATAAATTATCAAACACACGACGCACTTGGGTAGCCATATCACCTTCAACAACCGTCATCGTTTCTGGCACCAATGGAATTTGTCCAGACAAATACACCACATCGCCCACTTTGACGGCTTGAGAGTAGGTACCAATTGCTTGAGGTGCTTTATCAGTGTGAATAATGTCACGTGCCATTTGCTATCGTTCTCCAAAAATTAGTGTTTTAATCGGGTAATCCGTTTGACCACATCAATCCGTCTTAAACGACGAATGACATTGGCGAGGTGAATTCTGTCTAACACGCCAATGGTCAATTTCAAATCAGTAAACTCACTGTCTCTTTCATCCACAATGACATTTTCAATATTCGAATTATTTTCTGAAATGGCTGCCGCTACAGTGGCCAATACACCGCGCTTATTTTTCACATGCACTAAAATTTCAACTGAAAACTCGCGGTTAATATCATCCGCCCAAGCAACAGCTAACCATTTTTCACTTTGTGCACGCAGACTAAGCGTATTTCTACAATTATCTTGATGAATAACAATGCCACGACCAGAACTAATGAAACCATGAATAGGATCACCTGGAATTGGGTGACAGCAACGACCAAAACTGACCACCATGCCTTCTGTGCCCGCAATCATCAATGGTGCTTGTGGCACATCTTCGGCCGCATCATCACCATAAACCAATTTTTGAGCAACTAATAACGCCGCTCTATCACCAAGTCCAATTTCTTCTAATAAACGCTCAAAGCTCTCGGCTTCAAAATGGCGAACAACTTCAGCTATCTTTATTTCATCTAGGTCGTCAAAGCTATAAGAAAAAGCCTGTAAACTTTTAGTCAACATATGCCGACCCAGCAATGTCGCTTCATCGTCTTGTAATTGTTTTAAATAGTGGCGAATACTACTTCTCGCCCTTGATGTTGTTACATAATTTAACCAAGACGCATTCGGATGAGCAGAGTCAGCGGTAATAATTTCTACTGATTGTCCGGTTTCTAGTGACGTACTCAATGGCACAAGATGTCTGCCTACTTTAGCGCCAACACAATGGTTACCGACATCTGTATGCACAGCATAAGCAAAATCGACTACAGTGGCACCTTTCGGCAACGTCATAATCTTACCGGTTGGGGTAAAGACATAAATTTCTTCGGGGAATAGATCAATGCGTAAGTTCTCTAAAAACTCAATAGAGTCTCCTGACTCTTTTTGCATTTCTAGAATACCTTGTAACCACTGACGCGCTAGTCTGTGCGCGAGGTTACCCGATACATTTTCACCCGCTTTATATAACCAATGTGCAGCCACACCGGCTTCCGCCATTTGGTCCATATCTCGCGACCGAATTTGTACTTCAACTGGCACACCATAAGGGCCAATTAAGACAGTATGTAATGATTGATAGCCATTAGCTTTTGGAATCGCGATATAGTCTTTAAAGCGTTGTTGTATCGGCTTATATAGATTATGCACAACGCCTAACATACGATAACAGGCATCGACATCATCGACAATAATCCGAAAAGCGTAAACATCTAATACTTCAGAAAAAGATAACTTTTTCCCAACCATTTTTTTGTACAGGCTATAGAGATTTTTTTCGCGACCTTGGATATCTGCCGTCAGACCTTCTTGTGCCATTCTATGCATAATCGAATCAGTGATCTGACCAACAATTTCTTTTCGATTACCACGAGATTTTCGAATTTCATTTGCCAACACCCGATAACGAACAGGATATAACACATGAAAACCTAAATCTTCTAGCTCACAACGCATTAAGTTCATCCCTAAGCGTTGCGCAATTGGCGCATAAATTTCTAATGTTTCTTCGGCAATCCGGCGACGTTTTTCTGGGCCCAAATGCCCGAGAGTACGCATATTGTGTAGCCTATCGGCCAACTTTACGATAATTACCCGAATATCTTGCGACATGGCTAACAACATTTTTCTCAAGCTTTCTGCTTGCGCATGTTGTTTCGTTTCAAAAGTGGCTTTTGCTAACTTGCTGACCCCATCGACTAATAACGCGACTTCTTCACTAAACTCTTTAGCCAATACTTCACGACTGACTTCAGTGTCTTCGATCACATCATGCAATAGCCCGGCCATAATGCACTCATGATCCATATGCATCATGGCTAATACATGCGAAACCGCAAGTGGATGGGTAATATACGGATCGCCAGAACGGCGTTTTTGTTCTTTATGGGCTTCTTCCGCAAAGAAATACGCTTTGCGGATAGCCTCAACTTGACTACTTTCTAAATAGTTTGATGTTGCAAAGCATAAATCATCAATGGTCAACTTAGGCTCAGCATCATGGATGAGCTCTAATTCTGAATCGACCGTAGGCTTTGCATTCACCGTATTATTCTGCTGCTGCAGCGTCGTCACTTATGGCTTCTTCTGCCACAACAGTGTCGACTGTTTTATCTAAAATTGACGCATCAATAAGACCCGCTGCAATTTCACGTAGTGCAATCACTGTTGGCTTATCATTATCGCGTTCAACTAATGGGTCAGCGCCTGAAGCTATTTCACGGGCGCGCTTTGACGCAACCATGACTAATTGGAAGCGGTTATCCACATTATCTAAACAATCTTCTACGGTGGTACGTGCCATCGTTTTTCCCCGAAATTAAAACCAATTATTGTACGAAATATCGCTGCATTAGGCTAGCAAAGCCGTCAATAGTGGCGCTTGCACTGACTTTTGGATCGCCATCGATTGTCGTCTTGCGGTAATAATCGCCACCAACTGAGATAAAGCCTGCTCAAAATCATCATTCACAATCAAATAATCAAACTCCACATAATGTGAAATTTCATTTTCCGCATCTTGCATTCGCCGAGCAATCGTTGACTCATCATCCTGCCCACGACCGCGCAGCCGTTCTTCTAATGCTTCTTTCGAAGGCGGTAATATAAAGACACTCGTACTATCGGGGTAGTTTCTTCTGACTTGTTCCGCTCCCTGCCAATCAATCTCAAGGATCACGTCAACGCCGGCCTTTAATTGTGAAAAAACGGCTTCGGATGACGTTCCATAACTATGGTCAAAAACAGTGGCTGATTCTAAAAAAGCCCCTTCTGCCTGCATGCTTGAAAAATGTTCTTGGCTCACAAAAAAATAGTCTTTACCATCTTGTTCGCCGACTCTCGCTGCCCGAGTTGTATGCGAAACAGACAAAGCAATATCCTGCTGCTCAGCAACTAAGGCATTCACTAAACTTGTTTTCCCCGCCCCAGATGGCGCTGCAACGATAAAAAGGCTACCAGACATGTACACATTTCCATTTAAACAATAGCAATAGATTAAGGATACCAGCTTCAACCACACATCAAAAACAGAAAATCACTCAATGCCTCAATTGTCCCTTTATCTTCTTTTTAACTAGCTGCCATAATCACAAAAAAAACGTATCATTCACTATCATGAAAACACAAATTAACGCCGACTTTAGCCAACCCGTTATCGTGCACAGCCAAAACATGCCTTGGCAAAACTCCCCAATGGCAGGTGTATTACGACGGCCTTTAGATCGTGTCGGCGGGGAAATTGCGAGAGCAACCTCTATCGTACAATATGCAGCTGATAGCCATTTTTCAGATCATATTCATACCGGCGGAGAAGAATTCATTGTCTTAGCGGGCACATTTCAAGACGAACATGGCGACTATCCCGCGGGAAGTTATATTCGTAACCCACCACATTCGCACCATAGCCCGTATTCGCAAGAAGGCTGTCGAATTTTTGTCAAACTATGGCAATTTGACCCTGACGACAAAACCCATATCAACCTTAATTATCATCAACAACCACAAACCATCGCCAATGGCGTCAGCACAGTGCCACTTTATAAAGATAAGATTGAACACGTTGCGGTTCAATCTTGGCCAGCCCATAAAGACATTGTTATCGCAGCCCCCAAAGGCTTAGAAATACTCGTCCTTTCCGGCGACATGCTCGTCAACAATGAAACATTTACAACTGAAAGTTGGCTACGCCTACCCTGCCATAGCGCGTTAACAGCAAAATCAGGCCCGCAAGGCGTCACTTTTTGGATAAAACAACATCACCTTAATCAAGTAGATGCACAAATCAAACGCGTCCATGCCGCGATGAGCTGATCACTCAATATTCTGAATCTGCTCCCGCATCTGCTCAATCAATACTTTCAAGGTCACAGAGTGGTTGGTTGTTTCAGTATTGATTGATTTTGACCCCAATGTATTGGCTTCACGGTTGAGCTCTTGCATTAAGAAATCAAGCCTCCGGCCAACAGGTTCATCTCGTTCCAACACGTCACGGACTTCAACGATATGGCTTTCTAAACGGTCTAATTCTTCAGCAACATCACTTTTTTGGGCCAATAAAACCAACTCTTGTTCTAAACGTTCAGGATCGATAGTGACTTGTAATTCGCTAATCCGATCTGTCATGCGTTGTTGATATTCCGCGACAATGTTTGGCATACGTTGTCTCACCGATTGGGCAATCAATGCGATGTCATCACAGCGTTGAATAATCATGCCTTTTAAAGCATGCCCTTCCGTTTCTCTTGATTGAATTAAGATCTCAACTGCTGCAGTCAATGATGTCATCACGGCGTCATTTAATGCATCTTGGTCTATTTCTTGGGTTTTAATCACGCCAGGCCATTGCAACACTTTCAAAGGGTCAATCGGCATTGCTTGTGTTGTTTGTGATGCTAACCAGTCACATTGCTTTAATAATGTCTGGCTCAATGCTTCGTTGACATTAAAGTGATGGTTATCAGTTTCATTAGGGTTATAGCGCAAAGTGGCATCCACTTTACCGCGCGCTAATTTGTCAGATAATAATTTTCGCATTGGCATTTCAAGCGCTCTAAATCGCTCATCGAGCCGCAACGATACATCTAAATAACGGTGGTTGACTGAGCGCACCTCCCAAATCAGTTCACCTTGGGCGGTTGTTTGCTCTTCGCGCGCAAATGCGGTCATGCTTCGTATCACAGTCATTCCTAACATCGTATAAAAACGCCTATCTTAACGAAAACCCCCATCAATAGCATCCGAGCCACGTATAATGGCGCTATTTTTTTCATCCTTAAGGAACCCACTATGCGTCCAAGCGGCCGTCAACCAAACGAACTGCGTACCATCAACATTACTCGCAATTACACTAAACATGCTGAAGGCTCTGTATTAGTTGAGTTTGGCGACACTAAAGTACTATGTACCGCTTCTGTTGAAGAAAAAATACCACCATTTTTACGTGGCAAAAATGAAGGTTGGGTGACAGCAGAATATGGCATGTTGCCTCGCTCTACCGGCAGCAGAATGGGCCGTGAAGCAGCACGTGGCAAACAAAGCGGCCGCACAATGGAAATTCAACGCCTCATCGGTCGTTCATTACGCGCAGCGGTTGACTTATCGGCCTTAGGCGAACGTTCTATTACGATCGATTGTGATGTTATTCAAGCTGACGGCGGTACACGTACGGCCTCTATCACAGGTGCATTTGTTGCGTTGCAAGATGCTATCAATCATCTTATCGCGACCAGAAAAATCAAAAAAAATCCTCTTCATGGTCAAGTCGCTTCTGTTTCGGTTGGTATCTACCAAGGAACACCCGTATTGGATTTAGACTACGATGAAGATTCTAGTGCTGAAACAGATATGAATGTCGTGATGAATGATGCAGGTGCCTATATCGAATTACAAGGAACAGCCGAAGGTCATGCTTTTCGTGCCGATGAATTACAGTCCATGCTTGATTTAGCTCGTTCAGGTATTGAAACATTAATGGAAAAACAACGCGACGCCTTAGCAGAATAATGATGAAAAAACTGGTACTCGCAAGTGGTAACAAGGGAAAATTAAAAGAGTTTTCACAGCTCTTATCTCCCTTTGAACAACAATTGATACCACAGTCTGACTTTAACATCAGTGAAGCAGAAGAAACCGGCCTCACTTTTGTCGAAAATGCGATTATAAAAGCCCGTCATGCTTGTCAGCAGACGGGCCTACCAGCCATCGCCGATGATTCAGGTTTAGAAGTGGATGCGCTTCAAGGTGCACCCGGTATTTATTCATCGCGCTTTTCAGGCCCTGATGCAACTGACAGTCAAAATATACAGGCTTTGCTAGATGCCTTATCTGATAGCTCAGATGCTGATAGCTCAGATGCTGATCGCACCGCGCGGTTCCAATGTGTCATTGTTTTTATGCGTCATGCCAACGATCCAACACCGTTGATTTGCCAAGGTCATTGGGAAGGCAAAATATTACCTAAAGCTCAAGGCGAAAACGGCTTCGGTTATGATCCGGTTTTTTGGGTTGAACAACACCAATGTAGTGCCGCTGAGCTGAGTTCTGAGCAAAAACATGCACTCAGTCATCGAGGCAAAACAATGAAACAGTTCATCGCGCAATATCAGCATGATGTTATTAAAAAATAACCATGTTTAATTTCACAGCCTTACCACCACTAAGCTTATACATTCATGTCCCTTGGTGTGTTAAAAAATGTCCTTATTGTGACTTTAATTCACATACGGCCAAATCAACATTACCCGAACAAGACTATATCGACGCCTTAATCAAAGATGTTGAGCAAGCTTTGCCCTCTATCTGGGGTCGAACAATTCAAACTATTTTTATTGGCGGCGGTACTCCCAGTTTATTTTCCGCAGAAGCCTATGAAAAATTATTTTCATCACTGCGCGCATTACTGCCTATTAATCCTTACGCAGAAATCACACTTGAAGCCAATCCAGGCACAGTCGAACAACATCGTTTTGCCGACTATTTATCATTAGGTATTAACCGTCTATCGATTGGGATCCAAAGTTTTAATGATGGTTCATTGCAAGCATTAGGTCGCATTCATGATCGCAGGCAAGCCATCAAGGCGGTAGAAACAGCCCATAAAGTTGGTTTTGAGAATTTCAATTTAGATTTAATGTTTGGCCTGCCACAGCAAACCGCTAATACAGCCAAAGAAGATATCGAAACAGCAATGGCATTAGAGCCACAACATTTATCTTATTATCAATTGACCATCGAGCCCAATACCTTCTTTTATCAACATCCGCCAACTTTACCTGATGATGATCCGATTATTGATTGGCAAATCGATAGCCAGCAACGAATGGCAAAAACAGGCTATCAACAATATGAAGTTTCCGCTTACGCAAAAGAAGGTCAACAATGCCGCCATAATCTCAATTATTGGCAATTTGGAGATTATTTAGGTATCGGTGCTGGTGCTCACGGTAAAATCACTGATGCGGCGCAACAAACGATCACTCGCCAATCAAAACAAAAACAACCACAGCTATACCTCGATACCGCTGGTACAGATAACAATATCTTAACTAACGACATCATCAGCACCAAAGACATTGGTTTTGAGTTTATGCTCAATGCTTTACGCCTGACCGATGGCTTTCCCACACCGTTATTTTATCAACATGCTGGCCTTCCTATTTCCCACATCGATAAAGCCCTACAACAAGCAGAACAGCAAGATTTGATTAGCTGGGATATCCACCGCATCTGCCCGACAGAAAAAGGGCAACGTTATCTCAATACCCTCATCGAGTTATTTTTATAAGCTTCTATCGCGTACTGCGAAACCTTCCTCAGTTCTGGCATACAATAACTTATCCACGGCTCAAACTATTCACTCTGCTCTACATCTCAATCTTCAAAATCAAACCACCGTATGAGCAGATAAAAAATACTCTTCCCGCGGTTAGTAAAGCTTTAGTACAAGATCGATGTTATACCGACTAGATCAACGCTATTGAGATAGTGTAGGATTGTCTTGGCTTTTCAAAAGCTAAGAATAACAATAATGATCACTACTACAATGTGGAGTATTTTATGAAAAAAAACGTAAGTTTAAAATCAATTTTGCTGAGTGGCTTAGTCGCTGCATCTGCAATGCTGCCTGTCGCGGCACAAGCAGAGCACGGTGCTGCAGCACATGCTACTGCATTTACTTATGCAATGGATGATGCTCGTATCACGTGGGCTGATTGCCCAGCTTTTTTTGGTAAAGGTTGCCAACTTGGTATTTTACAAGGCGATCCATCGAAGCCTAACTCAGACGTTATCTTCAAAGTTCCTGGTAACTTTGACTTACCCGCTCATTGGCATACTTCTGCCGAACGCATGGTCTTAATCTCTGGTGAATTAGATCTGACTTACCAAGGTCAGCCAACTATCCACATCAAACAAGGCATGTACATTTACGGTCCACCAAAAGTACCTCACACAGGTCGTTGTGTCAGTGCTGAGCCTTGCGAATTATTCATCGCATTTGAAGGCGCAATTGATGCCCATGAAGGTCATGGTCATTAATTAATCTAAAAGCAAATGCCGTGAGGGAGGCATAAAGCCCCCTCGCGGCGTTTAGCCTTCATTCTTTTCCCCGCTACTCCCCTTCTTGTTTGCTATAATTCTGCTATTAATTTGTTAGCAAACCGAAGGTTTTCAATGTCACGCGTTTATAATTTCAGTGCTGGCCCAGCCATGATTCCCCCTGCCGTTTTACAACAAGCACAACAAGAGTTTCTTGATTGGCATGGCTCAGGAATGAATATCATGGAAATGAGCCATCGTGGTAAAGAGTTCACTGATGTCGCTCAACGTGCAGAAGCAAGCCTTCGCCGTTTAATGACCATTCCTGATAACTATAAAGTCTTATTCTTACAGGGTGGCGCCACAGCGCAATTTAGCGCGATTCCGATGAATTTATTACGCGGCAAAACCTCGGCAGACTATTTTAATACGGGACAATGGTCCAAAAAAGCCATCGCCGAAGCCGCAAGATATTGTGATGTCAATATTGTGGCCACATCAGAAGACAAAAAATTCACGACCATTCCTGATCCCGCTAGCTGGAAACTGAATCCTGATGCCGCTTATGTGCATTACACGGCAAATGAAACAATTGATGGTTTAGAGTTTGATCACATTCCAGATACCGGTGATGTGCCTCTTGTAGTTGATTTATCTTCTACCATTCTTTCACGCCCAATTGATGTAACACGATTTGGTCTTATTTATGCTGGTGCTCAAAAAAATATCGGCCCAGCTGGATTAACCCTTGTTATCGTCCGTGATGATTTGATTGGTCAGACTATCGCCGGCACACCAATTACATTTGATTATAAAGTACAGGCCGATAATGACTCTATGTACAACACCCCGCCTACCTATGCACTTTATCTGGCAGGACTGGTATTTGACTGGTTATTAGGGCTTGGCGGCTTGACAGCTATCAGTGATATCAATGAACGCAAAGCCAATAAACTGTATGACTATATTGATCAGTCTGCTTTTTATCATAACCCCGTCGATAAACCCTATCGCTCATGGATGAATATTCCTTTTACCTTAAGTAACCCTGCGTTAGACAATGATTTCTTAGCAGGCGCAAAAGACGCGCATTTGCTTGCTTTGAAAGGTCATCGTAGTGTCGGTGGAATGCGGGCTAGCATCTACAACGCCATGCCAGAAGAAGGCGTTGATGCCTTAATTGCCTTTATGACTGAGTTTGCACAACAACACCAATAAGTGAAAATGGATCACGCTTTGACAAGCAAGGCATTGAGCTATGGTTAACACAACGGTATGCTAAGTCATATCACTTCACCGGAGTAACAAGATAATGAAAGGGTCTTTTTTTATTGCTGCTTTGCTCATGGCAACTTGTTTGCCAACACAAGCCGAAGTCATTTCAATTACTGATCCACGTTACCAAGTGCCCAATGATGCTTCTGGTGTCATTAGGCCAACCCGTGGCATGTCGATGACGCAAGTGTCAGCACAGTTTGGCCAGCCCACACAGAAACACAATCCTGTTGGTCAACCACCGATTACCCGCTGGGTTTATCCTGATTTTGTTGTCTTTTTCGAATACAGCAGTGTCATCCATTCGGTCGTTCCAAGATAACGGACACAAAAAAGGGAGATGTCATCACAACATCTCCCTTTTTAAACATTAGGCTTTTCGTGTTATTTAGCCATATTGCTCAAAATCGCATCACGTACCGCATCTAGAGTCGCATCTACCGTCACCATTGGCGCAGTACTTTGCTTAATCGCAATATCTGGATCTTTCAAACCATGTCCAGTTAAGGTACACACAACCGTGCTGCCTTCAGGAATCTTACCGGATTGAATATCTCGCAATGCACCTGCTACTGAGGTTGCTGAAGCCGGCTCGCAGAAAATACCTTCTTTTTCAGCCAATAATTTTTGAGCCGCTAAGATTTCGTCATCAGTACATTCGTCAAACCAACCACCAGACTCTTCTTTCACTGTCCAAGCTCTATCCCAGCTTTGTGGATGACCAATACGGATCGCTGTTGCCACTGTTTCAGGGTTATCCACCATTTCACCACGCATGAAAGGAGCAGAACCAGCAGCTTGATAGCCCACCATTTTTGGCCGTTTTGAGCCAACAACCTCTTTTGTAAACTGACACTCACCTTCACATAAAGCACAAGATTCAGTCACTTTATCACCGGCTTTACAAGCATATTCAGAATAACCAATCCAATGCGCTGTAATATTACCTGCGTTACCCACGGGCAAACAGTGATAATCTGGCGCTTCGCCTAATTCTTCAACAATTTCAAATGCAGCCGTCTTCTGACCTTGCAATCGATACGGGTTAATTGAATTCACAATCGTCACAGGCGCATGTTCTGCTACATCTTTGACTAATTGCATCCCTTCATCAAAGTTACCTTTAATTTGTATTACTGTCGCACCGTGCATCATCGCTTGGGCTAATTTACCCAATGCAATTTTGCCATCTGGAATCAATACAAACGCTGTAATGCCAGCACGTGCCGCATAAGCTGCTGCTGCCGCAGAGGTATTCCCAGTTGACGCACAAATAATCGCTTTACTGCCTTCTTCGACTGCTTTTGTCACCGCCATAGTCATGCCGCGATCTTTAAATGATCCCGTTGGATTTAAGCCTTCATACTTAATATAAAGATCAACATCTTTACCAACAAGACCGGGAATATTTTCCAGTTTCAATAAAGGTGTATTTCCTTCACCAAGACTAATCAGGCGCGTATCATCACTGACAGGCAGACGGTCGCGGTAATTTTCAATAAGACCCGTATAACGTGGTCGAAATGGCATATTTTTTTCCTCTTAATAATCTCGTTTTATTCTGTTATGGACGCCGGTTTAACCTAAAGATTCCATTCGAATTCGCATTACTGATTCTTTCACCGTCGTTAATGCTTCAATATCTTGAATCGCCATATCCATGTTTTTTTCGACCACAGCTTGCGTCAAAATAATCACCGGCACCGTACCGCCGTGTGACGCAGGTTGTTTTTGCAAAATGGCTTCAATGCTAATCCCTTGTTCGCCAAGGATACGTGTAATGTCTGCTAAGACACCCGGCTCATCATCAGTATGAATACGTAAATAATATGACGTAACCACAGCTGAAATTGGCAAAATTGGTGTATCAGCTAACGCATTCGCTTGGAATGCCAAATGCGGCACCCGATTGCCAGGATCACTAGTCAATGCGCGAACCACATCGACAATATCAGCGACTACAGCTGATGCCGTCGCTTCTGATCCTGCACCTGCACCGTAATATAGTGTTGGGCCAACAGCATCACCTTTGATCAAAACAGCATTCATCACACCATCAACATTGGCAATCAAGCGACGATGTGGAATCAAGGTCGGATGAACACGTAATTCAACGCCCTGTTCCGTTTGTTTCGCAATCCCTAAATGTTTAATGATATAACCGAGTTCAGCAGCATATTGCACATCTTCTTGCGATACTTGGCTAATGCCTTCGGTATACGCTTTATCAAACTGTAACGGAATACCAAAAGCAATAGATGCCATAATCGTCAATTTATGCGCAGCATCAATACCTTCCACATCAAAAGTGGGATCGGCTTCGGCATACCCTAATGCTTGTGCTTCTGCTAATACATCAGGAAAATCACGGCCCTTATCACGCATTTCAGTCATGATGTAGTTGCCGGTACCGTTAATAATACCCGCCAACCACTCAATCCGGTTTGCAGACAAACCTTCACGCATTGCTTTAATAATCGGAATACCACCCGCGACAGCAGCTTCAAAAGCGATAGTCACGCCTTTTTCTTGTGCTTTGGCAAATAACTCATTACCGTGCAAAGCAATCAAAGCTTTATTCGCCGTTACAATATGTTTACCTTGTTCAATGGCTTGCATCACTAAGTCTTTAGCAATGCCAGTGCCACCGATCAATTCAACCACGACATGGATATTGGGATCATTAACGATATCAAACGCATCCGTGGTGATATCAATGCCTGAGACATCATAATCACGTTGTTTATCTAATGTTCGGTCTGCCGCCCGCGTGATCTCAATACCACGGCCAGCACGGCGCACTATTTCCTCAATATTACGGCGCAACACCGTGACTGTGCCGCTTCCAACTGTGCCTAACCCTAAGACCCCGATATTGACTGATTGCACCGTTTATTCCCCTAAGCTCGTCTCAACATATCACGTATTCCGCGAATCGCTTGTCGAGTCCGATGTTCGTTTTCAATTAACCCAAAGCGAACATGATCATCACCATATTCACCAAAACCTATACCCGGTGACACCGCCACCTTCGCTTCTTTTAATAATTTCTTGGTAAATTCCAATGAGCCCATCTCACGATAGCGTTCAGGAATTTTGGCCCAGACAAACATCGTCGCCTTCGGTTTTTCAACATGCCAGCCAATACTATTCAAACCATCACATAACACATCACGTCGACTTTTATAGGTTGCAACCACTTCCTCGACACAATCTTGAGGTCCATCCAGCGCCGCAATAGCAGCCACTTGAATCGGGGTAAACATGCCATAGTCTAAATAAGACTTCATTCTCGCTAACGCAGACACTAAAACAGGATTACCCGACATAAAACCAACACGCCAACCTGGCATATTGTAGGTTTTAGATAATGTATAAAACTCTACCGCCACATCTTTAGCGCCCGGCACTTCTAAAATAGACGGTGCTTTATAGCCATCAAAAGTGATTTCACCATAAGCTAAATCATGCACAACCCAGATTTCGTGTTCTTTCGCAAAAGCAACAACGCGCTCAAAAAATTCCAAGTCAACGCATTGTGTTGTCGGATTGCCCGGAAAGTTCAACACCAACATTTTAGGTTTAGGCCAAGAGTCCTTGACTGATTTTTCCAGTTCTGCAAAAAAATCACCGCCTTCAATCAACGGCACATGGCGAATATCAGCGCCAGAAATAACAAAACCATAAGGATGGATAGGATAAGCCGGGTTTGGGACCAATACCGCGTCTCCAGGGCCTACTGTAGCCAAAGCTAGATGCGCCAAGCCTTCTTTTGATCCAATGGTGACTATCGTTTCTGTTTCAAAGTCTAATGCCACATCATATTTACGCTGATACCAATCACAAATAGCTTTACGTAAGCGCGGGATCCCCCGAGAAACAGAATAACGATGTGTATCGGGACGATGTGCCGCTTCCGTCAGCTTTTCAACGATATGTGCGGGAGCGGGCTTGTCTGGATTTCCCATTCCAAAATCGATAATATCTTCACCGCGCGCACGTGCTTCAGCCTTCAAATCATTAACAATATTGAATACATACGGCGGTAAGCGTTTAATCCTAGGAAAATCGTCGTTCAACACATCACCCAAAAATAAGTAAAAAACAGTTGGCAAACCCAGCAAAATAACTGAAAATGGCTCTCACATCAAATTACATTTAATCAATACGGATAGTTATGAGTCAACAAGAGATATTTTACAATGAAATCTTGCAAGAACTCGATACGGGTAAGTTAGTCCTTCCCACATTGCCTGAAGTCGCCCTTCGCGTCAGAGACGTTGTTGACGAACCCGATGTCACCGCCAAACAATTAGCGGACATCATTACTACCGATGCCGCCTTATCCACGCGCCTCATCAAAGTTGCTAACAGCGCCTTGTATCGCGGCAGAATTGCTTCTGAAAGCGTTCAAATGGCTGTATCCCGTTTGGGTTTGACCATGGTACGAAATCTCGTCATCAGCTTGGTGATGGAACAAATGTTCCAACCGACATCAAACCGACTCGACACTCGCTTAAGAGACTTATGGCAACACAGTACAGATGTCGCCGCACGTAGCCAATTAATCGCTCAAAAACAAGCCGGCATCAAACCCGATGAAGCCATGTTAGCAGGTTTAATCCATAATATTGGTGTTTTGCCTATTTTAATGAAGGCTGAAGACAAACCAGATCTTATTCAAAACAGCCAAGCGCTTGATGAGGTCATTGAGCGCCTACATACTAAAATCGGCGCCGCCATTCTACAAAACTGGGACTTTCCCGACACGTTGATTGCCGTACCAGCCAATTATAATAACCTTGAATGGAACAGCGAACCTGGCCCTGACTTAGTTGATGTGGTACAAGTCGCCAATATTCAAAGCTTAGAAGGCAGCGATAACGCCGTCAGTCCGGATAAACTAGACCAAGTTAAATCATTCAAAAAACTCGGCATCGAAACCGGTATTTTAGTGAATGAGTTAGATGAAAACAGTGATGAATATGCTGAAGCCATGGCTTTATTTGGGTTTGATAAATAACCCTCAGTTCATTGCGAACGAACAATGAGGCTATTGCTGCTAAGCGGCTTATTATTCATGGCATCCAGCGTACAAGCTTCATGCGTTATTCTATTGCACGGCCTTGCTCGAACCAATGCCTCAATGGCGGTATTAGCCCAACAATTGACCGACCAAGGCTATCACGTCATCAATCAAGATTACCCTTCAAGAGAAGGACGCATTGAAGACTTAGCCAATATCGCTATTCCACCCGCGCTGGAGCAATGTACCGATTTCGATGAAATCCATTTTGTCACCCATTCCCTTGGCGGCATTTTAGTTCGGCAATATCTCTCACAACACACCATTCCACAATTAAAACATGTCGTGATGTTAGGCCCGCCTAATCAAGGCAGCGAAGTTGTCGACACATTACAGAACGTGCCCGGTTTTCATTTTATCAATGGCGATGCAGGACTTCAGCTTGGCACCGGAAAGTTAAGTCTTCCTAACACCTTAGGCCCCGCCAATTTTGATGTTGGCATCATTGCCGGCACGCAAAGTATTAACCTTATCCTATCCACTTTTATTCCCGGCACAGATGATGGCAAAGTGTCCATCGAGAGTACCAAGTTGGAAGGTATGGCTGACCATATTGAAATCGCTACATCGCATCCCTTCATGATGAAAAATGATGACGTGATTAAACAGGTCAGTCATTATTTAACCTACGGGAAATTTGCTCAGTAAGACGCCCGCAATACTAAGCTTACTCAGGTCGCATATGCGGGAATAACAAGACATCGCGAATCGTCGGTGAATCCGTTAACAACATGACCAAACGATCAATACCGATGCCTTCACCTGCTGTTGGCGGCATGCCATATTCCAAAGCACGAATATAATCGGCATCAAAATGCATTGCTTCATCATCACCGGCATCTTTTTCTGCTACTTGGGCTTGGAAACGTTCTGCTTGATCTTCGGCATCATTTAACTCAGAGAAACCATTGGCAATTTCACGCCCACCAACAAAAAACTCAAAACGATCTGTCACAAAAGGGTCATCATCATTACGACGCGCAAGCGGAGATACTTCCGTTGGATAAGCGGTAATAAACGTCGGCTCCATCAACCTTTCTTCAACTGTTTTCTCAAAAATTTCAATTTGGACTTTACCCAAGCCATAGCTGTCTTTCAAAGCAATGCCTAGATCATCCGCTATCTTTCTAGCACTGTCGATATCGGCTAATTGTTCTGCCGTCAGCGTCGGGTTAAAGTGCAAAATCGATTCCACCACCGTCATACGGTGAAATGGTTTAGAAAAGTCTAAATCTGTACCTTGGTAATGTACTTGCGAGGTGCCTAACACATCTTGTGTGACCGTCCGCAGCATATCTTCGGTCAAATCCATCAACTCTTCGTAATCAGAATAAGCCTGATAAAATTCAACCATTGTGAACTCTGGATTATGACGTGTTGATAATCCTTCATTACGAAAATTACGGTTAATTTCAAAGACGCGTTCAAAGCCACCAACAACCAAACGCTTCAAATATAATTCTGGCGCAATGCGAAGGAATAAGCCCATATCTAAGGCATTATGATGTGTTTCAAAAGGCTTAGCTGTCGCACCACCTGGAATCGCCTGCATCATCGGTGTTTCAACTTCTAAGTAATCTTTCGCCATTAAGAAACGTCGAATGCCATCAATCACTTTAGTTCGAATACGGAATGTATCGCGACTCGCTTCATTCATAATCAAGTCAACATAACGCTGACGATAACGCATTTCTTGATCCGATAACCCATGAAATTTTTCTGGCAACGGACGTAATGATTTCGTTAATAGACGAATCTCATCCACTAAGACTGACAATTCACCTTTTTGAGTACGAAATAACGTGCCTTCGGCCGCAATTATATCGCCCATATCCCAACGTTTAAACTCGCCGTAAACACCTTCTGCCAAGTCATCTCGTTTCACATAAAGTTGCATATCACCCGACATATCACGAATAGTGGCAAAGCTGGCTTTACCCATCACTCGTTTGGTCATTAAACGACCTGCAATTTTGACTCGACGCGGCTCAGCTTTTAACGTATCGCCATCTGTTTCAGCATACTCAGCAGCCAATTCAGCGTTCATCACATCACGACGAAAATCATTCGGAAAGGCATTACCTTGTTCACGTAACGCCGTTAATTTCTCACGACGTTGTGCGATGAGCCTGTTTTCGTCTTGTTCTATTTCGTTAGTCATCTTTTGTCTCAGGTTACAGCCCAGATTTCAATGAGGCTTCAATAAATTGGTCTAAATCTCCGTCTAATACTGCTTGAGTATTACCCGTTTCCACATGTGTTCGTAAATCTTTAATTCGTGATTGATCCAAAACATAAGATCGAATTTGACTGCCCCAACCGATATCGGATTTGGCTTCTTCGGCAGCCTGTTTCTCTTCATTTTGTTTCATTAATTCTAATTCGTACAATTTTGCACGTAATTGATTCATCGCATTCTCTCTATTTTGATGTTGAGAACGCTGATTTTGACACTGTACAACCGTATTCGTCGGCAAGTGCGTGATCCGAATTGCTGAGTCTGTCTTGTTAACATGCTGACCACCCGCACCACTGGCACGGTAGGTATCTACCCGCAAATCAGAAGGGTTGATTTCGATATCAATATTATCATCGACTTCTGGATAGACAAATACTGATGCAAAAGAAGTATGGCGTCTGGCGCCAGAATCAAAAGGCGACTTTCTCACTAAGCGATGCACGCCTGTTTCTGTCCGCAACATGCCAAAAGCATATTCACCTTCAAAATGGATGGTGGCACTTTTTATGCCCGCCACCTCGCCAGAGGACACTTCAACTAGATCCACTTTATAATCGTGTGACTCACCCCAACGCAGATACATTCGCAAAATCATGTCTGCCCAATCTTGCGCTTCAGTACCGCCGGAGCCAGATTGAATATCTAAATAGGCATTGTTTGCATCCAACTTGCCTGAAAACATTCTTTGGAATTCTAATTTTTCTAACGCTTTTTCTAGCTCTTCCAAGTCTTGTTGAACCGCATCAAAAGTCTCTTGATCGTCTTCTTCTTGCGCTAGCTCTAATAAGTCTTTGGCATCTTCTAATGTTTGGGATTGAGATGATAACGTTGTCACAAGCCGTTCTAAACTGACGCGTTCTTGGCCTAATTTTTGTGCCCGTTCAGGATTATCCCAAACAGCAGGAGACTCTAATTCGCGCGTGACTTCGACCAGTTGTTCTGCTTTGCCTTCATAGTCAAAGATACCTCCTAAGATCGTCACTACGACCCGTCAGTTCTTTGATTTTCTGTAATGTTGCGCCTAATTCCAAATCAACCTCAACTTTATCTATCTAATCTTCAACATCAAACCGTTTATTGTAACGTATTTAACGTTTAGGCAAAAAACGCATTGGATCAACGGGATCGCCATTACGCCGTATTTCAAAATGTAATTTATCGCGTTGCGCGCCTGTTCGACCTAATAAGGCAATTTTTTGTCCCGCTTTAACAAACTGGCCTTCTTTCACCACCAAATATTTATTATGTGCATAAGCGCTCAGATAGGTGTCGTTATGTTTAATGATCACTAAATTTCCATAACGTGGTAAACCATTACCGCTATAGACCACCTTACCAGATGCGGCAGCGGCCACTTTCTGGCCAGATTTCCCAGCAATATCAATCCCTTTCCGGCTTGCGACGCTTTTTGAATAGGTCGAAATAATTTGGCCATTAACGGGCCATTGCCATGTTAAACGTTGGTTAGATGACACCGCTGGGGTTTTTTTGCTCGCCGCAATCGCTTTGCTCGACTTGGTTGGCGTCGCCTTTTTAGATGCTTTAACTTGAGGTTTTGATGTTGACGCTGTCTGTGTACTACCCTTAAACCGCAGGTTTTGACCCACATAAATAGTATAAGGCGAGCGAATTCCATTAATTTTGGCAACTTGTTTAAAGTCCATACCAAACCGCCAGCTCACCGAATATAAGGTATCACCCGCTTTCACTTTATAGACCGAAGGTGGAGGCTGTTGTTGTGCTTGTGAACGATATGCACCAACCGGAGCAACCGCTTTGGTACCACTACAGCCGACTAGCGTTAACAGTAGTAAATACACTAGCACTCTCATCAATGTATCCGCCTTAGCGTGATGCATCGCTGACACGTACTAATCAAATAACACAAGCCATCCATCACAACCGCTTATCGCCCATTAATGAAATCGAATAAAATAAATCGCGATGAGTAAGCCGACTAATGCCCATCCAATACGATCCACCCATACAGACAACTGTTTTTCTAACCTTGTTCCACCAAAGCGCATTAATCCCGCCACTAAATAGAATCGTAAACCTCGTCCAACGAATGAACCCAACACAAAAGGCAATAACGCCATCGAGGCGGCGCCTGCTGCAATCGTAAACACTTTATACGGGATGGGAGTGAACCCCGCCATGAAAATAGCCCAAAACCCCCATCGCTCAAACCAACTTTGTGCTAAATAATAGGAATCCATATACCCAAAATTAATGAGCCAAGGGGTGATAGCTTGAAAGGCATAAAGCCCAATCACATACCCCAACAAGCCACCTAAAACAGACATGACCGTCGTCAAGCCTGCATAAAACCAAGCTTTATTTGGTTTTGCCAATGTCATTGGCGCCAACATCACGTCAGGTGGAATAATAAAAAATGACGACTCAGTAAAACTCACCAAAGCTAACCAATAGGCAGCTAGGCGATGACGAGACCATGTCATTACGCGTTGATACAGCCCAGAAAATAATCCCATCCAATATCCTAGGCTTGACCTGGCAGTAAGGGGACAAAAGTGACATCGTCTAACACCGTCTCTTCATATGTCGAACCATGTTTATCAATCACACGTAATGATTGTTTTTGACCACCAACAGGAATGACTAATCGTCCCCCTTCGGCCAGCTGTTCTAATAAGGCTGTCGGGACTTGCTCTGGTGCACAAGTGACGATAATACCGTCATAAGGGCCATGCTCAGGCCACCCCCAACTTCCATCACTATATTTCAATCGAATATTATTAAATTTTAATTGATAAAACCGTTCTCTCGCTTGCTTTTGCAGAGGCTCGATTCGCTCAACGCTATAAACACGCTCAACCAATCGCGATAATACCGCCGTCTGATAACCCGATCCGGTGCCAATTTCGAGGACTTTTTTCTTTGGAATGCCGTTTAATAACATCTCTGTCATTTTGGCAACACTCAATGGTTGGGAAATCGTTTGTCCATGACCAATCGGTAATGCCGTATCTTCATAAGCACGACTGGCTAGGGCTTCATCAACAAACAAATGCCTTGGCAATGAACGAATCACATTCAATAATTCAATATGTTGAATGCCTTTCTCTTTTAATCTTGCTACTAATCTATCTCGCGTCCGCTGAGATGTCATGCCGATACCTCGGCGATCAGGCATCACTTTGTTGCCTCCAGTAGCCATTTTGCGACACCATCAATCGCCTTATATGACGTCAAATCAATTTGCAGGGGTGTCACGGAAACCGCACCTTGTCGAATCGCATAAAAGTCCGTACCGGGGCCTGCATCTTCTTCTTCACCCGCAGGGCCAACCCAATACATTTCACGACCTCGTGGGTCTAATTCTTTGATCACAGGATCAGCTTTATGACGATGTCCTAGCCGTGTTGCTTCAAAGCCAGTAATTTCATCAATCGGTAAATCAGGCACATTCACATTCAAAATCGTATCTGCGGGCAATGCCGATGTTTGCAAATCGCTGACGAGTTTTTTAGCAACCCAAGCCGCTGTCTCAAAATGCGTTGCAGTATGACCATTTAAAGAGATAGCTATCGCAGGGCGGCCCAAGAATCGTCCCTCCATGGCGGCGGCGACAGTCCCAGAATACAGCACATCATCACCCAAATTTGCGCCCGCATTGATACCAGACACAACCATATCAGGTTCTTCATCTAATAAACCGGTTATCGCTAAATGCACACAATCTGTTGGCGTGCCGTCGACTCGATACACATTGTCAGCGACTTGATTTAATCGCAGCGGATTTTCCAATGTTAAAGAATTACTGGCCCCGCTTCGGTTTCTGTCTGGTGCCACAATCGTAATGTCACCAATTTCTGCCATTGCTTTAGCTAAAGCTTCTATTCCTTCAGCCGCATAACCATCATCATTACTTACTAAAATTTTCATTTATTGATATCTAAATTAATATTGGCTTAATTATACCGAACAATGGCCGATAAACGCGCTAAAACAAACGATTTTCTATTACTTTTCTGTTATTAATTAGCAGTATAAAACAAGTTTTATCGTTAAGACTCACGATTTACTCTCAAAATACACCATTACAATGACATTGAGTCAATAAGATCGTATTGTTAGTCTAAGCCTATCATGTCAAAAAGTTGAGTTTATTATGGTGAAAATAAAAGTAGGGATCAGTAGCTGCTTATTAGGACAAGAAGTCCGCTTTGATGGTGGCCATAAACATTCCACCTTATGCACAGAAACACTATCAAACTACTTTGACTTTATTCCCGAATGTCCAGAAGTCGGCATTGGCCTTGGCATTCCACGAAAACCGATTCACCTTATTGGCGATATTGACCACCCGCAAGCGGTGGCTTCACACGATCATTCAATTAATCACACACAACAACTGACTGGTTACGGCCAACAAAAAGCCCAACAACATACCGAGCTCTGTGGGTATATCTTTATGAAGAACTCACCAAGTTGTGGTCTGTTCCGCGTAAAAGTCTATGGTGACAATGGTTATCCTCAACCTAAAGGGGGACGCGGTATTTATGCCAAAGCTTTTACCGATCAACACCCATTATTACCCGTTGAAGAATCAGGTAGATTGACCGATCCAGCGCTACGAGAAAACTTTATCACCCGCGTTTTTGCCTATTACAATTGGCAACAGCTCGAAAAAGAAGGCCTATCTCATCAAGGTATTATTGATTTTCATGTGCGTTATAAATATTGTCTCATGGCGCATTCCCCCGTGGATTACACTACTCTAGGCCGCTTATTAGCCGATGCTGGGAAGTCAGACCCACACACATTAGGAAAACGTTATTTTTCAGCGTTGATGGAAGCCTTATCTCATATCGCCACCCGTAAAACGCACACCAATGTATTAATGCATTTACAAGGCTATTTAAAAAAAGCGTTATCGGCAGAAGAAAAACAAGAACTGGCACATATTATCGAGCAATATCGTTGCGACCATATTCCCCTGATCGTACCGATTACGATGCTCAAACATTATTTTGCTAAATACCCTGATCCTTATATCAGCAAGCAAGCTTATTTGCAGCCGTATCCAGATGATTTAAGTTTGAGGAATGCGATTTGATGGATCCAAAATAGACATCAACTACCAGGAGATTTAATTGGTAGCTGATGCCTACGTCGGAAAGAGAGGAAGCTAATTAACGTTATCAACACATTGTCTTTGCGCCCACAAATCAAATGTATCCGTTAGTTAACCCACATTTACCAAATGTCCAATTCTGCGTCGAAGGCCTATTTGTTCTACTCACTTGAACAGAGAGCTATCACGAAATAAAGCCCCTTTACCTATTAATATCTTCGACTCACAATCAAGACAATTGCTATTCTACATAAAAATACATTTAATGCAAATGCGAATTGTTATTATTTAGAAGGTTATCCAAGATAAAAATAAACCCTCGTCGTGAGGGCTTATTTTGTCTCGTCTTCAGACGTCCTGTCATGAATCCAGCTTCGTTAAACTAATCTCACGATTGACCTGTTTTCCCCCAAGTATCGCGCAACGTGATCGTGCGATTGAACACTAGTTGGTCTTGTTGACACAATTCACTATCCGCACAGAAATACCCTTCCCGCTCAAATTGATAGACTTGGCTTGGGGCCGCATCTTTCAAACTCGGTTCAAGCATTGCTTGTTCAATCGTCATTAAAGAATCTGGGTTTAAATGGTTTGTAAAATCGTCCACCGCCTTATCATTATCGGGATGAGGGTGATTAAATAGACGATCAAATAAATGCACCTGCGCAGGCACAGCATGTTTAGCTGACACCCAATGAATCACGCCTTTCACTTTACGCCCTTCTGGATTGGCACCTAATGTTGCGGGATCATAATGACAATGTAGCTCCGTAATATTACCTTCACTATCTTTCACCACCTCATCACAACGGATCACATACGCGTTACGCAAGCGTACTTCTTTGCCTTTGACCAAGCGTTTAAATTTATTATTGGCTTCTTCTTTAAAGTCAGCGTGATCGATATAAACTTCACGGCTAAACGGGATCTCTCTTGTTCCCATCGTCTCATTTTGAGGGTGGTTTGGCGCGGTTAATGATTCAACCTGCTCTTCCGGATAATTGGTAATAATCACTTTTAACGGGTTCAATACCGCCATCGCACGTGGCGCATTATCATTCAGGTTTTCACGAATACAACTTTCTAAAATATCCATTTCGACCGAGTTATCCGCTTTTGTCACCCCAATACGCGAACAAAATTCCCGTAATGATGCGGCAGGATAACCGCGGCGGCGCATGCCTGAAATGGTTGGCATACGAGGATCATCCCAGCCTGAGACCAATTGCTCTTCAACTAATCTTGTCAATTTACGTTTACTGGTAATCGCATACTGTAAATTAAGGCGCGAAAACTCAATTTGTTGTGGGTGATTCTCAGTTTTTAAGGTATCTAAATACCAATCATATAACGGCCGATGATCTTCAAATTCTAAAGTACAAATAGAGTGGGTTACACCTTCGATCGCATCTGAGACGCAATGCGCATAATCATACATAGGATAAATCGACCAATCCGATCCCGTCTGATGATGCACTACATCACGGCGGATACGATAAATCGCCGGATCACGTAAATTAATATTAGGTGAAGCCATATCAATTTTAGCTCGTAATACACGTGAGCCATCTTCAAACTCACCATCACGCATACGTTTGAATAAATCTAAATTTTCTTCAACACTACGATCACGATAAGGGCTGTCTTTTCCTGGTTCCGTTAACGTGCCGCGATATTCTCGTGTTTGCTCTGCATTCAAATCACAAACATAGGCATCGCCTTGTTTGATGAGTTGAACCGCATAATCATAAAGTTGCTGAAAATAACTTGACGCATAAAAAAGATGGTCATCAAACTCATAACCTAACCAACGCACATCTTTTTTGATGGCCTCAACAAACTCTTCGCTCTCTTTTTGCGGATTAGTATCATCAAACCGCAATGTGCAAAGCCCGTCATAATCCAATGCTAAACCAAAATTTAAACAAATCGATTTGGCATGACCAATATGTAAATAACCATTTGGTTCAGGCGGAAAACGCGTCTGAACTCGACCACCATGCTTACCTGCTTTCATATCAGCATCGATAATATGTCGAATAAAATTACTTGGTTTTGTATCCGCAGCGTCGCTCATTTATGTTCTCATCTCTTATCAGAAAGAGGCAAAAATAGCCCCTTTTAGCACTCAAACCCTAAAGGATAAGGGCTTTACCTATGTGGTGCAACTTAACGATGAAAACAAAACAGCTCTGACAATTAACGCTATTTTAGCTACTATGGGACAAACGGCTATTAATAAGCATAATATTGTCCGCAATTGATAATAACAACAAGGCGCTTATGACTCGACTCTATAGCAAGCAACGCTTTATTCCTTTTCAAAAAACCGACATCATTACCTTGTGCCAACAAGAAGGCAGTTTGCAAGGCGATGACCTCACCCATTTCAATGCAGTCTGTGAACGATTAAACAGCCTCTATCATTTTCAATTCCACCGTAACCTCGAAGCCTTAAAGCACAGCTACGCCCCAATTAACCCTGATGCTGATACCCACGTCATCTTTCCCGTCTCCGAAACAGAAAAACAACAACGTGAAACCCAGCTCATCACAGAATTAAAAGCCTTATTAAACGCCGCCAATTTTGAAGAAATCACCCAAGCCGACCTAGACCGCGCCCTACAAGAAGAATCGTTATTTAAAATTCGCTTACAAGTCGATTTTAATGATTTTGAACAGGTATTATTCTTTCGACGCGGCGAGACCACCAACCAAGAAACTTTAGTCAAATGGTTTGGTTTATCAAAAAAGCCCATCACATTTAAAAATTACGAACGTGTCGTAATTTATGTCAAATACAAAGACCAGCACTATTTTGACCAACAAGGCCGTAAGCAACTCTTTTTCACCCCAGGTTCGACATTGATCAAATTATTCCAAGACGTGCCCAGTGCTGATTTGGAAATGCTCTTCCCCAATACCAAAGTCCGTATGAAAACCATCGACAAAGTCATGATAGGCGTCCCAGCGGCTATCGGTGGGATTGTGATGTTAGCCACTAAATTAGGCACGACATTACTTCTTACCGGCGCGCTATTCGCTTTTTGGTTTGGCATGCGAGATGAACCCGTCGTATTAGATCAGCAGTCCTTACTTGCCCTAGCCGCAGGATTCGGAACACTTGGTGGTTTTCTATGGAAACAATTCAACAATTTCAAAAATCGCCAAATCAAATTTATGAAAACCTTGGCTGACAACCTCTACTTTAAAAACCTCGACAATAATACCGGCGTCTTCCATCGCTTAATTGATGCCGCCGAAGAAGAAGAAGGCAAAGAGGTCATTCTCGCTTATTATTTTCTCCTTCGTAATGGCGAAGCCATGACTGAACAAGCGTTAGATAGCACCATTGAAAGTTGGTTTCAGCAGCATCATCAAACCGACATTGATTTTGATGTGCCAGATGCGGTGAGAAAACTAACTGAATTATCGATGGTCGAAACACATAACGGCCTCATTCAAGCGAAACCGCTTCTTGAGGTTAAGCAAACGCTCGATACTATTTGGGATGATTATTTTTAACTTGGCACGTTTTTAAACAAAAAAACTCGTTTATGGAGAAAACCGTCCGATACAGTTAATAGAGACACGCTTTCTGATAACAACTTGCAGCGCCGCAAATTAAGCTAAAGGGGAATTTATCGTGAAAACACAAACGCATAGCACCACCGAACATTGGACAGAAACACAAGAGCTCATGCCCTCGGTCGGGCAAAAAGTCATTGTGTATCTATGGATGGATAAAACAGTCAATCAAGCATGGTGGAATGGCGAACATTACATTCTTGTCGCTGCTGATGAGCAAGGACAAGTTCAAGTTTATCAAGTCCACCCTAAAGCCATCAGTCATTGGTGCACAATGCCTGAACATCCCCAACTCGCCAATCATGACGAATTGCTAACGGAGCAAAGGCTTACCGGCACATTACATTAACGCCTTTAAAACTCATTGATGTCGATTTCAGGATAAGCTGAAATTTCAATCGCGATCGACAAGGCTGCTAAGGTCGCTAGCAGATCGGCAGACAAACTCAACGACTCAGGTGAAAGCTCGTCATCACTGATCGTGACATCAATGTCTAAAGCGCATTGAATACCTTCTTGTTGCAGCTGCGATAGCATCTCTTGCTGTTGTTGTAAAAACGCCTTTAATTGTTGTTGGCATTCCTCAGCCTCAGCATTTTCAGCCACAATAACATCAAAACCAGAAAAAGCATTAGGGCTGCCAAAAATATCCAACTCACCCTGCTGATAAGATTCAGAAATCAACAGTTCGCTATGCTGTTCTAAATATGGCGATGTATCAAACTGCTCGCCATAAACACGTAATACTGCATCAAACATAACTTTCCTTAGGATGAGAACAATCTCATCGACTTAAATTAACGAATTAAGTCAGCATCATACGACATCTTAGATGATGCTTGTGTGACGATTGTTTTTTCATCTTGTTCTCTTTGACTTTGAGTCCAACGATTTATCGCATTGATCAATGCCTTAATCGCGGCTGTCGCAATATTTTTATCTTGTCCGACACCATAGACAGCTGGAAAATTAGGAATTTTGACTTCAACATAACTCACCGCCACCGCATCAGAACCTGTGCCCAAACTATGCTCGTGATAATCAATCACAACCAACGTCTTTTCAATATATGCGCTTAAGGCATCGACTGCTGCATCTAATGGCCCGCTACCTTGCCCAACGAGTTCAAACTGTTTCGATTCAGACAAAATATCTAATGTTATTTTGCCGCCATTGTCATCACCTTGCCATACATTCGCCAACATACGATAAGGCAATGTAATATGTAAAAAATGTTGTTCAAATAGTTTTGTGATTTGGGCACCGTTCACTTCTTGCCCAGACTCATCACTATAAGCCTGCACAATCTGACTAAACGTCATTTGCAAGTTTCGCGGTAATTCATAACCGGCATTTTGTTGTAAAACAAAACTCACACCGCCCTTACCCGATTGGCTATTCACACGCACAATCGCTTCATATTCACGGTTTAAATCAGCAGGATCTATCGGCAAATACGGTACTTGCCAATAATCATCAGGATCTTGCACTGCCAAGCCTTTTTTAATCGCATCTTGATGTGAACCAGAAAAAGCCGTAAACACTAATTCGCCTGCATAAGGATGACGAGGATGAACAGGTAACTTTGTGACACGCTGATAAAGCTGACTAATACCATCCATATCAGTGAAATCTAATCCAGGATGGATCCCTTGCGAATACAAATTCATCGCCAAAGTAATAATATCGACATTACCCGTACGTTCGCCGTTACCAAACAAACACCCTTCCACTCTGTCTGCACCTGCCATGATAGCCAATTCTGCTGCAGCGACTGCCGTGCCACGGTCATTATGCGGATGTACACTTAACACCACACTATCCCGCGCTTGAATATGTCGATGCATCCATTCAATCTGATCGGCATAGGTATTCGGCGTCGACATTTCGACTGTCGCCGGCAAATTAATAATCATCTTATGTTCAGGAGTCGGTTGCCAAACATCAATCACGGCATCACACACTTCTTTGGCAAACTCTAATTCGGTGCTCGAAAAAGTTTCAGGTGAATATTGATAAATCCATTCGGTCTCCGGCGCTTGTGCAGTCAGCTCTTTAACCCATTGCGTTCCTTGCACAGCAATCTGTTTCACACCGGCTTTATCAGTTCGGTAAACCACCTCGCGAAACGACGGTGCCAATGGATTATACAAATGTAAAATAGCCCGTTTCGCCCCTTTAAGTGACGCCACAGTACGCTCAATCAAGTCATAACGCGCTTGGGTCAAGACCTCTATCGTGACATCATCCGGAATCCGGTTTTCAGCAATCAAACGCTGCACCACGGTAAAATCTGTCTCTGAAGCAGAAGGAAAACCAACTTCAATCTCTTTAAAGCCAATGTCCACTAAAGCATCAAAGAAACGTAATTTATTTTCAACTGACATTGGGTTGATCAATGCTTGGTTACCATCACGCAGATCTGTGCTCATCCATATTGGCGCGTGAGTGATTTCCGCACTTGGCCATTGACGATCGGATAACGCAATCGGCTCAAAGCGGCGGTATTTTTGTTCTGGCATCGTAATCACAATCAACTCCTAAATGGACAAGGCTGCTGAAATACGGCGTATTGAGTAGAACATGTTGGGTAAACGATGTCCTCTTATAATCACTTTATCGCTTATGACAATAAACTGGTTCCATCTCAACAGAGCTTGTGGCCATCACCACCTCATTTCAGCAATGCAAATAGTATATAGCGTTAGCACTAGCATTAAATTGCAAAATTGCGCTATATTAGCCAATACAAAATATTTTATGCCAAAAATAACTAAGTTATTGATATAAAATTTCAACACACTTCATTAAAGAGGTCATCATGTCATCATCCCCATCGTTAGACCGTTACGATAAATTGATCTTAACCACCCTACAACAACAAGGTCGTATCAGTAACCAAGAACTGGCCGATGCCATCAAATTATCGCCCTCTCCCTGCCTAAGACGCGTCAAATTATTGGAAGAAAGTGGATTAATTGAAGGTTATGTTGCTTTGCTCAATGCCAAACAATTGGGATTAACCTTGATGGCACTCATCAGCGTCAGTATGGATAAACACACACCTGAACGCTTCAACCATTTTGAAACTGAGCTCGCGCAGTATCCTGAAGTGTTAGAGTGCCACCTCATCACAGGACAAAGTGCTGACTACTTACTCAAAGTGATCGTCAAAGATATGGAATCTTATCAACATTTTCTCTTAAACAAGCTGACTCGCTTAGAAGGGATCAGTGATGTGCATACCTCATTTGTGATGAAATCCCCTATCAATAAAACAGCCTTGCCTTTATCTTAAGATAGGGTCAAATGCTTCATCACATCAAAACAAATCAGCCTATTTTCGGCTATGCCGCGTATCTCGCAAGTTTGCGGCTTCGATGCATGCCCAACAAAAACAACCCCATCGCAAACCAAACAATACCAAACGTCACCCATCTGCTGGCATTCATCGGCTCATGTAACACCAACACGGCAATTAAAAATTGCATTGTCGGATTGATATACATCAAAAAGCCAATAATAGAATAATTCACATCACGAATAGCACGCGCAAACAAAATCAATGGCAACGCCGTGATAATGCCAGAACAAATCAATAACAACGTGGTATTGCTGTCAGATGCAAACCCGACCTCCTGCGACGCACTGCCAAACTGCCACACAACAAAAACGAGACAAAACGGCATCAACAATAAGGTTTCAATCAGCAAACCCGCAACACCATCGACGGGATAGACTTTTCGTACCAACCCATAACTGGCAAAGGCAATCGACAAAATACAGGCTACCCACGGCAAGCTGCCGATTTGCCACAGCTCCCACAACACCGCTATCAAGGCAAAACCGCCTGCCCACAATTGCAGAGGATGCACCCGCTCTTTTAAGATCAGCCAGCCCATCAACAACGTCACTAATGGCGAAATGAAAAACCCCAAACTCGCTTGTATGACTAATTTTTGTTCAACCGCAATAATATAAGTTAACCAATTTATCGCAATAAATATCGCCGATAAACTAAGCCACTTTAATGCTGTTTTATTGCGTAATAATCGCATTAACTGTTGCCGTAATGTCGGCAAACTCAATGCAAAAACAAGGGTAAAAACAAACGACCAAATCACGCGATGCACCATGACTTCAACAGCATTCACCGAAGTAAGATAACTGAAAAATAAAGGATAGAATCCCCACATAAAATATGAGAATACCGCTAAAGCAAGACCTTGCATGATGACACCGAGACAAATAATGAGCCGCCATTATGGCGAGACAATCCCCCACCAACAAGCTTTGTTTAATGTAGCGTGAATAACAGAAAAATACGTCAGCTTAATTCGAGCCGATAATCTCAACTCGCTCTGCTTGGCAGTGAAATTGCTTCCCGGCTCTGGCCGGATCGTATGTGATGCCAATCAAGCGCACTTGATCTTTACGCTTGAGCTGTTTAAAAAATGCAGCTTGATCAAGCCGGCGCTGCTTTTGCTGCTCTATCGTATCCGTTGAATGATGCGCAAACGTCATGATCATCGCCGAACCTCGGCAAATCTGCTGCCAGTCAGTACGGGTATCTGCACGCACCCGCATTTCCCCTCTGATCATTCCCGTCCATAAGCCTTCAACATCTGGCATAGTCGTGCGAGCAGGTTCCACTTTTGCAGGGGCATTTTGTGTGCGATTAACGGGCGGTGGTGTTTTCGTCAAACCTTGCTGCGCCCTCGCATAATCCCTGTGACACCTTTCCACTCCAATATCACTCAACAATTCAGGATACTGAGCTAGCGTATCGCCATAGCGCGCGCAACTCGTCAAACACATATGGGCGAGCTTGCGACCTTCAGTCGTTTGAGCCATTGCCCGACATGTCTCCCCTTTCGCACGTATATCATCAATGACAGCATTCGATGCCATCGCTGCGGTGTGAGTAAAGCATAAAAAGGCAACAAATGTGAAAGCGATTTTCATCTTATTTCCTTATTTTAAAGGTGGGAGATCATTATGGCAGGCGTGTTGGAAATAGACTATCGCACTACCTTTTCTAATCTTAACTTCAAACAAGCCCATAAAAAAGCAAATGACACCCGCGACGCATCAAAGCCACAAGTGCCGTCACTTACAGTTAAATTAAATTACTTTCGTGTCGCACGTAACATCCAAGATGTTTTTTCGTGCAATCGCATGCGATCTGACACTAATGCAGCCGTTGATTCATCGTCCGCTTCTTGTGCAAGTTTTAACACGGCTCGCGATGTTTTCACCACTTGCTCATGGCCTTGAGTGAGCAAATCGACCATGTCATCTGAACTCGGCACACCTTCCACTTCTTTAATCGTGCTGAGTTTGGCGAATTCTTTATATGTGCCTGGCGCGGCAACATCAAGGGTACGAATACGTTCTGCGATTTCATCCACAGCGGTGGCAAGCTCGGTGTAATGCTCTTCAAACATCAAATGCAATTCTCTAAATTGCAGGCCAGTGACATTCCAATGGAAGTTGTGCGTCTGCAAATATAAGGTATAAGAATCCGCTAATAGGCGCTTTAAGCCTTCTGCAATTTTTTTCTATTCTCTGGCGCGATGCCAATATCAATATCAGTCATGTTTTATTCCTGTTCATGTGTAAAAATGTGCAATAAATTTTTATGAAGCATTCTTATTATTCTGCCACTTCCACTTTGGTCACTTTTTGCAATCCACGTGGCAGTTTATTACCTCGTTTTCCTCGTTCGCCGGTGTAATGTTGAATATCGGCGGGTTTCAAAGTTAAATGTCGTTTGCCCGCATGCAAGGTGACACTTTTTGTATCAGGCACGACAGTGACAGAGTGTAGCCATTCCCGCTTGCTCGCGAACGCCGCTTGGGGAATATTAATCAAACGTACGCCTTTGCCTTTATTCAAGACTGGCATTTCACTGGCAGAAAAGACCAATAACCGGCCATCTCCCGCTGCAACGGCAAGCTGATCAGTCTCAACATTCTCTAACCACACAGGTGGTAAAATTTCAGCGCCCGCAGGTAAGTTGAATAGGGCTTTACCGGCTTTATTTTTGGCCAATAGATTGGTTAAATTAGTGACAAACCCATACCCTGCAGTGTTGGATAACAATAATGGCTTATCCATATCACCGGCTAATACTGCGACAAAACGGGCATCACTTGGCATTTGCAGTCGACCACTTAATGGCTCACCTTGGCCTCGTGCTGAGGGTAAGGTATGCGCTGACAGTGAGTAACTCCGCCCAGTAGAATCAAGAAAAACAATGTGTTGATTACTACGCGCTTTGACTGAGGTCGCATAGCGATCGCCTGTTCGATAATTGAGTGATTCTGGTTCAACATCATGGCCTTTAGCCGCTCGCACCCACCCACTTTCTGACAAGACAATAGTGACAGCTTCAGTTGGTAGTAATTCGCTTTCGTCTAGGGCTTTAGCAGCATTACGTTGAACCAATTGCGAACGTCGGCCATCACCAAATTTTTTCGCATCGGCTGTGAGCTCTTTACGGATCAAAGTTTTTAACCTTGTCTCTGAGCCTAATAATAATTCTAATTGTTTACGTTCTTTGGCTAACTCATCCAATTCGCCTTGCAGTTTCATTTCTTCAAGCTTGGCTAAATGACGTAATTTTAATTCGAGAATGGCTTCTGCTTGCCTGTCGCTAATATTAAAACGTGACATTAAGACGGGTTTTGGCTCATCTTCTGTTCGAATAATGGCGATCACCTCGTCAATATTCAGATAAGCAATCAATAATCCTTCTAACACATGCATGCGATCAAGCACTTTATCGAGACGATATTGCAGACGACGACGAACAGTTTGGGTGCGATAGGTGATCCACTCTAGTAATAAATCACGCAGATTTTTCACTTGTGGCCGCCCATCTAAACCAATCATATTCATATTGACGCGATAGCTGCGTTCAAGATCAGTGGTGGCAAACAGATGTGACATTAAGCCATCAATATCAATACGGTTAGATCGAGGCACAATCACTAGCCTCACCGGATGTTCATGATCAGACTCATCCCGTAAATCGACGACCATCGGCAGCTTTTTATTGTGCATTTGAGCCGCAATTTGCTCGATGACTTTGGCGCCTGAAGTTTGATACGGCAAGGCATTAATAATCAATTCGCCCTCTTCGACGACATAGGTGCCTCTTTGACGAATCGAGCCATGGCCGGTGCTATAAAGTTTATGCAGTTCGGCAGAAGAAGAAACGATTTCGCCGCCTGTCGGGAAATCTGGTGCCGGTATAACCTCTAATAATGTCTCAAGCGTTGTTGATGGTTTTTTCAATAATAATAGACAAGCCTCCACGATTTCATGCAGATTATGAGGCGGAATATCGGTTGCCATCCCAACGGCAATCCCTGTACCGCCATTCAGCAACACATTTGGCAGTCTTGCGGGTAATAGTTCTGGCTCATTCATCGTGCCATCAAAGTTGGGCACCCATTCGACCGTGCCTTGGCCTAACTCACTCAATAATGTTTGAGCATAGGGCGCAAGACGCGATTCGGTATAACGCATGGCCGCGAAAGATTTAGGATCATCCATCGACCCCCAGTTGCCTTGTCCGTCAATTAGGGGGTAACGATACGAAAAAGGCTGAGCCATCAACACCATAGCTTCATAACAAGCCGAGTCACCATGTGGATGATATTTACCTAAAACATCACCCACGGTACGGGCTGATTTTTTGTGTTTTGATAAAGCGCTTAAGCCTAATTCGGACATGGCGTAAACAATACGGCGCTGAACGGGTTTTAAGCCATCGCCGATATGGGGTAAGGCACGGTCTAAAATGACATACATGGAATAATCCAAGTAGGCCTTTTCCGTAAAGTCTCTCACCGGAAGTCGTTCTAAATCGTCCGCTATTGAACTCATTGCCTTTCCATCTCTCTTCAAATTAGATTGTCGCCAAATCGCCCTGTTCTTCTAACCATGCTTTTCGATCTGATGCCCGTTTTTTCGCTAATAGTTTATCCATCATCATCATGGTGTCATCTTCAGCCTGAATTGTTAGGCGAATTAACCGACGTGTGTCTGGTGCCATCGTCGTTTCACGCAATTGCATTGGGTTCATTTCACCCAAGCCTTTAAAACGCTGCACGCTGACTTTGCCTTTGATTTTTTCTTTCTCAATGCGTTCAATAATGATTTGGCGCTCTTCATCATCTAAGGCGTAAAACACTTGTTTACCCACATCGATACGATATAACGGTGGCATCGCCACACAAATATGTCCTGCTTCAACCAGCGGCCTAAAATGACGCACAAATAAGGCACATAATAATGTCGCGATATGCGCACCATCAGAATCGGCATCGGCCAAAATGCAGACTTTGCCATAACGCAGTCCCGATAAATCATCTGACCCCGGATCCACGCCAATCGCAACCGCAATATCATGCACTTCTTGAGAAGCTAGCACCTGCGTTGATTCCACTTCCCAAGTATTTAAGATTTTACCTCGTAGCGGCATAATCGCTTGAAACTCTCGGTCGCGCCCTTGTTTAGCACTACCGCCAGCAGAATCCCCTTCGACTAAAAACACTTCAGTTCGAGTCACATCTTGTGACGAGCAGTCTGATAATTTACCCGGTAAAGCAGGCCCAGATTGCACACGCTTTCGCACCACTTTTTTTGCTTGTTTTAAACGTGATTGCGCATTATTGATGGCTAGTTCGGCAATTTTCTCACCATCTTCAACATGATGGTTGAGCCATAAACTAAAGGCATCTTTGACTGCACCAGATACAAAGCCAGCACATTGTCGAGATGATAAACGCTCTTTTGTTTGGCCTGAAAACTGTGGATCTTGTAACTTTACTGATAGCACGTAACAGCAACGATCCCAGATATCTTCTGGCGATAATTTTACGCCACGAGGCAATAAACTTCTAAATTCACAAAACTCACGTAAAGCGTCTAATAAGCCAGATCGGAGGCCGTTGACATGGGTGCCGCCTTGAGCTGTTGGAATCAAGTTAACATAACTTTCAGCCAATTCTTCACCCGGTTCGAGTTGCCACATCAATGCCCAGTCGACTTCTTCATTGTCACCTTTAATATGACCATGAAATGCCTTGGTAGGCACACAAGGTTGATCGGTCATCATTGAAGCAATATAACTGGTTAAACCATCATCGTAACACCAGCGATCTTCGACTTTATCCTTACCCGATAAATCGGTAAATATAACCACTAAACCTGGACATAAAACAGCTTTAGCTCTTAAAACATGACGCAATTTAGAAACTAAAAACTTCGGCGAATCAAAGTAAGATGCTTGTGGCCAGAAGCGAACTCTCGTGCCAGTATTACGTTTACCAACAGTGCCAATTTCTTTTAATGGTTCAACCAACACCCCTTTTTCAAAAGCAATAGCATATTCAGTTGCATCACGGCGAATACTCACCTCAAGCCGTGTAGATAAGGCATTCACTACCGACACACCAACACCATGTAGACCGCCAGAAAATTGGTAGTTTTTATTAGAAAACTTTCCGCCTGCATGCAGTCTTGTCAAAATCACTTCAACACCAGGCACACCTTCTTCTGGGTGAATATCGACCGGCATACCACGGCCATTATCGAGCACTTCCAAAGAGCCATCAGGATGCAAGGTCACATTAATTTGACTCGCGTGACCCGCAACGGCTTCATCAACACTATTATCAATCACTTCTTGAGCTAGATGATTGGGACGCGTTGTTTCGGTATACATGCCCGGCCGTTTTTGTACCGGCTCAAGTCCAGTTAAAACTTCAATCGCAGAAGCGTCATATACGTTAGTCATAGCGGTGTGTTATTGGTTTGCATGACAAGAGGGTAGCAGGATAAAAGCCTCCTAGACAATAGTTTTCATTGCATTGTGCATTTCACTGTTATTTTTGACTGTTTTTTTAAACATAACAACGTCAAAACTCGCCTATGACAAGGCATAACGATCATCTTTACAATACGCTATTGCATACTGTTAGTGATAACAATATAGTATTTAATTATATCAGGGCAAGAACATAATGCCGGAGACTGCGGTCTCACTCCATAAGATTACTTCAGGAAACGGATCATGAAGCGCCGCCTAAAATTATCATTACTTGCGGAAATCGCGATTATCCTGATCATCAAATTATGTCTCCTCTACGGTATTTGGTTTTACTTTTTCCACCCTACTCATCAAAAATTAGACACCGATCATATTGCTGAACGCATGTTGACGCAGCCTCATACACAAGGAATTTCACAATGATTGCTGAAGAGTTAGTCGATATTTCACGACTGCAATTTGCGATTACAGCGCTCTATCATTTCTTATTTGTCCCACTCACATTAGGACTAGCATGGGTGCTGGTCATCATGGAGTCGGTCTATGTCATGACGGGGAAAGAAGTCTATAAGGACATGACCCGTTTTTGGGGTAAATTATTCGGCATTAACTTTGCCATGGGTGTCACTACAGGGTTGACGCTAGAATTCCAGTTCGGAACGAACTGGGCATATTATTCGCATTATGTCGGGGATGTCTTTGGCGCTCCTCTCGCCATCGAAGGCATGATGGCCTTTATGCTCGAATCGACTTTTGTTGGTATGTTTTTCCTTGGTTGGGATAGGCTCAACAAACAACAGCATTTATTGGTGACATTTTTAGTCGCTATTGGCTCCAATTTATCTGCATTGTGGATCCTTATCGCCAATGCTTGGATGCAAAACCCAGTCGGCGCTGAATTTAATTACGAAACCATGCGCATGGAAATGACAGATTTTGCTGCCATTATTCTCAACCCCGTTGCCCAAGTAAAATTTATTCATACCGTTGCAGCAGGCTATGTCACTGGCGCCATGTTTGTCTTAAGCATCAGTGCTTATTATCTGCTCAAAGGACGTGATTTAGGTTTTGCAAGACGTTCCTTTGCCGTTGCCGCAGGATTTGGCTTTGCCTCTATTTGTTCCGTCATTTTATTAGGGGATGAAAGTGGTTATGAAGTCGGTGACGTGCAAAAAACCAAACTCGCTGCTATTGAAGCGGAATGGCATACCGAACCACCTCCTGCTGCTTTCACTTTATTCGGTTTTCCAAATCAAGAAACAATGGAGACCGAACATGCGATTAAAATCCCTTATGTAATGGGCATTATCGCCACCCGTTCCATCAGCGAACCCGTCAAAGGTATTACTGAAATTATTGCTGAAAATGAAGTACGGATCCGTAATGGCATCATGGCTTATCAAATTCTGCAATTACTGCGTAGTGGTCAAACGGATGAATTTACCAAACAGCGTTTTGAAAATGTCAAAGACGATTTGGGGTATGGTCTACTGCTGAAGAAATATACCGAAAATGTGGTCGATGCTACCGACGAACATATCAAGCTAGCAGCCAAAGATACTATTCCACCGGTCGCGACCTTATTTTGGAGCTTCCGAATTATGGTGGCTTCAGGCTTTATCATGTTGATGATATTTACTTTGTCTTTTTATTATTGTGCCAGACGCCAAGAATACAAACATCGATTATTGCTTTGGGCTGCATTATTGGCATTACCCTTACCGTGGCTTGCTTCAGAAGCGGGTTGGATCGTGGCAGAAGTGGGAAGGCAACCTTGGTCTATCAGTGGTATTTTGCCCACTTTCTTATCGGCATCAAGTATTTCCGCCGAGAGTGTCTATCAAAGTTTAATCGCCTTAGTCGCGTTTTATACATTGCTCTTTATCGTCGAAATGTATTTGATGATCCGTTTTGTTAAACAAGGACCGAGTAGCCTACACACTGGGCGCTATCATCATGAAAAAAATCACGAGGCCTCAGCATGATATTAGATTATGAAACATTAAAGCTTGTCTGGTGGGGGCTGATTGGGGCATTAATTATTGGATTCATGTTGACCGATGGTTTTGATATGGGCATTGGTGCCTTATTGCCTTTCTTAGGTAAATCAGACGAAGAACGCCGCATCATGATCAATAGTGTTGGTCCGCATTGGGAAGGCAATCAGGTATGGCTCGTCACAGCCATTGGCGCTTTATTCGCTGCTTGGCCTATCGTCTATGCCATGGCTTTTTCTGGTTTTTATTTTATGATGATGATCATTTTGTTTGCTTTATTTTTACGTCCTTTGGCGTTTGATTACCGGAGCAAAATTGATCAACCGGCTTGGCGTGCGACATGGGATAGAGGCTTATTCATTGGCAGCACGGTACCCGCTTTTGTTTTTGGTTTAATTGTCGGTAATCTATTTATTGGTGTGCCATTTCATTTCGATGAATTTATGCGTCCATACTACACCGGCTCATTTCTAGCCCTCATTCATCCCTTTGCCATTCTAACGGGAATACTGACTATCGCTATGACTGTGATGCATGGAGCAGCTTGGATACAAATGCGTACCGTTGATAGTTTGGAGTCTCGGGCAAGATTGGTCGCGAAAATCACGGCCTTAATTGTCTTTGCTTTATTTGCCGTCATCGGTCTATGGATCGCTTTTGGCATCGAGGGATATCATATTGATATGATGCCTGATCCCAATAGCAGCTTTACTCCTGATGCGAAACAGGTCAGCTTACAAAACGCAGGCTGGCTAAATAATTACCAACATTATCCCTTAACACAACTGGTTCCCTTATTCGGGTTTATCAGTTGCTTATTGGTCTTTATCAGCGCCCATTTTGATAGACCTGGTTGGGCTTTTTTAAGTAGTAGTTTGGTGATTATTAGCATCATCAGTACCGCTGCAATTGCACTATTTCCATTTATTATTCCATCAAGCTCAACCCTCGCGCATAGCTTGACCATTTGGGATGCAACATCAAGCGAGACAACGCTTAATGTGATGTTTTGGGTGGCCGCTTTCTTTGTACCCATCATCATGGCGTACACCACATGGACTTACCGTAAAATGTGGCGAAAACTTGATACCCATTTTATTCTCAACAATCATCACAACAGTTATTAGGAGATCATCACATGTGGTATTTTGCTTGGATCTTAGGCGTTTTACTTGCCGTTGCTTTTGGTGTCATAAATGTTATGTGGTTAGAGCTGCAAAGTCTTGACCATCCTGACGATCACCCATCATGAACCAACCAGCTACAAGAATGATCTCGCTATTGCTCTCATTAGGTGTTTCAGCACTCTTACTGCTCTACCCTCAAATAGTGATGGACGCAGATAATCAAGCCAATCACAGCGTGTTAATGCTGCTGTTATTCGGCATAATGATTGGCTTTATTCATGGCGTAGGCTTTAAACCCTTGACGACTTTTTGGCGTTTTGTGCTCAGCCCAATCCTTAGCTGGCCAATTTTATTAGCCGCCATTGTGTTTGCCGCTGAACAATAAGACAAATTAGTCTGTTGTTAAGGCTAATGTCTCTGTTCTGCCTTGGCTTATTACCGTGATTTTCCCTTCCTTAGCTAGCCATCCTATCGCACGTTGTAACTGTTTCATTTCAATGCCGCTCTCTTTGCACGTTTTAGTCACGGACTGAGGTCCATGTTCGTCCAAAAAGTGCCATAATTGACCCGCAACGGTCCCAATTGAATCTGACATAAAAAACTCCTTTTCCACGAGAAGAACATCACCCTTCAGGCACGCAATCATTGTGCCAGTGAAGAAGGAATGATTATAAAATCAAACTATTACTGTTTGAAGTGTACTTTTAAAAAACTAAGAATGACCGAACTCAGACCTGTCTCAGTGCATACAATCTTATTATTGCACCAAAAAGAGAAATAGGATGATTTATAAAGCCAAATAGGCTGCTTTCATTGCATCTAATGCTGACAAGATAAGCGAGCGAGGTGCTGCGATATTTAGTCGCATAAATCCTGCTCCAGCTTCTTCTCCAAACAACGTGCCAGGACTCATCGCAACCTTGGCTTGTTCGATAAAAAACTGATGTAAATCATCGTCGCTCATTCCCAACCCGCGACAATCTAACCATAATAAATAGGTGCCTTGTGACGGTTCAACTTTAATCATCGGCATATGAGTTTGGCAATATTCCGCAACCACTCGTCGTGTTTCATCCAAATACACCATTAATGCTTCAAGCCAAGCTTCACCGTGCTGATAAGCCGCCTCAAAGCCAACAATGCTAAATGGGTTCGTATTGTTAATATGCCATTGCTGAAACAACGTTTGAATGGCTTGATGTTGCTCTGGATCTGTCGCGATCATCGCTGACAATCCCAAGCCGGGAATGTTAAACGTTTTACTCGGTGATACCGCAGTAATCACATTCACATCGTCAGCTAATGATGCCAAAGGATAATGTTGATATTGCGGAAAAATCAGATCGGCATGAATTTCATCAGAAATCACCGTCATGTCGTACTCTCTGACCACATCCAATAAAGCCAACAACTCATCTTGTCGCCACACACGACCAATCGGATTATGAGGTGAGCATAATATTAATACTTTGGCACCGTCTTCAGCACAGCGACGCATATGTGCTAAATCCATCCGGTATTCACCATTATCTAAGATCAGGCGGTTTTCTAGTAATGTTCGGCCGGTGTCGGTAACAGCCGTAAAAAAAGGATGATAAACCGGCGTCTGAATAATGACTTTATCTTTGGGCTGGGTTAACGCTGTCACTGCTGCATAAAGTGACGGCACAACACCAGGACAAAATAAAATGGATTCCCGACTAATTTTCCATTGATGACGGCGGCGAAACCACCATTGCAGCGACTCATACACACTCTCAGGATAATCGGTATAACCAAAAATGCCATGCTCGGCACGGGCTACCAGCGCTTTGGTCACCGCTTCAGGTGCAGGAAAATCCATATCTGCCACCCAGAGTGGCACCACATCATCTCGGCCAAAATACTGCTGCCGAGCATCATATTTTAAACTGGCAGTCCCGGCTCGACTTACCTTGGTATCAAAATCAAACGTCACTTTGTATAACGCCAGATAGTCACTTCAGATAAAGTATGTTGGAATTTACGACTCGTTTCTCGAATCACAAACGGCACAGCAATCGGGCCATCAATCATCTCAAAATGATCAGACAACATGCGTTTTAAGCCTTCCAATGTACTGACATTTTCGCCATCCACTTTGCGGCCACCGACCCAATTTTCTTTATTGGTATGTTCTTCCAACCATGTATATGGTGACGTAATCATCAACACACCTCCTTTGTTCATTCGCTCATGAATCGTTTTTAAGAACAAAGCTGGCTCATATAAACGGTCAATTAAATTCGCTGCTAAGACTAAATCATAATCCTGATATACCGGTTTCAAATTACACGCATCGCCTTGCATAAACTCGACTTTATCTGCCACAGCTTGATCGGCAAAATTGGCTAAATGGCGCTCTTTATAAAGGGCTAATTCACCTTCATCCACAATGCTATAACGAATCACGCCATGACGCTGTAATTGCACCCCTAAATTAATCAAACGAGCAGAAAAATCGATCCCCGTCACATGATCAAACTGTTTGGCCAATTCAAAACTAGAGCGCCCAACAGCACAACCAATATCTAAAGCCCGTCCCATTGTTTGATCGCCCATGGCATTTATCGCAATATTTGCTAATGCAGTCGGGAAATTCTCGACATCAAAATATTGGTCGCCATAATGAAATTCTGCATATTCCGACAACATTTTATCTGTCTCATAATTAGAACTGGCTTGCTCATCCAACTCACCGGCTATCACATAACGGAAACCCGCATGTTGGAAAAAGTGTTTTCTAAAGGCGTAACGTGCACTTCGTCGAGTTTCATTACCTGATGAAACCCAAGATCCGCCTTTGAAGAGGTGATGACGTCCATCAAAAGTAGGCATCGTAAAGTCATCATAAAAAGGATGTACTTTAAACTCATCAAAAGGATAAATGGCCGTTTCAGTCCATTGCCAAACATTACCCACTACATCATACAGTTCGCCATGTTGATAACGGTTCACCGGGCATGATGAGGCCGCATGGTCTAAGTGTAAATTAGCGTTGGCCGCTTCCCCAGTCACTAATTCTTCAACACCCGCATGATCATAAATACGATACCATTCATCTTCGGTTGGCAAACGTACAGATTCACCCGTTTCTTTCGCCATCCAATTACAAAATGCTTTGGCCTCATGGTAGTTGACATCGACGGGCCAATCCCAAGGCATCGCAACGACTTCTGTCATTAAGCGTAATTGAAAGCCTTCATCAGATTGAATCCAGAAAGTAGGATGGGTCGCCTGAGTATATTTAAGCCACTCGAGCCCTTCTTCTTCCCAATACTGGTGTTCACTATAGCCACCCGCCTGCACAAACTCTAAAAATTCTTGATTACTGACAATATAACGGCTGGCTTGAAACGCATTCACTTTGGCATGATGTTCGCCATATTCATTATCCCAGCCGTAATAATCATCATCGTAAGACTTGCCTAACGTCACCTCTCCAGCAGGAATAGAGACATAATTATTCACCGGCGCTTGACCGGACTCTTGACAAGGTGCCCACGCTTCTTGGGGTTGCAGCCATTCAAGATGTTGTTGGCGAATCAATACCGACGACGTTTCAAGATGGATTTGCTCATGTTCAATGCCCATCATAATTGTCCACCAAGGACTTTCCCAATGAATCGGTAAGCTTAACGGTATCGTTTGAATAAGGTGATTAATGACGGCTTTAACTTGTGAGCGATACGTTTTGACCTCCGCCACGGTTGGCCAATCGTAATGGGCTTCATCCAAGTCATCCCAACTCATTTCATCTACACCAATCGCAAACATTGACTCAAAATCAGGATTAACGCGAGTATCGATTAATCCAGCGAGAACTAATTTGTTCACAAAAAAAGTAGCAGTGTGGCCAAAATAAAAAATCAGAGGATGACGCAATGGAATCGCTTTTTCAAAAAAAGCCCGATCATCTTTAATAGTATCGAATAGCGCCTCGTATCTCTCCCATGTCGCATTAAAATAAGCCAAAATTTCTTGGCGTTTAGCATCGACATCATTGCCAGACAATTGAGGTGTTCGAAGGTATTGAGCTGTGGCTGTTTCTAAGTTTTCAGAGTCGACAGAAGCGGCTGGCTGCATAGAGGCCATATCATTATCCTTGTTAATTCGCGATGACATTAGCCATTTATAAGGCTAAGCAAAATAAATTCCTCGAATAAGCGTAAGTAGCACCGTTGCCAGTCGACATCACTTATTCGTTATTATCCTGCCATCATAAGGGAATCATTAGACGATAGACAAGTGCGAGTAGTCCGTAGTTGCACGCCATGGCGTTTTCTAACCAACAGTTTGATCTGCATCTTCTGTGGCCTGATTGATACGTTTAATATATTGCAACCAATATTGGGCTTGCTGACTTTCGCGCGAATATTGCGTCGCTTGCTCTAGTAGTTTTGTCGCCTCATCAAGCTTACCAAGGTAGAACTGTGACAACCCTGCCAGCAAAACAGCTGTGCCACGTTGTCGTCCTTTAAGCTCGGTTAAACTGCTCTCAAACGCCTCATTTGCTGACTGCCATTGTTCCATATCGAATAATACTCTGGCATATTTCAAGTCAGCCTCGCCCGTCTTATCTATTGCCGCCAATCGCTTATACACCGCTGCGGCCTTAGCTCGCTCTCTTGCTGCTAGCCAGCTTTCAGCTAAGCGGTTCAAATGACGTTCAGTTCGCCCTAATATGCCTCTATCCATCGCTGACTGTAATAATTCTGCCGACTTATATGGAATACCCAAATAACGATACATATTGGATAAGCGCACAATCACTTTGGCATTATCTTGTTGGAGTTGCTGTGCTAATACTTGTACCGCCAGTGCCGAGACATGTTTTTCACGCTGACTATAAAGCGAAGATAATTGCGCCCAATAATTATCATTATCTGAATCAATCACGATCAACTTTTCTACAACCGTCGTCGCTGAGCGATATTGTCTGAGCTCAATATGAGCTGCTAGCAATAATTGATACCAACTTTCCGGTACTTTTCGCTCATTTTTAATCGCCGCGTTCATTTGGGTCACGACCGATTTATATTGTTCTAATTGATAATAAGCATTCGCTAATAAAACACGTGCACTATTCGGCGGGTTAGGTTCAGCTCGCAACCAAGCTGTCAGTACTGTTACACCTTGTTGATAACGACCTTCAGCAATCAGTAGCTGGCCCAAGTTATACCGTAACGCATGACTCACTTCATTGGGTAAAGCGTGACTATCTAATGCTTGCTGGAAATACGTTAACGCATCACGATATTGCTCTAGTGCAGAATAAGCATAACCGAGGGTCTGTTGCACGACAGCACGATCATAGGAACCTGTTTTTGTTTGTTGCAATAACGCTAACAGTTGCCTTTTGGCTTCTTGGTAGCGCTCGGCTTCCATTAGCTCTTGCGCCGCCATTAAAGGCTTATACGTCGCCTCTTGCAATAAGTATTGTTTCTCTTCTGCTAGAACAATTGAGCTAGACATCAGCCCTAGCAAAGTCATGATAATTATCCAATAACGCATCATTTCGACAACCTAAACGTAATTTCTTGCGCCGCGGTTTGTTCTACCGCTTTGCCATCGACCATCTTCGGACTAAATTTCCATTTTTTCACCGCTTTAAGCGCGGCGGCATCAAACACACCGGCAGGATCGGCACTCAATACCCGTGCTTGGCTGACTAGTCCATCTTTTGTAATGGTAAAAGCAACACGCACCACGCCTTCAATCCCTCTACGAGCGGCTAACCTTGGATAACGTGGTGGAATACGCACTAATGGCGTCACTTGTGCATATTCGCTCACACCTGTTTGAACAGGGGTCACTGGCGCGGCTTTAGCTGCTGAGAAATCACCTAAATAAGGACCACCAGCAATATTTAACGGCACTTTGATATTAGGGACTGATAATTCCGGTGTTGGTGCTTTCACCTGTTGCGTTTTAGGTTGCACTTTTGGCGGTGGCGGCATGTCTTCAGGTGGTTTAGGTTTCTCCGGCACTTTCCGTTGTTTGGTTTCAACTTGTTGTTCTTTTTTAACCCGAACAAAATCCAAGATCCGTATATCGTCATACGTTTGGCGTTTCACTCTATCTGTTGACGTCATCAAATGCATCAAAGTGAATAAACCAAAATTCACCATAGCGGCAATGATTAAACCGATAAATAACCGCATCATCGTACTTATTTGTTTTCTGCAGCGATAGAAACATTACTGACACCAGCCAGTCTTGCTTGATCCATCACTTCAATCAAGATCCCTGTTTTGGCATCTTCATCCGCTAAGATAATAACTGAACCTTCTGGGTTTTCAGCATGCAGTCTTTCCACATTCGCTCTCACAGCACGCCTATCGACAACACGGCCTTCCATATTAATTTCGCCTTCAGCTGTAATGGCAATCATGATATTAGCCAGTTCTTTTTTGACGGCAGTTTTTGCAGTTGGACGATTCACATCGACACCGGCCTCTTTGACAAAGGATGATGTCACGATAAAAAAGATCAGCAAAATAAACACCATATCAATCAATGGTGTCATATTAATCTCTGCCACATTGCCACTTTGGCGTCGTGTATGTCGATTTCTCACTTTATGTACCTTTGCTCATCTCGTGTTAATTGTTCGGCCATGTCTTGTACCGAGCGAGTCACACGTTGTTCTAATTCCGCACTAAAATATAATCCAGACAATGCCGTTAATAATCCGGCCATTGTTGTGATTAATGCGATTGAAATTCCGCCTGCCATACCACGCACATTACTGGTGCCAAACACCGATAACACATCAAACGTTTGGATCATGCCATGCACCGTGCCGAGTAGACCTAGCATCGGTAAGGCAACTGTTAATGTTTTAATCAACATCAAATGTTGTTGAAGTGATGTTCTTGCAAAAGCAAGCATGCCTGCCCGTATCTGTTGCGCCATCCAACTATGATGCTCTGTGCGATGTTGCCACTCCGTGACACTGCTTTGTACTTGTTTAGGGTAAACCCAATACACAAATACATACCGTTCAGCTATCAATGTCCACATTAAAATAGACGCAGCAAGAATCAGCCACAGCACAAGGCCGCCGCTCTCCATTAATAATTGGAGATTAAATAAATTATGATTGAATGCGGCCATTATCTTGTTCTGCATTACGCGCTATTAATGTGGCACTTTCTTCATCAAACACTTGTACTAAGCGATTACTTTTGCTGGATAACAGGCTATGTAATAACAATAATGGAATTGCCACTGCCAAACCTAATTCAGTCGTCACTAAGGCTTGAGAAATCCCACTCGACATCATCTTAGGATCACCCGTACCAAACAATGTGATCGATTGGAATGTTTCGATCATGCCGGATACCGTCCCTAATAAACCTAACATTGGGGCAATCGCCGCTAAAATAGCCAATGTCGCTAACCCACGTTCCACTTTTGGCACTTCACGTAAAATTGCTTCATCTAACTTTAGCGTTAGTGTTTCGATATCATTAGCCAAGTCAGCTCGGTAGACAGACAGTATTCGGCCTAATGGATTATTCTCATTGGCTTCTGTTTGCTTTTGTTGCTTGGCCACTTTTTGCCCTGTCACTGACAGCGAAATAAAGCGTTGTAGGGCAATCAATAACCCAATCGCGCCTAAAGCTAAAATCAAATAACCAATCCAACCACCTTGCGTGACACGTTCTTTGGCATCTGGTTTTTGCCCCAATAAATCCATAATCGCACCACGACTAGGATCGATCACCACAGGTATTAAACTACCCGCTGGTGCCGCTTCAAACTCAGTGGCGATTTGCTGTAACCGCGATACCGGTTGACGTCCAAGCTCAACCATATTGCCATTATCAGGTAGATATCTTAAAAACTGGCCCTCACTAAACGCGGTAAAAGGACCGATGCGCGTGACCTGTTTTTCAGCCACAACACCTTGTGTTGTAATGATCGACAACGGAAATTGCGTTACCTTGCCAGACGCAGTCATTTCATGTTGCAAGGCCAGCCATACTTCACGGATTTCATTAATTGTCGGCTGCTCTTTTCGGTCAGCAATGTCATTTAAAAAGACACTTTGTTCAGGATGCTGTGCCGCAATCATTGAGCTGCCCAACACACTTCGACTTTCATTCGCTACTTGTCTTACCGTACCGAACAACTCACCTAATGAACCTGATTTCATCATCAAATCAGCTTGTTGTTCTGCCAATAATTGTTCTTGTTGTTGAAACAATTCATTTAAAGACGCTGTTTTCGCTTCTTGCGCCTCAAGCTGGGCTTTCGCCTCTGCAAGCAATTGTGCTTGTTGATCACGCATATTAATAAAGTTAGCTTCACGACGTTGATGTTGCTCTTGCTCCATCATGCGATCGTGTTTTACACGTTCGAATAATTCATCTAGATTCGTCGGCTTTTCATTAGAATGGTTCGCCAACACAGGCGTTGCCAACAAACTCAAACCCAATAAGATATAACGCATTTTCATTGGGCTTCTCCCACTTTCTTAACCGGTAACACTAATAAATCTGGCGGCAACTGTTTTCTGGCCATTTTGAGACCTGTCTCAAGTGTCGGTAAATAACTGGTTTCCAATGGTTTCCAGCCTTGATCCCATACGCCAGCATGTTGACCATCTAAAGAAAGGTAATACAGACTGACCCGGCCAATACGCAGAAAATCGACTGTGCGTTGTTCGCCATCTAAGGTCAATTCGCCTTGATAGGCTTCAATCGTACGACCATATTCCGTTTCGACCTGATACGCTTCAAGAATACGACGGTATTTTTCAGCTAAACTGACATCAGCGCGTTCCATCAATGTTTGCAATGTTTCAATACGATGTTGACGTTCTTCCGGTAAGAAAGGCACATCTAATTCAACAAACTGCGCAATGACTTCAATCATTTTTAGCATCAGCGGCACAATTTCACGTTGTGTCGTTTCAATATTGGTTAATTGCTCAGCAATAGAGTTGATTTCACTCTCTTGCGAATTCACCAATGTCTCTAATTGCGCATTATAAATACGTAAACTTTCAGTTTGTCTTAATACATTGCGGTATTCCGCCAACATCTGATCGGTCTGCTCAGAGAGGTCATCAATCGTCTTTTGCGATTGCTGAGCTGTCAATTCACTATTGACTTGAGCATCAATCGCTTTCTTTAAAGTCCCGACATCATCACCATAAACAATAGGTGATAAAAACACCGCCGATGCCATTAAGCAACAACGCTGAAAAGTGGTGATTCTCATGAAAAATTCCCGTCTAAACCGTAACGTTTATCACAATAACTTGCGTATTGAGACAACCCTATTTAATAATGATTATCATTTATAATATCATATTATTATGACACTAGATTTACCTTAAACAGCCCATCATAACGAAATATGACGAAACAAAAACAGGTGATTTAACGCACCTCTATGTTAAATCGCCCAGAGTGATGATTGTAGACTAGTCAGTTTAAAATCAAAACCAGAAAATCTGAGCAAAATCGGCTAAAATCTATCCTTTAGATTAAATTATATTTTAAGGATGCATCATGCAAAACAATCACGACCTCTTTTTACAAGCACAACAACACATTCCTGGCGGTGTCAATTCACCTGTCCGTGCTTTTAAAGGCGTCGGTGGCGATCCAATCTTTTTCCGCGAAGGCAAAGGCGCATGGGTCACGGATGCAGAAGGTAAACAATATGTCGATTATATCGGCTCATGGGGCCCAATGATTGTCGGCCATGCGCATCCTGATGTTATTCAAGCAGTTCAACAATCCGTACAATACGGCTTAGGTTTCGGCGCGCCAACCGAAATCGAAACCACCATGGCAGAAGAAGTCTGTAAATTGGTTCCTTCTATGGATTTGGTTCGCATGGTCAGCTCTGGCACAGAAGCAACCATGAGTGCGATTCGTCTAGCTCGTGGTTATACCGGACGCGATAAGATCGTCAAATTTGAAGGCTGCTATCACGGTCATGCCGATTCTTTATTAGTTAAAGCCGGTTCAGGCGCACTGACTTTAGGCGTCCCCTCTTCTGCAGGTGTACCAGAGTCTTTGGCTGAACATACTTTGACACTGCGTTTTAATGATATTGATTCTGTTACTGAATGTTTTAAAGAATTAGGCGATCAAATCGCCTGCATTATTGTTGAACCTGTCGCCGGAAATATGAACTGCATCCCTCCTGTTGATGGCTTTTTAGAAGGCTTGCGATCCGTTTGTGATCAATACAATAGCGTACTTATTTTTGATGAAGTCATGACAGGCTTTCGTGTGTCATTAGGTGGCGCGCAAGCCCATTACAATGTCACGCCAGATTTAACCACGCTAGGTAAAGTCGTCGGCGGCGGATTACCTGTTGGCGCTTTTGGTGGCAAACGCGAAGTCATGGAACATATCGCGCCATTAGGCCCTGTTTATCAAGCCGGCACCTTATCAGGTAACCCGATTTCAATGGCAGCTGGTCTTGCAACATTAAAACTGATTCAACAAGATGGTTTTCACGATAAGCTTGCTGCCTCAGCTGAAAAGCTTGCAACAGGATTAAAATCACTTGCTGATGAAGCGGGCATTCCGATGGCTACCAGCCATGTTGGTGGCATGTTTGGCCTCTTTTTCACTGAAGATGAACAAGTCGATTTTTACGAACAAGTCGTCAATAGCGATCAAGAACGCTTCAAAAAATTCTTCCATCTGATGTTAGATCGAGGCGTCTACCTTGCCCCTTCTGCTTTTGAAGCGGGTTTCGTCTCAGCTCAACATGGTGATAAAGAAATCGAACATACTTTAAATGCTGCTCGTGAAGCATTGGCGTTATTGTAGTTCATTATGAAATCACTTTATTGGCACGATTACGAAACTTTTGGCATCGATCCTCGCTATGATCGTCCTGCTCAATTTGCCGGTATTCGCACTGATGAAGATCTCAATATCATTGGCGATCCTCTGATGATTTACTGCAAATTAGCCGATGATAGCCTGCCTTCGCCAGAGGCCTGTCTTGTGACGGGTATTACGCCACAAGAAGCCAATGAAAAAGGGTTGCCCGAAGCGGAATTCATCAAATTAATTCACAGCGAATTAGCCCAGCCCGATACTTGCGGCGTCGGCTATAACAGTCTGCGTTTTGATGATGAATTTACCCGTTTTATTTTGTATCGTCATTTTTACGATGCTTATGCGAGAGAATGGCAAAATGGTAATTCTCGTTGGGATATTATTGATATGGCACGCCTCACACGTGCCCTACGCCCTGACGGCATCAATTGGCCTGATAGAGAAGACGGCAAACCCAGCTTTCGCCTCGAACATTTAACGGCAGCTAATCATATCGAACACCAAGGCGCACATGATGCCTTAGTCGATGTTTATGCGACCATTGCCTTTGCGAAATTAATCAAAACAGCCCAACCCAAACTGTATGATTACGTCTACCAAAACCGCCGTAAAAATAATATTGCGCCTTTATTAAATGTAAATGACCGAACGCCCGTCATTCATGTCTCTCGAATGTATCCCAGTGAGTATTGTGGCACTGCATTAGTGGTTCCTTTAGCCAAAGATCCAACTAACCCGAACGGCATTATTGTTTATGATCTTCGCCATTCACCCACAAGTCTCATCAATGAAGATGCCGAGACATTAAAACAATGGCTCTTCACTCCATACAAAGACTTACCTGAAGGTGTTTCTCGTCCAGCGCTTAAAACCATTCATATCAATAAATGCCCTGTCGTCGTACCTGAAAACACCTTGAATGACGACGCAGCCAAACGCCTAGATATTGATCGCGAGCAACATTATCAACATCTCGCCGAACTCAATGCCGCCGGTGATTTAACAGAAAAACTCAATGCTATCTTTACCAAAGCGGATTATGACGACATTGATGATCCCGATGCCAGTTTATATTCCGGTGGCTTTTTCAGTGCCAATGACAAACGTAAAATGGAATTAATTCGCACAGCAGACCCTAAAAACCTAAGTGCTTTGTCCATTCCCTTTGAAGATAACCGGTTGGAAGAAATGTTATTTCGTTATCGCGCCAGAAACTGGCCAGAATCCTTAAATGAAGAAGAACAAGCAGAATGGCAACACTACCGCCAGCAACGGCTTAACACAGAAAATAATGACAAGATTCTCAGCCTACCAGCCTTTTTTGCAACCATCCAAGACTGCCGAGAACGAGACTTAAGCGATTCCCAAAAAATCGTGTTAGATAAATTAGAAGACTTTGGACGAGAATACGAAGCAAGTTTAAACTCAACACGTTAACAGAGTATTGAGTTCACAATCATCGGGTATTGATCAAAGGAGTAGATAATGACTAGATTACAACTCATGACCATACATGCATTACTGGCCGCTTTTATTTTTCCTGTTGCGACTATGTTTATGCTGACCGGCGCGTTATACACATGGGGCATTAAAGGCAGCTACCAAGAAGAAAGCTACAAAATTCAGCTGGCCACAGAAATGAACCCAGACTTAAATGAACTCATTGAGTTGACTGAAGCTGAACTGAAAAAGCGAGAGCTCAGTTATCCATCAGGCAAGGCAAAACTGAAAAACTACGGCAATCATTTTATGCTGGAATGGACCGGCTCATCTAAAGATGTCATTTTAGAGCCTACAGATAACAAGCTAACGGCAAAACTCACTGTTAAGCATACAAGCTGGTACCGAAACTTGGTTCAGCTTCATAAGGCTAAAGGAGGCACAGCATTCAAAGTGTATGCTGCTGTGTTCGCGATTGCTATAGGGCTTTTGCTGATTTCGGGTTTATTCTTAGCTTGGCAATCACCAAAATTAAAGCAACTCACATTGCTTACTTTTTTTATCGGCATTGGATCTTTTATCGTTATCGTAGGATTGAGTTAATGAACCTATCAAGATCTGACAATATCACCTCAACTTAAGCGTCATACTCTTGCTCAGTTCAGAGAAATAAAACTGTCTTTTTAGAGGTCAATCTCATTATTAGATGAGTTATGCTCAAAACTAAAGTTGTTACCTTCATCGAAGGTTATGGTAGTCAGCATTAAAAAACGCTGTGGCTAACAACAAAATAGTCGTCAACCACAGCATCCATTTAACGTTTAAAAAGCATATCGTTGATGATGATCATCATTCACCGCAACAAAAATATCAGCAAATGTTTTTGGCGGATCAATATCCACATTGATATGTAACCGACTGGCGACATCTCTTGCTGAAATAATGCCTCGGATCTGGGCATGCTCAAAATCAGTCACTAGACAATATTGCATCCCTTCTGATTTCAATAAAGCCACAAAATCATCTATGCACATTTTATCTATCACTTGATAATCAAGGCTTTTCATATTGGCCCGTTTTATCATCACATCACCCACCGTTAATTGATGACGATCAAAACCTTGTTCCTGTTTAATCATGAATTGTTGCTCATTGAGCTCTTGATAGCTCACTGAACCAATTAATTCCTGATTTTTATCTACGACTAATAACAAGCCCATTTGCGTTGTACCTAATAAATAAAAGGCATTAAGCGCATGCATATTCGCTTCAATCGTCAATGGTTTGTGTTGCTTAAAATCAGTAAATAATGCACTTAATGGTGAAGACAGTGACAACTCATTAAAGTCATCCGGTTGGGCCAAGTGTGCACAGTTATCTAACGAATTTAATTGTATATTTTTCATTTGTTTTATCCTTCCTATATCACATCTATTGACGGCAGACACAGTCATAAAACCATATCTAACCAGTATAAATAATTAACAAGAAGAGAGCGGTGGCGCCCTAATACGAACTTGAGTAACAGCACCTTTTACCAGCGGTAAGCCAGCGGGTGATGATACTAAAACAGAAATGAAATTTGGCGCAGAAAGAGGAGCGGCACTGGTTAGAATAAAATCGTTATCGTCTTCATAGATAACATCAACTACCAACGACAGATCATTTTTTTCGACGGCATAATTCTGCCCTGCGACAACATCGGCTGCATAAGATGCATTGCCGAGTAGCAGCAGTAAAACAAGAATTAACTGGGTCGAAATGAAATTGATAGCGCTATCCTTTTTGCTGATGATATTAACGTCATCTTTTATCTCAGATGACAGTTAAAAGACCTAACTAAAAGGGGCAAAGTTCCTCATGAAAAAGCAATAGTTAAATTTCATCCGCCGGACGAATATCTGCAAAAATACTATCACTTAACCAATTTTGAATATTACGCGTCAGCACAGAAGGGCCAACCACATTCAAGCTTTTATCTTTGATGGCAGCACTATAAGACTTGTCTCCCATCCAGCATTCAATCATTGTGCGTAAATCAGTAGTAAAATAAATATCAACGTCTTGACCTGTCTCTTCCAGACAAATATCCACGTTGCTGTCTTTGACGATTAACCACCAATTATTCAATTTTTTTAAATCTGTAAAATGAAAACGAATAATGGATTGATTACCGGGCAATTGATCTGTCTTGATACTCCGTTGCAAATAAAGCATCAATAATTCCACATCAAGATCACTATCACGCAAGTCACCTCGCGCCCAGCACATTCCCCACTCTCCCACTGCTTTAAGAATCGGTAAGGTTTCTTTTCCCGCCTGAGTAAGAAAGTACTCATACCCTTTCTGCCCTGGGATCTTCTTACGCAGAATCAGCTCTGCCGAATCCAGATCATTCAGCCGTTTTGTCAGCGTGGTGGGAGAGATAAGACTCAAACCTCGTTGCAGCTCATTAAAGCGGCTAGCGCCCATATGAAGTTCACGTAAGATAAGCAGCGTCCATCGCTCTCCAAGGCATTCCATTGCTTTAGCAACTGGGCAAAATTGACCGTATTCCATGACACAATGTACTCAAAGCAAAAGTCACACAATTGTAGCAGGTTACTACAAAAACTGTAGTTAAGTACTACTACATACAAAGTAGTAACTATGGTCCCAACCCCATAAGCTTTACATCTCAGATCAATAACGATCAGAGATAAGACTGTAACTAATAGAAGAGGATCATAAAATGCCATTAATCACTGTTAATGTAATTGAAAACGTTTTTTCTAAAGAACAAAAAGCACAAATGATTGAAAAACTCACTGACGCACTCGTTGAGATCGAAGGTGAAAACATGCGACAAGTCACATGGGTAAAAATTGAAGAAGTGCCTGAAGGTCAATGGGGAATCGGCGGCGCTCCCGTCTCTGCATCGATGATTCACGACATCCAGAAAGGTTAGCTTGGCTTTGATGCTAATCGAGACCCCTATCTTGATTAGCATCTTTTTTCTACCTCGTCTTAATCTCTTTATCTTGCAGGGCTTACTCTAATCTTCATTTCTAAATCTGATGACTGGTTGAGTGTCCTATATCAATACGCCCCTTGTGAATACGTGAGTTCGTAACTATGCGAATACACTTCAAAAATCAAACCAAAGGGATCTTCAACGTAACACATTTTATATGGCTTTTCGCCAGGATAATATTCCCGAATAGGCATTCTCTGTTTACCACCATGCGCCACAATTTTAGCGACTAACCCTTCAATATCAGGGTCTTGAACACAAAAATGGAATGTGCTTGTTTTCCAGTATTCAAACTCTTTTGGCGTTTCATTATGATTGAACTCAAACATTTCTACGCCAATTTTATCTCCCGTCGACATATGAGCGATTTTGAACGATCCCCAACCTGACCCAAAAACATCAATGCACATTTGACCTATTGCTGTATCAGATTCTTCGGTAATCACCGTTGGTTCCATGATGTGATACCACCCCATGACATCACTATAAAACTTAGCCGCTTTATCAACATCAGGCACAGAAATCCCAATATGGGAAAATGTTCTTGGGTATGTACTCATTTTACTCTCCTCACTTTAAGCCGATAAATATCGCTCAATACTTTTTTCTAAATCTTGCGGTTTAGTCGTTGGCGCAAAGCGTTCAACAGCATGGCCATTTTTATCGACCAAAAACTTGGTGAAATTCCATTTGATTTTATTGCCCAATAAACCGGAGCATTCTTCTCGTAGGTATTTAAAAAGGGGGTGACTATTATCACCATTGACGTCAATTTTCTCCGTGACAAGAAAATCCACGCCGTAATTGACCAAACATTCATTAGCAATGGTGTCAGCATCGCCCGGCTCTTGATGACCAAATTGATTACACGGGCAAGCCATCACCACTAAACCTTGGTCTTGGTATTTTTCATGTAATGCTTGTAAACCCGCATACTGCGGCGTGAAACCGCATTTACTAGCGGTATTCACTATCAAAATAACCTTGCCTTTAAAATCAGCAAGATCGACTGCTTTACCTTGCAAACTATTGATAGAAAAATCAGTGATATTAGACATTTTTCCCTCCTTGATGATTGTTTGAAGTATGTCCGACACAATATAAAGAAACAAGGTTAATCATCAGTAAAGTGACAGATTACGTTAAACTATATCAATGACGACCGCTTCCAATATTGTTCTCACCACGCTCAACGCTAGATATATGCATACCGCTTTTGGCTTGCGTTATCTGTTGAGTAATATGGGTGACTTGCAAAACCAAACTCAACTGCTTGAATTTACGATTCAAGAACAACCCATCACGATTGCCGAACAATTATTAACTCAAACTCCTCAGATTATCGGTTTTAGTGTTTATATTTGGAATGTAGTTGAAATCACCCAAACCATCGCTTTATTAAAACAAATCGCGCCTGATATTATCTTAATTTTAGGTGGACCAGAAGTCAGCCATGCGCCAGATTTACCCGCTGTCTGTGATGACGTTGATTATATTATTTCAGGGCCAGGAGAGCTGTCCTTTCCAGCTTTATGTCAGCAGATCTTAGCGGGTACACCGCCAGCAGAAAAAATGATCACCGGTGTGCAACCCAAATTAGATGAGTTGGTTTTACCCTACCATGCCTATACAGACGATGACATTCAAAACCGCCTAATTTATGTGGAAGCATCGCGAGGCTGTCCATTTAAATGCGAATTTTGCTTATCGTCTTTAGATAAAACAGCCACGGCTTTTCCATTGACGCCTTTTTTAGCTGAAATGGAAGTTTTATTAGAACGCGGCGTGCGTAATTTTAAATTTATTGATCGTACTTTTAATTTAAAAGTCGCCACCAGCGTCAGCATATTAACTTTTTTCTTAGACAGAATGACCGATGATTTATACCTTCATTTTGAAGTCATTCCAGATAATTTGCCTGATAAATTAAAAGCGATTTTAAGCCAGTTTCCAGCAAATCATTTGCAGTTTGAGATAGGTGTGCAAACGTTTGATCCTGAGATCCAAACCCGCATAAATCGCAAACAAAACAATGACAAAACCAAAGCCAATATAAAATGGCTACGCGAGCACACTGGCGCGCATTTGCACACCGATTTAATTTTTGGTTTGCCAGGCGATACGTTAGATAATTTTGCCGATAGTTTTGATCAATTGATTGCCTTAAACCCACAAGAAATCCAACTGGGTATTTTGAAGAAACTTCGCGGAGCACCGCTCAACCGCCATAATGAACAGTTCCAATTACGCTACAACCCACAGGCGCCTTACAATATTTTAAGCACCAGCACCGTCACGTTTCATACCATGCAAAGGATGAATCGTTTCGCCCGCTTTTGGGATATGATTGGCAACTCCGGTCGCTTTCATCATACTTTGCCGCTGATCTTAGGCGACACGCCTTTCCAATCTTTTCTTCAGCTTAGCGACGCCATGTATCAGCGTACAGGTAGTAGCTGGAAAATTGCTTTGAAAAGGCAGTTTGAACTGATTTACCTGATTTTACGTGATGATGACAAGACTGATTCAGCGGCACTGCAACAAGCAATAGAGTCCGATGCCAAACGCTGCCAAATCAAAGGGGCATTAGTCTTCTCTGATGTATCGGTCAAAACAAAACAGCAAACTGGCACCGCTAATAAACGCCAATTACGCCATCAAGCGGCTTCTTAAACAATCAATTTCGCTAACGTTTTAAATGCCGCATTATTGGCATTCTCTAACCATTCAAAAACGACAGATTCAACATTACTGATCACGACATCATTTTGCCGAAGTCGTTGCAGCGCATTATATTGATTACACTTTGCTCGTGAACTCACGGCATCTTCAACCACAAAGACTTGGTACCCTGCCGCTTTCAACTCTAACGCTGTTTGCAATACACAGATATGGGTTTCCATCCCCACCAAGATCACTTGTTGGCGATCCAATTGGCTTAAATGCTCTGCAACACTCGGTTCAGCTAAACATGAAAAGCTGGTCTTTTCACACACGATAGCCTCATCACCAAACTGTGCATGGATCGCTCGTTCAGTATGACCCAAACCTTTAGGATACTGCTCAGTCACGACCATCGGAATAGACAAGGTCTTTGCCGCCGTTTGTAAAATACCAATGCGTTCAATAACCCGTTCTTTTACACCATCTGGCATCGCGGCTGTCAGCCGTTCTTGTACGTCAATTATTAATAATATGGATTGGTCTGCATGACATAACATGATGTTATCCTCAGAAATCATCACTGTTCAAGCCATTGATTAATATTGGCTAAATCTGTGGCGGCTAAAATACCTGTTGCTTGTTTCAGCCTCAGGGTAGACAAAATATAATCATAACGAGCACTGGCATAATCTCGTTTCGCACGAAATAAATCCCGTCTCACGCTCAAGACGTCTGTTGTGGTCCTTGTGCCGACATCATACCCTGCTTCGGTTGACTCTAATGCTTTTTCTGCAGAAATCACTGCTTGTTTTAAGGCATTAACACGGCTAATGCCTGACACAACATTATTATAAAATTCACGACTTTCTCTCATCACTACGCGGCGTTGCGCTTCTTCATTTTGCATAGCTTCATCTAATCGATGACTGGCCTCTCTGACTTGAGATGCGACAGCGCCACCTTCATAGAGCGGTAAATTAAATTGAATGCTGATCGAGTCTTGCTTTGCCTTACTACTGCCACCACCAAAGCTAGTATCACTTTGTGAGCTATAGCTGCGCTCACCAACTAAATCTAATGTCGGATAGTGGCCGCTCTTTCGCAAAGACACGGATTGTTGCGCTTCTTCTCGCGCCCTTGTTGAGGCTTGTAATGCTGGGTTTTGCATTAAGGCTAACTGCACCCATTCATCTAATGCTTGTGGATCTGGGCTAATTAAAGGCGTCTCGTGCTGTAGGCTAGCTAAATGCTCATAATATCGCCCAGCGGTTTCATGCAATCGTGCTTGGCTATTGGCCAACGCATTCTCAGCACTTATCACATCGGCAACGGATAAGTCATAACCTGCTTGAGACGCCGTTAAATCTGTAATAGTCGCTAAACCAACGTCAAAACGTTGTTGCACTTCTTCTAACTGTTTGGCGTTAGCGGCTTGCTCTGCTTCGGCAAAATCAACATCATCTTGGCCTGCTAACACAGCAAAATAACGTTCTGCAACACGCACAATAAAAGCTTGTTCAACCACAGCATAGTCAGCCTGTGCTCGTGCTATTGCAAGGTCAGCTTGTTTATCCTGAACATAATGCTCGCGTCGATATAAAGGCTGAGTCACGCTCAATACATAACCATGACTATTAAAATCACGGTCGCCACCAAATAACCGTGCCGAAGACTCGCTTGCAACTGTGCCGGTATTAGCCGATATGCGCATATCAGGTAAAAAATTAGCCAGCGCCTGATCGTCTAATTCACCGACGGCATTACGTGAGGCTGCTTCTGCTAATAAAACAGGATCACTTTTTAAGGCATTATTAAAGACAGTCATCAAATCTGCTCCCCAGCTTGATGACGGCAATAACAACGCAAACATAATCGCTATGAGCACATGAGTTTGCATGCCTTATCCCTTAATACACTGACACCGAATCATCCACATTCATTGCCCAACTATTCATACCACCAATCAAATTCATCACATGGCGATAACCTTGCTCATCAAGATAATGCGCCACATGTTGACTTCGCATACCCGCATGACAAACAATCACTAAACTTTGTTCTTCTTTATCCCCTAAAAGCCCAAGCGAGGTCGGGATAGATTGCATTGGAATATGCAAAGCACCATCAATCATGCCATGAACCAACTCATGGCTTTCTCGAACATCGATCACCAAAGTCTGGGGGTGGTCTAATAATAATTGCGCCACTTCTGTTGCGGTTAATTGTTCCATGATTAAAACTCAAACGCCGCTTTCGGCTCAGCATTCACCATCGCAGGAATATACGTTTCCATGATATCGTGAGTTTGCCATTCGCGTTCACCGGTTCGTTCAATCAATCGGACTTCCATCACTTGATCTTCTCCCACAACGGCCATCAACCTTCCGCCAACGTTTAAACGCATTAAATAAGCTTCAGGCACATCAACTAATGCCGCTGTCGACACAATCACATCCACTCTGTCATCCAAGGCCCAGTCTTGCGACGCATCACCCACACAATAAGTCACATTATCTAATCCTGCGACAGCCAATTGTTGTCGAGCGATGGCAGATAGCTCAGGGATGATATCGACTGTTGTGACATGTTTAGCCAACACAGCCAAAAGCGCTGTAAAATAGCCTGTTCCAGTACCAATCTCAAAAACAGTTTCATCCGCTTTAATCGCTAATGCTTGTAGCATATTGCTTTGCAAAATCGGCGGCAACATCATCTGACCATAACCAATAGGCAAACAGGTATCAGCATAAGCCAAACCTTTAAAATCATCGTCAACGAAATCAGTACGCCTAATTTGTTTTAATGCTGCCAATAGCCTAGCATCCGTCACATCAGTCGGACGAATCTGTTGCTCTAACATATTAAAATGTGCTTTTTCTTCGTATTGCACAATGATTACCCTAAATCTAAGAAATTCAATAAAATAAGCTTATAAGGATAGAAGCTTTCATATAAGCACGCAACTACCTTAAACCCTTACAAGAGGAGAAGTGATCATGTCTATTGCCACATTTGCCGCCGGCTGTTTTTGGGGAGTAGAGGCCAAGTTCAGACGCCTAGCGGGTGTAACCGATACTAGAGTAGGCTATATCGGCGGCATCATGCCCGATCCAGATTATAAACTTGTCTGCACTGGCACCACAGGACATGCTGAAGCGATTGAAGTGACATTTGATCCCAGTATCATCAGTTATTCAGCCTTACTCGATTTTTTTTGGCAGATTCATGATCCAACAACATTAAACCGTCAAGGCCCCGACATCGGCACGCAATACCGTTCAGCTGTGTTTTACCATGATGAAAGTCAGCATCAAGAAGCCTTATCAAAAAAACAACATTTAAACCAAACGCAGTTTAAACAACATCCTATCGTGACGGAAATCACCGCTATCAGTGAATTTTATCCGGCAGAAGACTATCACCAACGTTACATTGAAAAGCAACAAGGTTAATGTACGCGTGTTTCGATAATGCCTTTATGGCCTTGGTTATCAACCCAGCGCACTTTAATAAGGTCACCCGAGGCACCACCATCTAAATGAAAAGCAAAAAAAGGATTCGCAGAAGTAGCAGGACCACAATGAATCACTAACATTTGCTCATCATTACGCCAACAATGAATCGTTTGAATATAGTTAGCCTCTATCACCATATTAGGTAACTGTTGTTCTTCTTGCATAGGATGCATCATCAGCATTCGAACTTCTGTCATCTCTTTATGCAATATAGCGCGTAGCCGATCTTTGTCTGTTAAGAACATTTATTCCACGCCCCCCACATACACTCTCACTGTTTGCGACGTTTGATATAGTTGGCCATCAGCGCGAATAATCGCTCGAACCGTCGACTCACCTTCTGCTACTTTAATCCGTGTTCGCAGAGGCAGGCGCACAGACGGACTTAAATCCATCGACATCACGAGTGGGTTGGGATGATTATCCACCACAATGGCTAATCGTTCAGGGTTAGATAATGAGGCATTAACCGCTACAGACACTGAGCGACCATCTGTCACAAAATCAGCTGGTTTTCCCTTCTCAAAATAGACCTCACGACTGTCGGCGACGTCAGCTTGCCCCATCAAGGCCAAGAGCACATCTTCAACAGCATCAGCATTAAACGCAGGACTAGGCCAATAAGCCGCTAGAACACGACGAGGCAATAATAAACCACTACTTGCCAGCAAACTTAATGTGGCAGCAGAAATCCCTCTTTTTAACCATTCTCTTCTTTGCCAATCTGGCAAATATGACTTACTCATATTCTTTTAATAACGCCTGTGTTGCCTTAACATCTTCAATACGCGCCTTCACTTTCGCTTCTTGATAACGATCGCCTATGGCCGCTTTTTCTGACAACTTGAATTGATCCAACGCAAATTTAAGATGACCAGACTGATAATAATACTCTGCTAACCAACGATGGGCCTCACTGGTTTCATTCATATCGCCATAAGCTTGTGCTAACAATTTATACAAGCTACCTTCTTCATGTCCCACTTTCACTTGATCTAACAATATATCTTCTGCTTTTTCTGGCGCCTTCATTTGTAGTAATAATTTCGCCTCCGCTGTCGCTAAGGCATAATCATGAGGGAAAAGGCGCTGATTACGTTGATAAATGGCCAATGCTTGCTCAAGCCGACCACTTGAACGCTCAATCTCGGCCAAGGCCAATTGATAAGCTAAGCGTTCGGGATCTTGTTCAATCAATGCGGTCATGGCTGTTCGTGCGCGGCTATATTCGCCAGATTTCAATAACGCTAAAGCATAGCCATATTCCATCGCCTCTTTTCGTCTTGCATTTCCAGCTTCCAAGGCCGTCACATAAAATTGTTTAAGCTCTGTCAGATTATTAATTATATTAACCCGCAGTTTTTCACGAATGAGATAAAACGCCAAATCATCTTGCTTCAAAGGCGCTCGACCATAATTCACAGCCCGTCCTCTGGCTTCAGCAATACGTGATGTTGTCACGGGATGGGTACGTAAAAACTCAGGGATGGCACTGCCATTATAAAAACGGCTGCTTTGTTGTAAACGTTCAAAAAAGGTCGGCATGGCTTGTGCGTCAAATCCTGAACGCACCAAGTTTTGCATGCCTAAATTATCCGCTTCCGCCTCATGAGCACGAGTATGATTAATTTGGGCTTGCACGCCGCTTGCTTGCACAATTGTCATCGCCGCGACACCTGCTTGAGCATCCGCCGCCCCTAATAACACCGCTCCGACTAAAGCTGCCAACCTCGGGATATTCATTTGGCTATTTTGCTCAAAACTACGCAATAAATGCCGTTGGGTAACATGGGCTATTTCATGCGCTAATACTGAGGCTAATTCATCTTCTTGTTGGCTGGTCAATAATAAGCCGCTATTCACGCCAATAAAGCCACCGGGTGCAGCAAAAGCATTAATACTCGGATCGGGCACCATGAAAAAAGTAAATGATAATGCTGGTGCGTCACTATGGCTAACGAGTCTTTCCCCTAAGCGAGACAAATAACTCGTTACTTCAGGATCATCAACCAAATCAACCGATTGTTGTAAGCGCCAATAAAACGCCTGACCAATGCGATACTCTTCTTGAGGAGAAACTAAAGCCCCCGCACTATCACCAATTTCAGGTAATGCAATATCGGCTGCAAAAGCAAAACGGCACGGTGCCAGTAAACAAAGTAATATAAGAGTGATAGATCGCGTATTCATATCCATTCTAGACAGCTCACCGATCACTCGGTTCCAAGAGACAATAAACACAATTAAGTTTATCATTGAGGCTAAGCAAAAACAGTTTATTTAGGAAATAGATATGTCTGATTACACATTAGAGCTCGACACATCGGGCCTTAGCTGCCCTCTCCCTGTGCTCAAAGCGCGTAAAGCGCTAGCTGGTCTAGCCGCAGGAGAGACGCTACTTTTAATCGCAACAGACAAAGGTGCGCAAAAAGATATTCCTGCCTTTTGCAAAATGACCAATAATCCTTTAATCACGATGTCAGAACAAAATGACAAGCTCAATTTTATCATCGAAAAAGGCGCCTCATAATGGCTAAGAAAATGGCTATCATCGCCAGCAAAGGCACACTTGATAGTGCTTACCCCCCATTTTTACTCGCCTCTACGGCCGCCGCTCTTGGGTTTGAAGTGAAAGTTTTTTTCACTTTTTATGGTTTGTCGCTGTTAACAAAAGAACCGAACCTCAAAGTCTCCCCCTTAGGTAATCCGGCAATGCCTATGCCCGTTCCCGTGCCTAGTATTGTTCAAATCATCCCTGGTTTAGAATGGTTTGCGACTTGGATGATGAAACGTAAAATTAAAAATAAAGGCGTCGCCAGTTTAGAAGAGTTACGCGATATCTGCATCGAAGCGGAAGTCGAGCTTATTGCCTGTCAAATGACGGTTGATTTGTTTGATTATAAGCCTGACGATTTTATTGAGCAGATTAGTTCTGGTGGCGCGGCGACCTTTTTAGAATTTGCCAGTGAAGCAGATATCACGCTCTACATCTAGTAGTACCAAAGTACACTATTTCCCCCTTATTTTTCTGGTAAAATAAACACTGTAAATAAGGCTATTTACTTTTTTCAGCCAAACTTGGTGCGAACCAGGGACGGAAAGCCTACAGCTGTGTAAATCATACATCAGGGCTGGGTTGCTTAATTTATGGAGCTCGACGTGAAAAAGTTTTTATCTATTCTCTTTTTAAGCCTATCACTCTCATCAACTGCATATGCTGCAACAGTTGTCTCAACGATTGGTGATAAAGATGGTTTTGGTCTTGGTATTGCCCCAGATGATCGCATCACTGTGAGTGACGTCATCGGTTCAATTGTCGGTGGTGGTGATGGCAATGGTACAGACCAAGTCTTAATCGGTAACCAATCATTTACTTTTACATACAGCCTTGCTGGCCTTGGCAATCTTATTGATGCAAGTTTGGAAATTTTCCATGCTGGTGATGGTTTTTTACGTAATACATCTATTGCTATCGATGGTCAAACAGTCGGTACATTGTCAGATGCGCAGATTGGCATCTTTAGTTATGCTCGCCTAGATACATTTAACTTGTCATCTATCTTACATTTGTTAAATGGTAGTGAAACATTATCATTCACAACCGCTAGCCGTCTTGATGCTTGGGCATTAGATTACGCAGAGTTGACAGTGACAACTGAAGAATTATCTCAAGTACCTGTTCCAGCAGCAGCCTTTTTGTTTGCTCCTGCATTATTAGGTTTTATGGGATTACGTCGTAAAGCGAAACAAGCCTAAAAATACGTTTCATGGATACAAAAAAGCCACCTTTCCTAAGGTGGCTTTTCTTTTTTAATCACATCAATAGTCGGTTTTTTTAGCTTTAAAACACCCCTACCTCATTGATTATTATGACACCGTTCTGAATATTGACATCAACTTGGAACACCTTATCGTGTCGTTCCTACATCTTGCATCATTGTCAGTTGTGCTAAAACAGCTGAAATCAAGTTCATCGAGATGACACACGTTGTCACTAAAGCCAATGGTGCCCCCGGCAGGAATCGAACCTGCACCTAAGCCTTAGGAGGGCCCTATTGTATCCATTCAACTACGGGGGCATGCTGACAAGTATATCAGTGCGGCTTTAATTTCTCACGCGTCAACTGACCATCTACGACCAATGTTTCTATCGGGACGGGTTTGCCGAGACTATATCCTTGAGCATAATCAATTCCTATTGCTCTTATTTTATCTAAGATAGCATCCGACTCAACAAATTCTGCGACCGTCTCTAACCCCATGACATGGCCAATGTCATTAATCGACTTCACCATTTCATAATCGAGCTTATCGTTAAGCATGTCTTTGATAAACATACCATCGATTTTCAACGTATCGACATCCAAATTCTTTAGATAAGCAAATGATGATAAACCGCTGCCAAAATCATCCAATGCAAATCGACAACCAAAACGTTTTAAACGACTAATAAATTGAGTCGCATCTTGTAGGTTAGCGATCGCGGCTGTTTCAGTAATTTCAAATTTCACTTTATCCGCAGGAATTTCGCCACGTTCAAATTCACGAATAATATATTCTGTCATGGCTTCATCATCTAAAGATTGCCCTGACAAATTAATCGATATCCGCCCAATCTGAGGCAATAACGACCGGTGTTCACTTAACCATTGCAAGGTATGGTTCACCACCCAACGATCAATACGCGTCGCAGAATTATAACGTTCAGCGGCAGGCAAGAAGGCCCCTGGCGGCACAATGCGACCATCCTCCATTTTCATTCTCAGCAGAATTTCATACCCTTCACATGCATCCTCATTTTGCAAAGCCACAATCGGTTGTGCATAAAGTAATAAACGATCGTTATCTAGGGCGTTGCTGATTTCTGTGCTCCATTGAATATCACCTCGTCGTTTCTGCAAACGCTCGTGATCTTCTGTATACACCTTAATCTGGTTACGTCCATTATCTTTAGCATCATAACAAGCGACATCAGCATTTTTAATCGCTTCTTCATTGTCTTTAATATGCTGATCAATAATGGCAAGCCCAATACTCACGCCGACAGTGAAAACATGCTCCTCCCAATGAAAACGGAAATTCCGGAACAGATCAATAATCAACTCACTCGCTTGGTGCGCTTGTTCAATACTGCAATGTTCCATTAATAACACAAACTCATCACCACCCAATCTCGCCAAGGTATCTCTAGAGCGTGTGTTTGCTGCCATCATCGCGCCGATTTGACGCAATAATTCATCCCCAGCAATATGACCACACGTATCATTGACCACTTTAAACCGGTCTAAATCTAAATAGCATAATGTATGTTCAACAAAGTCCCGTTTTGCAGAAACCAAGGCACGATCAAGCCGTTTTTCAAATTCGTGTCGGTTCATCAAGCCCGTTAATAAATCATGACTTGCTTGATAAGAAGTTTGAGCGCTCAACGCTCGCTCCTCGGTAACATCTTCTTGAGTCACAATAAAATGAGTTACATTGCCAACATCATCCAACATCGGAGCAATGACTTCTTTCACCCAATAGACATCACCATTTTTTTTACGATTTTGTATTTCACCATGCCACTCATCGCCAGATAACAAGGTTTGCCAGAGATCTGAATACACATCAGAATCAGCACTTTCAACCTGCATTGCATCAGGCCATTTTCCAATCTCATCATTAGCAGAATATCCCGTCATGCTAGTGAATTTCGCATTGACGTATTCAATATTACCGTCTCTATCGGTGATTAATACTGCATTAGGATTATGTCGCATCGCTAATGACAATTTTTCTAAATTCAACCTAATTTTTTTTGATTCAGTAATATCTTGAGCAATGCCTTCAACGTGTTGCACTTTCCCTTTATCATCAAAAACAGGATGTTCATGGATTGAAAAACTCAATAACGCCCCATTTTTTGCAACGGTATCCACTTCATAATCAACCGCTTTGCCATCTAAGGCTAAACGAACAAACTGGCGAGCTCGCTCATTTTGAGGAGTATCAGCCCAGTGCTCATCATAACGGGTTAGAAAGTCGGCTTGGTCATATCCTAAGATCTCACTCACTGAAGGACTGATATAACTATAAATACCATCCAAACCATAACGGTAGAGCAAATACGCACCTTGAATATTTTCAACCAAACAACGATATTTTGATTCGCTTTCTAATAACAATTGAGTATTAAGCTGGATTTCTTTCGTTTTTTCTTTGACTTCGGCCTCAACAACTTGTGCCCGACCTGTCAAAATCATCAACAAAGTCGCGATCAAAGTAATCATTAAAAAAGCCGTCATCATAATGCCGTATGACTGCCAAGCAGCATAATTTTCTAGTAAATAACTCGACGGATAATAATGAAAGACCCAATGTTCGTTCATGATACCTAGCGAGTAAGACACCGAAAGCTTAGAGCGATCAAACGTCTCATTTTGGTCTGCCAAAGAAGAAAACAAGACTCGGCCTGTTCTAGGATCAACCACTTCCAGCTCAAGCCATTGCTTGACGGAAGACATTAAAAAATCATCGACTAAAGCTTGATATTCAAATACTCGAAAGACAATACCAGTCACTTGATCGCCTTTATTTAATACTGGCATGGCATATAAAAACTGCTGTTCGGCAATCGGCTTACCAGCATCAAGCCGGCTACGTTGTATCGTCACTTTGGCATTATTTGTGATTAATTGACAGCGACGACTCGTCAATACTGACGTGCACAAATCTAACCCTTTCTTTTGCCATACACCTTGTAGTAAGTGATCATTACCATCTGAAGAATGTTGAATATATTGCACAGGATAATATTCACTTCTCACCTTTGCTGGAACCACTTTGCCACCAGCAGCATTCCATTCTGTGATCGCGGTATTGGCATAGATCTCATAAGCTTGCTTCTGTCCCAGCATGACCCGCTCAGCCCAACCAAATCGATAAAGCGGGCTTTCTCCATGACCATTTGCTATATCTTTAAGGTAATCCTTAAATTCTTGCTCGGAAACAGCCACGCTATTTTGAAAAAAGGCCCGCATATTTTTCAACGATGCTTGATATAAATTGACCTGCCTATCAGTCAACAAATGCGCGACTTTGGCATTATCTTCAAAATGATGCGTTAATTTTTCACGTTCATTATCTTGTGCGTAATGCAATGTCAAAATCAAGATGACAAATAGCGCAAATAAAGGCATCGCAACAGTAAACAACCTTTCTAACCACTGCTGCGTAGGCTTAGCAAATAATACCAACACCACCGGTGTCATGGTCAAGATGCCAAGGCCACTTCCTATCCACCAAATCAATAACGACTCAAACCACGTCGACAGATCTAACATCGACAGATAAAACTGCACGCCAATCACCAACAAGGCTGGCAATAGCGTCGACAACAATGCAGCGATAACAAAGAATTGAAAAATCGCCCAACCCGTCACCAATGCAGAAGGCCACACACCGCAGCGTATTAAGAGGTAACGTCCTAATCCCGCTTGAAATGCAGCTTGAAAACCAAAAAGTCCCCCCATGATGAAAGGATGAGGTAATCCCATACTGGCATAATAAATCGCGATAATACTATCGCCAATAAACACACCCGGTAATAATCGATAGCCCCAAATCAACACCGCCGCTAAAGCAATACCACTAGGGGCCCAAAGCGGTGTTGCACCGCTTGGTAAGACGGACAAATTTATCGTTAATAGACCAGCAATAACATAGACAATCGTCATGGCTATATTTGCGATCAAAAAATTGATTACCCGTTCCACATCATTCCTTAAACTGAATGTTATGATTGATAAAGTGAGTCTACATCAGGCTTATAGAATGGTACAGCGACATCATGCTTATCAACATGATTGTGCTTACTAACGAGTCTGTTATAGTTCAATCCATGGGCAAAACGTCCCATATCCACTATACTGCTAAGCACGATCTATGCCTATACATAAATGAGTCACATAATGAGTAATCGCGCTGTTCTTTTAGTCAATTTAGGGTCTCCTGACAATACTGATGTTGCATCGGTCAGACGTTATCTGGATCAGTTCTTAATGGATCCCTACGTCATTCAATTACCTTGGTTAATCAGAAAGCTCATCGTCAACTTATTGGTCTTGCCCACTCGACCTAAAGAATCGGCTGAAGCCTATAAAAGCGTATGGTTAGAAGAAGGATCGCCGCTCATTGTATTATCTCAACAATTAAAAACGGCCTTACAACAGCAACTCGACATGCCGGTCGAACTGGCGATGCGATATGGGTCTCCAGATATCGAATCTGCCCTATTGAAATTAGCCAATCAAGACAATATCGAAGAAGTTTTGTTTATTCCGCTCTACCCGCATTTTGCCGAGAGCACAGTGACAACATCAGTTGAACAAGCCAAAGCGGTCATAAAACGGCAAAATCTGTCGATAAAACTCACTATTCCTGCCCCATTCTATCAACAGCCAGACTATATCTCAGCTTTAGTCGAAAGTGCTGCACCCTATTTAGCCGAACAATATGATCATCTTGTCTTTAGTTATCATGGCTTACCTGAGTCACATATCCTCAAATGCGACACATCGAAATCACACTGCCTTCAATCACCAGATTGTTGTGAGACGCCTCACCCAGCGCATGCCACATGCTATCGACATCAAGTCATGAAGACGACACAACTTTTTGTTGAACAAGCCCAACTCAACAGCGATCAGTACTCTGTTGCTTTTCAATCTCGTTTGGGGAGGGCAAAATGGCTAGAACCAAACACAGAAGATACATTAAGAGCCCTAGCCAAAGCCGGCAAAAAAAATGTACTAGTGATTTGTCCGGCATTTGTCACGGACTGCTTAGAAACATTAGAAGAAATTGCTATTCGAGGAAAAGAAGTTTTCCAACAAGCCGGTGGCGACAATTTGACACTAATTCCTTGCTTAAATCACCACCCTCAATGGGTGAAAACATTAGCAAACTGGTGTCAACAATAACTTAGACGCGTCCAATCAATGGTTGACGCACAATCTGATTGGTATATTCGCCGCCAGGACCATAAGCAGTAACATCTAACTCATCACGACCACGTAATATACTCATAGCGCGGTGTAAGTATTGTCGATTCACATTCACAATACCGCCGTTGATTTGATTATGCTCCTGACATGCCGCGGCCACTTGCTTAATTGCGGCAGTCAGCTGAGTTAATTTCGTCGCTTCGGTTGGAGGTTGATTATCAATAAAGGCTTGCAAGCCAGATTTATCATTAGGAAAACCAACCGATTGTAAGACAGCTTCTCGCTGGCGAGATAATTGTTCGAGCTGAATAATGAGTGGCTGCTTATCTGCCGTACGTTGCTCCATTAATTCAACATTAGATTGAACGAGAGCTTCGCGCTCTTCATTCAATACCGTCAATAAAGACTTCACTGTTTTATGTTCTGTTTGTAACACACTTAACAATTGCTGGCACGGTGTCATGATGATACCTACTTTTTATCTGAGTTCGAGTTCAGATCTCAGCAGGTTTTGTGCCAACTTATCAGCGTCAATAAAATAACGCCCCTCTTCTACAGCTGCTTTCAACTCTGCAACGCGATCATTATCAACAACAGGAGCTTCCGAAATAGCGTGTTGTAATGATTGAAGCTGCTCCGCTGTATTCGTTAAGCTGACAGTATCAGTCCGTGGCGAAGCTTCTGACGTTGGCGCAGAAGACGGTGTTTGATTATCGCGCGCAGACGTCAAACGACTATTGCCAAGCTCTATTTGACTCACTGATTTAATGTTATTGATCTCTGCCATTGCATGATTCCTTACTACTTACTGGTCGTTATCGGACAGCATTAAAAAAACTTAAGTTTTTTCATACATTTTTTACAATTGCACTCGCACTACCCCTGGAGCATCGACCAAACCTTCGACAACCCGTTTTGATGAACTATTTTTCACTTTGACTCTTTGCCCATAGCTCGCATCAGACAAAGCCACGCCATTCATTTTGACTTCCATAGAACCCGCTTCAGCAATCAAGACAACCTGATCGCCACGCCTGACCATTTTGATCGGTTTGACGTGAGCTTGTGTAATCACCGTGCCCATGGCAACGGGATATTTTAACTGTTTACCGATCAAATTATCAGTCCGTGTCGTGTAAGATTGTTTTAACTGACCAACATCAACGCGTTTCAATGTTAAATCTGATTCGGTTAAGACATGTCTTGAGGATAAAGATCGTTGACTAACAACAGCATGCTTCATCAATTTTGCCGTCACTTGAACATACACTGTCCAAGGCGTTTCTCCGCGACATTTTACCCCCACGGTCTGTTGGCCTAACGTTACTTTCGATTGGGGACTAAAAACCTGTAGTTCGTGTTGACATGCTTGTAGGCGTAATCTTTTATCCATCTGTCCGACAACTACTTCAGGCATATCGTATTCAACCAATAATGAAGACATGGCAAATTCATAGGCAGCTTGTTCAATATCGTCTAATGATTGAACAGATACCGCTTGAACCAATGTCGGTAACCAAAAAAGGCTCACCATGATTGTATAAAAAATAATGTGTATTTGTTTTGTCATCTTAGTTTTCTCCTTGAGACGCCAATTTCCTGACGAACCTCTATTTAACATGACATGAGCAAAAATTATGCCGCTTTAATTTCCCCCTGTTCTTGAGCTGTAATAATTGACAATTTGATAAGATAAGCCATAATCCAAAATATCGTTAATCATAGTAAGGGAGTTCGCCATGAGCAGCGTCATCGATGGCGTCGATCAAAGAACGCAACTTGCGGGACATAATCGACTAGAGCTTCTGCTCTTCGAATTAGAGCAAGGACAGACTTTTGGCATTAATGTCTTTAAAGTCAAAGAAGCGATCCCATGCCCAACATTAACGCAACTTCCACATGCCCATCCTTATATAAAAGGTGTTGCTCACATCCGAGGAAAAACACTGAGTGTGTTGGATCTAGCACACAGTATCGGCTTACCTCCTGTCACTGACACGGAAAATAGCTTCATTATCATTACAGAATATAACCGTACAGTTCAGGGTTTTTTAGTCGCTAATATCAGCCGAATCATCAATATCAGTTGGACTGATATTCTTCCACCACCTAATCATCTCGGCAAAGACAATTTTCTGACTGCCATCACTAAATTAGACGATAAAATCATCGAAATTATCGACGTTGAAAAAATACTGGCTGATGTCACAGGAAGTCATGACACGGTATCTCAAGCCGTCGCTGACAGCGTCACGCAAGCGCCTCATGAACAAAAGCCGCATATTTTAGTGGCTGATGACTCCAGTGTCGCCAGAAAACAAATTCAATCAACACTCAATCAAATTGGCATGGATGTCACGCTTGTGAATGATGGTAAACAAGCACTCGACCAAATCACACAATGGCAGCAACAAGGGTTAGACATTGATCAGCACATCGCTTTGCTCATTTCAGATATTGAAATGCCAGAAATGGATGGCTATAGCTTGACCACTGCAATAAGACAAGAATTGTCATTGAATGAGCTACCTATTTTATTACACTCTTCCATGAGCGGCGCCTTTAATGAGTCTTTAGTCGAGAATGTCGGCGCAAACCAATTATTAGGCAAATTTAACCCAGATGAATTGGCCATGACAGTACAAGATCTGGTCAAACCATGGCAACAACGTGTTTCATCATAATGTCAAACAATCGCATTATAATCGCCCGCCTTTAGGACCGGCGATAACATCAAACTTGAACACGATAACAATGTTTGTCATTCTAACGCATTAGATATATTGATAAAGACACGAGAGAACACAACATTATTATGGCATCAGCATTGATACAACGTGGTAAAGATATACTTTGGGACCTCTATGATAGCGTCACCGATCCTTATCATCGCCAAGATAATCTCAAACGTGGTGGTCTCGTTATCGCGATTATTGCAGCAATTATGCTACTGATCATGTTGTGGTGGAACAATACACCCGATGATTTCAGCCCCATTCAAAATGCCAATAATATGGCCGCCGAACGTAATCAAGACGTCGTAACAGGGTATGTTTCCACAAGCACGCTTATCACCTTAGTACACGCTATTTTAGATAAACCTGGTGGCTATTTAAGTAATGACATCATGCCCCCTTCCATCTGGATGGATAATGTACCTAACTGGGAATACGGTGTCTTAGTTCAAATTAGAGATTTTTCTCGTACCTTACGTAACGACATCAGTCGATCACAATCTCAATCATTAGAAGATGATGATTTATCGACCGCAGAGCCACAATTTAATTTTAATTCAGAATCATGGATATTCCCCTCATCTGAAGGCGAATACCGCTCAGGCATTAAGGCGTTAGAATCTTATTTAGCGCGCTTAAGTGATACCGAACAAGACAATGCTCAATTTTATGCACGTGCTGATAACCTTGCTAGCTGGTTAGCTATTGTAGAAAAACGACTAGGAAGCTTATCTCAACGCTTGAGCGCAAGTGTCGGTCAAGTTCGTATCAACACTGATTTGTCTGGCGATCCGTCAGCGAATCAATCAACACCGTCACCCGCCGAAATGGTAACAAAAACACCATGGCGACAAATTGATGATGTTTTTTATGAAACAAGGGGGTCGGCATGGGCATTGATTCATTTACTAAAATCAGTCGAACATGACTTCCATGACGTCTTAAAAGATAAAAACGCGTTATTAAGTTTACGTCAAATCATTCGAGAATTAGAAGCGACACAAGAAACGGTTTGGAGTCCGATGATTTCAAATGGGAGCGGTTTTGGTTTCCTCGCTAACCACTCTCTTGTCATGGCCTCCTATATCTCACGAGCTAATGCTGCTATTATCGACCTACGCAGCTTACTCAGCCAAGGATAGTTAGATTGCAGGGCTGCAAATTGAGCATTTAATTTTTTTAAACACACTGAAGATAAAGGAAAAAATAATATGAAAAAACTGACTCTATCGGCTTTAATTGCCTCAACATTAGTTCTAACAGCTTGTGACCAAGCGCAAGACGCAGCTGAAGAAGCAATGGAAAAAGGTCAAGAAATGTCACATAGTGCGGCTGAGCATGCTAAAGAAGCTGGCGAACATGCTGCAGAAGCTGGCCATGACATGATGGAAAAAGGTAAAGACATGGCATCTGATGCCGCAGACCATGCAACAGAAGCAGGTCATGACATGATGGAAAAAGGCAAAGAAATGGCCTCTGATGCGATGGAAGCTGGCCAAGATATGATGGAAAAAGGTAAAGACATGGCTTCTGATGTCTTCCAAGGCTCTGGCTTCCACGATAGCGAATTTGGTGTTCCAGTTGGCACTCAAGAAGACATCGATGCCTTAAATGCAGAATACTACAAAAAGATGGAAGAACTAGAGGGCAAATAAACGATTATTCGCTACTAGACATAGTACAAAAAAGCCGGCATTAGCCGGCTTTTTTATGATTACTCTGTGATCACATCCGGATGAAAAAGCGTCTGCCCCTTCATTCTATAATCTCGGATCAATGCTTGCCCATGCTCACCCGTGATAAAAGCAATATATTTTGTCACCAAATCATATTGCACATGAGGATGTTTCTCAGGGTTAACAGCCATAATATGATAAGGATTAGCAACCGGTGGTTGTCCTGAATGAACGATGGTTAAGTCGACTAAATCGGCAAAAGCAATAAACGTACCTCTATCCGTTAAGGTATACGCCCCTAACTCATCCGCCATTTTAATTACAGCGCCCATACCTTGGCCTGCTTGAATATACCAACGTCCTGATGGTGTCACATCTCCCCATAACGCCAACTCTTTCTTATGAGTCCCAGAATCATCGCCACGTGAGATAAAACGATTTTGTGATGACATCAAATGTAATAATGCTTCTCGCGTTGAAGCAATATCCGCCAATCCAGCAGGATCAGATGCGGGGCCAATAATGACAAAATCATTATGCATCACTGCACTTCTATCAATAAAAGATCCTTTATTCACATACACCATTTCAGCTTCTGGAGCATGCACAAATACAGCGTCTGCATCACCTTTATCACCTATTTTTAAAGCTCGTCCTGTTCCTACCGGAATCACATCAATTTTAACTTGCTCTTGCTGCTCAAAATCTGCATTTAATACGGCTAATAAACCCGAATTCTCTATCGATGTTGTGGTCGCTAATCGTAAATGAGTTTGCCCATAACCCAATGTTGAGACAAACAACATCATTACCATCAAAAAACGTATTACTTGCTTCATTAATTACCCTTATTGTTTAAAATGACCATTGGCTACGTACTTGAAATAAACGTGGCGTTAAATCCGCATTCGGGCCGCCATCCACGCTTAACACATCAACATAATTAGCAGAAAAACGTAATGCCGATGTCGGGAACCAGTTCAACCCTAAGGTGACTGCTTCTGTTTCACCGCCTAAAATCGCGCCGTCATTTAAGTCAAGCTCACTATATCGTAAGGCTAACTGCCATGCGCCTGAACCACCTGTCCCCACCTGTTTAAAAGGTATAGTCCTCGCAAAATGCCCTTGTGAATAATGTCGTGATTCACCTGTCAGAAAATAACTTGTTTCAACATACCAACCATCAAAATGGACATCATCAACCTTATTACGGTTCACTCTTGTCGAGACATATTCAATTTGCGTCGCGAAAGGCCCCCATACGCCAGCAAACTCAGCGCCTAATTTTAAAACATTCTCAGCTTGGTTAATCACACCGGTATCGACTAAATTAACTCCCGCAACATGGGTTTCAGCTTGTTGTTTATAACGGACCGTATCTAATGATCCTGTTTGTTGATAATTCATGCCTAAGCCGAGATGGAGTACTTGACGTGGTTGGTTCAGTGGCGACCATGTCGCTCGACTACTGATACCAAATGCTTCATCTTCTTCCCCACCATGCTGTGACACTGACTCACCGAAAGCACCTATCGCCCATGTTCTATCATCATTATTATCACTGATCATCGCCCCTATTTGTCTGCCTGGCGAAAACGCCGCTATCGAAGCGCGCTCGGTAAACGTCACAAAATTATCACTGGTGGCTTCATGCAAAGTAAATGGCGCTTTAAAATTACCAATGGTGACATCAAAATCGTCCATGCCTTGATAGGCAACAAAAGCATCTAAAATACCTTTACCATCTTCGCCTGTATCAGCAAAATTATATTGAAAACGATACGCCCAATCGGGGCTTAATGTGCCTTTTAATGTTAAATAAGCACGTCGTACTTCGGTGCCATTACCCATTTTAGGATCCCCACTATAACTAGCTGCATCAATTTGCAACCGCCCACCGAGTTGGGCTGTAAATTGATCGCTTGCTGCTTTGACAACAACGGGTTTTATCGCTTGAGTAGTTTGAACAGGAGGCTCAATTTGTGTCGATGTTTGATTTTGGCTTTGAATCTGTTTCAATTCAGCTTGGAGTCGTTGATATTGCGCCTCACTCACCGTGCCATTATCACGTAACATATCTATCAATAGCGCAATTTCTGACCCTGCTATTGTCGTTGTTGAAACCAAGCAACTCGATAACAACGCTGCAGTAACTAGGTTACTTTTTTTCAATAACATCTTTTCTACTCCTCATTTTTCATTGCCTATCTCCTTGTTGACAGCGCTATTTAAACCAACAAAAATGTGTTTAAATGGCTGCCATTATGGAAATCAAATACCAAATCCATTGGCAAATACATGATGCCAATCAAACTGACGACCTCGATCCTCTGGTTTTCCAATTACTGACCTTTATTCAACAGCTCGGTTCACTCCGTAAAGCCGCCGAACACGCCAATGTTTCATATCGTCATGCTTGGGGGTTACTCAACAAATGGCAAGACACATTTGGACCATTGGTCATTTTGGAAAAAGGGCGAGGAGCCCAACTATCCAAAATCGGTGAAAAGATTTTACATACTCATCATCAATTACACGCCAAATTTTCACCTGAACTCGATAATATCGCGACCGAAGTTAAACGCGAGCTCACCGCGCTCAACTCAGATCAACTGACACCATCATTGAATATCTTTGCCAGCCACGGTTTAGCTGTCAGTGCATTACGTCAGTTAATCAACCAACATCATGACTTCAAGCTCGACTTACATTTTCATGGCAGTCTAGAAAGCCTACAAGCCTTACAAAGCAAGCAGTGTGATATTGCAGGGTTTCATATCCCTATCGGGCCGCTGGCTACATTACTTCGACCGCAATACCTTGATATTCTTCATCCTAAAACCCATGAATTAGTTTATGTCGTCAGAAGAAACCAAGGGTTAATGTTCCGTCCAGAACACGAAACTGAGATTCAAAACATTCATGCTCTGACCAATCCGGAACTCAAGTTTATTAACCGACAATCAGGCTCCGGAACACGGTTACTCTTCGATCAAATTATCAAAGCCGAACACATTTCTGCTCATGACATAACAGGCTATGATGACGTCGAATATACCCACCTTGCCGTCGCAGCATTAGTGGCCAGCGGTATGGCAGACATCAGCTTTGGTATCGCTTCAATGGCAGATAAGTTCAACTTATCGTTTCTACCATTAGTCTGGGAACATTATTGTCTCGCTATTCCCAAAGACATCTGCCAAGACGAAGCGGTACAAGATATTAAATTACTATTACAAAGTGACCGCTTCAAAGAAGCCCTTGTCGATACAACCGGTTATGACACAAGTGATTCAGGTCAAACAATGTCTTTTGATACGATTTTCAGATCTTAATCTCGTACCCAATGACCTGATTTACCACCCGCTTTTTCCAATAATTGGATCTGTGACATAACCATGCCACGATCAACCGCCTTACACATATCATAAATCGTTAATAGAGCCACTTGCACTGCAGTTAACGCTTCCATCTCGACACCTGTTTGACCTGCTGTCGCGACCTCTGCTTGACACATAACGGTATGCTCGGCTTCAACAATATCAAAATCAATACTCACCTTAGTCAACGCCAATGGATGACAAAGCGGGATTAAATCAGCCGTTCTTTTCGATGCCATAATGCCAGCAATACGGGCAATACCAAGCACATCCCCTTTTTTATGACCGCCTTGTTGAATCAAAGCCAAAGTGCTTGGCAACATCGTGATTTTGCCTTCTGCTATCGCGACACGTTGCGAAACTGGTTTTGCGCCAACATCGACCATATGCGCTTCACCAGCTTGATTAAAATGCGTTAAATCTGACATCTTTTACCTTTTTTGTTTACGCTTAAATGCCGTCTATTCTACCTGAACGTTATGCCGACAACAGCAAATTACATTTTCGAACTCACAAATGCATCCGTCAGGAGTACAATGATCCTTTCTTAACACCATTATTTAGAAAACGTTATGACTATACAGGTTAAATTTTTTGCCAGTTTAAAAGAGCAACTTCAATTGGCAGACACAGAAATAGAGCACGCTCAAACCGTCGAAGACGTGTGGAATACCGTCACCGATAAAGCTGATCGCCCTGACAACATTATTGTCGCTGTCAATTTAGAATATGCTCAGTTTGATAGCCCAGTCAACACAGGCGATGAAGTCGCTTTCTTCCCGCCTGTAACAGGGGGCTAATCATGCCAAGTTATATCATCGAGAAACCATTAGATCCTTGGCAAGCCATTTCTGAGCATCAGGAAAAAATGCAATTAGACACTCAGTTTGGCGCAACAGCAACATTCGTTGGCACTATGCGAGATTTTAATGACAATAGTGATGTCTCGGCGATGACGCTCGAGCATTACCCTGCTATGACACAACATTATCTAGATAAACTCATTGCTGAAGCCAGCGAAAAATGGGATCTATTAGATGTATTAATTATTCACCGTGTCGGCGATATTTTACCGAGCCAAGCCATTATGTTAATTGCATGCTGGTCTGCACACCGTAAAGCCAGTTTAGATGCGTGTAGTTGGTTAATTGAAGAATTGAAACATCGGGCGCCATTTTGGAAAAAAGAAACTCGGCCTGATGGCGATCGTTGGGTAGCAGAAAATACCGACGGTTTTTAACTCAATGACTGGCTTCAGTTTCACTGATAGCAAAGCCACTCTTGCCTGTTGATTTCACTTTGTACATCGCTTCGTCAGCAGCACGAATTAAGGCTTCCGGCGTTTTACCATTTTTAGGATATTGTGCAATACCAATAGAGCCAAATGTAGACACATCGTCATTGGATAACATCACAGGCTCTGCTAAAGCCGATAATATACGCTCAGGTAACACCAAGTCTTCAACGGTGACATGGGTTGACACTAGCACAAATTCATCACCGCCATAACGCGCCACCATATCGGACTCTCTCACCAGATTTTTCAAACGACTAGCAACCTGCTTAAGTAAAATATCTCCCGCTTCATGACCGTAGTTATCATTGATTTGTTTGAAATCATCGATATCTATAAACATCACCACAAAATCGGTTTGATAGCGTTTTGCTTGAATAATCAAATGCTCAAGGTAAGTCATTAATATGCGTCTGTTAGGCAGCTCAGTCAAACTATCTTGACTGGCCATTTTCTCTAATTGTGTCTTTGTCTCTCGGTGATGGGCCGTTTCATCTTTTAATTCTTCGGTCAAATAAGCAAGGCCAATCGATGTCTTTGAAACGGCCATGGCATTTTTCAATACCACCGCCTGCCAAATAATGGCTGTCACCACCATAATCATGTGCAATTCATCAGGACGCAATGCGAAATATATCGTCAACGGCACCATTGTCACCGCATTTAATACCAGATAATACACCGGCATAATCGAATAGCTGGTTGTCGCAACCGTGATCACGGCAGACAAAATAACAAAAGTGAACATTTCACTTTGAATCGGGGTATTGTCAGGTAATAAAAAAGGCGCCATACCGTATAACATGCCAATGACTATCCCAGGCAACATACGTAGCGAAATCCATTGCTTAGCATTGTCAATGGTCAGTTCTGTGCGTTGGAAAAAATATTCAACAATAAAAATGCCAACAACAGTCATAACAACGGCACTTCCCCAAAGTGTCATAACTCGTGTCGGAATATCAGCCGAATAAAAGACCGTTAACATCAAGCCGGCACCAAATGTTACCGCTAAAGCATTACCTGAGGCATGACCAAAAAATAATCTCACCCGTGCTAGCAGAACGCGTTCAGATACGGATAAACGACTCAATGCAATGCCCTTTTTCGTAGTGTCCATTACTCATTAGTGCTAACCATTCCTATTTTTAATCTAGCCCTAAACTATCCCAGAATGCATCCACTCTCGCGACAACCTCGTCATCACGTTTGATTGGTCTGCCCCATTCTCTATTTGTTTCACCCGGCAATTTATTGGTTGCATCCATGCCCATTTTGGATCCTAAGCCTGATACAGGCGACGCAAAATCCAAATAATCAATAGGCGTCTGCTCGATCAAGGTGGTATCACGTGCCGGATCCATCCTTGTCGTCATAGCCCAAATCACATCTTGCCAATCACGTGTATTCACATCATCATCAACCACGATCACAAATTTAGTGTACATAAATTGTCGTAGGAAAGACCATACACCCATCATTACCCTTTTTGCGTGACCTGGGTATTGTTTTTTCATACTGACGACAGCAACACGGTATGAACAACCTTCAGGCGGCAAATAGAAATCAACTATTTCTGGAAACTGCTTCTGTAAAATAGGTACAAACACTTCATTCAGCGCAACACCTAATACAGCAGGTTCATCCGGTGGACGGCCAGTATAAGTACTATGATAAATGGGGTTTTTACGTTGTGTAATGCGTTCAATCGTAAAAACAGGGAAACGATCGACTTCATTATAATAGCCGGTATGATCACCATAAGGACCTTCGTCCGCCATATCATCTGGATATATCGCGCCTTCTAAAACAATTTCAGCGCTAGCAGGCACTTGTAAGTCATTAGTCTGGCAAGTCACTAATTCTGTTTTTGAACCTCGTAATAATCCTGCAAAGGCATATTCAGACAAACTATCAGGAATAGGCGTCACCGCGGCCAAGATAGTTGCGGGATCACAACCCAAGACCACACTGACCGGAAACGGCTCACCTGGATGAAGTTGTTGCCATTCTTTAAAATCTAATGCTCCACCACGATGAGATAACCAGCGCATGATCACGCGGTTTTTACCAATCACTTGCTGCCGATAAATACCCATATTTTGACGGGCTTGATGAGGGCCTTTTGTCACGACTAATCCCCATGTAATCAATGGCGCGACATCTTCAGGCCAACACAATTGGATCGGATATTGGCCCAAATCAATATCATCACCTTCCAATATGACTTCTTGGCAAGCGGCTGTTTTGACGACTTTTGGCGCCATGCTCAACACTTGCTTATAAATGGGTAGTTTTTGCCAAGCATCTTTCATGCCTTTAGGAGGTTCAGGCTCTTTTAAAAAAGCCAATAACTTTCCCACTCCTCGCAAAGCCTCGACGGATTCCTCTCCCATGCCGTTCGCGACCCGTTCAGGCGTACCAAATAAATTGGCTAATACTGGGATTTCACTCCCTTTTGGATTTTCAAATAAGATTGCAGGCCCGCCAGCACGCAGTACCCTGTCGCAAATTTCCGTCATTTCCAAATGCGGATCAATTTCCTTACTGATTCGTTTCAGATCACCTCTTGCTTCAAGATGTGCAATAAAATCCCTCAGATCCGTATATTTCATTTATACCTATTCTCAATATTGATATTTGATTTAAGTTATTCAAGGAAGCCTCTAACGCCTCCGTCAATCACTATTTTATTTGTCATCTAGAACTTAACATGATGTGATAGAAGAGCTTACCAGCTATTTGCACACTTTTTATTGATTCTTCATATGAGGCAAATTATAGTCTGTCTCTTACTGAAAATTATAATGTCTTTTCAGCGCACTCTTATCTACCGATAAATATAGGTGGCCATCATTTTAAAATGATCAATATTACAAACTAACATGGCTATGTCACACTCTTGTCATAGAAAACGGAATAAAACCCTTGGTGTACCTGAGCTTATTGCCATTGCATTAGGCGGTATGGTCGGCGGTGGAATCTTTACCATTTTAGGTATTTCTGTCGCCATGGTTGGCGCATACACGCCCATCATTATTCTGCTCGGAGCCATCTTAGCTGCCTTGGCCGCATACGCTTATATAAAGTTAGGCGTCTATTATCAAGATGAAGGCGCAACCTACGCCTTTTACAAAAGAACTTTTCCAAACTCACCTTTTGCCGCATCACTCATCGGATGGTGGGTCATCTTTGGTTATATCAGCACTTTAGCCTTGTATGCTTACACCTTTTCCTCATACGCCATCAGCGGGTTTGCGTATGCAGACAGTGAGTTTGCCAGGAAACTGGTTGCAGGTGCCGTCATTTTACTCTTTACCTTAGTGAATGTTTGGAGCGTCAAAGGCATGGGCAAAATAGAAGATCTCATGGTTTATTCTAAACTTGTGATCCTTGCCATTATTTCATTTGTCTTAATCAATAATAGTCAAACTTCGTTGCCAGTATTATTTCAACAAAACCCAGACGTGAGTCTGTTATCCATTGTGATTGTCGCATCGCTCACTTTTGTAGCCTATGAAGGATTTCAGCTGGTCATTAACGCTGTCAATGAAATGGATGAGCCAGAAAAGAATATTCCTAAAGTTATCTATACCGCTCTTTTCCTCGCCATGCTTATTTATGTTGTCATCTCACTTGGCGCTATTCTCGCGATTCCATTTGATGACATCATACAAAATAAAGAGTACGCCCTTGCAGCTGGCGCAGAAAATGTATTAGGTCATTGGGGTACTGATTTGGTGATTATCGGCGCACTGCTTGCTAGCAGCAGTGCCATCAGCGGGACGGTCTTTGGTGCCTCTAGACAAGTCGCCGCCATCGCGCATGATGGCTACTTTCCTGCGGTCTTAGCCAAGCGATATAACCATATTCCCGTTTTTGCCATTTTAGCGATGGCAACGTCAGCATTTCTGCTTGTGTTGGCAGGAAATCTAGAAGTCATTTTAGAGTTTGGTAGTGTCACTTTTTTACTCGTGTCATTACTGATGGTCTATGCCAATTACACTATTCGTCATAAAACACGCTCTTCACTACCCATCACGATTTGCGCCTTCATCGGGTTGCTAGCGGCGACGTTGTTAATTTTATATTACGAGTTAACCACGCAACCGCAACAACTGTTTTTTATCTTAGGCCTATACAGTTTATTAACGATAGGGGCTTGGTTATATTCAAAACATCATACCCAGCAGGCTGCTTAACACCAGACCGTTAAGCAGCAATGCCTGAATGACGCAATAAGGCATCTATTTCAGGTTCGCGACCTCGAAACTCAACAAATAATGCCATCGGTTCACGAGAACCACCTTGCTCTAAAATGGCTTTCAAAAAGGCTTCTCCCGTCTGCCGATTAAAAATGCCCTCTTCTTCAAAACGAGAAAAGGCATCAGCAGATAATACTTCCGCCCATTTATAACTGTAATACCCTGCAGCATACCCACCAGCAAATATATGAGAGAATCCCTGAGCAAAACGGTTAAATGCCGGCGGTTGCACAACAGAGACTTGCTTTCTCACATCCGCTAAAATGGCTTCAGCTTGGTTTGTTTCAGCCTGTTCTGGGTCATATTCCAGATGCAGACGGAAATCAAACAATGAAAATTCTAATTGACGAACCATCATCATCGCAGAGTGAAAATTACGCGCGGCAATCATTTTGTCAAATAAGGCATCCGGTAACGGCTCTCCCGTTTCATAATGCCCTGAAATCAAATCTAAAGCTTCGCGCTCCCAACACCAATTTTCCATAAACTGACTTGGCAACTCAACGGCATCCCATGGCACACCATTGATCCCTGATACATCTGAATATGGGATTTTGGTTAACATATGATGCAGCCCATGACCAAACTCATGGAATAAGGTGGTCACTTCATCATGGGTAAATAATGCTGGTTTATCACCCAATGGCTCTGAAAAATTACAAGTTAAATACGCGACAGGCGTTTGCATACCGATCGCCGTTTGACGTCGCACTTTGCATTCATCCATCCATGCCCCGCCTCGCTTATGTTGGCGAGCATAAAGATCTAAATAAAATTGCCCACGAAGTTGGCCATCAACATCAAATATATCAAAGAAACGAACATCCTCATGCCAAACATCGACATCATGTCGCTCTACAATCGTCAAGCCATACAGTTTATTCACCACAGCAAATAAGCCCGGCACAACCTGACTTTCAGGAAAGTACGGTTTCACTTCTTCTTGTGAAATAGCGTAACGTTGCTGACGTAGTTTCTCAGCAAAATACATCATATCCCATGCTGCTAAATCTTCAATGCCCGCCGTTTCTTTAGCAAAATCACGTAATTCAGCCATTTCTTGCTCAGCAATGGGTTTAGAACGCTTAGCAAGATCGGATAAGAAATCCAGCACTTGTTGTGGGGATTGTGCCATTTTTGTTGCCAATGAACGCTTGGCATGATTATCAAAACCGATTAAATTCGCCAATTGGTGACGCAAAGATAAAATGTCAGCAATGACGGGCGTATTATCCCATTGATTGGCATAAGGTCCTTGATCTGAGGCTCTAGTCGCAAAAGCGGTATAACACTCTTCTCTCAATGCCCTATCATCCGCATACGTCATAATTGGCAAATAAGAAGGGTAATCTAACGTAAACAACCAACCTTCTTCTTCAGCGCGTTCCGCCATTTGTGCCGCCATCGCTTTAGCAGACTCAGGTAAACCCGCTAATTGCGACTCATCTGCAATGCATTTTTGCCAAGCGTGCGTCGCATCCAACACATTTTCTTCAAATTTAGCTGTCAGCTCAGTGAGCGATTGTGACAATGTTTTATAACGATCACGATCATCTTGAGAAAGTTCTATACCTGATAATCGAAAATCGCGTATGGCATTATCAATCACTTTTTTCTGAGCAGTATCTAGGCTGCCATATTCATCGCTATTGGCTAAGGTTTTATACGCTTTGAATAAACCTTCATTTTGTCCAAGCTCCGTGCTGAATTCACTTAACTTCGGCAAACACGCGTTGTAAGCAACGCGTAATTCTTCTGAATTCATCACTGAGTTCAAATGGCTAATTGGCGACCACACCCGTTGAATATTGGCATCAATTTCTTCCATTGGAATAATAAGCGACTGCCATGTCGGTGTATCTAAATGCGTTAATAAATCCGCGACAGTTTGTTTTGCTTCTTGTAACACTGTCTCGACAGCCGGCTCAACATGTTCAGCCAAAATACGAGAAAACGGCGGTAAAATCGTTTCTGTTAATAAAGGATTAGTCATCATTAAATACACCAGATTGAATTGATTATGATCTGATTATACGTCATCTCACCAGCCCAAACTCAACCGGTCACAATACTGACATAAATATTTCATCTCGTTGCAATATTGCCGCAGTAAAGTGACGCCAAAAGGACAGAGAAGATGAGATTATGCAAATAAAAACAGGATCGCCGCTCAAAGTACGAAGTGTCTGGATTTCAGACGTACATCTCGGGTTCCATGGTTGTAGTGCAGAGTTTCTACTCGATTTCTTGCACAACGTTGAATGTGACTACCTTTATTTGGTCGGCGACATCATCGATGTATGGGAAATGAAAAAAAGGATGTACTGGCCACAAGCCCATAATAACGTCATCCGCACCCTATTAGGTAAAGCCAAACACGATACCAAAGTGATTTATGTACCGGGAAATCACGACGAAATTTTACGTGATTTTAATGGCGCAGTATTTGGCAATGTTGAAATTCAACACGAAGCCATTCACACCACCGCTGACGACAGAAAACTATTAATTCTGCACGGCGACCGATTCGATGGCGTTGTCGCCTGTTCGCCGATGCTCGCCAAAGTCGGCAGCCGCTTATACGACTGGTTACTCAAGGCCAATAGTTGGGTCAATTATGGTCGCCGTAAATTAGGCTTTCCTTATTGGTCTTTAGCGGCATTTTTAAAACATAAAGTCAAAAACGCGGTGCAATACATCAGCAACTTTGAAGAAGCTGTTGCCCAAGAAGCCAAACAAACCGGCGTATCCGGCGTTGTATGTGGTCATATCCACCGTGCTGAAATGACTAAAATCAATGGCATCGATTATTACAACTGTGGTGACTGGGTAGAAAGCTGCACCGCATTAGTCGAACATCCTGACGGTCAAATGGAAATCATCAACTGGACGGATAGAGACAATAAACAAAAACCAATCCTCCACCTAAAGGCCGCTTAATATGAAGATTGTGATTGTGACCGATGCTTGGCACCCTCAAGTTAACGGTGTCGTCAGAACGTTAACCGCGACATCTGAAGAATTACGTAAATTAGGTCACCACGTCACCGTCTTATCTCATGTCGGTCATCGCACCATTCCTTGCCCAGGCTATAAATCGATTCGTCTTGCCATTTTTCCGGGTAAAAAATTAGTCCGTGATTTAGAAGCAATCGACCCCGATGCCATTCATATCGCAACGGAAGGCCCATTAGGATCCGCCGCACGAAAATGGTGTTTAAAAAATAATATTACTTTTACTACTTCTTACCATACTCAATTTCCTGAATACGTCCGGTTACGAGCCCCGATCCCAACGAGTTGGACTTATGCATGGTTACGACGTTTTCACAGCAAAGCCATTTACACTTTAGTCCCGACAGACTCACAAAAACAACGCCTAAAGCAAAATGGTTTCCGCAATGTCAAAGTCTGGGGACGAGGAGTTGATACTGAAATTTTCAATCCTCAACATGCCCAACAATTAGATTACCCAAAACCTATCATGGTCTATATGGGTCGTATTGCAGTCGAAAAAAATATTGACGCCTTTTTATCGTTAGATTTACCCGGTACTAAATTAGTGATTGGTGATGGGCCCGATTTAACCATGCTCAAAGAAGCGTATCCAAACGCGATATTTACAGGAGCCAAATCAGGACATGACTTAGCATCATGGTTATCCGGCGGTGATGTTTTTGTCTTCCCGAGTAAAACCGATACATTTGGTTTAGTCATGTTAGAAGCCATGGCATGCGGCTTACCTGTCGCGGCTTACCCCGTCACTGGCCCTAAAGATGTTATTCAACCAGGAATCACTGGTGCATTAAATACAGATCTCGCCACCGCAATTCAAGACGCATTATTGGTCAACCCAGTTGACTGCATCAATTATGCAGAACAAACCAACTGGACTGCTGTCACTAAAGTCTTTGCAAGCTACTTACATAATGGGCGCGCCTCTTCCCCAAAGCGCTCAGTGTTTGACCCAGAATACATCAAACTCTCAACCTAAAATTTACTCAAATATACAACACAGTTGGCAGAATAAGACATTTTTTGCCCCAATGAGCTTGATTAGACACAAGGCTCATGCCATCATCTTGTCCTAGTTAACATTACCTTTACCTAGGAAATTCTCGTGAGCAAAATCAGTTCATTTCTTAAAAGTGGCGTAGTAGCAACAACTTTTCTGCTATCAGCTTGCGCCACAACGCAGCATCAAACTGAAGTCAATGATCCGCTAGAAGGCTATAATCGTGTCATGCATGCCTTTAATGACACAGTAGATGAAAATGTCCTTAAACCCGTTTCACAAGGTTATGACACGATCATGCCGACACCGATTAGACATGGTGTCAATAACTTCTTCAACAATCTGAATGATATCACCGTCATCATCAATGACCTCTTACAGTTTAAATTCACGCAAGCATTTGAAGATACTAGCCGCTTTGCTATCAATAGCACCGTAGGCCTTGTTGGGCTTATTGATGTTGCGACCGACCTAGGTTACAAGAAAAATGATGAAGATTTTGGCCAGACATTAGGCGCATGGGGAACCGGCACTGGACCTTATTTAGTATTGCCATTCTTAGGCCCAAGCAATACACGAGACACACTTGGATTAGTCGGTGATTATTTCAGTGATCCAGTGACTTATGTCACGGGACCTGACGCACGTAATCCATTGCTTGCCGTTCGTATTATTGATGATCGTGCCGACTTGCTCAAGGCAGAGAAAGTATTAGATGAAGCAGCGATCGATGAATATAGTTACATCCGTGATGCATACTTACAACGCAGACAAAGCCTTGTTCATGATGGTAATGCACCGGAAGAATTTGATGTCTTTTCTGACTAAGTAATAACGGGACATTCCCGTTACTTCAAACTATAATATTGAGAGCCGGACATTGT
>JAIBDZ010000002.1 GCA_024685975.1 Piscirickettsiaceae bacterium | reverse complement strand
TATCGCCACGTCCGCCTGCATTACCGCCGAGGGCATCATCATCAAGTCGGATAGTTGGGTTGTTGCTTGATTGAACAACAGGCGCGTCATCATCGATATTGAGATTAACTCTGCCATTGGCCGTATCACCATCGCTATCGGTGACTTGGTAATTTACCCTAAAGTTTTGGTTATTCTCATTACGACCATCAGCATGAGAGATAGGCGCTAATTGTGTGACTGTGTAATCACCAGACGTTGTGTCAGAAAGGGCAAACTCAAGTACATCTGTACCATCTTGGCTGACAGTTAATACCGTGCCTTCTGGGTTTAATGAATAGACAAATCCAGCTGGTGCGCCTGTATCGAGTAATAACACAGAGCCTTCGCCATCAGCACCATAACTATGGGCTAAAGTGCCAGTTGTGTTTTGACTGTCAGCATTATCGCCACGTCCGCCTGCATTACCGCCGAGGGCATCATCATCAAGTCGGATAGTTGGATTGTTGCTTGATTGAACAACAGGCGCGTCATCATCGATATTGAGATTAACTCTACCATTGGCCGTATCACCATCGCTATCGGTGACTTGGTAGTCAACATCAAATAGTTGATTATTTTCGTTATTTCCATCAGCGTGCTGAATGGGAGATAACTGGGTCACGGTGTATTGTCCTGAGGTGTCGTCATCAAGACGAAGCTCGACTACGGGTGTGCCATTTTGAACAATTGTTAGGACAGTACCGCCTTCACTGACAATGTAATCAAATCCTGCAGGCGCGCTAGTATCAGTAAAGAGGACTGTGCCCGCACCATTAGGACCATAATCATGGGATAGTGTGCCACTGGTGTTTAAACTGTCAGGGGAGTCATCTCCGCGGCCGCCAGGGTTACCACCTAATAGGTCATCATCAAATAAGATTGTCCCATTCGGTCCTACTGATGGGGCTCCGATGATAGGTGGTGGGCCTGCTGGTGTATCGTCAGGTTGATTCGGGTTGTCTTCGCCAGTGTCGAGTAATAATTCTGGGAAAGCAATATTGATCCCAGTTGTATCAAAACCGGATGTCGGGGTAACTTCTGGCGCTAAATGGTCGACTTGGACAATATCTACGCCTTCATTATTGCCATTTTGTTCTGCACCTGCGGCGGTAGGATCTTGTGTTGTCGTCGGATCATCACCCGCTAAAATAGCTTGTTGGATAGCCGCGACATCATCATTTACTGCATTTGATTCTGGCGATAAAGCATACTGACTGGTCGGTTCGGTATTGATGGTGTTACCATCTGTCATGGCGATTTCAGCTGTAGCAAATTCGGCTGTGATGATTGTCTCGTTGTCATAGACTGCATCACCAATGGTCAGTATACGTTGACTGCCATCGCTTGATTTTGCGATAACTATGCCCTGAATAGATTTAATCGTGCCAATTTGAATTGCCATCGTCTGATACCCCCGTTAGGTGTAATGATGATACGAGTTATTATTCTCTTATAGGCAATATTATGGACTAAAAAGGTCCGATGGCAATTGTACTATGGTCCATATATGACATTTTTGTGAACTAATACACATACTAAGGCAATATTCGAAGTCGATATTTTGTCTTGAATTTCATTGAATCACATATATTTTCTTGTATTTTTAGGTATTGAGAGTAATGCGTAATCTAATAATTATCATAACGGCCAGTTTGGCTGGATTTTCTAATGCTGTGTTTGCTGTAGATTTACAGTCTGTCCTGCCAGAAATGGTCACTATTCCCGCTGGTGAATATGAGATGGGTTGTGTCAGTGGTATGGCGTGTAAAGGACGTGAGTTGCCAGTACATAAGGTGACTATTCCGGCTTTTAAATTAGCGAAAACAGAAGTAACAGCAGGTTTATGGCGAAAGTGTGTTGAAGCGAAAGGCTGTGATTATGTGCCGTCCGACGATGGTTTCTCTGATGATAATATGCCTGTGCGTTATGTTTCTTGGGATGATGTGAATGTTTTTATCGAATGGTTGAACGAAGTAACGGGCGGACAATACCGTCTGCCAACAGAGTCTGAATGGGAATATGCAGCAAGAGCGGGTACGACAACACCTTTCAATACAGGTAGTTGCATTACCGTTGAGCAAGCCAATTTTGAAGGCAATGCTTATACTGCGGCAGGCTGTGATGTTGAAGGTGAATATATTAAACGTGCTGTCCCTGTTGCTAGCTACCCCGCTAATGCCTTTGGTTTACATGATATGCATGGCAATATGTGGGAATGGATGGCAGATTGCTGGCATTGGAATTATGAAGGCGCGCCTAATGATGGGAGTGCTTGGATGGGAACAGATAGTGCGTGTGAACGACATGTGATGCGTGGTGGTGCTTGGCATGGTGCGGTGAGTTACATGCGTTCGGCCTATCGTTTTCGTTTTCCTAAAGAAGCGCGTAGTGGCGGTCTAGGATTTCGTTTAGCGCATGATATTCAATAGCATTTTCTTTTTACGTAGCTGATAACCATACCGTGATGGCAAATTTGCGCACACGGAAGGTGCTTTTTTTTATCGATTGGCACCTAACCGTGAAGAAAACGCTATTTTTGAGTGATATGACCTAGCTTGCTAATGAGGATTGAGTCAAAAGACACAGTTTTTTGATAAGAGTTGTTTTGCCCTTTTTTTTCTTATTTAACGCGGTATATTCCCAAGCTTTATGACAATTTAATGACAAATTGTCGGGATAGCTTAAATGGGGATAATGATGAAATCGGTGTTTTACCCAGTCGTATCTGGGATGTGTTTATTTGGCGCGACGCAAGCTGTTGTTGCAGAACAAGTTGAGTTTGATGATTTGACCGTGACAGCGACACGTTCTGCCCGTTCTGCACTTGAAATTGGCGCCAGTATTAGCCAACGTTCTGGTGAAGAAGTGTTGGTTGATAAAGCCGTTACACAACGCGAATTATTAAACTCGATTTCTGGGGTACGCATTACTCAAACAGGCTCTACAGTAGGGCATATGACGAGTATTCGTTTACCCAATAGTACGAATCCTTATTACCTGTTTCTACAAGATAGTATTCCTATCCAATCTTCTGGTTTTTTTAATCATAATGGTTTGGCTTATACCAATTTTAGCTCAGCAGGCGGTGTCGAAGTCTTTAAGGGGGCTGGTACGGCATTGTACGGATCTGATGCGGTTGGCGGGATTATTAATGTTCGCTCTAATGACCCATTTGATAGTTTAGGCGCAAGTTTTTCTGCTGAAGTGGGCAGTGATGATTTTTCACGGTTAGAAGCGAGCGGTGGTATCGCGATTGATGAGTACGCCGCGATCTCGGCAAATATCTCTCATGCCGAAAGTGATAGCTGGCGCGATCATTCTGACTATGAACGAGATGAGTTTTCGGTAAATTATGTCAATGAAATTAATGAAGATAATTTATTGAAGATTGGTTTAAATGTGAACAGTTCTGAATCTGAAATGACCAGTTCGATTGTTGGTTTTCGACGTTATCGCGATGAACCAACTTATATGGGACAGAACGTTGAGCGGACATTAGCCGCAGGTGTTGAACCAATTAGACAATTTGATTACGCGAGATTACATGCTGAATTTGATCATCGTGTTTCTGATAATTTGTCAGTCAATACCATTGCTTATGTACGGAGTAATCGCAACCGTTACAACGCCACATGGGAAGCGAATGCCCCATCGAATGACAGTAAAGAAAACTCGGTCGGTTTGTTATTAAAAGCAGATTATACTTCAGGCCGTTTTCATACTATTGCCGGATTAGATGCCGAATATACCAAAGCCAAACGTGAATATGAGCAGCATTTTGATTTTACACCGATGGGTTTTGGTAGCGCCGTTGCAGCAGGAAAGATCTATGATTATGACGTTAATTACAAAGCCTTAGCGCCATATACTCGGGTTGAATTCCAATTGACCGATAGATTGGTGCTTGGTGGGGGTCTACGTTATGACATGAATAGCTATGATTACACCAATAATTTATCTGATGGACAGTATGCGGCGTCAAGTTATGCTAGAGCTAGCTCTGATACAGATCCTTCATTTAATCATTTAAGCCCAAAATTAGATTTAACGTATTTATTATCTGATGAAGAGACCGTCTATGCGCGTTATGCGAATGGCTTTAGGATCCCGCAAGCTAGTAGATTGTATAGTCTTAGAACCAATAATATCGATTTCGATATTGATGAAGAAATTACCGATACCATTGAAATTGGCTACAAATACCAAGGCGTGCGACATGGCTTTTCAACGGCACTTTATCAGTTAGTCATTGATGATACTATTGTACAAAGGGAAAATGCAGCCAGTGAACGGTTTTATGTCAATGGTGGTAAGACTTATCACCGCGGCATCGAATTGTCATTAGCGTCAAAATGGACGCCAGAATGGACGACACGCATTGCTTATAGTCATTCTAAACATGAATACGATAATGACGATACATTTGGCGACAATGATCAGCAACAAGCACCAGAAAATATTGCCAATGTTCGAGCGATTTATACCCCCAAAGCGATTCAAGGATTAATGACTATCTTTGAATGGGAACATGTGGGTTCTTATTGGTTGGATGATCAAAATACAACACGTTATGCAGGACATGATGTGGCTAATATCAAAGCACGATATAAAATTAATTCACATTTCAGTTTGTTTGGCCGCATCAATAACGTCACGGACAGAGTCTATGCTGAAACTGCGAGCATTAGCTTTGGGTCTGAACAATATACGCCAGCAGCACCTAGACAAGCCTTTTTTGGCATTGAGTACACCCTTTAATCAGACAGACTATTTTTAGGAAAAGGTCATGAATCGTTTCATCTTCTTCACGTTGTGTTTGGCTGTTACTATGCCTGTTTTTAGTGCTCTCGCGAGCAATAATATTGCCTTAGCCAAAGTTGAAGCTGACCGCATTGAGCATGTCGTGAGTGTTGATGTGAAGTCTCATGATGATCAAGTGCACTTATTGCTAGGCAAACAGATTGCTGGACGTGATAGCGTGTGGTACCAATCTTCACTCGATGCTGGAGAAACTTGGTCTGAAGCCGTTGAAGTGAGTGCTGGCTTGTCGATGCCAATGCGTATGAGTCGTGGTAATGATGCAAGACTCGCGGTGTATGGTGATCAAGTTTTTGCGGTTTGGATGACGAAAAAAGAAGGCGCGCCGCATAATGCAGGCCCTATGATGGCGATGGTGTCCGAGGATGGCGGCCAGACGTGGCATGAAACCTCACCTGCAGATTGGGAAGGGGCGCATGGCTTTTTTGCGGTTGATGCCTCAAAAGCGGGGATCGGATTGGTGTGGTTAGATAGCCGTAGTCGGGTTGGCGGTGGTGCGACTCAAGGCTTACGTTATGCGAATAGTACTGATGGTGGAAAAACATGGTCTACAAATCAAACATTGGATGAGAGAAGTTGTGCTTGTTGTTGGAATACGGCACGTTATCATGACAATGAATTGTATGTGTTATATCGGGATAAAGACCCATCAGATATGACTTTGGGCAAAGTGACAACAACACAACAATGGCAAGATTTAGGTACGGTTGGACAGTTTAATTGGGATTTTCAAGGCTGTCCGCATATTGGTGGGAGCGTTGCATTTGATGGTGATATGATTCATAGCACTGTAGGTACGGCCCATCCTGACCATACCGGTATTTATTATTTGCGTTCAGAAGATCAAGGCAAAACATGGTCATCTCCTATGCAAATGGGCGGCGAGACAGCAGTACACAGCGATTTAGATGCTAGACATGATCACGTCGTGATGGCTTGGGATCGGATTACCGAAACGGGCTTTGAAGTTGTTGTTAATTATTCGTTAGATAAAGGTCAGCAATGGGCAACAGACACATTAGTATCAGCATCAGGTGTTGGGGCAAGCCATCCGAGGGTCATTGCTCTAGCAGATAAAGCATTGATTTTATGGACTGAGGGCCAAGCTAAGCAAGCTAAAACATTACGTATTCAATCTATTTCATTGCCATAATGATGTATTTTAAACGTTTAATTTTAACTATTACTTTAAGCATGTTGGCGTGGCAAGTCCATGCTGTGACGCCATTTGTTAAAGGATCTTTTACCGAAATTCAAAATACATATCAAGATGACGATTATCTGGTGGTATTTTGGGGACAAGATTGTGCTTATTGCATGAAAGAATTGGCTGAAATAGGTCATATTTTAAAATTAAACCCACATATCAAATTGATAACGGTTGCGACAGATCCCTTTCTTGATAAAGCTTTCATTGAAGATAAAATGGCTGAGTTCGGATTGACCCAAGCGGATCATTGGTTTTTTGCGAGTGATTATCCCGAGACGTTATATTTTGATGTGAATAAACGCTGGCGTGGTGAACTGCCTTTAACGTATTTATCGCAAGCTGATGAACCTATTTTCAAACGAGGTCTGTTAACGCCAGAAGATATGCAGCAATGGTTAGATAGTTTACGTTGAGGGTTGATTATAAGGTCGTTGCACTTAATTCTGATGGTGTTGGTGTCTGATTAACGATAGAATGACATCATTCGTGAGACAAAGGACAACATCATGTTAGATCCCAAAAAAATAGAAGAAGTTGTACAAAGTATTACAAATGCTTTACCGCCTGGTTTAGTGGCGATGCAAGCAGATGTTGAGAAAAATATTCGTACTGCATTGAGTGGTATGTTTGCAAAGCTGGATTTAGTGACACGTGAAGAATTTGATGTGCAAGCACAAGTGCTGCAAAGAACACGTGAAAAATTAGAAGCACTTGAACAAAAAGTGACTGAATTAGAACAATCCCAACAATCGTAAAGTAAGAGGCAATATGTCTGAGTTTAATCAAGTCACGGTAACACGTGAAGCCAATGTCTATTTTGATGGTAATGTAACAAGTCGTGCTGTGACCTTTTCTGATGGCAGTGTGAAAACCCTTGGCATTATGATGCCGGGTGATTATACATTTGGTACCGATAAGCCCGAATTGATGGAGATTTTAGCTGGCGAATTAAGTTATCGCCTAGCTGGCACAACAGAGTGGTTGAGCATTAAAGGCGGCATGTCATTTAATGTGCCAGGCGCATCCTCATTTGATATCAAAGTTATCACTTTAGTGGATTATTGTTGCGCTTATTTAGATTAGGTTTATTTGTAGAGTTGAAGTAAAAAAGCCGCCGTAATGTCATCATCACGGCGGCTTTTTTTATAGCGCTTGTTTTGATCTTAAGCGTGGGTTTTAGCTTTTCTACGAAGGCCTAAAAAACCCAGCAATGCTGGTGCAAATAAGAATGCCGCTGCTGGGACTGGTACTTGGCTAGGGCTATTAATATCTAAAGAGAGAACGGTATTTTCGTTGAAACTCAGCCCTTGCCAGTTTACTGAAATGACATTGTCTAATAGGCTGATACGGCTTAAATCAAACCCGACTAAGTTGGTCGCAGCATTAATAGACACACTGGTGAAAGCAGCTATATTGTCAAAAGTATCAGTTAAGGTGAAGCCGTTGAAAGCAGAAGTTGCCCAAGTAGAGCTGTTTGAATAATCTATGTAAAGATTGGTATCAGAAATATCTAGGGTTGCTTGGTTATCGGCAACATTCGAGATTTCAACACCAGCGCCAACGACATAATCACCATTCGCTGCATTGCTATAGGGAGAGGTAGTTGAAGGGAAGTAATATTGATACGTGACGGTTTCACCGTCTAATAAAGCGGCATTGACGTTGAATGACGCTGCTAAGAGCATGGCCGAGATCGTGATTTTTTTCATAATTGAATTTCCTTAAAGTAATAACTAAGATGAATAGGCTGTGTTAATTTAGTTGATGCGTTGTTAAAAATGAAGCTCAGCGGCAATAGTGGTCAACGCATAATTGAAATCGTTATGTGAACATTATCACATTTTATGAACTTTGAAATTGTACTTTGGTACAAGGAGAGGATGGAGCCTAGTGTTTAGGCTATTTATTGTTGTTAACACTAATGCATAGACTGACAAAAGCGTTTAAATTCGGCCTTTTTTGAACTGGCAAATTAACGTCAACTTAGCGTTGAATTGAGATAAGGATGTCTTGTGAGTGTTGCTATGGTATTGAGCCGCGCTATTGTAAGGATGGCTGAAATAGCAATAAAAGAAAGTAAGCCTGTTGTCGTATGTTGTTATTAGAGAATCTATTTGATTTTCAACAACAAGGTATTATAGCCACGCTGGTTAGCAGATCTACCTATTTTATGAGTAGGCAGATCTGCCAAGGTCATGAAAAAAATATCATTAGCTACTTCCCTGTAAATCAATTAATGACTTATTTATCTACCAGATTATTTCGGCACCAGAACGGCTCTGAATTCCTTCGGCTCTTCATTATCGTGAGGGTGGAGCCTTTCGTCAGCGTGCCTTATCATTGGAAAGAGCTCGACTTCACCATCAGAAATCATGCCAAACTCTTCTGATGCAAACCACCAACGATCAGGGGATACCGTGTGGGCTTTAAGCCCATTTTGCTCTGCAAATTGATTGACGAAATCATTGGCTGCATTATCTATCTCAACCGCAGGTTTTTTGAAAAAATTATTATCATTAGCAAACGTGTTTAATGCATCACATATTGCTTGAATATTATCGAGTTTCATAACAACCTCCTTATGCCATTTATTTTTTGGCAAGATAATAATCTATGTCTATAAATATAGTGTATATCAATGCTTTACGCAATTATTAGTTCATGATAACAAGGCGGTTTTACTTTACCCCATCAAATTTGTATTCTTTCTTAGATATTGCTGGTGAGTTTTATTGAGCCTGATATTGTTAGATTAACGTTAATTAATAAGATAAGGATGTCTTGTATGAGTGTGGCTACTGTATTAAGTCGTGCCATTGTAGGAATGGATGCGCATGCCGTCACGGTGGAAGTTCATTTATCAAATGGTTTACCGAGTTTGTCTATTGTCGGTATGGCGGAGACAGCGGTGAAAGAAAGTAAAGATAGAGTACGAAGTGCTTTATTGAATAGCCAGTTCGAGTTTCCCCAACAACGTATTACCATTAATTTAGCTCCTGCGGATCTGCCAAAAGAAGGAGGCCGCTTTGATCTGCCTATTGCGATCGGTATTTTGGCCGCTTCGGGGCAGTTACCTTTATCCTCAATATCAAATAAAGAATTTATTGGTGAATTAGGCCTGACAGGAGAGCTTCGTTCGGTGCGAGGTGTTTTGCCAACGGCGTTAGCTGTAAGGCAGTCTGAACGTGAATTGGTTTTACCAACCGTGAATGCTGAAGAAGCCAGTTATATCGATGGATGTCAGGTCATTGCTGCTGAACATTTATTAGCTATTTGTGCACATTTACATGGACAAGAGAAATTAGCCTTTAGCGAACCCCCAATAGATTTAGTCCAAGTGCATTATCCTGACTTAGCTGATGTGCGTGGACAAGCGCAAGCCAAAAGAGCATTAGAAGTCGCGGCGGCGGGCACACATAGCCTATTATTTTCAGGTCCTCCTGGCACAGGTAAAACCATGCTGGCGAGTCGTTTGCCTGGCATTTTACCTGATATGACTTTGAATGAAGCTATCGAAAGTGCCACTGTTCAATCTATTTCTAATAATGGCTTTAATACTAAAACGTGGCGGCAGCGTCCGTTTCGTACACCGCACCATACATCCTCAGCCGTCGCATTAGTAGGTGGTGGTGGACAGCCTAAACCGGGGGAGATCTCTTTAGCTCATCATGGCGTTTTGTTTTTGGATGAGTTACCTGAGTTTGAACGGCGTGTTTTAGAAGTCTTACGTGAACCTATTGAGTCAGGGAAAATCACGATTTCCCGTGCGGCAATACAAGCCGATTTTCCTGCTAGATTTCAATTGATAGCGGCGATGAATCCCTGTCCTTGTGGTTATTTGGGAGAGTCACGTTGTCGTTGTACAGAAGATCAAGTGCAGCGTTATCGGGCCAAAGTATCAGGGCCCCTGATGGATAGGTTAGATATGTTGGTCGAAGTGCCACAAGTCGCTCGGGAAGTATTACGCCATGACAAAGTCCCTGTTGATATTGAAAGCAGTGAGCAAGTGAGATCGCGGGTGATACAAGCACGACAGCGACAACTCGATCGGGCCGGCAAAGCAAACCATGCTTTAAACTCGGAAGAATTAGCGACGTATTGCAAGTTAACTGATGCAGATTATCATTTATTAGAGCAAGCAATGGTTCGACTTGGTTTGTCGGCGCGAGCTTATCATCGCATCATTAAAGTGGCGCGGACTATCGCTGATTTGGCTGCGGTGGATCAAATTTCAACAGCACATTTAATGGAAGCCATTGGCTATCGTCGCTTAGATACTCGACATTAATATTTATTTGTAGATGGAAGCTAAGACAAAGATTGCAAAACATGGTTTTCGTTATATTATGGCGGGCTAAATAAACGTTGGTGCTTTGCCAACTAAGCGCTATTTCTCCTGAGGTTGCCCATTGCAAGATTTAAATCCACAACAACGTGAAGCTGTACGTCATGTTGATGGCCCTTTACTGGTGTTAGCCGGTGCGGGTAGTGGGAAGACACGTGTTATTACACGAAAAATTGCTTATCTAATCGAGCAATGTGGTGTGCAAGCGAGGCATATAGCCGCGGTGACCTTTACCAATAAAGCCGCAAGAGAAATGAAAGGGCGTGTGGCTGAACTGATGGCGGCACGGGATGTGTCTAGTCGTGGTTTGATGGTGTCAACATTTCATAACCTAGGGCTGACGATCTTACGAAAAGAGTTTGCTCATTTAGGCTATCGAAGCGGTTTTTCTATTTTTGATGCACAAGATAGTTTGGCAGTATTGCGTGACTTGATGGGGCGTGATTTTGCGGCAGATAGCGAACATGCTGAACAATGCCAATGGCAAATTTCAGAATGGAAAAACCAGCTCATTTTGCCCGAACAAGCATTAAAGCAAGCTGAAGATGAAAGCCAAGCATCGGCGGCAAAAGTGTATCAACGTTATGTTGACGCATTAAAAGCCTATAACGGCGTTGATTTTGATGATCTTATTTTGTTACCCGTATTACTCTATCGAGCTCATCCCGAGGTGTTGCAACGTTGGCAAGCTCGGATCCATTATTTACTTGTCGATGAATATCAAGATACCAATGGTTGCCAATATGAATTGGTGAAACAATTAGTGGGGATCCGTGAAGCATTAACGGTGGTGGGAGATGATGACCAATCTGTTTACTCATGGCGTGGTGCTCGACCTGAAAACTTGGCGCAATTAAAACAAGACTTTCCCCGACTAACGATGATTAAGCTTGAGCAAAATTATCGTTCAATGGGGCGGATTTTACGGGTTGCCAATGGCTTGATTAGCCATAATCCGCATTTATTTGACAAGCAGTTGTGGAGTGCAATGGGGGAAGGCGATCCCATTCGTGTGATTGGTTGTCGTGATGATGATCATGAGTCAGAGAAAGTCGTCTCAGAGTTGCTTTATCATAAGTTGAAACATCAAGCAGACTTTAAAGATTATGCGATTTTGTATCGTAGTAACCATCAATCTCGGCCGATAGAACGTATTTTACGTGAACATAATGTGCCGTATTTTCTGACAGGAGGCACGTCTTTTTTCTCTCGTGTAGAGGTCAAAGATATGATGGCGTATTTACGTCTCATGGCCAATCAAGATGATGATAATGCTTTTTTACGCGTTATTAATACCCCTCGAAGAGGCATTGGCGCGACAACATTACAAACATTAGGTGAGTATGCGGCAGAGCGCAAAACCAGTTTGTTTGGCGCGTGTTTTGAGCTAGGTTTAGCTGAAAAATTATCCACAAAAGCCATGGCCCATATTGAACATTTTAGTCAGTGGTTGGTGGATATTGCCGATAGAGTGAAACGAGGCGATATGATGGCGGCTATTCGAGATATGATTGAAGAAGTCGATTATCGAGCTTGGTTAGAAGAAGTGACGGGCGATCCCAATAAAGCGATGAGACGAATGGAAAATGTCGAAGAGTTATTGGCTTGGATAGAACGCATTATTGACGGAGATACGGAACAAAAAAGTATTGGCGATATTGCAGCAAGATTGACTTTAATGGATATCCTTGAGCGTCAAGAAGATGAGAACCAAGCTGATGCAGTGCATTTGATGACCATGCATGCTGCAAAAGGGCTTGAATTCCCGCATGTCTATATTATTGGCATGGAAGAAGAAATATTACCTCATCGCACTAGTATCGAAGAAGACAGTATTGAAGAAGAAAGGCGCTTAGCTTATGTTGGTATTACGCGAGCACAACGTAGTCTAGTGTTTACGATGGCCAATAGCCGCAAGCGTTATGGCGAAAAGGTGACCTGTGAAGAAAGCCGATTTTTACGTGAGTTACCGCCCGATGATTTGATTTGGACGACAGAAAAAAGTCAGGTCGATCCTGAAGAGCGAAAAGAGCGAGGCAAAGCTCACCTCTCTAATATTCGAGACATGCTGCAATAGCACGATGTTCACTTAGCGCAAATTTTCAGCGCAAAAATAGGCCCTGCTGTTGATTAATGACATGACGATAAAAAAGCCATCATGGTTTTTTCAGTTCAGGGTATAACATCACCCGAATTTGAAATAAGACCAGAATCAGTTGCTTACATTAGTTATTGAAGTAATGTTTCAATTTTATGACTATTAATCGTGTTAGCCGATTGATATTATCGAAACAAGTTGTTGGCGTCTTCTTCTATAGGGTTATAAAATTCCTTCCGTTGTTTATATCAACATAACCACAACGAGGAGTAAAAAAAAGAATGTCTTCAATAATTAATACAGAGATCAAACCTTTTAACGCAACTGCTTACCAAAACGGCAAAGACGTCAGTGTTTCTGATGCTGATGCAAAAGGAAAATGGTCAGTATTTTTCTTCTATCCTGCTGACTTCACTTTCGTCTGCCCTACAGAATTAGGCGATCTTGCTGATCATTATGAGCAGCTTCAAGGTATGGGTGTTGAAGTGTATTCAGTCTCAACTGATACGCATTTCACACATAAAGCTTGGCATGATGCGTCTGACACAATTGCTAAAATCAAATTCCCAATGATCGGTGATCCTACTGGTGTTATCAGCAGAAACTTCGATGTCATGATTGAAGAAGAAGGTTTAGCACTTCGTGGTACTTTCGTTGTTGATCCAGAAGGCATGATCAAAGTTGCTGAAGTTCATGACTTAGGTATTGGCCGTAGTGCGAAAGAACTTGTTCGTAAAGTACAAGCTGCACAATACATTGCAACACATGAAGGCGAAGTTTGCCCTGCTTCTTGGCAGCCAGGTGATGAAACATTATCACCTTCATTAGATCTTGTCGGCAAAATCTAAGCTGAATTTAGGTTTAATCCGAGTGTGCCTGGGCTTCTGCCCAGGCATTACTAACTGAATTTTTAATAAAGTAGACCGATCATGTTAGAAACAAATATCGCAACCCAATTAAAAAGCTATTTAGGCAATTTGACGAATGCCGTTGAGTTGATTGCATCTTATGATGACAGCGACAAGTCAAATGAAATGCGTGAATTGCTTGAAGAAATTGCGACAATGTCTCAGTTGGTTACTTTACGCAAATCAGATGATGCGAGTGAACGCACCCCATCATTTGCTATTGCGCGTTCTGGAAAAGCGGCGAATGTACGTTTTGCTGGTATTCCAATGGGACACGAATTTACGTCACTTGTCTTAGCGTTATTACACTCTGGTGGTCATCCAATGAAATTGGATGAAGATACGATTGAGCAAATCAAAGCATTAGACGGTGACTATCATTTTGAAACATATATTTCATTGTCATGCCAGAACTGCCCCGATGTTGTTCAAGCGCTTAATATGATGTCGATATTAAACCCGAATATCAGTCACGTCATGATTGATGGTGGTTTATACCCTGAAGAAGTTGAACAGCGTGAAATCATGTCTGTGCCTACGGTTTATTTAAATGGTGAAGTCTTCGGTCAAGGCCGGATGTTATTACCAGAAATCGTCGCCAAATTAGACAGTGGTGCTGAGGCCAAAGTCGCCGAAAAAATTAACCGTAAAGATCCCTTTGATGTGTTGATTGTAGGCGGTGGTCCTGCGGCTTCTGCGGCAGCGGTTTATGCTGCACGTAAAGGTATTCGTACCGGTATGGTGGGAGAGCGTTTTGGTGGCCAATTAATGGACACATTGACGATCGAAAACTTCATTTCTGTGCAAGAAACAGATGGTCCTAAATTGACCGCAGCATTAGAGCAACAAGTTAAAGGCTATGGCGTTGACATCATGGACCTGCAACGGGCTAAAACGCTAACGACTAAAGAGGGTCAATTGACGCTTGAGTTAGAAAGCGGCGCGTTATTACAAAGCCGGACGATTATTTTAGCGACCGGTGCTAAATGGCGTGAATTAGGCATTCCCGGTGAAGATACTTACCGTGGTCACGGCGTTGCTTATTGCCCACATTGCGATGGTCCTTTATATAAAGGTAAAGATGTTGCTGTTGTCGGTGGTGGTAATTCCGGTGTTGAAGCGGCGATTGATTTAGCTGGCTTAGTGAACCATGTCACCTTATTAGAATATGCTGAAAACTTAAGAGCCGATGCGGTTTTACAAACAAAATTGTTTAGCTTAAATAATGTGACAGTGGTGACCAATGCTCAAAGTACGGAAGTATTAGGGGCTGATGGTAAAGTAACAGAGTTAGTCTATCTTGATCGCGCGTCTGACGAAGAACACCGCATCGCTTTATCGGCTGTGTTTGTTCAAATTGGTTTGGTGCCAAATACAGACTGGTTAAAAGGCTCAGTCGAATTAAGCCAATATGGCGAGATTGAAGTTGATGACCATGCGCGGACCTCAATGGATGGTGTGTTTGCTGCTGGTGATGTGACAACGACACCATATAAACAAATTATCATTGCGATGGGGGATGGGGCTAAAGCGTCATTGAGTGCTTTTGACTATTTGATTAGACAAGACGGCGAAGCGTCGTAATATTCGCTTAGCAACCATGAGATAAAGAAAAACCCGCCATTGGCGGGTTTTTTGTATTTTGCAGCCCAGCCATCTTTTTATACAGGATAAAAAGACCTGTAGCTTTCCGTCCTTGGTTCACACCAAGTTTGGCTAAAGCGTTGTTGTTATAACTTGAACTGTCATTATACTGTCATATAATCATGTTAGGTCAAGTTGTCATCACAGCTTTTTATTGAAGTTTATATATTAAGCTGACTTGTTTTTAACAATATGCATGATGCATACCAAGACTGCTCCAACGACTAAGCCACAGACTAAATCAGCTAATAAACTGGGCAAGAAATGGACAAGGGAATGAACCCAGTCGATATTATGAACAAACATACCGCCGCCGACTAATAACATCGCAATAGTACCAATGACTTCTAATATGCGGATAAGCTTAGGTAATAGGGCGATGAGCGAGTGTCCGGCCTGACGATTGAGTTGAGCGATAAGGCCACTTTGCTGTTTGGATTGTTGAATCAACGATAAGCCCATATCATCCATTCTGACAATTAAGGCAACCAAACCATAGACTCCAATGGTGGCAAATAAGGCAATCACACTGACAACGGCAATCTGCATCGGCAAAGTTTGGCCGATCACTGTCGCCAAGGTAATAACAATAATTTCTATGGATAGAATAAAGTCAGTTCGAATCGCATCTTTAATTTTAGTCTGTTCAAACGTTGCCAATTGTTCTGTACTGAGTAAATTGGGTTTTGCATGAACCTGATGTAAGTGCGCGTGAGGAAATAGCCACTCTACAATCTTTTCTGCACCTTCATAGCTTAAATAAGCACCACCAACTAATAGAATAGGCACAATCAATTGCGGTAAAAAAGCACTTAATAGAAAAGCTAGCGGCAGAATAATCAGCTTATTTAACAGTGAACCTTTTGTAATCGCCCATAAGACATGCAACTCACGTGAGGCACTAAACCCCGTCGCTTTTTCAGCATTGACAGCCAAATCATCACCTAATAATCCTGCCGTCTTTTTGGCTGCAACTTTAGTGAGTGCCGCCGTATCATCTAGTAACAAGGCAATATCATCTAAAACAAGTAATAAGCCGCTCGCCATATTGAATTTCTCTTTGTGGAGTCGTAATAAATCAAGTTAATATTGTATGTTATATATTATCAACAAAGATGTTGCATGGGCGTGTAAGTTAAACGTTCATCATAAGGATAAGTAAAGACCTGTATGGATACGGTTCACACCCCTCACTAAAACACCACCTCCATATCAAGTCACAGCCGAATAGTTGGCCGCTTTACGTCATAGCATATTGAATTGATAAGCTGTTTTTTCATGATGAATGATAGGAGTACGTCTTGACGAGTATCGTGATTGAGTTTTTCTTGGTGCCTTTGCTTCGATATAAAGATGAGAGTATTAGGGAGCGATAATGATAGATGCATTACGATACTTCTTATTAGAAAGCCATGCACGTTGGTTGGTCTACATTTTGGCCTTTGAATATATTGTTGCGGTGACTTTATCACCGACGATTTTGACTGATCATGCTTTGGCCCAATACTTAGTCGACAAAATGTCATTTCTTAATGCTGTGCATGCGTTTGATGATGTGGCAAAGCAACCTGAAGCCGTGAGTTTTTTCATCGCGCTATCTTTTATGTTGCTTATTCCTAAAGCAATAGCTTGGCATGCGTTTTTGAAAAACACCCCATATTCTCAGCTAGCTCAATTTGTTATTACGCCATATAGCAGATACAAGCCTAACCGTCCGTTAGGCATTATTTGAAATGCCAACAGAAGAACAGGCTAAGCAGATTTTTACTATCGAACGATCAATGTTTAGCAGAATTGTTTGGTCACCGTTATCTCTTTTATTATCCGTTGACATGCTTTGGTACGTAATGAGAATGAGTCCTGAAATGGATCGAAACGGTTTATTGCTAAAAGATAAAACAGCATTAATAAATACCGGAGGGATATATCTGTGGTTTGTTATCTCTTTCTTTTATATGACGATGACTTCTCTAATGATGAATGTCGTTTATTTTATTTGTCGAGATTATTGCCTCTTTTTCAATGAACTGATTTGCAAGATTAAAACTATTTTTAAATAAGGATATTACTTGTGAGTGAGGAACGAAAAAAGGGGACAAAAAAGGGGACAGATTTATTTTTAATTAGTTTAAGGAGTAGGGAAGGAGAGAATAATGCCAAGGCAGGCGAGAATCGTATTAGAGAATACAGCACATCATATTGTTCAACGAGGTCATAACCGAGAAACGGTGTTTGTAGGCCGAGTAAAAGAGATGAAGTAGAAAAGTTATTAGACAAGTTGGGTGTCAGGAAAGATACCTCTAAATATTATGGAGAAGAGAAATGACAGCAATTGAGAAAAGGGGACAGATTTATTTATGTCCCCCTTGTTTGATGCGGTTATTTCACGCTGTCCAATGCCTGACTAACATCAGCGATGATGTCGTCAATATTTTCAATACCGACTGAGATCCGAATAAGATCTGCACTGACGCCGGCTGCGGCCAGTTCTTCATCGTTTAATTGGCGGTGTGTAGTGGTGGCTGGATGACAAGCTAATGACTTGGCATCACCGATATTCACAAGCCGTAAGATCATTTGAAGGGCATCGATAAATTGTCCGCCTGCTTCTTTTGGACCTTTAATACCAAAACTCAAAATGCCTGATGCCTTGCCTTTGGTGATCTTCTGGCAGGTGTCGTAATATGGGCTGTCTTTGAGTGTGGCGTAATTCACCCAAGCGACTTTAGGATGATTGCTGAGGTATTCAGCTAATTGTTCTGTATTGTCACAGTGTCTTTCCATTCTAAGGCCTAATGTTTCTAAGCCCTGCAAGATCTGGAATGAGTTCATTGGTGAGATGGCCGCACCAGTATTACGTAGTGGTGCGACTCTGCAACGGCCAATAAAAGCGGCAGGGCCTAATGCTTCTGTGTACACAACGCCATGATAGGATGGGTCGGGTTCATTTAAAATGGGGAAGCGTTCTTTATTGGCAGCCCAGTCAAATTTTCCAGAGTCAACAATCATGCCGCCAATAGAGGTGCCATGGCCACCGATATATTTGGTTAATGAGTGAATAATAATGTCGGCACCAAAGTCGATAGGACGACAAAGGAATGGGGTGGCGACGGTGTTATCGACCATTAATGGAATGCCATGTTTATGGGCTATTTCGGCTAGTTTTTCGATATCAACAATATTGCCTGCTGGGTTACCGATAGATTCACAGAAGATGGCTTTTGTGTTGTCATCAATTGCAGCTTCAAAACCAGCAAAGTCATCATGAGATAACATGCGGACTTCGATACCCTGTCTTGGCAATGCATGGGCGAATAAATTGTATGTTCCGCCATAGAGTTGGCTGGTGCTTAAGATATTATCACCGACTTCACAAATACATTGGATGGCATAAGTGATGGCTGACATGCCTGAAGCCAATGCCAAACCTGCTATGCCGCCTTCCATTGCTGCGACGCGTTTTTCCAATACGTCGGTGGTGGGGTTCATGATGCGGGTGTAGATATTGCCTGGGACTTTTAAGTCAAATAGGTCAGCACCATGTTGCGTATCATCAAAGGTGTAAGATGTGGTTTGATAAATCGGGACGGCAGCGGCTTTGGTGGTTGCTTCCGATTCGTAGCCGTGATGTAGCGCAAGGGTCTCAAGCTTCATAATTGATTCTCTTTAGTCCGATTAAATAAGGATTAACGTTCCGTATTTTTCCAATAAGTGAAATATTCGGTGAATTTATTTTCAGAATACCCCAATCCTTCTTCTAGGGCGCCAGAAGTTCTTGAGTTGAGGATATCACCTTGGGCATTAGTAATCACTAAGAATGGATATCCTTCGAATTCTGGCATTTCATTTAAGAATGCTTCATTTTCATTTTCTGGGCTGACATTCACTTTAATCGACACAAATGTCTCGTCACGAAGTTGTTTGACGCTATCGGTTTTATCAAAGAAGCGTTCAAGCTTATGGCACCAGGTGCACCAGTTGCCACCGATCTGAATTAAGATGAGCTTGTCTTCTGCTTCGGCTTGTTGTTGTGCATCAGCAAAGTCTTGAAAAGCATCGCGACTCGGGTCATAAGGACCTTGTGACATACTTTGACTGGCATTGCCTGATAATGAAAAGGCGGCAATGGTGAGAAGGCTCGCTAGTGTGAGTAGTACTTTATTCATAAGTGATGTATTTCATAAAAAAGTGTTGTGTTTAGTTTACCTGATTGTAGCTTATTTGTTGGTATCAAAATCCAATAGTGACAGCATATAATCGACGGCGGCTTTGACTTCTTCATCGCTTAAATCGCGATCACCCCGTGCAGGCATTCTATTAAAGCCGTTGAGGGCATGATCGTATAAGACTGCTTTGCCTTTTTCGATGCGGGGTGCCCAATCTCGCTCGCTCCCGAGTTTAGGTGCTCGCATCATGCCAAAGGCGTGGCAGCGTTTGCAGACACTTTGGACGATTTTTTCTCCTGGTTTTATATCTTCTGAGACAATCAATTGGCGAGATTGTTCTGATGAATGTGGATCGGAGAGCATGTTTTCACCCAATGACCATGCGTTATAGAGAATCACTTGGGTTAAGAGAAGTAAACTGACAATAACGGCAAGGCTGCCTAGAATGAATTTACTGTTATTTGAGTCTGCCATGATGGAAACATTATAGCGAATAATGACGCTATTATACGATGCTAAATTTCACTTGGATTATGGTGATTGCATGGCGGTGAGTGCGATTTTACCCAAGGTATGCCCAGATAAGAGCTGGCGGTGGGCTTGGCTAATATTTTGGGGTGTGATGGGGCCTAAAGTGTGGCGGAGTGTGCTGATGATTTTGCCTTCATCTAAAAGCGTGGCGATATTGTTGAGAATATTGTGATGGGCCGTCATATTGTTGGTTTTGAACATCGGGCGGGTAAACATAAATTCCCAGATGAAACCGGCACTTTTTGTTTTCAACACATTCATATCATAGCTTTTTTTGCTATTTACTAAACTGCAAATCATGCCTTCAGGCGCAATTAACGCTGCCATGGCATCGAAGTGCTGATCGGTATCACCACAGCAAAGAATATAATCTGGTTTATCAATATTGAGATTACGGTATTGCCCAATTAAATCTTGGTCGTGGTTGATGACATGGTCAGCACCAAGTCGTCGGCACCATTGTTCAGACTCTGGTCGTGAGGCGGTGGTGACGACATTTAAATTGGCGACGACTTTGGCTAATTGAATGGTAATAGAGCCAACGCCACCAGCGCCGCCAATGATGAGAATGGTTTTGCCTTCGTCATAGTTTGGGAAAATGCGTAAACGTGAAAACAAGGCTTCCCATGCGGTAATACTGGTTAATGGCATTGCTGCGCTTTGTTCTGGTTTTAAGATAACCGGGGCTTTAGCGGCAATACGTTCATCGACTAATTGGTGATCGGCATAACAGCCGGGACGTGAAATATCACCCGCATAAAAAATAGTGTCGCCGACTTCAAGTAAAGTGGTTTTATCACCTGCTTCTAACACGGTACCGACGGCATCCCAACCTAAAATACGAGGTGTTTCAAGTCGTGATGTAATGCTGGCTTTGACTTTAGTATCAACAGGGTTGATGCTGATGGCATCGATTTTGACCAATAAATCATACCCTTTTGCATGGGGCATCGGCTGTTCAAAACTCGTCGGGGCCGCATCATGGTGTTGATAGCCAATGGCTTTCATCGTCGTGGTCATAGGTTGGGTTCAGTGGTTATCTTCATTAATCGTTGTGGCTTATGCCAGTTATATCATTATTATAGTTTATCTGGTCTTTTGTTGAGCAAGCTTTGTGAGACTGGCAAGGTAGTCTTGCTCTGAAGGCGGTTGGTTATTACGTTGTGCTAACCACAAAGACTCGGTTAAACATTCCATCATTTGATGCTCAGCATCGTGTGGTGAGGGATATTGCGCTTGTAATTGTTGATAAAGCGGTCTTATCCCAGCGGGTCGATCGGTACTGATCTGTTCGTGCAAGGCAATATGTAATCCCATGTGAAGGTAAGGGTTGGTTTGGCCTTGTTCGACAAAATATTCTTGTTCGTGCTGTTCGCTATTAAAAATAGTATGGTATTCGGGATGTTCCGAAATCACTTGGGCGACCTGTTGCTCTAAACTCGATAAAGCTTGATTTTGCTGCATTTTCTTCCAGACGTCATGATAGAACTGACGTAATTGTTGTCTGTCTTGACCGAACATTAGGTTTTTTGCACCTTTTTCTGTTGGCGACGAAACTCATCGCAATATTCTGTAACAACGCATTGGTCGCACAAAGGTTTTCTGGCAACACACACATAGCGACCATGTAAAATCAGCCAATGATGCGCGTCTTGCATGTATTCTTTGGGCACAACTTTCATCAATTTATCTTCAACGGCACGAACCGTTTTTCCTTTGGCTAAACCTGTTCGGTTAGATAATCTAAATAAGTGAGTGTCGACTGCAATGACGGGATGATGAAAGACAGTATTTAACACGACATTGGCTGTTTTTCTGCCAACACCGGGAAGGGCTTCTAAGGCTTCGCGATCTTCTGGTACGCTACTGTGATGTTTATCGATTAAAATCTTGCATGTTTTGATGACATTTTCGGCTTTACTATTAAAAAGCCCAATGGTTTTTATATATTGTTTTAAGCCATCAACGCCGAGGGCATAAATGGCCTCGGGCGTATTAGCGACAGGATAGAGTTTGTCCGTTGCTTTATTGACACCGACATCGGTCGCTTGTGCTGATAAGATGACGGCGATCAGTAATTCAAAAGGCGTACTGAAATTGAGCTCTGTTGTCGGATGGGGATTTTGCGCCTGTAATGCAGCGAAAAAATGGTGTCTTTGTGTTTGATTCATAATATCAAGAAGAACTGATTACAGGGTCAGATGATGTAACGGGACTGCTGACTTTACTTGTTTGTCTGGCATCAATAATGTTTTTCAACGCGACAATTAAGCCTAGGCCGATGAATGCGCCTGGCGGTAAGATGGCCATTAAAAAGCCGCGATAATCATCAATAATAATAATTGTAAAACCACGAGCAGCTTCACCAAACATTAAATGCGCTTGGCTGAATAGCGTGCCTTGTCCTAATATTTCACGGCCTGCGCCTAATAGGACCAAGACTAAGGCAAATCCTAATCCCATCATGAATCCATCGACTATCGATGGCCCAATAGGATTACGTGCCGCAAATGCTTCAGCGCGACCTGTGATGGCACAATTGGTGACAATTAAGGGAATAAAAATGCCTAAAATAAGATAAAGCTCATGAAACCATGCATTCATACTGAGCTCTATGGCAGTCACAATTGCAGCGATAACCATGACAAAGACCGGTAGTCTGGCTTCGTCAGGAATATATTGCCGGCAAGCTGAAATAATGCCATTAGAGGCGACGAGCGTTAAGATCGTCGCTAAGCCAAGTCCTAAACCATTAATAACGGTATTACTGACGGCGAGCAAAGGACATAACCCTAATAACTGCACTAAAGCAGGGTTATTTTTCCAGAGACCATCTTGGATAATTGCGCGATAAGGATTCGTCATGAAGGTGTGGGTTCGAATAGTTCGTCACGGTGTTGATGGAAGTAGTCTAATGCATTTTTAATCGCCTTGACTACTGCTCTTGGCGTAATGGTTGCGCCGGTAAATTGATCGAATTGACCGCCATCTTTTTTGACGGCCCAAAATTGTGAGGATGGTTGTGTTAACGATAATCCTGCAAATTGTTTGATCCAATCTGATTTTCTTTCTTCTATTTTATCACCTAAACCTGGGGTTTCTTTATGGTTGATAATACGTACCCCTGCGATGTCGCCTGAGTGGTAAATGGCAATCAGCATAGTGATATTGCCGTTATATCCATCTGGGGCAATACTGCTTAGGATGACCGCTTTATCTTCTTGGTCAAAGCGGGCGCGATACACGGTTGTTGTTGTCTGCGTCCCGAGTTGTTCGCTGGGGGCAATGGTTTTGGTATCATTCAGTATCGCATTATTGTATTCATGTTCTGGGATTAAGGCATGAATGGCAGAGAGCAATGCTTGGCGTTCATTTTCAATGATTTTGTCATGTGTGACATGCTCCGTGAAGACGACAATACTGGTTGCAATAATGGCAAAAAGCGCCAGTGTGAGCCCAATTTGAATGATATGTTTTTGGATGGCATTCATGATGGGTTAACTGCCGTAAACACGGGGTTGGGTGTAATAATCAATTAACGGCACTAACATGTTCATCAATAATACGGCAAAAGCAATACCGTCTGGGTAACCACCCCAAGTTCTAATGATATAAGTGAGGATGCCGATGCCAGCTCCGTAAATTAACCTGCCTAAATGAGTGGTTGCGCCCGATACAGGATCGGTTGCAATGAAAAATGCACCAATCATGGTGCCACCGCTGAATAAATGGAATAAGGGTGAGGCAGTGGTCTCCGGTGATAATAACCATGTGATAGCACTGATGATGAATAGGCCACTTAATACGGCGACAGGGATATGCCAATAAATCACTTTACGATAAAGTAGAAATAAGCCGCCTAAGGCAAAAAAGAGATTTACCCAAAACCAGCCTTTACCTATATTGCCAGCATAAATGTCTTGCATTAAGACGGCGTCAGTTGTTAAGCCTAAGCCGAGTTGTGTTTTCATATGATCTAACGGTGTTGCAGCAGAAACAGCGTCAAGTTGGATCGTTGTCGGCCATTGCTCTGTCGCAATGACTTGGACTGCCGTGCTAAAAGTGACTGGTGCATCAACGGCTAACCAGCTGGTCATTTCAACAGGGAATGAAATCAATAATAAGACATAGGCTGCCATGGCTGGATTGAATGGGTTGTACCCCAATCCACCATAAAGGTGTTTTGCAAAAACGATGGCAAAAAAGACACCCACGATAGTTAACCACCAAGGTGCCAATGGTGGGATGGCAATCGCTAATAATAAAGCGGTGACGAGGGCGCTACCATCAGTGAGGAATGGTTTTAACGGTTTGTGGCGTAACATTAGCATGACCGCTTCAAACAATAATGCGGATAAGCTGGCGATGATGATTTGAATCAGAACGCCCATGCCGAAAAACCACATCAACGCTAAGATAGCAGGAACCAAAGCTAAGATGAGCTGTAGCATATGGTCGCTGACTTGATTGCTGGCAGACAAATAGGGCGGAGTGAGTTTGAACCGAATCATGAGGCGTCCTGTTTCGCTTGCTTTGCAGCTTGGCTTGCGGCAAGTGCCGCTTTACGTTGTTGCTGACGTAAGGCCTTTTCTTGTTTTTCTTGTTCGATACGCGCTAGTCGATTTTCATGCCGGACCCGTGCAATATCCGCTTGATGACGTTCATGTTCTAAATTCATGGTTTCTGTTTTAGCGTATTTAAAATATTGCACTAACGGGATTTGACTTGGGCAGACATAATTACAGCAACCACACTCGATGCAATCAAACAAATTATATTGTTGTGTTTTGTCGAGATCTTTGGCTTTAGCATACCAGTAGAGTTGCTGTGGTAATAAATTTGCTGGGCAGGCAGTGGCACAATCACCACAGCGAATACACGGCATGGCCGTGTGTTCTGATTCAGCTTCATCAATACCATATAAAATACAGTTGGCTGTTTTGGTGATGGGTAATGTATCGCTTGATAACTGATACCCCATCATAGGACCACCTTGCACTAAACTATCCCCTTGTTGGTATTGGGTTCCAAAGAGCTGCAATAAGGATGTGATCGGTGTGCCTAATAACACTTCAACATTACCGGCATTAGGAACGGCGTTGCCGGTCACCGTGACGATACGTGAAATAAGTGGTTCGCCATGTATTATGGCTCGACCGATGGCATAGGCGGTGCCGACATTATGCATCACAATGCCTAAATCGATGGGTAAGCCATTTTTAGGCACTTGTTTGTGGGTAAGAACTTGAATGAGTTGCTTTTCACCACCGGCGGGGTATCGTGTGGGAACGACAACAACTTGGGTATTAGGGCAATCATCACGCGAGGCTAGAGCTGTGGTCATTGCTGCAATAGCGTCAGGCTTATTGTCTTCAATGGCGATAAGGCATTCTTTGGCTTTAAGTGCATGACGCATGATAGCGACACCATCTAGAATGCCGTCGGTTCGCTCTCGCATCAACGCATCATCACAAGTGATATAAGGCTCACATTCGACGCCATTGAGAATTAAGGTATCAACAAAGTGATGTACGCCTGGGTTGAGTTTGATAAAGCTTGGAAAACCAGCCCCTCCTAACCCTACAATGCCGGCATCACGTATTTTTTGGCGAATATCGTGTTCAGAGCAGTGTTGATAGTTAGGCGTCGGTGACAGTGCAGTCCATTGGTCTTTGCCATCCGTTTCTATGACGATGCAAGGCGCGGATAAGCCTGAAGGATGGGGAATAGGGCGAGGCTCAATGGCGACCACGGTGCCAGAGCTAGGGGCATGTAGGCAGACCGAAACATGGCCATCAGCTTTTGCGATTTGTTGGCCTTTTAAGACGGATTGGCCGACTTTGACAATAGGATCAGCGGCTTGGCCAATATGTTGTTGTAACGGCAGCGTTAAATATTGGCTTAAAGGGGCTATTTGAATAGGGTGCTGTGTTGATTGTGCCTTGTGGCCTTCCAAGACCAAGCCGCCAGGAAATTGTCCTAACTTTCTCATGACGATGTGCCTGTTGTTTTTGTCGAGATGGCGGGTTCTGGCCATCGCCATGTTTCTGGTGTCATTTCAGGTTCTACCATATCAATACAATCGACGGGACAAGGCGGTAAACATAATTCACAGCCTGTGCATTCGTCGGCAATGACGGTATGCATTTGTTTCGCGGCCCCTAAAATGGCATCAACGGGGCAGGCTTGAATACATAAAGTACAACCAATACAACGATCTTCATCAATAATGGCGAGCATTTTGGGTTTTTCGATGCCACATTCATCATCTAGCGGTTTGGGATCTCGCTCTAATAAATCAGCTAGAGCCTGAATGGTGGCTTCGCCGCCTGGTGGACAACGGTTAATATCGACTTCATCTGCAGCAATCGCTTCTGCATAAGGCCGGCAGCCGGCAAAACTACATTGGCCACATTGGGTTTGAGGCAATAGTTTGTCGATTTGCTCGACAATAGGATCACCTTCTACTTTAAAGCGAACAGCGGCATATCCTAACAATAAACCAAAGATCAGGGCTAAGGCCGCAATAGCGAGTACAGCGGTCAGCATCTTAGAACTTCACCAAGCCAGAGAAACCCATAAAGGCCATCGACATCAGCCCCGCTGTGATAAGGCCAATTGCAGCACCTTGGAAGGGAATAGGGACATCAGCTGCTGCAATGCGTTCTCGTAATGCAGCAAAAATAACTAACACGACAGAAAACCCTATCGCGGCACCAAAGCCATATAAGGCTGACTCGATGAAGCCATTTTGTTGTTGTACATTTAATAGTGCGACACCCAACACGGCACAATTGGTCGTGATCAAGGGTAGGAATATGCCGAGAACTTGATACAACATTGGGCTGGTTTTATGCACAACAAGCTCAGTAAACTGCACGACAACAGCAATCACAAAGATAAAACTAATCGTGCGTAGAAACTCGATACCTAGTGGTGCTAATAAATATTCATTGACTAAATAGCTGGTGACAGACGATAAAGTGAGCACAAATGTCGTAGCCAGCCCCATGCCCATAGCGGTTTCTAATTTGCGGGAGACGCCCATAAAAGGGCATAGCCCTAAGAATTTCACTAGGACTATGTTATTGACTAAGATGGTGCTCACTAAAATGAGGGCATATTCTGCCATTCAATAACCTACTATTTTACTCGGAAATAAGACGTAACAAGCGGTATTTGCTTGTCTTTTTCGACTTTTAACTTGAAGATTATAGCCGAAAAGACAAGGTTTTCGTAGTGATGTGTTAGCTTTTTATACTACGTCTAGCGCGAATAGATGAGGCTAAATCACGTAATAATGGCACTGTGTTATCCCATGCCATGCATGCATCGGTGATGCTTTGGCCATAGACCAACGGCTCACCTGCTTTTTGGTCCTGTCTGCCAGCGACAAGATTGCTTTCTAACATTAAACCAATAATACGGTCTTCACCTTGACTGATTTGTGCTATTACATCGCGGCAAACACTTTCTTGTTGAACATGGTTTTTGCCGCTATTAGCATGACTGCAATCAATCATGAAATGCGCTTTTTGTCCTGATAAACCAATTTGTTTTGCAGCGGCTTGAACACTATCAGCATCATAATTAGGTTTTTTACCACCACGTAGAATAATGTGGCAGTCGGGATTACCTGTGGTAGAAAAGATGGCTGACTGGCCTTCTTTTGTGAGCGACATAAAATGATGTGGATTTGATGCAGAAATACAGGCATCAATGGCAATTTGTAAACTGCCGTCAGTCGCATTTTTGAAGCCGACCGGGCAGGATAAGCCGGATGCTAATTCACGGTGTGCTTGACTTTCTGTTGTTCGAGCACCAATGGCTCCCCAAGAGACAAGGTCAGAAATGTATTGTGGACTAATGAGGTCTAAATATTCTGTCGCAGCCGGTACATTCATATCACCTAAATCGAGTAATAATTTACGCGCTAAATGAAGTCCATCATTAATTTTAAAGCTGCCATCAAGGTAAGGATCATTGATTAAGCCTTTCCAACCAACAACAGAGCGCGGCTTTTCAAAGTACACTCGCATGATGATATGCAACTCGCCTTTTAATTCTTCAATTAATGGTTTGAGTTGTTTGGCATATTCAACGGCGGCTTTAGTATCATGAATAGAACAAGGTCCGACGATGATTAACAATCTGTCATCTTTACCTTGTAAAATAGCTTGAGTTTGTTGGCGCGCATTGAAAACCGTTTCAGAAGCGGTTTCAGTAAGCGGCAATTGTTGGTGTAATTTTGCCGGTGGCAAGACTTCTTGCACGCCTGCTATACGCAAATTGTCTGTGCTATAAAGCATGAAACGGATTTTCCAAGGTGAGTGTAGAATAGGTATTTTACCTACTGCTGCGGGTTTTAGCTATGCTAATCCTATTTCAGTCTGGTATTAATATAATTTGGTATGTTAACTGCATGAGGTTTTTATGAGTCATCTTACTTTAAATGTAGTGAAACAGGAGTGGTTATGTCACTAAAAGGGAATTTGAAGAAAAAAGGCGCTCGCGTTGAAGAGGCGAGCTTAATGGGGCGATTAGAGTCTACGATTAGACATTTGCCAACGTCATTAAATGAAAGAGTCGTCAATTCGTTATCAGCGCCTTCTTATTTAGCGCATTATCTACATTTCTTTGATTCTGAAGCGCGTCAACAACAGGATTATTTGAAACAGTGCGAGCCATTAAGAAAAGTCTATTCTCGTTTATACGACGTGTTAGGCCAAGAAACATCTGTCGGTGATTGGTTTGAAGTGAGCCAAGACTGCATTGACCAATTTGCCGAAATTACGGGCGATAGACAATGGATCCATGTCGATCCAGCAAGAGCGAAAAAAGAATCACCTTTCAGAACCACCATCGGCCAAGGTTTTTTGACATTGGCTTTACTGCCCTTATTAACCAAGAGTGTTGAGCCAGAGCAACAGCTTTATCCTGAAGCAAAAATGGTCGTCAATTATGGTTTGAACCGAGTTCATTTTCCCTTTCCTGTTAAATCGGGCAAGCAGATCCGGGCTCGCTCGCGCATCATTAGTTTAATTCCTATGAAACGTGGACTGGAAATCGTCCGTGAAGTCACTGTTGAAATTGAAAACAGTTCACGGATAGCTTGTGTTGCGGAACCAATTGTTCGATTGTATTTTTAAGTCGCTAATGCTTCGTTGAGGAAGCCTCTTGAGGCTTCTTCAACTAAATCAAACACATGCTCAAACCCTTGAGGACCACCATAATAAGGATCAGGTACGTCACGTTCATCTTGATCGGGTGCATAGTCTAAAAAGCGTTTTATTTTATGTTGATATTCAGTCGGACAGGCATCCATTAACAACGCAAAATTATCAGAATCCATCGCTAAGATATAATCAAAAAAGGCAAAATCATCAGCATGTACTTGTCTGGCACGAATAGGCGATAAGTTAATCCCGCGCTGTTTGGCAGTTTGTTGTGCTCTGTTATCAGGATCGCTCCCTACATGATAAGCATGGGTGCCCGCCGAGTCGATATGAAAGCGTTTGCTTAGGTTGTTGTCATGAACAAGTTGAGTAAAGACACCTTCAGCTGTAGGAGAACGGCAAATATTGCCCATGCAGACGAATAATACTTTGATTTGACTCATAACAACGGATCCGAAATAGTGATAAAAAAAAGACAGGTATTTTTAAGTTAATCTTAACGCGTTTCTGATAATAATTGATCTATCATATTGGTCGCTTGAGATAAGTAACCACCACCAAACAGGTTGACGTGGTTAATGATATGGTAAAGATTATAGAGCGTTTTTCGTGTTTGATAACCAGCATCAAGCGGGTAACTGGCTTGATATGCGTCGTAAAAGTCAGCACTGAAACCACCAAATAATTCGGTCATGGCGATATCGGCTTCTCTGTCTCCATAATAACAAGCAGGATCGAATATGACGGGGTTGCCGTTATGATCGGCAGCAGCATTGCCGCTCCATAAATCACCATGTAATAAAGCCGGAACAGGCTGAGTATCAAAAAAAGACGGTAAGACAGCGAGCAGTTGTTCGCCTTTGGTTTGCAAGGTGGAGGCAAAGCCATTTTGTTTGGCAAATTTGAGTTGTTGAGCCAGTCTATGTTGCCGCCAAAACACAAGCCAATTATATTCCCGAGGGTTATATTGCGGTGTGCTGCCAATCGTATTATCGCTATGCCAGCCAAAAAAAGTTTGGGGAATGTGGTGTAGTTGCGCTAATTGTTCACCCATTAGTCGACTTGATGCAGGGGTAAATCCTCGGCAATCAATATATTCTAAGACCAAATAACTGTGTTCTTGGGTTTGACCATGACAGATGACCTCGGGGATACGAATACATTGTGTGGCGGCAAGTTCACTGAGGCCTTGTGCTTCTGCATCAAACATATAGGCCATATTCGGCGCATTGAGTTTGACAAAAAAAGTACGGCTGTCATCACTGAGTTTAAAGGCGCTATTAATGCCACCTCCAGAAATAGTACTGGTTTGAACTGTGGTGAATTGATGGCCTGTTGCTTGCTCTATATCTTGAACTATGGCATCGAAATGGCTCATTTGTCATCCTTAAAGATTGCAATTGAGTGCGTTTGTTTTCACAATGGGTATCAATGTTATTTTAACAGCATCTGCTGCATTAAAGGAGAACAAAATGTCTGATGCATTATCTGCAAAACAAGCCGTTGCACACTATGCTGCTGAGTTGGTCGAAGATGGCATGGTAGTGGGGTTAGGGACAGGCTCTACGGCTAATTACTTTATTGATGCTTTAGCTGAACGTCATCGTCAAGGATTAGCCTGTGTGACCGTAGCAAGTTCTGTGGTGAGCACAATCAAGGCAAAAGAAGTAGGACTGCCACAGCAAGCGATAGAACAAGTGACGCAGCTAGATTTATATATTGATGGTGCCGATGAGGTGACGCCAGATAACATGTTACTAAAAGGGCGTGGCTCTGATCTGGTAAGAGAGAAAATACTCGCGCGTGCGGCGAAACAATTTTATGTTTTAGCCGATCATAGTAAGTTGGTGAGTCATTTAGGTGAAAATTACCCTATTCCGATGGAGGTCATGCCTTTTGCTTGGCAATTGGTGTTAGAACAAGTTAAGAAATTAGGTGGAACGGGACAGCTAAGACCCAACGCTTCGGACGATGGTTTGCATATGACAACTTATGGGAGTTTGGTGTTAGATGTGTTTTTTGCTGATAAACCTGATATGACTATTTTAGAGCAGCAGTTAAATGCGATTCCTGGTCTAGTGGAGCACGGTATTTTTATTGATTTGGCTTCCGGTATTGTGATTGCCGATAAACAAGGACGAGTGACAATTCGGCATTAAAAAGGCCAGCTGACTGTTCAGCCAGCCTTGATAACGTATTTTTATAGTTGTTCTAGAATGGTTTCTGCTTTTGATACACCAAATTCACCCGAACCTTCAACGCCAAGGTAAGTGACCACGCCGTCTTCTACGATCATGGCAAAACGGTAACAACGAATGCCCATGCCGCCACCGGTTAGATCTCGATCTAATCCAAGTGCTTTGGTATAGGCTGCACTACCATCACCCATCATTCTGACTTTGCCAGTCGCCTTGTTTTGTTGTCCCCAAGCGGCCATGACAAAGGCATCATTGACCGATAAACAGATAATGTCATCCACGCCTTTGGCTTTAATACTATCGGCATGTTCGACGTAGCCCGGTAAATGTTGTGATGAACATAAAGGGGTAAAAGCGCCGGGAACACCAAAAATAACGACTTTTTTGCCTTTAGTGAGCGCAAGCACATCTTGGTTTTCTGGTTTTAAAGGACAGCCGTTTTCTGAATCAAACTCGATTGATTCACTCAGTTCTCCCGCTGGAAGGGTTTGACCTACTTCAATTGTCATAGTGTGTTCCTTTTATAGTTAATGTCACGACCAATAGGGGTAGCATAGGGGAAACGAAGACAGATAAAAACACCTAAACGTGCATGGGTTTATGCGTTTGCTGTTTCGATAAGGTCATGGGTATGATAACGCTGTTTTTATCTTGATGAGAGATGTTATGTCACAGCAGAAAGTATTACGTTGGGGTATCTTAGGTGCGGCTAGAGTCAATGCGCGTTTGATGCCGGCCATTATTGAAGCAGATAATGCTGAGCTTGTCGCGATAGCGAGCCGTAGACCTGGCGCAGCAGCTGAAGTGTTATCGCAATATGCACCGAGTGATACCAAAGCGGTCGCTTTAGACGATATTGATGCCTTGATACAACGTGATGATATTGATGCGATTTATTTACCGATGGCGAATGAAGAGCATACTGAGTGGGCATTAAAAGTGATTGCTCAAGGCAAACATGTCTTGATTGAAAAACCGATGGCTTTATCTGTTGAAGATATTGATCTGATTGCGGCTGCGGCGCAAAAGCAAAATGTATTGGTGATGGAAGGATTTATGTATTGTTTTCATCCTCAGCATGAGCGGGTCGCGGAGATCATTGCATCAGGACAAATTGGGGAGATCAGAACGGTACGAACTTGTTTTTCTTTCCCCATGCAACCAGCCAGAATGTACCGTATTAATCGAGATATTGAACATGGTGGCGGCGCAATGTGGGATATCGGGCCTTATGCGGTGCATACAGCGCGTAAATGGTTTGACCATGCTCCAACTCATGTTAGCGCGATGGCGAAACTTAATGATCACGGCGCCGATGTCAGTTTGGCAGGCGTGATGGATTTTGGTGATGGCCGTTTTGCCCATTTTGACATGAGTTTCGAACGGGCTCGCCGAAGTGAATATGAAATTATTGGTACTTTAGGTGGAATAAAGTGCGACACGGTATGGCAAAATCCAGATGACGCACCGGTATTACATTGGTGGACTGATGCCGGTGAGCAATACGAAGAAAAACTTCCTATTGCTAATCATTTTGTTGAAGAAATCAAACACTTTAGTGACTGTGTTTTATCAAACAAAACGCCGCAACTATCCATCCAGGATGCACGGGAAAACTGTCAGGTGATTCTGGCAGCATTGGCATCAGTCAATAGCGGACAGCGTGAAGCCTTAGTTTAAGCCTTACTGCTAAAAGCATGTCTTCGACGATCGTGAGAGACGCGGCGATCAATAGGTGTGTTGTTGCTTTGTTGTGTGCCAGGTTTACGTCTTGAAGGCGTGCGTCTGCGCTCCACAGCAATAAGAGGTGGTTGTTCTTCATCAGCAATGACTTCAAATCGTATGCCTTTATTATTGGCAGGTTTGCTAGTCGCGATGGCTGATGTTAAATAATGTCTTGGTAATTCAATCATAGTCTGAACTCTTTTCTGTGTTCAAAAAGGGTATCGGATAAAAAAGGAATAGCTTTAATTTCAATTAATTAAGAGAAGCTATATCACTTTTATCAGTAGACATTAACGCCGCGTTTTTATTCCATGATGGATTAAAATAATGAAATTTGTGTTGGATGCGGGTGGAAAAGGCTGTGATCGAGTGCTGGTAAATTTTGATCTAATTGATACTTTTGACGAGCCAGTCTAAAGCGTTGTGCAATCATATCGGCGATGACCCCTTCACCGCGGCCACGGTGTTCAAAACGGGTATCGTTATACTGCCCTTGCCGAGTATCTTGAATTTGGTTAATAACGTGTTGTGCCATATCTGGATAGTGTTGGTGCAACCAATCTATAAACAGTTGTTTCACTTCGCGTGGTAATCGTAACAAAATAAAATTTGCGGATTGCGCACCGGCTTGTGCAACTGATTGTAGGATGGTTTCGAGTTCAGGATCGGTTAAGACAGGAATGATAGGCGCTAATAAAATATTAACGGGAATATTGGCTTCTCGAAGAGCGGTAATGGTTTGTAGACGGCGTTTAGGTGAACTGGCTCTTGGTTCAAGGCGGCGGCTGAGATCTGATTGTAATGTGGTGAAAGACAGATTGACTTGCACCAAGTTTTTTTGGGCTAACTCAGTCAAAATATCAATATCACGTTCTATTAAGGCCGATTTGGTAATAATCGTGCACGGATGATTGAGCTCATTGAACGTCGTTAAAATGTCTCGCGTGATCGTGTATTGGCGTTCAATAGGTTGATACGGGTCTGTGTTAGCCCCTAAATTAATTAATTTACATTGATAGTTTTTGGCTAATAATTGCTGGCGTAATTGACTGGCGGCATTGTGCTTGGCAGTGAGTTGGGTTTCAAAATCAAGGCCAGGTGATAGGTTTAAATAGGCATGAGTGGGGCGTGCAAAACAATAGATGCAGCCGTGTTCACAGCCACGGTACGGATTGATAGATTGTTCAAATGGCACATCTGGAGATTGATTTGTCGAAATAATCGTTTTAACTGTTTCGAGGTCAACGTGAGTTTTGTGTTGTCGTTCGGCATGTTCAATATCTTGGTGCCAACCATCATCTACTGCAACTCGTTGATGTTCATTAAAACGACTGTCGTGCGAGTTGGTTGCGCCACGCCCTTTAAGAGGGCGATTATTGGGATTGTTGGAGCTCATTTAAGATATTGCTCAATGTGTTAATTCTGTCTTGAGATTCCGGCATGTACTCAGTAAAACGCAATTTATCTTGGCCGTCTAATTTAAATTTTTGGCTTTGGGTTTGAATTAAGGTAATGATGGTCATCGGATCAATATTAGGTGACTCATCAAATTGAATACGACCGCCTTGGTCATAGACATCAATCTTACGAATGCCAATGAGCTTGGCTTGGAAACGCAGTTGATGGATTGCAAATAAAGTTTGCACTTGTTCTGGCAATAATCCAAAACGGTCAATCATTTCCACTTGCAATTCTTGCAAGCCTTCATCGTCTTTGGCTGCGGCAATGCGTTTATAGAGTACGAGGCGGGTATGCACATCGGGCAAGTAATCGTTAGGAATTAAAGCCGGAACGTGTAAGTCTATTTCGATGAATTGACGTTGGCTAATATTGAGCGAAGGTTCTTTGCCTGATTTTAAGGCATTGACGGCGCGTTCTAATAATTCGTTGTATAACCCAAAACCGATTTCTTGCATTTGACCACTTTGATCATCACCGAGTAATTCTCCGGCACCTCTGATCTCCATATCATGTGTCGCAAGCGTGAATCCTGCGCCTAAATCTTCAATCGATTCGATAGCTTCTAAGCGTTTAATGGCATCTTTGGTCATCGCTTTTTTAGGCGGCACCAATAAATAAGCATAAGCACGATGATGTGAGCGACCGACTCGGCCACGTATTTGGTATAACTGAGCGAGTCCTAGTTTATCGGCGCGATCAATGAAAATGGTATTGGCAGACGGAATATCAATGCCTGTCTCGATAATTGTCGTGCACACCAGAATATTAAAGCGTTGATGATAAAAATCGAGCATGACTTGCTCTAATTCGCGTTCTCGCATTTGACCATGGGCGATAGCGACTTTCGCTTCCGGCATAATGGTTTCGATGTCTCTTGCAATGCGGTCGATATCATCCACTTTATTGTGCAAAAAGTAGACTTGGCCGCCGCGTTTTATCTCACGTAACATGCCTTCGCGAATATTCTCGGTTTGCCATTGTTGTACAAATGTTTTGATGGCTAAACGTCGTGCTGGCGGTGTGGCGATAATAGACAGATCACGAATGCCCGAAATCGACATATTTAAGGTTCTTGGGATCGGTGTTGCCGTTAAGGTTAAGACATCGATTTCGGCACGATATTTTTTGATTTGTTCTTTTTGTGTCACGCCAAAACGATGTTCTTCATCTAAGATGAATAAACCTAAGCGTTTGGGCTGAATATCTTGCTGTAATAATTTGTGGGTGCCGATAACAATATCAGCCGTGCCATCTGTCATCGCCTGTTTGACAGCATCTAGCTGTTTTTTAGAGCGAAAACGAGACATGACTTCGATATGGACTGGCCAGTCTGCAAACCTGTCTTTAAAGTTCTCATAATGCTGTTGGGCTAATAATGTCGTTGGTACTAAAACAAGGACTTGTTTACCCGCTTGTGCGGCGATAAAGGCTGCTCGCATAGCGACTTCTGTTTTACCAAAACCAACATCACCACAGACCAATCTGTCCATTGGCGAAGAAGAGGTCATATCACCGACAACGGCATCAATCGCATCTTGTTGATCTGGAGTGGTTTCAAATGGAAAAGCTGAGACAAATTTAGCGTATTGCTCATCAGGGCTATCAAAGGGATCTTTCGTGAAAGCGGCACGTTGAGCATAAATATCTAATAATTCAGCCGCCACATCACGGACTTTTTCGGCGGCGCGGCGTTTGGCTTTTTCCCATTGTCCTGAGCCGAGCTTGTGCAACGGAGCTAATTCTGGTGCTGCGCCTGAATAACGGCTGATGAGATCTAAGGCTGAGACAGGGACATATAATTTGTCATCTTTGGCATATTCTAAGGTGACATATTCTGCCGTGACATCACCGACATCCAGTGTTTGTAGGCCGAGGTAACGGCCGACACCATGATCTTCATGTACAACGGCATCGCCAATATTTAATTCGGCTAGGTTTTTAATGACGGCATCAGCATCACGTTTTTTACGATTCCGTCGTCGGCGTTGCATCACCTGTTGTCCGAACAATTGGGGTTCGGCAATGACGGCGAGATTATCTTGTTGTAATACCAGACCTTGTTCTAATGGCGCGACAGTAATGCAAAGCGAATGAGATTGCTGAGTGAAGTCATCCCAACTTTTGACGACATGAAGGTTAATGTCATTCTCGCGCAGTAAGTCGAGCAAGGTTTCACGGCGGCCGGCGGATTCTGCGGCAAATAAAATGCGACCATCAAACTGTTGAATAAAGTGTTTTAAGGCTTGGCAAGGCGCATCATTTTGAGTGGTTAAAGTGAGCTGTGGCGGCAAGCTGGTTTGATAATTAAATTGACCTTTTTGATTATTGGCTTCGATTTCAAAACTTTGACTGCGTAAATGAGGATATTGCTTAAATGTTGCGAATAGCTCATCAACAGGGAAAAAGACATCAGTGGGAGGCAATAAAGGACGCTCTGGGTTCACTCGGTGTTGGTCATAACGTTCGGTGATTTCTTGCCAAAAGCTTGATGCGGCTTGATGCGGGTCATCGGCGCTGACGATCAACGTCTTTTGAGGAAGGTAATCAATTAAACTTTGGGTTTGTTCTAGGAATAACGGTAGATAGTATTCAATCCCCGTTGGAATATTGCCATCGCTGACTTCACGATAGATAAGGCTTTTTTGTGGATCGCCTTCAAATGCGTTACGAAATTGCTGGCGGAATAACTGAATACTGTCATCTGTGACCGGAAATTCACGGGCCGGTAATAGGCGAATATGCTCGATTGTGTCGATGGAGCGTTGGGATTCAGGATCAAATGTTCTTAAGGTATCGATTTCATCATCGAATAAATCAATACGATAAGGCAGTTTACTGCCCATAGGATACAGATCAATGATAGCGCCTCGAACAGCAAATTCACCATGTTCCATGACTTGCGATACATAGCGATAGCCGGCGCGTTCTAGTTTTTGACGCCATTGTTCAATATCAAAAGTATCGCCGGTTTTTAAAAATAAGGTATTACTATCCAAAAAGCTTTTGGGAGCAATACGGTGCATCAAGGTCGAAATAGGCACCAGCAAGATGCCACGTTCAAACTCTGGGAGCTGGTGTAATGTTTCTAATCGCTCAGAAATAATGTCTTGATGAGGTGAAAAGGTATCGTAAGGTAAGGTTTCCCAATCAGGGAAATGGAGGATCGGTAATGATTTATCAGTGAGATAAAACTGGGCCTCGATTTCTAATTTGTGGGCACTGGCGGCATCATCAGTGATAACTAAAATGGGGCCGTGATGCTGTTGTGCTGCATTGGCGATCAATAGCCCTTGTGCACTGCCGTAAAGCTGGCCTGCTTGATATTGCGCGATATTTTTTTCAGGCAGTTTTGGGTTGAGCGGGCTCAATAGATTGGCAGGCATAAGTTTTGGTAAAGTAATTAAAGCGAGGTATTCTCACACAAAATGTGATCATAAGACTAGTGTACGCCAGTGGCTTTATCCCGTATAGATAATGTGTGATAATGACAGATTGATGATAGGGATAATCGTTAATAGGAGTATTCGTGCAAGGACGTGATGAAAGTAATATTTTAAAAGTGGTTGCGTTGTGTGAAGCGATTGCCGGCGGTGTTATATTTTATGCTGCTGAAGCACACTCAGTTCAACTTGAAGCGATTATCTTGTGGGGGTTGGCAGCGTATAGTTTATACCGCGCTTATGCTTTAATAAGATGATGTAATAAAGCCAGTTTGGCAGGAATGATATGACGGACAATCAGGATCAAACTGCAACGCCGTTTGATTCGGCGGCATTCCTCAAGACTTTAACCAGTCGGCCTGGCGTATATCGAATGATCGATAATACCGATACGGTCATTTACGTCGGTAAAGCAAAAAATCTCAAAAAACGTGTATCGAGCTACTTTCGCGCCACAGGTTTGACCAGTAAAAATCGGGTCATGGTGGCACAAATTGCCCATATCGAAACCACCGTCACCCATACAGAAAACGAAGCTTTAATTCTTGAAAACAATCTAATTAAAGCCCTCATGCCGCGCTATAACATCTTATTGCGCGATGATAAGACCTATCCATACCTTCATATTTCTGCTGGCCCTTTTCCTCGCATTGGTTTGCACCGTGGTACAAAACGCAAAGAAGGGCGCTATTTTGGCCCTTATCCTAGTGCAGGCGCTGTAAGGGAAAGCCTCCATTTATTGCAAAAACATTTTCCGATACGACAATGTGATGATACCTATTATCAAAATCGGTCAAGACCGTGTCTGCAATATCAAATAAAGCGATGTACGGCGCCCTGTGTGGGTTTGGTGTCTGAAGCCGACTATCAAAAAGATCTCAATCACACTATTTTATTTTTGGAAGGCAAAAATCAACAGATTATGGATGATTTGTCTCAAGACATGACGGCAGCATCTGAAGAGTTAGATTTTGAAAAAGCAGCAGAATTACGCGATAAAATCGTTAATTTAAGAAAAGTACAAGAACGTCAATATATTACGGGCGACCAAGGTGACTTGGATGTGTTGGCTGCGGTCAACCGCGATGGAATCGCGGTGGTGGAAGTGGCCTTTATACGCGGCGGCCGAAGCCTTGGTAGTAAGAGTTATTTTCCAAAAGGCTCATCAGGCAGTAGCGCTGAAGAAGTGTTATCAGCTTTTATTCCACAATATTATTTGGGTAAAAATGTGCCGAATGAAGTCTTGGTCAGTCATCAGTTTGATGATATGGCGTTGATAGAAGCAGTATTGAAGACCGAATCAGAACATCGCGTGACGATCCGTAGTCCACAAAGAGGGGCAGGGGTCAGGTGGATGAAGATGGCCTTAACGAATGCTGAGATTAGTTTGATGCAGCGTTTGAGCAGCCGATCTAATTTATTGCAACGCTTTGAGGCATTACAAGTTGCATTAGCATTGGATGAGATGCCGACACGGCTAGAATGTTTCGATATTAGTCATACCCGTGGTGAGCGAACCGTCGCATCGTGTGTTGTCTTTGGCCTTGAAGGGGCGATTAAAAGTGATTATCGCAAGTTTAATATTGATGGCATTACGCCTGGTGATGATTATGCCGCGATGAATCAAGCATTAACCCGTCGCTATACTCGTTTGCAAAAAGGTGAAGGGAAATGGCCTGACTTATTGTTAATCGATGGCGGTAAAGGCCAATTATCAGAAGCCAAAGCCGTGATGGCCGAATTACAGTTAGATGTGCCTATGTTAGGCATTGCCAAAGGACCAGAGCGCCGACCCGGTGAAGAAACCCTGTTTTTAGTCGGACGAGAAGGCGAAGTCGATTTACCTCCTGATTCACCAGCATTGCACTTATTGCAGCAAGTGCGTGATGAGGCGCATCGTTTTGCGATTACGGGTCACAGGCAGCGACGTGCGAAAGCGAGAAAAACTTCTCCTTTAGAAGGTATAGAAGGTATGGGGCCAAAACGTCGGCAGAAATTATTAAAGCAGTTTGGCGGTTTACAACAAATACAACGAGCAGGCGTAGAAGACATTGCTGCGGTTGATGGAATTAGTCCTGCACTAGCCCAAAAAATCTATGATGTGTTTCATGACGAGAAATAAGCGCTTGATGATGCTACTATTAGTTGAGTAAATATAATCAAGAAAGAGCCATGTTGACGATTCCAAATATTTTGACCTTAATGCGTATTGCTTTGATTCCGGTGTTAATTGGGATCTTCTTATTACCTTATCCATCAGCCTCTATCTGGTCTGCAGCCATTTTTATCATTGCTGGATTAACCGATTGGTTAGATGGGTATTTGGCGAGACGTTGGCAGCAAACATCTCCTTTTGGGGCGTTCATTGATCCGGTTGCAGATAAGCTTATCGTCGCCGTTGCATTATTATTAGTGCTCTATAAAACACCAACTTGGTATATTTTATTACCTGTTGTTGTCATTATTGGACGAGAAATCACCGTCTCTGCACTAAGAGAATGGATGGCGGAATTAGGAGAAAGAAGCACAGTAAAAGTCTCTTATGTCGGCAAGTTGAAAACGGCTTTTCAAATGATATCAATTGCTTGTTTGATTTATTATGTGCCTATCTTTGACTTTCCATTATTCGAAATAGGTGTGACCTTATTGTACGTTGCGACAGCCCTTACAATCAGTTCAATGGTCACATATTTGAAGGCAGCTTGGCCAATGTTACAATCATCGTCATAATTGCTTGACATCTCATCTTGAGGCCCTATAATAGCAGACCTTCAAAGCGGGAATAGCTCAGCTGGTAGAGCGCAACCTTGCCAAGGTTGAGGTCGCGAGTTCGAACCTCGTTTTCCGCTCCAAAGACAAATATAAAGCCGCGGTTCCACTGCGGCTTTTTATTTTGTACAATTTAAAATTTGGCTGAGTGGCAGAGTGGTCATGCAGCGGACTGCAACTCCGTGTACGCCGGTTCGATTCCGACCTCAGCCTCCAAATTTTCTCCTACTAAATCAATATATCAAACATGATGCTTTCTAGCGTTCTGTGTTTTATTTTCCCTTCAAATATCTCCATACCACCTGTATTTGGCTAGTACCTGCTTGCACCAGAGTTTTAAGGGTGAGGGTAATGGCTGATTTCAATACATTGTGAATGTGTAATTAAGCCAGTAGTGTTTGTAACGTCACTTATGACGAGGTTGGTCTATCAATTTGACAGTCTTTTATTGTGCCATCTCTATGACACCATGTAGATAAATTCCTAATAAATTTAATTTTAACTATTTTATAAGTATCTGAATTAAAGCGATAAATATCCAAATTTTCTCTTTGTGCTAATTTATCGGACAGATTGACAGTTTGATAAAAAAATAGCAAAGTGGACGTGTTTGATAAAAATGGGTGAGTCTAAAAACCTTCTCTAACTCATTAATTGTTAAACGGGTTTTGTTGTGTCCCTTTTGAAAATATATAAAACATTAATAGACAAAGTATCTGATAAACCATTGTTAACTGCATTTGACTGTACGTATCGAGGTTTCTGTGAAGATAGAAAAAGCCAAGATTGAAGAATATCAAAAGTATTCGAATGAAAAATCAAGACCTCCAAGTAAAGGAGGGAATACGAAAGCTCTGCACTTTCACGTACTTGTCATTGATGGAGAGAAATACAGCTTTCTTGCGCTAGGTTCACAGCAATGGGTATTCAAAACTGACCTCGTTAGCTTTGAGTACGAACTGAACGGCCAGTATAAGAATATTAAGAAAGAGACGCTTGTTACCGTCGATAAGAATGGCAAGGAAGTAGTCCGAGGTAATCAAGGCTTCAAACAGCAGTTGCGTACTGCGGATACTCGAATGCCGGTCAGTCGTCGTGAAATGAACAGTTAACAAGGCGTATCTGTACGCGGCCGGTGGCCGCCGGACGCCCTTTTCATTGCGACTTCGCCTCCATTACAAGGTCGCCGCTGTACTTAGCGTTAGCCTCTAAAAACAAGGGTTCGTATGCATAAATCAAAAACCCCTATTGGCTTCTGGTCAGCTGTTTCAATGGGTATAGGTGCCATGGTAGGTGCTGGGATATTTGCGCTGCTCGGTGAAGCAAGTGCGATATCAGGAAGTGCCGTTTATATTTCATTTATCATCGGCGGGATCATTGCCTTATTTAGCGGTTATTCATTGGGAAAATTAGGGGCTCGTTACCCTTCCTCTGGGGGCATAATAGAATACTTATCACAGTCCTACGGCGTTGGTTTTTTTACCGGAACGATGGGGTTAATGCTGTATTTTTCAGCGATAGTGTCTTTAAGCTTGGTCGCCAAGGCATTTGGCAATTATGCGGCTACATTCGTACCGGATAATCAAATGTCTAGCATAATCCATCATTTCTTTTCTGTCGGAATTATTGTTTTATTTGTTTTAATTAATCTTAAAGGTGCAAAAGATGTGGCTGTTTGGGAAAGGGTTACTGTTGGCATAAAATTTGTTGTATTAACTGGTTTATCAATAGCTGGACTCATGTTTGTAAACTCGGAGTTATTGTCGACCAATTATTACCCGGCCACTGGCAACATATTTTTTAGTCTGGCGATTACCTTTTTTGCTTTTGAAGGTTTTCGAGTCATCACTAATACGGCTGAGGATATGCCTAATCCGTCTGAAACTCTCCCTAAAGCCATGATGACGGCCATCCTGTTGGTGATGGTACTTTACGTCGCTATTGCCTTTGCTGTTTTTGGTAATCTACCGGTTGAAAAAGTCATCGCGGCTAAAGACTTCGCTCTAGCAGAGGCGGCATTACCGATATTTGGTCAAGTCGGCTTTACTGTTGTCGCCATTACGGCATTAATTGCTACAGCATCGGCGATTAACGCTAATTTATATGCTGTAACAAACGTGACTTACCAATTAGCAAAAGAGGGTGAGCTTCCAGCCCAGTTTGGCAAACCTATTGCACATAGCCGAGAAGGGTTAATCATTAGTGGTGTTTTAATTATTATCTTGTCGCTGTTGTTTGATTTGTCTGAAATAGCCGCTATTGGCTCAATATCCATTTTGTTTGTTCACACGGTTACTCACCTTGGGCATCTAAAAATCATTGGCGAAACCAATGGCTCGAAATTATTGGTTTTTAGCGCGGCTTTGCTTAGTTTAATCGCCATGATACTGGCTCTTGTTTATGCCATCAGAATGTCAGATCATGTCGTTTATGTGCTTGTTGCATTTGTCCTAACGGCAATGATCACAGAGTTTTTATTACAGAAAATAGCAAAAAGAGAAATCAGACCAAGAATAGCGAAAAAAGGCTAACAAGGCCTTCAATCGTCGTCATTTCGTTGTTGAACAACCTAAAGGCTGCCGACTATGGCGGCGTGAGGTACACTAAAAAACGTATAAAAGGTGGTTAATTGTGAAAAGTATTAAAATATCGTTAGTAGTAATGGGAATGATGTTTTCGTCAGTTGTAAAGGCGGAGTCAGGCGTTGAGTCGCTGTCACCTGAATTGCGAGATCTACTTACCAAAGAAATGGTGGCGTTACAGGAAGGTATGCAATCTATTTTGCCTGCATATGTATCGGGAAATCTGGATGAAGTCGCCAAAATATCTGGGAAAATTAAAAATAGCTTTATTCTTAAGCAGCAAATAACGGATAAGCAAAGGCAAGAGCTTGGGACAAAGCTGCCAAAATCATTTATCAGTATGGACAAAAATTTTCATGAATATGCTGGTATGTTAGAGCATGTTTCAGAAATGAAAAATACGGAACTCGTTGGCTTCTACTACTCAAAACTTACAGAATCGTGCGTTGCTTGTCACACAGAACATGCTCAACACAGATTTCCTGCGCTGGATATGAAGACAGTAAATGATGAGCACCTCCATTGAAAAAATACCTGATAAAGTGTTGAACCGGACATCAAACCTTCGTTGCGTTACGCGCATGGGTGTTACCGCATTTTCTGCGGTCGAACTCCACTCTTGGCTTGCTGACAATTAACGCGGTGTTATGTGGTAAAGGTGAAATAAGGAATTTGAATTGCTAGAAGTGAAAACAATCGGGTTGTTCTTTGTTACAGCAATTGCAGAAATATTGGGTTGTTATTTACCTTATCTCTGGCTGAAAGAAGATAAATCTGTCTGGCTTTTGCTGCCGGCTGCATTCTTCCTTATAGTGTTTGCTTGGTTACTGTCTCTTCATCCAACAGCTGCGGGTAGGGTTTATGCCGCTTATGGTGGGGTTTATATATTCGTAGCTATACTTTGGTTGTGGGCAGTTGACGGTATTCGCCCAACTCTATGGGATCTTGTCGGCGTATCAGTGGCACTGCTAGGGATGGCAATCATAATGTTCGCGCCTAGAAGCCCATAACAAAGCGTTTAAGACGGATTCGCAACGTTTGATATTTGCGGTTTGGTTTTGGTGTTAAATCACATTGCTTTAGCTTGGGTGGTTTAACTACTAACCACTTAACGCGGACGTTATGCTCTATAAAAATTTCAACTATGAAAAGTATCATAGAATTTAAGGAAATTTGTGGCCTGATGAGAGATATAGGCATATAGCCGATATTTTACTTAGGTTAAACAATTTAGCATCCTACGGAAGAGTAATGCTCTCTATCAGAACATCGCAGGTCTGCTTAAAATATATCGTGAATGTATTAACCAATTATTCCGTGATGAGCCAAAGCATAACGAATAGCTGAATAGTGTTTAGTTCAATAATAAAGGTTTAGTATATTTTTCCTAATCTTTAGTTTTATGTGTATAGAAACGGCAGCGATTCAATTGTCGTCATTATCGAAGACTAAGACATAAAATTTAATCATGCAAAAAAATAAGAATGGGTATATAAGGTAGTTAAATAGTTATAAAAATGACTGTTGTATATCTGTGTGCCCGTGAAAAGGAAAAAAAGAATGAAGCTCGCCATCTTGTCTCGATCTATTAACGCTTATAGTACTCGTCGATTAAAAGAAGCCGCTATAGATAGAGGTGTGAATGTCAAAGTATTAGATACCTTGAAGTTTGCGATTGATCTTAAGCGTGGTGCTCCAGATTTATATTTTCGTCAGAAACAGCTGAGTTCATACGATGCGGTCATACCGAGAATAGGCGCTTCTATTACCTATTATGGGACGGCTGTGGTCAGGCAGTTTCAGGAAATGGATGTGTTTTGTGCTAACACGGCTCATGGGATCGCAAATTCACGTGATAAATTACGCAGTTTGCAGATATTGGCACGCCATCACATTGGCATTCCTGAAACCACGTTTGTTCGTGATAAAAAAGATGTATTACCTGCGATTGAAAGAGTAGGCGGTGCTCCGGTCATTATTAAATTGATTGAGGGTACGCAAGGTATTGGTGTGCTTCTCGCTGAAACAGTAGAAACGGCAGAATCCATTATTGAACTGCTACAGAGTCAAAAGCAAAATATTCTGATCCAAAAATTTGTTGCTGAAAGCCGCGGCAAAGATATTCGTGCGTTTGTAGTTGGAGACAGAGTTGTTGCAGCTATGCGGCGTGTAGCACAAGGTCAAGAATTTCGGAGTAACGTTCATCGGGGCGGCTTAGCTGAACCAGTTGAACTGACTGAGGAATATAAAACGGCGGCTATTCGTGCGACCCAAATAATGGGCTTAACCATTGCCGGTGTTGATATGTTGGAAAGTGCAACGGGCCCTCAAATAATGGAAGTGAATTCTTCACCTGGTCTGGAAGGTATTGAAACTTGCACTCAGCTCGATGTGGCCGGGTCTATTATTGACTACATTTGTGCACAGGTTGATTTCCCAGAAATTGATATTCGTCAAAGGCTTACTGTCAGTAAGGGTTATGGTGTCAATGAAATATATGTGCCTGAAGGCTCTGAATATATTGGTAAAAAATTATCAGAAACTGATTTTTCTGAGAAGGATCTCAATGTACTCACTTTATATCGGGGGAATAAAGTCATACCAAACCCCAATATGAGCCGTGTTTTAGAACCAGATGATAAATTATTATGTTTTGGCAAACTAGAATCGATGAGAGGAATGGTACCGGCTAAAACACAACGCAGACGTCACCCTAAGGTTCAAGACTTACCAGACACGGCAGCCACTCAATCTGAGAATCCTGAAGATGACTGATACTCTTGGGTGGAGAGAATGGGTATCTCTGCCTGATCTGAATATTGACCAAATAAAGGCAAAAATTGATACCGGAGCGAGAACATCGACGCTACATGCCTTTGATGTTGAATTAATCAATGTGTCGGGTCAGGAGTTTGTTAAATTTAGTCTTCACCCAAATCAAAGAGATTCGGATAAAGTCATTGAATGTCAGGCGCCGCTTTTTGATCAGCGCGTTGTGCGAGATTCGGGCGGTCATACTGAGTCGCGTTATGTAATTGAGACCCAAATTGTCATTGGCTCTGTTGTCCACACTGCCGAAGTCACATTGACCAATCGGGATAATATGGGGTTTCGTATGCTGATTGGACGTACCACCATGAAGGGAAAGTATTTGGTCGATCCCGGAAAATCTTATCTTATTGGCAAACGTAAAAAGCGATCTCTTAAAAAGGATAAAGAAAATAACCATCATAGTGACGTAGACGGATGAGAAAACCATTTAATATAGGCAGTGAAGTGGTACAGCCAGGTGAAATAAAAGTGATTCACCTGCCGTTACCTGGATTGCATTCAGATACCACTGTCACCATGCCAGTACATGTTGTGCATGGCAAAAAAGAGGGGCCGGTTTTATTTATCAGTGCCGCAATACATGGCGATGAGATTAATGGTGTGGAAGTGATTCGAAGAATATTATCACTTCGCCCGATCAAACAGCTGAAAGGGACACTGCTCGCGATACCTGTCGTGAATGTGTTTGGCTTTGACGCTCACTCTAGATATTTACCCGACCGACGTGATTTAAATCGTTCTTTTCCGGGGTCACATTCAGGTTCTTTAGCGGGCAGGCTTGCTAATATTTTTATGACAGAAATTGTTGAACGGTCTGATCTGGGCATAGATTTACATACGGCTGCTATTAATCGAGATAACTTTCCACAGATCAGGGCTGATCTTGAGGATGAGCAACTCAACAGGTTAGCGCGTAGTTTTGCTGCCCCCGTCTTATTACATTCAGCGGCACCAGAAGGTTCTTTACGACATGCGGCTGCTAATGAATCCACTTCTGTCATGGTGTATGAGTCAGGCGAAGCGCTACGCTTTGATGAAGTGTCTATACGTGTTGCGCTGCGCGGCATTCTTAGTGTCATGCGTGAAATGGACATGATCGTTAAGGGGAAAGCGAGAAAATCAAAGCAAACAGTCGTGTTGCGTTCTAGTACTTGGGTCAGAGCGCCTAAAAGTGGCATTTTACGGGCCAAGGTCAAGTTAGGCGATATGGTGTCAAAAGGCGATGTTCTAGGGTATATCTCTGATCCCGCTGTGCAGAGTGATGAACTGATTGAAGCCTCGTCAGATGGCATTATCATCGGTCGTACTAATATTCCGTTGATATACGAGGGAGAAGCCTTGTTCCATATTGGCCGTAGTCATCAGACCTCATTGCTGGAAGCACAGATAGACACATTACAAAATGAAGATGCGTTAAACCCACCTGAATTAGTTGAAGAACCGGTTATTGTTTAAGCTTGTTGATTTACGATTCAGTCATTTCTGAGGCCACCTGATTCCGTCCATTTTTCTTAGCTGTGTAGAGCCGTTCGTCAGCTAAATTTATGATAGTGTCAGTATTAGTCTCTTCATCACAAACGAAGGTAGCCACGCCTAAACTGGCGGTAACGTAATTTTCGGTTGTAGAACCTTCATGTTGAATGCCTAAATCTGCAATGCCATCCTTTATATTCATCGCAATAGCGACAGCACCTGCGTGTTCAGTTTCAGGCAAAATACATAAAAATTCCTCACCGCCGTAACGTGCTGCCAGATCCTGAGGTCGTTTGACTTTACTTTGGATAACGTCAGCTATTAATTTGAGGCATTCATCGCCAGCTAAGTGGCCATAAGTATCGTTGAAGGCCTTAAATGAATCGACATCAATCATGATGACAGAAATGGGGGCATTTATCCGACGCAAACGATGGCATTCGGTATCCAAAACATCGTTGAAACGACGGCGATTGGCTAATCCGGTCAAGGTGTCGGTGAGGCTGAGTTCTTCAAGTTCATCACGCATTTTTTGCAGTTCGGCAAGGTTATTCAACCGTTTCCAGTATATATAAAGCGTATAAAACGCCAGAGACCACAAGATAACAAGGGCACCAACCGTCAATCTGGCACGCTTTCTCCAATCTGTTAGCCAGTCTTGATCAGCTTCGCCCACGACAACAATAAACGGTAACCCTTCCACTTTACGAAGACCATAGATACGCGGTTCTTGGTCAAACGGAGAAATGGTCCGAAATGTGGTGAAGTTTTCACCGGAAGTAATAAAGGCTTCGAGTATCGGGTTTTTCCCTGGTTTGCCTAAGGATTCTGGTTTGGCTGGCTTTCTTGCTAATAGCTTGCCATTGAGATCGGTAATGGCTAAAACGCCGTGAGTCTTGATCGACACTTTTTCAAGCCATGTTGAAAAGAATTTCAAATCTATGCCAATGCCGGCCAAGCCATTAAACTCATTTCCAGGAAATTTCCGAGACTGGATCACTATCAGCTCATCCGTATTACTGGTAAACATGTTTGATACGTATGTTTGAATATTTTGATTGTTCTTTGGCACGCTGCACCATTCACGATTGCTGGCATCAAAGCCGACGATTGATGTGGTATGGGTCATGATGCAGTTTTTGTCGTTTAGGCCTACACCTACTGCATGGGGGAATGTCTTGCGTTTGTCATCAATGTATTTTGAGATGCGTGCATTCTCTTCAGTATTGGTTGCCGGAAATTGAAGTGCTGAAACGGGGATCGTGTAAACAATATCACGCAGAATATAATCAGAGGCAACAAATGCGCCTTTGATCCATTCTCCTAACAAAAGGCTGGTGCTTGTTACCCGATTGCCTGCTTTTGTTTCTTCCTGCAACAAGGAATATCGAAGTTCATAGAGAGCCATTGCGCCAATCAACATGCAAAGCAGTATGCAATAGGCAAGGCTCTTTTTTCGCTTGCTCATAGGCTAACGTACCAACGATTATTAAGGTATCTAAATCCTTTATAACATATATTTATAATTAGGTAAGTCGGTACGTGAATATATTTGGGGAAGCATTATCATTGTCCTGAACTGGCTGAAGGTAAGAATAATAAGGTGACAAATCTAATGATTATAAAATGATTCAGTTTTACGAGAATGATGAAAAGTTCAAAATGGACACACTTAATAAATAATCGCTATATTCCGTTTCCAATTTAACTGGAACAAAGACGTTTGCTATGGTTTTATTTTTTTGAGTTTATAATATGTTAGCGGATAAAATCTCTCTTAAACCTTAATTATGTTTATTCGTAAAGTGAGTGTAGATGTCAATAATGAAAAAAGAAGTCATACTTTTTGACATAAATGAAACTGTTCTAAATTTAGAGTCTTTGAAGCCCAAATTTAGAGATGTCTTCGGTAGTGAAGAAGCTTTATCACTATGGTTTTCAAAGCTATTACATTCTTCTACTGTTTGTATTTCCACAAGTGTCAGTTCAAATTTTGCTGAATTAGCGAATGCAATGCTTAGATCTGTTGCTGCACATTATAATTGTCGCTTAACGGATGAAAAATGTAATGAATTATTAACCTATTTTTCGAATTTACCGCCACATGCAGATATTAAAGAGGCTTTAAATAAGTTGCGTTCGAGCGGTTTTAAAACGGTGGCTTTCTCCAACTCTTCTCTGGATCTTATCACTGCTCAAATGAATAATTCGGGATTAACAAATTTTTTCGATACCATTATATCTGTCGAGGACACTGGAAGTTTCAAACCAAACCCGAAGGTATATAAATTTGCAGCCGAAGTTCTGGGAGAGTCAGTAGAAAATCTTCGCCTTGTAGCGACTCATGATTGGGATACACATGGTGCGTTATCAGCAGGTTTGAAAGCTGCCTATATTGATCGTACAGGAAGTGAATACCTTCCTCTCTACTTGAAACCAGAAATCCAGTCGAAAACCATGGGCGGAATCGTTGAAAAAATTATAGCTGTGAATTTGAAGAAATAAATATAACAAGCCATTTAACAGGACAAAATATTATGGATAATATCGATCCTAAAGCAGTTAAGTTTAAGATAAAAATAACTATCATTACTCCTACTGGCAAGTGCAGTGCTTTATCATCTCTCCGATAGTAAATCCACCGATTTATTGGTTGAAAAAGTAATATAAGTATGACTATTATCGTATAACAGGCTTAATCAATTAGATGATTAAACAATGTGTTTTTTGAACCTGTCGAACAGATCGATGAATTAAGTTCTCACTTTCAATAAGGAGGATAAAATGATTAATCTGATAAAAAAGTGATTGATAATATTTATTACCTGAAGCTTTCCAAAGTGGACAGTTGCTCTGAATGTGGTAATGAAATATTAGAAGAACTAGATCAACTGAACATTCCCACTGGCAGTCGGTTAATTTTTGATGGCATTGCCAATAATTGTCAAATTCCTTGTAATGACAATATCTTATCTTGCCTGACGCGTTTTAAGTCTATTGCTTATATTGTAAAACACGAAACGGCAACCCATGATCCGTGGGAGCACGCGATGTTCATACGCAGTAAAAACAAGAATACGCAATATTGTGACAGTTATGAGGAAGCTTATAACTGGACTCTTTCTCAAGAGAAAAAAGAGGGTTGAATACGCAATGTCATGTTCATGCTTTATTTTCCTATAAACCAAATTCAGAAACAGCATTGCATTAGCTGGAATAGATTAAACAATACGATGTAAAAGCTTAGCCGTTCATCAAAACGGTCGGATATTCTTGGTTTGAAGGAGTTCATTCATGGCGAGTAGATATGCTAAACAAGGTGACGTTGACGTTGAGATGTCCTCTTTATGGCATCACCTCACTCATGACTCGTCGCTTGAGAAACTACAGACGTCACTTCAAACCGGGTTGAGTACAGATGAAGCTAAAAGTCGTTATGAACAATATGGGCCTAATCGCTTGCCTGAAAAGGAACAGCAGAGCGGGCTAATACGTTTTTTATTACATTTTCATAATATTCTGATTTATGTCCTGATCGGTTCTGCCATCATCACGGCTTTGCTGGGGCATTGGGTTGATACTGTGGTCATCATGGCGGTGGTATTGGCCAATGCTTTTATTGGCTTTATTCAAGAAGGTAAAGCTGAAAAAGCGATGGAAGCTATTCGTTATATGCTCGCTCCTCATGCCAATGTGATTCGTGATGGGGAGCGGATCAGTATCGGTGGTGATCAATTAGTTGTGGGCGATATTGTTTTATTAGAAGCCGGGGATAAAGTGCCTGCTGATATGAGGTTGCTGACTGCTCATGGTCTAGCAATACAAGAGGCCGTGTTGACGGGGGAATCGCTTCCAGTAGACAAACAAACTAAGCCTGTCGAAAAAGAAGCATCTCTTGGTGATCGGTCTTGTATGGTGTATTCCGGTACCTTGGTGGCTAGTGGTCAAGGAAAAGGTGTCGTCGTTGCGACAGGTGCAGGTACCGAAATTGGCCGTATTAGTGGTTTATTGTCTGAAGTAGAAACATTAACGACGCCATTAGTGACGCAGATGAATGTGTTTGCTAAGTGGCTGACCATCATGATTTTGTTGATTGCTTTTCTGTTGATATTATTTGGTTATTATGTTGCTGGTTATAGCTTTAACGACATATTTATGCCGGTCGTTGGCTTATCTGTCGCAGCGATTCCTGAAGGCCTACCAGCTGTATTGACCATTACGCTGGCAATTGGTGTGCAGGCGATGGCGAGACGTAATGCCATTGTTCGCCATTTACCGGCTATTGAAACATTGGGTTCCGTCTCGGTTATTTGTACTGATAAAACAGGGACATTGACGCGTAATGAAATGATGGTCGCTTCTGTGTTGACGCATCAATATTTATTTTCTCTAGAAGGTCGAGGCTACGAGCCAAAAGGAGCCTTGAAGCTGGATCAAACACATGTATCGGTGTCAGAACATCTTGTATTAGATGAGCTCGCTCGTGCTGCGACGCTATGTAATGATGCGAGTTTGAGAGAGTCTGAAAATGAATGGCATGTAGAAGGCGATCCGATGGAAGGGGCTTTGTTGACATTCGCCGGAAAAATGACTGTCGATACCCGTAAAGAACAATCCATATGGACACGCACTGTCGCTATTCCATTTGATGCCAAACATCGTTATATGGCGACACTTAACCACGATGTTGAAAATCATGCTGTTGTATTTGTTAAAGGCGCACCCGAACAGGTTATAGCAATGTGTCACGATCAACGGGGTATTGATGGTCAAACAGAGCCATTAGATACACATTATTGGTATGAGCAAGCAGATAATATTGCTGGTCAAGGTCAGCGTGTTTTAGCTTTTGCGACTCAGGCGGTTAATGGAGATAAGCGATCGTTAGTTCATAGTGATATAGCTGGCAAGCTGACTTTATTAGGCATGGTGGGGATGATTGATCCACCTCGTGCAGAAGCGGTTGCTGCGGTGGCAGAGTGTCATGATGCTGGAATTCGAGTAAAGATGATTACAGGTGATCATGCTAAAACGGCTGCTGCAATTGGGCAACAGGTTGGATTGCAGAATACAGCTAAAGTCCTCACTGGCAAAGATCTTGATGGAATGGATGATGCGGCACTTGGCCAGGCTGTATTGGACTGTGACATTTTTGCTCGAACTAGTCCTGAAAATAAATTACGTTTAGTGATGGCGCTGCAATCGCATGGTATGACAGTGGCGATGACAGGAGATGGTGTCAATGATGCACCTGCACTGAAAAGAGCAGATGCTGGAATCGCGATGGGGCAGAAAGGGTCAGAAGCTGCCAAAGAAGCGGCGGATCTGGTGCTAGCTGATGATAACTTTGTTTCTATTGCCGCTGCGGTGCGAGAAGGCCGTACTGTTTACGATAATATTAAGAAAGTCATTAGCTGGACACTGCCGACTAATGCCGGTGAAGGGATGACGATTATTGTGGCTTTGCTGATGGGAATGATGTTGCCGATTACGCCTATGCAAATTCTTTGGGTTAATTTGATTACCGCTGTCACATTAGGCATGGCGCTTGCTTTTGAACCGACAGAAGATAACACCATGCGAAGGCCACCGCGACCCCGTCATGAGGCCTTACTGACGGGAGAGCTTGTTTGGCATATTGTTCTGGTGTCGACTTTGTTTCTTGTCGGTGTATTTGGCATGTATCAATTTGCTATCGATCGTGGTTACTCATTAGAGCTTGCCCGGACGATTTCATTAAATACATTGGTCGTGATGGAAATTTTTCATTTGTTTTTCATTCGTAACATCTATGGTACGTCGCTGACATGGAAGATGGTTCGAGGCACAAAAATGGTGTGGACGGTGGTTATCGTCATTACCATCGCGCAATTAGCGATGACTTATTTGCCCTTCCTACAAGCGGTTTTTTCAACAGTTTCTATCCCATTTTGGGATGGTGTATTGATCCTCGGTACAGGCATTGTCTTATTCGTTATTATCGAAACGGAAAAACAGCTTCGTCTAGCACTTAGGAGAATGTAATTAATAATGTCGTAAAGACAAGCGCTTAATACTTTGATTGGGACACTAAATGATGAATATCATCCATATGTAGGGGGCGTACAAGACGATCTATCTCTTTCCCATTTCTGAGTAATATCAAAGTAGGCCAAAGTTTAACCTTGAAGGCTCGCCCGAGTAGTTTGCCCTTGCCGTCATAGATCTTGATATGCGACAGTTTAGGATGACTAGTTAACACGTTTTGCACTAGGGGCTGTGCTAATTGACAATGTGTACACCATGGTGCACCAAACTCCAGCAGAATATCATCTGTCATCTCATTAAGTTGTTGAATAGTTGGAGCGTCTTCTAAATAATCCAAATTCAATTCACCTTGACCTTTTCCCATCTGAATAACTTGCCTCACAATGTTGTAATATTTTTAGTCATCAATAGAACATGACTCTTGATATATTAAGATTTTAAATTTTGACTAAAGGGTACTCTTACTTGCCGGAAAAAATATCATCAACTAACGTTCTAATACACATATTATTGATATGATAATGGCATCAGATTAACTTAGAAACGGACACCCCAATTTAGTCGTAACTAGGAAACATTATCATGATCGCTAAATCTGCATTCACAAAAATGACTGTCATTATTCTAGTTGGTTTAATAGCTGGTGGTGGTGTTTGGTATGCATGGAAAGTAAAACAATCTGATCAACCGTCCGAAAAATCAGACTCTTCTTCGGGCATAATCCATCAAGTTAAAAACTATATTCTAAAATCTGATCAACTGCCGGAAAGCGTCACGTTTGGTAACGGGCGTATTGAAGCAACAGAATATGATATCGCAACTAAAATAGCAGGTCGTTTAGTTCAGGTCATGGTGCAAGAAGGCGATATGGTCCAGGCCGACCAAGCTTTAGCGGTAATAGACACGGATGATCTTAATGCACAACTACGTGAAGCAAATGCAGGATTACGTGAAGCACTGGAAGCACGTAAATACGCACTTGCCATCGTTGAACAGCACAAAAGCGAGCTTACATTTGCTCAAACTGAATTAAACCGTTTTCAAGCGCTGATGAAAAAAGGTCATATTTCTAGGGAAAAAGTTGAGCAGCAAAGCATGACGTATACTTTAGCTCAAGCAGCGCTAAAAGCCGCTAATGTAAAAGTTGTACAGGCCGATGCAGGAATTGAAGCAGCTAAAGCACGTATTGAGCGGTTAAAAAGTAATATTGCCGACAGCACCTTGAAGACGCCGATTCATGGTCGAGTATTATATCGGCTCGCAGAACCAGGTGAAGTTTTAGGTAGTGGCGGCAAAGTATTATCGGTATTAGATCTTACTGATGTGTATATGAGCATCTACTTACCAACTTCCGAAGCAAGTAAAGTTACAATTGGCTCTGAGGCCCGCATTGTGCTTGACGCTATTCCGCAATATACAATACCCGCCAAGGTCTCCTTTGTATCCCCACAAGCCCAGTTTACGCCAAAATCAGTTGAAACCAGAGATGAGCGTGACAAACTGATGTTTCGTATCAAAGTGAAAATCGACCCGCAGCTCCTCAAAGATCATATTGACGAAGTAAAAACAGGAGTACCGGGACTGGCTTATCTACTATTAGCACCTGCAAAAGAATGGCCAGAACAGTTGCGAGTAAGAGTGCCTGAATAATGTCTGATATGACACAGTCCGCCGCTGTTGCCAAGCTAACGAAAGTGACGCAATGCTATGGTGAAACTGTTGCGTTAGATGATATCAATTTGGAATTTCCTGCTGGCAAGATAATGGGGTTGATCGGTCCTGATGGTGTTGGCAAGTCGAATCTTTTGGCCCTTGTTGCTGGAGCACGTGAAATTCAGTCTGGTGATGTGGAAGTATTGGGCGGTAATATGGGTAGTGCTCACTTTCGCTCTGAAGTATCACCTCAGATTGCCTATATGCCTCAAGGCTTAGGTAAAAATTTATACCCCACCTTATCTGTCTTTGAAAATATAGATTTTTTTGGACGCCTTTTTGGTCAAAAGCGCCAAGAGCGCGAGCAGCGAATTAAAGATCTGCTAAAAAGTACCGGATTAGAAGCTTTCGCTGATCGTCCCGCCGATAAACTGTCAGGCGGTATGAAACAAAAACTCGGTTTATGTTGTGCTTTAATTCATGACCCTCAGCTTTTAATTTTAGATGAACCAACTACCGGAGTTGATCCATTGTCTCGCCGTCAATTCTGGGAGCTAATCGAACGCATTCGTCATCGCCAACAAAACATGAGCGTATTAGTTGCCACCGCTTATATGGAAGAAGCCGAGGGGTTTGACTGGTTAGTTGCCATGGATGACGGTAAAGTCATCGGCCAAGGCCAACCAAGTGACATTAAAGCTCAGACAGGACAATCAACACTTGATGCGGCCTTTATTTCTCTACTTCCAGAACAAAAACGTCACGATCATCATGCGCTTGTTGTACCACCTCGCCAAAATAACTCAGATGATACCGAAGCTGCGATTACTGCATCGGCATTAACCAAACGTTATGGTGATTTCACCGCTGTCGATAATGTTAATTTAAGCATTGAACGCGGTGAAATTTTTGGTTTTCTCGGTTCCAATGGTTGCGGTAAAACCACGACCATGAAGTTGCTAACAGGGTTGCAACCAGCAACCAGCGGTGAAGCTAAATTATTTGGCCAAAAAATAGAGGCGGAAAATATAGAAACCCGTAAACGCGTCGGCTATATGTCTCAAGCCTTCTCACTCTACAACGAACTTTCTGTACAACAAAACCTAATCTTACATGCTCGTCTATTCCATTTACCGGCTGAGCAAATACAAGATCGCGTCAAAACATTGATCACACGGTTTAATCTCGAGGCATACCGCGATGACTATCCCGAAGCGCTACCGCTTGGTATTCGTCAGCGCTTATCCCTCGCCGTGGCGGTGGTACATAATCCTGAAATGCTGATCCTTGATGAACCGACATCCGGGGTAGATCCCATCGCGCGAGATGACTTTTGGAAACTACTAATCGAACTAGCTCGTGAACAAGGTGTAACGATTTTTATTTCGACCCATTTTATGGATGAAGCAGCGCGTTGTGATCGCATATCGTTGATGCATGCAGGCAAAATACTGGCTAACGATACCCCCGCAGCATTATGTGAGTCACGTAATGTCAACACACTTGAAGACGCATTCATCGCTTACCTAGAACAAGCAGTGGCCGATTCTGAGCCTAGCCCTACCACATTAATCACTCCTGACTCAAAGAGAAATGCATCGCCGAAGGTTTCAACGACGAACAATAAATCTTTTAGCCTACTGCGGTTATTCGGCTATGCCCACCGTGAGGCGCTCGAACTCTGGCGTGATCCCATTAGACTAACCTTTGCTTTGTTGGGCTCGATCATCTTAATGTTTATTTTAGGCTACGGCATCACCTTTGATGTAGAAGATCTAAGCTTTGCCGTGATGGATCAAGATCAAACGCCTGAAAGCCGAGACTATATTCAAAATATGGCGGGCTCCCGTTATTTTATCCAGAAAGCGGACATTAAAAGTCCCGCAGAACTGGACAAGCGTATGCGTAGTGGCGAACTTAGTGTCGCAGTAGAAATCCCCCCAAACTTTGGGCAAGCATTAAAACGTGATAGAACGCCTGAAATCGTGGTGTGGATTGATGGCGCAATGCCTTTTCGAGCAGAAACCATAAAAGGCTATATCTCAGGCATATACTATGCTTACTTAACAGATCTTTCGCTTCGAACTTACGGTGTTGTCCCGAATCTTGTGCCAGCAGATCTCGCATCACGTTACCGTTACAATCAAGACTTCAAAAGCATAGAAGCGATGGTGCCAGCGGTCATACCTTTGTTATTAGTCTTTATTCCCGCTATTTTAATGGCGCTCGGCGTCGTACGTGAAAAAGAATTCGGCTCGATTACCAACTTATATGTCACACCGGTCACGCGGTTGGAATTTCTTATCGGCAAACAGTTACCCTATATTCTGGTCAGTATGATCAGTTTTTTTGGATTAGTCTTACTTGCAATTTACGCCTTCGGTGTACCATTAAAAGGCAGTCTGTGGGCACTTAGTGTTGCTGCATTACTGTATGTTACCGCCACAACGGGCGTAGGCCTTTTGATTTCGGCTTTTACAAAAACACAAATTTCTGCCTTGGCTGCTACCTCAGTGCTCGTGTTGATGATTGCGATTAATTTTTGTGGCCTGATTGATCCCATCACTTCCTTGGATGGGTTGGCAGCAGTCATCGGCAAACTCTTTCCAACCACTTATTTTCTTGAAGCATGCCGTGGTGTCTTCAGCAAAGCGCTCACTTTTTCAGAACTATCTGCTCAGTTTTTGCCCTTACTAGCCTTTATTCCAGTATTAACTTTGGTCAGTGTCTTTTTACTCCCCAAGCAGGATAAATAACGATGCAATATGACAGTAATATTTTTCAGTTGGGGATCAAAGAAATACGTAGTCTGTTGCAAGACAAAGTCTTACTAATATTTGTCATTTTTTCCTTTACGGGCTTGATCTATGTGGTGTCATCAGTCTCCTCTATAGAATTAAAGAATGCGCCTATTGCTGTTGTTGATGAAGACCAATCACATTTGTCTCAACGAATTATTAATGCCTTTTATGGCCCTTATTTCAAGACGCCCGATAGTATTTTATTAAGTGACGTGGATTCATCGCTGGATTATGGCGCCTATACGTTTGTACTCGACATCCCGCCAAACTTTGAACGTGATGTCTTAGCAGGCAAGCAACCCACACTGCAAGTTAATATTGATGCGACACGGATGACACAAGCTTTTATCGGAGATAACTATATTCAGACAATCATCAATGCAGAAATCAATGAATTTGTTGAAGGTTATCGTGCTATCTACACACTCCCCATCCAACAATCCTCTCACATCATGTTTAATCCAAACTTAACCAGCGTTTGGTTTGGCAGTGTGATGGAGCTAATGAATGTCATTACCATGATAGCCATTATTCTTACGGGGGCCGCTGTCATCCGGGAACGAGAACATGGCACACTAGAACATTTACTGGTTATGCCTGTCACTCCCTTCGAAATTGTTGCGGCTAAAATATGGGCCAATGGTTTGGTGATTATGCTCTTTGTGATATTTTCACTATTTGTCGTGATTAAAGGTTTCTTGCAAGTTCCGCTTCATGGATCGGCAGCTCTATTTTTATTAGGTACCTCAATACACCTTTTTGCCACAACATCTTTAGGTATATTATTGGGGACACAAGCACGCACAATGCCGCAACTAGGCTTATTAATGATCCTAACCTTATTACCATTACAAATGTTATCTGGTGGGGTGACGCCTCGTGAAAGTATGCCTGACATGGTGCAGAACATTATGTTGATTGCACCCACTACCCATTTTGTCAAATTCGCCCAAGCTATTTTATATAGAGGCGCAGGGTGGGATGTTGTGTGGCCGTACTTTCTTGCCTTGTTAGCCATTGGTACAGTATGTTTTTTATTTGCATTGGCACGATTTCGTAAATCAGTGGCAATTAGCTAGGCAATTATCATTTATTTCATTTTATTGGCTTAGTTATATCTAGGTTTGTTTAAAATCAAATGACCTTCTCTCGTAGACAATGACTTTGATAATAGTAGCTAAAGATAATGCGGTATTGATAAGTGGGGCTTGATGAATTATTTTTTTAAAACAATATTTACTGATTTGAACTCGGCACGCCTCACTCTTAAAAAAGGCGATATTCTTTTTCATCAAAGTGATGATGTTGTGAATATGTATTTCATCGAGACAGGGCGGTTAAAATTACAACGAGAAACAATGGAAGGTTTTCCAGTCATTCAAGACGTGGCTTATAGGGGAGAGATTATTGCTGAAGCATCATTATTTTCAGATAATTATCATTGTTCTGCTATTGCCGATATGGAAACGGATATACGCTATCTTCGAAGGATAGATTTATTAACCTATCTTGAACAAACGCCATTGGCTACAAAACAATTATTAGTCATTTATGCGGAACAAATAGTCGGCTTAAGAGCCATTAATGAAATTAAAAATATTCGTTCAGCAAAAGAGCGAATACTGGCCTTTTTAAAACATGAAATGAATGAAAAGGGAGAGGTTGAGTTTTGTATTTCATTAAAAGACGTGGCTTATCGTATTGGTCTTTCTCATGAGACTTTTTACCGAGTTTTAAGCGATCTGGAGAAAGCCAACAGCATTGTACGAGAGGGACATTTAATTAAATTGTTATAACGTATCATATATGATTTCAATCATATGTGATGTTGGTTGATTATAAGAGAATGATTAGGTTCTTGGTAAATCAGCCAAGACATAACATAAAGGATATCTCTCATGACAGTAATAAAAAAATTAACAACCATTTTTGCCGTTTTGTTTGTTCTGGCATCGTCGAATGCTTTTGCTGATGATAGTGAAAAATTATTTGTTAATTTAACAAGTGATGAAATGAATCGCGCGACCATGGCTATTGAATTGAGTACGCAGGTATTGAAGCAGAAAAACATTCCCGTCACTATCTGGTTGACTGTAGAAGGTGTACGTATTGCCGATACGACGATTCCCGAACATTCACATGCGAATGGTAAATCCTTGAAAGCGATGTTGTCTGATTTCATGACTGAAGGTGGCAAAGTCATCATGTGTGGGATGTGTATGACAAATGTAGCTGGTATGAAGAAAGATGAGGTTCTTGACGGTATTCAGTTTAGCGGTGGTATGGATGCGCTACTGGACGATGACGCAACAGTATTAACTTATTAAATGACAAAAATGGATATCGACGGCAAGGAAACTTGTCGTCGATACTTCATTAATCATGATCAGTATTTGTCTAAAATATTGATCGAACAATGCCACCATCCACTCTCAGCGCAGCGCCATTAATAGCTGATGATAATGGACTGCTGATGAAGGTCGTAAAGTCGGCTATTTCCTTGGGATCTATCAACCGTTCAATTAATGATGTAGAGCGGTTTTCTTTCATAAACTTTTGTTCGGCATCTTTGTAGCCGAGTGAAGGAAATAAATCTTGAACAAATTGTTTTACTCCTTCTGTTTTTGTTGAGCCTGGTAGAACGGTATTCACCGTCACCTTCGAGCCTTTAGTTAATTCAGCTAAACTACGTGATAAGGACATTTGCATTGTTTTGGTGGCACTATAATGGGCCATTTCAGGGGCGGGATTAATTGCGGACTCACTAGACATGAAGATGATTCTTCCATCATTTACATCTAGCATGTTTTTTAAGTAGTGACGTGATAAACGGACTCCACTCATCATGTTCACATTCATAATGTGCTGCCATTGTTCATCAGTACTATTTAAAAATTCAACGGATTCATAAATACCTAAGTTGTTAATTAAAATATCAATGTGAGGAAATTGATTGATGGTAGTTTCATTTCCTTCTAATGTCGCATTGTCTGCGACAAGGCTGCGTAGTTTGGCTTTGGGTACCTCGGTTAAAATAGTGGATATTGCATGGTTAACACTTTCTGACGTGCGGCCATTAATGATCACAGTAGCACCTTCAAAAGCGAGAGATTTGGCTATTTCCAGACCTATTCCTCCGGTTGATGCTGTTACTAAAGCTATTTTGTTCGTGAGTTGTAAATTCATCATTATCTCTCTTAAATTCAAGGTGTAATGATATTAACGGCTTGACTATTTTACTTAAATATCATTAATAGAATATTACTTGTGCATAATTGGAATAAATAGAGATGACTATCGAGCAGTTAAGGGTATTGGTTTCGGTATATCACAGCGGAAGTTTTACCAATGCTGCTGAGCTTTTAGGGCAGACACCTTCCGCAATCAGTCGTAAAATAAGTCAATTAGAAAAGCAATTGAACGTCTCTCTTTTTACGCGCACAACCAGACGAATTAATGTGACAGAACAAGGACGTATTATTGCTGAGAAAGCACAACAGGCATTAAACGTGATTAATGACATTGAAGATAATGTGAGCGTAAGTCCGCACGGCAAAATAAAAATTGATGCTCCAACGCCTTTTTTAGAACATTGCATTTTGCCTTATTTGAATGACTTTTTTGTGCAATACCCAAAGATCGAGATAGAACTAGCGAGTTTTGACGAACAGATTAATTTGATAGAAAAACAAGTGGATATGGCGTTTAGAATTGGTGATATGAAAGATTCGACCTTACATTATCGCTCAATAGGGCGGTCTAAATTACGTATACTCGCAAGTCCTAGTTACATAGAACAGTATGGCCTTCCTACATCTCCTGCCGAGCTCAAACAACATCGATGCATTGGTTTTTCTCACCCACTTAGTCTTAATCATTGGCCTTTAAAGCAAGAGGGGGCAGATGGACTTACGATTGACCCTTTTTTAACGGTGAGTAGTGGTTCTTTGATAAGACAAGCGGCATTAAGTGGGATGGGGATTGTCTGCTTAGCCGATTTTATGACAAGCCACGATTTAATGGCAGGAAAGTTGTTGCCGATATTAGAAACATCGACGATTGATTACTATCAACCCATTAATGCAGTTTCTTATGCACCGTATCAAGACTCGGTAAAATTAAAGTGTTTCCTTGACTTTATGTTGACGTCTATCCATGAGCAATTGAAGGTAAAACGGCCTTAATCAATACACTATATTACTTATCTTTAAAAAAAGAAGGCCAACGTATTGGCAGTGATTGAATACGTTGGCCTTTAATTGATGAGTCGATTTTAGTTGTCGTTAAACAATGCCAAAAGATCGGGTTTATTGGCTAAAACAGTTTTCATATCAGCCAGTCTTTCACTTAGGTTGACAGCGGAAGCACGTGAAATATCGGCTTCGTTAGCCATTGTCCAATCAGGCCCGCCAAATGGTGGTGGTGGATCGTATTCACAATAAAGTTGTACCGCTTTAGATGCATCAACATCGGCTAGACGTGCAGCAAGGTGTAATGCCATATCAATTCCGGCTGATACTCCAGCGGCGGTGATAAATTTACCATCTTCGACCCAACGTTCTTTGACATAGTCGACGCCTAATTTTTCTAAATAAGGTGCGTAGGCCCAATGTGTCGTTGCTTTGCGTCCTTGTAAGAACCCTGCAGCAGCAAGAATACACGCACCTGTGCACACGGAAGCTAGGATCTCTGCTTTTTCTCCCGCTGTACGGATGTAGTTCATGAGCTTATCGTTCGCCATGGTGGTGAAGGTGGCTAGATCGGCACCGGGCACAATTAAGATGTCTGGCTCTGGCATCTCATCAATAGAAAAGTGAGGGGTAATGCCTAAGCCAAAGTCATCGGGTATAGAATCGGCTTGCTCACCGACAACAACAGTACGGTAGCCCCTCCCTAAATTAGACAACACGCTGTATGGACCAACCATATCGAGCAGTGACAAACCTGGGTATAAAAGAAAGGCAATGATTTTTTCATCAGTTTTCATATAAACGTCTCCAATTAAATTGTCATAAATAACTCGTGATGAGCTGAGAGAAATCTACAATGAGTTTGTGTCGGATGCTTTAGGAATGCATGAAATGGGGTATGTATGCACGAATGGCAGACTGGTTTGCAGTAATGGCAGAGGAGTGGTCACTCTTGCGGCAGGCTATATGGTTGGGCTGAACAATTGACGTAACGATATGAATAGTATCGGCTTTTATGGCGCTATCGCACGAATGACCTGATATGAGACATGAGTGGCGGGGCGTTTAGCGTGTTGGGAAGTTGTCGATGAGCAGCGTGAGGGTAGGGTTACACACCGAGTGCATTTTGCACTTGTTTTAATCGTTGTCTGCTGACGGGGATGGTGTGATCTTCATCTCTATCGAATAATAGTGTGGCTTTATCGGCGTCTTTTTTAAAGCTTTTAATATTCATAATATTGGCAATAAAGCTACGGTGAACACGTAAAAAGCGATCGTTAGGCAGCCGTTCTTCTAATGCTGTAATCGATAAATTACAAAAATAAGTTTCATGCTGACAATAAACTTTCGAGTAGTGCGAGTCTGCTTGTACATATAAAATATCGTATAAATTCAAGAACTCTGTTTTATCAAAGCGTTCGACTGGTAGAAATTGATGTTTAATCAATATTTCCGATGTGTCTTCTTGCTGTGTTGGCGATGTGCTTGTATTGGTTGAGGATATATCTGGGGCAGGTTGAACCAAGGTCAGTAAAGCCGTCACAATAAGGGCAAAGACAGCTAGAGAAACGTAAATAGCCAGAGTGTGACTGGCGATGACGGGCGAGCTGAGTGTTTCTGGTTGATCACTTGGCACAAAATGCGATGCTAACATGGAAAAATGATGAACGCTGCAAATCGCGATAGCGAGGAGGCTCGCACTGACAAGGCTGTTGCTGTGCACCTTCTTTTTCAACGTCAGCCATAAAGCTCCCGTTGAAACCAATACGGCAAAAATGACACTAGGTACTATCCATATCGGTTGAAGCTCCATAACATAGTGATTCGATCGAAAGGCACTCATACCGATAAAGTGCATTAAGACTAAACCAAGAGCTAATAAAGATCCTCCTATTAGCAATCGGTGAGGCGTTTGGTTATTGAGGTAGACAAGGTAAACTGCAATACCAGCTAAGGCCACTGCAATCAGGCCTGATACCAACGTCATTTGAGCCTGATAGGTCACTGGTGCGTCAAAATTCATCGCAAGCATACTGATGAAGTGGGCTGCCCACATACTAGTGCCTAATATCAATGCAATGATGGAAATATGCAGCCGTAATTTATTAATATGGGTTTGGTTGATGTTATCGATTAAATACAATACGGCATAACATCCTGCAAAAGACACTAAGAAAGAAAGCCCTAATAACCAAAGGTTGTGACTAAACATAATCATGATATTGAAGTGGAGTAGGGCGAGGTTTTAACCTAGTGGAAGCCATCAGCTGGGTCTGCATTATATCGTAATGATAAGTGGAACAAAAATACGTGCTTATGCCTTGTTTTAATGGTTTACCATCAATTTATAATGGCAGTGTGTCATCTATTTTGGTTTTGTGCCGATAATTAGGTTAATGAGGTTGAAAAATATCGGCTGAGAGCTCGATTGCTTGAATAGATATAAAGCATTTATGTGAACTAAGGCGACGATATTCGATTTAATTATATGTAATCTAAGGATAAAAAGTGCCTGGGGGCGGGTGTTGATATGAAAAAAATACTATATGGAATGTGTTGTACATTAGGGATATTGTCAGTCTCAGTTTCAGCACAAGAAGAGCAAGAGGTCGATGCATTTGAGCTCAGTTTGAAAGAGCTATTAGATGTTGAAGTGACTTCTGTTGCACGCCAAGCCCAGCCTTTATCTAATTCGCCCGCAGCAGTCTACGTCATCAGCTCTGAAGAAATCCAGCGTAGGGGGTTGACATCGATCCCACAAGCTTTAAAAGGCGTGCCTGGTTTGCACGTTGCACAAATTGACTCACAGAAATGGGCGGTCAGCAGCCGCGGATTTAATGGTCGATTTAACAATAAATTATTAGTGTTAATGGATGGAAGAACACTTTACTCACCTGTATTCTCTGGTGTTTATTGGGAAGTGCAAGATACGTTAATGGCCGATATTGAACGTATCGAAGTTATCCGTGGCCCCAATGCTGCTATGTGGGGATCGAATGCGGTTAATGGTGTCATTAACATCGTGACCAAACATAGCGCTGAGACCTTAGGTGGCTATGCCGAAATTGGCATAGGTGATTATAATCAAGGGTTTGCAGGGTTTCGTTATGGTGGGAAATTAACTGATAATACGACCGCTCGCGGTTATGCTAAAACGTTTAAACGAGATTCTTTAGAGCATGAAGCAAAAGACATTAACCCTGATCTTGCTTTAGCATCGACGACAAATCTCGATACTGATAATGATTGGACTGAGCAACAAGTCGGTGGGCGAGTCGATATAGATTTGCCTCATTCTGCAACCTTGCAATTGAGCTCTGATTTATACAAAACGAGAATGAATCAAGTTTTGTATCTTCCAACATTGGCTGCGCCTTATGCTTCAACGTCGCAAGATAATGTTGATTCCAAGGGGTGGAATTTGCTCGCCAAATTTAACCAAGCGTTATCTGCAAGATCAGAGTATAGCGTGCAAGGTTATGTTGATTACGTGAGCAGAGACGAAGGTTTTTTTACGAGTGAAACAAAAACCTTTGATCTCGAGTTCCAACATCAATTTCAATTTCGCGAACGTCATAATATCCGCTGGGGATTAGGGTTTCGTCATAATAGAGAAACGATCGGTTCTCACCCTAATATTTTTAGTGACTCAAATCAGACCAGTACCAATTTATGGAGCGCCTTTGTGAGTGATGAAATCACATTAGCGAAGGATGCACTTTGGCTGACGTTAGCAACACGGGTCGAAGACAATACCTACACGGGTTTTGAGTGGCAGCCAAATGCTAGGTTGTTATGGAAACTCAATGAACAGCACAAATTATGGTCATCGGTGTCTTATTCTGTGCGAACGCCTTCGCGTACAGAAAATAATGTGAACTTCGTTGCTAATGTGATTCCGCCTTTTGTTGCGCCCAATGTCTCGCCATTACCTGTTGTGGTGAGATATAAAGGACAAGATGAATATGAGTCAGAATCATTGTTAACGTATGAGTTAGGGTATCGTTTTTCTCCGACTTCTTCTTTCTCGATAGATAGTACTGTTTTTTATAATGATTATGATGACCTACGTGATGCGGATCAAGTTACCACCGATTTTGTGTCATTGCCGGGATATATCATTCAAGACGTTGAGTTTGGTAATAGTTTAGCGGGCCATAGTTACGGGCTTGAATTCTCAAGTCAGTGGTTAGCGACGGATACAGTTAAATTTAAACTCAATTATGGCTATATCCAAAGCAAATTTCCTGGCGTACAACCTCAAAATACGACGGCGCCTAAACATATTGCGACATTTGATATCGACTGGGCTGTACATCAAAATGTCGATGTTAATGCAACATGGCGTTATGTTGATGATGTCGCTCCTATTAGTGGTCATACCCAGACCTACAATCCTGTAGATAGTTATCATGGTGTCGATCTTGGCGTGAATTGGCGTATTACTCCGAAAGTGACGCTATCCGCTTACGGTAAAAATTTATTTTATGGTGCTCACACGGAGTTTGAATCTGAGTTATTTTCTATTCCATACCGTATAGAGCCGACGTATTATGGGAAAGTGACGGTTCAGTTCTAATGGTGAACTTGTTTCTTCAACACGTTAAAAGCTGGCTATGGTTAGCGGTCTTTGGGTTATTATTGCTTCCACTTATCGCCTCATCACAACAAAGTAATTCAGAAGCAATTAAAGCAGCATTAAGTTATAACTTTGCAAAATATACCCATTGGCCGGAAACGTCTGGGCATGAGTATCTGACTTTTTGTTATTTTAATTCAGCTTATCGAAACGGATTTGAAAAGCTCACCAATAAGACGGTCGCTGAGAAAAAGATACGCTTAAAACAAGTGACAAGCGTGAATGATACGGCGCAATGCCAGTTGATTTATGTTGATAATCAAGACCGACATAAACTCAAACGTCTATTGCTTTACCTCGATAAAAAGCCAATTCTCACTGTGTCTGATATGACGGGGTTTATTGATGATGGCGGCATGATAGAAATTGTTAATCAAGACAATAAGTTACGATTTAAAGTGAATTTAGAACAATTAGAACAGCAAGGCCTGATGTTAAGCTCTCAAGTGCTTAAACTTGCTGTACAAGTGAAGCAGAAGAAATGATGTTTAACTCACTGAAAACTAAGCTAATGTTGTCAATGATGTCGCTTGTGACCTTAGTGATTATCTTGATTTCGTACTCGATTATAAAAAATCAACAACAAGCGGCTCAAGAGCAAGCTTATGATGAATTATCGTCACTAAGCCAATTAATTGCGACCAATAGCATCTCAGCGGTTGTGTTTAACGATCCAGTCGCAGCAGAAGAAACATTGAGTGGCTTAAAGAGTCGCTCGGATTTATTAAGCGCCGTTATTTTTGATAGTGCTGGCCGCTTATTTAGTCGATACCATCGTGAACAAAAAATGGATTTGCCGGATCTTGCCATGGTGGAAAACTTACTCAAGCAGAATCATGCCCATATCCATATGACCGACCGAGGTATGTATTGTTATATGCCTATGATCAGTGACGGTGAGACGGTTGGGCTGGTCTATTTAGAAGATGACTTGAGCTCTTTAAAAAGTGAATTAAATCATTTTTATCAAGTCGTTATTCTGACATCTGTCGTTGCATTCATCATTAGCTTTGCGTTGATGTTGTTACTGCAAACGATGTTTTCTCGCCCACTGCATCAGTTATTGAATGTGATTCATAATATTACTGATACAAAGAATTATGGACAGCGAGCTCCGATGGGGAATACTTCAGAGTTTAATGCGTTAGCCGAGAGCTTTAATACGATGTTGGCAGAAGTCGAAGAGCGGGGACAACAGCTTCAAACGATTAATGCTGAACTTGAACAACGTATTCTACAAAGAACTGAAGAGTTAGAGTCGGCACTGTCATTAGCCAACGAAGGCAATCGTGCTCAGACAGAGTTCATCGCGATGATGAGCCATGAAGTCCGCACGCCTTTAAATGGCATCATTGGTTTCTCAGAATTATTAAAAACCTATGATTTTGATAAAGATATAAAAGACATTGTTTATATGCTGCATGATTCGTCGCAAGACTTATTATCGTTGCTGAATGAAGTACTTGATTTTTCTAAGCTAGAGGCCAATAAAGTTGAGCTTGAAATGAGGCCATTTGACCTTGAGCAATTTATGCAGTCAATCATGGAGACTTTTCGCCCGCTGGCGGATAAAAATGACCTGACGTTAAAGCTTGAATTAAATCAGCAGACGGGCCGTCATTATTTAGGCGATAGTATGCGGCTGCGTCAAGTACTGAACAATTTAATCAATAATGCCATTAAGTTTACGCCACAAGGCCAAGTGACGGTGGTGGTTGATAGCGAAGCAATAGGGTCAGAAGTTATATTATCATTTCATGTGATTGATACCGGTATAGGGATTGATAACGATGCCTTGGAGAGCTTATTTTCGCCCTTTACTCAGGCCGACAGCTCGATTACGCGTCAATATGGAGGGACTGGTTTAGGTTTGGCAATTTGTAAGCAATTAGTCGAACTGATGCAAGGCTCGTTTGGTGTGGATAGTGGTCGCGAAGTTGGCAGTGATTTTTGGTTTAAAATACCGGTCAATACAGTGAATGTCTTGAAGGAAGATGAGCTGAAAACAACGCCTTTATTGGCAAACAGTCATGCGGTGTCTGCTCGTATTTTAGTTGCTGAAGATAATCCTGTTAATCAATTGATTGTGAAGAGTCTATTGGGGACTTTCGGGCATGAATGTGATGTGGTTAATAATGGACAAGAAGCTGTTGATAAAGCTTTTGAGCATCAATATGACGTCATTTTTATGGATTATCACATGCCTGGTATGGATGGTATAGCCGCCACTAAAATGATCAGAGAACAGGTCGAAGAGGGCCTGAATAAGACTACGCCTATCATTGCATTAACAGCAGATACCCAACCACAAGTAAGTAAAACGTTTCGACGTGCTGGCGCGAATGATGTATTAATCAAACCATTTACACGGATAAATTTGGCACAATTGTTGGCAAAATGGTTGCCGATAGAGATAGCAGTGAGTGAATCGACTGAAACAGGAGTAAGTGAAACTCTGCCTCATGATGAAGGTAAGACGCTATTGGATACAACGGTATTAGACGATATATTGGCGATGTCTGTTGATGGAAGTACAGATATTGTTCGCCAAGTGATTACCATTTACCTTCAAACTTGTCCCAAGTTAATGCAGAAAATGCATCAGGCTTTTGATGAAGGTGACCATACCGCGTTATTCAAAGATGCTCATGCATTAAAGTCGAGCTCAGCGAATGTGGGTGCTGTGTCTATGGCTGAGCTTGCAAAAGAAATAGAAAGTGATAGTCGACTAGGTCAATTGAACAAAACAGACGTTTTATTGGCAAATATGGAACAATATTATGTAGAGACGAAATTGGCCTTAGATAAAAAAATGACGGAGTATGGCTAATGGCAGAATTGGACACTGCAGACACGGTATTGATTGTTGATGATGATCCGGTGATTCGCTTATTGATGAAGCAAGCATTAAGTCAAAGTGACTTACAGATTGTGGAAGCTGAATCTGGCGATGAAGCGATCAGTCAATTTAAACAGTATTTACCAGAGTTAACTTTATTAGATGTCACTATGCCGGGCATGGATGGCTTCGAATGTTGTCGACGATTAACGTCATTATGCAAAGAACGCCATTGTGCGATTGTGATGGTGACGGGATTAGAGCAACCACAAGATATTGAAGCTGCGTTTGAAGCCGGTGCCACAGACTTTATGACTAAGCCACTTAAATGGCCGTTATTTAGTCATCGTGTGCAATATATTTTGAAAGGTAGTAAAACATTACGCGAGTTAAATCAGAATAAAAATAAATTAGCGAAAGCACAATCAATGGCTCGTATTGGTTCATGGGAGTGGGACTTTAAATCATCAAGCGTAAATTGTTCTGATGAAACATTCAGATTATTAGGGATGGAACCTCAAAACGTTCGGTTTTATTTTGCTTTGGCGCTACGTATCGTTCATCCTGATGATAGGGCTTTGTTTAAGTCCGCTGTACGAGCTGCGATCAAAAACAAACAAGCTTATGATATTGAATACCGTATTTGTCACGCTAATGGCGAGGTTTTTACCATTCATGACCGAACGGAGATTATCAATGAGTTAGGTAATTGGCGTATTGTGGGCACGTTGCAAGATATTACCAATCGTAAAAAATCTGAGCAAGAAATCACTTATTACGCTTATTACGATACGTTGACGGGCTTGCCTAATCGTCGCTTATTTATTGAAAAATTAGAAAAAGCCATTAGCCATGCTGATCGTCGACAAGAAAAGCTCAGCTTATTATTTATCGACATTGATCGCTTTAAATACATTAATGATACCTATGGACATCATATTGGTGATGATGTGTTATGTCAGGTGGCGACAAGAATTAAGGACTGTATCCGTCTCACTGAAGATATCTTGCCTGCTGGAGTAACATCAAATAAATCGTCGCATGTAGCACGGTTTGCCGGTGATGAATTTACAGTGTTGTTGGGCGGTGTTGATGCGATTGATGAAGTAGCGACGATAGCGCAACGTATTATTCAGTCTTTTGAAGCGCCTTTTTTACTGAAAGAATATGGGCTCCGAGTGTCGGCCAGTATTGGTTTAGCTTTTTATCCTGATGATAGCTCCGATCTGCAAAGCCTATTGCAACATGCTGATGCTGCAATGTATCAAGCCAAAGAAAATGGCCGAAATACGTATCAGTTTTTTTCTGAGAGTATGAATACTTATTTGAAAAAGCAGTTGGAAGTCGAGTTTGATTTAAGGTTGGCGTTAGACCGTGATGAATTTGAGTTGTTTTATCAACCACAAGTCGATGCTCACACGGAAGAGGTGATTGGCTTTGAGGCATTATTACGTTGGAATCATCCTAAGAAAGGATTGGTTGGCCCCTATGAATTTATTGAAATAGCGGAAAGAAGTGGCTTGATTATCCCGATTGGTAATTGGGTATTAAACCAAGCATGCCTACAGGCAAAGAAATGGGAGCAAACGCTACAAAAAGATTTCCGTATGGCGGTGAACCTGTCCGCTTTGCAATTTACGTGTTCGTATTTACCCAAACAAGTCCAACATGTGTTGGAGTCAACAGGGTTGAATGCTGACATGTTGGAGCTGGAAATTACAGAAACAGCAATTATTAAAGATGTGTCTGAAACCATTTCTTTATTAATGGCGCTTAAAGAGATTGGCGTTAAGTTAGCGATTGATGATTTTGGCACTGGCTATTCATCATTAAATTATCTTAAGAATTTTCCACTTGATACCTTAAAGATTGATAAGTCGTTTGTTGATGAAGTGGTGACTAATTCAAAAGATGCCGCTATCGCCCAAACGATTGTGCAATTAGCCTGTAATTTAGGCTTGAATACAATTGCTGAAGGCGTTGAAACAAGCGAACAAAAAGCGCTCTTGATTGAAATGGGCTGTACAGAGTTACAAGGTTATTATTACGGTAAACCTGTATCGGCTTCCATGGTTGAAGAACACTATATTAAGAAACCTTAATGGGTGATATATCATGATGACGTCGAGCTTGAACTATTCATGAATACACAACTACGTCGTGAAGCTAGTTTTGGGGAGTCTTAATGTGTGGGGGTGTTGCAAGGTATAAATGAGCTTGCCCTAGAGATGGACAAGCTCACTCATATGACGGAGTTAAAATGACGTTGTGATGACGTAATGGTCAACCAAGATCAAGACAAATAACCACAATAAATATTGTATTGAGTATTTGAATAAGTCCATAGGTGCTTTAGTATCAGCATCATTAAATAAACGTTTTACCATCCAAAATTGGCGAATATTAAGTAATATCATACCGACCATATAGAGCCAACCACTTAAGCCTGAGATGAAAGGCATCAATGTTGATGCAAATAATAATAGGCTGTATAGCACGATGTGGATACGTGTAAATTGCACACCGTGGGTGACGGGTAACATTGGAATATCTGCTTTGGCGTACTCATCTTTTTTGTGAATGGCCAAAGCCCAAAAATGGGGTGGCGTCCAAGCAAAGATAATTAATACGAGCAATAACGCATTATGGTCGATTTGGCCTGTCATCGCCGTCCAACCTAATAATGGTGGCATGGCACCAGCTAGGCCGCCAATTGTGATGTTTTGAGGTGTCGCACGCTTTAAAAATAAAGTGTATACAACAGCATAACCTAATAATGATGCAAGGCTTAACCAGGCTGTAATTGGGTTGATGACAAACCATAATAGGGCAAAACCACCAACAGCAAGGAGTAGGGCGAAGATAAGACCTTGTTCAGGGCGTACACGTCCTTTTGCAATGGGTCTGTTTTGTGTTCGAGCCATTTGGGTATCTAAACGATGATCAATCATATGATTGATAGCAGCACCGCTACCAGCACAAGCACCAATGCCAATTAACGCGACGGTGAGGGTGAATAAGTCTGGTAATGATGGAACGGCCAATAACGCGCCGACCAAAACGGTGACGAGCATGAGGACCACGACTTTGGGTTTGCATAAGTCGAGATAGTCTTTCCAAGTCGCTCTTTCTGTTGTTGTTACTGAAGTCATGGTATTCATCATATCACCTATGAAAAGCTTGTGCTATTTGCCTTCATCAGCGATGTTAGCTGAGAAAATGGCATGGTTAACGTAGATTACTGCGAGCAATAAGAAGGCTGCACCAGTATTGTGTAATAAGGCCAAAGGCAGAGGTAACATCATGACGGCGGTACTAATGCCTAATGAGACTTGCAATACTAAAAAGCCTAATAAAATCGATGCCTTGTTTCTCAAAGCAGGTATTTGTCTTAATTTGAAAAATAATGTCAAAATCGTGATAGTGACAATTAAAGCCATCACGCGATGTATATATTGAATCGTTACTCGTGCCTCAGAAGATAAGTGACCACCTTCGTAATTACGATCGCTGAATTCAGTCAGGTGAAATGATTCATCAAAAGTGAGAGGCGGGACAATATGACCATCACAGGTAGGGAAATCAGTACAGGCGAGGCCAGAATAAGTACTACTTGTCCAACCACCTAATGCAATTTGGCATGATAAGAGTATGAGTGCCAATAGGGCAAAAAATTGAGGTCTTCGAGGAATGGTGACGGGCTTAGGCTTACCCAAGACGAGTACAAACCAAAATAAGGTTGCTAAGACTGTCATGCCGCCTAATAAATGTAGTGTGACGACTTGTGGCAATAGTTTTAATGTAACGGTCCACATGCCAAATAAGCCTTGTACGATCACAAGGGCTAATAAAATACGACTAATTGATTTTGCCTGAGGGCTAATACCTTCTGCACGGTGGGCGATAATAGTCATGATTAAAATGACTAAACCTAAACTGGATGCCATATAGCGATGGATCATTTCCATCCATGCTTTACCTTCATCAACAGTGGCATGATGCTCAGCACTCGGTGGAATAATTTGTCCATAACAACCAGGCCAGTCTGGGCAGCCGAGACCTGAGTCAAGTAAACGCGTTAATGCGCCTAAAGTGACCACAATAAAGGCCATAATGAAAGCAAGTTTGGCAAGTTTATGAAGCACGATAATTCCTTCTATTTAACCGACGCGTGACGCTTTAAATAACCACTTAATGTCAGACATCATGTCGCGGCCATTAAGTTCAGGGTTAAAACGTAAAACCATATTGCCGAGAGGGTCGATGAGAAAAATACTTTGATCTTGCCAATGAATATCTTGTTGTGAAAACCAATTAAAGATAGCCGAGTCATTCATTTGAATCATTTTCTTAAAGGTCATTTCACCCGGTAATTCAAATTGTGGTTTTGCTGTGTTTGTTTGCTCTACAGTGTTATCCGCTAAGGCAACGTCAACAGATAAGTCACTTTGTTGGCGCTTTTCAGCATTTGATACCCAGACAGTTTGTAAGCGTTCGGCTTCTTTACCCATTGATAGGTAAAGTTGCTGCATGCGATAAAGCTGTTGTTCACAGGTGTTATCACAGCTATCACTGACGATTAATAAACCCCATTCGCCATTTTGTGCCTCTATTATCGATTCTGGAACGATCAGGCCAGCAGATAATAACTCACCATTATTACGTGTATCTTCGGGAACGCCGTAACCGGTTAGTGCCATTGTCCATGCTATGACTAGCGGAACAATAGGGATTAACCAAATGGCGCTAAGCAACCAGTTTTTTTTCTTTTCGCTCATTTTCTTTATATTCAATTCGTGAGATATAGAGGAAGACGGCAATTGCCGCTAGACCTATTAAAAGCCATTGAATCGCATATCCAATATGCATGAAATATTTATTTTCAATTTCAATGGGGGCGGGTATTAAATTACCAATTTTATTTTCGGCATAAAGTACAAACGGAAATAGTGGGGTCGCGATATGCTGATTTAATAAGGGTATGTCGATTTGTTGCATCAGTGTTGGCCAGTTTGGATCCTCAACAGCCGATTGCAACATAAAACCATCGCTTGGTTTTCTCACTAAGCCTTGCACTTTGATATGTTCCGGCAATGGCGTTTGTAAGCTTAAATTGGCTTGTTTGGCTTGCCAACCTAAATTGACTAATACTAAATAAGTATCAGTTTGGACTTCAGCTAGGACATGCCAGCCACTTGTACCTTGATTGATTTTATTATCAAGAAAGTAATGTCCTTTGACATCACCTTCAATAGTGATTCGTTGATAAGCTTCAAGTTGATCAGATAAAGCTGATTCAGGACGTTGGTTTTGGAGCTGAAATTCATTAAATAAATCATCAGCTAGATATGCACGTTGCAATTGCCAATTGGCTAAATTTAGACAAAGAACAAAAGCAAAACAAGTGAAGAACAAAAAAGGGATTTGTACTGATATTTTCCAATTAAAGAATGACCAGATAAATCGATTTTTTGCCACTTCACTTGTCCCTTTGATATTGCTCCAATATAAAAATTATTTGGGAACAATATACATATAGCTTTAACGTATCCTTAGAAGACGTAGACGACTAAGAATAGTAATAACCAAACTACGTCAACAAAGTGCCAGTACCACGAGCCAGCTTCAAAACCAAAGTGGTTATCTGGTGTGAAATGACCTTTGAATACGCGAATCAGCAGAACCAATAAAATAATACTACCTAATGTGACGTGGAAACCATGGAAACCAGTCAATAGGAAGAATGTTGACCCATAAATACCTGAGTTTAATGTCAAGTCTAGGTGCTGATATGCTTCCATATATTCTTCAACTTGGAATGCAAGGAATGTGACACCTAAAATCAAAGTAAGAGCCAACCAAATTTTAACTTTTGCGCGTTCACCATGACGTAGGGCGTGGTGAGCGAATGTAACAGTGAAACTTGATGTTACCAAAAGAATGGTATTGATCAATGGTAAGTGCCATGGGTCAATGACTTCTTTAATTGGTTGGAACAACTCTGGGTTTGGTGGTGTCATGAGAGGCCATGTGGCTTCAAAACCAGGCCATAACATATTCGCTAAACCTTTATCACCTTCACCGCCTAACCATGGCACTGAAAATGCTCTGGCATAATATAACGCGCCAAAGAAGGCTAAGAAGAACATGACTTCAGAGAAAATAAACCAGCTCATGCTGTAACGGAAAGACATGTCTACTTGTGGAGAATAAAGTCCACTGCGTGACTCTGAAATAACGTTACCAAACCAGCCAAATAACATGAAAATTAATATTGCCATGCCTGTGTACATGGTGATTTTACTCATTTGAGAAATATCACCTTGTTGCAAGTCAATAAGGGTCATACCTGTACCGCCAAGCATTAAAAACATGGCAATAGCACCAACTATCGGCCATGCACTTTGCTCTGGGACATAATATGAGTTAGAAGAATGTTCCATTAATTACCTACCTTTTTTACTTTATGTGGGTCGCTGTCTGGAGCAGCTTTATCTGTAATATCAAACAAGGTATAAGATAGTGTGAGTTTTTTGATATCCAATGGAAGTTCAGGATCAATCACAAAGACAAGAGGCATGTCCTTATGTTCACCGGCTTCTAATGGTTGTTGTTCAAAACAAAAACACTCTATTTTATGTATATATTCTGCCGCTTCAGCAGGTGCAACACTGGGTACAGCTTGTGCGACAACCGCATGATTATATGTGTTTGTTACGGCATATGATGTTTGTCTTCTTTCACCTGTGAGAAGGGTCATTTCTTTATCATTCGGTTTAAATTCCCAGCTGACGCCATCATTTTTGTTGACGACAAATTGAATTTTAACCGGTCGACCTTTCTCTTCCGCTCCATCAGCTAGTGCTCCTTCGTATTTGCCCGCTGTTTTACCATTCAAGCCTGTCACTTCACATATCACATCATAAAGTGGTACAAGCATGAAGCCGAAAGCAAACATGAAAAGTACGACGAGCACTAAGCCTTTTGGAGTTGAAAGATTCATCGTTATTTACTTCTGTACTTCAATAACAGGAGGTGTTGTGAAGGTGTGGTATGGCAACGGTGTTGGCAATGTCCACTCTAGACCTTCAGCAGATTCCCATGGCACTTGCTCAGCTGTTTCGCCAGTTCGTACCGCTTTAATGATTAAGTAAACGAAGATTAATTGTGATGTACCGAAGATAAAGGCACCGACACTCGCCATCATATTAAAGTCAGCAAACTGTAAGGCATAGTCAGGGATACGACGAGGCATACCAGCTAGACCGACAAAGTGCATTGGGAAGAATGTGACATTCAAACCAATAAATGATAACCAGAAGTGCATTTTACCTAATGATTCGTCATAGACTTTACCCGTCCATTTCGGTAACCAATAGTAAACACCGGCAACGATACCAAATACCGCACCAGGCACTAATACATAGTGGAAGTGGGCAACAACAAAGTAAGTGTCTTGGTATTGGAAATCAATTGGTGCAATCGCAAGCATAATGCCTGAGAAACCACCGATGGTGAATAAGACGACAAAACCGATAGCAAATAACATTGGTGTTTCAAAAGTCATTGACCCTTTAAACATTGTTGCTACCCAGTTAAACACTTTTACGCCTGTTGGTACTGCAATCAACATAGTTGAGAACATGAAGAATAACTGACCGGCAATTGGCATACCAACAGTAAACATATGGTGAGCCCATACGATTAATGATAATAATGCGATAGCAATTGTCGCGTATACCATTGAGTGGTAACCAAATAGTTTTTTACGAGCAAATGTTGGGATGATTTGAGATACCACACCAAAAGCTGGCAAAATCATAATATAAACTTCTGGATGACCGAAGAACCAGAAAATGTGTTGGAATAAAACGGGATCACCACCACCAGCAGCACTAAAGAAACTGGTTGAGAAGTGAATATCCATTAACATCATGGTAACGACAGCAGCAAGGACAGGCATAACAGCGACTAATAAGAAAGCTGTAATCAACCAAGACCATGCAAACATAGGCATTTGCATCATGCCCATACCTGGAGCACGCATATTAAAGAGTGTCACGATGATATTCATTGCACCCATGATGGATGAAATCCCCATCATATGAATCGCAAAGATAAAGAAGGTCACACTTTCTGGTGCATAAGTCGTTGATAGTGGAGCGTAGAATGTCCAACCGAAGTTAGGCGCGCCACCTTCCATAAACAATGTCGATAATAACATTGTGAATGCGAAAGGTAGGATCCAGAAGCTCCAGTTATTCATTCGCGGCAAGGCCATATCAGGCGCACCAATCATCATAGGGATTTGCCAGTTGGCTAATCCTACAAAACCGGGCATAACGGCACCGAAGACCATAATAAGACCATGCATGGTCGTCATTTGGTTGAAAAAGTTTGGATCAACGAGTTGCATACCCGGCTGGAATAACTCAGCACGGATAACAAAGGCCATCATACCCCCAATAAGGAACATGATAAGGCTGAAAACAAGGTACAAAGTACCGATGTCTTTATGGTTAGTGGTATACACCCAACGAAGCAGGCCTTTAGCAGGGCCGTGATCGTGGTGATCGTCGTGTGTCATAGTTTGTTCGCTCATGTTGGCCTCTTTACTCTATTTACTCATGAATGCTTTAACATCAGCAGGTGTAATAACATCACCTGTGTTGTTGTCCCAAGCATTACGTTTGTAGGTGATAACCGCTGCAAGATCGACGGCAGACAATTGGTTTCCATAAGCGGCCATTGCTGTGCCTGGAACACCATGAATGACGACATCCATATGTTTCTCAATATCACCTAAGACAATCTCGTTACCATTAAGTGCTGGGAATGCCGGTGGAAGTCCTGCACCATTTGCCATATGGCAAGCCGCACAACTTTTCTGGTAAACCGTTTCACCTTTTGCAACAAGATCTTCTTTTGTCCATACTTGCTCAGCTTCAGCTGCTTTCGCTAATGAAACTGCTTTTTGTTCTGCAACCCATTTATCATAATCTTCTTGGGTAACAGCTTTGACAACAACAGGCATAAAGCCGTGATCTTTACCACATAATTCTGCACATTGGCCTCGGTATGTACCGACTTCATTGATACGAGTCCATGCTTCATTGATGAATCCCGGGATAGCATCTTTTTTGATTGCTAACTCTGGTACCCACCAAGCATGAACCACATCATTAGCCGTAAATAAGAAACGGACTTTTTTGTTGATAGGAACAACGACTTCATTATCAACATCTAATAAGTAGTGAGGGTTTTTCTCAACTTCGTTATAGACTTCTTCTTTAGTTGTTTTCATTGAGCTAAAGAAATCAATCTCTTCATTAAGATATTTATATTGCCATTTCCATTGATAACCCGTGACTTGAATATCAATATCTGATTCGCTTGAATCATAAGCATCGATTAATACGTTAGTCGCTGGAACCGCCATACCAATTAATATGATGAATGGAATGACCGTCCAAATGATTTCGACAGTTGTACTTTCGTGGAATTGGGCTGCTTTTGCACCACGTGATTTACGGTGGTAAATAATCGACCAAAACATCACGCCGAAAACAATGACGCCGATACCGACACAAATCCATAGGATAAGCATGTGTAAGTCATAAGTAGTATGACTTACATCGGTGACGCCGCGGGGCATATTAAGCTCCCATGCAGCAAGTACGCTGGTTGGGATAAGCAATGCTAGGGTGATACAAAACTGATGCAAGAGTCGACGCATGAATAGTTTCCTTCGATTTATCATACCTTTATAGCGTTTTACAAGGTATTCTCTAAGTACAAATGTATTGGCCTTTTTTGACCATTGAATATTGCGTTAACAGAAAAACTGTGTGATTTGACAGCAAACTGTGTGATTTAACAGGGCGCATTATATCGGATTATTGTTGTTCGGTCATGTCTTTTTGTCGTATTTCTACGGTTATTTTCACTATAAAACGCCTTGTTTTATTCTCGATTGTTTGGTCTGAAAACAGCTTTATAATAAAAAGTTATATAAAACTAGCTATTTCTTCTATGCCATATTTTTTTTAGACCATACAGTCATTAATAATACACAAATTACCACAGTATTTAAATGGTTTATGTTGAATGAAACTAGATTAAATCTGTTTTGTTGCGTAATGTTGACTAATCAATAAATGTTATAGGAAGTTGGAATGGGATTAACGATAAAAATTGTCATTGCCGTTACTCTTGGCGCATTGTTTGGTTTGTTGATTAACGTATTTGGCAGTGACTCACCATCACATTGGTTAAACTATTATATTGTTGATGGTGCTTTTTATATTATTGGCAATATGTTTATTAATGCGTTGACGATGTTAGTCGTGCCGTTGGTCTTTTTTTCTTTATTATGTGGTGTGTGTGGGATTGGCGATATTAAAGTGTTGGGCCGCGTAGGGGGGAAAGCCTTTCTATTTTATATGGCGACGACAGCCCTAGCGATTATGCTGGCGATTTTTTTAGCGGCCAGTTTCAACATCGGTCACGGAATGACGTTAACAACCGAATCAGAGTTTAATCCTGCGGTGGCACCTAATTTCACAGACATAGTGATCGGCCTTATTCCCACTAATCCTATTGCAGCGATGGCCAGTGGCGATATGCTACCGCTGATTGTTTTCACCATCTTATTCGGTATCAGTGTGTTAGCGTTAGGTTCTAAAGCTAAAACGATTGTTGAAGGTGCTGAATCGTTAAATGCGGCGATGATGAAAATGGTCATGGTGGTGATGTCGGTCGCACCTTATGCCGTTTTTGCGTTAATCGCACGATCAGTCGCTGATCTTGGTTTTGACTTGCTCACTCAGCTGGCTTTGTACATTACGGTATTGGTATTGGCTTTATTGTTACATCTATTTGGGACACTAATGCTGATTCTGCGGGTATTCACAGGTATGAATCTGAGAATATTTTTACATAAAGTGCGTGCAATGCAGTTATTTGCATTTAGTACTTCTAGTTCGAATGCCACCATTCCTGTCACGTTGAGAACAGTAGAAAAACGATTGGGTGTTGATAATGCAATTGCTTCTTTTACCGTTCCATTCGGTGCAACCATCAATATGGATGGCACGGCCATCATGCAAGGTGTGGCTACGGTGTTTATTGCTAACTTATATGGTATCGATTTAGGGTTAGCAGATTATGTGACGGTGATTCTCATGGCGGTGTTGGCGTCAATTGGGACTGCTGGTGTACCAGGTGTCGGCTTGGTGATGTTATCGATGGTTTTTGGTCAAGTCGGTATTCCTGTCGAAGGAATTGGTTTGATTTTAGGTGTCGATAGAATAATGGATATGCTGCGTACGGCTGTGAATGTGACAGGCGATGCAGTTGTGACGGTAGCTGTTGCGAAGAGCGAAGGAAGGTTAGCTAAAAACATCTATCTTGATCCGACAGCAAGATAATCTAATACAAATGCTATGAAGCTGAGCATGGCCTGACTGATCATGCTCAGCTAGATGTCTAGTTTATTTTTGATAATGGTTATCGTAATAGTAGTTTGTTGCTTGTACAAAACCATCGATGCTGCCGCAATCAAAACGTTGCCCTTTAAATTTAACGGCTAGCACTTGTCGATCTTGTGCCAGTAACTTTAAGGCATCGGTGATTTGTACTTCACCATTCGTGCCCGGTGGTGTTTTTCTTAAGTATTCAAAAATTTCTGGCGTCAAGATATAGCGCCCAATAATGGCTAAATTACTTGGCGCATCCTCTGGTTTTGGCTTTTCGACCATATCATGGACTTGGAAAATGCCGGGAGCGATTTCTTCACCTGAAATGACGCCGTAACTGCCAGTATCTTCTTGAGGGACTTCTTCAATTGCGATGATGCTGCATTGGTATCTTTCATATAAAGCCGCTAATTGTCCAAGCGCGCGGGTTGGGTCTCCTTCAGTCGGTGCAGCACATAAGTCATCTGCAAGAATGACCGCGAAGGGTTCGGGGCCAATCATTGGTTCACCTGTTAAAATGGCATGACCTAACCCTAACATTTCACGTTGACGCATAAAGACAAAATCACAATGGTCCATGACTTTGCGTATATCTTCTAAATAGGTTTCTTTTGCGGTGCCAAAAATTTGATGTTCAAGCTCAAAGCTGGTGTCAAAGTGATCGGCTATCGCTCGTTTACCTCGCCCTGTGATAAACCCAATTTGGGTCATACCGGCTTCCATGGCTTCTTCAACACCGTATTGAATCAGGGGTTTATTGACGATAGGTAACATTTCTTTGGGCATGGCTTTGGTGGCAGGTAAAAAGCGCGTGCCGTAACCTGCAGCAGGAAAAAGACATTTTCTGATGATGGTGTTATTTGCCATGTTGTCAGCGTTCCTCATTAATTTGGATAATTGTGATCAATGCCTGTATTAAGGCGATAAGATTAAGGGCTATAATAGCGACAAATTTGTTGGTGTGACAAACATAAATAAACAATAAATCAAGGCCAGTTCATGATTCCAATAATAATGTCAGGTGGGAGTGGGACCAGATTATGGCCCTTATCCCGAAAAAATAAGCCTAAACAGTTTTTACGTTTATTTGATGATAAATCGTTATTCCAAAATACCTTACATAGATTAACAGGCGTCGATGAACTTGATGCACCCATTATTGTGTGTAATGAAGAACATCGTTTTATGGTGGCAGAACAACTACAAGAACTCGCCATTGATAACGCAGATATATTATTAGAACCCTGCGCTAAAAATACTGCACCAGCGATATGTGTTGCAGCATTACAAGCGTTGAGTCGTGGAGATGATCCGACTTTATTAGTGTTAGCTGCTGATCATGTTATTAATGATATTGAACAGTTTCATCGAGCCATTACTGAAGCTGAGAAGCAAGCTGAACAAGGTGCTTTGGTGACGTTTGGTATTGTGCCAACGATAGCCCATACAGGTTATGGTTATATCGAAGCTGAACCCGGCGGTCATGTGAGTAAAGTGAAGGCGTTTGTCGAGAAGCCACATGCTGAATTAGCACAACAATATGTTGATGCTGCTTGTTATTATTGGAATAGTGGGATGTTTATGTTTAAAGCATCGACTATTATCACTGAATTAGAACAACATGCACCTGAGATTGTGACGGCTTGTCGTCAATCTTTGACACAGGCGAGCGTTGATTTAGATTTTATTCGTTTATCAAAAGAAGATTTTGAGCAAAGCCCATCAGATTCGATTGATTATGCTGTGATGGAAAATACAGATAAAGCGATGGTTGTGCCATTAAATGCGGGCTGGAGCGATGTTGGTTCTTGGTCCTCTTTGTGGGAAAATCACCCGCATGATGATCAACAGAACGTGCTTATCGGCGATGTTGTTGTTGATAATGTACAAGGCGCTTATATACAGAGTGAACATCGATTAGTGACTGTTTTAGGTTTAGATAATATTGTGGTTGTTGAAACACCTGATGCGGTGATGGTGGCAGATAAGTCACAAGCCGAGCATATTAAAAATATTGTTAACCATTTGGTTGATGAACAACGTGACGAAGCGGTTTTACACCGTAAAGCATATCGTCCGTGGGGATATTATGACGGTGTCGATTCGGGACATCGTTTTCAGGTTAAACGCTTACATGTTAATCCTGGTCATTCGCTATCTTTGCAAAAACACCATCATCGAGCTGAACATTGGGTTGTGGTTGCAGGGTGTGCTGAGGTGACTCGAGATGATGAAGTGTTGACGGTTGCTGAAAATGAGTCAATTTATATTCCCGTAGGCAGTCTACATCGACTACATAATCCGGGGAAAATCGCATTAGAAGTGGTTGAAGTACAGTCAGGGCAATACCTTGGCGAAGATGATATTGTTCGATTTGATGATCAATATCATCGTGGCAACGATGTTAAGGGTAATTAAATAAATGGCGCCACCTGGAAAAATTCGGCGTTATGATTCGACAATCAATGCATTATCGCGTCTGATAGATAGTGCCATTATATTGTTGACCTTTTTGGCTCTCATCGATGTGTTTTATATCGAATGGGCGCCATTGCATGTTTGGGGCATTTTATTTTCTATTGTCCTGTTTAACTTCTTTGCTGAATCACAAGATGCGTATCGTTCATGGCGAGGTACTCATGTTCGTGACGAGATTGTCAGTGTATTAACATCGTGGTTAGCAGCAATTGTCACCATGGTGATAATTGATTTGATATTTGTTAAATCAAGTTTTTATTCTGAACCTTTTTTAGCGGCTTGGATTATTGTGACGCCATTAGAGTTGGTTTCGTGGCATGTCGTTGTACGAATGGTGCTACGGGTCGTGAGAAAGCGTGGGTTTAATACTCGGAATGTCGCCATCTTGGGCGGAACCGATCTTGGCGTTCGTCTAGAAGCCGCATTTGATGAAATGGACTGGAGTGGGTATCGATTTGCAGGCTATTACGATGATCGTGAAGGCGACCGGTTAGCAATACACAAGAATAATAATCCTATGACGGTTCAAGGTGATTTGGACCAATTGATTGCAGATTGTAAAAGCGGTGTCATCGATACGGTTTATATTACTTTGGCTATGTCAGCCGAAAAACGGATTAAACATATTGCTGAGAGACTGGCAGATAGTACGGCATCCGTTTATTTAGTACCTGATATTTTCACATTCAACTTATTGAATTCACGCTGGGTCGATTTTCAAGGTATTACAGCGATCAGTATTTATGAAACCCCATTTGCAGGACTAAATAGTGTTGTAAAAAGAATTGAAGACATTGTGCTTAGTAGTTTGATTTTATTATTAATTAGTGTGCCAATGTTATTTATTGCGCTAGGCGTGAAGTTCACATCAAAAGGGCCAATACTTTTCAAGCAGTCTCGTTATGGTATTGATGGCGATATGATTAAGGTATGGAAATTTCGTTCGATGACCGTGACGGAAGATGGCGACAATGTCGTTCAAGCTAAGCAGGGTGATACTCGAATTACCCCCTTTGGTGGGTTTTTGCGTCGTACTTCTTTAGATGAGCTACCCCAGTTCTTTAATTCATTAGGCGGCTCGATGTCTATTGTCGGTCCAAGGCCGCATGCTATAGCGCATAACGAGCAGTATCGACAACAAATACAAGGTTATATGCTGAGGCATAAAGTCAAACCAGGCATTACGGGATTGGCACAGATTAATGGTTATCGTGGCGAGACGGATACACTAGATAAGATGGAAGGGCGGGTAAGGTATGATTTGCGTTATATCCAAACTTGGTCATTATCGCTTGATTTGAAAATCATTTTTTTGACTATTTTCAAGGGCTTTAAGCATAAAAATGCGTATTAAGTCGAGCTTAAATAATTCAGTCAGTATGTCATCAAATTGTCATTCTTCCTAAGAAGAAATTGAGCTATAATAACAACGCTATAAACTACTGTTAATGTGACATGAGGCGCATAAGGTAGAGAGTAGTACTAAAGTACAATTGCTAATTAAATAGTGTTCACGTACTTTAGATAAGCATTCTGCTTGAAGGCGTGTCTTGGGTGGATGCATTAATGGTCATTAGTTTTTTACGCTAATGGTTTTATAAGCCAAACTTGTCGTGAGGCGAGGTCGGAAAGCCACAGGTCTTTTTTGGAAGATGGCTGGGTTGCATTGCTTACATTCTTTTTAAAGGAAATTGTTATGAAAAAAGCGATGCTATTTTTAGCAACATTGTTACTGTCTAACTCGATGATGGTTTCGGCAAGTTCATTCCCTGTTACAGGTATAAACACAGTTGAAACTTTCTTAAATGATGCAACATATTTCAACGGTTATACTGAGTTAAATTCATTAGATTTTACTGGTAAATACCGAGTTACAGCGATTGGTTATGAAGCAGGTAACACTAACCAAGTTGAATTCAAATCTGATGGTAATGTGAAATTTACAACAGCCAATACAAATCAGTTTGGTAAGTGGAAAACGTTGAACTTCAACGCTGCAGCAAAAAATGCGTTTTTTACTGATACAGTTAACGGTCCTACTGACATTGCATTAGACCCATTTGATATTAATGTAAATGGTACTAATGGTTCAAATTACTTCAGAGTATTTGAATTAACAGCTGATTCAAACTTGTTAACATATTTGAATCACCAAATCATTTTAGAAGCTGGCACAATTATTGTTGGTTTTGGTGATGGTCTTGGTGATGGCGACTTTGATGATTTAATCTTAGCGTTAAAACCAGTTCCAGTACCTGCTGCATTGTTCTTATTTGCACCAGCACTACTTGGTTTCTTAGGTTTACGTCGTCGTAAAGCGACAGTGTAATCATTAAGTTACATTGCAAGAAATTGAAGTAACAATATTGTTAGTTTAGAAAGGGAGCTTCGGCTCCCTTTTTTTTATTTAAATCAGGTATGATAACGATTGTTTTCATGTGGAGGATTAATAATGACTCAACTAAAGAAATATCTGGCAACATTAACGGCCATCATGATGTTGGCATTCAGTCAGTTTACATTGGCACAACCTTATCTATTGAACGCGGGTGATACTTTAAGTGTCTCTGTATGGAATGAGGATACGCTACAAAAAGACGTGATTGTCTTACCAGATGGACGAATTTCATTCCCATTGGCTGGTGAGTTGGCTGCGCAAGGGAAGACTGTCAGTCAATTGCAAGAAGCTATTACAGAAAAATTAAAAACCTATTTATCTGACCCTGTGGTGACTGTTTCAGTGATGAATGTTGGCGGTAATACCATTCATATTTTAGGTAAGGTCACTAATCCAGGCATTTTTGTCATGAGTCAGCCACTTGATGTTGTGAAAGCATTGAGTCTTGCTGGAGGCTTATCGCCTTATGCAGAAGAAAATAATATTCTGGTGTTACGTCGTCGTGGCAATGAACAAGATATTTTCCCTGTCCATTACGCCGATATAAAAAAGGGAAGAGATCTCGACACCAATATCATGCTGAAAAGCGGTGATGTTATTGTTATTCCATAACCATGGATTGAAATGATGGATTATAAAAAATTTGCTGTACTATTAACTGCATCAGCAGTATTACCTGTTCAAGCTGCTGAATGGGTGTTTGATGGTTCTGCTAATCCGAGATATGGTTACGATGATAATGTTTTCTTGCAAGAAGATGAAGAAAGCAGTTTTGATTTCAAAATTAAACCGACTGTAAATTTAAGTCGTTTCCAAGCGAATTCAAGCTCAACGTTAAGCCTCGGTTATGCCATTGAGCGTTATTTTTCTGTTTCCGAATTAGATACAGATAATCCTTTTGCGCGTTTTGATACGCAATACCAGTTTGAACGTATGCAATTAGGATTAAAAGCCAGTTATATTGAAGATTCAACTCGTAATGATGCCTTAGAAGATACCGGTGACTTTTCAACAAATGCAACATTAACATCACGGTCGTTATCACCGAGTATTAGCTATCAATTGACAGAAGTTGATACGGTGACTGCAACGGTGGATTATTCTGATAAGCGCTATTCGACCGCCGATTTTGCAGATAGCGAAACTAAAGGATTGACTTTAGGGTGGCAGCGGCAATTTACTGAACGTTTTTCAGGTGGCCTATCAGTATCGTCGACTAATTATCAAATAGAAGATATTGACTATACTTCTGATGATGATAATTATAATTTATCATGGCAGATGACCTATCAATGGTCAGAATTGTGGTTAATCGATGGTAGTGTCGGTTACCGACGTTTAGACTCAGAGCGAACAGATTTACTGGGCAATACAACTTCCGATCAATCAAGTGGTATTTCTTATAATATTGATATCACGCATGAAGGCGAGTTGAATACTATCTCACTGGCCTTATCAAAACAATTATCTCCATCAAGTGATGGTGATGTGAGTGAGCAAGAGCGAATAGGTGTTGTTTGGACACGGTTGTTATCAGAACAATGGTCGTTTAATTTGTCGACTAGTTATCAAGAAAGTACATCGACTTCGAATGATGATGATACAAATCGTGAAAACTTAGACTTTTCTCCTTCTTTTAGTTGGCAGTTTTCGCCTACTATGAACCTGAATTTAGGGTATAGCTATAGAAAGCAAAAGCAAGACGGTGCAATTAATCAAAATGTTGATAGTAATAGTGTCTCGCTGAGCTTGAATTATAACTGGGATGGTATCCGAGTTTCTCGATAATAATTAGAGTATAGAATGGAAGAAGAAGTTAAAAGCCTGTCCGATTATATTGATATTATTCGCCGGCATAAATTTTGGGTACTGGCGACAGCCATTATTTTTATTGCAATCAGTGCGGTTGTTGCCTATGTGCTCCCCGCAACTTATAAATCGGAAGGTTTGATTCTGATTGAGTCTCAAGAAATTCCTGGGGATTTAATTCGATCAACTGTGACAAGCTATGCAGCACAACGAATAGAAGTCATTAAACAACGTAGCATGACGACTAATAACGTCATGAGCATTGTAGATAAGTTTAATCTTTATAGTGAGATGAGAAAAAAATCACCACCATCGGCAATAGTAGCTTTGTTTAGACAAAATGTTAGCGTCAATATGGTCGAAGCGAATGTCACTGATCCGCAAAGTGGGCGGGCTAAAAGAGCAACGATTGCCTTCACAGTATCCTTTATGGATGGTTCCCCTGTTTTAGCTCAAAAAGTAGCAAATGAACTCGTCACTACTTTTTTGGATCAGAATGTTAAAACGCGTACTGATAGAGCAATTGAAACAACGGCATTTTTAAATGACGAAGCGGGGAAATTCCAACGAAAAGTACAACAAATAGAGCAGCAAATATCTGATTTCAAAAACAAATATAGTGATAGTTTACCTGAGTTGTTAGAGTTTAATTTATCAACAATAGAGCGTTTGCAAGAAGAGTTAGTCACCAATCAAAACCAAGTCATGCAATTGAAAGATCAGATCTCTGCTATGACAATGGATCAGGCAAATTTACGTTTTTATACGACACCAAACCGGACTGGTTCGACTGAAAGTGGTCCAAGTGCTGAATTGGCTGATGCTGAAGCAGCCTTGAGTAAATTGCAAACGCGTTATTCAGCTAACCATCCAGACGTGCTGCAATTAAAACGTCAAGTAGCAACATTAAGAGAAGAGTTAGGAATTGAAGGTGATTCGACTGACGTAAGCAACGCTCTGAGTGCAGCAAAACAAGAGTTGGCTGATTTAAAGCAACGTTATGCGGATAATCACCCAGATGTAAAGCGTTTGGCGAACCAAGTTGCTGGTCTTGAAAAACAACAATCGACACAAAAACCTAAAGTTAAAAAACAAAGTAGCTACTCTAATCCTTTATATCATCAGTTGGCGTCAAAAATACAACTCGCAGAACGTGAAATTGTACGCTTACAAGAGCGTCAAGTGACTTTACGTGAAAAGCTAGCTGATTATGAAAATAGGGTCGTACAAACATATAAAGTTGAGAGAGAATATGATGACTTAACACGTGATCATGCTAATCACTTAGCAAAATACCAAGAGTTGCGCTCGAAACAGCTCGAAGCAGAATTGGCACAAAATTTAGAATCTGAGAATAAAGGGGAAAGCTTTACTTTAATCGAACCGCCATTAGTGCCATCGACAGCTGAAAAACCAAATAGAAAGAAAATCTTAGCAATGGGTGTCATAGCTTCGATTGGTTTAGGTATAGGGCTTGCCTTATTGTTAGATATGATTAAAGGCGGTGTGCGTGGTTATAATGCTATTACCCATGTAACTGGTCGAGTTCCTTTAGTCGTTGTTCCTGTCATCGACACTGCAAATGATCTGAAAAATAGAACCAATAGAAAGAAATGGTGGTTTTTGGGCGCTATACTGGTGCTAATAGTAGGTGTGGTTGGTTTTCATTTCTTTGTGATGAACCTAGAAGTTTTCTGGTTTAAAGCATTACGAAAGCTTAGCTTGATTTAATAAATGCATGGTTAATAAGAATGGATAGAATTCAAAAAGCATTAGAAAAAGCAAAGGCTAAGCACTCAGCACCAGAAACGAGCGCTAGGGCCCCGTCTTTTAGCAAAGATCAAGTTCGCATTGATGAACCCAATCATAATTTTGATAATATTGCGTATGCTGAAACACGTGTTGAGACGGTTTCTAGAGAAACTTTAGAAAAAAACAGGGTCATTGCGGGGTTCTATAATAATCCACAATCAGCTGTTTTTCGTATGCTAAGAACACAAGTACTCCAAAAAATGCGAGGTGAGCATTGGCAGTCGTTAGCCATTACTTCACCGACTGCTTCAGAAGGCAAATCACTGGTAGCATCTAATTTGGCCGTCGCGATTGCGATGGAGCTGAATCAAACCGTGTTATTAGTTGATATGGACTTACGAAAGCCTGGCATTGCTAAGTATTTTGACCTTGAGCCTAAACGTGGCATCAAAGATTATTTAGAAGGCGACATGCCGCTGTCATCGGTGTTAGTCAATCCTGGTATTAAACGTTTGGTTATTTTGCCTGGTTTGGGTCGTGCTGAAGATTCTGCAGAGCTATTATCAAGCCCTAAGATGGCCAGTTTGGTATCTGACATCAAGGCGCAATACGATTCACGTATTATTATTTTTGATTTACCCCCTATTTTGCAAACAGATGATGTTTTGTTGTCAGCTGGTTATTTTGATTCAACATTATTAGTGTTAGAGGATGGTAAAAACTCAGAAGCAGATATTAAAAAATCAATGCAATTATTAGAAGGGTGCCATTTAATGGGTACTGTTCTGAATAAGTCCGATAACCCGCCTTCTCATCAGACCTATTAAACATCTATGTATACAGAACATTTTGGTTTAAAGGATAAGCCATTTAATCTTGTGCCTGATCCGGCTTACTTGTACCCAAGCCCGAATCATAAAAAGGCCTTAACAATGTTGGAGTATGGAGTTATTAGTCATGCCGGCTTTACGGTTGTGACAGGTGAAATTGGCGCGGGTAAAACCACTTTGATCCGAACGTTATTGGGGAAAATCGGCGATGACTGTGTGATTGGTTTGATTAACAATACTCATGAATCATTCGGCGAGCTGATGGTCTGGGTATTAGATGCTCTAGATATTCAATCTGATGCGACAGATAATGCCGGACGTTATCGTGATTATATTAATTTCGTTGTCGATCAATATGCTCGCGGTCGCCGTGTTGTGCTCATTATTGATGAAGCCCAAAACTTATCCGTGCAATCCTTAGAAGAATTACGGTTATTATCTAATGTTAATATCGACTCAGATATTTTTCTGCAGCTAATTTTAACAGGGCAACCAGAGCTTATTGAAAAATTAAATCGCCCAGAACTTGAGCAATTTGCTCAGCGTATTGGTGTTGAATATCACTTAAAAGCATTGAGCCATCCAGAAACGCAAAAATATATCCAACATCGTCTGAATACTGCTGGAGCGAATTATACGATTTTCACGCCTGAAGCCTGTGCAGTGATTTATTGTCATAGTCAAGGTATTCCACGGAAGATAAATAACCTATGTGACTTTGCGATGGTCTATGCTTTTGCTGATGATAAAAAAGTAGTTGACGTTAATATTGTGCTTGAAATGATGCGCGAGAAAAAGTCAACGCAAGTCATTCGGACGATAGATTTAGATAATCCTGAAATTTCTAATGTAAAAGAGTGGTTACTTGAAAAATATAATGTTGTCATTTAATGATAACGATAAATTCATATTTTTTAACCGCTTAATGATACCTTCTCATACCTATTCGAACTTCATTTTTTAACGCATTTAGAGGCTGTAAAATCAACGCCTTAAAGATGTGATACAGGTCGCATTTAAATTGCCTTGTAAATTCTAAGATTGCCTCAACACAAATAAAAAAACCTTGAGAGGTTTATCATGAAAAATGTTACTCAGATTTTTAGTTTTATCTTTTTTTTAGCGGCATCTTCTGCTGTTTCAGCACAAAATTATTATTTTTGTGATGATGGTAACGACGATAATGATGGTTTATCTGAGTCGTCCCCATTTAAAACCTTTGATAAAGCACGTCAAATGTTCGAAGCCTTGGACGGCGGAGACAGTGTCTTGCTATGCCGAGGAGGTGTTTTCCCAGCAAGCGGAGGAAATGGTCCAAACTCTATAGAAAATTTTAAGTGTTCTGCTGAGGAAGGTAAGCAATGTACTATGTCAGATTATGGTGATTCAGGGCTACGTAGACCTTTGATTCAAGTCAGTGGGGGGCACGGTCTTAACTTTGAAGATGGAGGAGCACCAAACGCTGATGGTGGTTACGTTATTAGTAATTTGATGTTTCTTTTAGTTGAGGCAAACGGTGTTGATGCTGGGATTCGTTTCTACAATGATGTCAATGATGTGGTGCTAGACAATTTACATATTGAAGGTTTTACATTAGGAATTCAAACTGCTGGTGCGAATCAATATCCAGAGCCTGGTGCTGATGAAGAGCAAAATAGAATCACTTTGAAAAACTCAGTAATTATTAACAATAAGTCTCAAGGGTGGTTAGGTGGTTGTGATGATTGTATTATCGAAAATAATCACTTTGAGAATAATGGTTTTGCATCGGCTATTTTAGATCACAATATTTATCTGGCATCAAGCGGTGGTAAGACGGTTGATAATATGATCGTTAGAGGAAATACTTTGTATAAATCGACACATGTTGATGGTAAGTGTCAAGGTGTCTCTTTAGTAGCCCATGGTGAATTTGACGGACTTATTATAGAAAATAACTTGATTAAAGAAGATGTTGGCGCAGTTTCACAAACTTGTTGGGGAATCAGTGTTGACCCAGGTTACGCTAAAGAAGAAACTTTTAGAAATATTGTGATTCGTAATAATCAATTACTTAATGTGGGTAATGTTGGCATTGGTTGTGCATCTTGTGATGGTGCGGTGATTGAAGATAATGTGATGATCGACCAAGCATCTGTTTTGACTCATGGTGTGAAAGTACCTGTTCGTACTGAAGATGCTTTGAAATCGAAGAACGTGACAATTAAAAACAATAATATTGTTTTGAGTCATGATGGTGCAGTTGGAGTTACTGTTGATGGCTTAAATCCATTTGTTGTGATGCAAAATACGATAAGTCAACCTTCAACTACGGATACATCAACGTGTATTGCCAAGAGTGATGCAAATGCTAATACTGATACAAGTAGTAATATATGTAATCGTCATACTGAAATTGTAATGGATGGCAATAATGTGAACCTAGAAGTAGATGCAGAAACACAAGCCGAAGCGCAAGCAGCAGCTGAAGCGCAAGCAATAGCTGAAGCCCAAGCAGCAGCTGAAGCTCAAGCAATAGCTGAAGCCCAAGCAGCAGTTGAAGCTCAAGCAATAGCTGAAGCCCAAGCAGCAGCTGAAGCCCAAGCAATAGCCGAAGCAGAAGCATTGGCAGCAGAACAGGCTCAAGCATCTGTAGATCCCGACTTAATTGCAGAAGCAACAGCAGCAGAAAAAGCAGCAGCAAAAGCAGCAACAAAAGCGTTAAGAAAGGCTGAAAAGGCGGCAAAAGCATTGGCTAATGCCGAAGCGAAAGCATTGATAGCTGCAGAAGCACAATCAACAGCGGATGACTTAGCTGAAGCAGCAGAGTTAGCTCGAAGAATAGCTAACGGAGAATCAATCGCTGCTGATGTCGCTCAACAACAAGTTGAACAATTTGCAAGTGCTGACAATACAATGAATCAAGCCTCATCTTCAAGTAGTTCTTCTACTGCGGCTGGTGGTTCATCAAGCAGTAGTACTTCAGGTGGTGGTTCGTCAAGTAGCTCATCATCTAGTAGTATGTCATCAAGCGATGGTACATCACCTGTAAGTCAAGGAGATTACGCGAGCGTGGCAACTTATACGGGCCAAAGCTCAGCGAATAGTGTGACTGGTTTTGATGCGACAGTACCTAATACTGGAAGCTCATCTATTAATGACACAGTTGTTACCCAGTTAGATATGGGCGATGGTTCAATTCCTGTGATACAGGGCACTGTGACTCAATCAGGAGTGCTTGAAGCATTGCAAGCTGATTACTCACAAGTTGATCCAAGTCAATGTCGTGCGAGTGCTGGTGGTAAGTGTATATTGTTTTAAACGCTACGATTTTTCATTGTAAAAAGCCCGGTTGGTTAATACCGGGCTTTTTTTGAGGATTAGCCCCGTTTCTTTAATGATATTTGTAATGTGTTATCTGCAATTTTTAAATAAGTCGTTATTAAGCTAATGATAACCCAATATAAAACAGGGATATAATTAACAGAGCTGACAGTGAATATAGTGAAAATAATAGAGATAAGTGAAGCGAAAAGTGCTCGACCCATGTGTTTTAACTCAATTGCATCATCAGGCAACTTTTTTATGACTTTGTAATTTCGATAAAGCAAGTTAAGTAAGATAAAAATAAATAACGTTAAACCAATAAAACCATTTTCTAAAACGACTTGCAAGTATGTGTTGACGATATCAATAATTCCTTCCCCTTGACGCATTATTTCGAGTTCAGGCGCATCTAAAAAAGTTCTTGATCCTAATAAAGGGTTTTGCTGGATTACTATCCAAGATTGTTCTAGTAGCCTTGAGCGATAGTCGACCGTATCAGCTCGTGTGTCTCCGATAAATGGGAGTAAATCAATAAATTTTTGGCCGCTAGGCGTGAGCATTAGAATAGGGATGATCGCGAGCCCAATTGCGGAGAATTTGAAAATATTTCTGACGCCTGCTCTACCAGTGTAGAGGTATGCTGCAATAAGAATGATAAAGCCTAACCACGGGCCACGAGCTTTAGTAGCTAATAAGCATAAGACAATAACTGTGCCAGCTAGGTAAACCATTTTTCGACTTTTGATGAATGCTTGTAAGTAAAGTAGTAAACCAAACATGACAACCATTAAAAACCCCAATACAGGGCCGCCAGACGTTGACGCAACTGCCCTCACTCCTCCAGCTCGAACATCATAAAATATATATTTATCCATTAAGGACCTGTATATGTCGCTATATAAGAGCCAATATTTGACTGTTTCAAATATACCAATAGCTGCTATCGGTAATAAACCGATAAACAAGGCATATAAAGCTTTATTCATATCATCTTGGGTTTGCAAGTGACGGGATAAAACAAAGTATGGTATGAAAATATCGATAAACAGAACAAAACTTTGTCGTAAACCATTTGTGACAGTATCATCTCGAAACTTAAGTAACATGATCAGAGCGAGAAAGCTAACGATGTATTTATCTGAACTTAATTGAAACAGTTTTGGTTTGTTTGGGGTTTTTAAATACACGAACAAGAGGAGAGCGATTATTGCTATTCTTGAGTATGACAGCGGAAATAACCATGGTAACCCTGCAATACCAGGAATAATAATATTGAGTTGTGGCACACTACATAGTAGAAAAAGGTAATAAAAAATTCGTTTCTGCGGGAGTTTAGGTACTTTGATCACAACTGTTAATAGGAAAAGGGCATAAAATACCCAGACATTAGGGCTAAAACAGGCTGCTGTTATTAATATCAACCATGCTGTTTTCCAATGGTTTAGTTCTGTTTTACTTATTGTTGCTGGTAAATGACGGTTCGCTAACCAAAAAGTAGCTAGACTAAGGGCTGTGATGACGATATAGGCCTTATATGCAACAAACATAAACTTTCTCTATCTCAAAGATGAAATTAACAAGCCAATCTATCATGACTTTACAAAATGGACAAAAATGACGACGAATGTAAGTAGTTTAAAAAATAAGGTCGTCAAAGCTGGTAGTTGGGTTCTTGTCGGACATGTTGTGTCACAGCTTATACGCTTAGGCGGGAACCTGGTTCTAACGCGTTTATTAGTCCCTGATATGTTTGGGTTGATGGCAGTTGTGACTGTTTTTTTGACTGGTATTAATATGTTTTCCGATTTAGGCATTGCCCAAAATATTATTCAAAGTAAAAAAACAGGTGACGCGCGTTATTTAAATACGGCATGGACCGTACAAGTTTTGCGTGGTGTGGTGATATTTGTATTGATGCTGATGATCAGTGGCAGTATTTTATTAGCAAATCAGGCTGGCCTATTTCCTGTGTTATCTGTCTATGCTGACCCACTTTTGCCAGCCTTATTAGCGGTTATGTCTATCAGTGGTTTAATTGCGGGTTTTAATTCGCTCAATATTGCTGTTCATAATCGTGAATTGCAATTAAAAAATATCGTTGCTATCGAGTTATTAAGCCAAGCGCTCGGTCTGATCGCCATGATCGGTTTAGCTTGGTATTACCAAAATGTCTGGTCGTTAGTATTTGGTACATTATGTTCTGCTTTTATAAAAATGGCCTTTTCACACCATGTTTATTTTGGGGCTTTACCAAAATTTATGTGGGACAAGCCGTCAGTAAAAGAGGTGTTTCATTTTGGGAAATGGATATTTGGCTCTTCTATCTTTACTTTTTTTGCAGGACAAGGGGATCGTATCTTATTGGGCGGGTTAGTGACGTCAGCAGAACTTGGTGTCTATACGATTGCTTTTTTTCTGGCAATGGCTTTTAAGGAAATAGTCAGAAAGGTGATGTCCTCTGTTTTTTATCCAGCCTTAAGTGAAGTGGCTAGAACACGGCCTGATGAATTAAAGACAATTTATTACCGTATTCGTCAAAAATTAGATATCGCTGTGATGATCGTTGTTGGACTGATGGCAAGTAGTGGCCACTATATTATTGCGTTTTTATACGATGATAGGTATATCGAAGCGGGATGGATGTTAGAAATTCTGTCTCTGTCTATTTTATTCCTTGGGACGACGATGGCAGGTGTTGTGTTGATGGCTTTAGGTAATACTAAATCTATTATGATGATGACGGCTACATCAACACTGTTTTTATTTGTTTCAGTTCCTGTTGCTTTTCATTTTTGGGGCATGCAAGGGGCAGTGGCTGCTATAGCGTTAAATGCCTTAGTTGAAATTCCTATTATTTTTTATATGATGAGGCGCTATCAGCTATTGAGTTGGTTTAATGAATTTCGAATGTGGCCATTATTCTTCATCTCCTATTTCATTGGTAACCATTTGTCGGATCGGTTGTTTTTATAGTTTTATAGCGAGTATAGAGCTGCTTTAGCCGATTTTGTCACAGTATTTTCCCATTGGTATGCAATAATTGCAGTAACTGAAAATTTTGTTTGATAAATTCCAATGTGGAAAAGGGAGAAATTGTTCATATGTCTGTTCAGCATGACAAGCCTTTAGTGACAGTCATTATGCCAATGAAAAATGCAGCAGATTATGTTGAAGATGCCATTGATTCAATTTTGATGCAAAGCTATCCCTATTTTGAGCTCATTATTATTGATGATGAATCAATAGATACTAGTGTGCAGATCGTAAACTCTATCGATGATAGAAGAATAAAATTAATTAAAAATAATAAAGAGGGAACTGCTCATGCAGTTAATACTGCACTTGGGGTTGCTAAAGGAAAATATATCTGCCGCTGTGATGCTGATGATCTGTTTCCAAATGATAGGTTGGATTGGCAGGTAAGGTGGTTAGATAAACACGATGAGTACGGTGCGGTTTGTTCAAACTATACACCGATGAATAGTGATGGTGAGCCTCTTGCAGAGTTTCAATGTGGTGATATTGAAGAGGATATTACGCTTGAATTGAAGTCTGGTACAACAAGGACGAGTTTGTGTACTTTTCTGACAAAAAAGGAAGTGTTTGTTGAATTAAAAGGTTTTAGGCCTTATTTTATTACTTCCGAAGATATTGACTTTCAGTTAAGGATGTCTGGTCAGTGTTTAATATGGTTTATTCCTCAAAATAGCTATTATTATCGCTTACATGATAACTCTATCACACATACACAAGCTTCAAATAAGCGTGTCTTCTTTGAAGAAACTGCTAGAAAATTTTTAAAGCAAAGGCAGTTAAATGGGCAAGATGATCTAGAACGGGCTACCCCCCCAAGTTTGCCTGATTTTGAGGAGAAAGCTTCTACCAGTTTAAACCAGATCACAGGAGTCCTTATTTCCGAAGCTTGGCGTTTACATCGTTCTGGTAAGAAAAAAGCGGGAATTCAAAAAGGGTGGCAAGCATGTCAACATGCTCCTACTAACTTATTGAATTGGAAGAATTTATTTTTTTTAATCCTGAAATAGCCTTAAAGGCTCATATTTATCACAAAGGTTGATTTATCTGTGGGGACAATCTATTACCTTATACCCGATTTACACAAACGTAGCTTTAACTTTGTGAAGCTTTATCGAGCTATCCGAGATAAAGAGTTTAGAAAATATTTACGGGAAACGGTGTTTGTAAAACATAAGCCAGTAGGTGGTGTAAAAGTGATGTATCAACACTGTCTAATGTTACAGGAGTTAGGCTATAAAGCTCATCCTTTGGTGATGGGGGAATATACCGGCAATTTCTTTGACTATGATGTTGGCATTAAACATATATCTGATATTGGTTACCAGCTTACAACAGATGATGTTGTTGTCGCACCAGAGTTTTCACCGTATTTAGGTTTGTCTTTTGAAAAAGCGATAAAGGTGCTATTTAATCAAAGTCAAAGCTGGCGTTATCATGATAATCGTTTGAAGTCAGCAGACAAGGGTAAAAACTTCACTGAAATGGGGTATGACTATGTGATTAACTGTAGTCAGCATCTTTGTAATAAGTTAAAAGAAACAATGAGGGTCGAGTCAACGGCGATAACGAATGGCATCGATACGAGTCGTTTTTTTCCCAAATCAGCAGTCAGAATTAACAACCGAATTTTAGCTTTATCACGAAAGCACCCTGAAGAGTTGGCCAAAATAAAGCGATTGGCTAAATCATTGAGTTTTGAGTTTCACATCGTTGATGGTTTGACTGAAGCTGAATTAATTGCAGAGTATCAAAAAGCAGATATTTTTCTAGCAACTGGATATCCAGAAGGACTCCCTTTACCGCAACTGGAGGCGATGAATTGTGGTTGTGTCGTTATCGGATTCAGTGGCGGCGGCGGCGATGAATATATGATTGACGGTGAAACTGCTCTAGTAGCAAAAGACGGTGACTGTGAAGGGGTGGCCGAAATATTGATACGGCTACAAAATAATGCATCCTTAAAAGATAATATTAGGAAGAAAGGATTTGAGAAGGCGAAAGAATATTCTTTAGAGAATACAAAACAGTCACTTAAGCATTTTTATCAAACAATAATGAAGTGAAAAACTATCATTTAATTTCTGTTAAGGCTAATTAGGAAAGGGATGGATATTAAGTCAAACACTGAGCTTGGTCAGCGGGGGTACAATGATGGAGATATTGTTAGTGGGATTTTATTCCCTGGCTATGGTTATGAGAGAGTGTCTTATGCTTTGCCTACAGCAGGTGTGAGTTTTAAAAGAGTTTATTCATTACCTATTCATAGATTTCTGAAGGGGAGCAATTTTTATAGGAATACTCCGATTGTATTACCGAGCAAGGTGGATTTAATACATACGTGGAATGCGATACCTATAACAACGAAACCTTTTGTGATTACATTTGAGTTAGAAATGCCTCGTTATTTTGGCAATATATCAAGTTGGCAAAGACGGTTGGGGTATTTTTTGCTGCGTTCTAAGCGATGTAAAGGTATTTATGCACTAAGCCAAACAGCCGCTGAACAAGCTAAGCAAGAAATGTTAAGTCTAGGGGAAAAAAACATCGCAGATAAAATTTCTTATTTTCGTGGTGGAGTAGCTTTACCGAAAGACAGTAAACTGGAAGCCAAGATGGAGAATGTTGGAGAGTTTTCGCAGAATAGGCCACTAAAGGTTATTTTTATCGGCGGAGATGCGTTTCGTAAGGGGTTTGTTCCTACTTATAACGCTTTGAGTCAATTAGTTGAAAATGGGCTTTCGATTGAGATGACTTTCATTGGACAGTTCTTAGAATCTTCTTACACATTAAAAGAGTTCTCACCTAGCGCTAAAGAGTGGCAAAAAAAGGTGGGTGAGACCCCATGGATAAAACAAAGTAAGGCTTTACCTAACTCTGAAGTCATGTCGTTGCTAGCTAAAAGCGATATATTGTTGTTTCCTTCATTTGATGAAAGTTTAGGTTGGGTCATTATTGAAGCTGCAATGTTGGGCATTCCATCGGTAACGACGAATATTTTTGCCTTTCCTGAGCTTGTGAAGCATCAAAAGACAGGTTATGTCATTCCTATTAATCTTGGTAAACAGCGACGTTGGGAGGGTGTTTGGCTGACCGGTGAACCTTTACGAAAAGAAATTGAGATTGCTAATGAGGCTATAAAAAATGGCATAATGGATGTTATAAACTCTGTCTACGAATCCCCTCATTTATTGTCAAAATGGTCAAGTGCTGGTGCCACAATGCATACAGAACAATACGATCAATACACTGCGGCAAAAATATTGACTACATTGTATCAACAGGCAATTTAATCATAATGATAAATAAGCGATTACTTATTGTCATAGTCAATTATCGAGCGGCTGATTTAGTCTGTCAAAGCTTGGCTGCTTTGTTGCCTCAATTATCTATTGAGCGTGACTGTGTGGCAGTAATTGATAATGATTCTGGGGACGATTCGAATGATGTCTTAGTACGCTATATTAAAGAGCATCACCTTGAGGAACGCGTATCCTTGATTAGTTCGCCTCATAATGGTGGTTTCTCATATGGCAATAATGTTGCCATTAGAGAGGCAATAGCATCGGCAGAAACAAGGCCTGAATATGTTTTGTTATTGAACCCTGATACGTGTGTATTGGATGGTGCGGTTGATGCGTTAATATCCTTTATGAATACACATCTTAAGGCTGGCATTATAGGGAGTCGATTAGAAGGGGAAGATGGGCAAGTCCAATGCTCTGCTTTTCATTTTCATTCTATATGGAGTGAACTGGAGTCGGCGTTACGATTAGGTTTTGTGAGCCGCGCTTTGAGTCATAAAAAAGTGTCGATGCCTATTCCTAACGAACCATCGAAAGTGGATTGGGTGGCGGGTGCTTCGATGTTGATTCGTACTGAAGTGTTTGATGATATCGGTTTGATGGATGAGCAGTATTTCTTATATTTTGAGGAAACCGATTTTTGCTTACAGGCGAAGCGTCATGGTTGGGAATGTTGGTATGTTCCTGAAAGTCGTGTGATTCATTATGTGGGACAAAGCACGGGCGTCGTTAGCGGAGATATTCAAAAGCGTAGACGTCCTCAATATTGGTTTGAAGCTCGGCAATATTATTTTATGAAAAACCATGGTGTTTTATACACATTGGGAGCTGATTTTGCATGGGGAGTTGGTTTTGCTTTGTGGCGAGTGAGGCGTTTTCTCCAAAGAAAAGAAGATACAGACCCTTATCGCATGTTGTCTGACTTTTGGCGTAACAGCCTCATTGGTCGTTTTATTGGTGATAGGTTTAAAGCGTAATGACGATTTGGCAACACATTAAAAGTGATTGGCAAGCACATGGACGTTCTAGTTACCGTGCTGGTTTTCGTGTGTTATTAGTTTACCGGTTCGGCAATTGGCGAATGTCGATTCGTTCCAAAATATTACGTGCACCGATGAGTGTGTTATATCGTTTTTGTGAACGGCATGTGAGATTTAAATATGGTATTGAATTACCTTATAGCGTCAAATTAGGAGATAAGGTCGTGTTTGAACATCAACACGGTATTGTGATCCATGGACAATGCGAAATAGGGGATGGCTGTATTATTCGACAAGGTGTAACACTGGGTAATAAGTCTCTTGACGCGCCTTATGATGCGCCTAAATTAGGGCGGCGTGTCAATGTCGGTGCTGGTGCGAAAATATTAGGTAATGTCATGATAGGAGAAGATGCGACGATTGGTGCTAATGCTGTCGTGGTTCATGATGTGCCTGCTGGGGCGACTGTAGTCGGTATTCCTGCCAAAATAATTTCTCAACTATGAGCACGATGCAAGAAAAAGTCGCCGCTGTTGTCATTGGTCGTAATGAGGGTGATAGATTAATTCGGTGTTTGAGTTCTTTATCTCATTCTATTGAGCACATTGTCTATGTTGACTCCGGTTCGACGGATGGGAGTGTGGAAAGTGCAGAAAAGTTAGGTGTGTCAGTTGTTACATTGGATATGATGCAACCTTTTACAGCGGCTCGGGCAAGAAATGCGGGTGCCGAAAAGATCTGTCAATTATTTCCTGATACAGAATATATTCAGTTTGTAGATGGCGATTGTGAAGTGGATTTAACTTGGGTTGATAAAGCCTATACTTTTTTGAATAAACATGCAGCTTATGCTGTGGTGTGTGGTCGTCGTCGTGAACGCTTTCCCGAAGAGTCCATATTTAATTTGTTATGCGATATTGAATGGGATTCACCTGTTGGAGATGCGTTATCTTGTGGCGGTGATGCCTTGATACGAATTGATGCATTTCGCTCTGTTTCTGGGTTTAATGATGCATTGATTGCGGGTGAAGAGCCTGAAATGTGTTACAGAATGCGTCAAAACAACTGGAAAATAAAACGTATTGATGCCGAAATGACTTTGCATGACGCTGCTATGACTCAATTAGGGCAATGGTGGAAAAGAGCGAAAAGAGCGGGTTATGCTTTTGCTAATAATTTCCAACTTCATGGTCGTGATAGTGAACATTTTAAACGTCGTGAAATGATGAGCATCATATGGTGGGCGCTCGTTTTTCCGATTCTAGTCGTAATATTAAGTCTGTATGATGCCGTCTTTAGTAGTCTATTTTTGCTTTATATTGTGCAAATTTTCAAAATTGTATTAAGTGCTAATTATAAAGGTTTAACAATTCGACAAGCCCTGTATTATGGCGTGTCAACGGTGTGTGCTAAATGGCCACAATTGATGGGCATACTGTCATTTTGGGGTAATCATATCAAAGGTCGCAAAGGGCGATTGATTGAGTATAAATAAGGATTTGAATGAGATGTTAGATAATGCAAATGTCAAAATTGCCATCATTGGTTTGGGCTATGTTGGCCTGCCTTTAGCTGTTGAATTTGGTCGCCGTTTCCCAACTATTGGGTATGATATCAATACTTCGCGAGTTGCTGAGTTAAATGAAGGGAAGGATTTTACTCTGGAGACCACCTCTGAAGAGATTGCCTCTGCAACTTTATTAGAGTGTACTGCTGATGCAAGCAAGCTGACTGAGGCGAATATTTATATTGTCACGGTGCCGACGCCTATCGATCAAAGCAAAACGCCGGACTTGACGCCCGTAGAATCCGCAACAAGACTAGTCGGACAATATTTAAAGCAAGGCGATATTGTTATTTTTGAGTCAACCGTTTATCCCGGTGCAACAGAGGAAGTCTGTGTGCCAATCCTAGAGGCGATGTCTGGCCTGACATTTAATGAGAGCTTTTATTGCGGTTATAGTCCAGAGCGAATTAATCCTGGTGATAAAGAGCGAACATTAACAACGATTTTAAAGGTGACTTCTGGTTCAACACCTGAAGTTGCGACGATTGTCGATGAGTTATATCAAACGATTATTACGGCAGGAACACATAAAGCCAGCAGTATTAAAGTCGCTGAAGCTGCAAAAGTGATTGAGAATACACAGCGTGATATTAATATTGCTTTAGTGAATGAATTGGCTTTAATTTTTAACCGTGTTGGGATTGATACACAAGAAGTATTAGAAGCCGCTGGCACTAAGTGGAATTTCTTACCTTTCAGACCTGGTTTGGTTGGCGGACATTGCATTGGTGTTGATCCCTATTATTTGGTTCATAAAGCGGAAACATTAGGTTATCACCCACAGTTAATTGCCGCTGGTCGGCGCGTGAATGACAATATGGGGCATTTTGTCGTGAGCGAAATTGTCAAACTCATGGCTGAGAAAAAGGTTCATATTGTTGACGCTAATATCTTAATGATGGGGCTGACATTTAAAGAGAACTGTCCTGATTTGCGTAATACCCGTGTGGTTGAAATGATCGAGGAATTAGAAACATATAATGCAAAAGTCGATATTTACGATCCTTGGGTCAGTAAAGACGAAGCGAAAGCGGAGTATGGTGTGTCATTGATTGATGACTTAAAACAAAATCATTATGACGCTGTGATTGTTGCTGTGTCGCATAATGAATTTAAAGCGATGGGCATTGATGGCGTAAGAGCGTTAACTAAAGACAAACATGTTATTTACGATATTAAATACCTGTTTGATTCTGCAAGCGTGGATGGACGATTGTAGTATTCTACGTCCTGATGACGTTTAACGACTCATTCACCTATAAACTGGAATGCATATGTTGACATGGCTAAAAGCCAGCATTGCTAAGCTTTTGTCAGTAAGACAACATCACGCTGGCGGCTATTTTGACGTATTAGATGGTTGGCGTGGTCTCAGTATTCTGTTTGTACTGGCTGCACATTTGTTGCCTTTAGGACCAAAAGCATGGCGGTTAAATGAAACCGCTGGCCCGATTGGCATGGCATTGTTTTTTACGTTGTCAGGTTTTTTAATCACGCATTTTTTGATTCAAAAACCTGATGTAAAAAGCTTTATCGTTCGACGTTTTTTCAGAATTGTGCCATTGGCGTGGTTATATCTCATTGTGGCATTACCTATCCTCGGCGCATCGATAGAGTTGGCAATACCACATTTCTTATTTTTTGCTAATTCGCCACCAATGTATTTTGTACCTGGCTCTTCTCATTTCTGGAGTTTATGTATCGAAATGCAATTTTATATAATGATTGCGATCGGCTTTTTTTTCTTTAAGGAAAAAGCATTAATTTTTTTTGCTGTTGTGGGGGTGGCCGTGACAGCTTTAAGGATTCATGACGGTGTTCTTGTGAATATCACAACGTATTATCGTATTGATGAAATTTTGGCTGGGCTTATATTGGCCTTAGCGTTTAATCATCGCTTAGGAACCTTAATTCCACGATTTTTATCTTGGGTTAACCCACTTTATATCTTAGTATTTTTTTTGATTTCTTGTCATCCAGACTCCGGCGCGATGAATTATTTAAGACCTTATTTAGCGGCAACATTAGTTGGTTCAACGCTATACCAGCCATCAAACAAGTGGTCTGCTTTACTTAATTTAAAAGTATTGGTGTATTTAGCCAGTGTTTCTTACGCCTTATATGTCATTCACCCTTTATTAGCTCATACTTGGTTAGGCAGTGGTGAAACGATAGAGAAATATGCCAAAAGGCCATTATTATTTATTTTATTGTTTTTGTTAGCCCATTTATCGACATTTTATTATGAAAAATACTGGATTGGCTTGGCTAAAAAGTTAACCAGTAAACAGAAAAATGTCACAGAGTAATGATATTCTTTTCATCATTGTCAAATAAGAGATAAATACAATAGTGCTTACTAACTACGTTATTGTTTCACCCTGCCGTAATGAAGCTGACTTTATGCTGAACACATTAGATAGTGTTGTGGCTCAGTCAATTAAGCCCGCTTTGTGGGTGATTGTCGATGATGGTTCTACAGATGAAACTCCGAATATTTTAGCTGAATACGCCGAAAAATATGATTTTATCCAGATTGTGACACGGGTTAACCGTGGGCATCGAAGTGTCGGGCCCGGTGTGATTGAGGCTTTTTACGAAGGGTTGGATACGGTAGATATTCAGCAATTCGATTTTATTTGTAAGCTTGATCTTGATTTGATTATGCCTGAGCGTTATTTCGAGACGTTGATGAAGCGGATGCATGATAACCCAAGGTTAGGTAACTGTAGTGGCAAACCATATTATATCGATAAAGACTCAGGAAAGTTTGTCAGCGAAGGCTGTGGAGATGAAAATGCCATTGGTGCTTCCAAGTTTTATCGTCGCGAATGTTTTGAAGAAATCGGCGGTTTTGTCAGACAAGTGATGTGGGATGGCATTGATGGACATCGTTGTCGGCAATTAGGTTGGGTAGCTCAAAGTTGGGATGAGCCTGATCTTCAATTTACGCATTTAAGACCCATGGGATCAAGTCAGAAGAATATTATTACCGGTCGAATCAGGCATGGTTTTGGTCAATATTTTATGGGAACTGGTGTCGTGTATATGTTGGCTTCTGGGATTTTCAGGTTGTCTCGGCCACCTTATGTGGTGGGGGGCTTGGCAATGATGTGGGGATATATTAAAAGTGCGTTGACCCGAGTGCCTCGTTTTGAAGATGCAGAGTTATCTGCATTTATACGTGAATATCAATGGGCGTGTTTATTAAAAGGTAAGTCTCGAGCAACGGCAGAATTAAATGCACGTCAAGAACCAATTTGGCGGTCAAAACACGCATCATGAAGATTGCTTATCTTGCGCCTGAGTTACCGGCGTTATCTGCTACGTTTGTCTATAACGATATACGAGAACTTGAACGTTTAGGTACCACGGTTGTTCCTTTCTCGGTACATTTTCCTTTGGGTCAGTTTGATGAGCCGGAGGTTAAACTGATAAAACAAAAAGTGACGACGTTGTATGGTACTAAAAAAAGAGACCTTCTTCGGAGTCATTGGCGTTTAATGACGCGTCAATGTCGATGTTATTTTTCAACTGTTGGCATGTTATTGTCTGATATGTGTTGTTTAGGCTTTAAACGACAAACAATGGGCTTGGCATACCGTTTTGTATTTGCGGGAATGTTAGCCGATGAGTTGCAAAAGCATCAATGTCAGCATTTACATGTTCATTTTGCACATATACCAACAGATATTGCGATGTATGCGACTAAACTGGCTGGAATTGGGTTTAGCGTGACTTCTCATGCCAATGACTTATTCGAACGTGGGTGGTTATTGCAACAAAAAATTGAGCGTGCCACATTCTTTGGTACGATTTCAGAATTTAATCGCCATTATTTATCTGATATCGGCGCAAATGAAGACAAGATTGAAATCGTACGTTGTGGTGTCGATCCGAAACAATTTGTAACACGTCAATGGAAAAAGCCTTCAAATCCTATCAAAATCGGTGTCGTTGGCCGACTAGTTGAGAAAAAAGGCATTGATGTTTTAATTAAATCAATAGCGCTACTAAAGCAACAAGGTGAGGATGTGTCACTCGCTATTGTGGGTTCAGGTCCATTGATGGCTGATATGGAAACATTGATCCAACAGTTAAAGCTTGATGACGATGTGATGATGATGGGGGCCTTACCTCATACTGCGGTGTCCCGCTTTATTCAATCATTGGATATATTTGTTTTGCCATGCAAGCAAGATAAACACGGTGATATGGATGGCATCCCTGTTGTGCTAATGGAGGCGATGATGTCAGGTGTTCCCGTGATTTCGACACAGATATCAGGGATCCCTGAGTTAGTAGTCGATGGTGAAACAGGACTTTGCATTTTACCGGATGATGAGACTGCATTATCCGGGGCGATAGTACAATTGATTCAGAATGAAGATGATGCCAAGGAAATGACAAAAAAAGCTGTTGAACATGTGACAAAGTACTTTTCTTTGTCATCAAATGTTCAGAAATTGAATAGTTTGTTTCAGCATGAAGTTGAATAAATGGTAATTAAAAAGCACTTAGATTGGGTGGACTACGCTAAAGGTATTGGCATCATTCTCGTTGTGTTTGGTCATGTGGCTCGTGGCGTCGTCAATGCTGACATTACGATAAATCACGAAATGATGTTGTTATTGGATCAACTGATTTATAGCTTTCATATGCCGTTATTTTTCTTTTTATCAGGACTGTTTTTTATAGGTTCTTTGAAAAAAAGAGAGACCTCCGGACTTATTGTTAATAAATTACATACTTTAATTTACCCCTATTTAGTTTGGTCGATTATTCAATTAAGCTTGCAAATCAGTTTAAGTGAATATACTAATTTTGAAAAATCATTTGAAAATATCTACGCTTTTCTATGGCAACCAAGCGACCATTTTTGGTATTTGTATACTTTGTTTGTCATGTTTGTGTTATACACGCTGGTTTATTATATGACGTCTAGCGTCCGGTCTATTTTATTCTTGTCATTGTTAACCTATTTTTTGCATGAACTGTTATCGACACCATGGAGTGTGTTGAATTCAGTTTATCAATTTGGCATCTATTTCAGTTTAGGTATAGCGCTCTCACACTTTAAAGAGGAGCACATAGATAAGCTTTGGCTTAGAACTGTTGGTGCGATATTTACTTTTTCTTTAGCAATGTATTTAGTACCTTACCAAGGTATGCTGCCATCATTATTTATGAATGATTTGTTAACGTTAATCATTGCTGTTATAGCGATTTTATCGGTAGTTGTTTTTTCTCATTTATTAAGTAAGTTAAACGTAGCATGGATAAAAATAGTAGGCTCTTATTCACTAGAAATTTATTTGGTTCATATTATTTTTGGTAGTGGATTTAGGATTATTATGCAATACGTTTTCGGTATTGAATCTGGTTTGTTCCATTTGATATTTGGTACTTTAGTTGGCATTGTTTTTTCAATACTGTTTGTTGAAGCCGTGAAGAAAGCAGGGTGGCTATTTCTATTTACGAGCCCAAAACAGCTGAAATGATGAGAAAAGCGTATAGCATTTTAGGTTTACCATTCGATAATGTGAATTTATCACAAGCAAGTCTTGTCGTTGACGAAGCGGTTAAGCAGCAACAAGCGTGTTTTATGACGACACCGAATCTAAACTTTGTGATAGCAGCTCAAACAGATCCCGCATTCTATCAGTCTGTTGTCGATAGTGATTTGATTATTGCAGATGGTATGCCATTGATCTGGGTTGCGAAATTATTGGGGTTACCGTTTCATGAACGCGTTGCTGGTTCGTCTTTATTTTCGATGTTGCAAAGTCAAAAGAGAGAAAGACCGATCAAGGTCTTTTTTTTCGGCGGTGAGGAAGGTGTTGCTGAAAAAGCCCATCGCCAATTGAATATTGAGCAAGGTGGTGTCATGAGTTGTGGCTATTACGATCCCGGCTTTGTCAGCGTTGAGGAAATGAGTGGACAAACGATCATAGATAGGATTAATGATGCAGAACCTGATTTTGTCTTGGTTGCTTTGGGGGCTCAAAAAGGGCAAGCTTGGCTGCAGGCAAATAAATCACGTATTCATGCGCCGATAAAAAGTCATTTAGGTGCAGTCATTAATTTTGTTGCAGGTCATATAGAGCGTGCTCCTGAACATTGGCAGCAGTTTGGATTAGAATGGCTGTGGCGTATAAAACAAGAACCCAGCTTATGGCGTCGTTATTGGCGTGATGGATGGTGTCTTTTACGATTATGTATCGTCAAAGTGTTACCTTTAATGTTGTATGAGCGCTTGCATTTGAAACGATGGCATCATCAAACATATCGTTATGATGTTTTGTATGATGATAAGCAGGTAAGGTTAGTCATCAGTGGGAGTGTGACGCAGTTTAATATTGATGATTTAATCATGCCTTTACAAGAGATTGTTGAGCATTTTTCGAGTGATGTTGTGATCGATTGTGCAAATCTACAATATATTGATAGTGCCATGTTGGGTACATTGTTATTATTTCAAGCGAGATTACAGCAACAACAACGGAGTTTGGTGTTGTCGAATATAAGTAAGGCGTTAAAGCGTCTATTTTTTTTACATCATGTATCGCATCGTTTTGAGATGCGTTAAAGAACATTAAATTTAAAGAATGGAAGCAATGTCTATTGCTATTGGAGTCCTCTTTGTTAAGTGTTAGGCAAGTTAGTTTATTTGTTGTGGCCATTGGGTTAGCTATTTTTACTTATTGGACAGGATTGTCTGAAGCAGTATTACGATGGGGCGTGCAAGAAGAATATAGCCACGGTTACCTTATTCCATTGGTGACGTTGTATATTCTCTGGGAGAAGAAAGAGCTGATTCTCTCATCGGTGAGTAAACCGCTATGGTCAGGTGTATTGGCCATTGTGATAGCGATTATCGTGTTGATAGTGGGTGAAATTAGCGCGTTATTTTTATTGATCCAATACTCCTTTATTTTGTTACTGATAGGGCTTTCATTAGTGACTATTGGGCGGGCGACAAAATATACGATTGCACCTATCCTATTGTTGCTGTTTGCGATTCCATTGCCTTATGTTATTGAGGTGGTCTTGACTGCTAAGTTACAACTTTGGTCATCGGCGATTGGTGTTGATGTGATTCGAGCATTTAATATTCCCGTGTTTCTTGAAGGGAATGTGATTGATTTAGGTGTGTACAAGTTACAGGTTGTAGAGGCTTGTAGTGGTTTACGGTATTTATTTCCATTAATGAGTTTAGGCTTTATTGCCGCTTACTTTTACCAAGCACCTTTTTGGAAACGTGCGGTGGTTTTTTTAGCGACAATTCCCATTACGATTTTTATGAATAGTTTTAGGATCGGTGCGATTGGTGTCTTAGTTGATAACTGGGGTATTTCGATGGCCGAAGGCTTTTTACATGATTTCGAGGGCTGGATCATTTTCATGGCCTGTGCGGTGATTTTATTTGCTTTAGTTTGGCTACTTGAACGCTTAACCAATAAACAAGTGTCTTTGGCGAAAGTGTTCGGCGTTGTGGCTGTTCCAGATCAATATGGAACTTTAAAAAGTTCAGGTCCGATATCAAGTACACCATTAATTGTGGCGATTGTGTTGATAGCCGGCGCAATGATGACAAGTCAATTTTTAGATAAGCGAACAGAAGTGTTTCCGGATCATATTTCATTTGTTAATTTCCCAATGTACCTAGATGATTGGCAAGGAAAGCATGAAAAATTAGATGATGATGTTATGAAAAAATTAGGTATGGACGATTATCTGATGGCTAATTATGTCAGTGAGAACCACCCTGTCCCTGTTAATTTTTATGTGGCGTATTATCAATCACAAAGAAAAGGGGTTTCTCCTCATTCGCCTAGAGTTTGTATTCCTGGTGGTGGTTGGGAAATTGCTGATTTGCAACGAGTGACAGTTAATGATCACCCGGCTAATCGTGTTGTCATTAAGAAAGGCGAGCAACGTCAGTTAGTTTATTATTGGTTCCAAGGGCATGGACGTATTGTGGCTAATGAATATATCAATAAATGGTATTTGTTTTTAGATGCGGTGTTTAAAAACCGAACAGATGGTGCTTTGGTGCGCCATGTTACACCCGTTTTACCTGGTGAATCATTAACTCAAGCTGATGAGCGCTTAATCGGCTTTATGGTTAAAGCGGATACTGAGTTAAGCAACTATGTATTAGATTAGATAAAACGGTAAACAATGGAGTAGGTTTTCATTGCAAAATGAGTAATAGCGTTATATAGGATTGTCATTGTGAAAAGGTTGAGGTATGGGAAATAAGTATGAGTAACAATAGGTTATTTTATGCTTGCGGTGGTAATGCCGATTTAATTAGCAGTTATAAACACTGGAAAGAAGGGATTCATGACCCTCATGAAGTTTCGATTACATTCAGTGGACAGACGTTAGATTATTGTAAAGAGTCGAGCTCGAAAATTTATATGCTTTCACCCCGTGCCAATGCAGAAGTTTTCACAGATGACGACATGGTGATAGAACATAAAGTAAAGCCAACATTTGCATTTCTAGGGTCAGGATTGTCTTACCATCTTGGTGAGGTGGGCTATGGTTTTATGATGTTAGGGCGTGCATTACGGTTTAAGGCGGATATTGCATTAATTGATTCTGGGGCAACCCATTACTTTATGTTGTTTTTATTCCGTTTGTTCGGCATCAAAGTCGTCTCAATATTGCATAACACATTATGGCCCTCTGGCTTCCCGCCACGTAAACCTGCAGATAGAATCGTTAAATGGTGTGATAAATGGTTTTTTCGTTATGGTGCTAATGCCATTACGGGCGTATCGAAAGAATGTGAAACACAATTAGTTCAACTTTGCGGTCCGGCAGTTGCGAAAAAATATGTGCCATTTAGGGCGCAATTTCATAAAAGCTATTTTGATAATATTGCTCAACCACCTGCACATGAGCAACGTCCTTTTAAGATTATGTTTATCGGCCGTGTTGCCGTGTTTAAAGGTGTATTTGATATTTTGAAAATGGCGGAGCGATTAGAGCAAAAACATCCAGGCCAATTTGAATGGGTCATTTGTGGTACAGGGCCAGCATTAGCTGATTTACAGGCTAAGGCAAAAGAAATGAATTTGAATGATGTGGTGACCATTCCTGGCTGGGTAGCGTTGGAAGAACTTATTGAGCATTATCGTGATTGTCATATATCTATTATTCCAACGACAGATGGTTTTAATGAAGGGCTTGCGATGACGGCTGCAGAATCTGTGTTATCGGGACGCCCTTTTATTGCTAGTGGTGTTGTGCCTGCATTAGGAGAAATGCCGACAGCAAGTTATCAAGCACAAACGAATAATATCGACAGCTTTGCTGAAGGCATCGAGAAGATGGCTTTTGATAAATCATTTTATGAGCAGCTGAGACTAGCTTGCCCAGAAGAAAGTAAGCAATTTTTAAATAGGGAGTTGGGTTTGACGGCTAAGTTACATCAGCTGCTGCCAACACTATAACTTTAACGTGATGTTATTGCGGTATAAGACGTTATATGATTAAACCGTTTAATAACATTGATTAGATTAGGAAGATTAAGATGAAAGCATTACGACATACATTGATTACCGCCTTATTGGCTGCTTCATTGACTGGCTGTGGCTCATCTGCTGATAGTGCTGCTGATTTTGTGGCCAGTGGTAAAGACCTATTAGCTGAAGGAAAAGTTGAAAAAGCCAGTTTAGAATTTCGAAATGCCATTCAAATTGACCCGACGCAAGCAGAACCTTTTTACCAATTGGCACTGTTAGATGAAAAAAGCCAAAACTGGAAAGGCATGTATGCAAATTTAACGACAGCAGAACAGTTAGATCCTACACATCAAGGTGTGAGTGTTAAGTTGGGACAACTATTCTTATTGTCAGGTGATTATGAAAAAGCGTCAGAGCGTGCTAAGAAAGTATTAGATGTCGCGCCTGAACAGGTCGGTGCGTTGGTTTTACGCGCGTCCATTAATATGCGCCAGAAAAATTATGGGGCTGCAAATAAAGATGTTGATTTGGTCTTGTCATTAGATCCTGAAAATATCGAAGCCTTATCGGTTAAAGCTATTCTCTATAAAGAACAAGGTGATACAGCTAAAACATTATCTACAATTGAGCATGCGCTATCTATTGATCCGGACAATATGGCCTTAGTGGCGATGAAATTAGCTGTTTATGAAGAGCGTAAAGAATTCGATAAAGTCGAGAGTATTTATCGTGAATTGATGGTGAAAACACCGGATGAATTATGGATTGTTAAGTCATTAGCAAGATTACTGAATATGCAAGGTGATTATGCTGGGGCTAAAGAAGAGATCAGAACGTTTGTTGATAACCATGCTGATCATCAAGAAGCTAAACTTTTATTATTAGCTTTAATTCAAACCAAAGAGCCTGATGCTGCGGTGGCGTTATTAGATGAGTATATTGCTCAAGAACCTGATAATTATGATTTCCGTTTTGCAAAAGTATCACTGCAATTAAAACAAGAACAAACAGAACAAGCATTAGAGACATTACAAGCTATTTCTGCCAAAGACCCTGATGGGAATAATGGCCGACGTGCGGATATGATTTTAGCAAATTACGCTTTTCAACAAGGTGATGTTGACTCTGCACGCGAAAAAGTGACTCAAGCACTTGAGTCAGCGCCAGAAGATGAAAATGCCTTGATGTTGCAAGCAAAATTAAACCTGTTAGATGGTGATGTCGATACGGCTGTGACCAATTTGCGTATTGTGTTGCGTAATAATCCTGAAGCAGTCGATGCAATGACATTATTAGGTCGCGCCTATGCCAGCACAGGCTCTGTGCAATTAGCTGAAGACCATTTTAGACAAGCATTAAAATTAGCGCCGGGTAATGTGACAGCAGCTTTATTTGTATCAGAACGCCTCATGGCAACAGATAATGTTGAACGCGCTGAAGCCGTCGTGACAAAGGCATTAGCCATGACACCAGACAATGAGCCTTTATTACAAGTGTTAGCACAAATCAAATTAGCACAACGTGATTGGGCGGGTAGTGAAGAGGTAGTGGCATCTCTTAAAACACAAAATCAAAGTTCAGTGATGGCACAATATCTTGATGGACGCATTTTGCAGGGACAAGAACAGTACCAAGAAGCTATTTCGCAATATCAAGCATTATTGAAAACGGCGCCGACTATGACTGCAGCCCTTGAGCAATTGACTTATTGTTATTTGCAATTATCTCAGCTTGATGAATTGAAAGCGTATCTGACCGACTTTACAGCCGCTAATCCACAACAAATTCCAGCCCATCGTGTATTAGCCAATGTCTATATTAAAGAGCAAAACTGGCCGAAAGCGATCGAAACGATTGAAGCGGGTTTATCGGCAGAAGCTAATTGGCAAAATGGCTATTTATTATTGGCTAATATCAGTCAAGCACAAGGTGATATGGCGCAAGCAGAAGCAGACTTTAAACGTGGTTTAGCTGTGTTGCCAGAAAGTAATGCGATTGCCTTGCCATTAGCCTCGTTGTACGAAAGCCTTGGCCAATTTGAGCAAGCAAAAACGTTATATGAAGATATTGTTGAGCGTAATCCTGATTTGGATGTGGCAGTGAATAATTTAGCGAGCTTATTAACTGATAAGTTTACTTCTGCCGAGAATTTGGAGAGAGCAAGAACGCTAACGATGCGTTTTGAAAGTGCGGTTGAACCTTATTTTATGGATACCTATGCTTGGGTTTATGCACAATTGGGTGAGCTTGAAAAAGCGAAAAGTGTACTTGAACGTGTGGTGATTAAAGCACCAGAAGTTGCCGTGTTTAATTATCATTTAGGCAGCGTTTATCACCAATTGGCTCAGACATCAGAGGCTGAACAATATTTGATGAAAGCGAAATCGCAAGCAACAGAACAACAAGATACTCAATTATTAAATGAGATTAATGCCTTGTTGAATTAATGGTCGTACCTATTGTGGTTAAGACAATAATTAATTAGATAAATTAAAGAGAGATAAATGCGTTTACTCATTACAGGTGGTGCCGGTTTTATTGGATCAGCACTGATTCGCCATCTTATTGCTGAAACAGACTATGAGATATTAAATATTGATAAGTTAACGTACGCGGGTAACTTAGAATCATTGACCAGTGTGGCAACGTCACCACGTTATCGTTTTGTCCAAGCAGATATTTGTGATGCGGCTGCGATGGCTGCGGCTTTTGCTGAGTTTAAACCGACAGCTGTGATGCATTTGGCAGCGGAATCTCATGTCGATCGTTCTATTGACGGTCCAGGTGACTTTATTCAAACCAATGTGGTTGGCACTTATACTTTATTAGAAGCAACACGTCAGTATTGGGGACAGTTAGATACGGAAGAGCAAGCTTCATTTCGCTTTCATCATATTTCGACAGATGAAGTTTATGGCTCGCTTGGTGATACTGGTTTGTTTACGGAAACCATGCCGTATGAGCCTAATTCGCCTTATTCAGCGAGTAAAGCCGGCAGTGATCATTTAGTTCGAGCTTGGCATCACACCTATGGTTTACCAACATTATTGACCAATTGTTCGAATAATTATGGGCCTTATCAATTTCCTGAGAAATTATTGCCATTGATGATAAGTAATGCACAGTTAGGAAAAGCATTACCTATTTATGGGCAAGGCGATAATATCCGAGATTGGTTATTTGTGGATGATCATGCTCGTGCATTACAAGTGGTATTAGAAACCGGCGTGGTGGGTGAATGCTATAACATCGGTGGTTTTAACGAACATACAAATTTGGATGTCGTTCATCGTTTGTGTGCCATTTTAGATGAATTATTACCTGATTCGCCTCATGTGCCGCATCAAGGTTTAATTACATTCGTGACCGATAGACCAGGCCATGATCAGCGTTATGCCATCGATGCCAGCAAAATAGAGCGTGAGCTAGGTTGGCGGCCAGAAGAAACCTTTGAGTCTGGCTTACGTAAAACAGTGCAATGGTATTTAGATAATAAACAATGGTGTGAACATGTACTTGATGGCAGTTACCAGCAGCAACGTTTAGGCCTACAAGAGACGGGATCATGACAACGAGAAAAGGTATTATTTTAGCTGGTGGTAGTGGCACACGGTTGTATCCAGTGACACGGGCGATTTGTAAGCAGTTATTGCCTGTTTATGATAAACCGATGATTTATTATCCTTTGTCGACATTAATGCTGGCGGGTATGCGGGATATTTGTATCATTTCGACGCCGCAAGACACACCGAGACTGCAGCAATTATTAGGCTCAGGTGAAGAGTGGGGATTAAACCTAAGCTATATTGTGCAAGATAAACCTGAAGGTATTGCCCAAGCTTTTCCGTTAGCAAAAGAATTTATTGCAAATGATCCTTCTGCTTTAGTGTTAGGGGACAATGTTTATTATGGTCATGAGCTGGCGGAAATGATGATCGCAGCAGACCAGCGTCAACAAGGTGCCTCTGTTTTTGCTTATCCTGTAGGAGATCCGGAACGCTATGGTGTTGTCGATTTTGATCAGGCAGGTAAAGCATTAAGCATTGAAGAAAAACCGGCTAAACCAAAGTCTCGATATGCGGTCACGGGTTTATATTTCTATGATAATCAAGTGGTAGATATTGCTGAGAATATTCAACCATCACCCCGTGGTGAATTAGAAATTACGGATGTGAACCAACATTATTTAGACCGCGGTGAATTGCATGTAGAAGTGATGGGCCGAGGTATGGCATGGCTTGATACTGGAACACATGATTCATTATTAGATGCATCATTATTCATTCAAACTATCGAAAAACGCCAAGGCTTGAAAGTCATGTGTCCTGAAGAGATTGCGTATCGTAATGGTTATATCTCTGCGGAGCAATTAGAAAAGCTTGCCCAACCCTTAATTAAAAGTGGTTATGGTGATTATTTAATGAGTATTTTAACGGATAAGATTTTTTAAATGGAAGTCATCACCACCACAATTCCAGATGTGAAATTATTAAAACCGAAAGTGTTCGGCGATGAGCGCGGCTTTTTTATGGAAAGCTATAATCGTGCGAACTTACGTGAGATTGCCGGTATAGATGAAGATTTTGTACAAGATAATCATTCACGCTCAGGTCGAAACGTGTTGCGAGGTTTGCATTATCAAACGCAGCAAGCACAGGGAAAATTAGTTAGAGTGACAGCAGGTGAAGTATTTGATGTCGCTGTTGATTTGCGTCAAAGCTCGGCGACATTTGGCCAATGGGCCGGTACGATATTATCAGCTGACAATCATCATCAGTTTTATGTGCCAGCAGGATTTGCTCATGGTTTTGTTGTATTAAGCGAGACGGCTGATTTTTTATATAAAACAACTGATTATTATGCCCCTGAACATGAACAATGTATTCGTTGGGATGATCCTGATATCGGGATTGAATGGCCACATCAAGGACAGCCGAGTTTATCGGCAAAAGATGAAGCTGGACTCGCTTTTAAAGATGCGGTTTATTACGATTAATGAGAATATTATTAATAGGTAAAAATGGCCAAGTTGGCTATGAGTTACAACGTAGTTTAGCTTGTCTTGCTAATGTCATTGCGTGTGACAGGAAACAGTTAGATCTGAGTAATGGTTCGACTATTAGTTCACTGATTGAATCGCTCAAGCCCGATATGATTGTCAATGCGGCGGCTTATACCGCTGTTGATAAGGCAGAAGCCGAACCTGACTTAGCGATGCAAATTAATGCCTATGCTGTCGCTACTATGGCTGAATGCGCTAAGAAATTAGCGATTCCTCTGATTCATTATTCAACAGATTATGTGTTTAATGGTGATAACCAAACGCCATGGTTGGAAACCGATAATGTCGCGCCCATTAATGTCTATGGAGAAAGTAAGTTGGCGGGTGAACAGGCGATTGCAGATAGTGGCTGCCAATACTTAATTCTTCGGACTAGTTGGGTGTACGGTACAAGAGGGCACAACTTCTTGTTGACCATGAGAAGACTCGCGAGAGAAAAAGACACGTTATCTGTCGTTGCTGATCAAGTGGGATCACCGACCTGGAGTCGTCATATTGCGGATGTCACGTCTCTGATTATTGCTCAATCATTATCAGCACAATCCAATGAAAATTTTTGGAAACAACATTCTGGACTCTATCATTTGTCAGGATCAGGTCAAGGCAGCTGGTATGATTTTGCGAATGACATTTTTGAACACTTAAAACAACAAGGTGAGACGGTCGCAACGCTAAATAAGACTACGACATCTTCCTATCCTACGCCGGCTACAAGACCATTATATTCTGTGATGAATACGGATAAATTAGCTCAAGCATTCAATTTGCGGCTGCCTGACTGGAAAGACAGTGTGGCACTAGCCTTATCGGAATTAGATTAAGATGACAGTGATTCAAATTGACCAATTAATGGCGACATCGGGTGTCCAATTTGGTACCAGTGGCGTTCGTGGTTTGGTAAAGGATATGTCTGATCAAGTCTGTTGGTTATATGTCACTGCCTTTATTCAATATTTAACACAACAACAGCAATGTCAGCGTGGCGACCGTATTGGGATCGCAGGCGATCTACGTGATAGCACGCCACGTATTATGGCGGCGGCTGTGCAAGCAATTCGTGATCAAGGATGTATTCCCATTGTCTGTGGAGATATTCCATCACCTGCTATCGCTTTATATGGTTTAACACAAGCAATGCCAACGATGATGGTAACAGGCAGTCATATTCCCGATGATCGTAATGGGATTAAGTTTAATAAAGCGGATGGCGAAATATTAAAACCCGATGAGCTGGCGATTCGGCAACAAACGGTTGAATTAGATGAGAGCCAGTTTGATGCAGAAGGCATGTTTATTGAGCAACAAGTTTTACCTGAGTCGGTCGATGAGGCTCGACTAGCCTATATTCGGCGTTTCACTGAGTTCTTTCCTAATGGCTGTTTTAACGGTAAGCGGATTGGGTTGTATGAACACTCTTCTGTTTCTCGAGATTGCTTGAAAATAATTTTAGAGCAATTAGGTGCTGATGTTGTGTCATTAGCGCGCTCTACGCAGTTTGTAGCCGTGGATACTGAAGCGATTCGAGCTGAAGATATTCGTCTGGCAAAGCAGTGGAGTGATGAGCATCATTTCGACTGTATCATTTCGACAGATGGTGATGGAGATAGGCCATTAATCAGTGATGAATATGGGCAGTGGTTACGAGGCGACGTGGCTGGAATATTATGCGCGCGTTATTTATCGGCTGAGGCCGTAGTGACCCCCATCAGCAGTAATTCAGCCGTTGAGCTATCAGGTGACTTTGCTATTGTGACAAGAACAAAAATTGGTTCACCTTATGTTATTGAAGCGATGACGTCATTATTGGCACAAAGCGACCGTGTTGTGGGGTATGAAGCCAATGGTGGTTTTCTACAGGCATCGCCAATTACGATTAATGATAGAACATTGACGCCCTTACCAACACGCGATGCAGTCATCGTGCCGTTAACTATATTAATGTTATCGATCGATGCGACATGTTCTATTTCGCAGCTGCTAGCTGATTTACCACATCGTTATACAGCGAGTGATCGATTGAAAGATTTCCCAACAGTTGAGAGTCAGGAAATCTTAGCGACGATGATTGATGATAAGTCAGCTGTGGCAACACGTTTTCCTTTTTTAGGTGAACCTATTGATATTAATACCATTGATGGCGTCAGAATGACGTTTGATAATGGTGATATCGTGCACTTACGTCCTTCTGGTAATGCGCCAGAATTACGGTGTTATACCGAGTCAGCCAGTGTTGAGATGGCCAAGCAATTAAACCGTGATTGTATCGATGCAATGTCTGCTTGGTGAAACTAACCTAGCATCATTTATGCGGCTTTGAATTGCTGCACCATCGCTCTTAAATCTTCACTTAACTGGGCAATTTCTTGGCTAGCTGAGGCAATTTGTTTGCTACCAACGGCTGTATTTTCTGATACTTCTTGAATCGTGCTGATATTTTTATTGATATCGGCAACGACATGGCTTTGTTGTTCTGCTGCGCTGGCGATGTGAATATTCATTTCAGATATGGCGTGCACTGAGTCGGTAATCGCATTGAGTGATTCTGTGGCAGAGTCAGCTTTTTCAATGAGTGTTGTTATACCCATTCGGTTGTTTTTCATCGAGGTGACAGCATTGTCTGATTCTTGTTGTAAATCGGTGATTAATGCTTCGATTTGATGGGTTGAACCTTGTGTTTTTTGTGCAAGTGAGCGTACTTCATCAGCAACAACAGCAAAGCCGCGGCCTTGCTCTCCTGCACGTGCAGCTTCAATAGCAGCATTAAGTGCTAACAAATTAGTTTGCTCTGCAATATTTTTAATAACATCTAAGACGCTACCAATATTTTCGCTACTGGTTTTAACATGGGTAATGACATCAGATGAGCGGGTAATTTCTTGTGCTAAATCATCAATCGCGTGAACCATATCTTGCACGGTGACTTTACCATTATCGGAATTCTGGCCACCATTATTGGCAGCATTGGACGCTTGCTCGGTATTAAATGCGACTTCTTGCACGCTGGCAGCCATTTCATTAATGGCAGAAGCCACTTGAATGGTGCCATTTTTTTGCTCATCAATATCCTTGCTGGTCATATGAATCACTGTTGAGGTTTCTTCTGCAGCTGAAGCCAATTGATGAGATGCGGTAGTAATATTTTGAACCAAAACTTGTAGCTTTTGAATAAATTGGTTGAAAGTGCCGGCAAGTTGGCCCATTTCATCTTGGCGAGTGTCATTCATACGATGTGTTAAGTCATTATCTTTTGACATATTGGTCAAGGTATCCATAAAGGCATAAATCGGCGCAGTAATGCGTTTAGCGAGTTGCTGGGACAATAACAAGCCGATGAGTAAAGATAAGACGGCGAAGATAATCAGGTTATATAAAGCAGAGATTTCATCTTGGTGGACTTTTTCAATGGTATGTTCGGCCATGACTTCTATATTGACAAGCATGTCTTTTAAATGCTGATTAATACGTTGTTCTGATTGTTCAAAATCAAGAATTTGCTGCTGGCTGATCTGCTGGCCTTGTTCGATAGAGGTAATTAATTGCTCAACAGTGACGTCGAATTGTTGATGTTCTTTCTCGATGGCTAATTGTAGCGTTTCTAATTCTGTCATCTCTGTTTTTAAAGCTTCAGTTAATGGGTGCTTTAAAGCATCGTGAAGAATATTTTCTGCTTGAATAATTTCCTGATCGATGTCTGAAGACAGCGTGAGAATTTGTTGATGTAAACTTGGAATGGTTTCTTTTGAACTTGCAATATTTGCAATGCGAAATAATCTTTCGACTAATATCTCTGATTCTAATTGCTTGATGGTGATATCAGCGTTTAATTCAGTTAAAGGCATGGCCTCTTGCTGAATATTATTAAATTCTTCACTGATCATTTGGATCTTAAAGGCGCCAAAACCGGAGGTCATCATTTGCATGAGTAGCAAAGTAATAACAAGAAAAAAAATCTTCTTTTGAGTCGATAGATTGTCAATAAAATGCATGATAGCAATTCCTTGTGTCAGCACGCCTAAACTCCATTTTTCTTCGTTTGGCGTCGAAATATTGTCTTTTATCTATCATCACCGAAAGGCGAGGCGTGGGCAAGCAATGGATTTTTATTTATTGGAAAGGGTCACAGAATGAATAAGTATAGATAATAAAAAAGCCCTAGTGCATGATGCACTAGGGCTTTGATATATGGAGCCGGTAATAGGACTTGAACCTACGACCCATTGATTACAAATCAATTGCTCTACCAACTGAGCTATACCGGCTTTAAGCTGCGAAATTATACGGATTGATATCGCCTTGGGCAAGCTTAATTTACATTAATATGACAATTTATAACTTAAGTTTTTGATTGTATTAGTTAACTCCGCATATCTGATTTCATTTGTTCGATCTCGCTTGCGAAAAGTTCGAGTTCTTCAACGGCTGTTTGCCAATCTGGCCAAAGCTTTTTAAAGGCGGGGCTACGGCTTAATAACGGTTCGTTTTCACGGTCGTATTGGGGGAGTTGATGTAAATGATAAGCGATGAGGACGATATCAACGGTATCGACTTCATTTTGTGTATCTCTACTTAATTGGTTGTGTTCCATGGCGACGTGGATAATCTCAGGCGAAAAGTGCCAACTTTGTAGAATCAAATGACCAGCTTTACGATACAGTTTGGGAATAACCACATCAGCGACCATTGTCATGACCTTAGGATCATTCCTTAAGGCTTCAACTGTATTGAGTTTAAGGATAAGGGGGAGGGCACCAATATTATGGGTGATACCTGCTAATAAGGCTTGTTCTGGATCGACTGTGCTTTTCTTTTGAGCGAGGATATAACTTAATGCGGCAATATCATTACTGTCTTGCCAAGCTTGTTGGCAAAAATGCTCCAGCCCTTTGGTTTTATTTCGCATGATTTGTTGGCCTAAGACTAAGCCTGTAATCAAAGACTGAACCTTTTTTAGGCCTAGACGCGTAATAGCAGATTGAACAGAGCTAACGGGTGTTCTTGAGGAAAATAATGCACAATTAGCAATTTTGATCAGACGCCCAGCAATATTGACATCATGCTTCACTAACTCTGCGATGTCAGTAGACGTAGAATCTGGATCATTACCTAAACGTCTTAGCTCGATCAATAGATCGGGGGGAGATGGCAGGTCGAGTTTATTATTCTTAATGTCTTCAGTCAGCGTTTTAGTTACAGCGTTGACTTGTTCCGTTAATGTCAGTTGTATCATCTACCTCATCCTATCGCGTCGAATACAGCATGATAGTAACGAATCTTTGCCATAGAGAGAATAGTTAGTTGATAATAAAAGTGAGGTATTACCGCTATTTGTTGGATTTTGTTATAGTTTTGAGAACTGTTTAACGATATATAAGACTAATAATATTGAATTAAGGGGGCAGTTTTACTTACTAAGAAGGAGCGATGATGTGGAGGGGATAGGTATAAAGAGAGTTGAAGCAAACTCCAATAAAAAAGCCTTAGCTAGATTAATTTACTAAGGCCAGATGTCGAAGTTTACAGTGTTGATGAAGCTTTCCTAGATTTGACCCGATGTCAAAATCTCTAGGGAACACCAGATGAGATGAGCAAATAGATTCAATACGCAATTAGTAATGTTTCTGGCCTGATATGTAGCATTGGTATGAGTGAAAATAAGACCGTGGGTAAATATGTCGCCAAGCTGCATAAGCTAGATGGTTTGACAATTTTGGCACCAAATTAATCAGAGCAACTATTGTCTAGTCAGCCATCACAGAATTAAACAGTATCAATAAAGGGGCTGCTAAGTTTCTAGCTCAATATGGTGTATACAAATGTGGTGATATAATGAAACCATTGATGCTATTAATAATCGTTACGGAGAGTTTACTCTTTCGTCAACAAGGCTAATGAGAAGAAGTGATATGCCTGATGTAATTGCCCCAGCTTGTAAGCCTACAGGGCATAAGAAAACAGTCTAATGTGCGGTGGGGGCTATTATGAACATAAAGGTGATGTTTTAAGACAATATTTTCCAACACCTATTAAAATTCCTGCTCTGAGTTTTATGGAAAAAGGTTTCGAAAGTAATAGCCATTGGCATGAATTGAACAAAGAACAATTTATACAAAGACTTTTGACTAGGAATAATAATGAACAATGTACCTGTGTTGTAACAATTGAACCAGAGCTAGAAGATGCAAACATCCATAATCGATGGCCAAGGATTGTTCAGTTTAGTGAGCGAATAGATTAGCTTACCTAATTTTGAAAAGTAGTTTATGATGTTGGTATGCTAATTAGAAGGAAAGATGAGTTAATCACAATCTATCCTGATGACCTCCCAGAAGATATGTCAGTTGCTGAATTGTTTGCTAGCGGGGCCTATTTAGGATAGAAATTGTAGCAAATCACCATGTTCAAGGTATTAGTTATTAATGCTCCTAAAGAACTAGTTATAAGGAATAAGCAACATGGATTTAATTCGTATAATACTATCAATTATAGTGCCGCCCTTAGGTGTCTTCTTGCAAGTTGGGATAGGTAAACATTTCTGGCTCAATATTTTGTTAACGATTCTTGGTTATATACCTGGCGTTGTTCACGCTGTTTACATTATTGCTAAGAAATAATGGTATGCTTTAAGATCATAGAATCCCGCTGATATTAATGACTTTGTTAGATGTTTTCTCTTAAACTTGTTAACGCCATTTTTCATCGGGTAGGATAGTTTTAGCTCATTCTTCTGTGTTAGAGAAAACTATAACTTCAACTTTTTAGTCATTAATTAATACCTAGTTTGAGTCGACTACCGCTTTTTTGAGAAAGTGCTAAGAATGTTAACAGACTGTATTAAGAGATAAGCCTTATATAATGTTGAACCGACAACATATTCTTTCACAGCGGAATATATCTGTCATACAGTTGATGGTTTTAAGGTAAGTTGTTTTTCATTTTTGTAATATTCGAAAACTCTCATTATTAGAGTATTTTTATGACACCTTTAAATATTTTTATTGAACAACTTGAGAACATGGCCAGAGGGTTTTTACAAGTCCTACCTCAACTATTGATCTCATTGCTCGTTATTGTGGTGACATACTTTATAGCCCAGCTAACGAGGCGCATTACCAGAAGGCTTTTTAGGCATACGGATCTAAGACCAAGTTTGATCAGTCTGTTCGTGCTACTGTCATCCCTTGCGATTTGGATTATCGGGTTTATGGTTGCCGCCATCATTGCTTTTCCTGATTTGACACCGACTAAAATGTTAGCAGGATTAGGTATTGGTTCAGTGGCAATTGGTTTTGCATTTAAAGACATTTTTGAAAACTTCTTAGCCGGCATTATCATTTTATTACGTCGTGAAATGCGAATTGATGATTTTATCGAATGTGAAAACTATGAAGGAAAAGTAGAAGCTATTTCTATACGCGAAACACATGTTCGTCAAACGGATGGTCAGTTAGTGATCATTCCAAATAGTATTTTATTTAAAAACCCATTAACAATCACAACTGATTTAGAACAACGTAGAACGACTATTATTTGTGGCGTTGCGTATGCTGAAGATATTGCTCAGGCACGTTCGGTTATTCAAGAGGCCGTTGAAAGTTGTGAAACGGTTATCCAAGGTAAACACCCAATAGAAATATTTGCTCAAGAATTTGCTGATTCTTCAATTAATTTTGAAGTGACTTGGTGGACGGGTTCTAAACCGCTAGATGTTAGAAAGTCTCGTGATGAGGTTGTCACAGAAATTAAATCAGCGTTAGATAGTGCGGGTATAGAAATCCCATTCCCATATCGTACTCTGACATTTAATCAGCCACTGGTAACCGAATCAAAATAACAGCATTATTGATGTTGTTCTATTTACGATAGGGCTTTGTGATCTCACGCAGAGGTAGAGAGCATTGAAACACGGTTACTTAGTTTGTTTGATTCTCTCAGTATGAATTTTTGGATGATACCTCTTTTATTCCTAATGTTTTCGGTCGGCTTAGCTTGGTTAAATTACTATTTGGATATGGCCTTGGTTCCTAAAGGTTATGACTTTTATCCTGTCTTTTTTACATTACACAAATCCCGATAACATACGCACCATATTGGGGGTATGTGCCACATCAATATTAGGTGTTGCTGGGGTCTCTTTTTCTACTACGACAGCATGGTAAGTCAGATAATGCTGTAATTATTAAGTTATTGATGACATTGTATACTTTGTCTAAACTGGTTGTGATTAAAGATCAGGATGAAGTCATTATCAGTGTATCGAATCGAATGGTTAATGCCGAAAAAGATCAGCATGAAACAGAACAAAAATATCAAGATATTATTAGAGACTTGCCTGATATTTGACATCAAACTGTTTGATTCGATATTTTAAAATAACGATCTGAAAAACTTATTTTTTGCCTTCATTTTTAAACTCTACCGGATCAAACCATGACTAAGCTTTTTATCAATTTTATGCTAGCGTTGAGCCTCAGTACTTTGTCGATGAGTGCACAGCTTAATGCTGATGAATTACGTGATCTTGTTTCGGCTAAACCGACATCAGACAATACGATAACAACCGATGAGACTATCGGGCTGAACGACGGTGCCAAAGATAAAAAAATTCTTTCACGCATCAATGAGATTTTTCAGCAACTTGATGGTTTGAAATTGATAGAACCGAAAGTTAATAAAGGAGTGGTGACATTAAAAGGTCAAATTCATTCGACCCGCAATGAAAATACAGCATTAAAATTAGCGGGACAAATAGACGGGGTCGTTGCGGTCGAGAATGAACTCACTGTGACGCGAAATGTAGAACAGAGTATTGAGTCAGTGTGGTCAAAAGTGAGTAAGATCGGGCAACAATTATTGGCTGTTTTACCTTTATTGATCATCAGTTTAATCGTTTTCGTCGTTTTTTGGTTGTTTGGCAGGTGGTTATCTCATCGGCAAAGTCTATTTTTAACGGTAGCTCCGAATAATTTTATTGCCAATTTGTTTGGGCAAGTCCTTCATTTCATTTTCATTGTTATTGGTTTGATCCTGGCCCTTTCTATATTAGATGCGACCAGCCTTTTAGGCACGATTCTCGGTGCGGCAGGTATTGTCGGCTTGGCCATTGGTTTTGCTGTTAAAGATACGGTAGAAAATTATATTGCAAGTATTTTATTGAGCTTGCGAAACCCTTTTGAGGCGAATGACTTTGTAAGTATAGAAGGCCAAGAGGGGTCAGTAGCACGCTTAACGACACGTGCGACAATTTTGATTTCGCCTGATGGTAATCATATTCGTATTCCTAATGCGATTGTGTTCAAGGCGGTTATTATCAATTTCACACGTAATCCTGAAAGGCGATTTGATTTCGAAATTGGAGTTGCCAGTGATCAGAATTTACAAGATGCCCAGCAATTGGCTTTAGATACCATCGGCAGTATTGATGGCGTATTAGCTGAGCCTAAACCGATGATATTAATTGATGCTTTAGGTGATTTTAATGTTGTTTTACAAGTCTATGGTTGGGTTGATCAGACACATTACAGCTTTGTTAAAGTACAAAGTGAGGCGATCAGACGGCTTAAACGGGCTTTCGATCAAGCTAATATTGTAATGCCAGAGCCTATTTATCAGATTAAAATGTCATCTGAACCTGAATTGACGACAACAAGCTCAAAAGAAACTATAAAAGAACAGGTGGTAACTAATGATACTCTCAGCAATGATATTGATGATGCTAGTGCAGATATTTTGTCGGATAACAGTATTGAAAATAAGGTGACTCAAGAATACCTCGAAGGGAATAATGAGAACTTGTTGAGCAGCGAGGCACCAAAAGAATAGTTGATGAGGGTAAATTTTCTATTGTTAATGTCGTATTGATAAGAGCAAACTATGAAGTGAATCGGTTAGCTTTACTTATCTTAACCACGAAACCACGAAATATAAAATACGGACCTGAAAAATCTATTTTTTGTCTCAATTCTTCTGGCTTTAAAATTTCTTTTTATGGGTAATTAGGCCATTCGACGCTAATTCTTCAAATGCATTGCTAATCAACACATTGGTCAGGTCAATGGCATCGGCGATGACATCTTGTGTTAAAGATATGTAAAAGTCATTAGAAACTTGTTTTGGTGTATGAATTTTTAACCATGATTTGATTTCTAGCATTAAATGGATTTATCGGTTAAAAATGTTACTACGTTTCATCATTTTGACTTTATCTATTAGAATAACTTGATCTAGCATTCAATACGCTGAGTAAGGCAGCTGACGGCATTTTCTTTGTCATTGGTATGTTAGCTTCTTTATAAATTTATTATGTTAACAAATAAAGCTGAACATTCTTTTATATTTACATTCTTGCCGTCAAAATTATCTCCTAATAGATAGAAATGTCTAGTGTTACCTAACAGCTCATTAGCCAATTCGTGTTTCTTGCATATAGTCTTTTGCCAGGTCTACTTTTTCTTTATCTGATAAGACTTTCCCGGCTAATTGAAAAATTTGTTGCTCCTCTTCATCTAGATGATGGTTAACCCGATCATGCAATTTTTTAGCTTCTATTAACCAGGCAGATGAACTGTAGTCAGTTTGCTCTAATGTTTCAACAAGTTCATCTAATTCGTGATGTTCTGCGACGCTATGGCGTGACATATCTTGGGTTAAATCATGCTGAAATAGCGGAACATAAAAGAAACGTTCTTCTGCATTGGCATGTATAGATAATTCAGACTTTATTTTTTGAAAAATATTGTCGCGTTCCGTGCTATCACCACTGGTTTCAATGAGTCTATCGAGTAAGTAGCGTTGTTTATTGTGATCGGTACGTAGGCTATCAAAAATATTCATGTTATTTTCCTTATGGTCAGATAATTAAGTTTGGTTATTTTGATTAAAGATTATTCTCATGATTACTAGCATGAGCTACAGCAATAAAATTGCCTGCTACAACCGATAATGAACCACAAACCAAAATAAAGAGAAAAATGATAATAAGGTTGACGGCTATGATTTGGCCAACAAGTAATGGCTGGATAATCTGGCCTTCTAAAATGTTTAAGTCAAGTAAAACTAACGTGGGGCCATGGCAGCATAAGTATTATCGAAAGTTAGCAATGAAACAAACGAGATTACCGCTAGGTTAATGGCCGGCCCAAAATAAGGTATGAAGTTGTGTAGGGCTGTTGATGCTCCCCATACGATAGGGCTGGGCTTACCTAAGAGATACATAATAAAGTTATCAAAAATATCCAAAATAATATTAATGAGTGTGATTGAGAGCAAATAGTCACTAATCCGCACCCCAAAGGTTTGGGATGCGGACAGGTAATACTGTTAGTGATTCTGCTCTTTGCACCATTCTTCAACTTGTTTTTCAGCTTCATCTTTTGAGACACCGTATCTTTCTTGGATTTTGCCAGCGAGCTCTTCAGATTGACCTTCAACTAGGTCCAAATCATCGTTGGTTAATTTTCCCCATTTTTGTTGTGCTTTACCTTTGAGCTGTTTCCAATTACCTTCAATAATATCAGTATTCATTTTAGTCTCCTAAATTTAAAGTTATAACAAGACAGAGTATTAATCTGTAGAACCACTATAGGAAAAGCGGTAAATAAGGAGTATCAGCAGAGGATGAATAGCTTGTCAGTTATAACTGACATCAGGAAAAGACGTCAAAGCTGATGTTTAGGTGTGATGGAAGCCATTTTTTGGCTTTTGTTTTCCAAGGCCGGTTTTGCCATTGCTCAATGTTGTAAGGCGATGAATGCGTTAATTCATCGGCAAAGTGTTGTTCTATTGTATTAAGTCATTGTGTTGATAATACAGAGTGCGATTTGCTCATCTTTGCCCATTGAGCGTTGATTGAAATTGGGCGAACCAATGCAAGATAAAGTACTTACTAGCAATTAAAATAATTTTAGTGTGGAGCATTATTGGTTGATAAGAATGTATATAGACGCCTAATTAGATTGCTCACTAAAATAGTTTTGGCTTGCCATATTTTGATAACTCTTTTTTTAGTCGCTGGATACCAAAGTTATCAAGCAAGGCTCTTACTTCTACTTTTTTTTTGCTTTACTAGCGAGTGCTATTGCAAATTTTGTTGCTATTTCTCCTCTCTAGTGAGCTAATCTGGCAAGTTCAATGTTATTGATGGCAACAAGCATTTTTGGGGAAATCTTGTCGTCATTTTTTTGCAATGTTACGGTGTTTTGGTGCGTGAAAGAATACCAATGACTTCTTCTAATCAACGTAAGGAGTTTTATGTAGGACGTAAAGCAAGTGCAGGAATTATTATAAAGAACAATATTTGGCACATTGATAAGCATATTAATGGCAAACGCGTTTGTAAAAGTACAAAACCATCTAATTTAGAAGAAGCTGAAAAGTTTTTAGCTAAATTAATGGAAGATTCAAGGCAGGCTCAAAATTATAGTGTACGCAAAGAGAGAATTCTTAGTGAAGCCGCTGAGAAATATTTATCAGAAAAATCGTATAAAGGAGCTCTTGGATAGGAAATATGCCGCTTAATAACCTTCATATGGAGACTTTACAGCCATGGATTGATTGAAGAAAAGGCAACGGTGTTAAGACAAATACGCTTAATCATAGGCTCAAAGTGGCTTGTCAAATTCTTAATTATGCTGAAACGTGGGTTGATGAATACAATTTAACGTGGTTGGCTTCGGCTCCTAAGATTAAGTTATTTCGTGTAACTGAGCAAAAACCAGCTTACCCTTTAGATTGGGATGAACAAGAAAGGTTATTTTCGTATTTGGCCCCACACCACATTTGAAGATATGGCTTTATTAATTTTACGAAAAATTCACGAAACCCAATAAAAAAGCCTTAGCTAGATTAATTTGCTAAGGCTTTATATATCTTGGCTCCCCGAGCTGGACTCGAACCAGCGACCCAATGATTAACAGTCATTTGCTCTACCAACTGAGCTATCAGGGATTAGAAAGACGAGTATGATAGATGCTTGTTCTCGTTGGGTCAAGCATCATCTGACATTTTTATTAATTTATAAATTCAGCGATGCGTTCTAAGGCTGCATTTAGGTTCTCTTCGCTGGTAGCGATCGATAATCTCATGTGGTTTTTAAGGCCAAATGCCGTACCTGGGACAACGGCAACGCCTTTATCCACTAATAAAGCTTCTGCAAACTCAAGGTCATCATTGACGCCCGGCATAGCTGCAATGGCTTCGCTAATATTCGGGAAGACATAAAAAGTCCCATCGCTGGGTAAGGCATTGATTCCTTTAATGGCATTGAGTTTGTCAACGACCATATCGTGACGTTTTTTAAAGGCAACTAGCATGTCTTGTACACATTGTTGGTCACCGTTTAATGCTTCAACGGCGCCTGCTTGTGAAATGGATGCAGGGTTGGATGTGCTTTGAGATTGAATCTTTTTCATCGCTGCGATTAAAGGCGCAGGACCTGCCGCATAACCAATACGCCATCCAGTCATGGAATAGGCCTTAGAAACGCCGTTTAAGACGATTGTGCGCTGATATAAGTCAGGACAAGCGGTGACTATGTTATGAAAACCGTCGTCTGCCCATAAGATATGTTCATACATATCATCGGTAGCGATGAGGATATTAGGGTGTTGGCGTAAGACATCACCTAATGCCATTAACTCTGCTTTGGTGTATGCCATACCAGATGGGTTTGAAGGGCTATTGATGACAAATAATTTGGTTTTATCTGTAATCGAAGCTTCAAGCTGATCTGGCGTAATTTTATAATGTTGCTCTTGGCCTGCTTCGACGATAACGGGCACGCCTTCTGCAATCAATACCATGTCTGGGTATGAGACCCAATATGGCGCGGGAATAATCACTTCATCGCCAGGATTAATAAAAGCTTGGCTTAAATTAAAAAAGCTTTGTTTACCGCCGACAGAAACCAGAATTTGGTCTAATTGATACTCTAATTGGTTATCTCGTGCGAATTTATCAATGACGGCTTGTTTTAATGTTTTAGTGCCATCAACAGGGGTATATTTGGTATCACCATTATTAAGCGCTGTAATAGCGGCTTGTTTAATATGTTCTGGTGTATCAAAATCAGGTTCACCCGCACCCAGACCAATGACATCTTTGCCTTCGGCACGCAAAGCTGCAGCACGTGCAGTAATGGCTAAGGTTGGAGAAGGTTTGATGCTTTTTACACGATTTGATAGTTTGATTTCCAAAATCTTTCCCTTTTGAGTCACAATTTCGTTTATGGTCAGGTAATATACGCCAAAGACAATTATTGCAGAAGATGTATGGCGAAACAATTTGAAATAGTGAGTGAGTTTGAACCGGCTGGAGATCAGCCTGCAGCAATAGATGCATTGGTTGAAGGCATCGAAGCAGGTGAGATGTGGCAAACGCTATTAGGCGTGACCGGATCGGGGAAAACGTTCACCATTGCGAATGTGGCAGAGCGGATCCAACGTCCTGTGATGGTGTTGGCGCCGAATAAAACATTGGCTGCGCAATTATATAGCGAAATGAAGGAGTTTTTTCCGCACAACGCGGTGGAATACTTTGTTTCTTATTATGATTATTATCAACCAGAAGCGTATGTGCCGTCATCAGACACCTTTATAGATAAAGATGCGTCTGTTAATGAGCAAATCGAGCAAATGCGTTTATCCGCGACAAAAGCGATGTTAGAGCGACGTGACTCGATTATCGTTTCAAGTGTGTCGTGTATCTATGGTCTCGGGGATAAAGATGCTTATCTCGAAATGGTATTACATTTAAGCATCGGAGAATCGATCCAGCAGCGCGATATTTTACGACGCTTAACGGAATTGCAATATAGCCGAAATGATGTAGAGCTGCATCGAGGTACGTATCGTGTTCGGGGAGAGGTGATTGATATCTTTCCTGCGGAATCAGAACGAGATGCTGTTCGGGTGGAGTTATTTGACGATGAAGTGGAACAAATCAGTTACTTCGATCCCTTAACAGGCGAAGTCTTTCAGCGTTTAACGCGTATTACCATTTACCCGAAAACACATTACGTCACGCCACGTGAACAATTATTATCTGCGGTGGATGGCATTAAAGAAGAATTGCGGTTACGGCTTGCCGAGTTAACCGAACAAAATAAATTAGTTGAAGCCCAACGCTTAGAACAACGCACACGATTTGATATCGAGATGATTTTAGAGCTGGGCTATTGTAACGGTATTGAAAACTACTCACGTTATTTGTCGGGTCGTAAAGCGGGCGAACCACCGCCAACTTTATTTGATTATTTGCCTGATGATGCACTGCTTGTGCTTGATGAAAGTCATGTCATGATTCCGCAAATTGGCGCCATGTTTAAAGGCGATCGATCGCGTAAACAAACATTAGTGGATTATGGTTTTCGTTTGCCATCGGCATTAGATAATCGACCCTTGATGTTTGAAGAATGGGAAAAACAAGCGCCTCAAACTATTTTTGTTTCAGCGACACCAGCGGATTATGAAAAGACACATGCAAGCTCTGTAGTGGAACAAGTTGTGCGTCCAACAGGATTAATCGATCCTGAAATCGAAATACGGCCCGTGGCGACACAAGTCGATGATTTATTATCAGAAGCCAATATTCGGGCGGAAAAAGGCGAACGAGTATTAGTCACGACCTTAACCAAACGTATGGCCGAAGATCTGACCGAATATCTCAACGAGCATGGTGTGAAAGTACGTTATTTACATTCTGATATTGATACCGTTGAGCGTGTTGAGATTATTCGGGACTTGCGTTTAGGTGTTTTTGATGTGTTAATTGGGATTAACTTGTTGCGAGAAGGTCTTGATATTCCAGAGGTTTCTCTTGTCGCTATATTGGATGCGGATAAAGAAGGTTTCTTACGGTCAGAACGATCTTTGATCCAAACAATTGGGCGTGCTGCTCGAAACTTACACGGTAGAGCTATTTTATATGCAGACGTTATTACCGGTTCTATGCAACGTGCGATAGATGAAACTGACCGTCGTCGAACAAAACAAAAAGCCCATAATGAGTTGCATGGTATTACGCCTAAAGGGGTGAAAAAGTCGATTCGTGATAGCATTGATGATCATCAAGTTGAAGATAGAGAAGAGCATCAATATATTGCTAAAACAGCAGAAGATAAGGCGAAATATGCAGCCTTAACGCCGAAACAATTGGCTAAGCGAATTAACCAGATGGAACAAGAAATGTACCGTCATGCTCAGAATTTAGAGTTCGAAGAAGCGGCAAAAATGCGTAATGAAATTCAACATATTCGTGCTATCGCTGTTGGCCCTGAAACAGTGTAGTCATCGTTGTAAAGTTAAAATAATAAATCTATAAAAGGAAAAATAATGGTATTAAAAAAAGTAATGGCACTTGTGATGTTTTTGTTTCTAAGCTCGGTGTCTTTCGTGACGGTAGCGGATGAATTAGTGAAACAAATTCAGCAAGATTTGAATGCCCTTGGTTATGATGCGGGGACAGCAGATGGCCAAGTGGGCGTCAAAACACAAATGGCTATTGGCAAATTTCAACAAACCTATGGCCTTGCCGTTGATGGTAAACCTTCTGTCAGTGTCGCGATTGCGATTTCAGAGGCCAAAGCCGCTACACAACCTCAAGCAGTAACACAAACCCAAGCAGTGACTCCGACGACGGTAGCGCCAACTGTTGCCGCTCAAGAAGGCTGTCTACAGCAAAAAGCAGAACAAGCTCAATTGGCGCAAAGCAAAACAAGCATGTTTGGCGCAATTACAGATATGGCCGGCTCGGTATTATCGAGCTTTGGACAATATGAATTGGTGTCTATGTTAAGCCAAGCAAAAACAGTGGCACAACAAGCAGACACAATTGCACAATTGTCGAAAGATTTAGGCATTACTGAACAACAAGTAGCGGATTGTCTAGCAACAGCACAATAAATAGTCCTATCACGGTGACGACGTTTAAATTGATGAAATTTGAACGTCGTTATAGTGAAAGCTGAATATGAAAATATAAACGTATTGAGTACATTTCTTTATTAGGGCTTGCGTAATATATGCGGGTCTGTATAATCCTCTTGCTTAACGGCAGGCGCGTAGCTCAGTTGGTTAGAGCACTACCTTGACATGGTAGGGGTCGGTGGTTCGAATCCACTCGTGCCTACCAGTTTCTGCAGTAAAATCTCTATTCTATCCCTCGCTTAGTTTTTGACGTCATCATGACGTTATCTTTCGATTATTTTCTCCTCTTTTATTTTCCTTAAGATTGTCTTAAGAATAATTCCCTATTATTTCAACCATCGTTATGGTGAGTTAGGAAATAATAATGGAAGCAATAAAAAATTGGATGTTTTCGTCCGATACGGCGCTTACCAGCAAAAGTCGACTTAATAGTCGCTTACTGCTCTCTTATAGTTCAGTTTCACTTTTTACAACGTTATCTTCTGATAGATATGCGGTTGAAACGTATATTAGAGACAGCTTTTATTCTAGCTATCGAGCTAATATTGGCTCTTTTTTTCCTTTTTTAATGACAAGTCAGAAAGCCAACACATTTCACGCGGCTTTAGGTTTTCAGGCGGCTGAAAACCGACGTTTATTTTTAGAGCAATACTTTAAAGAACCCATAGAAGAGATTATTGCTGATCGGTTAGGTGAACCAATTTCAAGAAATGGTCTTGTTGAAATAGGCAATCTGACTTCGACTAAACCTGGGGCGACCCAAATCATGTTTGTGTTATTGGCGGCAACATTGCATGAGCTTGGTTTTAAGTGGATGGTCTTTACAGCAACAAGACAAGTCAGGTCGATTATAGCGAAATTGGCTATGCGGACTTATCCTCTTGGTGAAGCAGATCCCTCTTTGTTACATGATAACGGTGCTTCTTGGGGACAATATTATAATCACGATCCGGTCGTGGTTGTGGGATCTATCCCAGATGCAATGAACTGTTTAAAAGGACATCGAGCAGCGACATTCGTATTGTCGCATTATCAAGGCGTGATAGCTTCTTTTGTAAAACAAGTGAGCGGACAGAATGTTATTGGCCGCTATTAAACAACATGCTTCATTAAAGCCAAATGACATTGCCTTACGAGGTGAGAATATTTGTTTAAATTGGCGTGAGTTCGAGCAACAAGTTATGGCTTGGCAGCTTTATTTTGAGTCATATCAAGGTCAAGTTGTCGCGGTATATCTTAATAATAGTCCTATGTGGGCCGTTATCGATTTGGCTTGTCAATTTTCTGGCGCCATCATTTTACCCATTCCTTCGTTTTTTTCAGATCAACAAATTTTGCACGCCTTGCATGACGCTGGTGCGCAGTTTGTGATGCATATCAAAGGCGATCGTCTTTCAAGCATGATGGCATTGACTGAGAATGATGCTTTTAAGGATGGACTCGTTTTATCTCAAATTGAATGTCAACCTGTTGCCTTACCTGAAGGAACGAGCAAAATCACTTTTACGTCGGGAACAACAGGTCAACCTAAAGGAGTTTGCCTGAGCTTTGATCATCAATGCCAAGTCGCTAAGGCTCTAGCTCAGGCGGTCGGGTTGGCAGAGGTGAAACATTTGTCTGTTTTACCTTTTAGTACATTATTAGAAAACATTGCTGGCATTTATGCTCCCATTTTGAATGGTGGATGTGTCGTGGCATTACCTTTATCTGTATTAGGGTTTGATGGCGGTGCTCAGTTTGATGTTAGTCGCTTTATGATGACAATGAGCTCCTACCAACCGAGTTCCATCATTCTCTTGCCTGAGTTGTTGATAGGGTTATTAGCTGCGATTGAGCAAGGAGAAAAACGACCTACTTATCTCTCTTTTATTGCTGTAGGAGGAAGTAAAGTATCAAGTCATTTATTGTCTCGTGCACGACATCTTGGTTTACCCGTTTTTGAAGGGTATGGCTTATCAGAGTGTGGCTCTGTCGTGGCATTAAATACATCATCAGAGCAACAGATAGACAGTGTTGGAAAACCATTGTCTCACCTTAAAGTGAGCATTGAGTCCAATGAGTTGGTTGTTAAAGGCGCCTGTTATCTTGGTTATGTTTCTGATCCGAGTTCTTGGTATCCCAGCGAAGTCCGTACGGGAGACTTAGCGTGTGTTGACGATGATGACTACCTTTATATTGATGGACGTATTAACAATACATTGATTACCAGCTTCGGACGAAATATTAATCCAGAATGGCCAGAAAGTGAGTTGTTAGCGACTGGTTTATTCAAACAAGTTGTTGTTTTTGGTGATGCGAAACCCTTTTGTGTGGCGGTGTTGGTGTTAAGAAATATGGCATTGAGCGAAACAGCATTAACACAAACCATTCAGCGAATTAATGAAGATCTTCCTTCGTATGCAAAGATAAAAAAATGGCATTGCTATGATGCGGTAATGTCGGCCGTCGATGGGTTATACACAGTTAATGGACGACCTGTTAGACAACGTATTTATGATTATTTTCAATTACAGATTGAACAGCTTTATAAGGAGGCATGATGGGGTTTTATACGACATTACAATCAGAGACAGAGGTATCGAGAGCTGAGTTATTCTCAGCCCCGATTATTGAAAAAGCGTTGTCAGGACAGATTCAGCTCACTGATTATATTGCTTTTTTGACAGAGGCTTATCACCACGTGAAGCATACTGTGCCTTTGTTGATGGCGGTGGGGGCTAAATTGCCAGAGGAGAAGGAATGGTTACGAGAGGCTGTGGCAGAGTACATCGAAGAAGAGGTCGGTCATCAAGAGTGGATTCTAAATGATATTGAAGTGTGCGGGGTGAATAAAGAACGCATTCGTCATGGGCAACCAAGTTTAGCAACTGAATTGATGGTGTCTTATGCTTATGACACGATAGCGCGAACCAATCCAGTGGGGTTTTTTGGCATGGTACATGTGTTAGAAGGTACGAGTGTGACGACGGCCAGCCATGCTGCATCTGCGATCCGACAGGCTTTAGGTTTGCCTCAAGAGGCTTTTAGTTATTTGCAATCTCATGGCGCATTAGATCAAGGACATATTCAATTCTTTGAATCCTTAATGAACCGTATCGAAGACGAACAAGAGCAAGCCTATATTATTCATTGCGCTAAGGTATTTTATCGCTTATATGGCGATATTTTTCGCCAATTAACACGGTGATAAAACAATGGATTTAAATAAAAAAAACATTGTATTGACTGGTGCTAGTGGAGGTATTGGCAGTGCCGTGGCAGCACGGTTGGTATTAGAAGGCGCCACTCTGATTTTGGTTGGGAGACAGAGGGTTAAGTTGTCTTCACTAAATCAACAGTTAGGTGGCGGACATTATTGTGTTGAAGCAGATATTACCTCCGAAGTAGGGCTTTCTCAATTATTGGCTTGCTGTCGTCAGGTGAAAGGCGGGATCGATATGGTCATTAATTGTGCGGGTTTAAGTGCGTTTGCACAATTGGAATCAATGACGTCCGACTCAATTCGCAACATGATGGCGGTCAATGTGTGTGGTGCCATATTGGTTTGCCAGACTTTATTGCCTTTGCTTAAAGAGCAACGGCAGCAGGCAAGCATTATTAATGTGGGGTCAACGTTTGGCAGTATCGGCTACCCAGGATTCAGCGTGTATTGTGCTAGCAAGTTTGCCTTACGTGGCTTTACTGAAGCATTACGTCGAGAATTAGCAGATACGAATATTGATGTACGTTATTTTGCACCAAGAGCAACAAAAACGACGTTAAACAGCCCCCAAGTCGTCGAGATGAATTTGGCTTTGGGAACAACAATGGATTCGAGTAAATCAGTGGCGAAGGCATTGGTGTTATTTATTAAAAAACGGCATCGGGCTCAATATTATATGGGATGGCCTGAAGCATTATTTGTCCGCTTGAATGGGGTTTTTCCTTCGTGGGTTGAGCAAGGAATTGTTAAGCAATTACCTATTATTAAGCGCTTTTTGTAGGGGAGAATAAAATGAAAGTAATCTATATAGTAATGGGCTTGTTATTGTCTTCTTCTTGGGTTCATGCTGAAATTAGCGAGGATATTACGGTGATCCAAACTGAGTGGGCAAAAGCGAATTATCAGTTAAAAGAGCAACAACAAAAAATGGCTTTTAAGGCATTGATAGCAAACGCTGATATGTTAGTTGAAGAGAACCGTGATAGTGCGGAAGCGTATATTTGGCGAGGGATTATTAAATCGACGTTTGCAGGTATTAAAGGTGGCCTAGGGGCTTTATCTTATGCAAAACAGGCTAAAGCTGATTTTGAAAAAGCATTAACTATCGATGATACTGCTTTAGCTGGTTCTGCCTATGCGAGTTTAGGTATGTTATATCTTAAGGTGCCTGGTTGGCCATTTGGTTTTGGTGATGATGAGAAAGCGAAAGCCTTATTAGACAAAGCCTTACTTCTCAATCCAAAAGGGATAGATAGCCATTACTTTTATGCTGAATATTTGAAGGATGCATCAATGTATGATGAAGCAAGGGAGCATTATCTTGCGGCGCAACAGGCACCAGTTAGACCTGAACGACCCATTGCTGATGCAGGTAGACAAGGTGAAATTGAGATGGCTTTGCAAAGTATTGCTGGAAAACATTCACGATAAACTATGAAATAGTTGAAAATTTATTATGCAGATTTTGCTTGTCGAAGATGATGTTTCCCTGGCTTCTGGTTTAGTTACGTCGCTATCAAGAGAGGGGTTTATTGTTAATCATGTAGAGAGTGGTGGTTATGCTTTAATGATGATTAAAACAGATAAGCCAGATATCGTGATGTTGGATTTAGGGTTACCTGATATGGATGGTCTGACTGTGTTAAAACTGATAAGGCAGCAAGATAATGAATTACCTATACTAGTTTTGACAGCGAGGGCTGCTGTTGAAGAAAAAGTCGTAGGGCTGGATTTAGGCGCAGATGATTATTTAGCTAAGCCATTTGAAATGTCTGAATTATTAGCTCGTCTGCGTGTGTTAGAACGTCGGCTCAGCAGTCAAAAACAATCTAATATCGTGATTGGAACGGTGGTAATGGATACTAAGCATCAACAGGTGCAAGTGAATGGGAAAATAGTCGATTTATCGCGTCGAGAATATATGCTACTTAAAGTGTTGATGGAAAATGCAGACAGGGTGCAAACTCGCCATAGTATGGAGTCACGTTTATATCGATGGGATGAAGAATTAGCAAGTAATGCTTTGGAGGTGCATATTCACCATTTACGTAAAAAATTACCGAATCATTTTATTTCGACCGTTCGGGGTGTAGGTTACACCATTAAAATGCGATGAAATCGATTCGTTTGACGTTATTATTAGCGTTGCTAGCGACGGTAACGTTGGTTAATTTTGTGTCTTTATTACGTGGTTACAGTGCTAGTATAGAACAAGCTGAAGCATTGTTCGATCAACGGTTGAAGGATTTGGCGGGCTTAATTGATGAGGCGAGTCTACATACTTATCAAAACGTAACACAAGCATCAGATTTTAATCCGGAAGTGAGTGATTTTTTTCAAATATGGGATGAGGATAAGGCAACGTTATTGCATTATTCGACCTTGGCTCCAAAAACGTTGTTGAGTCCTTTAAAAAAAGGGTTTCATGATATTAATTATGATCGGTATCGTTGGCGTGTGTATATCGCTTATTACCCAGCTTCGTCACGTTGGATCGTTACCGGTGAACGTTATGACCTGCGTTTTGCTTTAGCAGAACAAGTGGCGATGGAATCAGTGTACCCGACTGTGATTGCCCTTCCTATAATGGCATTTATTATTTGGGGTGCGATAGGGTTAGGTTTAAAACCACTTAAAAAATTAGCTGAACAATTAAAAGATAAGCGCGCCGATGATTTAAGCCCTGTTATCGTGGATTCGATGCCTCAAGAGATATCGCAATTGGTCTTGACGATTAATGATTTATTGTTTCGATTAGGAAACGCATTTCAAAGAGAACAGCGATTTTCTTCTGATGCAGCACATGAATTAAGAACTCCAGTGAGTATATTAAAAGTCCATTTGTATAACCTAAAAAAAGCTCAAATCATGGATAACGCTGAATTGATGGCGATGGAAGAAGGGTTAAACCGATTGGGACATTCGGTCGAACAAATTTTGGCACTGTATCGAACATCACCTGATACGGCTGCAATGCAATATCAACGGCTTGATCTGTATGTTATGACACAAGAGATCATTGCAGAAAGTTATAACCAGTTCGAAGAGAAGCAACAAAAAATAGCGTTATCTGGCCATACAGCTGAGATGTATGGCAATATCTTTGCTATTACGACTCTGATCCAAAACCTCTTATCCAATGCGAATAAATATACGCCATGTCATGGCCAGATACTTGTTGATGTAAGGCAGATAGATGGGGGGGTGAGGTGGTGTATTGAAGATTCCGGTGTAGGGATTCCTGAAACAGAATATCAACGTGTGTTCGAGCGTTTTTACCGATTACATGGTGATCGTCATCATTCAGGTGAGTCAGGTAGTGGGCTAGGGTTAGCTATTGTTAAACATATTGTGACTTTGCATGATGGACGTATTATGTTGTCACCTTCTCAGTTTTCAACAGGGTTGAAAGTCATTATTGATTTTCCTCTAGGGAATGAATATGAAAAGCCTTAGTGTGTTATTTCTGCTGACGTTACTATTCATTCTGTCACCGAAGGTGGTGATGGCTGCACCTATCGTTGAAATAAGAATTAAAGATCATTTATTTTTTCCTAATGAGATCGTGATTCCTGCAGATACTAAAGTAAAATTATTGGTTTTCAATGATGATCCTACAGCTGAAGAGTTTGAAAGTTATGAGCTGAATAGGGAAAAGGTCATTGCTGGCGGTACGAAAGCGACTATATTTATTGGTCCTTTGCCACAAGGTCGTTACCCATTTTTTGGTGAGTTTTATCCTAAAACGGCGCAGGGCGTAGTGGTGGTGGAATAATTATGTTACTTAACTCTGTGATTATTTTATTACGTGAAGTTCTTGAAGCGGCTTTGCTCATCAGTGTGTTTTTGGCCTATAACCGGTTGAAATGTCAAACTAATTGGTGGTTAGGAGTGACTTTGTTGTTGGGGCTGCTTGGAGCTGTGGCCTACGGCAGTCAATTGGCTTATGTGTCTGAGTGGTTTGATGGTGTCGGGCAAGAGGTTATCAATGCCATTATGCATGGCGTTATTTATATCATGATTGTCTTGTTTTTACATCGACATGTCTTTGCAAAAAAAGAAGTTCGGTTTCAAGGAGGAATACTTTTAATGATAGTTGCTGTTACAACAGTGACGGTGAGAGAAGGCGCTGAAATTTATGCTTATTTGCAAGGGTTTTCTTCTTTCGCTCAACAAATACAGACAGTGATGTTTGGCGCTCTTATTGGTACAGGGATAGGCATCAGTGTTGGAGTGTTTGTGTATTACTTGTTAGTTAATATCTCATTGAAACAAGGTTTAATCATTAGTAGTGTTATTTTGATTTTAGAGGCAGGTAGTATGGTCTCTCAAAGTGTTCAGCTATTGATGCAAGCGGACTGGTTGAATCAAACTTATCCATTGTGGGACAGTTCAGCAATAATAAATGAGGCTTCAATTACAGGACAATTGTTGTATGCCTTAATGGGATATGAATCAACCCCGACCGCCTTGCAAGTAGTGTGTTATCTAGTCTCTATGATTGTTTTAGTTGGGAGTTTTTGGTATCAATCTCATCGGTCAGTGCAATGAGAAAATATGGCCTGATTGTTTGTTTATTATTGACCGGCACAGTCCAAGCTGATGGTAGCGGTGTTGATAAAGTTTATCACCCGTATGTGCAGCAACTGGAACGAGAAGTTGAATGGCGGATGACGTCAATAGAAAATGAACAGCTTCATCGTTTTGGGCTAGGTACAGCCATATCTGACCGTTGGTATATTGAGACATCGTTATTGGCGCGTGATGGTGAGCAGTCTGGGTTGACGATCGAACAATATGAGTTAGAACTTAAATACCAACTGACAGAGCAAGGAGAATATGATTACGACTGGGGTATTGTTACCGAGTTAGAAAAGTCTCGTTCTGATCATGATTGGGAATGGGCGACAGGCTTACTAATTGAACGGGAGTGGGGCCGGTATATCGGGGCAGCTAATTTATGGGTTAAATATGAATGGGGGCAAACGGTTGATAGTGAGTTTGAAACGGCCGTTGCTTTGCAAGCACGTTATCGATATTCGAGACAGTTTGAGCCCGCTATTGAGGCTTATTTAGCTGAAGATACGAGGGCTATTGGTCCAGTTTTTTTAGGAGATGTTGTCTTGGAGGGTAGGAAAAATCTCCACTGGGAGGCAGGTGTACTGTGGGGTGTTGATTCCGTCACCCCAGATACACTATTTCGTTTTTTAGCTGAGTTTGAGTTTTAATCGTTTGTATGTCAGTGATATAACTATTTCACTTTCTTATTATCTCCGATATAATTAATCGTTTGAAAGGCGCTTGATATAAGCGTTTTTGGTTTTTAAGGCCCTTTGTATCGGCCACAACCAGAGAGACTCTCTTATGATTTCAGTTACTCTTCCAGATGGCAGCCAACGCCAGTTTGAACACCCCGTTTCAATCCATGATATTGCAGCCGACATCGGTACTGGTCTTGCTAAAGCCGCTTTAGCCGGTAAAGTCGATGGCGAACTTGTTGATACGTCTCATATTATTGAACACGATGCTGATATTGCCATTATCACAGAACGAGATGAAGAAGGCGTAGACATCATTCGCCACTCAACGTCGCATTTGATGGCGCAAGCAGTCAAACAATTATTTCCAGAAGCACAAGTGACGATTGGTCCTGTGATTGAGGATGGTTTTTATTACGATTTTGCCTATGAGCCTGGCTTTACTCCAGATGATCTAAGCAAAATTGAAAAACGCATGGCTGAATTAGTCAAGCAAGATATTCCCGTTGTCAGAGAGGAAATCTCTCGTGAAGCTGGAATCGAAAAATTCCGCGCTATGGGAGAAGAATATAAAGCTGAAATTTTGGAAGATATTCCAAAAGGGGAAACGTTATCTTTATATAACCAAGGCGATTTTGTCGATTTATGCCGTGGACCACATGTACCCAGTACTGGTAAATTAAAAGCCTTTAAATTGATGAAACTGGCTGGTGCATACTGGCGTGGTAATTCTGATAATGAAATGCTTCAGCGTGTTTATGGTACTGCTTGGGGTGATAAGAAAGCGCTAAAAGCCTATTTACACCGTTTAGAAGAAGCTGAAAAACGCGACCACCGTAAAATTGGTAAGAATTTAGATTTATTCCATTTGCAAGAAGAAGCCTCTGGCATGATCTTCTGGCATGACAATGGTTGGCGTATTTATCGCGAAGTGGAAAATTATATTCGCGATGTATTACGTGACAATGACTATCAAGAAGTACGTACTCCTCAAGTCGTAGACCGAGTATTGTGGGAAAAATCAGGTCACTGGGATAAGTTTGGTGACATGATTTTCAGTACCCATTCTGAAAACCGCGATTACGCTGTCAAGCCAATGAACTGTCCATGTCATGTTCAGATCTTTAACCAAGGCTTAAAAAGCTATCGTGATTTACCTTTGCGTATGGCTGAGTTTGGCTCTTGTCATCGTAATGAACCATCTGGCACATTACATGGTTTGATGCGTTTACGTGGTTTTACACAAGATGATGCGCATATTTTCTGTACTGAAGATCAAATTCAATCTGAAGTGTCTACTTTTATTGATTTGTTGCAAACTGTTTATAAAGACTTTGGTTTTAACGATATTATTGTCAAATTATCAACACGTCCTGAAAACCGTGTGGGTAGTGATGAGGTGTGGGATAAAGCTGAGGCATCTTTAGAGCAAGCTTTAAATAATAAAGCGCTTGACTGGGAATTACAGCCAGGAGAAGGGGCATTTTACGGTCCTAAAATTGAATTTTCTTTAAAAGATTGCCTTGGCCGTGTCTGGCAATGCGGTACTATCCAAGTTGATTTCTCTATGCCTGGTCGCTTGGATGCCGCTTATGTGGCTGATGATGGTTCAAAACAAGTGCCCGTGATGTTGCATCGCGCCATCCTTGGATCACTCGAACGTTTTATTGGTATTTTGATTGAAGAATATGCGGGCGCCTTCCCGACATGGCTATCTCCAAGACAAGTTGTTGTGATGGGAATTAGTGAACATCAAGCCGAATATGCCAAAAAAGTCACAAAAGAATTGCAAAATAAAGGCTTTAGAGCCGATATAGACTTGAGAAATGAGAAGATAGGCTTTAAAATACGCGAGCATACATTGCGCCGGGTGCCATATTTAATAGTTGTTGGTGACCGTGAGGCGCAGGATAACGCTGTGGCAGTACGTACTCGTAAAGGTGAAGATTTAGGCGCCATGACATTGGATGCCTTTGTTGAGACTTTGCAAAAAGACGTGGCTAGCCGCGGTCGACATAATTTAGAGGATTAAAGACATCGCTACTGATGATAAACGGCTGAATGGTGAAATTACAGCCAGAGAAGTACGTCTAACAGGCGCTAATGGAGAACAACTTGGTATTGTGCCATTAGCCCGCGCTATTCAATTAGCAGAAGAAGCAGATTTGGATTTGGTGGAGATTGCGCCTCAAGCATCCCCACCTGTGTGCCGTATAATGGATTACGGCAAGTATGTGTTTGAAGCGAATAAGCAGAAACAAATTGCTAAGAAAAAGCAAAAACAGATACAAGTAAAAGAAGTAAAGTTCAGACCAGGGACAGAAGAAGGGGATTACCAGGTAAAACTACGCAACCTGACACGTTTCCTAGAAGAAGGGAATAAAGCTAAAGTCAGTCTTCGCTTTCGTGGGCGTGAAATGGCGCATCAAGACTTAGGATTGAAATTACTCGAACGAGTAGCTGAAGATCTAAAAGAATTGTCTGTCATTGAACAACATCCGAAGAAAGAAGGACGCCAAATGATTATGGTTTTAGGCCCAAGTAAAAAATAATTATTAAATTTACGAATGCGGAGTTCGAGATGTCAAAGTTAAAAACACATAGAGGTGCTGCAAAGCGCTTTAGAAAGACCGGCAGTGGCAAATTTAAACGTTCACAAGCGTTTACTAGTCATATCCTTACCAAAAAGAGCACTAAGCGGAAACGCCAATTGCGTTCGACATTGATGATTTGCAAAGCGGATCATATGTCTGTTCGTAAACTGTTGCCTAATTTATAAGTTAAGGAGTTGAATCATGCCTAGAGTAAAACGCGGTGTAACAGCCCATGCACGTCATAAAAAAGTTATCAAACAAGCTAAAGGTTACAGCGGTCGTCGTAAAAACGTCTATCGTGTAGCTGTTCAAGCTGTCACAAAAGCAGGTCAATACGCTTACCGTGACCGTCGTCAGAAAAAACGAGTTTTCCGTCAATTATGGATTGCACGTATCAATGCTGGTGCACGTGAATGTGGTTTATCTTATAGCCGTTTAATTGACGGTTTGAAAAAAGCTGCAATTGAAATTGATCGTAAAGTATTAGCTGATCTTGCTATGAATGATACGGCTGCATTTAAAGCCGTTGCAGAAAAAGCAAAGGCGGCATTAGCAGACTAATTCTTGTTACTCGCGTAGGGTAATAGAACAGGATTGTTAAAACGAAAAGGGCCGTTCTCACGGCCCTTTTTTATTTTTAAGTTTACATAATGGGTGACAATCAATATGGCTGAGCTGGATGATAAGTTACAGGCATTAACAGATCTTGTGAGTGATGCAAAAGCAGCAATTGCGGCATCAGAACAAAATGTTCAGCTTGAAACGGTGCGAGTCGAATATTTAGGCAAGAAAGGCAAAATTACCGCTTATCTTAAACAACTGGGCAATGTCAGCGTTGAACAGCGTCCAGTGATTGGTCAATCGGTTAATCGTGCAAAACAAGAAGTGGCCGGTTTAATCGAGGTGAGAGCTAAGACATTGGCTGAAGCTGCGATGGAAGCGGCATTAAAAGCTGAAACTATCGATGTGACTTTACCTGGTCGTGGAGAGCAAACCGGCGGATTACATCCTGTCACACGAACATTACAACGTATTCAACATTATTTTGAGCGTATTGGCTTTCAAGTGGCGGAAGGGCCAGAAGTGGAAGACAGTACCCATAACTTTACGGCATTAAATATTCCTGAGCACCATCCTGCTCGTGCGATGCATGATACTTTTTATTTTAATGCTGAAACATTATTGCGTACCCATACGTCACCAGTTCAAGTACGAGTAATGGAAGAACAAGCTCCGCCATTACGTGTTATCGCGCCGGGCCGTGTTTATCGCTGTGATTCTGATTTAACACATACGCCGATGTTCCATCAAGTTGAAGGCTTGATGGTTGATGAAAATGTCAGTTTTACTGATTTAAAAGGGATTTTGGCAGACTTTCTTCAAGCTTTCTTTGAGAAAGATTTAAATGTTCGTTTTAGACCTTCTTATTTTCCTTTTACAGAACCGTCTGCTGAAGCTGATATTGAATGTGTGATGTGCGATGGTGCAGGTTGTCGCGTATGCAGCCATACTGGTTGGTTAGAAGTATTAGGCTGTGGCATGGTGCATCCTGAAGTATTTAAACACGTCGATATTGATAGCGAAAAATATCTAGGTTTGGCCTTTGGTATGGGGGTTGAGCGTTTAGCGATGCTGCGTTATGGCGTGAATGATTTACGTTTGTTTTTTGATAATGATCTGCGCTTCTTACGTCAGTTCAATTAAATTTGAGATAACACAATGAAATTTAGTGAAAATTGGTTACGTGAGTGGGTTAACCCTGATTTATCAAGTGACGATTTAGTTGCCCAATTAACCCAAGCAGGATTAGAAGTTGATGGCACAGAACCTGTTGCTGGCGATTTTAGTGGAGTTGTCATCGGGCAAGTAACGTCTGTTGAGCCGCACCCTGATGCGGATAAATTGCGTTTATGTCAGGTTGATGTCGCGGGTGATGAGGTTTTATCGATTGTCTGCGGTGCATCCAATGTACGTCGAGGGTTAAAAATTCCTGTCGCGGTGATTGGTGCTGTATTGCCTGGTAATTTTAAAATTAAAAAAGCCAAACTACGCGGTGTTCCTTCATTTGGCATGTTATGTTCTGCCAAAGAATTAGGCATGGTCGATAATGTCGATGGTCTAATGGAATTGGCAGATGATGCGCCGATCGGAACAGATATTCGAGACTATTTGAACTTGAATGATATTGCGATCGATGTTGATCTTACGCCGAACCGCAGTGATTGTTTAGGTATTGCTGGTATTGCACGTGAAGTCGGCGTCTTGACTGGCTGTGATGTGATGCAATGGCCAGAAGATAAAATTGAGATCACTAGTAATAAAAAGCTCGCTGTCACAGTGACTGATCCCGCTGCTTGCCCGCGTTACCTTGGTCGAGTTATTGAAAATATTGATATGTCTGCAAAGACGCCAGTTTGGATGCAAGAAAAATTGCGTCGTAGTGGTCTGAGGTCGATTAGCCCTGTTGTTGATGTGACGAATTATGTCATGTTGGAATTGGGTCAACCAATGCATGCATTTGATTTAGATAAAATCGATGGCGGCATAAATGTCAAAATGGCGACACCGGGCGATGAAATCACGCTATTAGATGGTCAACCATTACGCATTACAGGTGAAACATTGGCTATTTGTGATGCTTCATCGACATTGGCATTAGCAGGTATTATGGGCGGCGAAGCCTCAGGTGTTAGTAGTACGACACAACATTTGTTTTTAGAGTCTGCTTTTTTCACACCGACAGCGATTGCTGGACGTGCACGGAGACATGGCCTTCATACGGATTCATCTCATCGTTTCGAGCGTGGCGTTGATCCTGCATTAGCTCGACAAGCAATGGAAAGAGCAACGGCATTGTTATTATCGATTGTCGGCGGTCAGGCAGGTGAGATCAATGAAGTCGTTTCTGAGCAACATTTGCCTAAACAAGAGACCATTACATTACGATCTCAGCGTATTAAACGGGTTCTAGGTATTGAGATTGATGCAGAACAGGTTGAAGAACAATTGACGCGTTTAGGCCTTGATGTCACCAAGCAAGATGATGGCTGGCAAGTGATTGTGCCAAGCTTTCGTTTTGATTTAGCCATTGAAGTTGATTTGATTGAAGAGTTAGGCCGATTGTATGGCTACGATAAATTGCCACAAACGCGGCCACAAGGCACCGTATTGACGGCAAATATTTCCGAACATAGTTTGGCGACATCACGTTTGCAGACGTTATTGGTCGATCGCGGTTACCAAGAAGCGATTACTTATAGCTTTGTTGATCCTGAAGTACAGAAGTATTTAGCGGTAGAAGGCGAAGATGCGATTATCTTAGCGAATCCTATTTCAGCTGATTTATCCGTGATGAGAACATCACTATGGCCAGGCTTGATTCAAGCATTGAGCCATAACTTAAATCGCCAACATGATCGTGTTAGGTTATTTGAAGTCGGACGCGCTTTTAGTGGCAGCCATGATAATGTTGAACAGCATCGACATATTGCAGGTGTTGTCTCCGGCCCAAGATATGCTGAGCAATGGTCCGAAAAACAACGACCTGTTGATTTCTTTGATTTAAAAGCGGATGTAGAAGCGTTATTAACATTAGGCGGCCAAAGCGATATTCGCATTGTAGCGGAAACGCATCCATCATTACATCCGGGGCAAACTGCACGTATTTATATTGCGGATACAGCAGTAGGTTGGATGGGCGCGATACACCCTAAATTACATAAACCTTTGCAATTAAGCCAAGCAGCTTTTGTCTTTGAGTTAATGTTGACGGCTGTATTGACGGCTGATATTCCGAGCTTTAGTCCATTATCAAAATTCCCTGCGATACGTCGAGATTTAGCGTTGTTAGTTTCTGGCACAATATCTGCTGGTGAAATCAATGATTGCTTGAGTGATATTAAATCTGATATTCTTAAAGAAATTCAAGTATTTGACGTGTATAGTGGAGACGGCGTTGAAGAAGGATATAAGAGTGTCGCTGTAGCTTTCCATATGCAACACACGGAACGAACGTTAACAGATGATGAAGTCAATGATCTCATTTTGACGATAACGACACAATTAGAACAGAAAATTGGTGCTACGATCCGTTCGTAGGCCGAAATTTAAGTAGTTTAGTTTAGATTTTCGAGGTATACATGGCACTGACTAAAGCCAATATGACTGAGCAATTGTATGATGAGCTTGGTTTTAATAAGCGTGAAGCCAAAGAACTGGTTGAAATGTTTTTTGAGGAAGTGCGTTCTGCATTAGAAGCTGGGGAAAATGTTAAATTGTCAGGTTTTGGCAATTTTGAATTGAGAGATAAAAGTGAACGACCAGGTCGTAACCCAAAAACAGGTGAAGAAATTCCTATTTCTGCTCGCCGTGTTGTGACGTTTAGACCAGGCCAAAAACTGAAAGCAAGGGTAGATAGTTATGCTAGAAGCGAGCAATAATAACGAACTTCCTGTCATCCCGGGTAAGCGTTACTTTACGATCGGTGAAGTCAGTGAATTGTGTGGTGTTAAACCACATGTATTACGCTACTGGGAGCAAGAGTTTTCTCAACTTAAACCTGTAAAACGTCGAGGTAACCGTCGTTACTATCAACGTCATGACGTGGTTCTTATTCGTGAAATCCGTAGTTTATTATATGAACAAGGTTTTACAATTGGTGGTGCACGCTTAAGATTAGAAAGTGATGCAAAACCTGAAGTACCTACCGTTGATAAAAAACAAATGATTCAAGAAATGTTAGCTGAGTTAGCCGAAATTCGCGCGCTATTAGCTTAACCTTTTTTCGTTAAATTAAAACCCAATCAGACAGTGATGTTTGGTTGGGTTTTCTTTTGCCTGACTTTTGAGTTTATAGCAATAGGGCGATGTGATGAAAAGGATAAAACTGAAGGAGATGTTTTATTATTTGGGATTCACATCACATTCTGATGACAATAATGGCTTCGTTATAGTGAAAAAGGCTGGCGAGGAAAGAGAGATTATGTAATATTAAAAAATGGCTCTTAGGGGTGTTCACATCGGAGTATGTGGCTAATCCTAGGATTCTTGGAGAAGTAACTATCAAGGAAGTAGAATGATTAAAAAGACAAAACTAGCACAAAGTCTCGCATTAATTTTAACCATCTCGGTGTCAACAGGTTGTACTGGCAGCAGCAGTAAAACCGTTAAAAGTTCAACTGACACAAGCACAACTACCCCCACAACAACGAGTAAGACAACCAGCGCATTAGAAGCTGTGGTTGTAGATACATCAGTTACGTCAACAGGTTTGGGTGATGCTGTTGTCGGAGTAGGGGCAACGGTCAGTCAAGTTGATCTCCCATTAGTGAGCTCTATTACAGATGGATCTGGAGAAGTCGTTTCACAAATAGGCGAAGCGGTTAATAGTGTCTCAACCGGACTTGCTGAAGGACTCGGCTCGTTAAGCACGAATGATAATGCAATCGGAACAACGGTTGCGGGTGTGACTGATGCCGTTACTAAAACGGGCTCTGCCGTGTCATCATTGGGTAGTACTGTGGAAGGGTTGAATAACCTACCAGTATTACAACAAGTGGATGCGGCAACGGGTGTCTTGACCACTCTTGGTGGTACCGTTGATAGCTTAGGCGGTGTCGTGAGGCAAGTGGGGGATGGATTAACCTTTGCCCTTACGGATGAAAATGGTGCCTTATCTGGTACAACAACACAATTAACAGCAGTGGTTAGGCCCGTTATTGCTAATGTCGAGGGTACAACAGGTGTTATTGGCGAAGCATTAATCGTTGGGCCGGTTGCTAATAATGTACTGACAGAAGTCGGCACAGCAGTTATTGCTTTAGGTAATGGATTACCTGGTGGTAATAATTTAGTGCTTGCTGGCGCTTCAGGCAGTGTCGAAGGTCTAGGACAGATCGTGAGTGATGCCGGTGGTTTATTAACTGTCAGTGAGGGTGATGATGCGGCTGATGCTTTGAATATTGCTGGACTGTTAGGCGGTGACGGTGGTGCATTGAGTGGTGAGTTATTAAGTACTGGTTCTGGCCTGCTTGGTGGCGATCTATTAGGTACAGTCACAGGCACAGTCGGCGGTTTAGCTAACGTTGGTGAAGGTGGTCTCGTTGAAACAGTCACAGGTACAGTCGGCGGTTTAGCTAACGTTGGCGAAGGCGGCTTAGTTGAAACAGTCACAGGTACAGTCGGTGGTTTAGTTAACATTGGCGAAGGCGGTCTTGTTGAAACAGTCACAGGCACGGTCGATGGTTTAGCTAACGTTGGTGAAGGTGGTCTTGTTGAAACAGTCACAGGTACAGTCGATGGCTTGGTTAATGTTGGTGAAGGCGGTCTTGCTGATGGATTAACAGGTACAGTCGATGGTTTGGTTAATGTTGGCGAAGGTGGTTTAGTTGAAACGGTCACAGGCACCGTTGACGGTCTAGTAAATGCTGGGGACAGCGGTCTTGTTGATGGGCTAACAGATACCGTTGATGGTTTAGTAAATACTGGCGATAGCGGTCTTGTTGATGGATTAACAGGCACAGTTGACGGCCTAGTGAATGCTGGCGACAGCGGTCTTGTTGATGGATTAACAGGCACAGTTGATGGTCTAGTGAATGCTGGCGATAGCGGTCTTGTTGACACAGTCACAGGAACTGTTGATGGTTTAGTGAATACTGATGATGAAGGTATTGTCGGTGGCGTAACTGGCACCGTAGGTGGCTTACTAGGCGGTATTATCTAGTAATACTGAGCTAAACGAGACAAAGTAGTCGAATAGTTAAAAGGTTATTCAGACAATATTTGTTTCTCTAAAGGTGTGATGGCATAGGTCATCACACCTTTTTATTTTAGATCATTTCAAGGATGAATAAAGCTTTATGAAGAAGTATTGCGTTACGCAAAAGTACTTTCTCTTATCAACAATGTTATTTACTGCAACAACATTTGCTAGCGAACCCCCTCGAATTGTTGATCAACCTCCGGAAGAATTTGTTCAGGAATCAAAACCTGCGGTTACTCTTCCAGATAAAAACAGTTTAAGTGTGTCTGCACAAAAAGAGCGAGTCCAAGTTGATCATGTTCAATTTCAAGGTGGCACTGTGTTTGACCTTGCTGTTTTATCTGAACTGGTACAACCGTTGATTGGCAAACAAGTCGGAAAAGAAGACATTGTTGCAGTATTGAGAGCCATTACAAACCAATATCAACAAGCAGGATATGTGCTTTCTTTTGCTTTTCTTCCCAAACAGCAATTAGCCGATGGTCTGTTAACGATTACTTTAGTGGAAGGTCATGTTGTTCAACATGAAATCGTCGTTAAAGATGAACAGGTGAAACAACGTTTAGCCCGTTATGTGGCGAAAATACAGAATGATAAACCGCTAAAAAAATCAACATTTGAACGTTATGTTGCGTTGATTAAAAAGACACCCGGCTATACTTTTAAGATCAATGTACCGAAACCCAAAACCATCAATGGTGCAACGACGATTCGCATTGAAGAAGTCAAATCCAAACATTATGATGCGACATTTGGAGTGGATGTCGTTGATGACGACGTACAGGTTTTAGTCGGTGGCACGATGCAATCGATGACATCATATGCTGATAAGTTGTCTTTCTCTACCTTGGTTCCAGATGGTTCAGTGGAAGCCTATTATGCCTTAAGCTATCAGCAAGATATTGGCACAGAAGGGCTTAGGATGTCATTGTCTGGGAATCAATTTGAGAGTCATGGTGATGATCGTATTTTTATTTCTGATATTCCCATTGATTACGAAGAAGATAAAAAACGAGATCGGTTTAATGTTGGATTGAGATACCCGCTGCTATTGAGTAAGGCAAATTCATGGTGGATCGGGAGTAATTTACATTATTTAGATGAAAAATCGGTGTTTAGCCTGCAACGAACAGATGGCTTAAGTAATGCGGTTAATATTGACAGGCACTTACGTTATTCTGCTTTAGAGCTTAATACACAGTGGCAGCATCAAACAAAAAGAAGCGTGACTTATTTAAGTGCCAGAACTAAACAAGGACTTGCCATCGGTCGAAATATTAATGAGTCTGTGCAAGGTGAGATTAAAACATCAGGCTCAGAGTCAACGCATTTTAATTTGATCGATTTTAATGCTGCATGGCGTTATCTTTTAGCAAAGCAATGGCGTATGGAAGCTAAAGGGCACTTTTTCTGGTCAGATGATATTTTACCGTCAGCTGAACAAGCTCGTTATGGTGGGCAACGGTTTGGGCGAGGGTATACAGATAGTCAGGCCCAAGGTGATAGAGGTTACGGCGCTGAAATGTTATTGCGTTATATTAAACCGATAAAAAGTCATTTTGTTAAGCGACTTGAACCTTATATCGTGATTGATGGTGCCAGATCTGAACTTCGTGCGAATGGGAATGAATATAAACTGACGTCGATTGCATTAGGAATGGACATCAGCAATGCTAAATCTTATAAAGTCGGAATCGAATATGCCAAACCATTAGGCGATGTTGCCTTTGAAAGCCAAGACCGAAGCCCAATTTATAACATCCATTTAAGATGGCATTTTGATTAAGAAAGAAAGATAAACAAGTTTGTTGGATGTTATTTTATAAGACGTGATAGTGCTTTTGTTTTATTTTTGTTACCATTCTCATCCTAATAGCGTTGTCACCTAGATGATGACGCTATCATTTCTTCAGTCGGGGCATGGCGCAGCCTGGTAGCGCACTAGCATGGGGTGCTAGGGGTCGAAGGTTCAAATCCTTCTGTCCCGACCAATTTAAAATCCAGAACAATCCTAAATAATCCATAAGTCTTTTATTAATCAGCAATTACGTTCTATACTACTTCCATTGGCATCCTAAATGATGCAAGCTGATCCCCCCAGTATTTGGGGTATCAACGGGGGTACTTCAATCGAATAAAAAACTGATACCCCCAAATTAATATGGAGGTAGGCTATGGCGTTGACGGCAACGGAAGTAAAGCAGGCTAAGCCGAGAGAGAAAGCATACAAGCTAGCAGATGGCGCTGGGCTTTATCTGCTGGTCAACCCTAAAGGTGCGAAATATTGGCGCTATAAGTATCGCTATGGTGGAAAGGAGAAAATGCTGGCTCTTGGCGTCTATCCTGATGTTTCACTCAAAGTAGCAAGAGTGAAGCACCAAGATGCACGACTTAAACTTTCACAAGGCACAGATCCTAGTGAGGTTCGTAAGATAGAAAAGTTGACTCGCCACCTCGCTTCCGCTGAGAGTTTTGAGGCACTAGCTCGAGAATGGTTTAATCAGCTTATGCCAGAAAAATCTAAGAGCTATCGTGACCGTACGGGTCGTATTCTTGAAAAAGACCTATACCCGGTGTTAGGCAAGCGTCCTATTAAATCAATTACAGCACCTGAACTCTTAGCAGCATTACGGCGTATTGAAGCGCGAGGTGCAAATGATATTGCTCATCGAGCTAAACAGACAGCGGGACAAATCTTTCGTTATGCAGTAGCAACTGGGCGTGCAGAGCGTAATCCAAGTAGTGACCTTAAAGGGGCGTTAAAACCAAGGAATAAAAAGCATTATGCAACAATTACGGATCCTAAAGAAGTAGGGCGCTTGCTGGTGGCTATGGATGGTTTTGAAGGCACACAAGTTGTCAAAACAGCCCTCAAATTATCACCAATTCTGTTTCAACGGCCTGGCGAAATAAGAAATATGGAATGGGCTGAAATAGATTGGGAACAAAAACGCTGGGAGCTGCCAGCAGAAAAGATGAAAATGAAACTTCCTCATATTGTGCCTCTTAGTCATCAAGCCCTTGAATTGCTAGAGCAGATTCATACGCTTACTGGAAGAGGGCTATATGTTTTCCCAAGTGCGAGAGGTCGTAGCCGAGCATTGAGTGAAAACGGGGTCCGTACAGCCTTACGTACGATTGGTTATACAAACGAGCAAATAACTCCTCACGGCTTTCGAGCAATGGCTAGAACGATATTAGATGAGGTACTAGGTTTCCGAGTCGACTGGATTGAGCATCAGTTAGCACATGCCGTAAGAGATCCAAATGGCAGAGCTTACAACCGAACATCTCACCTAGAAGGGCGAGCAAGGATGATGCAGGATTGGGCAGACTATTTGGATCAATTACGAGCTTCTTATGAACATGGTAATGTCATACCCATTTCTTCACACTACTCGAGCAGTTAACTGATGAAATTGACCAAAGAACAAGAACTAGAAATTTTTGGAGTTGCAAAGCATATTCTCAAGCAGCGTAAGTTAGAGGAGCTCAACTGGGTTGATGCATGGTCTGGAGTTTACCCTGATGATGCAACGGATAGTGAGATATGTGCTGAATTTGACTTATTAGCATCTAAAGTTATTCGTCTTATGTCAGGAGATGTTGCACTACAGGATGAGTATGCAACTTGTATTGATGCGATTAGGATGATCTACTTGGAAGATTGTAAGACATTCAATATCTGGAATCTGGATACTGCTTTGAAATAAATTTAATCATGATGCTAATCAAAATAGTCATCGCCTAACTTCAATTCAATCGAAGTAAATTCACAGGCTTTTTGGAGTAGTTTTTGATGCTGGGCTTGTAGATTTAGAAAAGTAGCTCTATGCATTCCTTTGGGTTTATTGCCTGTAGGGTTAAGGATACCTGGCATCCAATCTAACTTGTCTCGTAGCTTATTTGCTTTCCTCAAATTTCGGTCTAGACTCGATTCTCTTTGACTTTTATAGGCCAATCGTTGGCAATGGCGACAGGCAAATATTTTGCCACCATATAACTTGGATACACGACGATTACACTTCCTAACTGGACAATGAAACCAAGGACGTCTTCCTCCGAAGTGGCAATTTGACCAAGAAAGGCTTACGGGGCATGTGATTGATTCCGAGGATTGTCCTCGCACTTGGTGACGGTATACGAGAGTAAGTTGATCTCTATCACATAGAATACTGATTGATCCCCTAGGTTTATCGTTTCGTGACCAAGTCAAAGAAAATTGGTGAGTTGAGTAGAGCAAATTGTTTTGATGAAGATAATTAATATCCAACGCCAAATAATCTTCCGTTGTTTCTTTTGCGTGATAATGCCACTTTCTATCACTTCCATATCCACCCATAGCAAATTCCTTTTACCGAAATAATAAGTTAACTTTTCATCACCATCGAGCAATTGATTCATCTAAGACACGATCAATGTAATGATCATATGATTCATCTGCATCTTGGTGATAATGAAAAGTAGAAACTCTAGAATCATTCAGATTAGTATCCTTAGATAATTGAGTATCATCAGCATGGTGAGATGACTCTACCCTGTTAGTTTGATATGTAGAATGATGTAGTGTAGTCAAAACCCTATCTGAAGTATTGCTGCTTCTGACTTCATGGGGGATTTTGTTTTCCAATTTATTTCCACTTTCTAGCCTGTTAGATTCCAACTCATTGCCAATATGAATCCTTGCAGTTTCCAAACTTTTTTCAGATTTACTTTTAATTGATGATGATCTCTTTCGTCCAGCGCGTTTTCTTTTTAGTTGACCATTCTCGAACCAGTCATCATGCATTTTTGGAACAACAGGTTTTATATTCTTAGCTTTGAAATAAGTTTGGTCGTTTTTATCCTTGCTTTCTACATATTCGCAGACATAGGATTCACAAACCATATGACCAAGTAGTTGTTTAGCTTTGGAATATCTCGCAACCGGGTTTTCACCTATAGTTAGTCTATAAAGACGAGCAAAATCACTATTTTTATTTACAGTATAGTTACCAGTTTTCGTTATATTACAGTTGAAAAATTTGATGATATTTCTATCTAACTCATGACTGTATAGATGCAGAATGAAGACAGGTTTAATGCCGCCAGAAGTTTTTATAGAGCCTGTGTAAGCATCGATACATGTGCATTCAACAGGCTCATAAACTGTCCAGCCAGTAGTATCGTATTCCCTGTTAACCGAATCAAAAATCATTGTTATCGACTTGCTTTTATTTGCTCATCGATCCAATTGTTTATGTCTGATTCCACCCAACCAACTGCTCGACCACCGAGCGATATAGGTTTAGGAAATTTACCTTCAGAAATTCGTAAATAGATAGTTGAACGAGATAAGCCTGTATGTTTCTTAACGTCTGGAAGTCTTAAGATTGTTATAACCATGTTGGTGTCCCCTTGGGCTTTGTTGAACATGGTTATGAATTATCATGGCATGCACTTATTTCGTCAGCGGGGAAATCATTTTTTGATTTCCCCGGTTTAATGAGTTCATTACTATTTCTTTCGCGCTACAGTTTTTTCAGCTAAACGAGGGTATTTCTTCACTGTACGTTCAAAAATACGGCGGATGGTGTCGGGAGACTTTGACTCTTCTTCAGCTACTTGATTGTATGCTTCAGTTTTTGATTTGCCAGTAAGAAGTAGGTCACGAACTGCGTGAACAATGAAGATTATGTTTGTTCTATTTTCTTTCCGCCCAGACTTTGGAGGCTTTATGCCGAGCGCATCAATTTTGTACTTTTTTTCTTTAGCCTCTGTCATTGCCTCAATAGTTAATTTTCCAATGGCTTTACGGGCTGCGGGAGGTAGTAGATCGTCCATTAGTAACAACGAGGCAAAGAAAATTTGGTCAGAGTGTTCGAATTGAACGGTCTCTGAACTGCTCCATTTGTCGATGAGATATTCGGCATGACCTAGCCAATCACTCAACTCATCGTTGTAATCGGCAGCTTTCCATATCATATGCTCAGGTTTAAACATGATTTATACAGGCGCTTATTATGTAACCCAAATAGTGGCGGGGCTTTGTTACGTCCTAGGACATTATTGTAGTACCATAGACTAAATTTAATTATACCTTAGGGAAGAGTGCTGGACTAATGTTCGAACAAACTTTCAAAGCTATCGACGACGTACTCTGGAAAGACGCTGGTTGCTCCAGCGAGCTGGACTACACCGAGCAGACCAGTTGGATGCTATTTCTCAAATACCTTGATGACCTAGAAGAGGTACGTAAGCTCGAAGCCGAGCTGATGGGTGAGGATTACCAATACATCATTGACTCTGAACACCGTTGGAGTAAATGGGCAGCCCCTAAAGACGCAAACGGCAATTTCGATCATAACAATGCGCTGACTGGCTCTGACCTTATTGATTATGTTGACGGTGAGCTATTCCCCTATCTGAAGAACTTTAAAAAGGCAGCCGAAGGCCCAGATACTATCGAATACAAAATCGGTGAAATCTTTGGTGAGATTAAAAATAAAATTCAGAGCGGCTATTCATTACGAGACGCACTCGAAAAGGTAGATGAACTGCGTTTTAAGACGCAAGTTGAAAAACACGAGCTTAGCCACCTTTACGAAACAAAAATTAAGAACATGGGCAATGCAGGGCGTAACGGCGGTGAGTATTACACCCCACGTCCTCTGATTCGGGCGATGATCGACGTTACCAAGCCGAAAATTGGCGAGACGATTTATGACGGTGCCGCAGGGTCGGCAGGCTTTCTCTGTGAAGCCTATGACTATTTAAGACAAGGTGGTTGGGAGAAAAAACAACTCTCTACCAATGACCTGAAAACACTCCAGGAGAACACCTTCTACGCTAAGGAGAAGAAGTCGCTGGCCTATGTGATTGCTATCATGAACATGATTCTGCATGGCATTGAAACGCCAAATGTCATCCATACCAATACACTGGGGGAAAACCTGCAGGACATACAACCCAGCAATCAGCACGACATCATTCTGGCCAATCCTCCCTTTGGTGGTAAAGAACGTAAAGAGGTGCAGCAGAATTTCCCCATTAAAACCGGCGAAACGGCTTTCCTGTTTTTGCAGCACTTTATGAAGAAACTTAAACCCGGTGGCCGTGCAGCGATTGTTATCAAAAACACTTTCTTGAGTAATACCGATAACGCTGCCATTGCTCTCAGAAAAGAGCTACTGCAAAACCACAACCTGCATACCGTGTTGGATTGCCCTGCCAAAACTTTCTTAGGTGCGGGGGTGAAAACGGTGGTGTTGTTCTTCACCAAGGGCGAGCCGACACAAAATGTTTGGTATTACCAGCTCGACCCTGGCCGCAACCTCGGCAAAACTAATCCACTTAATGACACTGACCTGCAAGAGTTTGTCGAGCTGCAAAAAGGCTTTGAAGCGTCCGAAAAATCTTGGTCAATAGATATGACGGATTTAGACCAAACCACTTGGGATTTGTCAGTCAAAAATCCCAATGCCAAACAAGAAGCCGAGCTCCGCGACCCAAAAGACATCATTGCCGAGATTATTGCTCTGGATAAAGAAAGCGAGGCGATACTGGCGAAGATTCAGGAGCTGGTGTGATGAGTTCATCATGGCAACGATTAAAGGTTGGCGATTTTCTCACTCTGGAATATGGAAAGCCTCTAGACAAAGCCAAACGCAAAGAAGACGGGCTCTATCCTGCATATGGAGCAAATGGCATTAAGTGCTGGAGTGACGAGTTTTATTATGACAAGCCTACAATAATCGTTGGAAGAAAAGGCTCTGCTGGAGAGATTACTTTAACAAAGGAAAAGTTTTGGCCACTTGACGTTACTTATTTTGTAACTTTTGATGATAATAAATACGACCTCATGTTTATTTATCATCTTTTGTCACTACTAGATTTGCAAAGTTTGGCTACTGGAGTAAAACCCGGTATCAATCGAAACAATGTGTATGCGATAGAGGCTTATGTTCCTGAGTTGCACGAACAAAAACGCGCCGTCGCCATCCTCGACCAAGCCTTTGCCGACATCGACAAAGCCCGAGCCTTAACCGAACAAAACATCAAAAACGCCCACGAATTGTTTGAAAGCTATTTGCAGCAGATGTTTAGCCAGCGTGGTGAGGGGTGGGTTGAGAAACGTTTTTCAGAGTGCTTCAAACTTCGAAGTGGAGAAGGACTTACTAAAAAAGACATGATAGATGGTCCTTTCCCTGTGTATGGAGGCAACGGTGTTGCTGGTAACCACAATGATTATAATCTGAGTGAGGATTCAGTAATTATTGGCCGTGTAGGAGCGCTTTGTGGGAATGCCAGGTTTATATGCAAAAAGATCTGGCTGACTGATAATGCATTCTTAGTTAAAGACTACAAGTTTGAGTTTGATTTGGAGTTTTTGACTTATTTATTAAACTATAAAAAATTAAGAAATCTTGCTAGACAGGCTGCACAGCCAGTCATTTCAAACTCTTCATTGAGTGAACTAATTCTTGAGTTTCCGCTGAATCTCCAAAAGCAATCTGAAATCAAAGATACTTTGGATCAACTTCAAGATGAGCTGAAATCAGTCTCGGCAATGTATCAAAAAAAGATTGAGTGTTTAGATGATTTGAAAAAGTCTCTTCTCCATAAAGCCTTCTCAGGCGAATTGACTAAGGATAATCAAGAGGCTGCCTAATGATAAAAGCAAGGATGCGCAATGAAGCAGATACTCGAGCCGATCTCATCGATCCCAGACTGTTCGAGGTGGGCTGGAGCACAATAGAAAACAGCTATATCCGCCGTGAGGTAACCATTATCAAGGGGCGAATCATCGGTGGCGGCAAACGCGCCTCGGCGTTAAGTAGTGACTATGTATTGGAGTATCAGGGTCGTAAACTGGCAACCATTGAAGCCAAAAAAGAATCCTTAAGTTATACAGAAGGCGTGCGTCAGGCCAAGGACTATGCCGCGCGACTACAGTGCCGTTTTGGCTATGCCACCAACGGACACAACATCTACCAGATAGATCTGGAAACCCATGAAGAAAAGCTGGTGGATGCATTCCTCAGCCCCGAAGAAATCTGGCAGTTGACGTTTGACCCCACTCAAAAGCCTGGCGATAAACAGCCCGAGCCGGACTTTGCTGCTATTTGGCGGGAACGCTTTGCACAAATACCATTTGAGGCAAAAGGTGACTGGCAGCCCCGTTATTATCAAGAAAACGCCATCAATAATGCTATAGATGCTATCGCCAAGGGTAAAGAACGCATACTACTGACCTTGGCGACAGGGACAGGGAAGACCTGTATTGCCTTTCAAATTGCCTGGAAGTTATTCCACAGCCGCTGGAGTCTCGGAGCACAGAAAGAGCCTGAAGCGGCCAAGAAGCGACCTCGTATATTATTTCTGGCTGACCGTAATGTATTGGCGAACCAAGCCTTTAATGACTTTGCCCCATTCGGTGAAGATGCCATCGTGCGTCTAGAACCGGGCGAAATTAAAAAGAAAGGGGCGGTGCCTAAGAATGCCAGTGTCTTCTTTACCATCTTCCAGACCTTTATGTCTGGCACGGATGAAGACGGTAATTCTGCCCCTTACTTTGGTGATTACCCTGAAGACTTCTTCGATTTTATCGTCATCGATGAGTGTCACCGTGGTGGTGCCAACGATGAAAGTACATGGCGTGACATCCTTAACTACTTTTCACCTGCGGTGCAGTTGGGTTTAACTGCTACGCCTAAACGTACTGTCAATGCGGATACTTATTCCTACTTCGGTGATCCTGTTTACACCTACGCACTCAAAGAAGGCATCAACGACGGCTTTTTAACGCCCTTCAAGGTGCTGCCAATCGTCGGCACGATGGATGAGTATATTTATACGCCCGGTGATGGTTTGATCATCAGAGGTGAGCCTGAACAGGGCAAAGTATATAAAGAAGGTGATTTTAACCGTGTTATCACCATTCCCGAACGGGAAAAGATGCGTGTTCGCTATTGGATGGATCGCTTTAATCCCCATGAAAAAACGCTCGTCTTCTGTGCCACACAAGAGCATGCAGGCATGGTTAGGGACTTTATTAATCAATACGCCTTTGAAAAAAGCTGGACCACAAACTTAAACTACTGTGTTCGTGTGACTGCCAACGATGGGGCAGCGGGTGATAATGATCTTAAGACCTTTCAGGATAATGAAAAAACCATCCCGACAATTTTAACGACATCGCGAAAGCTCTCCACAGGAGTGGATGCTCGCAACGTGCGGAATATTGTGTTGATGCGACCGTGTAACAACATGATTGAGTTTAAGCAGATCATTGGGCGTGGTACGCGTATGTATGACGGCAAGGATTACTTCACCATCTATGACTTTGTAAAAGCACACTACAACTTTGCCGACCCTGAGTGGGATGGTGAGATTGACCCATCAGAACCCTGTGATAAATGTGGTAATAGCCCTTGCAGCTGTGAAAAAACCAAAGGTAAATGCAGCAAGTGTGGTCAAGAACCATGCATCTGTGACAAGCCAGAACCACCTACATGTGAAGACTGTGGTCAGCGGCCTTGCGTATGTGAAAAGAAACTCATGATTAAACTCTCAGATGGCAAAGCTCGTACAATAAAGCATATCTCTTCGGCTCTGTATTGGAGTCCAGATGGTACACCCATTACGGCCAAAGAGTTTGTAGAGCGGATGTTTGCCGACTTGCCTCACTTCTTCACTGATGAGGAGCAACTCCGAGATATTTGGAGTGATCCAACAACCCGAGACAAACTGCTAGAAGATTTGGCAGAAGAGGGTTATGACTCAGAAAAACTCGACAGCATGAAAGACCTGATAGATGCCAAAGATAGTGACGTATACGACGTGCTGGCTTTTGTTGCATATGCTGCTGAAACACGAAGTCGTGCTGACCGAGTGAAGTCAGCTAAACCAAACATCGCAAAAGAGTTCTCTGATTATAAGCAACAACAATTTATTGACTTCATACTTGATAAATATGTTGACGAGGGTGTCGGGGAATTGGCAGCTAGTAAGATGCGTAGTCTTATCGAATTGAAGTACAACACCATAAGCGATGCTACCGCTGAGTTAGGGTCACCAGCTGTGATTCGTGAGACTTTTATTGGCTTTCAGAAGCATCTTTATCGGATTTGATGAGTTCCTGAAATAAAAAGATACAATTCCTTGTGTTGCCTAATTCACAAATATTCCAGCCATTTGATTTCAACAAATTAAAATAGAAAGAAATAAAAAGAGAACGCATTTTAAGGAACAACCAATGACAAACGACATTACATTCGAAGATTTAGAAAACGCTGACGAATTAGTCGAACTTGATAACATGCTGACAAAGTTAATGACAAGTCAGAAAATACAGCCGCACATTAAAGATGAAAAACTAGATAAGCTGATAGAGGCAATAAATAATAATATTCATAATGATAATGCTGAGTCAGTGATTTATGCCGCTTCAATGATCGGACGCCTTGCGGCCGTAGCAAGGGGACGTGAAGAACATGTGCTTCAGAAGATGCCTCTATTACTTGAGGGTAATATGCACTTGTTGGCTGAAGTCCAGCCATCTCTTGATGTGTTGGCTAAAAACGAATGGAGATCCACTGATAAGGATGATATTGGTAAGCGGCGATATTATGCTGCGATGAGCCTCAGGCAGATCGATCAGGATTGGGTGCCAGAATACTGTTTGCGTGAAGCGGTTAACATTGATACTGCAGAAAATGCTAGACGTGAGTTACTTGGAATTGCCTTTAAATCTTTTAATACAGTAGCTGACTGGTTACTAGCCATTAGTAAACATTCCAATATCGTTATGTCTATAGAAAATTTGGAATCAAGAATAGTGCGTACGAGACGACTTTTTACGGCTATACTTGAAACGCTGTCTGAGTCAAAGATGAATATTGGTGATGAGGCTGGAGATGCTTTAAATGCATGCTTTAGTCAATTCATACGAGGCAAATTAGATGATGTTGATAGAGATAAGCTCTTCGATGCCATAGACAGTTCATTGTCTGTATTAGAACGGATGATTGAGATGCGTTTTTCTTACGCATTACATGCTAGTCTCTATACCGTTATAGAAACAGGAAAGAGAAGTCTTGGACCAGGTTTGTGGGCAAGGTTCTTAGAATATTCAACCGTCATGGTTGGTATTCGCATTGCACTGCTGGAAGCAGCATTAGTTTTGGCTAGACAAAACACCGAAGATAAGCAATTAATGAATGTCTTACTAGCTTCTTACGCATCTTATCCTCAGGTTGCGGCAGCCATCAAGCGTCATTTTGAGAATGCAAAAGACCTTGTGCCATATATAGCCGACTGGTGGTGTAGCGCGGGTAAGGAATCCAGTGGGCGAGGAAAAATTAGCCGAAAGTTAGGAAATACGGAAGATCATCAGATTGGAGCTTTACTTATTGAAGTCGAAGACAGTCGAGAAGTGGTTGAAAAATTACGACGTGCAGTTATTCCTTCGTTAGAAGTTTATGATACAGTTTTGGCTTTAGCCGTTGAAAAGGCTGCATCCGGATATGCTGAGATGGCTCAAATTACAAGACGTCTAGCACGAATGCGAAAACTAACAAAAACGGATCTCAAGGGTGAGCGGTTGGAATATAACATTCTCGAACATGAAATGATCGGTGGGCATAAGGCAGGTGTACGTACGGTCAAGATCGTTAGAGACGGTATTAAAAAAGAGTTGGGTGGTCATGTGAATACTCTTGTGAAGCCTCTGGTAGAGTCGGAAGAATAACCAATAGGGAAATGGTATGGAAAATTTTAAAGCACAATTACTACTAGAGAACCTTCTGGAACGAGTGGAAACACTCGAAGATGGAAACCGTAAACTGACAGGCAAATTAACTGATGCCGAAATGCAAGCACTTCAACATGCGATTGAAGTCCTATCAGGAACAAGCACTCCTCAAGACCCAGTTGCAGAAGTAAGATCTGGACAATCGGTAAACAAGCCCACAATCACTCCCATCCAAGAATATCAGCCTGAATTACAGCAACAGGTGACTGAGGTACAAGAAGACCCGGTATCAGAACATACCTATGCACCAATTGTGGTGAATACGAGTACTTTGGATTTACCTGTCACCTCAGAGGATATTCGTCTTTGTCTGGATTTTGGAACAGCAATGTCAAAGGCTACACTAGTAGAGGATGATGAATACCTAGATGCAGAAAAGGTACAGGTTTTGAAACTGGGTCTTTACGGTGACCATGAAGATGAATACATGCTTGTATCTTCGGTTTATATCGATAACAGCGGACGCTTGTGGTTTGGTAAGGCGGCTAATGATTTATCCATTTCTGAAACTGACGATGGATCTCGGCAACGTATAGATAACATCAAAAGATGGTTATCTGAAGGTGGATTAGATACACCGGTATCCAGACAACATAACCCGACGGACATTGAGATCAAATACTCAGACATGATTTTGGCGTATCTGATGTTTTTGACTTGGTCAGTTAATATGGCTCTTGAGAATATAGAGCAACCTGAAGGTGGGTATCCAAAAAACATAAACAGACGTTTTGCTATGCCTTGTCTTACTGGTGTGGATGAAAAAGAAGCTGTGCATCGATTGAGTCAGTATCTGGGCGAAGCCCAAATTCTGGCTGACACATTTTTCAGTACTTTGCAGAGTGGAATCCCCCTAGAACAATTTGTTCATGCAGTGCGTGACGTGCGTCAGCAAAAACTTGATTATCAGTTTGTCGATAGAAATATTAGTGAACCCTTAGGAGTCGCGGGTTCGTTAATCAGCTGGCGCGATCCGGTTGATAAACTGTTTATGGTTATAGACGTGGGGGCAGGTACAAGTGATCTAAGCATGTATCGTTTCCATTTTGATCCGGCCAATGAAGGAAATGTAGCAGTTGAGATCAAAGATTCATCACGTGGTATTACCGAGGCTGGCAATTATCTTGATCAGCTATTGAAGGCTTATATTTTAAAGATGGTTGGTATTGATTCGAGTCATCCAATGTTCATTAATGCACAGTGGGATCTGGAAAAGAATATTCGAGATTACAAGGAGACCCTGTTTAACGAAGGCTCTGTTTATTTGTCCCTGAGAACAGGTGACGACGTTACTATTGAGCTTGATGATTTCCAAGAGCTGGAAGCTGTTCAGAAGTTTAGTCAGGCCCTGAGTGATACCATGCTGGAAATTTTAATAAGCGTTGACTCTAGCTGGATTGAGTGGGCTACGGCAGGACCATACAGAAACCTGACTGTTGTGTTAACAGGTGGTGGTGCGAGTCTTCCTATGGTTCAGGAATTAGCCAAAGGGTCAATTCCCATCAAAGGAAAAACGATTGAACTGGAGCAAGCAAGGAACTTTCCAGCCTGGCTAGAGGAAGATTACCCGGATCTTGATGATGATTATCCTCGTGTAGCGGTTTCACTGGGTGGAGCAAGACGATGGTTGATTTCGGAGCAGGGTATGGCTAAAACAACAGCGGGTGATGGATATGGAAAACGCATACATGAAGACCCTTCATTACTTTGGTAAAGAGAGCACTTACGGATTCTGATTAGCATGTTTTGATAAATCAACAGTGCCATTTTGAAACAAGGCAGACGTAAGAAAGCAATGACCGTTGTGTTATTAAACGTGATGAATGCTTCTTGAGAGTTAAAAGAACTATTTGCAGAGTTTTTCATACTGATCTGTAGCGATAGAAATTCCTCTAAATGGAGATATTACAGCCTATTATGTTTGATGATTGCACCCCGGGGGTATTTATGGGGGTTTTTAGCAGTATACCACGATAAATATTTATTAAATAACAACTAGATATGGTTGTTTTTCAGGCGATTCTGTCCCAATAACATCATATAAAACAATATTTTGCCATTAGGGACGTTACGCCTTCGCCTATGTCGCCTTTTCTATTGTATTCCTAATTTATACAGCAAGCTTTCACACTGCTCAGCGAGCATTGCAAGAAAATCTCTTGTTTTACGTCAGCATTCTCTGACAATGAATTCAGATAAAGATGATGTGTCGTATCGTTGTTTTTCATTATAGTGAAGTTGCGATGTTACTTTATTTAGGAGAAAAACAATGCATATTATGAATTTGAAGAATATTATTTTTGCCGCGTTATTGGCTTTTGTAGCAGGACTTGGTCTGACTGGTTGTGAAGCTGATGGTCCGGCAGAAGAAGCAGGCGAAAAAATAGATGATATGGTCGATGATACCAAAGATAAAATGGAAGATGCCGCCGATGATGTTGAAGACAGTGCAGACGAGTTGAAATATTAATTTTTTAAGATAAAGCTGGCTCTTTATCACATTACTTTATGTTAATACGGATTATTCGTCATGGCTCAAAGTAAGACATCTCAAGGCAAGGATGCCAAGAGTGGCCAACATAGTTTAAGTTGGTTGCTGGACAATAGCATTCGATTGCCAGGGGGGTATCGGATCGGCCTTGATGGGTTGATTGGCCTCATTCCCGGTATCGGCGATGCTATCGGTGGCGCACTCTCAACAGTGATTTTTTATCAAGCTGTGAAGGCAAATGTGCCTAAAACCATCTTGGTTCGAATGATGATTAATATTGTCATTGATGCGGTGCTTGGTAGTTTGCCAATTATTGGTGATGTGTTTGACTTTATTTGGAAAGCGAATCAAAAAAATGCGGATTTATTAGCGCGTTATAAATTATCGTCAGATGAAGTAAAAAAAGAAGCGTTGCTATCAACGGTCTTGTTTGTAACAGGAGTCATTGTGATCGCTTTTCTTATATTATGGGGATTATTGACTCTTACGGTTATGTTATGGCAAGCCATTACAATTTAAGACTATTAATTTGTTTTGATTGATTCGCCTGGTTGGGGAACATCTTCTTTACGGACTTTTTGCTCATCAGCAAGTTGTTGTGCCCATTGGTGCTCATCATTGTTACTCTGAATGGCCTCTTGGTCATTTTTTTTGGATGGTGAATAACACAGCTTGGCGAGAAGTGGAAAATGGTCTGAGCCAATAGAGGGCAGACGTTGAATGGTTTGCAAGGTAAAGTGAGAACTGTGGAATAAATGATCTAATGGCCAGCGAATAAAAAAATAATCGGCATGAAAAGTATTAAAAATACCTCGTCCTACACGGGGATCGAGTAAGCCGCTAATTTTACGGAAAAGCCGTGTTGTATCTGACCAGGCAACATCATTAAGATCTCCTGTGACAATAATAGCTTGATGGCTATCTGCAATGCTTTTGGCGACGATAGCTAACTCAGCATCTCGTTGTATAGATTTGTCATTTTCAGTCGGACTTGGTGGAGCAGGGTGTAAGAAATGAACGCGCACAGAATCACCTGAGCGTAATGTGAGCAAAGCATGCATCGATGGCACATCTTCTTCCACTAAATAACAAATCGTTTCGTCACTTAAAGGCAGACGAGAATAAACATGCATGCCGTAAAGATTGTCACGCGGACACTTTATGGCGTAAGGCATTTCTTCCGATAAGGTATCAAGCATATCTTGCCACCATTGGTCTGACTCTAAGGTGACAAGCACATCGGGTTGATGTCGTTTGACTAAAGCGATTAATGCCTCAGCGTTACGATTAGGCGTCAGTACGTTTGAGGTGATAATGCTGAGTTGATTTTCTGGCGAGTTATGACGGGCTGTTTTAACTTCTTTTGGCCATAAGCGGGTATAAGGCAATATCCACCAGAGTTGCCACGCGAGACATAATATTGTGACGGTAATCAGGATGAAAGTGCTGAGTTTCTGACTATCGAGAAAAAGAAAATGGCTTAACAATAAAACAATAGCGAATATCGTAAATTGTAGGCGAGGAAAATCCATTCCTCTGACGAACCAATGTGAGAGCCGTGTTAAAGGTAATACGGTAACGAGTAATAAAAGCAGGGTGAATAAGGCGTGTATGAGTAACATCACAGACTCAGCTTAAAAGGCAAATATTGTTCTTTATAGTAGTACAAGAGAGCGAATTACACACCCAATAAATCACCAGAATATGGGGAAGAGTGACAAGCAACAACCATAGAAAAGCGATAATATTGCCTTCCTATGGTTGTGTTGTTTGGATTCATAATGGCGGTTTACGCCCTGTTACCATAAATATTAACGCTAGAATTAAACCAACAACGAATAATATCCAAGCAATACTGGTTGCTGTACCTGCGATACCGCTTAAACCCAGTACACCGGCAATAATAGCGATAATAAGAAATGTGACTGCCCAATTAATCATGATTGTGTCCTCTTGTCAGTTGAGTGTAAAAGTGTGAATAAGTGGCGCGTTATAGCTCATCTTTGACATCGTTAGAGATGTCTTGAATGGCTTCGCCGCCTTTTTCAATGTCTTTTCCAGCTCCTTCAATCGTACTGCATGCGCTGACTAAACTTGATAATGTGAATAAAAAAGCCACTAATGTTGATTTTGACATACTTCTCTCCAGTAAATATTGAGGGATAGGAAGCGTGTCAATGAAGAAATATCATTGACTCACAGGGTTAGTGTAGAGCGTTGGGCTAGAATTAAATGTCAGTCAAATCATAATTTGATGTAGTCTTTGTCTTGCAGCTTAAAAACAAAATGACGATTTAAGGTGATGAAATTAAAATGAAAACAACGGAAACGGATTCAACATTTTTAAATGACACAAAAAGTAACCGTCCTCACCTTGTTTTTGCGAGCATCAGTGTGATGCTGATTATTTTGGTCGTCTTCTTTAGTAAATATATGGAAGATGCAAAAGCGATTAATGAGAATGATGCGTTAAGTTATAAACATTTAAACTACACCGATAAACTCACCATTCACATGTTGACCATAGAAACGAATGCGCAGCGTTATTTATTGTCACAAAATGATTCATTTTTGATTCCCTTTTACGAAGGTATCGATAAACTCGAAAAACTATTACTTTCATTAGAAAGAGCATGGCCAACGTATTTAAGTGCAAGTGATATTGAGCGGCTTGATAACAATATCGATATTGTTATTGCACAGTTAGCCGAAATGATAAAAAGCAAAAACTTAAGTAAAAACAACACGCTTTCTGATTATAATCAGAGCAAAGCATATATGACGACGTTGCGAGATCAAGTGTTGGATATTCGGGCGACGATTTTAGGACGAATTAAGCAAAATCAAGCTGCAAATTTGTCGTCTTTAAATACGATGAAATGGATCATGATAAGCCTATCGAGTCTGGCCTTTTCTTTATTGTTTTTATCATTGATCCAAACTAAACGTCATCAAGATAAAACCAAAGAATATGCTTTGACCATCGCTGAAAAGAATCAATACCTTGAACAATCAATTAATAAAAGAACGGCGGAATTGATTGCATTAGCCTCACATATGACGACGACAAATGAGAATGAGAAAAAACGCATTGCTCGCGAGCTACATGATGAATTAGGCGCCTTATTGACAGCGGTGAGAATGGATACGACATGGTTAAGACGTCACATAAAACCTGAAGACGATGATCCTATTAAACCTCGGTTGGAGCGATTGCTGAGTGCCATTGATCAAAGTATTGCCGTTAAAAGAGAAATTACGACCAGTCTCGTACCCCCATTATTAAGAGAGCTGGGTTTGGTTGAAGCCATTAAAGCGATGACAGAAGATCAACCGGATGAGCATAAAACGCAATATCACCTACTATTACAAAGTGACTTACCTGAGATGGATTCTGATCGGGAATTGACCTTATACCGGATTTGCCAAGAGTCACTGACTAACATTAGAAAATATGCTGATGCTGAAAATGTGACGATTAAATTGGGTTTGAATGGCAATGCAATGGAATTAAGTATTACGGATGACGGAAAGGGCTTTTCACCTGACTCATTGAAAAAAGATAGCTATGGAATTGTGGGCATGCGGGCGAGGGCGGCGATGTTTTCAGGGGTGCTGATCCTTAAATCCAAAGAGCATGTAGGAACAAAAGTGCACACGAGCATTCCCTTATCATAAAAGTTAGGCAGTCATCGAACTGACATAATCTAACATCTCATCTAATTGATACGACTTATCAAAGAACCCTTGAATGTCCGTCGCTTCGCATTTACGTTTTAACAATGGAGAAGTATGGTTAGTGAACACGATTTTTTTCGGATCCCCAAATTTTTCTGGGAAAGCTTTAAGTTGTGCTAATACTCCTAAACCATTGCCTTCTGTCAGTTCTAAATCTACTATCACGAGATCAGGTTGATGTTTTTCAATTTCAACCAAGGCCTCAGATTGCTTATCTGCAAAGGACACCACTTCGGCATTGTCTAAGCCTGCTAAATTCTCCAATACAATTTCTCGAATCAATGGTGAATCTTCGACTAACAATACATTGACTTTATTCTCATTTGGTTTCTTCATATTGATTCAATGCCTGGCTTATCACCTATTAGACCGTGTCTAACAGCATATGTCGCCATTTCGGCATTACTCCCTAATCCCATTTTTTCTTTAAGACGTGTACGGTAGGTACTGATTGTTTTAACGCTTAAATTTAATAGCTCAGCAATATCGCTGACGCTTTCACCTTGGCTTAATCTCATAAAGACTTGTAGCTCACGTTCTGACAATTGTTGATGTGGCAAGGTTTCGCTATCATTAAAAGCTTCACCAACTAAGAGTTCTGATGTTTTGGGTGACAAATAACGTCGTCCGGCAGCGACCAGTCTAATGGCGCTAATGAGTTCATGTTGTTCACAGTCTTTACATAAATAACCACTTGCGCCATTTTTTATCATGGGTAAAGCATAGCTGTCTTCAGGATAGCTACTTAAGATCAACACTTTAATGTGATCATACCGTTGTCGAATATGTCTTAAAATATCAACGCCACTTTGACCTGGAAGAGAAATATCCAATAGCACGACATCACATTGGTGAGTGCGTAAATGTTCTATCAAAGCTTCACCCGACGCGAGCTCTTCGACTACTTGGATATCCATCTCATCTTGTAGCATTTCTTTAAAACCGCGACGAACAATTTCGTGGTCATCAACAATCATAATTTTTGTCATGCTTTAGCCTCCAAAGTGGCGATATTGCTGCGCCTACATCATTATTTTACGTGAGTTTGATTCCTGAACCAATGACCGTGTTCTGATAGCAATGTCAGACAATTCTGACATTGCTGGTTGATTAAGTCAGCTTTACCGAGGAAGCAAGCCTTTGAGTTGATTTGAGAACAGTATTAATCAAAGACCACAATGTGTATGCAGGTTTTGTCCTACATAACTAACAGACTCTTCTGAATGCGGTTTGCCGTGCCTTTCGATACAGTAGACCCATGTGAAAAAGATTAATCGGGTCTATAAAAAACCATCCATTTCATCATTAAATAGGAGTCTTGTTATGGGCGTTGAATCGAGTGGGCTAATTGGGTTGATTATTTTGGTATTGGATGTGTTTGCAATAATCAAAGTAATGCAAAGTATGGCGTCTACAGGGTCGAAAGTATTTTGGGTCGTGATCATTTTAGTGTTGCCCGTTTTGGGACTTTTATTATGGTTTTTCGCCGGCCCAAAGTCAGGGTAAATCGTGCACTGTTATCGACAGCACGATCAAATTAAATCAATGAGGAGTATGTAATGACAACTAGAAAATCTACAACAGAGCAAGCGAAAGACGTTCAACAAGAACTGGATAGCTTAAAAGGTCAGGTGGCTGAACTCATGGAAATCTTAAAAGAGAAAGGTGAGAGCGAAGCAACTGATATTCAAGGCGATATTCAAGCGCAATTTGCAAAATATGAGGAAAAGATAAAGCAACAGTTATCTCACCTCAATGACATTGGCGCAGAGAATATTGACAAAGTAGGTGCCCAAGTACAAGAGAAACCAGTGACAAGCTTATTGGTTGCTTTTGGCGTCGGTTACTTGATGTCTAAAACATTAGCCCGTAAATAATTAAGATGAAAATGTTAGCTCAAGCTTTTGTTCATATGCTGGGTGTGATGGAGGCAGAAGGACGGTTGTTTCAACAAAAAGTCTTGCAGACCAGTAGCGTATTGTTGCTGATGTCTCTGGCATTTTTATTCTGGGCGGTGACGTTCATGTTGATTCTTGCTGCCCTTTATCAAAGTTTTATTTTATGGTGGTCTTTGCCGTTGGCTTATTTAGCAACGGCAATCGCCAGTCTTATTTTAGCCGGAGGCATGTCATGGATAAGCTATCGCATCGTGCAAAAGCAGTAGCGGAAGCCAAGCAATTATTGATTGCTTCAGCGGGGAGAATAGATTATTTAGCCCCAGTGAAACAACATCCAATACAGAGTATGTTGATCGCTTTTTCTGCTGGCTTAATCATCAATAAAAAAGACAATAATAGTTTCCTTCCACCCAGTTTATTGTCTTTGTTATTGTCTGCCATTCGAAAGCTATAACGTATTATGCAGCCGACTAAAAACACATTGTTTCATTCCCTCGCGATTCCAATTTGGGGGCTTTTTTTGTTAGCCATCTTAGTGATATTTTATTTGGCTCAATCGGTGTTGATTCCTGTCTTTTTAGCCGCGTTGATGGCTTTGTTATTAAATCCCGCTGTCGTATTCGTTTGTAAAATAGGCATAGCACGCCCAATCGGAAGTGCGTTGTTAATCACGGTAACAACGGGGGTATTTATTTTTCTATTGAGTTACTTGTCTGAGCCTGCCAGTGTGTGGTTTGAGCGATTGCCAACAGAAATAAGGTTAATAGAAAAGAAAATATTAACGTTTAAAAACTCGATTGAAACAGTGCAAAAAACAACGGAACAAATTAGCGATATGACGGATATCGCGCCATCGAAAAAATCTGATTCCAATGTGGTTGTTGAAAGCCCAGATATTTTCAAGCAGTTATTGCAAGGCACGCAGTCGCTGATTGTCAGTATTTTGATCTTTTTAGCGTTGTTATATTTTTCTTTGGCTTTTGGCCCTCAATTGGCGCAAAAAATAGGGAAGATTGTCGGAGATGAGGATCATCGAGATGATTTACACCGCATGTCTTATGACGCTCAGCAGCAAATTAGCCATTATTTATTGTCGATAACGATGATTAATATTGTATTAGGCATTATTGCTGGCGGCTTAATGTATTTCTTAGATATGCCGAACCCGATTGTTTGGGGGGCATCTACGGCATTGTTGAACTTCATTCCTTATCTTGGGCCGGCGATTAATCTGGCTGTGATCACGTTAGTCGCTTTGTTAACATTTGATCATGCTATAGCGGTGTTGCTGCCGCCTTTGATGGTGCTTGTGTTAAATATTATAGAAGGACAATTTGTCCAACCCTTGTTTGTTGGCCATATGTTGACGGTCAGCCCGATTATTATTTTCTTGTTTATTTTGTTTTGGGGATCGTTATGGGGAATGGCCGGTATTTTTATGGCGGTGCCGATTCTGGTGATTGTGAAAATTATTGTTGAACAGAATATGACGGTAACTGCTGACTGAGGTGATGGTATGGAAAATAAAAAACGACCTGTAATTACACCGATTAAAAACGGCCCGTTGAGGGTTGAAAATGTGTCTCATTTTGAAAGTGATGAAGGCACTATTCCGACGTCAGAAGAAATGATTTTATGCCGTTGCGGGCAATCAAAAAACCAACCGTTTTGTGATGGACAACATGTGATAGTTGGGTTTACAGATGAACCAACGGATAACCCAAATGATGAACGACTTGTCTTTCCGGGCGACCCCATTACTTTTTATGAAAATGTGGCGATCTGTTCGCATGCCGGTTTTTGCCCAAAAGGAAAACCGGATAAGTGGCGTGAAGATGGTGAGTTCAGCGATGAGGAATTGGTTGAAAAAGTAAGGAAATGTCCCTCAGGTGCCTTGAGTTATGCCTGTGGCGACATTGAATTTCGTGATCAAGATCGACCTGCGAAAATGACATTAATCAAAGATGGCCCAATACAAGTAGAAGGCGGAATAGAACTACGGAATACGGTATGGGCAGAAGGGGCATCAAAAGAACATTATGCTTTATGTCGTTGTGGTGCATCGAAAATGAAACCTTTTTGTGATGGCACTCATGATGAGGTATGGAAGCAAGGCGAGGAAACACATGCGTCGTTAATATCGTCATCAGAGGCTAAATCAACGGAACTCGAACCTCATGTTGAATTGATTCATCGAATGGCAGCTGGTAAAGAAGAAGATTTGAGTGCTGAAGGACCATTGACCTCGATGGGGCCACCGCGCACTGGTTTACCACTGTGGGATGATATTCAGATCATGACGGCACAATTGGATCCTAAACCGTTACAGCAAGATGTCTCTGTGGGGACTGACTTCATCATCGGACCAAGGGCGAAGAAGCCATTACATCTAGAGATGCCGCTTTTTGTCACTGATATGAGTTTTGGCGCATTGTCTTTTGAGACCAAAGTGGCTTTATCTAGAGGAGCACAACGTGCAGGCACAGCGATTTGTTCTGGGGAAGGCGGTATGTTGCCGGAAGAGCAAGCTGAAAATAGCCGTTATTTGTTTGAATTGGGTTCCGGCGAAGTCGGCTATAGTGATGATGTATTAGATAAAATCCAAGCATTCCATTTTAAAGCAGGACAAGCTGCAAAAACCGGGACTGGCGGACATTTACCAGCTTGTAAAGTGACAGCAAAAATTGCTGAAGTACGTGGGATAGAAGAAGGCGTTGCTTCTGAATCGCCTGCGACATTTACTGATATGTCGACTCCAGAGGAGTTTAAACAGTTTGCCGATCATATTCGTTCTCTCACGGGCGGGATCCCTATCGGGTTTAAAATATCGTCGAATCATATCGAAAGAACGATTGATTTTGCATTAGCAGCAAGTGCTGATTACATTATTTTAGATGGACGAGGAGGAGGAACGGGGGCAGCACCTGCACTTTTTCGTGACAATATTTCCGTGCCGACCATTCCTGCTTTAGCGAAAGCTCGACATTATCTAGACCGACAAGGCATTGATGATGTGACATTAATTATTACTGGCGGACTGCGCACACCAGCTGATTTTATTAAAGCGATGGCATTGGGCGCCGATGGTATTGCATTAGGGAATGCAGCTATTCAAGCAGCAGGCTGTATAGGCGCTCGCGTTTGTCATACCAATCAATGTCCGGCTGGTATCGCGACACAAGATCCTGCATTACGCGCACGGGTGAATATTGATAAATCGGCCCAACAAGTTGCCAACTTTTATATTGCAGCTGCCAAGATGATGCAAGTGATGGCTAGAGCATGTGGTCATAACCATCTGAACCAATTTTCGACATCAGATCTGTCAACATGGCATAAATCGATGTCTGAACTAACGGGAATTGCTTTTTCCGGTGTCGGCTGATTTTAGTTATCAAATATATTTAAGGCTGTGCAAGCTCAGGATGAATATATTGGGCAATCGCACGTATGGCTTTAGGGGTCATTAATCCCAGTCCAGTGAGATAACCTTGAGGCAAACTGAAAATATGTTGATTACGTCCCGCAGGGGTTAACCGTACGCCAGGGGCTTTTAGCGCGACAGGTGTGCCTCCGGCTTCAGCTAAGCCTTCTTGATTGGTAACTATAAATTCTGGTGCGGCTTTTGCCATGAGTTCTTGGCTCATCGCTTTGTAATACTTGATGTCTTGGGTCAAGTTTTGAGCGCCTGCTAACTGTAATAATAAAGCAATATGTGTGTCGCCACCGGCTACGACAGTGGGTCTGCCGCCACCAGAAAGAATAAATAGACCTCGCGGTTTTGAGGTTGCACGACTGACATAATCAAGTGTGTCAGAGAGTTCAGTGTGAAAATCAGAGATTAACGCGTCAGCTGCTTTTTCTTTGCCTAATATGCGCCCAATGGTTTCTATCCGCGCAGGGACAATATTAATGTCTGTGCTTTCATCAGGAAAAATGTGCACATCAATGCCGGCATTGACTAATTGTTGTGCAAATTCAGGACGTGTTTGCCTATTGGCTAGCAGTGCGACAGTGGGTTCTAAAGCCAAGATAGATTCGACAGATAGGTTTCGATAACCTTCAATGACAGGTATATTTTTTAACTCAGGGATATAATCACTGCCCGCCGAGACGGCGACAATGTGATCAGACGCATCTAATGCAACGGCAATTTCAGCGAGATAAGCACCAACAATAAAATACCGGTTTTGCGATGCACTTATTTCTGTGTCTTCATGAGCCGCTTGAGCGGTTGTCGATAACAGTAATAAGCAAGTATAGATAGCGGTGATGAATTTATGCATGTTCATTTTTTCTATCAATTTGTAATAAGCTGTTTTCAGCATCATTAAGAATTAAGGCACCAGTATGCGAACGGCTGGTTGAGTGTATTGCCGCATAATGAAAATGAGCTCGCAGTTGTTTTTCATGGCAATGAAACATGGTGTCATCAGCACGTAGATTATTGAGCTTGCCTGACCAACTGATGGAGGCGTGTTTAGCCAATAATTGCAGCTCAAAATGTCCAGGCGTTTGCAACTCGGTATCAATAATATTTTTGATCGTATTTTGGTTATCTTCGTTGGCTGCTTTAAATGTTAACTCAGGACCACCGCTAATATCTGGCAAGCAAGAAACGGTTAATGTCTGGTCATCACTCATGCAAGTGTGCAGATAGGGTTCAGCATGGGCAAAACTCGATTTATGTAATAAAAAAACTTTAAGAATTGCATGCCCTGTCGCATCAAAAAACTGAATGCTCCGTGTGATGCCGTGCCCTTTGTCATTATCAATAAAAAGGTAGGTATCTTTTATTGCCGTATTATTGATGGTTGCTTCCATCATTGAGCCAGATAATTGAATATGCTCATTTTGTTGCGCCATCTGGATAGTATCTAAGGGCATTAAATGCCCAACTGTGTTTGAAAACGCACATAAAACGGTATCCCAATCAGCAATGGGTTTGAGCAAGAGAGACATATCAGGTTTCAGCCGTATGGCGCCCTTACCAATATGACAGGCGACTAGAGCTGATTCAGGCACGCCGAGTCGTTGTGCGGCTTCTGGTGGATGAATATGATGATCTTGAGCATAAAGTGCGCGTAAATCAGTGAGCAGCAATTCCGGATCGGCTAAACGAGATAAATGTTCGGCAGGCTCTTGCCTATTATATTGTTCATTCATTAGTGCTGTCCCATTGTATAAGTGAAAGTGAGGTAACCATAACGACCAGCTGGATCTTCAATTGAACCGGTACTAGACCAGTTAACCGGGGTTTGTTGATCAAATAAGTTATCAATACCGATTGCAGCTGATAAGGCTGGAGTAAACTGATGATTGACTTGCAAGTCGGCAACGGTATAACGGCTTGCAAACGGGTCGCTTCGTGTCACAGGGTCAATGCCCCAGATGCCATTTAAATGACGCGCTCTGGTGACCACTTGCCATGGTCCTCTGTGCCAAGCGAGGCTCACTTTATACGCATTGCGTGCACGCCCTTGTAGACGCGCATCAGTTTCTGCATCAATGGCATCGAGGTATTCATAGGAACCATTAAAAGTTAAGTTTGGCGTGATCTGTAGTTCACCGACCAATTCAATACCAGAGATATCGGCTTCATTAATATTTTGATATTCAACGACAAAGAGTCCACCTGAGACAGCGCCGGTTGAGGTCGCTGCAATCAGGTTGTCAATTTTTGAATCATGATAGATAAGTTCAATATTGCCACGTTCGCCGCGCCAACCGATAGATGCTTCCCATGTTTCTGTTTCTTCTGCATCAAGATCGGATGATCCTTGAATTAAGAACCGACCACGGGTAAAACGAGAATATTGCTCTAGCACGCTTGGAGCGCGGAAGGCTTCGCCATATCCAGCACGCCATGTGAATCCATCACCTTGTGAACCGATAGAAAGGCGAGGCACGACCTGTGTACCGAAGGAGTCAAATTTATCAGCACGAAGTCCGGCGACAATTTTGATGTCATCGTTAATGCTCCAATCATCTTGTAAATACGCAAAACGATTGGTTTCTTTTCCTTCTTCACTTAATGTAGAGACATCAATTTCATCTCGTTGCATACCTGCACCAAAGACGAAGCTATGGTCATTGAATGGCAGAAAATAATTACCTTGGAAATAATATTGATCGTATTGGGTTGTTTCATCCGGTCCTGGGAAACTACGATTGACTGAGCCATCAGAATAACCATAAGACGTTTCTAATTTTAAAATACCTGGGCCGAGATCGTTGTCATAAACCAATGATCCAAAATAACGATCTTCTTCTTCAAACCGTTCGAACTCAGTGCCGGTAGTCGTTTGTCCATCGGCACGATCATCTTGTCGATGACCTTCTAATGTCCAGCGTAAACGACCGATGCTATTCAAGTCAGCAAGTCCGGAGTAGGTTAGAGAATAATGTTCTATTCCTGTCAGATCATCAACGACAGCGGTATCATCAAACTGAAACGCGTTAGCATCACGGAGATCAACAGAAAAGCGATGACCAACATTGCCTGTTTTCATATTCATACTGGCGGCGAATGCAGTTGTTTCACGACCATTACCATCATCACTTATGGCTGAACCTACAGTGGTTTTCACTGATAAGGCTGCGCCTTCACCAGCCTTTTTGGTAATGATGTTAATTACGCCTGCTGAAGCATTAGCACCATAAAGTGCTGACATAGGGCCGCGGATGACTTCTATCCGTTCAATATCTTCAACAGGGAAGTTATTGAGATTAGCGATACCGAACTTGGCCGTTCTAGGCAGGCCATCGAATAAAATGAGAACAGCAGAGCCAGCATTAGGGACTTGGCCTCGAACGGAAATAGTGGAATTAGCCCCTGAAGATTGAGCATTAACGCCGACTGCATGTCGTAACACTTCCGTTGCCGATGCGCCGCTAAATTTTTTAATGTCTTCTGCTGTAATGACTTCAATACTGGCTTGTACATCGGCAATATTTTGTTCACGGCGTCCTGCTGTGACGACAAGGTTATTTAAGTTTTCTATATCTTGGGAGGTTTTTTCGGCATAAACCGGATTGACGAGGAAGGCATTTGATAAGACAAGAAGAGAGCTATACGTAAGGAGAGTTGGCAGGATATTATTTTTCATCAAAAGTAACTTTATATAAAAGGGTTAAATACGATTGACACTGATTACGGTTGTAACAAGAAGAAATCATTGCAATTATTGCGGTGTCAGAAACAATGGGAAAGTATAAAGTGCTTAAAATGATGAAAATGTGTCTTTTGCCATGCTGGTAGTTGAAAAGACACATTTGACAGTAAATTTCAGTTCGTTCTACTATCAACTGCTTGATTTATTGGGATCTTATCTCAATCAACTCCATTAAGAGAGTAAATCAGCGACAACAAGACAAACCAAATTAATTATTAAATGGAAGGTGTTTATGATCAGTAACGACTATTATTCACAGGAAAATCAAGGACCATACTCGTTTTTTGAACTAAAAGATTTTGCTTTAGAAAGTGGAGATACTATTGCAGACTTACGTATTGCTTACTCAACACATGGAACGTTGAATGAAGCTAAAGATAACGTCATTTTGTTTCCTCATATGTTTTCTGGAACGAGTAAAAGTTTAGAAGCCTATGTGGGAGAAGGAAAAGCATTAGATCCAACGCAATATTTCATTATTTTTCCCAATCAAATTGGTAATGGTGTTTCAACCTCACCGCATAATACGGAAGATGCATCGATTTCAATGGGGAATTTCCCTCAAGTGACGATTGGTGATGATGTCCGTGCCCAGCACGCTTTATTAACAGAGCAATTTGGTATTACAGAGATCCAGTTGGTTTTAGGTTGGTCGATGGGCGCGCAACAGACCTATGAATGGGCGGTGCGTTATCCTGATATGGTGAAACGTGCAGCGCCGATCGGCGGCACAGCAAAAACATCCGACCACAATGCCATTATGGTCGAAGGATTGATTGGCGCTTTACGTACAGCGGTGAATTTTAATGATGGTCACTATGATTGTTGTGAAGATTTAGATCAGGCGTTGTGTCATTTAGCGGTGTTATTTGCTTCCATTGGTGTGAGCCGTGAATTTTATGCAAAAGAACATTGGCGTGAGGCCGGCTTTGAGACATTGGAATCTTTCTTAGTAGATTTTTGGAAAGCGTGGTTTAGACCGATGGATCCTAATGCCTTAGTGGTGATGTTGGATAAATGGCAACATGCTGATGTGTCAAAACATGCTGATGGCGACTTAGCCGCTGCATTAGGGCGGATTAAAGCTGTTGTACACAATATGCCGTTTGAACAAGACATGATGTTTACCAATGATGAGTGTCGTCAGGATTCAAACATGATGGCGCGTTGTGAACATAAACCGATCCCTTCAACATGGGGACATTTTGCGATGTTTGGCGTTTTCCCTCAAGATTTTGCCCATATTGATAATCAATTAAAAACCTTATTAGCGATACCCGCATAAGGCATAAAACCCATCGTTAAAATGATGCCTGCAGAATCACTTCTTTAGTGATTCTGCAGGCTTTTTAGTATGGATGATATCTGTACTGAAAAAGTCATATTATTTTCATAAAATTCAGTGCATAATTTCGCCTTTGTGTCTGATTTTATGGCACTTTGGCTTTATGAGTAATAGCCCTTTTTAATTGTTAGAGTTGAATTGAATGAGTGAAAATAATACGAAAGTCATCGTTGGTAGCGAAGAGTGGTGTGCTTTTCCAGAATTGGGCATTCCAGCGATTAAAGCGCGTGTTGACTCAGGCGCGAAGACATCCTCAATTCATGCCTTTAATATTCAACCTTTTCGTCGAGAAGGCTTGGCATGGGTGAGTTTTGAAATTCATCCTGTACAAGATAACCGCCGAATTGTGATTCGTTGTGAGCGTCCTGTTGTAGACAAACGACGCGTGAAAAGCTCAACTGGTATTGCTGAGACACGTTATGTAATTAGTGCTGCGATTAAATTGGGCGAGGATATTTGGGATATAGAGTTAACACTGGCTAATCGGGATTCGATGGGGTTTAGAATGCTATTGGGCCGAGAAGCGATGGTGAGTCGCTTGATGGTTGACCCCGCTTTATCTTGCACAACTGGCGATGTGACAGAGGATACCTTGTCGCAACATTATGGCCCGACAGAAAATAAAAAAACGGGTCTTAAAATTGGTCTGTTAGCCAGTAATGAGGAGCTGTATAGCAATCAACGTTTATTAGAAGCCGCGGAAGAACGCGGCCATGAAATTATGTTTTTAAACATTAAGCAATGTTATATGAAACTCGATGCTCAAGATCCTGAAGTGCATTACCGTGGTGGCAGATTATTAAATGATCTAGATGCTGTGATTACGCGTATCAGACCGAGTGTGACTTTCTATGGAACGGCATTAGCACGTCAATTTGAAAGCATGGGTATTTATACCACTAACTCTTCGGCGGCCATTTCACAATCGCGTGACAAATTATTCTCTTTGCAATTGATGTTAAAAGGCGGCATTAAGATCCCAACAACCGGTTTTGCCAATTCACCGATGGATACCCATGATTTGATTGAAATGGTCGGTGGTGTGCCATTAATTGTGAAATTGTTGGAGGGCACACAAGGCCGCGGCGTGGTATTAGCTGAAACGAAAAAAGCGGCTGAAAGTGTGATTAACGCCTTTAAGTCTTTACGAGCTAACTTATTGGTTCAGCAATTTATTAAAGAAGCTGATGGCAAAGATCTACGGTGTTTTGTGATTGATGGCAAAGTAGTGGCATCGATTGAACGCACGGCAGCGCCGGGTGAATTTAGAGCAAATATTCATCAAGGTGGTACAGCATCTATTGTTAAAATTACACCTGAAGAACGGATACTGGCGGTCAAAGCTTCAAAAATATTAGGATTAAAAGTCGCTGGGGTAGATATTATTCGTTCTAAGAATGGACCGTTATTGCTAGAGGTGAATTCATCGCCTGGATTAGAAGGTATTGAAACGGCGACGGGTAAAGATATTGCCGGCATGATTATTTCTTCAATTGAGAAAAAATTACGATGGAAGCGTGACTTAGTCCAATAATCACGCCTCAACTCGCACTTTGCTTATTTCACTTTAAACTGTACCGTGATACTGCCGCGATATTTGATTTCATCAAAGGAGTTATTGGTCGCTTTAGGAATAGGTGCAGCACTGGCTTTTTTACTATATGAACGGTCGAGCTCTGCTTCGACCATCACCGCACGGCCTAAGACATTGGCACCGGCTGTGGCTTGGTGGCGAATATTGGATTCATTAAATGAAACGGGTATTAATGTGATGCCAAGCGCTTGTTCATAATAGGCTTTTTTGGCCATCACTTTGTCGAGTGCTTTTTGTTTTACTTTTTGAGTGAACGCCTCTTTTTTGCTGTGTTTAAAGCTTGTGGCTGATAATTTGACTTCATCATATTCATCGGCCAGCGTGGCGATAGTTTGTAATTGGCTTTCGGCACTTATTTCGATGGCCATGCGGTTCATGATTTTATAACTGTCAGGTTCATCTCCAAACCAACCATATTCAGATGATGATGAAAAATTCGAATTATTGATTTTATCTGTTGGGATCCCTTTTGAAATCAAAGTTTGTTTGATTTTATCTCGTAACACAGTATTGCTTTTTATGGCTTGGGATAAAGTTTTCTCTTCTGTAGTGACTAGCACGTTAATAATCGCCTCATCAGAGTAAGCGGTTTCTTCTGCTTCAGCACTGATATTGATAATGTTTTCTCGGGGATGGAGAAAACCGCGTAAGTCTTCAGGATTACCTTTTAATTCGGGTGCGGCATGGAGTGTTAATGGAAGGATAAGTAAGGAAGCAAAGAGATATTGTTTCATGAGAGACCTCTGTAGGAGTGCGATGAATAAACGTTAATTATTTAAATAGACTGTAATACTGTCGATCGGTTTCCTGTTTACGGTGCAGTGATAAATAACTTACCTCCTTGCATTTTGGTGAGGTCAACTTTTAAACGGTCAGGTGACCAACCATGGACCGTATCATGTGCTTCGATATATAAGGTCGCAATGTCATCATCGATTTGAATATTACCTTGGCCTCGGGCAAAGGGTTGCTCTTCAACATGGGGATGCATTAAAACGCGCCGAGCTACAACAGTCCCTTTTTCATCAACAAGCCGCCATTCATCGGCATAATGATCCCAACCGGTATCTTGGTGTTGTAATTTAACGTTAACAAAATAGGTATTTTGACTTTGGTGGTATATAGCGGCACCGAGAATGCTGACATCATTGGCATAAGAGAGGGTTGGTATTAGCATTAAGCAGGCAAAAGCGAAGCGTGTTTTCATGTTGCAAACCTTGTATTAGAGGATGTCAGACCATACGGCAAATTCATTACCGCTGGGTTCAGTAAAGTGGAATCGTTGTCCACCAGGGAAAGCAAAAATAGTTTGGGTAATAATGCCGCCGGCTTGTTCTATCTTACTTTGTGTCGAGTGTATATCTTTACTGTAAAAAATAGTTAATGCTGCGCCATTTTGAGTCGTAGAGCTTAAGTTTGAAGTAAAAAAACCGCCGTCAAGTCCTTGATTTGAAAAGGCGGTATAGTCTGGTCCAAAGTCTTCGAAAGCCCAATTGAAAACCGTTTCAAAAAAGGTTTTTGTCGCAGGAATATTGTTCGCTGGGAATTCGAGGTAATTTATTTTTTCATGTTTATTCATCGCGACTCCTGTGATGTATTTGAATCTTATCAACTAAGTCCGCTTTTGGGCAACGGCGAGTATTGATGAGGAGGTGATCGGATGAGTTGGATTGTGTAGAATCAGGCCTTATGTCTCATGGCACGATTATTCAAAGTGAATTTAAACCTGCGTGTTGGTTGCCTGAACGGCATAGCCAGACCTTGTTTCCGACCTTATTTAAACGCCGTAGTCGTTTGGAGATGACGGATGAAATTTTAGAATTGCCCGATGGTGATTTTGTTGAACTCGCTTGGACAGAAAAAAGAACAACAGGGCCTGTGATAGCGTTATTCCATGGCTTGGAAGGGTCGGTTGATTCAGGTTATGTGCAAGGTGTTTTACAGGTGATCCATGATATGGGGTGGCAAGGTGTTGTGATGCATTTTCGCTCTTGTGGTAAACACGCGAACCGTTTGCCAAGGTGGTATCACTCGGGTGATAGTCCCGATATTGCCTATTTTGTTGATATGTTAAAAACACGCTTTCCAGACCGAAAACTAGGGGCATTTGGCGTATCTTTAGGCGGCAATGCATTATTAAAATATTTGGGTGAACAAGGCGAGAATACGCCTTTATCTGCTGCTATGGCTGTGTCTGTTCCATTTGATTTAGGCAATACAGCTAATCATTTAACAACAGGTTTTTCAAAGGTTTACCAACGACATTTAGTCAGTCTTGTGAGAAAGAAAATTGCAGAAAAGCAAAGGCAGATGTCATTGCCATTAGATGCAAAGGCATTTGATGATGCTAAAACATTTTATCAAGTGGATAATCTCGCTGCTAAATTGCATGGGTTCGAGAGTGCTGAAGACTATTATCAGAAAGCCAGTGCGAGACAGTTTTTAAAAGCCATCAAAATACCAACGTTATTGTTACATAGTAAAAACGATCCTTTTATGACAACTGAAGCGATTCCACAACCAGATGAATTATCGCGCCATGTGACGTTGGAGTTATGTGAGTCTGGAGGTCATGTTGGTTTTGTTTATGGTGCGAATCCATTTAAGCCTAAATATTGGGTTGATAAACGGTTTTATGACTTTTATCAGCAGCAATTTGCATGACGATGGAGCAAGCGCTGTGTCTTACTATTTCGATTAGCGAGCAACACTGTTGGCTATATCGAGGAGAAGAATGCCTTTTTAATGCGGCTGTCTCAACGGCATTAAATGGGGCGGGAGAAAAAGAAGGAAGCGGTTGTACACCACGTGGCCAGCATATTATTCGAGCTAAAATAGGTGAGAATGCGGCTAAGAATACGGTGTTTGTTGGACGAAGGCCGACGGGAGAGATTTTTCAACCAGCATTAGCTGAGCGTTATCCTGATAGAGATTGGATTTTGACGCGTATTTTATGGCTCAGCGGGACTGAAATAGGTAAAAACAGATTGGGATGCGTCGATACAATGCAACGTTATATTTATATTCACGGTTGCCCTGATGCTTTACCGATGGGGACAGCGTTATCTCATGGTTGTGTGCGAATGCATAATGACGCTGTGATAATGTTATTTGATTTAGTCAATGTAGGCACAAGAGTAATGATCAATGAATAAGAGGCGGCAATCATGACATTAGGACCATTGATGGTCGATTTGTTAGGGACTGCCTTAACAGCAGAAGAAGCGGAAATATTGCAACATCCTCTCGTTGGGGGCGTAATTTTATTCAGCCGTAATTTTGAGTCTGCTGAACAAATAGCTGCATTGACACGAGATATTCATGCCTTACGTGATCCTCATTTATTGATTGCGGTTGATCATGAAGGCGGTCGAGTGCAACGCTTTCGGTCGGGGTTTACACGGCTTCCGCCAGTGGGCGAAATAGGTAAAACGCATCAACACCATGTGGATTTAGCATTACATCAAGCAGAAATGACAGGGTGGTTGATGGCGGCAGAATTGCGTGCTGTGGGAGTGGATTTTAGCTTCGCGCCAGTATTAGATTTAGACTATGGCATCAGTGAGGTGATTGGAGACCGCGCTTTCCATCAAGATCCTGATGTGGTGATTTCATTGGCTAGTGCTTATATCAAAGGGATGAAACGCGCTTGGATGCCGGCGGTAGGGAAACATTTTCCGGGTCATGGTGGCGTGGAAGTCGATTCTCACCTTGGTTTACCTAAAGATAACCGTAGTTTTGATGCTTTATACAGCGCTGATATGCGACCGTTTAGGGCGTTATGTGATCATGATCTTACGGGCGTGATGCCGGCACATATTGTGTTTGAACAATGCGATTCCTTACCCGCTTGTTTCTCGTCTTTTTGGCTGCAAGATGTATTACGTGGTCGTCTTGGTTTTCAAGGTGCGATTTTGAGTGATGATCTGAGTATGGAAGGTGCAGCGATCATGGGAGATAGTGTGGCGCGAACAGAAGCCGCTTTAGCAGCCGGCTGTGACATGGTGTTGTTGTGTAATCAGCCTGAATCAGTGGTTAAAGTAATTGATGAGCTGTCATTTAATGATAACCCTTTAAGAGCGATGCGACTTATTCGCCTACATGGACGTCATGGTATTGAACGCACTGAATTAATGAAGAGCCATGCGTGGCGTGAAGCCGTACAAACAGTATTAAGTTATACACCAGGAATTGAGTTGGAGTTGAATTTAACATGATAAGAACCATGATGAGTGGCTTTTTGTTATTTTGGTTTGTTATTAGTCTGCCCATGGCATGGGCTGATGACGCTATGTCGGAAACAAATATAGACGAGGGTGTTGAACTATCTGAAACAGTAAGAGACGCTCGCACAACCATGCAAACATTTATGACGGCAATGGAAGCGGTCTCAAATGGTGATAAAGCACAATTAGATCAAGCTATTGTGACATTAAAGTTAGATTACTTACCCAAAGTGATTCAACGTCAAAAAGGGCATGAGTTAGCACAAACATTATATTCAGTCATCGAACGTAGTAAGGAAGTGGTGTTGAATGCGATTCCCCGTCAACCAGAAGGCGGGGAGTATGTGTTTGGTCGTTATTCACAAGGCCGTGTGACGATAGTCAAACAAGAAAATGGCCGCTGGTTATTTAGTGAAGCCACATTAAGAGCATTACCTGATATTTTAGAAGGGTTGATTGAAAAACCGGCTAAAAATGGCTCAAAAGATCCGCGGGCAGCCTTACCTTTTTATATTCAACTACGAGCACAATTACCTGATGTATTAAAGCAAGGGTTTTTATTAGAGTATTGGCAGTGGATCGGTATTTTCATTGCAGTCGTCATTGGATTTATTGCTGATAAATTATTAGCTTGGTTATTAAGTATTAATGTCCGTCGCTGGAAAGTGAAGCATGATCATTTTCGAGCTGTTGATGATGGGATTTTAAGGCCACTAGGTTTGATGGCTATGGCGATGATTTGGTGGTTTTTATTAGGGTTGCTAGGTTTACCTGATACGGCCTTGGTGATCTTATCCGTCGCGGTTAAATTGCTAGTGAGTATTTCTGCAGTCTGGAGTGCCTTTAGATTAGTCGACATTATTTATGTCTTATTAATGCAAAAAGCGAGTAAAACCAGTAATCGCTTCGATGACTTACTCGTCCCGATGATTAGCAAAAGCCTGAAAGTCTTTGTCGTCATTATGGGCGTCGTCTTTTCAGCCGATAATTTGAATATTGATGTCACGAGCTTATTAGCGGGTCTCGGTTTAGGTGGTTTAGCTTTTGCTTTAGCGGCCAAGGATTTATTAGGTAATTTCTTTGGTTCTTTAACGGTGTTATTAGATCGACCATTTCAAATAGGCGACTGGGTCGTGATAGGCGATGTGGAAGGAACGGTTGAGACGGTAGGGTTTAGAAGTACCAGAGTCAGAACGTTTTATAACTCATTGATAACCATGCCGAATGCGATATTGACCAATACCAAAATTGATAATATGGGTGCGCGTCGTTATCGACGAATGAAAACTATGTTAGGGCTGACTTATGACACTCCGCCTGAAAAAATGGAGGCTTTTTGTGAAGGTGTGAGAGCCTTGATTCGTCTTCATCCTTATATGCGAAAAGATTATTATCAAGTGTATTTTAATCAGTATGGTCCTGCGTCTTTAGATATATTGGTATATGTATTTTGGGAAACGCCAGATTGGAATATGGAATTGCGAGAGCGTCATCGTTTTTTATTGGATATTTTACGACTGGCTAAACAGCTGGGTGTTGAATTTGCGTATCCAACACAGACTTTATATATCAAACAAGATGAAGGAAATTCAGATGCAGCAGGCGCATTCCAGCCAATGATGTCAGAACAAGATGCGTTAAATGCAGGTCAAGAACAAGCTAAAGCGATTGTGGAAGCAACAACGGGCTTAGATACAAAACCTGGTCGAGTTCAATTTCCATGATGTGTTGTAAATAGATGGCAGATTCTTTTGTACATTTACATATTCACAGCGATTATTCGTTGGTGGATGGTTTAGTTCGGATAAAACCGTTGGTATCTGAAGTAGCAAAAGCAGGTATGCCTGCGGTTGCATTAACAGATCAACACAATTTATTCGCAGCAGTGAAGTTCTATCAAGCGGCAATGCAAGCGGGGATTAAACCTATCCTCGGAGCTGATATGCGAGTGCGTGATGAGGACGATCGTAAGGGAAGCCAGCGATTTATCTTACTTTGTCAGAATATGGCGGGATATCATAATTTATCGCGTCTGTTATCCCGTGCTTATATTGAAGGTCAGCATATAGGCGTGCCTATGTTGGAGTTCGATTGGCTGCAAGGACAGACAGAGGGATTGATTTGCATTGCCTCTAGTCGAGAAGGCTTATTAACGAAACCCTTATTGGCGAATAATACCGCATTATCTGAAGAGACAGCAGCGACGTGGCAAGGCTTGTTTCCTGACAGGTTTTATTTAGAAATTATGCGGACAGGTCGAGAAGATGATGAACGTTATCTTGATGCTGCAGTAGCATTGGCTGAGCAAGTTAGTTTGCCTGTCGTTGCAACCAATGATGTGCGTTTTATTGCAACAGAGCAATTTGAAGCCCATGAGGCGAAAGTGTGTATTAGTGATGGTCGTTTACTCGACGATCCAAGACGACCTCGCCATTATTCGCCTGAGCAATATTTGCGAAGTCCTGAAGAGATGGTGGCTTTATTTAAAGACATTCCGGAAGCCATTGAAAATACAGTTGAAATAGCGAAACGATGTAATGTTGAACTCACGCTAGATCAGCATTTCTTACCCGACTTTCCTGTTCCTGAAGGCATGACGATTGATCAGTTTTTAACCCAAGAGTCTTTTGACGGGTTAACAAAAAGGTTAGCGGTGTTATTTCCTGATGCAGCCTTGTTAGCTGAGAAGAAAGCCTTTTATGAAGAACGGTTACAGATTGAACTAGACGTTATCAATCAAATGGGGTTCCCAGGCTATTTCTTAATCGTTGCCGACTTTATTCGTTGGGCTAAAAAAAATGGCGTACCAGTAGGGCCCGGTCGAGGGTCTGGTGCAGGGTCATTGGTTGCGTATGCTTTAGAAATCACCGATCTTGATCCATTGCAATATGATTTGTTATTTGAGCGTTTCTTAAACCCTGAACGGGTTTCTCTGCCTGACTTTGATGTCGATTTTTGTATGGAAGGGCGAGATCGCGTCATTGAGTATGTGTCTGAGCATTATGGTCGTGACCATGTGTCGCAGATCATCACTTACGGTACGATGGCCGCCAAAGCTGTATTACGAGATGTTGGTCGTGTTTTAGGGTATCCATATGGTTTGGTAGATGGTCTCGCAAAGCTAGTGCCCTTTGAGCTTAAAATGACGTTAACTAAAGCGTTGGAACAGGAGCCAGCGTTACAAGAGCGATATGACAAAGAGGAAGAAGTCAAAACACTGATTGATTTAGCGTTGCAATTAGAAGGTTTGACTCGAAATGTCGGTAAACATGCTGGTGGTGTGGTTATCGCGCCGAAAGTCTTAACCGAATATACACCGCTCTATTGCGAACAAAATGGCGCTGGCCTTGTGTCTCAATATGATAAAGACGATGTTGAAAGTGTCGGCTTGGTTAAGTTTGACTTCCTTGGCTTAAGGACGTTGACGATCATTGATTGGGCCATTAAAAATCTAGCATCTATTTTGCCAGCAGAAGAAGTCGTTAAAATTGATATCACCAATTTGCCGCTTAATGATAAGCCGAGTTATGACCTCTTAAAACGGTGTGAAACGACGGCGGTGTTCCAGTTAGAATCACGCGGTATGAAAGAGTTGGTCAAACGGCTCCAACCGGATACCTTTGAAGATATTGTGGCTTTAGTCGCGTTATTTAGACCTGGCCCATTGCAGTCGGGCATGGTTGATGATTTTGTCAATCGTAAACATGGTCGAGCAAAAGTTGATTATCCTCATCCTGATTTAGAGCCCATTCTAAAACCGACTTATGGCGTTATTGTTTATCAAGAACAAGTCATGCAAATTGCCCAAGTGCTCGCGGGTTATAGCTTAGGTAGTGCGGATATGTTGCGTCGTGCTATGGGTAAAAAGAAAGCGGAAGAAATGGCAAAACAACGCCAATTCTTTTTAGAAGGTGCTGAAAAACGAGGCATCGATGAAAAAACTGCAGGCCCGATTTTTGATTTAATGGAGAAATTTGCTGAGTATGGTTTTAATAAATCTCACTCTGCAGCTTATGCCTTAGTTGCGTATCAAACTGCTTGGCTTAAAGCGCATTATCCGGCAGCTTTTATGGCGGCTGTTTTATCAGCTGATATGGATAATACTGACAAGATTGTCGGTTTAATTGATGAATGTCGAGATATGGGGCTGACGGTGTTGCCACCTGATGTCAATGAAAGTCAGATCCGTTTTACTGTCGCAGATGAACAAACGATTCGTTATGGCATGGGGGCGATCAAAGGGGTCGGTGAAGCTGCTCTAGCTGGTATTGTTGAAGAGTGTGGCAACCATGGGGCTTTTTCTGATCTATATGACTTTTGCCGTCGTATCGATATGAAAAAAGTGAACCGGCGGGTGATGGATGCATTAGTGAAATCTGGTGCTTTAGATGGCCTTGGGGGCGATCGTGCTAGTCTTGCTGCCAGTTTAACTAAGGCCACCCATATTGCTGAGCAATATCGACGCGACGCCGCCAGTGGTCAAAATGATATGTTTGGATTAATGTCTGATGATGTTGATCAAGAGAGTAATGATGACGTGGCTTTAGTTGCAGCAGAACCATGGTCAAAAGAATATTTACTCGCAGCTGAAAAAGAAACATTGGGTTTGTATTTAAGTGGTCATCCGATTGATCGGTATGTTGATGAATTGGCGCAATTTATACCGAAACGAATTAATGATCTCGATGCGCCAGAATCAAAAGGGTATCAACGCAATGAGATTGGTGTCATTACAGCGGGTTTAATTGTTGCCATCAGAACGATGAAAAATAAGAATGGCGGACGTATGGCTTTTATCACATTAGATGACCAGACAGCTCGCCTAGAAGTGCGTGTGTTTGCTGATGTGTATGAGCAATATCAAACATTGTTACAACCTGATAAATTGGTTGTTATCCAAGGCAAAATTGGACAAGATAATTTTACAGGTGGACTCGCTGCGACAGCTGAGACGGTTTATGACGTGACCCGAGCCCGTGAAATGTGCGGTAAATCATTAGTCGTGCGGGTTGAAAACACGGGGCAAGACGACAGTTGGGTCATGGCGTTACAGCAAACATTACAACCATTTTGCTCAGGAATGATTCCCGTTGAAGTGGATTATCGTAATCAACAAGCTAGAACGGTTATTTCATTGGGTGACTCATGGAAAGTAAGACCAGAAGATGCTTTATTAGCCAGTTTAGCGGAGACACCTTCTGTTACCCATGTCACGATGAAGTACGCTAAAGTCATGTAAGCTTAAAACAGAGTATGGGATGACTCTGTAGTTGTCAGGTATGGAATAGGTATTGATAAGTCAAAATAGGTATTTGCGATGGATATGACGCCATATTTAAAATTGATGGCCGAAAAAGATGCTTCTGATATGTTTTTTTGTACCGGAACCGAGCCACAAATTAAAATTGATGGTGTGATCCGCCCAGTTGGCACTAAAAAATTAGAGCCAGGTGATGTCACCGGTATGGCTGATGGTTTGATGACAGCCGAACAAGCAAAAGAATTCGAGCGAACATTAGAGTTGAATTTTGCTGTTCCTTTATCTGGGGTGGGGCGTTTTAGGGTGAACTTATTTCGCCAGCGCGGTGAAGTGTCGATAGTGATCCGTTATATCAATTCCGTTATTCCTCGCATTGATGAAATGAATCTGCCAGTGATTTTGACAGATATTGTCATGGAAAAACGGGGTTTAGTTTTGGTTGTCGGTGCGACTGGGTCTGGTAAATCAACGACGTTAGCGGCGATGATTGGTCATCGAAATCGTTATTCTAATTCGCATATTTTGACGATAGAAGACCCATTAGAATTTATTCATAATCATGAACGCTCTATCGTGCAACAGCGCGAAGTCGGTATCGATACCTTAACCTATGAAAATGCGCTTAAAAATGCGTTACGTGAAGCACCGGATGTTATTTTGATTGGTGAGATTCGTGATATGGAAACCATGAAACATGCGATAGCCTATGCTGAAACAGGTCATTTATGTTTGGCGACACTGCATTCAACCAATGCCAATCAAACCCTTGATAGAATTTTAAATTTTTTCCCAGAAGTGGGTCATCGTCAATTATTAATGGATCTGTCTTTAAACTTGCGAGCGATTGTCTCTCAGCGTTTACTCAACACCTTAGATGGTGGACGTATTCCTGCTGTAGAGGTCATGTTGAATACACCTTATATTCAAGAATTGATTTTGAAAGGATCGATTGGCGAGATCAAAGAAGCCATGAAGGAAAGCACTGATGATGGTTCGATGACATTTGATCAGGCTATATTGAAACTATATCGTGATAAAAAAATCACATTAGAGGAAGCATTATCCCATGCGGACTCTAAAAATGACCTCAATTTGGCGATACGAATGGGGCAAGATGCAGCAGATGAAGAGAGTCAACTATTTATTGGTTAACTCATTTGATGTGTCATGTGTATAATTTGACACTATTTTGAATTTTAGGAACAGATAATAATGCAACAAAATTTCCTCGATTATGAGCAACCGATTGCCGAATTAGAAGCAAAAATCGATGAATTGCGTTATATGAGTAGCGATAGCGACGATTTAAATATCACTGAAGAAATCCAAAAACTTCAGGAAAAATCTGTTCAGTTGACGCAATCTATTTTTTCTAATTTAACGCCATGGCAAGTCACGCAAATGGCGCGCCATCCTCAGCGTCCTTATACATTGGATTATATTCATCGCATTATTACTGATTTTGAAGAATTACATGGTGATAGAACGTATGCGGATGACAAAGCCTTAGTCACCGGTATTGGACGATTAAATGGTCGCTCTGTGGTGGTGATTGGTCATCAAAAAGGCCGAGATACGCGTGAGAAAGTGGCGCGTAATTTTGGCATGCCAAGACCAGAAGGGTATCGTAAAGCATTACGCGTGATGAAAATGGCTGAACGTTTTGGTTTGCCAGTCATTACATTTATCGATACACCAGGCGCGTACCCTGGCATTGATGCTGAAGAGCGTGGTCAAAGTGAAGCGATTGCCCGTAATCTATTTGAAATGGCGCAATTGAAAACACCGATCATTAGTACAGTGATTGGCGAAGGTGGCTCAGGTGGCGCTTTAGCTGTCGGCGTGTCTGATCATTTAATGATGTTGGAATATAGTATTTATTCTGTTATTTCACCTGAAGGTTGTGCGTCTATTTTGTGGAAAAGTGCCGATAAAGCACCGGAAGCGGCTGAGACATTAGGCGTTACATCAGCTAAATTAAAAGAATTTGGTTTGGTTGATGGCGTGATTTCAGAGCCTTTAGGTGGCGCGCATCGTAATGTTGATGATATGGCGGAAAGAGTCAAAGATGCTATTGAAAATAAATTACGTGAATTAGACTCTATTTCTATTGATGGTTTGATCGAACATCGCCACAAACGCTTGCTTAACTACGGCGAGTTTGAGAGCTAATTACCCTCGTGTCAGCATGGTCGAAGGCAGTTGTCGAACAGGTTGTAGAGGCGGGTGACGGAAAAACAATTTGGCTTGCTTATAGTGGCGGGATTGACTCGCATGTCTTGTTGCATTGTTTAGCGACCTCTCCTGAGATAGACAACACACGTTTACACGCGATCCATATTAATCATCAGTTAAACCCGGAATCTCCTCAATGGGCAAAACATTGTGCTGATGTCGCTCACGCACTGCAGATTCAATTGACATGTCTTGATGTGGACGTTGTTGATATTGAGGTTTTAGGTGTTGAAGCTGCGGCAAGACAAGCGCGTTATCAAGCTATTGCTTCATGTGTTGGACACGATGATATTGTACTGACAGCACAGCATCAACAAGACCAAGCTGAAACGCTGTTGTTGCAGTTATTACGTGGCTCAGGGGTAAAGGGCTTGTCAGCGATGGCAACGATATCGTCTTTAGGGCAAGCTACATTGTGTAGGCCGATGTTGGCTGTGACACAATCTAGCATTGAAGAATATGCTAAACAATATTCACTGCAATGGATTGACGATCCGAGCAATCAAGATAAGCAGTTAAATCGTAATTATATTCGACATCAAATTTTCCCCCCCTTACTGGCCCGTTGGCCGAGCGCAGCATCGACCTTGAGCCGCAGTGCAGCCCATTGTGCTGATGCGGATGATTTGCTGGCGGACTTAGGTGAGATTGATTTAAGCGCGCTCAACGTCATGACGTGGCAAGATGGCGTGCCTGTAGCCGGTTTATTGTCTTTATCTAAGGCGCGGGCATGTAACGCATTACGCACCTTGCTCCATCGAGACAATATCTCATTACCGTCAACCGCAATATTGCAGCGCGTCATTGATGAAGTTTGTCTAGCAGATGTGGATAAAATTCCTCAAGTTAGTTGGTCTGGTGGTGTGATAAGGCGCTATCGAGATATATTGTATTATTCACCTCCAGAAACGGCAGTTTTATTGCCTTTACCTGAAGTGTTATATCAGCCTGATAAGGTTCTATTATCTCGTGATGCGCAGCTAGATTGGATTGTGTCTGATAACGGGATTCCTATGACATTATTTCAACAAGGAATTCGTATTCGTTATCGTCAAGGTGGGGAGCGAATACAATTATTAGGACGTCAACATCATCATCAATTGAAACAACTTTGGCAAGATTGGGCTGTGCCTCCTTGGAAACGGTGCCGCATTCCCTTGTTATTTTGTGGTGATCGACTGCTTGCTGTAGCCGATTATGCCTTGTCTCAAGATTGTGCCTTAGGCCTTAATGAGCAAGGCTATATGCCAGTTGTTAGGCGGCTTAAATGATCAAGGTTAAGATTGAGTGGTGACGCTAATTCTGGTAATTTATGCGGCTATTGTGAGCACGACCATTCTGGTGGCGCCGTTTAATTCGAACTCTCCAAACTATGTCTAAATTTATCTTTGTCACTGGTGGTGTTGTTTCATCTTTAGGTAAAGGGATTGCTGCTGCATCATTAGCCGCTATTCTTGAAGCCCGAGGATTGAAGGTGACCCTTGTTAAACTCGACCCATACATTAATGTTGATCCTGGCACGATGAGCCCATTACAACATGGTGAGGTGTTTGTCACAGAAGATGGTGCTGAGACAGATTTAGATTTAGGGCATTATGAACGCTTTATTGATGCCAATATGACCCGTCGTAATAATCATACGACCGGTCAAATCTATGAAAATGTCATTCGTAAAGAACGCCGCGGTGAATATTTGGGTAATACAGTGCAAGTGATTCCCCATATCACTGATGAAATCAAACGCTGCATCTATGAAGGCGCTGGTGATGCCGATGTTGCCTTAATTGAAATTGGCGGCACGGTAGGTGATATCGAGTCATTGCCTTTTCTAGAAACCATTCGCCAAATGGGCACAGAATTAGGCCGTGAACGTGCTTTATTTGTTCACCTGACCTTAGTGCCTTATATCCCTTCAGCGGGCGAAATTAAGACTAAACCGACACAGCACTCAGTCAAAGAATTACGCACAATCGGTATTCAACCGGATGTGTTGGTGTGTCGTATGGATCGGCCTTTACCCGAACCAGAAAGGCGTAAAATAGCATTATTTACCAATGTGCCAGAAAAAGCGGTTATTTCGGCTATTGATGTCGATAGTATCTACAAAATCCCAATGGAGTTACACCGTCAAGGTTTAGACGATATTGTCGTCAAACAGCTTCAACTCAATGCCCGACCTGCTGATTTGAGCCGTTGGCAACAAGTGTCTGATAATTTGAGCAATCCACAAGGTGAAGTAAATATCGCCATGGTGGGCAAATATATGGATCTGACTGAAGCCTATAAGTCCTTATCAGAATCTTTGATTCATGCTGGTATTCATACTCGAACGAAAGTGAATGTCCATTATGTTGATAGCGAAACTATTGAGCAGTCTGGTACAGACCATATTGCTGGTATGGATGCGATTCTCGTGCCGGGTGGTTTTGGTGAGCGTGGTGTGGAAGGCATGATTCAAACCGCACAGTATGCTCGTGAGAATCAAATTCCTTATTTAGGCATCTGTCTAGGCATGCAAGTAGCCGTAATTGACTATGCGCGTAATGTGGCTGGTTTAACCGGGGCGTACAGTACGGAGTTTGATACCACAACGCCACATCCAGTGATTGGCTTGATTACAGAATGGCAAAAAGAAGATGGCAGCATAGAGCAACGCGACCATGATTCTGATTTAGGCGGCACAATGCGCTTAGGTGGGTATATTTGCTTACTTGAGCAAGGTAGTTTGGCTTTAGACATCTATGGTCAGCCAGAAGTCATTGAACGTCATCGCCACCGTTATGAGTTTAATAATCATTATAAGTCACGTTTAGAAGCGGCGGGACTACGTTTTTCTGGTTCATCTGCAGATAAAAGCCTTGTAGAAGTGATTGAAATTCCAGGCCATCCTTGGTTTGTAGCGTGTCAATCGCATCCAGAATTCACATCGACCCCACGTCATGGCCATCCTTTATTTAATGGCTTTATTAAAGCAGCAAAAACCAATAAAGCTAAAAGAGGAGAGCAATAATGCAGTTATGTGGACATGAGGTCGGCAATCAACAACCGTTATTCTTGATTGCAGGGACCTGCGTCATTGAAAGTGAACAAATGACGATGGATGTCGCTGGTCGATTAAAAGAATTGACAGATAGCTTAGGCATTCCTTTTATTTATAAATCGTCTTTTGATAAAGCAAATAGAACATCAACAAAAAGTTATCGTGGGCCTGGTATTGAAAAAGGCCTAGCAATTTTAGAAAAAGTAAAACAAGAATACGGTTTGCCAGTGTTAACCGATGTGCATGAAGACACGCCTTTAGCAGAAGTGGCCAGTGTCGTGGATGTATTGCAAACCCCTGCATTTTTATGTCGTCAGACGAATTTTATTTTAAAAGTCGCTGAACAAGGTTTGCCAGTTAATATCAAAAAAGGACAGTTTTTAGCACCTTGGGATATGGTTCACGTTGCAGAGAAAGCAAAGTCGACAGGCAATCAACAGATTATGTTGTGCGATAGAGGCACTTCTTTTGGCTATAACACCTTAGTGTCAGATATGCGTGGCTTACCCATTATGCGTAATATGGATTGCCCTGTTGTTTTTGATGCGACTCATTCAGTACAGCAACCAGGCGGCCAAGGTGGTTCATCTGGTGGTCAACGTGAATTTGTGCCAGTATTAGCAAGAGCTGCGGTAGCTTCTGGTGTAGCAGGTGTCTTTATGGAAACACATCCTGAACCTGTAAAAGCATTAAGTGATGGTGCGAATTCTTGGCCGCTTGATCAAATGGCTGCTTTATTAGAGACATTAATCGAATTAGATAATGTCGTAAAAAAAGCACCATATATCGAAGATAGTTATATTTAATTTATTTTATTAATTAATAGCTTAGTTATTCTAGTTAAAGTTATTTATTGGGGGTTGATTTGAGCAAGATTATTGATGTTATTGGACGTGAAATCATTGATTCGCGTGGTAACCCAACTGTTGAAGCCGATGTCATTTTAGACAGTGGAACGATGGGACGTGCAGCGGTACCATCAGGTGCTTCGACGGGTGAACGTGAAGCAGTTGAATTACGTGACGGAGATAAGAGCCGATATTTAGGTAAAGGCGTTTTGAATGCTGTTGCCGCAGTCAACGGCGAACTTCGTGATGCTGTTATCGGTATGGATGTCACAGAGCAAACTGCCCTCGATCAGAAAATGATCGATTTAGATGGTACTGAAACAAAAAGCCGTTTGGGCGCTAACGCTTTATTAGCTGTCTCGATGGCAGCAGCGCGTGCTGCTGCAAATGATGCGGGTGTGTCTTTATTCCGTTATCTTGGCGGTGATGATGCCACAGTGATGCCTGTACCGATGATGAATATCATCAATGGTGGTTCGCATGCTGACAATAGCGTCGATTTACAAGAATTTATGATTGTTCCTGTTGGTGCAAGTAGCATGTCAGAAGCCATTCGTTATGGTGCTGAAGTGTTCCATGCATTGAAAAAAGTATTGCATGACCAAGGCATGAATACGGCTGTCGGTGATGAGGGTGGCTTTGCACCTGACTTACCATCAAACGAATCAGCTATCGAAGCTATTTTAACGGCGATTGATAACGCCGGTTATGTTGCTGGTAAAGATATTATGATTGCCATTGATGCAGCGAGTTCAGAGTTTTACCATGATGGACAATATGTGTTGGCATCTGAAAACCGTTCATTAAACTCTGCCGAATTTACTGAATTATTAGCCAACTGGGTTGAGCAATATCCTATCATCAGTATTGAAGATGGTATGGATGAGAACGACTGGGATGGTTGGAAGTTATTGACTGAGAAAATTGGTGATAAAGTACAGCTAGTGGGTGATGATTTATTTGTCACTAATACTAAAATCTTATCCCAAGGTATTGAGCAAGGTGTCGCGAATTCTATCTTGATTAAAGTCAATCAAATTGGAACGTTAACTGAAACGTTAGCGGCTATTGATATGGCGAAAGCAGCGGGTTATACAGCTGTCGTTTCTCACCGTAGTGGTGAAACAGAAGATACCACCATTTCTGATCTCGCTGTAGCGACTAATGCAGGACAAATCAAAACAGGATCATTATCTCGTTCTGATCGTATTGCAAAATACAACCAACTTATTCGTATTGAGTTAGAACTAGGTGATGCTGCAACATATCCTGGAATGAACGCCTTTAAACAACGTTAAAGATCGTTCATTGATGAAGGCCCTAATGATTGTTCTGACGGTGATATTAGTATTATTACAATATCGGCTTTGGTTTAGTCATGCGGGCCTTCCTTCTGTTTTACATTTAAATCGTTCTGTAGCTGTGCAAACAGAAGAAAATGCAAAGCTAGCGGAGCGAAATCAAGTGCTTACCGCAGAAGTGCAAGACTTAAAAAGTGGTTTGGATGCGATAGAAGAACGTGCCAGAAGTGAACTTGGCATGATTAAGGAGAATGAAACTTTTTTTCAGATCATCGAAAAAAAGGAGACACCTTAATGGGGTTTTGGGCTGTGATTCCTGCTGCTGGTTTAGGCGAGCGTATGCAATCAACACGGCCAAAACAATATTTACCATTAGGCGATAAAACCATTCTCGAACAGACGCTGACGCGTTTAGCTCTTCACCCTGATATTGATGGCATTGTCGTGGCCATTGCGCCCAATGATGTTTGGTGGCCTGAGCTTAAGATGACGTTTGATTGTTCATTGCTAGTATCGCAAGGTGGTGAAAGTCGTGCAGATTCTGTCCTTAACGCATTGAGCACATTATCTGAAAACACAACGGATGACCCTTGGGTTTTAGTGCATGATGCGGCTAGACCTTGTGTTCGGCTCCAAGATATTGATGCCATGTTACAGCAACTTGCTGAACATCCCGTAGGTGGCATTTTAGGTGTGCCTGTAACAGATACGATGAAGCGTACAGACAGCAATGACGTGATTAGCGAAACGGTCGATAGACGTCAATTGTGGCGGGCTTGTACTCCTCAAATGTTTCGCTTAAGGCAATTGAAATCTGCTATTGAACAAGCTCTGATGGCAGGTGAGCGCATTACAGATGAAGCCAGTGCAATTGAATTTCTCGGATTAAAACCTGTTATGGTCATGGGACATAGCGATAATATTAAAATCACCGTGCCACAGGATCTCATCATGGCTGAATGGTTTTTAAAACAACAATCTGAGGTATCCTGATGAGAATAGGTCATGGTTATGATGTGCATCGCTTTTGTGATGATAAAATGCTGATTATTGGCGGCGTCACAATACCTTATGAGTTTGGTCTTGAAGCACATTCAGATGGTGATGTATTGATTCATGCAATCTGTGATGCTCTATTAGGAGCTGCAGGGTTATGGGATATTGGCCATCACTTTCCTGATACGGATGATGCATTTTTAGATATTGATAGTCGAGAATTATTACGGCGTGTCGTGCATGATTTGCAACAACAAGGCTGGGGAATAACGAATATTGATAGCACGGTTGTTGCACAAGCGCCTAAATTAGCCCCTTTCATACCGGATATGCGTCGCCTTTTATCAGCAGATTGTCATATCATGGAATCGGCATTAAATATTAAAGCCACCACGACCGAATCATTAGGTTTTACGGGGCGTAAAGAAGGTATTTCGGCTCATGCCGTCGCCTTATTACAGCCGCTGTCTTGATGGAACGCCATGTTGATTTTCAACGGTTAGCACGAGTTCAAGCGAATATTGAACAATGCTCTGCTGTTATTCGCGCACAAGAAAGCGATTTCCAAGTCGAAGAAGTATTGCCATTCGAACCCGATGGTGAAGGTGGCCATGCTTGGTTATTGATTCGTAAACAAGGTATCAATACTGAATGGCTTGCTAGGCAATTGGCGTCCTATGCAGGCGTGCCTCAATTGGATGTTGGTTATGCCGGTTTAAAAGATCGTCATGCAATTACAACGCAGTGGTTTAGTATTAAGTTAGAAGGGGTGTCTGAGCCGGATTGGTTTGCGTTAGAAATTGAAGGCGTCGACATACTGACAGTGACACGTCATGGTAAAAAGCTACGACGTGGTGTGCTGTCTGGTAACCGTTTTCAATTACGCTTAACGTCAGTCTCGGGTGATGAGTCACTTTGGCAACAACGTTTAAAGACCGTTGCGGAGCAAGGTGTACCGAATTATTATGCTGAGCAACGTTTTGGTCATGAAGGCAATAATCTACGACGAGTAGCGCAATGGTTTGAAACCGGCCGAGGACCTAAAAAACGTCATCAAAAAAGTTTATACCTATCTTCAGCACGATCATGGTTGTTTAACTGGGTTTTATCTCAACGCATAGAGCACGATAGTTGGAACCAATTATTGATTGGTGAGCAGGTATTGCTTGCGGGGACGCGTGCAAGTTTGTTTTCAATCACTGAGGTTGATGAAACGTTATGTTCTCGCCTAAAAGCAATGGATATTCATCCAACCGGACCCTTATGGGGACGTGGTGAGAATCAATCTACTCATGCATGCTTGACGATTGAACAACAATCTTTAGCATTGTGGTCTGATTGGCAATTAGGGTTAGAAAAAGCGGGTTTAAAGCAAGAGCGACGCTCTTTACGTTTGTTTCCTGAGCAGTTTCAATGGCAAATAGAAAAGGATGCGGTTGAACTGTCATTCTTTTTACCCGCAGGCTGCTATGCGACAGCGGTGCTACGTGAATTAGCCATAATAAGTGATGCTGATCTGTTACAACGAGAAAAAGGACCTAATGATGGATAATTTGCCGATCTTCCTCGATGTGAAACAACAAGATTGTTTGGTCGTGGGGGGCGGTGATATTGCGGCACGTAAAGCGGGTCTACTTCGTCGTGCTCAAGCGACTGTTACCATGTTGGCGCCACAGTTATCAGAAGCATCACAGCAGTTAGTTGATAACAAACAAGTCCATTGGATAGCCGATAGCTTTGAAGACCATATTGACATGAGCGTATATCGCTTAGTCATTGCTGCAACTGATAAAGATGACGTTAATCATGCTGTTTATCAACAGGCCAAATCCCAAAAAGTGTTGATTAATGTTGCAGATAGTCCTGAGCTGTGTGACTTTATTTTGCCTTCGATTCTAGACCGATCCCCTATTGTTGTTGCAGTATCAAGTGGTGGTGCGTCTCCTATTTTAGCAAGGCAATTACGTGCACGATTAGAAACACTGATCCCACCGACTTATGGCCATCTGGCAACATTGGTTGGCCGTTATCGAGATGCAGTGAAAGCGCGGTTTTCGACATTACCTCAACGTCGTCGTTTTTGGGAGACGGTGCTGCAAGGTGCTGTTGCTGAACATGTCTTAACTGGGCGGGAAGCACTGGGTGAGCAAGTTTTAAAAGCGACGCTAGAAAATACCAGTAATGATGCCTTAGAAATAGGCGAGGTTTATCTTGTCGGTGCGGGGCCGGGTGATCCAGAATTATTAACATTTAAAGCACTTCGGTTGATGCAGCAAGCGGATATTGTGTTTTATGATCGTTTGGTTAGCCAAGAAGTACTGAGCTTAGTGCGGCGCGAAGCAGAACAAGTTTATGTCGGGAAACAACGCGATTGGCATGCGGTGCGACAAGAAGAGATCAACCAATTGTTATTAAACGAAGCTAAAAAAGGGAAACGTGTTCTTCGGCTTAAAGGTGGCGATCCCTTTATTTTTGGCCGTGGTGGAGAAGAGATTGCGACCTTAGCGTCAGAGCAAGTGCCTTTTCAAGTCGTGCCAGGTGTGACAGCTGCCTCAGGTTGTGCGAGTTATGCTGGGATCCCTTTGACACATCGAGAGTATTCGCAAAGTTGTATTTTTGTCACCGGACAATTAAAAGCGGGTGAATTAGATCTTAATTGGGAAACATTAGTTCAGCCCCATCAAACTGTTGTTGTTTATATGGGGTTAGGTGGTTTACCCGTGCTAAGCCGTCGATTACAACAACATGGTATGGCGGCTGATAAACCTGCTGCTTTAGTTCAACAAGGTACAACTGAACGCCAACGCGTTTGGGTGAGTACGATTGCTGAGTTGCCTGCTGTTGCTGAAAAAGAGCAACCGGTTGCACCCACAATGATTATTATTGGTGACGTTGTGCGTTTACATCACTCTTTGCAATGGTTTAATGTCACAGCGTAACGCTATTGAAAGCGCATAGATAAGTCGATGGCGTTGACATGCTTTGTTAATGCACCAACTGAAATACGATCAACGCCGGTTAATGCAATAGGCCGAATGGTCTCTAAACTCACATTACCTGATGCTTCTAATAAGGCTCGTCCTTGCGTTAAAGTAACGGCTTGTTCTAACAAAGGCAGATCGAAATTATCTAATAAAATGATGTCTGCTTTTCCTGCTAAAGCCTGTTCTAATTCCATTATATTTTCGACTTCAACCTCAATGGCGATAGTTGGGTGAAGGCGCCTTGCATGTGAGATAGCATCAGTGACGGAACCTGCGGCATTAATATGATTTTCTTTGATTAAAATGCCATCATAAAGGCCTATTCTGTGATTATGACACCCGCCACAACGTACGGCATATTTTTGCGCTAAGCGTAAACCTGGAATGGTTTTTCGCGTATCGAGAATCTGTATTTTTAAATCACTGACTTGTGCGGCATATTGTTGGCTGAGCGTTGCTGTTGCGGATAAGGTTTGAAGGTAGTTCATTGCTGTTCGTTCGCCTGTCAGAAGGCTACGAGCAGGACCTGAGAGTTCGCAAATAATACTGTCTGATTTTAACGTATCGCCATCGTTGAACTGCCATGTCACCTTTATTGTTTCATCAACTTGTTTGAACACTTCATTTAGCCAGTCTTGACCACATAACGTGGCTGGCTCTCGATTGATAATAGTAGCTGTTGCCATTGTGCTAACAGGAATTAAGTCGGCGGTTAAGTCTTGTTGACCGACATCTTCAGCAAGGGCTAATGTCACTTGAGAAGCAATAGTGTCAGCGGGAATGGTATTCATGAGGGTCATATTGTTAGTAACGATTGTAGATAAGAACATTGAAGATTAACTGCTGACAACATAATTTTCTATCTTTTTCATGAAAATTTTTAGATCATACAACGGTCAACAAGTTGAATTGTCACCGTCGTAATACAATCGAGTATGATGGAATAAAGTGTGAGGAGGGCTGCGATGGAGTTAGATAGACAAACAGGCTTGATCAAAGGGGGAAATTATCGTCATTCGCCTAATCAAGATGATCGCCCTATAGAATGTGATATCACCGGTATTGTTATTCATAATATTAGTTTGCCACCAGGCGAGTTTGGAGGAGGCTGGATAAATGATTTATTTATGAATCAGTTAGATCCCTCTGCACACCCTTATTTTCAAACCATATCCGATATGAAAGTCTCTAGTCATGTGCTGATTCGTCGAGATGGAGAACTGATTCAATATGTCCCTTTTCAACAACGCGCTTGGCATGCCGGTGTCTCTCAATGGGCTGGAAAAGAACGCTGTAATGATTTTACGGTTGGGATCGAGTTAGAAGGATGTGATGATCACTATTTTGAACAAAGTCAATATGAACGCTTAGCCGAATTAGTGTTATTACTTTGCTCACACTATCCAGGATTGAATACACGACAGATAAAAGGTCATTCGGATATTGCACCAGGACGGAAAACTGATCCAGGTCCTTACTTTGACTGGGAAAAATTGAATGCGTTGTTACTAGAACAAACTGTCGATGACGGTGATGATGTATAAGGAGATAAAATAAAAAAGGCCATATCTATTGCTAGATACGGCCTTTTTGTATGATGCTGCGATTATTTTTCGATTGAGACTAATTCAATATCAAACATTAAGGTTTCGTTTGGTCCGATTAGGTTACCAACACCTTGGTCGCCATAGGCTAAGTTAGCCGGGACAACGATTTGCCAATGACCACCTTCTTTCATCATTGGTAAGGCTTCTTGCCAACCTTTAATCACACCTGAAACTGGGAATGTCGCTGGTTCACCGCGGTCATGTGAACTATCGAATACTGTGCCGTCGAGTAATTTACCAGTGTAATGGGCGACAACTTTATCGTTAGAAGTCGGTGATTGACCAGAGCCTGCTTTAATGATTTTGTATTGTAAGCCGGTTGCTGTCACTTTGACGCCTTCTTCTTTTGCATTTTTCGCTAAGAATTCATCTGATTCGTGACGTTTTTTAGCTGCAATTTCAGCTTTTTTCTGTTGTGTCTTTTTTTGGTAAGCTTGAACCACTTTTTGGGCTGTTTCTTGATCGATTTGTGGTTGATTACCTTCTAGCATGTCTTCGATGCCGGCTGTGAAAGCATCCATATCAATCTCCATGCCTTCTGCTTTTAAGCCTTGACCAACTTGAACACCAAAAATATAGCTTAATTGTTCTTGTTCAGACTCGATGTCAGCTGCAGTTGCCATAAGAGGTGCTGTTAATAAGACTGGCAAAAGGGCAAGTGATTTAAGTGTCATATTTTCTATCCTATTTTTTATATAGTAGTGAGTTCAGCCTGTTAGTCTAAACAAGCGGGTAAAAAGTTCAATCTTGGTATTGTCTCATAACTTTAAAAATAAATAACCCTGTGTGCGACTTGGTTATTCATTTAAATAGGACTATAATAGTCCCATATTAGGAGGGCAGTCATGCTACGCATGGGAAAATTAACAGATTACGGCATTGTATTGATGAGTCATTTGGCTGAAAATACTGCCGCTCAATATAGTGCTCAGGCATTAGCTGAGGCTGTGATGGTGCCATTACCTACGGTAAGGAAAGTACTGAAGGCCTTGTGTCAAAGTGGTTTGTTATCTTCTGAACGTGGTGCACATGGCGGCTATAGTTTAAGTCGAGCAGCAGAGACTATTTCTATTGCCGAAGTGATTACCGCTATCGAAGGACCGATTGCATTAACAGAATGTGTGAGCACGGAAAGCCACTGCGAACAAGCATTGCATTGTGATGTGCAAACCAATTGGGATCGCATTAATCATGCTGTATATCATGCTTTAGATGAGGTGAAATTATCAGATATGTTAATTACTCGCACTCAAGCTAATACGGCTAGCCCTATACATTTTTACCCTTCTGCATCTCAGCAAAAGGGTGCTATACAACAAGATGGTGACATTCATGGCTGAACAAAAACAACAAATAAATGAGTTTGTACCTAATGATTATTCAGCAGGGTTTATAACGGATATTGAATCAGATAGCTTGCCGCCTGGGTTAAGTGAAGATATTGTGCGAGAAATCTCACGTATCAAAGGCGAACCAGAGTTTATGCTCGAGTGGCGATTAGCGGCTTATCGTCATTGGTTGACGCTAGAAACACCTGAGTGGGCACATGTTGATTATCCTGAAATTAATTATCAAGATATTAGTTATTATTCTGCGCCTAAAAAGAAAACAGATGGTCCTAAAAGTTTAGATGAAGTTGATCCTGAATTATTAAAGACCTATGAAAAGTTAGGCGTGCCATTAGAAGAGCGAGCACGTCTTGCAGGTGTTGCCGTTGATGCCGTTTTTGATAGTGTCTCTGTCGCGAATACGTTTCAAGATAAATTAGCCGAAGAAGGCATTATCTTTATGCCGTTTTCTAAAGCAGTGAAACAGCATCCAGAATTGGTGCAGAAATACTTAGGTAGTGTGGTGTCATATCGTGATAACTATTACGCCGCGTTGAACTCGGCTGTATTTAGTGATGGTTCATTCGTTTATATTCCAAAAGGCACCCGTTGCCCGATGGAGTTATCAACTTATTTCCGTATTAATGCTGCCAATACCGGTCAATTTGAACGGACTTTAATCATTGCAGATGATGATGCTTATGTCAGTTATCTGGAAGGCTGTACGGCTCCTATGCGGGATGAAAATCAATTACATGCTGCGGTTGTTGAGTTGGTAGCGAATGAGCGTGCTGAGATTAAATATTCGACAGTGCAAAATTGGTACCCAGGCGATGAAAATGGTGTCGGTGGTATCTATAATTTCGTGACAAAACGTGCTGCTTGCCGTGGTGAGAGCTCTAAGGTGTCATGGACACAAGTTGAAACTGGATCTGCGATTACGTGGAAATACCCAAGTGTGATTTTGCAAGGTGATAATTCGGTTGGTGAGTTTTATTCTGTTGCTGTGACCAATAATTTGCAACAGGCTGATACGGGTACCAAAATGATTCATCTTGGTAAAAACACCAGTTCTACAATCATTTCTAAAGGGATTTCAGCTGGACGCTCAAGCAATGCTTATCGTGGTCTGGTGCGTGTCGGTCCTAATGCAGAAAATGCACGAAACTATACTGAGTGTGATTCTTTATTAATGGGAGATACTTGTGCTGCCCACACTTTCCCATATATCGAAGTGAAAAATCCAACAGCCCAAGTAGAACATGAAGCGTCTACGTCTAAAATCAGTGAAGATCAATTGTTCTATTGCCAGCAACGCGGCATGGACATGGAAGATGCTGTGTCGATGATTGTGAATGGGTTTTGTAAGGAAGTGATTCATCAATTGCCAATGGAATTCGCTGTTGAAGCACAAAACTTATTAGGGTTATCGTTAGAAGGCTCAGTTGGTTAAATTCCCTGAGCAAGATGAGACTATACAGCGCTTAGCGCTAAGACTTTTAAAAGAGAGTGATGATGTTAGAAATTAAAAACCTCCATGCCAGTGTTGATGGCAAAGCGATTCTGAAAGGAATTAATTTGACGGTAAACCCTGGTGAAGTCCATGCCATTATGGGCCCAAATGGTGCGGGTAAAAGTACCTTATCTAATGTATTAGCCGGTCGTGATGGGTATGAAATTACGCAAGGCGAAGTCATTTTTAAAGAAGAAAATTTATTAGATTTGGCCGCTGAAGAACGTGCACGTCGTGGTGTGTTTTTAGCGTTTCAATATCCTGTTGAAATTCCAGGTGTCAGTAATGTGTATTTGCTTAAAGCGGCATTAAACGCAGTACGGGAACATCAAGGTTTAGATGAGTTGGATGCGATGGACTTTTTGACGTTGGTACGTGAAAAATTAAAGTTAGTGCATATGAATGAAGACTTCTTATATCGCGGTGTTAATGAAGGTTTCTCTGGTGGTGAGAAAAAACGCAATGAAATTCTTCAAATGGCTTTGTTAGAACCGGCTTTAGCTATTTTAGATGAAACAGATTCTGGCTTAGATATCGATGCACTTCGTACTGTCTCTGAAGGTGTGAATGCGTTACGTTCGCCAGAACGTTCTGTTGTGATGATTACGCATTACCAACGTTTATTAGATTATATTGTGCCAGATTTTGTCCATGTTTTATCCGATGGTCAAATCGTCAAATCAGGCGATAAAGAACTTGCGAAAGAGCTTGAGAAAAAAGGCTATAGTTGGGTCGCTGAACATATGGCAGGTCAACCAGCATGAAGCAATTAACAGAACTGGCGACACCTTTTGTCAGTATTGCTGAAAAGGGTGATTTGCCGGGCAAAACGTTACCTTGGTTACAAACCTTGCGCCAAAATGCTCAAGCTCAGTTTGAGTCTGCTGGTTTGCCTGCTAAAAAAGAAGAGGATTGGAAATACACTAGCCTATGGTCTTTGTCGCAGCAGCATTTTAATCATGATGTGAATGGTGATGGGGTCAGTGAGCAAGATGTTGCGGATAAAGCTTTATTAGATGATGCGTATCGCTTTGTTATTGTCGATGGTGTGTTTCGTGCGGAATTATCGAAATTAGAGGGTTTGCCGTCGGGTGCGACTGTGCAACCATTTTCGCAATCATTATCTTCGGTTGAACAACAACTGGGTCAGCAGGTCGCGTTAGATAAAGCAGGACTAACCGCGCTAAACACTTTGTTGATGAAAGAAGGTTTGATGGTGCATGTCGCTGCCAACACTACAGTTGATAAGCCGATTGAGTTATTGGTGATTAATAGTGGCCAAACGGAAGCGCTAGCCACTCATTTACGTCATATGTTGGTGTTAGATGAAGGTGCTAAAGCTGAAGTAGTTGAACATTATGTGAGCCTATCGGATGGTGTGAGCTTAAATAATATTGTGACGGAAGTAGTTTTGGCTGAACAAGCCATATTGACTCATTGCAAATTACAGCGTGAATCAAAACAAGCCTTTCATATTGCGACTATTGCGGCTAATCAGGCGGCAAAGAGTACATGGCAGACACACAATATAGCGCTAGGTGCAGCTTTGGCTAGAACAGACGTGCATAGTCGATTGAATGGTGAGCAAGCTCATACAACAATGGATGGGATGTATTTATTATCTGGCGAGCAACATGCTGATACTCATACGCGTATTGATCATTTAGTCCCGAATACGACCAGTAATGAGTTATATAAAGGGGTGTTGGATGAGCAATGCCATGCCGTTTTTAATGGCAAAGTGATTGTGCATAAAGATGCTCAAAAAACGGATTCAAACCAATATAACCATAATTTATTATTATCTCGCGGTTGTGAAATTGATACAAAACCTGAGATGGAAATCTATGCGGATGATGTGAAGTGTGGTCATGGTAGTACCGTAGGCCAGCTTGATTTAGATCAGTTGTTTTTCTTAAGAGCTCGCGGTTTAGACGAAAAAACAGCGAGAAATGTTTTGACGCATGCTTTTGCGGTTGAAGTGTTAGAGCGAATTGATTCTGATGTCATTCGCACAGCAATGTCACAACTTATTGAGCATTATTTACCGAGTGGTGCTGCTTAGTTATGAGTGTGTTTGATATTAATGCGGTTCGTGCTGATTTTCCGACACTGGACCAACAAGTGTATGAGCGGCCTTTAGTTTATTTGGATAATGCGGCGACAAGCCAAAAACCAAGACAAGTTATTGACGCTGTGTCTCAGTATTATCAGCACGATAATGCCAATGTACATCGCGGTGTTCATCTTTTAAGTCAACGTGCGACTGATGCGTATGAAGGTGCACGTGAAAAAGTGCGTGACTTTATTAATGCAGCATCGGATAAAGAAATTGTTTTTGTACGAGGTGCGACGGAAGCGATTAACCTTGTTGCACAAAGTTTCGTCAGACCGCTATTAGCCGCAGGTGATGAAATCTTGATCAGTCATATGGAGCATCACGCTAATATTGTTCCTTGGCAGATGTTATGTGAGCAGACGGGCGCTACATTATCGGTGATTCCGATGACAGAGCGTGGCGAATTAGACCTGACAGATATTGATCATTTATTAAAAGCAAATACAAAAATATTGGCAATTGGGCAGGTTTCTAATGCGTTAGGCACGATTAATCCTGTCAAGATGCTGATAGAAAATGCTCACGCGAAAGATATTCCTGTGTTGGTTGATGGTGCACAAGCCGTGCCTCATATGCCGGCTGATGTTGCTGATTTAGATTGTGATTTTTATGTGTTTTCTGGCCATAAAATGTTTGCACCGACAGGTATTGGCGTATTGTATGGCAAACAAAGTTTGTTAGAAAAAATGCCACCATGGCAAGGTGGTGGCGATATGATTTTGTCTGTGAGTTTTGAGCAGACTTTATATAACGAATTGCCTTATAAATTTGAAGCTGGCACGCCACATATTGCGGGTGCTATTGGCCTTGGTGCTGCCATAGATTATATGCAAGCCATTGGTATTGATGCGCTCGCTGAGTATGAACATCAGTTGTTAGTGTATGGAACGGAGCAATTATCTGCATTAGATGGTGTGCGTATGATTGGTACCGCTGAGCATAAGGCAAGCGTGATTTCTTTTCTGATTGAAGGGGTGCACCCTCATGATGTCGGCACCATATTTGATCAAGAAGGCGTCGCGATAAGAGCGGGTCATCATTGCGCGCAACCTGTGATGCAATTTTACAATATTCCCGCAACAGCGCGCGCTTCTTTCGCTTTCTATAATACGATGGCTGAAGTTGATGCTTTAGTGAAAGCCGTTGAAAAAGTACAGGAGCTATTTGCCTAATGAGTGCCGGTGATTTACGCGATTTATATCAACAAGTGATCATGGATCACAATAAAAAACCCCGTAATTTTCGGGACATGGCTGATGCGAATCATTTAGCGCATGGTAATAATCCTTTATGTGGCGATGCTTTAGTGGTCTACGTAAAACTGGATGGCGATGTGATTGAGGATTTGAGTTTCCAAGGCAGTGGTTGTGCTATTTCCGTTGCATCTGCATCTTTGATGACAGAAGCTTTAAAAGGCAAAACGTTAGAAGAGGCAGAAGCGATTTATCAGCAAATACATGCCCAGATGACGGGTGATGATGTGGATGAAGCAGCATTAGGTAAACTGGCTGTTTTAGGCGGAGTACGTGAGTTTCCGGCGCGTGTTAAGTGCGCAACTTTGTCTTGGCATACCATGCATTCGGCCTTGGATAATGACGGCGATGATGCCGTGACAACAGAGTAAATGTAATGAATGATCAATTAGTAAAACCGAGCCTTGAAGAATTAGAAGAAGACGTCGTTGCGATGTTAAAGACGATTTATGACCCTGAAATTCCGGTCAATATTCATGAATTGGGTTTAATTTATGATATTCAAATCAGTCCTTCTTTTGTGGTCGATATTAAAATGACTTTAACGGCTCCAGGTTGTCCTGTTGCACAGTCATTTCCGGGTGAAATTGAAGGCAAAGTCAGTTCTGTTCCTGGTGTGGCTGAGTGTCATGTTGAGTTAGTCTGGGAGCCGACATGGACGAAAGACATGATGAGTGAAGCGGCACAATTACAATTAGGTATGTTTTAATCGATACCATACTTATCGAATAGGTAGAGCAGTTAAAAAGAGTGGAGTCATATGAACGACGATCAGCAAAAAAGCCCTGTGTCATTATCTTATTCTGGTCCGACGTTATTAAATTTATCCATCCTCAACAAAGGCTGTGCCTTCTCGAAGCAAGAACGTGAAGATTTTGATTTATTGGGTTTGTTGCCAGAGCGTTATGAAACCATAGATCAACAAGTCATTAGAGCGTATCAACAATACAGCAGCTTTGATGAACCGATTAACAAGCATATTTATTTGCGTGCTATTCAAGATAGCAACGAAACCTTGTTTTATCGTTTAGTGAATGACCATATCGATGAAATGATGCCTATCATTTATACACCGACAGTGGGCGAGGCTTGCGAACGTTTTTCTGAAATTTATCGCCGTGCTAGGGGGCTGTTTATTGCCTATCCTGAGCGCGATAATATTGATGCTATGTTAGCCAATGTGACAAAGCAAAATATTAAAGTCATTGTGGTGACCGATGGTAGTCGTATTTTAGGTTTAGGCGATCAAGGTATTGGTGGCATGGGCATTCCGATTGGGAAACTGTCTTTGTATACGGCATGTGGTGGTATTAGCCCAGCATATACATTACCTATTACATTAGATGTCGGTACTGATAATCCTGACTTATTGGCTGATCCACTTTATATGGGGTGGCAGCACCCTCGTGTATCTCAACCTGAATATGATGCTTTTTTAGCTTTATTTATTGATGCCGTAAAACGACGTTGGCCTTCTGTATTTTTGCAATTTGAAGATTTTAACCAAACCAATGCTTTGCCATTATTAAAACGTTACCGCGATCAAATTTGTTGCTTTAATGATGATATTCAAGGCACAGCAGTCGTCACAGTTGGGACATTATTGTCTGCATGCCGAGTTCAACAACGCGCATTACGCGATCAACGCATTATCATTGCGGGAGCAGGTTCGGCTGGCTGCGGTATTGCTGAACATATTATTAAACAAATGTGTTCAGAAGGGTTGGATGAATCAACAGCGCGCGATCACGTCTTTATGATTGACCGTGAAGGGCTTTTATTGTCGAGTATGGCTGGTTTACGTGATTTTCAGCTGCCACTATCAAAAGATCCAGATAGGATAAGTCAATGGCAATGTGCGGGTACAGTACCGACATTGTTAGAGACGGCAGAACACGTTAACCCTACGATTTTAATTGGCGTATCGGGTCAAGCTGGATTATTTAATCAGACTTTAATTAGTACGATACAAGCCCATTGTAAACGTCCTATTATCCTGCCATTAAGTAACCCATCTAAGCAGATAGAGGCAACGCCAGAACAATTATTACAATGGACACATGGGGAAGCGATTATTGCTACAGGGAGTCCTTTTGATCCTATTGTGTATCAAGATAAGCAATATGCTATTCCACAATGTAATAATAGTTATATTTTCCCCGGTTTTGGGCTTGCTGTTGTGGCGGCTAAGATTCAATTCATTAGCGATGAGATGTTGATTAAAGCGGGTGAAGTACTAGCAGATTGTTCACCTGCAAAAACAGATAAAACAATGCCATTATTGCCTGCATTAACGGATATTAAAGCGGTCAGTCGTACGATGGCATTTGAAGTGGCAAAAGTGGCTATGGAACAAAATCTTGCCGAAGCGATGTCAGATGACGCGTTATTAACAGCAATTGATGAACAATTTTGGCAACCAGAATACCGACAATATCAACGTATTGATAAGAACTAATAATATGCTCATAGACTGAGTTGACTATAGGAAAATAAAATGGCGTATACCGAAAAATTTCAACAATTAGCCGATGCTGCATGCCAACGTGTTGAAGGCGTTGCTGTTGCTGATATTGATCCTTTAATGGCGTCGGGGGCTGTTGTTTTAGACATCCGTGATAAAGAAGAGTATGACGCTGATCATATTGAGGGGGCAGTACATATCAGTCGCGGTAAATTAGAAATGATCGTTGAAAGTGAAGTCCCTAATCTAGAGACCACCGTATTATGTTATTGCAATGCTATTAACCGGGGCGCTTTATCAGCAGCAACCTTATTCGATATGGGCTATCAAAACGCTAAGTATATAAAAGGTGGTTTATTAGATTATCGAGCCTATCACGACAAATAATCGGCAATGATTTCCAGACAAAAAAAGCAGGTATAAGGCCTGCTTTTTTTATGGGTCATTGCCAGAGGATTGAGCGATGAAGAAATCGCCAAAAGTGTGACCTATTTCTTTCGAAAAAAAAGGCTTTTTCGTTACAGTATCAACCAGATTAAGTAATACTTTTATGACTGGTTACTCAATCAAGGAAAGACCCTTATTTTATCGAATAGAAAGAGAATAGAGAATCATGGCTTACACAGAAAAATTTCAGAATATGGCCAATGCTGCGCGTGCCCGTGTTGATGAGGTGTCGCCAGAATATGTTGATGAGATGATAGCAAATGGGGCAATTGCATTAGATATTAGGGACAAAGAGGAATATGACGTCGATCATATTGCGGGAGCAATTCATATCAGTCGAGGTAAATTAGAAATGATGGTGGAAGGCGAGATTCCAAATACAGATTCGACTATCTTATGTTACTGCAATGCCACTAATCGTGGCGCTTTATCAGCGGATACCTTACGCAGTATGGGATATGGTAATGCAAAAGTTGTTGTTGGTGGGCTTATCGCTTATAGGTCCTTGGGTTAGGTCACTTTTTTGTTATGAATTAATGGCTTAGTTACACCGAATAGTCTGTATAAAAAGCGTCAGATAGGGAGTGTGATGTTATTTGCACTCCCTAGGGTTATTACTTAGCTTGATCTTCATCTCGCAATCAAATACGCTAACATGCATTGCTATTGCTTTTAAGTAGTATCAATTATATTTATTTATATTATATAAAACACACACTGTTAGGGGATTACCATAATGTACGATATGTCGAATATTGATAAGCTAGCGACTTTAAAAACACATAGTCCAGAAGCTCTAGCTGCTTTCCAAGCGCTTGATAAAGCGGCTTTAGGCGATGGCGCTATTCCAAAAAAATATAAAGAGTTGATGGCTTTGGCTGTCGCCTTAACGACACAATGCCCATATTGCTTAGAAATTCACAAAGGCGAAGCGAAAAAAGCCGGTGCTACTGATGAAGAACTATCTGAAACAGTCTTTATTGCAACAGCATTACGTGCAGGCGCAGCGTTAACACACGGTACACACATTTTGTAACACTATTTTGTTGCTGGTTTTAACCAGTGATAAGAATGAGAAAAGCCTAATCAAATTGATTAGGCTTTTTTATGCTGGTTAGTCTGCTAGTGATGCCAACTGTGTTTTCAGTTGTGACACAGCTTGTTCCATTTCTTGTAATTTATCTCGTTCTTTCTGAACGACTTCAGCTGGTGCTTTACTGACATAATTGTCATTATTGAGCTTGCCAGATGATTGCTTAATCACTTTATCAAGTTTACTGATCTCTTTTTCAAGACGTGTTATTTCTGCAGCCTTATCAATTAAGCCATCTAATGGGATCAGGATTTCCATCTTACCGACTAGTGCCGTTGCAGAAGCGGGTGCATCACCTTGTAATAATGTGATGTGGTCAAGATTAGCTAATTTACTGAGAAAATCTTGATTATTATTCAATCGAGTTTGATCTTGTTCTGTGACATCTTTTAACAGAACGGGCAATTGTTTCTTAGGCGGAATATTCATTTGAGACCGAATAGACCGAATCCCTGAGATAAACGCCATGACCCATTCCATTTCATTCACTGAATCTGGATCGATCAGTGTTTCATCAGCTATAGGGTAAGGTTGAGCCATGATAGTATCAGCTGACTTTCCTGCTAATGGTGCTATTGTTTGCCAAATCTCTTCGGTAATAAAAGGCATGATAGGGTGGGTTAACCGTAATGCGGCTTCTAATACACGGACTAAAGTCTGACGCGTACCACGTTTAGCTGCTTCTGAGGCTTGTTTGTTATTTAAGACGGGTTTAGATAGCTCTAAATACCAATCACAATAGTTATTCCAAATAAATTCATAAATGGCTTGAGCTGCATGATCAAAGCGATAATTATCAAGCGCTGCGGTGACAGTTTGTTCTGTCGTTTGCAGTTGAGAAATGATCCAACGATCCGCTAAGCTAAGTTCAACGTCAGTATTGTCAATGCCTGTATCTTGCTCGGCAGTATTCATCAGCACGTAACGCGCTGCATTCCATAACTTATTACAGAAATTACGGTAACCAGCAATGCGGTTCATATCAAAATTGATATCTCGGCCTGTTGATGCGAGTGATGCAAAGGTAAACCGTAATGCATCAGTACCATGTGGTTCGATACCTTCAGGAAACTCTTTTCGTGTGGCTTTTTCAATTTTGGCGGCTAATGCCGGCTGCATCATGCCTGAAGTCCGTTTTTTGACTAAGGTTTCTAAGTCAATGCCATCAATGATATCAATAGGGTCAAGGACGTTACCTTTCGATTTGGACATTTTATGACCATGGGAGTCACGTACCAAACCATGAATATAAACTTCTTTGAATGGGATATCATCCATAAAATGGATGCCCATCATCATCATTCGAGCAACCCAGAAGAAAATAATATCGAAACCGGTGACTAAAACACTACCGGGGTACCAGGTCTGAAGCGCATCGGTTTGATTTGGCCAACCTAATGTCGAAAATGGCCATAATGCGGATGAGAACCAAGTGTCTAAGACATCTTCATCTTGTCTTAATGCGATGTCAGCTAAATGATATTCTGCTCTTACAGCAGCTTCATCTTCACCAACATAGACATTGCCTTCATCATCATACCAAGCAGGAATACGGTGTCCCCACCAGATTTGGCGTGAAATACACCAGTCTTGAATATCATCCATCCAATTATAAAAAGTTTTGTCCCAATTATTGGGCACAAACTTGATTTTGCCTTCTTGTACTGCTTTGACAGCGGGTTCAGCCAAGACATCAGCTTTGACATACCATTGATCTGTTAAGAAGGGTTCAATAACAGCACCACTGCGATCTCCGCGAGGCACCATTAATTTATGGTCTTTAATGCTATCTAATAAACCCAAGTCATCTAAATCTTGGACAATGACTTTACGGGCATCATAACGATCAAGGCCACGATATTTTTCCGGCGCATTGTCATTGATGGCAGCATCAATAGTGAGGATGTTAATGTTCTCTAATTGATGACGTTGACCCATTTCAGCATCATTAAAGTCATGGGCTGGTGTGATTTTGACACAACCTGTTCCGAACTCTTGATCTACATAATCATCGGCAATAATGGGGATTTCCCGTCCAACCAATGGTAGCGTGATGGTTTTACCGATTAAGTGTTGATAACGTTCGTCATCTGGGTGTACTGCAACCGCAGAGTCGCCCAGCATGGTTTCAGGACGAGTGGTGGCGACAGTTAAATGACCTGAACCATCTGTCAATGGATAATTGAAATGCCAAAGATGGCCAGCTTCTTCTTCAGATAAAACCTCTAAATCCGAGACAGCAGTATGTAAGACGGGGTCCCAATTGACGAGACGTTTTCCTCGATAGATCAACCCTTCTTTATGCAGTTTAACAAAGACGTGTTTAACGGCATCTGATAAACCGTCATCCATCGTAAAACGATCACGTGACCAGTCTAATGATGAACCTAAACGACGTAGTTGACGGGTAATATTATTGCCAGATTCTTGTTTCCAATCCCAAATGCGATCGATGAAATCATCTCGACCTAAATCATGGCGTGTTTTTCCTTCGGCGTTAAGTTGGCGCTCTACGACCATTTGTGTTGCGATACCTGCGTGGTCTGTGCCTGGTTGCCATAAGGTATTATCACCTTTCATACGATGATAGCGCGTTAAGGTATCCATGATGGTGTTATTAAAACCATGCCCCATATGTAAACTACCAGTGACATTGGGGGGAGGCAGCATAATGGCGTAAGGTGTGCCATGACCACTGGGTGAAAATGCACCTGATTGTTCCCATTGTTGGTACCAGTTTTGTTCGATTTGATCGGGGTTATAGGTTTTATCCATCGGTTTGCTGTAGCGCCTAATGATAAGTGAAAACGGGATATTATAGCCTGTTGGACAGGGGATTTGGGATAGCGTTACGTTTTATAGTTTATGGGTGTCGAGTTGGTAACCACGTTGTTGATAAAAGCGGTATCGCTCTCGTCCTTGCTCTTTTAGATGTTCATCATCATTAATAATTTCAGCAACACGTTCAAATTGGCTAAAAAATCGGGGATGTTGAGGACTTAGGTTAACGAGTAAGTTCATCAGACGAGGAGGCGTATCGTCATGACCAATTAAAATAGGGCACTGTTCTGTATTGGCCTCATTCATATGTTGATGAGGAATAAAACTATCAGCCCGAAAAGTCCATAGCAATTCATCAATCTGTTGCGACTGTTCAGCACTGTCAGTGTGAATATAGATTTGATTACCTTGACTATAGGCTTTTTCAATAAGCCGGCAGGCGAAAACCTGCCGGGCTTGTTCTTGTTGACCTTTTAATAAATAAAAACTGACTCGGGTCATGGTTTTATGATGATTGTGTCATTCTATTAATTAAATATTGAACTAACATAGGAACAGGGCGGCCTGTTGCCCCTTTTGATTTACCACCAGATTTCCATGCTGTACCCGCAATATCAAGGTGGGCCCATGTGAAATCTTCTGTAAAGCGAGATAAGAAACAAGCTGCAGTCACACTCCCTGCTTCCTTACCACCAATATTGGCGATGTCAGCAAAGTTACTATCGAGTTGTTCTTGGTACTCATCCCATAATGGCAATTGCCATGCTTTATCACTGCTATCTCGACCTGCTTGTAATAGATCTTCAGCTAATTGTTGATCATTGGCCATGAGCCCTGTCGTTTTACTGCCTAAGGCGACGATAATCGCCCCTGTTAGGGTCGCGATATCAATCACAATCGCAGGCTCGAAACGTTGGCTGTATGTTAATGCATCACAGAGAATCAACCGACCTTCTGCATCGGTATTTAAAATCTCAATGGTTTTTCCTGCCATACTGGTGACAATGTCACCTGGCTTGTTGGCATCACCATCAGGTAAGTTTTCTGAACTAGGAATGACACCAATAACATTAATAGGTAGGTTGAGTTCTGCAATGGCAGAAATCGTACCAAATACGCTAGCGCTACCACACATATCGTATTTCATTTCATCCATGCCTGCGGCTGGTTTCAAAGAAATACCACCGGCATCGAAGGTGAGGCCTTTACCAACTAGGACAACTGGTTTTTCATCACCACCACCTTGGTATTCCATCGTAATCAGTTTAGCGGGTTCACGACTGCCTCGCGAGACGGATAATAGTGATCCCATGCCGAGTTCAGCCATTTTATCTTCGTCTAAAATCGTGGTGGTAATGCGTTCGTAGTGTTGGCCTAATTGCACGGCTTGATCGGCAAGATAGCTTGGTGTGCAAATATTGCCTGGTAAGTTACCGAGTTCTTTGGCTAAAGTCATGCCATTTGCAGTTGCTAGTCCGCGGTCGACTGCTTGTTGGCAAGCTTGATTATCTTCTGCATGAAAAGTAAGGCTCGTAAGCGCATTGTCTTTTTCTGGTGACTCACTTTTTGTCGCTTTATACTGGTAAAGCTCAGCTTCTGCTGTAATGATCGCTTGATTGAACAACCAAGTGTCTGGTTTGTCTTTTATTGTTAATTCTGACAAATATAGGCTGGCTTTTGTCGCAGCTGATTTGTCTAATGCTTGCACAGTGCTGCTGATAACTTGAGTAAGTTGTGTATCTGATAGCGGTTCATCGTCGCCACAACCGACAACTAAAACGCGAGGACTGGCTACGCCGGTAACATCTTGTAGCAATAAGGTTTGCCCCACTTTTCCTGATATGTCACCCCGATCGATATAACGTTGTAATTGGCCTTGGCTTGCGTTATTGATCAAGGTAGCTGAGGGCGTCATGATACCTTTTTCAAAAATAGCCACGACGACACAGTCGGATTGTTCTGTTAAGGCTGTGTTGGCTGTGACAAAATATTGCATTGATTTCTCCTCTGGACGTAGATGCTTTAGACTGCGTATAAAGCTATCTGCTCTAAAATAAATTTGGTGCAGGGAATGGTAAAGCTATCCCTGTTGATAATGACTATTGTATCGAAGACTACTAAATAATGCCTGTTATTCGTCAAATGATTGCGACTCTATTTCCTGTAATTGATAGGTATGTATTGCGTGAATTTATTCAAACCTTGTTCGGCATTATTGGCGTGTTATGGCTGATTTATGTGGCAACAAGATTTGCTCGTTACTTGGCAGAAGCCGCTGTGGGGAATTTACCGAGCGAAGTTATTTTCACCTTATTAGGCTTGAGCTCACTTGGGGCTTTATCTGTTTTATTGCCAATTGGCGCATTTTTAGCGGTGATGTTGGCATTAGGCCGAATGAATAATGATAATGAACTGACGGTAATGGCTGCGTGTGGTGTGCCAAGAAAACGGTTGATTCGAAATGTAGGGTTCTTTGCATCTGTCATCGCCATCATCGTGGCGATATTGTCTTTTATCGTAGTGCCAGATGTCTTATCAGGACGATATGAACTCGAACAAAAAGCCAAAGTAGCGGCTAATACGACAGGGTTAATTGCTGGTAAATTTAAAGAAAGTCGTGATGGTAGTTGGACGTTTTACTCGCAAGGTCTAACAGCAGATAAACAAACCATGGTGGGGGTATTTATTGAAATTCACGGTCGAGAACGTCCTTTGGTTTTTCGTGCAGAACAAGGTCGATTTGATATTGATCCTGTGACCAGCAATAAATATTTAATTTTAGAGCATGGTTATCGCTATGAAGGGGATGCAGGCGATAGAGATTATGTGATTGCACAGTTTGAAACGCATCGCTTATTGATTGAGAAGGGCGGTGAACAACAAGTACGAGAACGGCACAAATCATTACCGACGTCGACTTTATGGCAACGGGGTACGGATAAAGACTTGGCTGAAATTCAATGGCGCCTTGCCTCAGCTATTATGGTGTTTGTATTGTGTTTTTATGCATTAGCGTTAGCAGAAACTGGACCGAGGAAAGGCCGTTATGCTGGTGTTTTACCTGCGATATTGATTTATATCGTTTATAGCAATCTATTAGGCATTACCCGAGCCTGGATCAGTAAAGGCGTTATGCCTGTATGGCTAGGGAGTGTTTGGGTACATTTATTGATGATTGTGGCTTTATTAGTTTTATTTTATCGGCGTGAAATTCAACAATGGTGGTCGATGAAACGACAAGGGAGCCTGTCATGACCATATTACAACGCTATTTGGCTAAAGCCATGCTGACAAGTACGGCACTGGTGTTATTGGTATTGCTAGGCTTATATACCTTTATGGATTTCGTGACAGAGCTGGAGGATATTGGCAAAGGTCAATATCACTTGATGGAAGTGTTACGTTATTTAGCGTTAACTATGCCTAAACGTTTTTATGAATTACTGCCTATCGCTGCTTTATTAGGTACGGTTTTAGGTTTGGGGCAACTTGCATCGCAAAGCGAGTTGGTGGTTATGCGTGCAGCTGGCATGTCGATTCAACAAATAAACCGCGCAGTTTTGATTGTGGCCTTTGCTTTGATGGTAATGGCTTTATTGATTGGTGAATTATTGAGACCACCGGCAGAGCAAGCGGCAAGACAATTACAATCATTGGCTCAGACCGGAACTGTTGGTGCCCAGTCAGATAACGGTTTCTGGACGCGAGATGGTACCCATTTTAACCATATCGATGAAATCTTACCTGATGGTCGTTTTGCCGGTGTCTCGATTTATGAGTTTGATGATGCCAACCGTTTGCGGGTGGTGACAAAAGCGAAGGAAGCACGTTATGAGGCGGGAAGTTGGACGCTTTCTGATGTACTACAAAGTACATTAGATGAATCTGGCGTGTCGGTAAAAGCGGTAGAGTACGCTCAATGGCAATCACACCTTAACCCGGGCATGGTGAATATTGTTGTTGTTCCGCCTGAATTCTTACCCGTTTGGTCATTAGTGGAATATATCGATTATCTTGATACTAATCACCAAGCGGTTGATCAGTACCGTATGGCTTTTTGGATGAAGGTTATGATGCCACTGAGCTCAGCTGTGATGGTCTTTCTAGCCGTTCCTTTTGTCTTTGGGCCATTACGATCGGCACCGATGGGGACTCGCATCGTATTTGGGGCTTTAGTGGGACTCGGGTTTCATCTCTTAAACCAAAGCTTTCAACAAATGGGATTGGTCTATGGTGTAGCGCCATGGTTTGCAGCCATGCTGCCCACCGTATTATTCGCCATAGCGGCGTATGCTTGGATGAGGCGGATGAATTAGTCGCTGATTTTCTAACAAGTATAAAAAAAGCCAGTGTGGTTAGACACTGGCTTTTTTTGTATGGCGTCCCCAAGGGGGTTCGAACCCCTGTTACCGCCGTGAAAGGGCGGTGTCCTAGGCCTCTAGACGATGGGGACCTAAAACGGTGCTTTCTACTGGTGGAGCTAGGCGGGATCGAACCGCCGACCTCTTGCATGCCATGCAAGCGCTCTCCCAGCTGAGCTATAGCCCCGAAAGCAAGCGCATACTATATGGATTTAGCTTTGCAGTGTCAACAAATAGTTTTAATAAACTTGTCATATCGTTTTGTATTTGACGGAAATAGGAACGGTGGTATTTGATTTGTCAGGAAAGCGCTCTAGCTAAGTGATTGATATTTGGCAGCTAGTCATGAAAATGACTCTTTATATATAGAGCAAATTTGATGAAAGTTGTTTTCTATGAGATAAATTACGCTTTATTGATGCCATTCATTTCGCCTAATTGCAGGTTTTTAAGAGTAGTCGAGGAGCGACATGCGCAAACTGATAGTTTTTTCCGCGGTAACGGTGTCGTGTTTTGGACTGAACGTTCATGCGGAACAAATAGGCTTACGCCAATGTAACTTGCTTGATGACAGTGCTTTCTTACCTGTGGTGGACGACGATGCTGCATTGTCAGACCTAGTCGATGTGAAAGCGGATGACGCACAGCTTGTGAATAAAGGCTTATCTGTCTTTGATGGTAATGTGGTTGTAACACGTGGCGGGCGAGAGTTGAGCGCAGACCACATCACCTACCATCGTGCAACTGGTACGGTGACGGCTCAAGGCGATATACGGCTTCGTGATAGTCAAATGGTGTTGGAAGGTGATGAAGCTGAGTGGCTGACCAGTTCAGATGAAGGGACAATGGTTAATGCGACGTATCACCTACGTGAAATCGGTGCCCGTGGAGACGCAAAGCATATTTATCGCCAAGGTTTATTGCAAACCGATCTGCGAGGCGCGACTTATTCGACTTGTTCGGTTGCGAACCCTTTTTGGGACTTACAAGCTAATTCTGTCAAGTTAGACCATGATGAAGCCGTAGGCAGTGCTGAGGATGTCATTGTTCGTATCAAAGATGTGCCTGTTTTTTATACGCCATATATTAGTTTCCCTCTAAATGACCAACGAAAATCAGGCTTTTTAGCGCCATCGTTTGGGAATAGCGATGAAACGGGGTTTGATTTGCAAACGCCCTACTATTGGAATATTGGACCTGGTCGAGATGCGACGATAACACCACGATATATGTCAGATAGAGGCATGCAGCTAAATGCTGAGTACCGTTATTTGTATTTAGGCGGTGAAGGGACGATTCAAGCGGGTTTCTTGGCCAGCGATGATTTAAAAACGGATGGGGAAGATATTAATCCCTATTATAATGAGGATCGGAAGCACTTCTCTTTTAGACATATCGGAAATGCTAATTCGCGTTGGCGGACGGATATAGATTATAACTATATTTCTGATGATGATTATTTGGAAGATTTTGGGTCAAATTTAAGTTTAACCAGTACAACGCATTTATATCGAAAAGCGCAGTTATCTTATAGCGATGATACTTGGTCTTTTGTTGGCAGAATGCAAGGTTATCAGACAATAACCGATGTCGAAGAGCCATATCAACGATTACCACAATTGATTTTGTCAGGGTCTTTTCCTGAAAAGCTATTTGGCTTGAGTTATCATTTGCGAACAGAATATGTTGAGTTCGATCATGATGATTTAGTGGATGGTCAGCGTTTCGATATTATGCCAACCATTAGTTTGCCAAAACAGTCTGCGGCAGGCTTTTTCACACCGAGTGTGACGCTTCGCCATACAGAATACCGATTGAACGAAAATGGGCAAACGATAACGGATGATTCACCAAGTCGAACATTACCGATTGCAAGTGTTGATAGTGGATTGTTTTTTGAACGTTCATTGCCATTTAAAGGGCAAAACTATATACACACATTAGAGCCTAGGGCTTTCTATTTATATATTCCAGAACGTGATCAAACTGATATTCCAATTTTTGACAGTAGCTTACGGACTTTTAATTTTGGGCAGTTATTTGCTGAAGATCGCTTTTCAGGGACAGATAGAGTCGGTGATGCTAATCAGTTATCTTTAGCTTTGACTTCACGTATTATTGATCCTGATACTGGAAGAGAAAAATTAAGTGCCAGTATCGGCCAGATCCGATATTTTACAGATCGTGATGTTATTTTACCTTCAGGTGAAGTCGGTTCGCGTTCTGGATCTGATATGGTGGTCGAAGTTGCAGCTGCATTAGCCAAAGAGTGGACGGCAAAAGCAGAAGTACAATGGGACCCGCATAGTGGTAATCAATCTAATTTGTCATCTGTTCAGTTACGTTATCGGGGTGATAATGGGCAGATCTTCAATATTTCACATCGTTATCGCCGTGATGGAGTATCGACAATTGAAGGCTTAGAACAAGTCGATGTGTCAGGACGATTGCCTATTAATGAGCAATGGAGTCTGATTGGACGCTATTACCATTCCTTACGTGATAATAAATTATTAGAAGGATTGGCTGGTGTTGAATACGACAGTTGTTGTTGGGCAACACGCTTTGTCATTCGTGATTATATTAACGATATTGACGATGATGATCGTAACTTAGCGTTTTTATTTCAAATAGAATTAAAAGGTTTAGGCAACTTTGGGCAGAAAACAGATGACTTATTAAAAGAGAGTATTTTCGGGTTTGATCCTGATTATTAATATTTTTTGATTTTAATATCAATCTGTTAAAGTGGTTACTTAAAGTTGTTAGGTGACTGAATAATTATATAAATTTAACTGTTAGGTTTGTAATGATGAGATTTTTTTTGTTGTCTTTGTTGTTGATATCTTCAGCATGGGCACAACCTTTAGACCGGATTATTGCTGTTGTTGATGATGAGGTTATTTTAGAAAGTGAATTGATAGAAGCTGCCAAAACAATCAGTTTGCAAATGCGAAAAAGGCAAGTGAGTTTGCCACCACAAGACGTTTTCTTATCGCAAGTATTAGAGCGTCTTGTCATCAAAAAACTGCAAATGCAGTTTGCTGCGCGACGTGGAATACGTTTAGCAGATGAAGATCTTAATGCGTCAATTCAACAAATTGCAGCAAAAAACAATATGTCATTAACTCAATTTAGAGCCGTACTCGAACGTGATGGTTTTGACTACAATACGTTTAGAGAATCTATTCGTGAAGATATGATTATTAGTCGATTAAATAAAGTTCAGATTGGCGATAAAATTGTTATTAGTGATCGTGAAATTGATAACTTTTTAGCAACACAAGAAATGCAAGGTGGTGGTGAAGACGCGTATCGTCTACAACATATTCTGATTAATGTCCCTGAGTCGCCAACACCAGAAGAATTGCAAAAAGCGCAAACTAAATTAGACAAAGTTCAACTCATGTTAGCCCAAGGCGGAGATTTTGCTGAAATTGCATCGGGTTATTCTGATGGCCAAAATGCATTAGAGGGTGGTGAGTTAGGGTGGCGTACACGCGGTGAATTACCGAGCTTATTCTCTAAAGTTGTCCCTCAATTAGCTGTTTCTGAAGTCAGTGATGTCTTGCGTAGTGGCAGTGGTTTTCATTTGGTGAAATTGGTTGAGAAAAAGAGTCAAGAAACCCATATGGTAAAACAAACGCATGCTAGCCATATTCTCATTAAAACAAATGATATTGTCAGTGATGAGGATGCTGAAAAACGATTAAATTCATTGCGTGAAAGAATTGAAAATGGCGAAGATTTTGCTGAATTGGCGCGTGCCCATTCAGACGATATGGTGTCTGCTATCCGTGGCGGCAGTTTAGGTTGGGCTACTCCTGGCACAATGGTGCCCGAGTTTGAACAACAAATGGCTGCGTTAGCGGATGGTGAAATGAGTCCGGTTTTTAAAAGTCGTTATGGCTGGCATTTAATCTTAATGCATGAGCGACGCGAGCAAAATATGGCTGAAGAATATCGTCGTTCACAGGCGCGCGAACAAATTCATAGCCGTAAAATGGCTGAGGAAGTGGAGAATTGGTTACGTCAATTACGTGACGAAGCTTATGTTGAGTATCGTAACCTTTGAATGAAACGCGTCGAATTGTCTACACGGCAGGGGAGCCAGCGGGGATAGGACCTGATTTAGCGATTTTATTGGCACAAGAACATCAAGATGATGAGATTGTGGTGATATGTGATCCGGTGGTGTTACAGAATAGAGCAATACAATTAGGGTGTGAGGTGACATTAGAGGAAGTGTCTCTTGATGACGCGCCATCTGAAACACCTTCAGGCGTATTACGTTATTACCCTATTGCGTATTCGTCAGCTGTCATAAGTGGTCAACTTAATCCTGATAATGCACAAGCCCTATTAGCTGGTTTAACTTTTGCTGCCCAAGGTTGTTTATCAGGTCAATTTGATGCTGTTGTCACCGGGCCTGTTCATAAAGGCGTTATTAATGATGCTGGTATACCCTTTAGTGGACATACAGAGTTTTTTGCTGATCTTGCTCATGTTGAGAAAGTGGTCATGATGTTAGCTGCCGGAGATTTACGCGTTGCATTAGTGACGACGCATTTGCCGCTCAAATCTGTCAGTGATGCTATTACGATACCGGTATTAGAACAAACGCTGGCTATTACAAATACGACCTTGCAATCACAATTTGGCATTAGTAGTCCGCGTATTGCTGTCTGTGGTTTAAACCCGCATGCAGGTGAAGATGGGCATCTTGGGCGTGAAGAAATTGATGTGATTAACCCTGTTATCAAGCATTGTCAGGAACAAGGCATGAAGGTAAGCGGTGCATGGCCAGCCGATACGATCTTTTTGCCAGAACGCTTAGCTGATGTTGATGTGGTGGTGGCGATGTACCATGACCAAGGACTACCCGTCTTAAAACACGCGGGGTTTTCGCGAGCGGTCAATGTGACCTTAGGTTTACCTTTTATTCGTACATCAGTTGATCATGGCACGGCCTTGGATTTGGCTGGTACAGGTCAAATTCATACCGGCAGTGTCTATGCTGCCATTAATATGGCCAGCAATATGCTAGCCAGTCAACAAGGATAAGCATGGCGGCACAACGCATAAGAGCTCGCAAAAGGTTCGGTCAAAACTTCTTACATGATGATGCGGTAATTGATGATATTATCGGCGCTATCTCGCCAGAGAACGATCAACATATTGTTGAAATTGGCCCCGGACGTGCTGCGCTAACAAAACATTTAATCACACAATGTCGCCATTTGGATGTGATTGAAATTGATCGTGATCTCGTCCCATTATTAGCGGCGCAGTTTGCTCATCATACGAACATCAATATTCATGAAGCTGATGCGTTAACATTTGATTATTCCACGTTGTCGCAAGGCGAACGTTTACGTGTTATTGGTAACTTACCGTATAACATTACAACACCATTATTATTTCATTTATTGGCGCAGTCTGATGTCATTGAAGATATGTGTTTTATGTTGCAACGTGAAGTTGTAGAGCGGATCTGTGCGCAGCCCGGCACGAAAAACTATGGTCGCTTAAGTATTATGGTGCAATACCAATGTCAGGCGAGTAATTTGTTTATCGTTCCTCCAGAAGCTTTTACTCCCCAACCTAAGGTTGAATCAGCGATTATCTATCTGAAGCCTTTGACAAAATCAGAGATGACAGATGTGTCTCCTGAAGCATTAAATAAAGTGGTCAGTCAAGCCTTCTCGCAACGTCGAAAAACCATTGCTAACACATTGAAAAATATGATTTCTTCAACATTGTTGGCTCAGCTTGATATTGATGTAACACAACGCCCTGAAACATTAAGCATAGAGCAATATATCGAGATTACACGGTTATGGCAGCAACAAATCGAGAGAGAGCACGAACAGACTGAAGACTAATTTCGACGGTAAATATTTTGGATGAGTATTTATTTCAAGATCAAGCTCGACAGATGATGCGAATAAAAGGCTGAAATCAGCCTTGACACCTAGATTTTGCTGTAGTTAGATACATACTTCCCACGCGTACTGTGGGTAAAGAATGACGCTGTTGGATACTAAATTACTAAACTTTTGATGAGGAACTAAGTTGTGAATAAATCTGAACTGATTGATGCAATTGCAAGTGCTGCTGATATTTCTAAAGCTAAGGCTGCATTAGCTGTTGATGGTATGACTGCTGCTGTAACAACTGCTTTAAGCAAAGGTGATCAAGTCACACTAGTGGGCTTTGGTACATTTTCTGTTCGTGATCGTGCAGCACGTACTGGCCGTAACCCACGCACTGGTGAAGAAATTAAAATTGCTGCTGCAAAAATACCTGCTTTTAAAGCTGGTAAAGCGTTAAAGGATGCTGTAAACTAGCGTTTTTTTTCTGCAGGGTGCTTAGCTCAGCTGGGAGAGCATCGCCCTTACAAGGCGAGGGTCGGGGGTTCG
>JAIBDZ010000019.1 GCA_024685975.1 Piscirickettsiaceae bacterium | reverse complement strand
TCGAACCCCTCAGCACCCACCAGAAAAATTAGGAGCGGTAGTTCAGCTGGTTAGAATGCTGGCCTGTCACGCCGGAGGTCGCGGGTTCGAGTCCCGTCCGCTCCGCCAAATATAAAATAAAGGCGCTTCAGGCGCCTTTTTTTTGCTTATAATTCCACCATCATGATTTTCTAAATAGGCTTCTGTTATGTTGCATTTCATTCGTGAACGCGCCCAGGGCTGGGTGGCGTGGTTTATTGTTGGTCTCATTTCGATTCCTTTCGCTTTATGGGGTGTAAACTCTTATCTAGGCGGTGCATCAGAGGTTGTGATAGCGACGGTCAATGGCGAACCCATTCAACAGGCTGAGTATCAACGTAGCCTGCAACAGTTTCGTGATCGTATGCGTCAACAAATGGGTGATAATTTTGATCCTAGTTTGATTGACAATCCTGAAACGAAACAACAAATTCTCGATCAATTAATTCAACGTAAATTATTACTCAGTGCGCATGACACGCTTGGTCAACAGGTGAGTAATCAAGTTGTGAGCCAAGTTGTACAACAAACAGATGCTTTTCAAGTCGACGGGCAATTCGACATGGAACGCTATAAAACGTTATTAGCACGTGCAGGATTTTCTCCAGCTACTTATGAAGCACAACTTCGAATGGATTTGTTGAATCAAGAATTGACGAATCATATTCAACAAAGTGCATTGGTAACTGAACAAGATATTGAGCATATTTTGATGTTGGAAAAACAACAACGTGATATGGCTTATGGTTTGCTTAAAGCGGCTGATTATATCGATGATGTGAATGTCACGGAAACAGATATTGAAACCTACTATGCTCAACACCAACAACAATTTACGACACCAGAACAAATGGCGGTCGATTATATTGAATTATCGTTAGCGGATTTAATGGCAGAAGTCGCTGTTGATGACGATACCTTGATGACATTCTATCAAGATAACCAAGCCCAATTTAGACGTGAAGAACAGCGTCGTGCTAGTCATATTTTGATTGAAGGCGACGCCGAAACAGCCATCAAAATTTTAACTGCAGCGAAATATCGTATTAGCCAAGGTGAGGCGTTTGACGTTGTCGCTAAGGAATTGTCACAAGATACAGGTTCGGCGAGTCAGGGTGGTGATTTAGGCTTTTTACAAGCTGGCACTATGGAAGATGATGCGTTTGATGATGCGCTGTTTGGTTTAGCATCAGTGGGTGATGTCAGTGACGTGGTTGAAACTGAGTTTGGCCATCATTTAATCCAAGTGACTGAGATTAAAGAGGGTGAAGAGAAACCATTTGCCGAAGTAAAATCAGAAGTAGAGCAGTTGTATCGTCGTCAAGAAGCACAACAATTATTCTATGACCGTACTGAGTTATTAGCAGAATTGAGTTATGAATACCCTGATAGTTTAGATACTGCGGCGGAAGAGTTGTCTCTGACAATACAATCTAGTGCTTTATTTGGGCGTGAAGGTGGTGAAGGTATCGCTCAAAATATTAAAGTTGTTAATGCCGCTTTTAGTGATGATGTATTACAAGAAGAGCTTAACAGCGCGGTGATTGAGTTAACTGATAACCGTGTTGTTGTGCTACATAAAAAATCACATCGTGCGGCGAGCCAACAATCTATTGAATCAGTTTCAGAACAAATCAAACAAGTACTTCAGGCTGAACAAGCACAACAACAAGCCAAAACTGAAGGCGAAATGCTGTTAGAGAAAATGAATGAAGGTACCGATCCTGCTACATTGTTTGCTGAATGGCATGAGAGTCAATTAGTTTCTCGAGCCCAAACGGAGATTGATCCTGCAATATTGGAACAAGCCTTTGCGATGGCGAAACCTACCGATACACCGACTTATCATGGCTTTAGCAATAGAGAGGGTGATTATGTAGTGGTGGCTCTTAATAAAGTTGTTGATGGCGATATTTCAGCGGTGACAGAGCAAGATAAGGCTGGCCTATCTGCCTATTTGGCGAGGAGCCAAGGCGATAGTGAGTTACGTGCATTTTTAGCGAGTCTGAAAGCCGATGCTGATATTGAGATGAAGTCTAATTTATAAATTAGCTAAGTCAAAAAGATAAATAAAAAAGGCGCTATATAAGCGCCTTTTTTATTGGGTGTTAGGTGAGTTTATTTATCACCGATACCGATAATATTATAACCCGCGTCAACATAGGTGATTTCGCCTGTTACACCTGATGCTAAGTCAGAACATAGGAATGCTGCGACATTACCGACTTCATCGATAGTGACATTACGACGTAGTGGAGAGTTACGCTCACCATAGGCTAGCATTTTGCCAAAATCACCAATTCCAGCTGCGGCCAATGTTTTTATCGGACCCGCTGAAATAGCATTAACTCGTGTGCCATTTTCTCCTAATGAATACGCCATATAACGAACATTGGCTTCAAGACTTGCTTTGGCAACACCCATCACATTGTAATTTTCAATTGCTCTGACAGCACCCAAGTAACTTAATGTTAAGAGTGACCCATTACGACCGGCCATCATATCTTTACCTGCTTTGGCTAAAGCAGCAAAGCTATAAGCGCTAATATCATGAGCGATTTGAAAGCCTTCTCGTGTCACACTATCAACATAGCTGCCTTGTAGTTGTTCACGTGGCGCGAAACCAACAGAATGAATAATCGTGTCTAGTCCATCCCAGTGTGTCGCTAATTCAGAGAAAACAGCGTCAATTTGGTCATCATTGGCGACATCACAAGGGAAAATAAGCGCGGGATCTGAACCACATTGTTGCGCTATTTTTTCAACACGCGACTTGAGTTTTTCTGTTTGATAAGTGAAAGCAAGTTCAGCGCCTTCACGTGCCATAGCTGCTGCAATACCTGCAGCGATAGAACGTGTGCTGGCGACACCAACGATCAAGACGCGTTTACCTTGTAAAAACCCCATGGGTTGTCTCCTAATAGTTACATTTAAATAATAATAATCGACGTAGTTTACCTGCTTCTAGTAGAGGCAGTCACGTAATTAAGCGTTTATAATAGGCAGATTATTTTAACTGGATGAATAAAATGCGATATTGGATATCGTGCTTTTATGCGGCGATGCTGTTGTCATTAACAGCCTGTGACTTTAATGCCATTAATTCACCATACGTTGCTGAGCAAACCAAAGAGAATATTTTATATAGCTCTTTTTCTTTGCGGCCAAAGCATCTTGACCCTGCGCGCTCGTATAGTTCAAACGAAGTGCAATTTAATGGACAAATTTATGAACCGCCGCTGCAATATCATTATTTAAAGCGACCTTATGAACTGATACCGCTGACAGCGACTGATATGCCAACAGTGCATTATGAAGATGCGCAAGGTAATAAGCTTAACCGCCGTGATGATCCTTCATTAGCGTATAGCATCTATACAATTACGATTAAGTCAGGAATTAAATATCAGCCTCATCCAGCCTTTGTGCGTGATGAGTCGGGTAAGTTGAAGTATCACCAACTCACTGAAGAAACATTACAACAGATTGAAACGTTGTCTGATTTTGATGAAGTCGATAGTCGTGAACTTATCGCGGAAGATTATGTATATCAAATTAAACGTTTAGCGAGCCCACATATTCATTCGCCTATTTTGGGATTAATGAGTGACTATATTGTTGGGTTGGGTGATTACGCGCAGCAGTTACGTCAACAATTGGCTGAATCTGGCGAGATTGATCTCAAAGATGGGGTAATCAGTGGTGTTAAGGCACTTGATAAGTACCGATATCAAATTAAAGTAAAAGGCTTGTACCCTCAATTAAAGTATTGGCTTGCGATGCCATTCTTCAGTCCAATTCCTTGGGAAGCGGATCAGTTTTATCAACAAGCAGGTCTCATAAAACGTAATATCGTGATGGATTGGTTTCCAGTGGGGACAGGACCATATCAACTAACAGAAAACGATCCAAATAGTCGTATGGTGCTGTCACGTAACCCAAACTACCGAGGGGAAACGTATCCACTTGAAGGTGAGGAAGGGGATAAAGAAGCTGGATTATTAGCCGATGGAGGAAAAAGCTTACCTTTTGTTGATAAAGTTATTTTCCAATTAGAAAAAGAACAAACGTCGTATTGGAATAAATTTTTACAAGGTTATTATGATGTCAGCGCCATTAGTTCGGATAGCTTTGACCAAGCGATACAAGTCGGCAGTGGCGGTGACTTTGGCTTAAGTGATGAAATGAAAGAGAAAGGCGTGTCCTTGAGAACGACGATTGGGACATCGACCTATTACATGGGATTTAATATGCAAGATCCCGTTGTCGGCGGCTTATCAGAGCGAGCCAAAAAATTACGCCAAGCAATTTCCATTGCGATAGATTACGAAGAGTATATTTCTATTTTTCTCAACGGCCGAGGTATTGCTGCTCAAGGACCAATACCGCCAGGTATTTTTGGATACGTCGAAGGTGAGAAAGGCATTAATACCGCGGTATATCAATGGCAAAAAGATAAAGCTGTTCGGTTGTCGATAGGCAAAGCGAAGGCACTGTTAGCGGAAGCAGGCTATCCAGATGGACGTGATAGTGAAACAGGGGAGCCTTTGACACTGCATTTGGACGTGCCGGGTAGTGGACCTGCTGCTAAAGCTACTTTTGATTGGTTAAGGAAACAATTCCAGAAGTTAGGAATACAGTTGGTTGTTCGTAGCACCGACTATAATCGTTTCCAAGATAAAATGCGTCAAGGACAAGCTCAAATCTTTCAATGGGGTTGGAATGCTGATTATCCTGATCCAGAAAATTTCTTTTTCTTATTATATGGCCCAAACAGTAAAACCTTGTCAGGAGGTGAGAACGCAGCCAATTATCAAAATGATAAATTTGATCGCTTATTTGAACAAATGAAAGTGATGTCAAATACTGCTGAACGACAACAATTAATTGACCAGATGATGGCAGTATTACGAGAAGATGCACCTTGGATCTGGGGTTTTCACCCTAAGCAGTTTTCGCTCTATCATGCGTGGAATTACAATGTGAAACCAAATTTAATGGCCAATAACACCATGCAATACCGTCGAATTGATGCAAATCAGCGTTATGCCCTTCAGCAAGTCTGGAATCGGCCGATAATATGGCCAATATTAGTGTTCTTTATGATGGTCGTGGTACTGGTCTTACCTGCGTGTTGGGTTTATTACCGAAAAAACCATAGCAAAATGACCGTAAAGTGATGTTAGTTCCAGATTTTTAAAAAACGGTTGGATAGAATGTCGTTAAAAGTAAGACACAATGACAAGTTTTGAAAGGGGTATTGAGTGGATTTAGCTACGCTGATTGGGTTTATCGTTGCCTGGGCGTTAATTATTGCAACCATTGCATTAGGCTCTGGTGCGATTGTTTTTGTCAATTTACCCTCATTTGCTATCGTGATTGGTGGTGCTTTTGCCGTTGTGTTAATGCGTTTTACACTCGCGCAATTTCTAGGCTCGTTTAAGACGGCTGTCAAAGCATTTACCTATAAAGGTGAATCACCAGAACAATTGATTGCGACTGTCATTGACTTAGCGGGTGTGGCTCGTAAGGAAGGGTTATTAGCCTTAGAAGGGCGTGAAATTGAGAATCCTGTCTTGCAAAAAGGTATTACGATGTTGGTTGATGGCCATGAACCCAATGTCGTTAAAAATGCCTTAATTACGGAAATGAATGAAACGGTAGCAAGACATTCCATTGGACAGGCTATTTTTAAAGGGATTGGCGATGCTGGGCCTGCGATGGGCATGATTGGTACCTTGGTGGGTCTTGTTCAAATGTTATCCAATATGTCTGACCCGAAATCTATCGGGCCTGCTATGGCAGTTGCTCTATTAACAACATTATATGGTGCTATGTTGGCCAATATGTTTGCCTTGCCAATTTCAGATAAGCTTGCTTTGAGAAGTGCTCAAGAATTAACTAATAAAAATATTATTATTGTCAGTGTGCTTGGTATCCAAGAAGGACAGAACCCTAAAGTTCTAGAAGAATTATTGAAAAATTATTTACCTGCGTCTAAACGCGAAATGGATATGTCAGAAGAAGGCGAAGTAGCTGAATAATGGACGAGGATCAAAAGCCAAAGCATAAATGTCCGCCCGAAGGCTTACCGGCTTATATGGGCACATTTGCCGATTTGATGGCGTTGTTAATGTGTTTCTTTGTATTGTTATTGTCTTTTTCAGAAATGGACGCCTTAAAATACAAAATGGTGGTCAAATCTTTAGATAATGCATTTGGTGTGCAACGTGAAATTGCCGCAAATGAAATTCCAAAAGGTACCAGCATCATTGCGCAAGAATTTAGTCCAGGCGACCCAAAGCCAACGCCATTACAACAAGTGCGCCAAGATACAATTGATGAAACCAGGGATGCTTTAGAAGTGCAAATGGATGCGGAACAAGTTGCAAAACAAGAAGCAGAAGAACTGGCTGAGCAAGCCGAAAACTTTAAGGAAGCGTTAGAACAAGAGATTGTTGATGGCTTGATCGATGTTGAGACACAATATCAACGTATTGTGATTAGAATTCGGGAAAAAGGTTCATTTCCATCGGGTGATGCACGCTTAAATCGTAACTTTATCCCTATACTTGATAAAATTCATGACGTATTAGCCAAGACTAGTGGTAAAATTGCTGTTGCTGGCCATACTGACAATATTCCTATTAGTACTCCGCGTTATCGTTCAAATTGGGAATTATCGACTTCGCGTGCTACATCCGTCGTCCATGAGTTTTTAAAACGGGGAGAAATTCCTGCGGATAGATTTGTATTAGAAGGGTATGCTGAAACGCAACCTTTAATGCCTAACGATACATCGGAAAATAGGGCGAAAAATCGTCGAGTAGAAATTATTGTCTTGAAGTCAGCGATAAAAGAAGAGTTGACGCGTTCAATTAATAAACTTAATCAGGATTATGAAGAGCTAGAAGGTCAAATCACTGATGTTGAACGTCAATAAAATCAGAAAATAGGATACAAATAAGACAAATCTATGCAAGCATTTAATGTAGAAGAAGGGATTGTTATTCCGTTAGATAGACCTAATGTTGATACGGATGCCATTATCCCCAAACAATTTCTGAAATCGATCAAACGCACAGGGTTTGGGCCAAATTTATTTGATGAATGGCGTTATCTTGACCGCGGTGAACCAGGCGCGTCGTGTGAGAACCGTCCTCTAAACAATGACTTTGTATTGAATCAACCACGTTATCAGGGTGGTAATATTTTACTGGCCCGTGAAAACTTTGGCTGTGGGTCAAGCCGTGAACATGCGGTCTGGGCTTTAGATGATTTTGGTATTCGTGTTGTGATAGCACCTAGTTTTGCGGATATCTTTTTCAATAACACTAGCAAAAATGGCATTTTAGCTATCGTATTAGAAGAAACAATAATTGATACTTTATTTGATGCTGTTAACGCTACAGAAGGGTATAGCCTGAAGGTTGACCTACCTAAACAATTAATTCATTTACCTGATGGCACAGAATTATCTTTCGAGATTAATGCATTCAAAAAAGAATGTTTGATGAAAGGCTTAGATGATATTGGCTTGACGATGCAACATACCGATGCGATCGATGCGTATGAAAAAAGACGTCAACAAGAAACGCCATGGTTGTTTCCTTCAGCGTAAAGAAGCCATTACAGAAATAATTTATTTCAAGAGACATTATGACAAAAAAAATTGCAGTATTACCGGGTGACGGTATTGGGCCTGAGATTGTTGCTGAGGCAGTAAAAGTACTAGAAGCGTTGCAAACACAAGGTTTAGCCGTTTCATTAGAGTATGGTTTGATAGGTGGTGCAGCTTATGATGAAACAGGCACACCATTACCCGAGGCAACATTAGCGATATCACAAAATGCTGATGCGATACTATTAGGAGCCGTCGGCGGTTATAAATGGGAGTCACTTGATATTAGTGTTCGTCCTGAGAAAGGGTTGTTAGGGCTACGTAGCGAATTGAATTTATTCGCTAATTTACGTCCTGCGATGCTGTATCCTCAATTGGCTGACGCTTCGACGCTTAAACCCGAAGTTGTCGCTGGCTTAGATTTAATGATTGTTCGTGAATTGACGGGCGGTATTTATTTTGGTCAACCACGCGGTATTCGTACGCTAGAAAATGGTGAGAAAGAAGGTTTTAATACCCTAGTTTATCGTGAAAGCGAGATTAATCGTATTGGTAAAGTCGCCTTTGATATTGCGGGTAAAAGACAAGGACGTGTTTGTTCTGTCGATAAAGCCAATGTGTTGGAATGCACCGAGTTATGGCGAGACACGATGGTGTCATTATCGTCTTCTTATCCTGATGTTGCACTCAGCCATATGTATGTCGATAACGCAGCAATGCAATTAGTGAGGGAGCCAAAACAATTTGACGTGATGGTCACCACAAATATGTTTGGCGATATCTTGTCCGATTGTGCATCGATGTTAACCGGATCAATTGGTATGTTGCCATCGGCATCATTAGACGAAAATAGCAAAGGCATGTATGAGCCAATTCATGGTTCTGCTCCAGATATTGCAGGACAAAACATGGCAAACCCATTAGCGACAATCCTGTCGGTTGCAATGATGTTGCGTTATAGTCTTGATGAAGCTGAGATGGCAGATAAAATTGAAGCTGCTGTGAATACTGTTTTAGATCAAGGTTACCGTACTGCAGATATTTATTCTGATGGTATGACTCGCGTTGGTACAGCTGAAATGGGTGATGCGGTTGTTGCCGCTTTATAATCAATTAGGAAGGTAGAGACAAGTTTTGACTAAAAAAGTAAATGTCGCAGTTGTCGGCGCTACGGGCGCTGTTGGCGAAGCCATGTTAGAAATTTTACACCAACGGAAATTTCCTGTTGGTGAAGTGTATGCCTTAGCAAGTGCGCGTTCAGCAGGGACTACGGTTAGTTTCGGCAATAGAAGTTTAATTGTTCAAGATCTGGCGACATTTGATTTTAGCCAAGCCCAAATTGGTTTATTTTCGCCTGGTGCGAGTGTGTCAGCGGAATATGCCCCTAAAGCAGCAGAAGCCGGTTGTATTGTCATTGATAATACCTCCCAGTTTCGCTATGACGATGATATCCCATTGGTGGTGCCAGAAGTCAATCCAGATGCGATTGCTGGTTATAAAAAACGTGGCATCATCGCAAATCCGAATTGCTCCACGATTCAAATGATGGTCGCACTTAAACCAATTTATGATGCTGTCGGTATTACTCGTATTAATGTCGCAACGTATCAAGCGGTGTCTGGCACAGGTAAACCTGCAATGGATGAGTTGGCAAAACAAACAGCGGCCTTATTAAATGGCCGACCTGTTGAAAGCGATGTTTATCCTAAGCAGATTGCTTTTAATGTTTTGCCTCACATTGATGTGTTCCAAGATAATGGTTACACCAAAGAAGAAATGAAAATGGTGTGGGAGACGCGCAAAATCATGGGTGACGAATCAATCGAGGTCAACCCGACTGCGGTCCGAGTCCCTGTTTTTTATGGTCATTCCGAAGCTATTCATATTGAAACAAGAGATAAAATTACGGCTGATGATGCGAAACGATTATTATCAGAATTTGAAGGTATTACCTTAATGGATAGCCATGAAGATGGCGGTTATCCAACTGCAGTAACAGATGCATCAGGGCAAGACCCTGTGTTTGTTGGACGTGTAAGGGAAGATATTTCTCACCCTCGCGGTTTGAATATGTGGGTTGTGGCTGATAATGTGCGTAAAGGTGCGGCATTAAATAGCGTGCAAATTGCTGAAAAACTAGTTGAAAACTATTTATAAATTGTTCTGTGATGTGTGTTTAACTTCGAATGCGTCATGAGTAAAGGGGCTATAAATGAAAACTAAAGTATTCACAAGCATTAGCATCATGGGGGCATTAGGGATTTTGGCTGCAATGCCAGCCTATGCTCTAGGTTTGGGTAAGTTACAGTTGTCATCAGCACTGAATGAACCCTTTCAAGCTGAAATTCCTATTACTTCCGCATCTGAAGAAGAGTCCGATAGTTTACAGGTCAGGCTAGCATCGAATGCAGAGTTTGAGCGAGCTGGCTTAGTTAAAAGCGCCGAAATTAATGCACTTCAATTTAACGTGATTACACGAAATGGCAAGCCTGTCATTTTAGTGAGTTCGAAGGCACCAGTAAAAGAGCCTTTATTAGACTTCTTATTGTTTGCTAGAACGAGTACAGGGCAGCTTATTAGAGAATATACGGTACTGCTCGATCCCCCTAAAACAATTTTCAAAGACACCCAAGCACAAAGAACGTATATCACACCCGCTGCTCCAGTTGAGACACAAGCTCAACCTACACAGACAGTGAAGAAAGTCGCATCTGCGCCAAGTATGGCGGGGGCAACGCAATATGGTCCCGTTAGTAAAACGGACACCTTGTGGAATATTGCGTTAAAAACACGCCCATCGCGAGATGTTTCTGTACACCAAATGATGGTTGCTTTGGTTGATAAAAACAGTAATGCCTTTATCAACGATAATATTAACGGTTTAAAAAGCGGTTACACATTGGCGATCCCAAGTCAGAGTGAGATTAACCGATTATCACATTCACAAGCATTAGCAGAAGTGCAAACACACAATAATGCTTGGAAAAACCGTCACAATACAGCGCCTGTTACAACGCCAGCGCCAGTTGCAGCATCACCAACAGATACTGCTTCTGATACTTTAGCTGTTGAAGAAACATTACCGAGTACAGCTGCAGTACAAAATAATGATGAAACGCCAGTAGCAAGGTTGCAGTTGTTAGGTGAAAATGAAGAATCATTGCAAGACAATGATATGGCTGCCTTTGGCAATGAGAAAGTTGATGAACTCAGTGAACAGCTCACGATGGCGCAAGAAGTCATTGAAAGCCAACAACAAGAGAATGTTGATATCAAAGCCAGAATGGCCGCGATGGAAGAACAGATTGAAACGCTACGAAAATTAGTGGCGTTACAAGACCCAGATTTAGCCAGATTGCAGAGCAAACTGGAACAAGAAGATGATGCGACTTTAGAAGCTATGGCGCAAGACATTAAAGATAGTCTTGCTAACACGTTGAATGACGAACCAGTTCCTGCCGATGCTTTTGACGAAGAAATGCCTGCTGAACAAGCTGACGAATTGGAGAACGCATCTGATGCTGATGCAAGCGAAGGCGATGAAATAGAACAAAACACTCCTGTTTTAGATAATGTGGATTCGCTTTCACCTGAGCAGGCACCAGAAGTAATAGCTCCCGTAACGGCACCAGAACCTTCTTTATTAGATCAAGTAATAAGTGTATTCGAACGTTATAAATTACAAGCATTACTAGGCATTTTAGGTGTGTTATTGGCTTTATTCTTTGTCGCTAGAAAACGGGCAGAAGATGGTAAAAAAGTGTCATGGGATGAAGCTGTCGGTGATATTACGCCGGCAGCCGCTGCTCCTGTTGCAGCTACTGCGGTTGTAGCACAGCCGACACCAGAAGTAGAAAAATCAGTAGAAGAATTGATGGATGATGCTCAAGCATTAATTCAACATGGTGATACAGAGCAAGCGATTGATATCTTGGAACAAGCTCGAACAATAGAACCTAATAACCAGACTGTGTTACAGCAGCTATTGTCGGCCCATTATCAACAAGGTAATGTCAATGAGTTTACGAAATTAGCACAAGATTATGATGTTGAGCGTGACTCGATGGAATGGGATGAAGTGTCTAATTGGGGCCGAGAATTAGCGCCTGACAATGCCTTATTTGTCAGTCCTGTGACAGACGTTGAAGAAGTGCTAGATTTAGACGGTCTGACTGATTTATCTCTTGATGCTAACACTGATGAGCTGGAAGAAATTGATATTACACCAGTTGATGAGGCGTTAGATGATGAGGGGATGGTCGAGTTTACGTTGCCAGAAATTGAAGATATCACTGAAGAGCCTTTGGATACCATAGAGGAAGAGGCCTTAATTGAAAAGGTTGATGACGCGACACCTGAATGGAATACAAAAGATGATGAAGCTGATTTGTCATTAAATATTGATGAGTTAGATGATATTACTGATGATGAGCTTGAACAAGCAGGTTTGGCTTTGTCGACAGATAATGACGATACATTGAGTTTTGATTTAAGTGATTTTGATCAAATTGATGAAGCAGAAACTAAAATAGACTTAGCAACCGCTTATATCGAAATGGGCGATCCTGAAGGGGCCAAAGCTATCCTAGAAGAGATTTTGGTCGAAGGAAATGAAGAACAACAATCTCGTGCCAAAACGATATTAAACGATTTATCCTAAAGGTATTGAATGGGTCGTATTGCGTTAGGGGTTGAATATGACGGGACCCGATTTTCTGGCTGGCAAATACAAGCATCGGATAGAACGGTACAAAGCTGTCTAACCGATGCAATAAGCAGTGTTGCTAATGAACCGATTAAATTAGTGGCGGCAGGGCGTACAGATTCAGGTGTGCATGCCCTACAACAAGTCGTGCATTTTGATACAACAGCAGTGCGTGATGAACGTAGTTGGATCTTAGGCCTTAACACTAATTTACCTTCTGATATTAATGTGATCTGGGCACGAGAAGTTGACGAGCATTTCAGTGCTAGATTTACCGCTTTTCGACGTAGCTATCGTTACTTGATCTTAAACCGTGTAAGTCGATCTGCCATTCATGCCCATAGAGCATGGTGGTATTTTCGACAATTGGATGTCAAAGCGATGCAAGATGCTGCCCAACTATTAGTGGGGCATCATGATTTTTCTGCTTTTAGGGCAAAAGATTGCCAAGCAAAAAGTCCGATCAAAACAATCGAATCGATTACAATCACAAAACAAGGCGATATGATCGCTATTGATGTTGTTGCACCATCTTTTTTACATCATATGGTGAGGAATATTGTGGGTGTGTTAGTGCCTATCGGTGAAGGGAAGGCTAAACCATCGTGGGCGAAGACGGTATTAGAAAGTCGAAACCGCGGCAAGGGTGGAATTACGGCACCACCACAAGGGCTCTATTTTGTACATGTTACTTACCCTGAACATTATGCGCTTCCAGTAGTGTCACCTTTTCCAGTGGTCTGGTAAAGTAAAGCTCTATTTCCCACTCAATGAATCTTCCCATGAGAACACGTGTTAAAATCTGTGGTATTACACGACGCCAAGATGCTGAATTTGCAGCTGAAATAGGTGTAGATGCGATTGGGCTCGTTTTTTATTCAAAGAGTGCTCGGTTTGTAGATGTTGCGCAAGCACAACATATTGTGGCGGGTTTGCCTCCTTTTCTCAGCATTGTGGCATTATTTGTTAATCCAGAGAAAGAACAAGTGTTAGATGTATTATCGGCCTTACCGGTTGATGTTATACAATTTCATGGTGATGAGTCGGCATCGTTTTGTGAACAATTTGAACGTCCTTATATCAAAGCGGTCAGAATGCGTGATGATGTCAATTTAACCACTGAAGCGAAAACTTATGCATCAGCAAGCGCATTATTATTAGATAGTTACCAAGCGGGTGTACCTGGTGGCACAGGGCAAGTATTTGATTGGCAAAGAATTGAAGCGGTTAAGAAACCGATTATATTGGCAGGAGGCCTATCTAAGGATAATGTGGCGTCAGCTATCGTTAAAGTCAATCCATATGCTGTTGATGTCAGTGGTGGCGTTGAGGAGTCTAAAGGCGTTAAGGATTTAACAAAAATGCGTGATTTTGTGCAGAGGGCAATACATGGCTAAGCAGCTAGAAACAAATTATTTTGATACATATCCTGACGATAAAGGTCATTTTGGACCCTATGGTGGTCGCTTTGTCGGTGAGACATTGATGTCAGCCATCTATGAATTAGAAAAAGCGTATGAACAATATAAACTGGATCCTACTTTTCAAGCTGAAATAGATAAAGATTTAGCTGAATTTGTAGGAAGACCTTCGCCTGTTTATCATGCTGAAAACTGGACTCAAAAAGTCGGCGGTGCTCAGATTTATCTTAAACGTGAAGATCTTAATCATACTGGCGCACACAAAATTAATAATACGATTGGCCAAGCGATATTAGCGAAACGAATGGGTAAAAAACGTGTTATTGCTGAAACAGGGGCAGGGCAACATGGTGTTGCGAGTGCCACAGTTGCAGCACGTTTAGGCATGGAATGTGTCGTGTATATGGGTGCTGAAGATGTTAAAAGACAAGCACAAAATGTCTATCGGATGAAGTTGTTAGGGGCAGAAGTTGTGCCTGTTGAATCCGGATCTAAAACATTAAAAGATGCCTTAAACGAAGCCCTACGTGATTGGGTGACCAATGTTGATGATACTTTTTATATTATTGGTACGGTAGCTGGGCCACATCCTTACCCTGAATTGGTACGAGATTTTCAAGCTGTGATTGGCCGTGAAGCACGCGAACAAATGTTGTCGATGACAGGATCGCTGCCTGATGCTTTAGTTGCCTGCATTGGTGGTGGATCGAATGCAATTGGTTTATTCCATCCATTCATTAATGATACGGATGTTGCTATGTTTGGTGTTGAAGGTGCAGGTCACGGTATTGAAACAGGTCAACATTCGGCCGCACTGTGCGCGGGTACACCTGGTGTCTTGCATGGTAATCGGACTTACCTCATTCAAGATGAGCATGGCCAGATTATTGAAACACATTCTATCTCTGCTGGACTCGATTATCCTGGTGTTGGCCCTGAACATGCTTGGTTGAAAGATATTGGCCGAGCAGAATATGTGTCGGTGACAGATGATGAAGCATTGCAAGCTTTTCATGATTTGACGCGTATAGAAGGTATTATTCCTGCTTTAGAGAGTAGTCATGCATTGGCTTATGCGAGTAAATTAGCAGCTACAATGACACCAGACCAAAGCATTTTGGTTAACCTTTCAGGTCGTGGTGACAAAGATATGCATACTGTTGCGTCATTGGCAGGATTAACGTTTTAAGGATGAGATAAAAAATGAGTCGTATTAGTCAATGTTTTGATCAACTTCGTGTTGATGGACAGACAGCGTTGATACCCTATATTACTGCAGGGGATC
>JAIBDZ010000014.1 GCA_024685975.1 Piscirickettsiaceae bacterium | reverse complement strand
ATTTGCATGTTCGTGTAAATACTCAACATCGGTTCTTGTACAACAAGTTTACCTATGCAAGTACCCACACACATTATTTGATATTATTTTGTTAAAGAGCGCTTTGCCGCATCGCTGCAACAAAGAAGCGAGAATTATACATTCCACACAGATGGTGTCAACGTTTAATCCCGTTTATTTTCTTACTACACAGCTAACTTAAACATTAATGAAACAATTTCTTGTTAGCCTATAGTGCTTTACCGAAAATAATGGATTATGAAATTAATTTGAATGCACTGACTTCTCGCCATACATTACGCCATAAAGCCGAATCTTACCTACCCTTTTTACTGCCATTCTTATTATTATTTTCCCGTTCACTGGCAGATATTACCGTTGTCCTCATCGGTTTATTGTTCTTATATAAGTCCTATATAGAACAATCATGGCATTGGACGCAATTAAGCTGGTTTCGGTGTGCTTTATTATTTGTTGCCTACCTTGTTCTTATTAATACGCCATTTAGTATTGATAGCACAACTAGTTTTGGTAAAGCGTTGGCTTTCTTACGTTGGCCTATTTTTGCTTCGGCCATTGCTTTTTGGTTGTTACAAGGAAGGCAACGGTTTCGTCATTTTATCATTGGCCTGATGATAGCTTCCGCCTTTGTGTTTTTTGATACCGCATGGCAGTACTTTACGGGGACTGATTTATTTGGCATCGCCAAACATAGTGCAGATAGATTAACGGGACCTTTCCGCTCACCCATTCCCGGCACAATGATGATTCGACTTATTTACCTATTATTATTAGCCCACTTAATCTTCGATTGGTTAAAGACATCACGTTACCAAATCACGTTTAATCTCTTTGTTCTGGCTATTAGCACTGCCTTTGTCTTTATTACTGGTGAACGAATGGCGCTGTTACTCTTTATTTTTGGTAGCACCTTCATCGTCATTGGCATGTCGTTTGAATGGAAACAACATCGACAACAAATATTCTTATCCAGCATCTTTGTCTGCATTATATTAGTCAGCATCGCGTGGTTACTCCCCGATACAACACATCGGTCTATTTATAGTGCCTTCCAGAAGATCAGCCAATTTAGCCAATCTGATTATTACGAGGTCTTTTCTGCCGGTTATCAAGTTTGGTTAACTGCCCCTATCGTCGGTGTCGGTTATGAAAACTACCAAACTGTTTGCGAGCAAATGCAGTTAACGAGTATTTGTAGTCACCCACATAATTTATACCTTCACCTTGCGTCAGAAACAGGCTTATTAGGGTTGGGGATATTTATTGTATTTATCGTGACTCTTTTCTACACTGCAGTGATCCCAACATTGAAGCGTAGCCAATGGTTTTTAGCCTCGATTGCCTTTGCTAGCTTACTCATTTCTTTTTGGCCTTTAACCGGTGGCATTAGTATCTTGAGCAATTGGATAGCGTCGTTAGTCTGGCTAGGTGTTGGCGTTAGTCTTGCCATCGGTCAACAACAATTACCACGCACATAACTTATGCCACTTGCTCAATAATATGATTGAAAACAGTTTGACTTGATAGTTGATGTAGATCGGATGTTTCCCATGCTCGAAAATCACCACGATTAATTTCAGTTCGTTTCGCCGATGTTGTTGGCCCAAACAACGCTAAACCACGTTGGTTTAAACACGATGCGACATGACTTGGTCCGGTATCATTACCAACAATAAATGCCGCAGACTTCAATACCCCAGCAAGCTCAAACCACGTTAATATGCCGTCATCTCCTGCTAAGTTATGTCCAGGTATCTCAGCAGATAATGCCTTTTCGTCAGGGCCGATAATCTTCACAACATCATAACCCTCATTGAGCAATAGCTCAGCCAACGCTGCGTAATGGGGCCAACGCTTTTCGGGGTGCGCCATCGAACAGCCTGGAATAAGAACAATATAACGGCGTAAAACCTGATAACGTTCTAATAAAGCTGAAATATCATCAACCATCCAGCTAAGATCAGGTCGCAACGCATAGTGCGTTTCAACGCCGGCTTGTTCGAGTTGTGTTTGCAACCCTCTCAATGCGGAAGAAGAGGTCAATTTACCCGCGCGAAATTGCCATACCGCTTGTTTCAAACCTAGTCGTCGATACAGGTGGCTTCGGTTTGAGTTCTGTAAATCAATGACTAAATCTATCTTTTTTTGTGACAAAGACTTGAGCAAATCATAATGATATTTAAAGCGCCATAAAGGAACTCGCTCATCGGTGAATACTTGATCGATATAAGGTGAACGCTGCATCAAGTCTTCAAACGCAGGTGATGTGAGCAAACTAATATGCGCTGCTGGGTAATGCTGCCGGATATCGCGAAAAATACCATCCGCTTGAATAATATCGCCAAAAGCACCATGTTTAATCAAGAGAATATTCACCCTCTCAACCTGCTTGCTCAGCTAAAACGCGTTGGTAGACAGCCAAGGTTTGTAACGTCATTGAAGATAACGTCAACTTTTCTCTTGCTTTAGCCCGTACAGGAAGCATTTTATCCTCCCATTCCGGAATTTGGTTCAGATAATCGCTTAACTTAACCCGTAAAGCCACACTATCAGCAATCGGAACAATCAATTCAGCCGGTAATATCTCATTTGCAACCGGCACATCGGTGGCTAATACTTTAGTACCCGCTAACATAGCCTCGCTAAACACATAAGAAAACCCCTCTCGACGAGATGAAATCACTACCCCGTCACTGGCTGCTAATAAATCAGGCGCATCATTTTGATGCCCAACTAAAAGACACTGTGTTTGTGCTGGCAGCTTATCAATTTGCTGCTGTAGACGCTCACGTTCAGGCCCTTCCCCCACAATAAGCACATTGACATGCAAACCAGACACGGCATCCAACAATACATCAAACCCTTTTGCTTCAACTAATCGTCCAACCGCACAAATAACAGGATTCTCTATAGGCAGTTGGAATCTTGCTCTCAAATCAACTGGTTGTATCGTCGGTCGGTTAATGCCGTTATAAACCACCGTGGCGGCATCGTTCTCAAACGGGGTCGATAAAAAGTGACTGACGGTGATGGTATGATTTAAATGATGAAAGGCTTTAATCTGCCGCTTCATATTGTGCAACGTGCCTACGGTTGGTGCCGTAAGCCAAAAACGCAGCATTGCCAAAAGTCCCACCGCTTTATTCGCCTGTGCATGAATAACGTCAAATGAATTCAAACGTAGATAACGTAACACTGTCCACAATAACCAAGGGTGACGACGACTTAATTCGGTCGGAATCGCATATCGCTTAATCTTCACATCTAGTGTGGCTAGAAAATGAGGGTGTCCCAAAACAGTCACATCATGTCCTTCGGTGACCAACTGTTGGCATAATTCTCGAACATGCTTTTCTAAACCACCATCACCATGGCTGGCTAATATTTGGCAGATCTTCATGCCACTTTTTTATTCACATTAGCCAATGACGCAACGCTCTCTTGATAAATGCTCAACGTATTATTCACCATATTCTCAAGAGAAAAGTCATGATGTTCTTTTAACATTGGCGGTTTGCGTAACCAAGTCGATGTTCGTGCGACCAGTTGTGCCATATCACCAACATCAACATGTCCTTCTGGTAATAATTTTTGCAATTGCTCACCAACGCCACCATGTCCATACGCCACTACGGGTATACCTAAACTCAGCGCCTCTAGACTGACGCGCCCAAATGCTTCAGGTTCCGTTGACAATGACAGCACCAATGTCGATATCGCCATGATCTCTCGTAAATCACTACGATGACCTGTGAACGTCACATTCTCTTCAATGCCTAATCTAACTGCCGCCGCTTTTAGCTCCGCCAAATAAGCTTCTTTTCCTGGCTTAACTTCACCGACAATTAACCCATGCACATTAGGCATATCAGCTTTCAAACGGTTAAGGAGGGTCAGCAAGTCATGTTGACCCTTCAAACGAGAGACCCTTCCAGGAAGAGTGACTAACATTTTGCCTTTGGTTTCAGGGAAAGTTCGGTCCCAATCGGTTAACCATTCTCGCGATACACGGTAAGCAAAAGGGTATATTGCTCTATCAACCCCACGATAATTCAACTTTATTTTGGCTTCATCCACCGCATAATGTTGCATCACATAGTTTTTGACCGTTTCAGACACTACAATAACGCGTTCGCCTTTGGTCATCACTTGGCTATAAGCATTGACAGAATACAAACCATGCACCGTTGTAATCAAACGTGGCCGTGTCGCGCGATCCATGCCTCGCCACGCTAAATAACAGACCCAAGCAGGCATTCTTGAACGTAAATGTAAAATGTCGACGTGATTTTCAATAAAATATCGACGAAGAAAACGAATATACCTGAACGTAAGCAACGACTTCTTGCCAATGGCTAGCTCAACATGTTCGCTACCTTGCTCCAGCAACGTAGGCACCAGCCTACCGCCAGCCGACATCACAATGGAACGATGCCCTTTTTCAACAAGATAACGACCTACTTCTAACGTGCCTTTTTCAACACCACCAGACTCAAGTGCAGGCAAAACTTGCAGAACCGTTAATTGTTTCGTCACAGATAGATTAAACCAACTGAGATGTCGCTGTAACGACGGCTGTTTCGGACCAGCGCGTTAAGATATGATTCGCACATCGGTCGGCTTCCATAAATCCAATCGCGGGTTTCATTGCTGGCTTATACGATCCCGCCACATCAAAACGGACAATCACTTTATTCTGAATCAATTGACGAATACCGCGTGACAAACGATTATCTTTTTTCGCAGGCATCGACAAAACGCCCACTGCTGTTTGTGCTGTCAAAGCTTCATAAACCATTGAAGCGGAATCTTCAGTCACCCAACTCATCGCCGCTTGCGATAATTGCTCGGCCACCCACGACTTTGTCGTTTCTTCAAATGGCACTATCATCACTCTCTCTGAAGACAATGTCTTCAATACTGCCATAAACTCAGCAGGTGTACGGCGCGATGTCGTTATTTGAAACTGTACCGTTGGGTGAAGCATTAAAACCCTCTCAAGTTGTGACAACACGGCACCTTGATCCCATTCAAAATGTTTTGAAGGACCCCCTATCATAATAAGGCCTCGATTTTCGTCATGTATTCCCGTCGCTTGTACAGGGTTCAAGACACCACGCGTTTCAATATAATCGCCTCGACCTTGATAATTATCGTGTTCGGGGATTAAACATAAATCAAATAAATGTAAAGGAAGGCTGGGCTGCATCAAGACAACGGTTTTACCGCCATGAATACGTTTAGCAGCCAACATAGATAAGTGCGTTCGATGTCCTGCGCCGATAACCAAATCAGGCTTAGGTAGCGTATTAACTGCAGACCATCGCGCCGTAAATAATCGCCAAAGAGATGTTGTCATGCTTGCAGCAGGAATATCAATATAATGACACGCTACTTTTTTATTTAATGCTTTGACCAATCCGATGGTTTGATTATCATGTCCCGGCTTTCCATCTACTATTCGCCATATAACGAGTGGAGTCTCTGACACCGCATTGTCTTGCATAACACGCCTTTCCAATACACATTAAGGTATTAGCAAGATAACGAAAGATTATTGCAAAACAGCGTATCTTTTATGACGGTTCGATGAATGAGGCTATATCAACGACGTGATGCTCATTAATTGAAGGAATAGCAGGAAGAGGAACTTGGTAAGGAAATGGTGGGCCGTCCGCGACTCGAACGCGGGACCATCGGATTAAAAGTCCGGTGCTCTACCAACTGAGCTAACGGCCCAAACCAAGCGCGAAATCATACCGCATTCAGCAGAAATGGCAAGCCCTAAAACAAGATATTTTATGGCAAACCTTCATATCGATAGAAAAAAAGGGCAATAACCCCTTATAACACTGCCTTTTATTACTACCACGTGCACTTTTTATTACTAATAAGATTGTGCCTCTCAATTAAGCCAAAAGACTGCAAACTCAGGCAAGTCGCGGCATTAATTTGATTGATATAAGGTCGGATCTACTATGCCAGCCATTTCAAAACCTTGCCGCCTAAAATGGCAAGAATCGCAACGACCACAAGCATAACCATCATCATCAGCCTGATAACAAGACACTGTTTGACTGTAATCAATCCCCAGCTCAATCCCGCGTTGAATAATGTCTGCTTTTGACAAGGTCATCAATGGCGCGTGAACCGTTAATTTCTGCCCTTCCACTCCCGCCTTAGTCGCGAGATTAGCAAGTTGCTCAAATGCAGCAATAAATTCAGGCCTGCAATCTGGATAACCGGAATAATCCACCGCATTAACACCCACAAAAATTGCTTCAGCGGCTAAAACTTCAGCCCAAGCCAATGCAATCGATAAAAAAACGGTATTTCTGGCTGGTACATAAGTGACAGGAATCCCATCGGGATGATCTTCCGGTACATCAATAGTGTTATCTGTCAGTGCTGATCCACCAATTGTACGCAAATCAATATTGATGATTTTATGGTCTAAAGCACCTAATTGTACAGACAGTTTTTTAGCCGCATTAATCTCGGCATCATGTCTTTGCCCATAATCAAAGCTCAAGGTATAACATTCAAACCCTTGCTCTTTTGCAATCGCTAGAGCCGTGACCGAGTCCAAACCACCTGATAATAATACAACTGCTCTCTTCATCGGCCTGGCTCGTCTTGCCAAAGATATTTATGCAACTGCACCTGCATACGAACAGGCATATTATCCGCCACAATCCAATCTGCTAATTCGCTCGGCTCTAACTCACCATGAATAGGAGAAAAGAGCACCTCGCATCGTTCCGGCAAATCAAATTCAGTCAATTTTCCACAAGCCCAATCGTAATCTCGTCGATCACAAATCACAAACTTCACTTGATCTTGCTGCGATAATAAAGCGATGTTCTCATACCTGTTTTTTGACATTTCCTGTGAACCTGGTGTTTTCAGATCCATGACCTTCACAACACGGTCATCAACAGCGCTCACATCGATAGCACCACTGGTTTCCAACGATACTTCAACATTTAAATCACATAAAGCACTTAATAATGGCAAACAATTTTTTTGTGCCAATGGCTCTCCCCCCGTCACGGTGACATAACGCGGCGAATAACTGGCAACCTTATCAACAATGTCGTCAATATCCATCTTTTCACCGCCAGTGAACGCATAAGCAGTATCACAATATTGGCAACGTAATGGACACCCAGTTAAACGAACAAAAACTGTTGGCAATCCTATTGTGCGTGTTTCACCTTGCAGTGAATAAAAAATCTCCGTAACCCGGCATTGCATCGTATTAATGGTTTCCTACTTTATTGTGCTTCTTTTTCAAGCCGCTCTAGACGAACTTTTGCGAGTCTTGCTGCTGATGTTGTCGGGTATTGCTCAATCACTTTTGCCAAATTGGCTTTCGCGACATCAATTTGGCCTAGTTCATATTGACTAAATGCTTGTTTTAAAAGTGCATCAGGTACTTTACTGCTGACAGGAAAGCGATCGATCACCGTTTGGAAAGAAGCAATGGCTAAATCAAAGTTACGCAGTACATAGTTAGCTTCACCTTGCCAGTAATACGTGTTCGGCAAATAATGACTTTGTGGATATTGCTCAGGGAAGGCAGCTAATGCCGTAATCGCTTCCGCATACTGCCCACTTCGTAAAGTTTGTAATGCCGCTTGATAAGCTGCTTCACCATTTTCAACCGCAACAGGAGACGCTGGAGCAGAAACATTATCCACCGTATTTTGTCCCTGTTGTTGCACAGAAGTACTGGCATCAACCACATCGACAACAGGTTGTTGGACGGCCACCTCTTCTGCCTCAACAGCAGCAGAAGGTTGAGAAGGCGTCACACTCTGTTCTGTTATCGCCACATTAGGTGTTTGTAGCTGGCTAAACCGTCCATCTAAATCAATGTACATTTCACGTTGGCGACGTTTCATCAATTCTAATTGATGACGTAAAGCTTCATTATCGCCATTTAACCGTTGCACCTCTTGCTGAAGCTGATCAACACGACCAAGAAGCGACACCAAACCTTGGCCTTTTACAATGCGCTCAAGACGGTTAACTCGCTCGTTCAAGGCGTCATCCGCTAAAACAGTTGATGACATCAACGGTAACAACATCACACCAGTGAGCACCGCACTACTTAACATTTTTTTCATTCTTATCGTCCCGTATAGACTAATTCAACTCGGCGATTTGCTTGCCATACAGCATCGCCTTCGCCTTCTTGTTGAGGACGCTCTTCACCAAAACTAGTGACTTGGAATTGACTTGCTGCGGCACCTTGGATCATCAAAATCTCACGAATCGCTAAAGCGCGACGTTCGCCTAAGGCTAAATTATACTCACGTGAACCACGTTGGTCCGTATGACCTTCTAATCGAACTTGTGCTGTTGGGTTATCAGCTAAATAACTCGCATGGGCTTGCAGTACTGCATAATCTTGGTCACGAACTGCACTACTGTCATATTCAAAATACACCACACGTTGTGATAATAAATTACTTGGATCATCTAAATTCGCACTAGAAAAATCACCTTCTCCAGCGATCACCCGGGCTTCGGCACCGTCAACAATGTCACTGCCATTGAGACCATTTTCACCGATCCCGCCTGATACAGCACCCCGCTCTTCTACAACGACGCCTTCCCCATCAAGCAATCCATCCTCACCTTGCGATGAGCCTAGCGTATTACACCCTGACAACCACGTCATCGCCAATACAACAGAACCATATTTCACTAAAGACCTATTCATTTTCTACCCTCTCATTATTGTCTAATTGGCGACCAAGCAGGTTCACGAACATCTGTCCCTGTTGCACCTAACCGTTGTTGAAAACCACCATCAATGGACACAGCAGATAATACACCTTTGCCCTGTTCTTCTGTGGCATACAAAATTAATTGCCCATTCGGAGCAAAACTTGGCGATTCATCACTTCCTTGTTCTGTTAATACTGTCAGTGCCCCTGTCTCTAGGTTTTGCACTGCAATATAGAACCGACCATTTTGACCATGCACCATTGCCATCAAGCGCCCGTCAGATGAAATATCAGCAGACGCATTATAAGGTCCATCAAAGGTTAATCGTTCAGCACGCCCGCCTGTCGCTGGAATTTTATACAATTGCGGACGTCCACCTCGATCGGAGGTAAACACCAATTCGCGACCATTCGGCATCCACACCGCCTCAGTATCAATCGATCTTGAACTGTGCGTGACACGCGTTAAAGCTTTCGTCACGACATCCATCACGTATATTTCTGGGTTACCATTTTTCGATAAAGTCATCGCTATCTTTGACCCGTCAGGTGACCAACTTGGCGCGCTATTTAAGCCTTTAAATTTTGCGATAGAAAGTCGCTGTCCAGTTCGCATTGTTTGAATAAAAATCTCCGCGCGGCCATTTTCAAATGAAACATAACTGAGACTTTCACCATCAGGCGACCAGTTTGGTGACAATATAGCTTGTTTAGATTGTAATACGGTCCGCGGATTGGCACCATCAGAGTCAGACACTTGCAGCGCGTAACGGCGTGTTCCGTCTGCATTTTTTAATACCGAAACAAAAGCCAAGCGAGTCGAAAAAGCCCCTTTCTCGCCCGTCAATGCTTCATAGACTTGATCTGCTATTTGATGACCAACACGTCTTAATGCTGTCGCGGGCACTTCATAGCGTTTTCCCACTAATTGTTGTGCCTTATAGACATCGAATAATTGAAATTGAACTTGATAGGTTTGTCCGTCAACACTGCTCACTTTACCAATCAATAAACCTTCAGAACGTAATAAACGCCAATCTTTAAAGTTAACTTGTTCTTTTTCATACGGCGTAGAAATCAAGTCTGATTGCGGTAATGGAGCAAAACGACCGCTACGTAATAAATCATTTTTAACAATTGCCGAGATATCTTCAGCAGGAACAAAACCATCATAACCGAAAGGCACCACCGCTATCGGGAGAGCCGCGGCTGAGCCACCAGTAATTTCAATCACCAACTCCGCACGTAGCGAAAAAGGCAGCATCATTAACCATAAGCAAAAACCAATTAATATTCGATTGCGCATAAGCTTTCTCTATTTAGGCCTAAAATTAAATTTAAAATTGCGTAACTTAGCGGCAGCCTTAGGATCGGAAGGTTGCGGCCAAGGGGCAGCTTTATATACTGCATTAACTGCCGAACGATCAAAAACAGCATTGCCACTACTTTGAACTACTTTAACTTGTTTCACATCACCATTGGACAACAAACTCACTTGCAAAGTACATTGCATACCATTTTTAGCATTGGCAGGTGCGATCCAATAACGCTTCACGCGTTGACTGATCATCGCCATATGTTGATTAACGACCCGATCTACACGATTTTCTTCTCTTTCTCTTTCTTCTGCCGCCAAACTCTCCTGCAATAATTTATTCGCCTCATCACGTTGTCGCTTTTCTTCCGCTAAGCGGCGTTGCTCTGCTTCGGCTTTTTTCCGTGCCTCTGCTTCTTGACGTTGCTTTTCTAATTCAGCTAACCGTTTTTTTTCGGCTTCTTCTTGTTGTCTTTTCTCTTCGGCTAACCTTTTAGCTTCTACCTCTTGTCGCTGTTTTTCTTCAGCTAATCTTTTGGCTTCTGCTTCTTTACGTTGGCGCTCTTCTTCCAACTGCTTTTGCTTTAATGCTTCAGCTTCTTTTTCATCAGCAATGCGTTTCTGTTCTGCAAGACGACGTTGCTCCGCTTCTGCTTTTTGGCGGGCTTCCTCGGCTTCGCGTTGTTGTTTTAATTCTGTTAAACGTTGTTTTTCAGCTTCTATTTGTTGTCGTCGCTCTAGCGCTTCTTGCTCCAACCTTGCTTGCTCACGTTCTTGAGCAGCCTTTTCTTCCGCAGCTTTATCTTCAATGGCTTTCAAGCGAGCCGCTTCTTCTGCTTTAGCTTGTTCAACGCGCTCCTGTTTGGCAGCTAAACCCTCTAAAAAAGTTTGCTCATCAATGACGCTGGCTTGGACAATATCAAATTTTGGCGGCGCAACAATTTCATCTTCGCTGCCAAACCCAATAAATAACAGGATGACAACAATAATGTGTAATGCTAGGGCATAACTGCCAGCTATAATATTTTCTAGCCAGTGCTTATTCATATCGCCCTAAGGATCGGTTTGCTCCGGTTGTTTGGTAATCAAACCAACGCTCGGTGCGCCAGCTTGTTGTAACAAAGCCATTAGTGTCACGACCCGACCATAATTTACAGCCTCATCGCCTTTCACCATAATTGGCGTATCAGGACTTCGGCCTAATACAGCACGCACTTTGGAACGAATCACATCAGCGCTCACGGCTTGTTCTTGTTTGTCACCGATACCAATGTAATACAACCCCTGTGCATCAACGGATACGACCAGTGGCTCTGTATTATCGTCAGGTGCTTCGACTTGGTTTGCTACCGCTTGAGGCAAGTCAACTTGTACACCTTGAGTCAACATCGGCGCGGTAATCATAAAAATGATCAGCAATACCAACATCACGTCGATATATGGGACAACATTAATTTCGCCCATTGGTTTTTTGCGTTGTCTTTGTGTATGAAAAGCCATGCTCAAGCCATCTTAATCATGTTGACGTTGTAAAATAGAAGAGAATTCTTCTAAGAAAGTATCGTAACGGTTGATTAAACGCTCCACTTCATGGGAGTAACGGTTATAAGCGATAACGGCCGGAATCGCAGCAAATAAACCCATGGCGGTTGCGATTAAAGCTTCAGCAATACCGGGGGCCACCATCGACAAGGTCGCTTGTTGCACATCACCTAAAGCCCGAAATGAATTCATAATGCCCCAAACAGTACCAAACAAACCAATATAAGGACTGGTTGATCCCGCTGTAGCTAAAAAGGGCAATGACATCTCGAGCTGATCGATTTCTCTTGCTAACGAAATACGCATCACGCGTTGCGAGCCTTCTAAAACCAAACCCGAATCTGGCGCGGCTTTCTTTAATCTGACAAATTCTTTAAAGCCGACTTCGAAAATGCCTTCCATTCCTCGGCTAGCATGAGGCCTAGAAGAAATATCATCATATAATTTATTCAATTCATTGCCAGACCAAAACTTGTCTTCAAATGAATCAGCATCGGCTTTGGCTTGGTTCAACTCAGCACGTTTTCTAAAAATTAACAGCCATGAATACAATGAAATAGCGAACAACGCTAACATCACTAATTTGACTAATAAACTCGCCTCGGAAATCAGCGTAATGATTGATAAATCAGCGTTCACCTCGTAACCCCATCAACATAAAAGAAGGAATAGCCATTGGTTTAAATTGCTCTGCATGTAAACATGCGACTTTGACCTCGGCCTGACATAACAGTTCATCATCTCGTAAGATTTTTTGTTGAAACACCAAACTCGCCGCGCTAGTAGAACTGATACCGCTTTTCACGACTAATGCCTCATTAAATCGTGCAGGCTGCTTAAACGCAATATTCATCGAATGAACAGCAAATAGACATTGATGCTCATGCCTTAAATTATCTTGCTCAAACCCCAAATCCCGAAGCCACTCCGTCCGAGCACGCTCCATAAATTTAAGATATTGTGCGTGATACACCACACCACCTGAATCGGTATCTTCGTAATAAACACGAACGGGCCATTCAAAATCAGTCATCTGAACGCCCTTCTGAAGACCCACCAGATAATCCCAAATGTAACCAAGCTCGTTTGGTCGCAACACGGCCGCGAGGCGTTCGCATAATAAACCCTTCTTGAATCAAATAAGGCTCAAGCACGTCTTCAATCGTGCCTCGCTCCTCACCAATGGCAGCCGCCAAATTATCAATACCAACCGGGCCACCATCAAATTTTTCAATAATCGCTTGCAGTAATTTACGGTCGAGCATATCAAAGCCATTATTATCAACATCTAATAAATCTAGGGCTTGCCTTGCCACTTCTACCGTAATTTGGCCATCAAATTTAACTTCAGCATAATCGCGAACACGCCGTAATAATCGATTCGCGATTCGAGGTGTCCCTCGTGAACGTCGTGCAATTTCTGCCGCACCTTGCACATCTAGAGCAACCCCAAAAATCCCAGCACTACGTTGAACAATCGTGCTGAGATCAGCTGGCGAATAAAATTCAAGCCGCTGCACAATCCCAAACCTATCTCGTAACGGAGAGGTGAGCGAACCCGCTCTTGTCGTGGCGCCCACTAAAGTAAAGGGTTCCAATTCTAATTTAATCGAGCGTGCTGCCGGTCCTTCACCAATCATAATGTCGAGTTGGTAGTCTTCCATTGCCGGATATAGCACCTCTTCAACGATAGGGCTCAGGCGATGGATTTCATCCACAAACAACACATCGTTTGGTTCAAGATTCGTTAAAATCGCGGCTAAATCACCAGGACGCTCAAGTACCGGCCCCGATGTTTGTTTCAAATTAACACCCATCTCATTGGCAATAATATTGGATAACGTCGTCTTACCTAACCCTGGCGGGCCAAAGATCAAAGTATGATCCAACGCTTCTTGACGCTGACGTGCGGCAGATACAAACAATTCCATTTGTTCACGAACAGTCGCTTGACCGATATAGTCTGCTAAACGTGCGGGACGGATTGCTTTATCTTGATGAGCTTCATCAAGTTGAGAAACAGCAGAGATAAACCGATCGTCCATCTAAATACCTATTAAGCAGAATGAATAAAGCACATTATCGCAAACCCACACCATCTTCACACTGTTATTTTTTATTGAACTCTATCAAGGGTTAAAACGATAGCGAGCACCTACTTACTTTGTAATGCCATTCTAATTAAGGCTTCTGTATTAAGATTATTATCGCCAACGGCGCGCACCATTTTATCGGCTTCAGCGGGTTTATACCCTAAGGAAATTAAGGCTTCAATCGCTTCATCTTTAGCGCCAGCCAACTTAGCTGCTTCTGATACAACAGGCTTCAATCCCATGGCATTGCTGACTTCTTTTAAGCGGTCGCGCATTTCAATAATCAATCGCTCTGCCGTTTTTTTACCGACGCCAGGCAGTCGAGTTAATGACGCCGCATCACCTTCTTGCACACTGCGGGCAAAATCATCGACATCACTACCGGATAAAATCGTTAAGGCTAACTTAGCGCCAACCCCATTCACTTTCAATAGGCTACGGAAGAGTAAGCGCTCACGTTCTGTCGAAAAACCGTACAGCAATTGCGCGTCTTCACGTACAACAAGATGGGTATAAAGACTCACTTCTTGCTCTAGTGCAGGTAACTGACAAAATGTCGACATCGGTGCCGCGACTTCATAGCCAACACCGTGAACATCAAGCACTAAATCAGGGGCTTGTTTTTCAATGATAATCCCGCGTAACCGTCCAATCATCTGCCGTAACGACCTCTTCGTGTTGACGTTCTCATGCCTTCCGGCAATTTACTTTTCACATTACTGACATGGGCAAAGTTAGCATGTGTGACAGCGCACGCTAACGCATCAGCCGCATCTTCATCAATGGGATCAGATAAAGACAGTATGATTGACATCATATATTGCACTTGGTCTTTTTTAGCATGGCCATTACCCACAACCGCTTTTTTGATTTGTGTGGCGGTATATTCAGACACTGGCAACCCTTGACTCACGGCAGCGCAAATAGCCGCGCCTCTTGCTTGGCCTAACTTCAGTGCCGAATCAGCATTTTTATGCAAAAACACTTTTTCAATCGCCACCATATCGGGTTGGTAACGTTCTATCAGATCAGTTAGCCCTTCGAAGATTTGCCTTAACCTATCAGGGAAATCACCATCGCCCACCATCAAGCGACCATTGATCACATGTTTTAACTGGCGATTATTGAGCTCAATAATTCCAAACCCCGTTTTTCGGGAACCAGGATCAATGCCTAAAATGCGCGGCATCGTATCCGCTTATGATTCGGCATCAAGTTCATCCATCACTTCATCAGGAAAATCAGCATTGGTATAGACATCTTGTACATCGTCTAGATCTTCAAATGCATCGATCATCGCTAACGCTTTTTTAGCTTCTTCCACTTCCAAAGACACCATGGTTTCAGGATGCATAGTCACTTCTGCCGACACAGCTTCTACGCCAGTACCATCTAAAGCATCTTTCACTGCAGAATAATCTTCTGGTGCAGTAAAGACATCTAATGAACCATCATCATTAGTGACAATATCTTCAGCACCTGCTTCTAATGCTGCTTCCATAATGACATCTTCATCCGTGCCTTCTGGGTAAGAAATAATGCCTTTCTTATTAAACAAATACGCGACGCTGCCATCTGTTCCCATATTGCCACCACGCTTCGTAAAGACATTACGCACGGCCGCTACAGTTCGATTACGATTATCTGTCATGCAGTCCATCATGATGGCAATCCCGTTAGGACCATACCCTTCATACCGGATCTCTTCGTAGCTAACGCCTTCTAGTTCGCCAGCACCACGTTTTGTTGCACGTTCAATGACATCGCGCGTCATATTGCCGCTCAATGCCTTATCAATGGCAGCACGTAACCGTGGATTATTCGTCGGGTCACTTCCCCCTTCTTTTGCAGCAACAGTGATTTCACGAATAAATTTAGTGAATAACTTACCCCGTTTCGCATCTTGTGCGCCTTTACGGTGTTGAATATTCGCCCACTTACTATGACCTGCCATTTTCTAAACCTCTTTTTTTATCTCTAATAATGTATCAAACGGTTATACGTGATCATTCCAATGACGATAATTATCACTACGACCATACACTTGGTCAAAATACATCGTCTGTAATTGTTCTGTAATCGGTCCGCGACTACCATTGCCAATCTCACGATTATCTAATTCACGAATCGGCGTCACTTCAGCTGCAGTTCCTGTAAAGAAAGCTTCATCGGCGACATACACTTCGTCTCGTGTAATGCGTTTTTCAACGACTTTTAAACCAATATCTTCCGCTAACGTCATGACAGTTGCACGTGTGATACCTTCTAAAGCCGATGTCAGCTCAGGTGTGTATAACACCCCATCACGGATCATAAAGAAGTTCTCACCACTGCCTTCTGCAACAAAGCCTTCTGAGTCTAATAATAAAGCTTCATCGTAACCATCGTTGACCGCTTCTTGTAAAGCCATAATGGAATTCATGTAATTCCCATTTGCTTTGGCTTTACACATCGTAATATTAACGTGATGACGCGTGAATGAAGACGTTTTAATACGGATCCCTTTTTCCATATTATCGGCACCTAAGTACGCTCCCCATTCCCATGCAGCTACCATGACATGTGTCCGTAAATTATCTGCACGGATCCCCATGCCTTCGCTACCATAAAAGCACATTGGTCTAATATAAGCTGAGCTAAGATTGTTTTCTCTAATCGCGGCTTTTTGTGCTTCATTCACGACTTCTTTATCAAATGGCATCGACATGCCCATGATTTTTGCACTACGAAATAAACGATCGGTATGCTCTTGCAATCTAAAAATAGCCGGTCCTTGATCTGTTTTATAGGCACGGACACCTTCAAACACACCCAAACCATAATGCAAGGTATGGGTTAACACATGCACTTTGGCATCACGCCAAGGCACCATTTCACCATCCAACCAAATTTGGCCGTCACGATCGGCCATTGATATTACTGCCATAATTGCTTTATCTCTTTAATTCAAACTGTCTTTCATTTACCCAAACGGTGTTAGTCAAACCAACGTTGCCATATTCCCGTTACCTGCGTTCGATAGGCGGCCACTTGCTCATAAGACACGACTGCTGGCTGCGCCTGTAAAATACACCGGTTCGCTAATTTCCGATAATATCGGTAAGCGCCCGCCAACATATTGCTATCATGCTCACTCAATTTATCAGATATTTTGAGCGCTTCTAACACCCGAATATTATCGGTATATTCAAGTAAAGCTGGGCAATCAGCTGACCACGCTAAAGCCGCATATTGCACCATAAATTCAATATCTGTGATGCCACCAACGCCTTGCTTTAAATCAAACTGTTCAGGTGTACTTTTATCTAATTGTTCGCGCATTTTAGCACGCATCTCACGAACATCATTTATCAATGTTTCCAAATCTCGGTTTTGCGCCAAAATGTGTTGTCTTATTCCCCCGACTTGGCTTGATAATGACCTGTCTCCAGCAACACAACGCGCACGGACTAAAGCTTGATGCTCCCATGTCCAGGCATCTTCTTGTTGATAACGTTCAAAACCAGATAATGCTGTTACTAATAGCCCTGATTGGCCATTGGGGCGCAGGCGCATATCAACTTCATATAACATCCCATTTGCGGTTCTGGTATTCATTAAATGAATCATGCGTTGCGCAAGTCGAGTGTAAAACATCAAAGCATCGACCGGTTTATCGCCATCGGTCTCACCTTGATTATGTTGGTCATCATAAATGAAGACCAAATCCAGATCTGAACCATACCCCAACTCAAGACCACCCAATTTTCCATAGGCCAGCACTGTCAATCCGCACTGATCTAGATCATCATTATCAGTACAGGGAGGACGGCCATGTTTCGCAACCAAATAATGCCATGCCAAATAAAGCACTTGCTGTAAGGTGACTTCAGCTAATTCCGTAAGCTGATCGCCGACTCTCATTAAAGGTAAAACATGGGTCACATCGGCTGCGGCCACATGCAAGGTAGCGATTTGTCGAAACTCCCTCAATAAATACATTTGTTGCTCGAGATCGCCTTCATCGACACTGGCTATCGTCTCAACCAAATTTCGCGCCTGTTGCTCCCGGTTAGGCACTTCATACAAACTGCGCGGATCAAGTAATTCATCTAGCAACATCGGATGCCGTGCCAATTGCTCACTGATCCAAGGACTAGCAGAACACAAGCGAATCAGTTGCGACAATGCCAAAGGGTTTTCCACCAGCAAAGACATATAAGCACTACGCCGCAAAATACTTTCGACTAAAGGCAATAAGCGTTGCAAACAGCTATCTGGGTCGAGCGTACCAGCAGCGGCTTTAACCAACAACGGTAATAATGTCGTCAAACGTTGCTGCTCAACCGCACCCAAATTACGGTAAGCATGTGTTTCAAATAAATTTAATAATAATGCGACGCTTTGCTGTGGTTGCTCAAAACCAAGCGTTGAGAAATAAGCCACCTTATCTTCTGTCGAAGAATCCAGTAATAATGTTTCTTCTTCTGGTACCCCTTCCGCTTGGGGTGCGGTCAATATTTGGGCAAAATGACTTTGCACAGCCTCTCGATAACTGTTGAGTTTCAATAAGAAATCTTGTTGTTGCTCAAACCCCATTAAGCTTGCAATACGCATCATCCCAGCTTCATCTTGTGGCAAGACATGGGTTTGCTGATCAGCAAAAGCTTGGATCCTGTGCTCAACACGACGCAAGAAAATATACGCATCTTTCAAATCATCAACCGCTTGTTGGGACAAACACGATCGCTCTGCCAATAAATCTAAAATCGTTAAAATTGGCCGTTGTTGAAAAGGCTTATCTCGGCCACCGTAAATTAATTGAAAGACTTGACCAATAAATTCAATTTCACGGATCCCGCCAGCACCAAGCTTAATATTATCTTCGATCCCCTTTCGTTTTAACTGACCGACGATCATCGCCTTCATATCACGCAATGAATCAAAAACGCCATAATCCAAATATCGCCGATAAACAAAAGGCGTTAATAATAACCTTAATGCCGCTTGTTCTTCGTCATTGCCCGTAATCGCACGCGCTTTGATCATGGCATACCGTTCCCACTCACGCCCTTGGGTTTGGTAATAATCTTCTATGGCATCATAACAACTGACTAAAGCCCCACTGTCACCAAACGGCCTCAACCGCATATCGACACGAAAAACAAAACCATCTGCGGTCACATTATCCAGAGCTTGCACCAAGCTTTGCCCTAAACGGGTAAAAAACACCTCGTTTTCAACACTTTTTCGACCACCTTGGGTTTGGCCTTGCTCAGGGAAAGTGAAAATCAAGTCGATATCTGACGATAGATTTAATTCACCCGCCCCTAACTTGCCCATGCCTAATACAACTAAGGATTGAGCTTGCCCACTTTCACGGCCTATCGGCGTACCTAAATCCGTTTTTAGCCATTCATAAAGTAAGTTTAATGCGCCTTTGATACACGCATCAGCCAAAGCCGATAATTCACGTACTGTTTCAGCTAAATCAGCCCAACCCGCCAAATCTCGCCAGATAATACGAACCATCTCTCGTTGGCGAAATTGGCGTAAAACACGATGAAGTGACACCTCGTCAGATACGTCAACTAACGCTACCGTTAACCGTTCACGATACCCTGGCTCATCATAACTTCGATCGATATCGCCAGAATGGATTAACGCTGTCGCACGTTCAGGCCAGCGCACTCCCCATTGCAAGACATAATCACTGCCAGCCAGCACAACATCTGCACTTTTTTGTAAAGTACTCCCAGCTAAAATCTGCTGCCATTGTTCTAAATTCGATACTGTTTCAGTCATTTTATTCACTTAATCTCAAGCCCACAGTCAATCATAACCGACATCACACCAATTATGATGAGAAAATCATCCCGCCATGACTTAACAATAAAAATACGTTAATTTATACATGTTAATTTTTATCCTATTTCGTCATCACCATAGGTTGACCTATGACCCGACCTTTTTCCAACTCGACTAACATCACAATCAATGCCTACCTTTGGGCGATCATCTTTACCCTCGCTTTAATCTGGTCAGGCATTGCGCCAAAAGACCAATTAACATGGGCATTAGAGGTGCTACCTGCTGTGATTGGCGGCATCATTCTATTCAGCACTTATCATCGTTTTCGGCTCACGCCTTTACTGTATTTTTTGATTTTATTGCATTGCATCGTCTTAATGGTAGGCGGTCATTATACCTATGCCGAAGTCCCCCTTTTCGATGGCTTATGGGGATCTGAAAGGAATAACTACGACAAAGTAGGTCACTTTTTCCAAGGCTTTGTACCGGCACTGATTGCCAGAGAAATCTTAATTAGAAAACAGGTGATTAATGGCACCTATTGGCGTCATGTGATGATCCTGTCTATTTGTTTGGCATTTAGTGCCTTTTACGAATTAATTGAATGGTGGGTCGCTTTGGCTTCAGGTGAAGAAGCTGAAGCCTTTTTAGGAACACAGGGTTATGTTTGGGATACCCAATCTGATATGTGGTTTGCGCTCATTGGCGCGGTGACAGCCTTATTATTACTGTCAAACTCTCATGACAAGCAGCTCGATATTTTGCGTCAACAATCCAAGTTCTAACGACAAATGATCCAAAACACACAGCGATTAATACTTCGACAATGGCAACCTTCAGATTGGCCATTATATGCCAGAATGAATGCCGATCCTAAGGTCATGCGGTATTTACCCTCGCTGTTAACAACGCAAGAAAGTAATCTACAAGCACAAAAAAGACAGCATTATATTGAACAGCATGGTTGGGGGTTTTGGGCTGTAGAACTCAAAACAACACAAACGTTTATTGGTTATGTGGGTTTACATCGACAAACACAACATGCCGCCATTCCCAACACCCCTTTCATCGAAATAGGCTGGCGAATAGACTCGGTACAGTGGGGAAAAGGCTATGCACCTGAAGCGGCGCTCGCCGCACTGCATTTTGCTTTTAATACGTTAAATGAACCGATCGTTTACGCATTTACCAATGTAGAAAACAAAGCATCGCAGCGTGTCATGCAAAAAATCGGCATGACCAATACGCATCAAGACTTTTATCACCCCAAATTACCCGCAGATCACCCTTTGTCCCATCATTGCTTATACTGCATCACACAACAACAATATGAGCGCCTCACAACATAAAATCACTTTTGTTCAGCTCACCGTCAGCTTGTCTTGTTATCATAACCACCATAATTTTTATTTTTAACGATAGATAAACATGATCTTCAGATTTTTCACGTTACTAACCTTACTCTCTTTGCCCACTTTTGCTTCAGCTGACTACATCAATACCCATGATGGTAGCCACCTTACGGGCGTCATTAAACAAGTCACTCCTGACGCCATCATTATGGCCACGGAGTACGCAGGTGATATCACGATTCAACGCGCCAAAGTGCTCAACTTCGCGACTGAACAGGCCTTGTCAACGCGCCTACAAGATGGCACCACGACGACCAGTAAAATACGCGCTTTAAGCAATGGCATGTTATCGCTATCATCGACACAAACACCCACTGCAGCAAATGATATCGTCGAAAGTTGGCAACCGAACCAAACAGACCCTGAAGTGCTCCGTCAAGAAAAAATACGCAAAGATAATTTGAGAAAATGGTCGTATGCAGCAGGTGTTGATATCACTGGAAAAAAAGGAAATTCAGATGAGTCGAGTGTTGCCATCAATGTCGTCACCAAGCTCAAAGGTAAACAAGACGTACTGAAATTATATGGCTCGTTAGATCAAGCTGAGCAAGACGGTGAAGACAATTCTGACGAAACCATTCTAGGGTTCGAATACACCAATTATATCTATCAACCTTGGGGTTGGTATGTCCGTTCAGAATTTGAACAAGATGACTTTGAAGATATTGATTTAAGAACGTTATTAGGGGCAGGTTTAAGCTACCGAGCAATTAACACCCCCGACCACAGCCTCGCCTTCCGATCTGGTTTAGGTTATCGCCATGAAAAATTTACAGATGGCACAAAAGAACAATCGCCCACGCTCGATCTCGGTTTAGACCATGATTGGAAAATAGCCAACTGGTTGCGTATCAATAATGAATTGACCTATACCCCAGCCATTGACGACTTTAATGATTATTTAATCACGCATGACTCGGGGCTCATCATTCCCTTGGGTAACTCTGAACAATGGCAGCTGCGCTTAGGATTAAAAAATGACTATAAAAGTCTGCCATCAGCTGGTAATGACCATCTTGATACCAGTTATTACTCTCGCCTAAGACTCAGCTGGGACTAAAGTAAAAGCACGCAGCTACTGTTGTTGCAAGACGGTCAGTTTGACATCATGGCCGTCTTGCGTCTCTTCATTGCGATATGGCCAGTTTAATTTTTGGCAAAGCGCTTCGGTTAATCGCAAACCTAAACCAAACCCCAGCTGATCTTGTTTGGGTTCGGCTCGAAATTGTTGGCAATGGTTTGAAATCGTTATATCAGCGCCAGACTGTTGAATGACAACCCGCCCATCCCAAGTATGTTGAAATGCATTCCTGACCAAGTTACCGATCACAATTTGAACGGCTGTCACTGGCAACAATAAGATCTCTGGCGTCAACTGTAACTCGACCGTGACGGGTTTATTATTCAATAAATAGCTCAACTCATCGACCGTCGTTTGAATCAGACTATCTAACTCGCATTGCTGATGTGGTAAGGCATCAATATCTTCACGCCCCAACCATAACAATACTTCCGTTAAGTGACGCATCGTCAAACTCGCACGGTCAATCCGATCAATCGTTTCTAGTCGTTTTTCTTTTGTCTCAGCTTCAGGCATCACATTCAGCTTGCGAAATAATTCAATATTATTCCGGATGACACTAATCGGGGTTCTCAATTCATGACTGGTAAACCGTAAAAAATCTTGCTCGCGCTGCAAACTGTCATTAACAGAACTCAATGAGCGTTGAATCAACTGTGCCATTTCATTGAGCTCCGGATAGACAAAATCAGGAGGGGTTACGGTCAATTTCTCGGGCGATAAGTGATGTGTCCAATCTGTTAGCTCTTTCATCGGCCGCGATACTTTACGTAATAAAGCCCACACCAGCAGAATCAGTAAGACACTGGCGGCAAAACTCACGCCAAAAAGAATTTGTTTACTCTCTTTGGCATTTTTGCCTAGCAACGGCGATGCCTTTTCTTTTTCCCCTTTATAGCTAACAAAATAGCGTTGTCCTTGGTTTTCTAATGCAATTAAAAAATGCATGACCTTCGAAGGATAAAAAGACACTTTATCTGATTTAAGATGTAATTTACCGACATCGTCTGGGGGTGAGCCAAAGGCTTCTCTTAGTGCTTTCGGTTGTTGCTGCCACTCTGTTGTGACGACATAATCATAAAATATGGGATTGGACACTCCCGTTTCGGCTTGTTGCTCTAAAGATAATTGCAGTGCCTTTTCCATATTGGCAGACATAATGCTGTCCATTCCTCGGAAAAAAAAGGTGTAACTCAATGCGCTGTATCCCACAACAACGAGGACAACCATTGTTGCAAAAGCCAATAAAATAGAGCTTTTTAAACTCAAGGAAGGTTTAATCATCTTTAAGACCTATTCCTCTGTTTGGCAAGGTATGAATTAAGGCTTTTTCAAAAGGAGCGTCCACCGCTTCTCGCAGATGAAACAAGTGGACTTTTAATGCATTACTATCCGGAATATCATCACCCCAAACATTTTGCTCTAATTTTTCCTTCGTCATGATACTCGGCGCAGCACGTAATAACTGCTCCAATAAACGCCACCCTATCGGCGTTACTTTTATCGCCACCCCTTGCCGAGTCACGCTATGGGTTGTTAAATTCATTTCAAGATCGGCAAACCGTATCACTTGGGCTTGGCCACTGCGGCGTTTTGCTAAAGCATGGATCCTCAATACCAACTCGTCGAGTTCAAAAGGTTTAACCAAATAGTCATCTGTACCGGCTTCAAACCCAGCCACCTTATCTAATAATTGGTCCCTCGCGGTTAGCATTAATATAGGCATATCAACACCTGTATCGCGTAACTGCTTACACACCGACAACCCGCCCATTCGAGGCAAATTAAGATCTAGCAATAAGACATCATATTGTGTCTGCTCCAATAAAACCAAACCAGCCACGCCATTACTAGCATGGTCACATTCAATCGACTCTAGTGCCAAAAAATCAACAACGGTTTGAGCCAGATCCAAATCGTCTTCGATTAATAATACCTGCCTCTTCATTCTATCGCTCCACTTGATAAGCGTCTTTTGCCTTTACTTAATAACGTTGCCACATCGATTTGAATCATCAATAAACACGGAATCAAAATCAATGTGATCACGGTGGCAAACATAATGCCATACCCTAAAGACACCGCAGCCGGAATCAAAAACTGGGCTTGATGTGAGGTTTCGCCTAATAATGGCACTAAGCCCGCAAATGTCGTAAAGGAAGTAATTAATACCGCCCGTAGACGACTTTGACACGTTTCATGGATCGCCGCTCGAATAGAGGATGCCGTTCGTTTAATTTCATTAAACCTTGCCACCAATAACAAACTATCATTTACCACGACACCAGTGAGCGCAATAATGCCATGAAACGATAATATGCCTAATGATAAATCATTGATCCAATGACCGAGAATCGCACCCACAACACCAAATGGAATCGCAGTCATGATCAAAACAGGTTGAATATACGATTTTAATGGCACCGCCAATAAAATATAGATGACCAACAACGCCACAATTAAAAGCTTAATCATTGACGATTGCGTTTCAGCTTGTTCTTCGGCTTCACCAGCAAAGTGAACATCTAATCCGGGATGGTTATTTTCTAACCTATCAACTAGCGTTGTTTGCAACTCACTGACCAGTTCATTGCTCGACATCACATCTTTATCGACATTCGCCGTCAGATACACTGCACGCTTATTATCAATACGCGTAATACTATCTCGCGTATAACCTGTTGTCACAGTTGCAACCGTCGAGACTGGCACAATCATGCCATCGGGAGTACGCACTTTAGCATTGATCACATCGGCAATTTGCTCACGCTGTGCATCGGGATAACGTACTTTAACTTCAATCTCATCACTATCACGTTGATAACGCTGTACCACCTGCCCACTAAACGCTTGTAATACTTGGATAGCTAACTCATTTGTTGTCATCCCCATTGCACGGCCTTGCTGGTTTAGACGCAAGTGCAATTGAGGCTGGCCAGGTTCTAAGTTATCTTCAATCCCACTCACCGCAGGATAACGTTGTAAAGCTTGATAAACATCATTCCCTGCCAAGCCCAACATCTCATCATCATTCGCCCGCAGCTCAATTCTAAAATCATCTAATGGAGCGCGACGGCTTCTTACATTAATCGTTCTTGCCCCTTCTAATGAACCAATTTGTTGCTGCCATACTCGAGTAAAATCATCAAGGTTATAGGGCGAACCCGGTTTTAATTCCACCGTGACAGAACCATTATGATCACTGGTCGACATGATTTGAATATGCGCAATAGCATCATCTCCTTCCTCATAATGGCGTAATGCTTTATCAGTTTCATAAGCCAACTGCTCTATCACTAACAAATTACGATGCGTTTGCCCAAAGCTAGCGTCATTTTGCATCACAACAGAAGCTTTAACCGTTTCCCCTGGAATAGGCGGGAAAAAGCTAAAACGAACCATGCCTGAAAAAGGCATCGCCATCACAAACAATAATAAAGCGAGAAACAATACAGTCATGGCATAACGTTGCTTTAATGCAAAATCAATCACCCGCGAATACACTTTGTAATTAAACCAATTCATACCGTTGCTGACACTGCCTTGCAAAAACTGCCAGCCACGCGCCACAAAAAAGGGATTGATACGACGTTGGGTTTTCAAGTGAGCTAAATGGCTCGGTAAAATTAACTTTGACTCCACAACCGACAACAGTAAACACACGCTGATAACCGCCGCGAACTGCGAGTAAATCTCACCTAACCGTCCTTCCACATTCGATATCGCCGCGAAAGCAGCAACGGTGGTTAACACACCGAATAAGGTAGGCACAGCAACATTCAATGTTCCCTTAATCGTATTCACCAAGGTATCACCATGTTTTTCTCGCTCTTGATAAACCGACTCCCCCACGACGACAGCATCATCAACCACAATACCCAACGCTAAAATAAACCCAAACGTCGTAAATTCATTTAAGGTCAGGCCGAAGAACATATCCCCCATTAGAAATAAGGTACCGAAGAAAATAAACGGTAAACCTGCCGCCACCCAAAAAGCGACGGTTAAATTCAAAAACAAAGCCAATAAAATAAAGACCAACACAATGCCCGTAAACGCATTTTTTTCTAATAATGACAACCGGCTCTTAATATCATTACTACGATCACTCCAGCTCATCAGTTGCACCCCGTGAGGTAATACACCTGATTGTTGCCATTCATTCATGACATCTATCGCGTCTTCGGCTGTTTTCGTGATATCTCCTTTACCTGCTGTAATGACTTGGACCGCAAGACTATCTTGTCCTTGAAAACGTGATAATGTTGCGGTTTGGTCATCAAAGCTATCTTTGATTTCAGCAACATCCCCTAAACGCAATAATTGACCTGATTGGGTCATTTTTAATGGAATATCAGCAAAATCTTGTTTTAAATACGCTTGCTCAGACGCTTTCAACTGTACATAAACAGATGCATTTTTCATCACCGCTGTCATCGTGTCTGACGAGTTGGCATTAATGACCGTTTCCACATCTGACAATGACAAACCATAGGCTTGCAGACGACCTTCATCGATTTCAATCGCCATCATCGGATCGAGCCATCCTGAAATAGTGACTCGATTAATATCCCCTTTGGCCAATAAATCTTTTTTCAAGCGATCCGCTAGACTTTGTAATGTGTGCCTATCCGCATCCCCATACAACTGTAACCAAATCGCATGCTCTTCTCTCGTCGCTCGTTCTATCACCGGCTCTTTAGCGTCAGTAGGAAACGTTGAAATCGCATCAATTTTGGTTTTCACATCACTTAATAAAAGGTCTAAGTCATAATCACTTTGTTTTTCGACCGTAATCGATGCGCCAGAACCCGTAGAGACGCTGGTGATCGTGTCGATCCCCGTCACATCTTGCAACTGCTCTTCAATCTTAATGGCCAGCCCTTCTTCAGATTGGCTGGCAGAACCGCTGTCATAAGAAATTGAAATATTAATGCTATCGGGTTCTATGCTCGGAAAAGCTTCTTTACGAAGCTCAGTTGATTGCATCACACCCAATAAGATCACTAAGATCATCAATAAATTTGCCGCGACAGGGTTTGCCGCAAACCAGCCTATCAATCCACCTTTAACATTACTCACGGTCTAACTCCATTATTTTCACTTTCATACCCGTTAAATAACTATTTAAAGGTTTAGCTAATACTGCTGTGCGTTTATCTTGCAGCGCATCCGGCACATAAACAAAGATATTGTTATCTCGACTAAAAACAGGCGTCGCACTAAATTTGGCTAACAAACTATCCTCATCCACATACCAAATTTCACCACGAGGACTTAAAGCGGTACTCGGCAATTGCCACAAGTTACTGCGTTGTTGACCCAGTAATTGGGCGCTAACAAATGTTCCGGTATACAAAGCGGGTGTCTGTTCGAAAGGGTTATCCACTGCCACGATAAGACGACGTTGACGTGTTTCATCGGTTAAGTGTTGTTCTGCGCGTAGAACATAAGCTTGCCATGTTTGCTGACTTTCGACGTGACTCAATGTCACCGGCCAACGTTGTCCTTGTAACATCGTCATATCAGGTAAGCTCTGCCAATCATTTTCTGATAAAGCAAGGCTAATTTCAGCTCGATCCGTACTGTGTAATGTCGCTATCGCAGAACCTTTTTGCACATAACCACCTAGCGCCACATCACGCGTAATGACAATGCCATCAAAAGGCGCTTTAACATGGGTGTAATCTAGGTTTCTTTGCGCATATTTAACTGCCGATTGTGCCTGTTCATAGCGGCTCTGGGCTGCTTGTAACTGTGGTTTTCTTAAGACCAGTTCAGAATCAGGTTCTCCTTCTAACCCAGAATGTTGCCATTCTAATAAAGCTTGCTTTCCCTGACGCTCCTCTTCCAATAAGGCGACATGTGCTTCGGCTAGGTTTTGTTTTGCTTCCGCTAATGCCGCGACATACTCACTGTCTTCTAATGTGACTAATTCATCACCGGCACGCACATGGTAGCCACTATCAAATTGAGGTGAAACCGTTTCAATTTGTCCTTCAATTTGGGCCGTCAAGTCAACTTCAAAATGGGGTTCAATGGAACCGTATGCCTGCACTTGTGCTTGATATTCTGCTGGCTGCTGCCAAACAACAGACACTTCTGGCAACAACTGAGGAGGCATGGCTCTGGGTGACATTGCAGGCTTAGCCGCAGGTTCCCCTTGCTCTTGCCCTTGATGTTCCGGCGGTGCCCCATTGGCAGACACTTGTTGCTGTACAGCAATCGCCGTCACAATTAATATGCCAACGGCCAGAATTAACCCTACTATCTTTATTTTGTACGACGTCATTTATTTACTCCAAGACCCATTGCCAGTCCTAAATCAATACGGTTCATTAATTGTTGATAAATTAAAATGTTATTTTGTGAACGCAAGTCATAACTTGCCTGTTGCACTGCCAATAGATCCAATATAGATACCAAGCCTTCTCGATAATATTGCTGATATAAGGTCAAGGTATTCAGCTTATGTGCTAATGCGGTCTCTATATATTGTTGACGTTCACGTAAACTGGTTTCAGCATCAATGGCATCATCAACTTCTTTAGCCGCCGCCAATAATGTTTCTCGATATGTTTGATAGCTCATCGCCGTGTCTAATTCAGCTTGTGAAATTGAGGCCCGTAATTCACCACCATTAAAGATAGGTGCGGTTAGTTCTCCCAATAACGCCCAAGCCGGTGACCCAAGCAACCATGCTTGTGGGGTATCACTCAGCTGACTTAAACTCGCAGTTAAGTCTAAGTCGGGCAATAAATCCTGATAAGCAACATCGGTGCGTGATTGTGCCGCTTTAATCGCTTGATAAGCCGCTTGCAGATCAGGCCTACGAGCAAGCACATATTCAGGTAAATCTAATGCACTTAATGCCACATCGGGATAATCCGCCGCAATATCAATCTCAGCAAAAGAGAGATCGCCTAATAAAATTTGCAGTTGACGTTGTTGATTACGATAATCTTGTTGTAAAGCAACCAAGCTTGCTTTAGACGATGCCACCGCACTACTCGCTTCGTCTCTATCTTCTAAGCTGCCGAGACCATTACGATAGCGTTGCTCGATAAACTGAGCATTTTTCTCTAATGTTGCCAGCCTTTCCTGTTCGATATTTATTTCATGTTGTTGAGAAATTAATGCCAACCAAGATCGGCTCACCTCCGCAACTAAGGTATCTTGAACTTGTTGGTAAAGCAGCGCTTGTTCAGTCACATCATATTCAGCCGCTTGCACGGTATTAGCGAGCTTTCCCCACAAATCCATTTGCCAACCAATCGTAATATCACCGTTGTAACTCGTCCCATTATCTTCTTCACGGCTAGCATCAAACCCTGCATTGACTTGCGGACGTTGGGTTGATTGGGCGCGAACAAGTTCTTGCCTATATCGTTGTAGATTCAACCAACTTCGCTGTAAATCAGGATTATGGACTAAGGCACGCGTCACTAACCTATCTAATATAGGACTTTGAATTAACGTGGTCAGATCTGTATTTGACGTTGAGCCCTCTTCAGCCCAAAGATGTATCGAGGCAATATCTTGCTCAATAACAGCATCATAATTTGTTTTAGCTAGTTCCGAACGCGCGGGAACATAACCACACCCTCCGATGGTCAAACATAAAGTCATTAAACAACTTTTTGCAAACACACTTTTTATATTCATGAACAATATCTCTTTCTATTGTGACAACAAGCATAAGGAAAACTAGGTTAACAAGCGGTTAACACTTTTTTTGACCGACTAAGTAGTTACAAAATAAGAAAAAAGCCTGGATTAGGCGTACAATAGAATAACGATAGAAATTTTAGTTATATCGAGGCTTCTACTTATATCCAAAAATGAAACTCTATACTATGATAAAGAGTCATAGAGTAATGAAAATTGGACTGTTGTCTCAATTTTTAAATATGTTCTAGAAAACATATTTTTATACAAATACGCCTATGGTAAGGTCTTGTTAAAGATAGTAATAAATTAATTAAATATGCAACCTATTGCATATTTAAATACGGAGAAACTACCATGAATGTCGGTAAAGAGTGGACCGAAGAGTCTATTCAAAAAATAATTGACAGCTTAAAGCACAAGCCCGGTGCGATGTTGCCTGTTCTTCATGCAATTCAAGATGAAATTGGTTACATTCCTGAAACGGCTGTCACACAAATTGCAGAGTCACTAATTCAAACTCGTGCAGAAGTGCATGGTGTGATCAGTTTCTATCATCACTTTAGAACGACTCCCCCTGGCCAACATACTATTGAAGTATGCCGTGCAGAAGCCTGCCAAGCCATGGGATGTCGGAGTTTAGAACAACATGCCAAATCCACTTTAGGCATTGATTATCATCAAACCACCTCCGACCAAAGCTTTTCGCTTGAACCTGTTTATTGTTTAGGTAATTGTGCAACAGCCCCTTCAATTCGTATTGATGACACTATCTATGGACGCGTCAGTACAGACCGTTTTGATGACATCGTTGATGCTCACCGCCAAGATATGAAGGAGGTCAGTTAATGACTAAACATCTCTATATCCCATGTGACACAACAGCCCTATCATTAGGTGCTGACCAAGTTGCAGCCGCCTTCCAGCAAGCCATTGATGAACAAAAGCTAGATGTCACTATTGTACGTAATGGCACACGTGGCATGCTTTGGTTAGAACCACTTGTTGAAATCGAGACAGATCAAGGACGTGTTGGCTATAGTGCCGTCACACCACAACAAGTCGATGAACTCATCACTGCTGGTTGCCTAAACGGTGACCAACAGCATGACAGTTGTATTGGCCTTGTTGAAGAACATCCTTATCTCGCCAAACAACAACGTCTAACTTTTGCCCGTTCAGGTATAACAGATCCTATTTCATTAGACGATTATATTGCTCATGATGGTTTTAAAGGCTTACAAAAAGCCATCGAAATGTCAGCCCAAAAGATTGTCGATGAAGTACAAACCTCAGGCCTACGTGGCCGTGGTGGTGCAGCATTCCCAACAGGCATCAAATGGCAAACAGTTCTAAACACCGAAGCAGAGCAAAAATATATTGTTTGTAATGCTGATGAAGGTGATTCAGGTACTTTTGCTGATCGCCTCGTAATGGAGTGCGATCCTTATATGCTTATTGAGGGCATGACCATTTCAGGTCTTGCTGTCCATGCAACGCAAGGTTACATCTATTTAAGATCAGAATATCCAGTCGCCTTTGAATTACTGAAAACTGCCATCGACCGCGCTTATGAAGCTGGTTATTTAGGTGATAATGTCTTAGGCTCTGGCAAACGTTTTGATTTAGAAGTCCGTCTTGGTGCTGGTGCGTATATCTGTGGTGAAGAAACCTCATTATTAGACAGCTTAGAAGGCAAACGTGGTCTAGTAAGAGCCAAACCACCGCTTCCTGCGATTATTGGTTTATTTGGCCAACCTACCGTCATTAACAATGTCTTATCATTTGCTGCTGTACCTTACATTTTAGATCAAGGTGGTCAAGCATACGCTGATTACGGAATGGGTCGCTCACGCGGTACATTACCGATGCAATTAGCAGGGAATGTCAAACAAGGTGGCCTTGTTGAGCTTGCTTTTGGTTTAAGTCTTCGAGAATTAATGGAAGACTTTGGTGGCGGCACATTAACCGGAAAACCACTTAAAGCGGTACAAGTCGGTGGCCCACTTGGCGCTTATATGCCTGCCGATCAATGGGATACAGCTATTGACTATGAGGCCTTCGCTGAAATTGGTGCTGTATTAGGCCACGGTGGCGTGGTCATGTTTGATGAAACAGTCGATATGGGTGAACAAGCCCGTTTCTCGATGGAATTTTGTAAAGTTGAATCATGCGGTAAATGCACACCGTGTCGAATTGGTTCAACGCGTGGCGTCGAAGTCATTGATAAAATTCGCAATAATGACAATACTGATGCAAACTGGACATTACTCGAAGACTTATGTGAAACCATGGTAGACGGTTCACTTTGTGCGATGGGCGGTATGACGCCTTATCCGGTACAAAGCGTAATGAAATACTTCCCAGAAGATCTCAGCGCAACGCGCTAGAGGAGCGACAAAATGAAAGTTGAAATTTTTAATCCTAATAAAGACTACGGCACACCTGCCCAGCTCTCTGAAACTTTAGTCTCCGTTGAAATTGACGGTGTCGAAATTACAGTGCCAGAAGGCACATCAGTCATGCGAGCGGCAGCCTTAGCAGATATCAATATCCCTAAATTATGTGCAACGGATAATTTAGAGTCTTTTGGCTCATGCCGTTTATGCGCTGTCGAAATCGAAGGACGACGAGGCTATCCAGCTTCGTGTACAACGACTGTTGACGAAGGCATGAAAGTCACCACACAAAACGGCAAACTCGCTAAATTGCGTCGTAATGTGATGGAACTGTATATATCTGACCATCCACTAGACTGTTTGACTTGCCCAGCTAACGGCGATTGTGAATTACAAGATATGGCCGGCGATGTTGGCCTACGTGAAGTCCGTTATGGCTACCAAGGCGAAAATCACTTAGACAGTCAAAAAGATGAGTCAAACCCTTATTTTAGCTTTGATCCTAGCAAATGTATTGTTTGCTCACGTTGCGTACGTGCTTGCGGTGAAGTACAAGGCACCTTCGCTTTAACGATTGATGGTCGTGGTTTTGATTCAAAAGTCGCCGCCGGTCAAAACGAAGACTTCATGGATTCCGAATGTGTATCATGTGGTGCCTGCGTTCAAGCTTGCCCAACATCAACATTAATGGAAAAAAGCGTCATTGAAATGGGTCAACCCGAACACAGCGTTGTCACAACCTGTGCTTATTGTGGTGTTGGTTGCTCATTTAAAGCAGAAATGAAAGGCGACCAAGTCGTTCGAATGGTACCTTACAAAGGCGGTGACGCAAACCACGGTCACTCTTGTGTCAAAGGTCGTTTCGCGTTTGGTTACGCCACACACAAAGATCGTATTACATCACCGATGATTCGCGACAAGATCACTGATGCATGGAAAGAAGTGAGCTGGGAAGAAGCGATTGCTTTTTCAGCCAAACGCTTAAAAGAAATCCAAGCTAAATACGGCCGTGACAGTGTTGGTGGTATTACCTCTTCTCGTTGTACAAACGAAGAAAGTTACCTCGTTCAAAAATTAGTTCGTACTGCTTTTGGTAATAATAATACTGATACCTGTGCCCGTGTATGTCATTCACCAACAGGGTATGGTTTAAAAACCACCATGGGTGAATCGGCTGGTACACAAACATTTGATTCAGTCATGAAGTCTGATGTTGTCATGGTTATCGGTGCCAACCCAACGGATGCTCACCCAGTGTTTGGCTCACTGATGCGTCGCCGCTTACGTGAAGGCGCTGAGTTAATTGTTGCTGATCCTCGTCAAATCGACTTATTAAAAACACCGCATTTGAAGAAAGCACAACATCTGCCTTTACGTCCGGGTTCTAATGTTGCTCTTGTTAATGCGATTGCACATGTCATTATCAATGAAGGATTAGAAAATACAGCCTTTGTTAGTGAACGTTGTGACCCAGACAGTTACCAGAAATGGCGTGACTTCATTAAACAAGATCGTCACTCACCTGAAAATACCCAAGCAGTTACTGGCGTTGATGCTGAAAAAGTTCGTCAAGCAGCACGCACATATGCTAACGCTGAAAATGGCGCGATCTACTACGGACTTGGCGTAACAGAACATAGCCAAGGTTCAACCATGGTAATGGGGATTGCGAACCTTGCAATGGCAACTGGTAATATCGGTCGTGAGGGTGTTGGTGTTAACCCGCTTCGTGGACAAAATAATGTTCAAGGTTCATGTGATATGGGGTCTTTCCCACATGAATTACCAGGTTACCAACATGTCTCAGATAATATTGCCAGAGCACGTTTTGAAGATGTATGGGGCGTGAAACTCGATCATGAACCAGGCTTACGTATTCCGAATATGTTTGACTCTGCTATCGCGGGTGAATTCAAAGCCTTATATGTTCAAGGTGAAGACATCGCACAATCAGATCCAGGCACACAGCACGTTGAAAAAGCCTTGCGTTCATTAGATTGCTTAATCGTTCAGGATTTATTCTTAAACGAAACAGCGAAATTTGCTCATGTCCTATTACCAGGTTCATCTTTCTTAGAAAAAGATGGCACATTTACCAATGCAGAACGTCGTATTAACCGTGTTCGTAAAGTCATGCCGGCATTAGCAGGTAAAGAAGACTGGCAAGTCACAATGGATTTATCCAATGCATTAGGCTATCCAATGCATTACAACCATCCTTCAGAAATCATGGATGAAATTGCCTCATTAACACCAACATTTACTGGTGTGAACTATGAAAAACTGGATGAATTAGGCAGTATTCAATGGCCATGTAATGAAGAAAATCCTGACGGCATGCCGACTATGCACGTTCATGACTTCCCAATTGGTAAAGGTCAATTCAGCGTCACAGAATATGTGGCAACGGATGAACGAACAAACAGTCGCTTCCCATTATTGTTAACGACAGGACGTATCTTGTCTCAATACAATGTCGGGGCGCAAACACGTCGTACTGATAACCAAGCATGGCATGAGGAAGATGTCTTAGACATTCATCCATCTGATGCAGAATTACGCGGTATTAAAGACAATGATTGGTTAGGGATTACTAGCCGCGCCGGTCAAACAGTCTTAAGAGCACGTATTTCTGATAACGTTTTACCAGGTGTGGTTTATACAACATTCCATCACCCTGGCAGTGGCGCAAACGTGATTACAACGGATAACTCTGACTGGGCGACTAACTGTCCTGAGTACAAAGTCACCGCCGTTCAAATCGAACGCGTCAGCCAGCCTTCTGAGTGGCAGCAAAACTTCAAATCTTTTGAAACTTTGCAAATGAAACTACTCAAAGGTGATGCTCAGGCGGAAACAGAAGCGCAGTAATGTCGTCATCTGCTGACAATGTAACAACTGATGTTGATGTGGTGATTCATCGAGATGGATCACCACTCCAATATCAACATGACAATATTGTCGTTGAAGTACCAGTTGCTTTGGTCTACAACGCAGTTTCTCATGCTGTTATGATGACAACACCGACGGATCTAGAAGATTTTGCCTTAGGCTTTAGCCTGACAGAAGATATTATCGAACAAGCTGATGACGTTAAGTTTACGCATGTTCAAGCGAATAAAAATGGTATCACCGTTCGCATTATGATTGCTGAAGACAAAGCATTGGCTTTACGGGAAAAACGCCGCAATACCGTTGCTGGATCCTCTTGCGGGATTTGTGGTATCGAATCGTTAAAACAGGCTATTCGCCCTCTCAAGCCAGTACAAACCGTTAATGTCTCCGATGATGTTATTCAATTTGCTTTAAAAAATATTGAGCAACATCAACCCATACAACAAACCACGGGGGCAGCCCATGCTGCAGCATGGTGTGACTTAGACGGTAACATTATCCTAAGTCGGGAAGATGTCGGACGCCATAATGCCTTAGATAAGCTCATTGGCGCTCACATCAAAGCTGGATTATCCCCTCATGAGGGTTTTGCCCTAGTCACAAGTAGGGCCAGCTATGAAATGGTACAAAAAAGTATTCGGGCAGGTTTTGGCTGCCTCATTGCTGTTTCAGCACCGACGTCATTGGCAGTAGAACAGGCACAACAACTTGGTCTAAAATTAATTGGGTTTGCACGTGATGGTCGTCATGTGATTTATCACGATCCATCAACCCAGTCCCATCAAGAAAATGCCCACAAGGCAATGTAAGGAAATAGTAAATGAGTTTGAGTTCAATCGACACACTAATCAAAATGATCAATCAAATCGCCGTCAACAACGGCGCTTATGATGACGCAGAAGCCGTCGAACGTGTGGCAACCCATGTTAAACGTTTTTGGGCAAAAAAAATGCGTGCAGATCTCATTGATTATCTGCAAAATGATGGCAGCAACCTTAATCCTGTTGCTAAAGAAGCAGCACAAAAAATTATGGAATCGCAAAGCGCAGCCTAAACACTCTCAGGACACCTTCACTTACACTTTGTTGTAAGTGAAGAACCGCGCCTTTCATAATAAATCTATCAGCGACGCTCCCACGTCCACCCAACTTTAGAACTTATCAAGCTGGATTTCTCTGCTTCTTTTTGTCTTTAGCACGTTGCTTTTGTTGCCAACGTAACACACCTGTTACGAATAAAATCACAGGCAATAAACCTGCAATAAACACCAACCAGCGCCCGACTAAACCAAAGACTTCTCCGTTATGTAAGGGATGCAACCAGTTACGTACCTTATCACCGGTCGTATCTGCTAGCCCATCACGAACCGCTTCGACTTCCCCAGTGTTTGCATTGATCCAGACTTGAGTTCTTGGAAAACGACGGCTAGGTTCTCCTTGTTGATATAAGTTCACACGCCAACTATTTTTTTGGCGCCCACCTGGAGATTCTATCCAACGTAATTCCGCTTCTGGAAAATATTGTTTTGCGAGGTGAACAGCAACATCTGCCGTCAATAATCTGGTTCTAGCAACCGTCGTCTCTTGGCTCAACACGGGGGCCTCGGCAAAACCAGAGAGTGGACTTAAAATCACTTTTGTTTCTGTAGGAAAAGACAATGCTGCTCCCGTCACACTCAACATGAATAACAAAATCAAACCGTAACTGCCTGACAAAATATGAATATCGAATATCTTCTTTGCTGAGCTTGTTCGAATCCGCCACTTTAAAGCGGTTCCCACTTTACGCCACCCCGGCCACCACAAAACAATACCTGAGATTAAGGAGATTAAACTTACCAAGCCAAACAACCCCACTAATACATGACCAACATCGCCTAATAACAATTTGTAATGTAAGTCATAAATCCAGGTCACAACAAAGTCAGACCAGAACCGTTCGCTGGTCACTAATAATGTCGCAGGATCTAAGGTCACGATCAAGGGTGCAAAGCCCTGACCTATTTTTTCAACTGGTGTGTAATAACGCGCCATAAGCGGCCGGTCAGGGTACAGCGGCATCTCAACACGCCAAGAATCTGTTCGCGTTGGAAATTGGGTAAATAATTGCTCAAACACCGCCTGTTGTTCAACAACAGGCGGGGCTAATTGAACTGACGTCTCAGGGTTAAGCCAAAGATCGATCTGCAAATAAAAGACTAATATGCTGCCTGTTAGGCCCAACAAGACCCAAATCAACCCAACGCTTAAACCAAGATAAGTATGAATCTGTAACCAGCGCTTGCGTAGTAATGTCATCACGCACCTTAGAAGTCATATTGAATCGAGCCATAAAGGGTTCTACCATCACCTGCAGAGTGCATGGTTTCTGTGCCATTTAACCAAACATACTCATAGTAGCGATCAAAGATATTTTTCAATTCAACATCTATCGTTACTTTAGGTGTTAAGGCATAACTAGCCGACGCATTGACTAACACCTGTTGACCAAATTTACGTGTATTGTTGTCTTGGCTTAAATAATAATCATCTTGCAAGCTAATAGCACTCGCCAATGAAAGTTTGTCTGTTGCTTGATAATCGACACCAGCATCAATCAAATAATGTGGCACATGATCAATCTCATTACCTTTTGTCAAAGGTGACGTTGTGCCCGCTTTTAAGATTTCTGAATCTTGCAATGAGGCGGCAAACCATAATCCGGTTTGCTCATTTGCTTTCACATTGAATTGAATATCGATCCCTTCTCGTTTCGTTTTACCAATATTTTCACTATCATTATTAGCATCACCCAAGCGCGTTTTAAACTCACCTGACGCCACTTGCTGCCACACCGCAATTCGGCCATTTAACCAATTTACTGGCGTAAATTTCACCCCGATTTCCCACCCTTCATTAATGGAAGCAGATAAATCTTCTGATAACGTCGTCTTACTATAACTCGCCGCACCCGATGCAACTTGGAATGTTTTCCCCCAGTTACCGTATAAAGCATATTGATCATTAAAAGAGTAAACCATGCTTAATTTAGGCTGATGAATATTGCCGTAATCATTGATATCACGATGGGTACTTGCAAGCACATCATCAAAACTACCCCGAATCGTCTCAACACGATACGCAGGAACGAGTTTTAACTTATCTGTTGGTTTATAAATCGCCTGTACGAACGCGCCATAAATATCAAAATCAAACTCTTGATCGCGCGTTTGGGATAAACGATTTCGACTATCATCAACAATAAAACGACGACTCTCATTGTCTTGGAACTCAACATTCACGCCACCCATTAAACTAAACTCATGTGCCCAGTCCACATCTGGACGCCACGTTAATGTACTCAGAGCACCTTGGTGGTCTTCCTTTGTTAAACGTTGATTGTGGTTTCCTGCAGCCGAAAAAGTCACATAGCGATCATCATCCAACTGATTCAAATACGCTTTTGAGCTCCAGAATAGAGTATCGCTTAAATCAACATCAAAATGGACACTGAACTGGTTCATCGTTCTATCACCACCATCAGTGGCATTATGCGCTAAAGACTGCTCTTCATCTTGGTGTGTTTGTGTACGCGTTAAATACCCAGCTTCTTCTGCATCAGATTGACCATGTCTAGCAATAAAGCCTAACTGAAAAGCACTGTCTTCTGGAGCAAAGAACCACTTACCAGAAAACGTTTTTCGTTCAATATCACTATGGTTACGATAACGATGTGAATCAAGATAACTGACCGCGTAGTTTTGTGAAAAACCACTGCTCTCCATTCCGCTCACAAATTGCACATTGCGAGTGGCATAACTTCCGTAACTAACTCGGACTTTATTATAGTTTCCACCTTGTTTGGTCAAAATATCAGTATTACCGGCAATATTGTGCAAACCGTAACGCGGATCGTTGGTGCCCCGAACCACTTCTATCGCTTCAATCTCAAGTGGCGTTATCAACTCAAGATAAGGCATATTGCCCGAATTTTGATTACTTGGAATGCCATCAAGTAAAAGTTTGACGGCATTGACTTCACCTTCACCATTAAAACCACGAAATGAAATTTTACCAGACACATTACCTTGGCCAAATTGCGTCAGCATGACGCCAGGCATTTGGTCATAGAGTTGCCACGTATACGCTACATTTTTCTTTTCTATTCGTTCGGCACTTAACACATCAACAGAAGTGGATAAATGACGAGAGGTCAGCGGTCCACCAGCTTCTGCAGACACAACCATATCACCTAAACTCATGCTCGCATCATCAAGCAATGATTGATCTTCAGCATGCACTAACGTCATTTGCCCAAAAATGAGCCCCGTCACACCTAAAATTAAAGTCGGTTTCACCATCTTTCCATACATCAAAAATAAAAACGGATAATGATAAAACACTAAATAACGTTAAAAGTGTGTCATTTCACTGACTCATGTGGCAGTTCACTCAAGCATGGTTTAATAACGCCAAGTCAGTCCTATTCCCCAATCAAATTGATCGTCACGGCCACCGGTAATGACCATTTGCTTAGATAATTCATATCCTAATTGAATGTGATATTCCTGATCGGTATTTACATCCCAGTCGAATGCCAGCCTGTCAGATAATTGATGTTCATTCGATAACCCTATGCGACCGTGACCGTCATGATCAACTCTGACATCCAGATCGACTAACAGCGGCAAGACATAATGCGCGCCAACCACTGCTACATCATGCTTTTCCTGCTCGCCATCATCTTGTTCTTGCTCCTGTTCCCAACCAGTATAAAATGCTAAAAATCGGTTCACATAATACTCATAGCTAAGTTGCCATTCATAGGTTTTATCGTAATCCCATTCAACATCTAACATCACCGCATGACGTGTAGTCTCTGCTCTAAATTGGTTAAAGGTCGCATTATTATGTAGGGAAATATCAGCAAAATAGAACCAATCTCTGTCCGTATACATTGGAGTTAAATCCATCCCTGAACCCTCTCCATAGCTAACGACACGTGTCATGCCCGTTTTCATGTGATAGAGATTATGACAATGGAAAAACCAATCCTTTTCCTCGTTCGCCATAAACTCAATGGTCACTGTTTGCATGGGAGGCACATTGACCGTATGTTTCCACGGCGAATAGTTATCTTGACCATTTAATACGCGAAAGAAATGACCATGCAAATGAATAGGGTGGTGCATCATTGTTTGATTTGTCAGAACAAACTGTACTCGCTCACCTCGACGAATAGGTATCGTACTGTCCTCACTGAGCACTCGATTGTTAAACGACCAAGCATAGCGCTCCATATCCCCCGTTAAGTTCAAGCGCACAATTCGGTCAGGTTCCGCGTTTTCCCATACCGTAGGTTCGATCGAACGTAATAATTCATATTCCATCATGTCTTGAACTGGTTGGTTCTGATGGTTCTGATGGTTCTGATGGTTCTGATGGTTCTGATGGTCTATAGTTTGAGCCATAGCATTATGCGAACGATGATCCATTAACATGGCGACAGGTTTATCCATTGGCACCACATTCACAACGGGACCGTTACCTAATATCAATGAACTATAACCTGTCCCATCGATGGATGTGGCTCGTAGCTCATAAGCATTACCATCTGCTGGTAATGTCACCATAACATCATACGTTTCAGCAATCGCTAAGCGCTGCGTATCCACTGTCAAAGGCATCACATCCACGCCATCAACAGCAACAATGGTCAATGGGCCACCAGCAAACTGCACTCGAAAATAACTCGACGCCGCCGCATCGATCATTCTTAACCTAACCGTGTCACCACCCCGTATATGTGGCATGGTATGACGTGTTTTCCCGTTGACTAAAAAAGCATCATAGGCCACATCAGATAGATCCATCGGCCCCATACGTTGCCATGCGCCTTCTAGTCTATTCATCACCGCCTGCTGACCCGATTGAAAAACCTTCTCCCAAGACTGTACGCTGCCTTTCTTAAGCGCATAATAATCATCATCTTTTTTGAGATGATGCAGCACACTGCGAGGATCTT
>JAIBDZ010000006.1 GCA_024685975.1 Piscirickettsiaceae bacterium | reverse complement strand
CTGCTTCAAGTTCAGGCTCAGCTTCAAGTTCTGGCTCAGCTTCAAGTTCTGGCTCAGCTTCAAGTTCTGGCTCAGCTTCAAGTTCTGGCTCAGCTTTAAGTTCAGGCTCAGCTTCAAGTTCAGGCTCTGCTTCAAGTTCAGGCTCTGCTTCAAGTTCAGGCTCTGCTTCAAGTTCAGGCTCTGCTTCAAGTTCAGGCTCAGCTTCAAGTTCTGGCTCTGCTTCTAGTTCTGACTCTGCTTCTAGTTCTGACTCTGCTTCTAGTTCTGACTCTGCTTCTAGTTCTGACTCTGCTTCTAGTTCTGGCTCAGCTTCAAGTTCTGGCTCAGCTTCAAGTTCTGGTTCAGCTTCGAGTTCTGGTTCAGCTTCTAGTTCTGGCTCAGGTATAAGATTATTAACAGAATTTACGCCTAGATCTTCTTGAATAACATCTTCAATTTCAAAGTGAGTCTTACCATAAATATCTGGCGTATCACCCTGCCAATTGGCATTAACAAACGCACTTAATGAAATAGATTTACTATCAGTCGATTGTTCTTGTTCTTTCTCGACATTTGTCTCTAATTCGTCACTCTGTTGTGACTGCTGTAAAGCCAGCATTTGTTGTTTAACACGTTCTCTTAGTGCATCGACATCAGTTTCTGACTCAGCTTCAAGCTCTGACTCAGCTTCAAGCTCTGACTCAGCTTCAAGCTCTGACTCAGCTTCAAGTTCTGACTCTGCTTCAAGTTCTGGCTCTGCTTCAAGTTCTGGCTCTGCTTCAAGTTCTGGCTCTGCTTCAAGTTCTGGCTCTGCTTCAAGTTCTGGCTCTGCTTCAAGTTCTGGCTCTGCTTCAAGTTCTGGCTCTGCTTCAAGTTCTGGCTCTGCTTCGAGCTCTGGCTCTGCTTCAGCTTCAAGTTCTGGTTCGGTACCGGAAACGATCTCAGACATGACTTCATCATACAATGCCGTTTCTGTTGCCATATCATCCAGCTGAGCATCGTCATGTATCAGACTAGCAGCTTGATTATCGTCATTTGTGTTGGTAGCTGAATCAAAGGCTACCGCCCCTGATTCAGCTTCAGGCTTTTTTGAGCTAGTATCTCCAGGATCGTCTTCTTCTGTCATCATAGCCGCTAGCTGTTGTTCTTCTTTATTGAAAGCTTCTTCCGCTTCCATATCAGCTCTTTCTTTCTCGACTAATGCATCAATATCGTCAATCGGCGTAGTCTCTTCAGACATTGTTTGTTCTATTAACGCATCAATATCGTCAATATCCGCGACCTGTTCTACGCTCTCTTCAATAATCTCGTCCGTATCGACTTCATCATTGTCTGTCGTTGACTCAGCCACTTCTACGCCGGCCACTTGATTCAAAATAGCATCGATATCATCAATCGCATTGGTTTCGTCAGCGGTTACTTCGATGTCATTGCTGGTATCGACAACATCTTCTTCAAGTTCGTCTAATAGATTATCAATATCTTGTTCTGAGACTAAGACTTCTTCCTGCGGCTCGTCATTAGCCTCCACAATTTCTGGCTCAGGCTCACTCACGTCACTGAAGGTCTCATCTGAACGATTGTCTTCTGTCATATTGGGAATTGAATCTAATTCCGGTTCGGGTTCGGGTTCGGGTTCAGCGACAGTTTCTTCAACCAATGGCGCAGCTACGGAGGCTACCGATAAAAGTCGAACCGTCTCAATCAGTTCATCCACTTTTGAAGCCGTTGCTTCGACAGTTTGGGTTAAAGCATCCTCTTGTTGCTGTTTCACTGCTTTATCAGCAGGATCTTGAGTTCCAACCGGTAATAGATCTAGACAGCTATTTATCGCACTTTCGATTTGTGTGGGTAATTGTTTTAATGATTTGGCATCTTGGTCGAGAAATAATGTCAGCTGCGACTTATATATTTTTTGCTCTAGCGTTTGTATTTCTTGTGCTTTTTGCGTCACAGCTTCACCAGATAAATAATATTTTTCTGATAGCATTTGACTCAATTGCTCAATACGTCGGTCTTTTTGTCGCTTGAGCTTTTTAACTTGTGCACTGGCGTCAGCTTTGATTTGTTTGCTTTTTTTATACTGCTTAAACAAAAGCCAGCCACTTAATAGACCAAATATTAAGGCAAGTTCATAGGCTAACATTTGCATGCTTGGGTCGGCCATATTCATTTACAACTGCTCCACTGGGTTTTGGCTTGTCGCCGTTTGTCGCCGCCAGAGGTAAATACCCGCTACGGCAATCAATATAAATATCACATTTCCAATCATCATTGTTTGGCTTGATAGATTGCTTACTTGTACTTCAGATTCATTTTTGTCATCGATGAGCGTCAATTCTTCACCTAAATCATCATTAGCCAATAAATCATTCAAATCACCAATCTCGCCATCTAATTCATCAATAGGGGCAATGACATCATCATTCATATTCAATACATCATCATCGCCAATTAATGATTCTTCAGCACTCAAATCGGTCGCTTGTTCTTGTCCTAACGTTGCTAACTCTTGCGATATTTGATCTGTAATATCATCCACGGGCACCAATTCAAGCTGTTCATCCGTTAATACCATCGCATCAGGTTGTAGGAATAAAGTACGTCCGGTTAATGTTTCTGTTTTGATTTGCACATTCACCGTATAGGTTTTATTCGGCTCTAATTCGGTTAATGTTAGTTGCCATGTGTTATCTTCAGCCGGCATCACATCATAAGACCATTCATTGCCATCTTCTGACATTAACATAGCTGCAATGGTCATTTTTTGGGTATTGACTAAGCTACTATCTGGCACAAGTGTCAGGCGGTGGGTGCGGGTTTCTTGCTCGAGTAGTTGCTCCATATTGATACTAAAAGGCATCGCAACCACATTAATACTTTGACGACGTTGTCGTTCAAAAGTCGCACTTTTAACGGTGGTAACCACATCATTTCTACCTGACTCAAAGGTATCTCCGACCTGCGTCCGATAAATACCTTGCCTAACTGTCTCGTTGAGATTCTCAGTGACAATATCGCTGACTTCATTTTCATGTGAGATAGTGACATCTAATAAATCTAAAAACTGTTCACGCTCAATCACGTCACCTTTATTGGTTAAATTAATATCAAAATCGACATTTTCGCCAATCACGATATTATTCGGTAACTCTGTCGTTTGCAGTTGAAGATCAGTCAAAATCATCACACGGTTATCAGGGTCAAACGCTGCCTGTATTGACCACTCTCCTACGTCAGGATTGGCAATCGTAATTAAATCATAACCCGCTTCATGATGAAGCCAACGAACCGCCTCATTCTCAGTCTCGTGAGTCAGGATAGTTTGGTTAGGCATGACCAATTGCGTCGGCACAGCATCGGCACGACGGAAAACCAACAAAGTCATTTCAGTGACGCTGTCATCGATCATAAATTGATTATCTTCAATAGGAACAGTATCTCGCTCCGCGGCTTTTTCGAATAAATGCAGAAAGACGCGCTGTAGCTGTTGTGCATTATCGACTTGCTCATACCAACCATCTGTTTCTAATGCAATTTCTCGTAATAAAGCTTGATCTGAAGCGTCAGACAAGGCAATAGTATGAACCGCGATATCGGCCTGTTTTAAACGAGGAACGACTTCTTTTAAGATACGTTGCTTCGAATCAATATTCGGTTGTGCCTCAGGGTTAATATCCACTAAACCATCAGATAATAAAATCACGCTACGACGAGATGATTTATCAGGCTGAGTCAGATTTTTAGTCGCTCTGTTCATGACCTGTTCGATATCAGTAAACAACCCATTAGAATGGATTTTACCGGTTTGCTGTTTCGCCTGTTCCCGCCATGGATCATCAACGGATTTGTGAGGAACGAGCATGTTGACGTATTTAGCAAATGTCCACACGCCAGATTTTGACTCTGGTGGTAATAACTCAACTACCATGTCCAGTGCGGGTATTCTTAGGTTTTGTGGATCATTTTTTTTCATGCTCCCTGATACATCAATCAAAATACGGACATCATTTACCGCCTCATTAGCGGCGAAAACCTGCCGTCCAAAGCACATTAATACTAAAACCATCCCTAGCATTACTAATTGATTGATACGTACCATAAGACAATAACCCATTGTTTTTGTTGACTACCTTATTGAAAAAACCCAGCTAAACTTTTGTTTTTACAACGACAATAGTGCGTCATGGTGATGATTTATGCAGGTTTTATGCCGTATTAACAACACAAAGCTTAACGATGCCACTTCATCAATGAGTATTAAGGGCTCGTTGACAAGAGAAGGGGGATTCTCTACTCTCTGGACCTACTTTTATTAGGTGCCCTCTTTTATTCTTAGATAGAGGGATAATCGGGAAGTTGGTGCGTCATCAGACAAGGCCAACACTGCCCCCGCAACGGTAATTGAGTTAAACCGTCTTCATCGCCACTGTCTTTATGATGGGAAGGTGACGTGTTTTTAACCTCATGAGTCCGGAGACCGGCCTAATAAGTATAGCGACCTTATTGCGGCGGGCGATAATAACGTTGACGAAGAGAATGCGACTTCTAAAGCGTTTGTATTATGCCGTGTCAAGGTTATTGATTTTGCTTATTTATAAGCCAATACCATGGATACACCAATGTCTCTAAAATTAGCCACACTCCCTCTCCTCCTACTTCCCCTTGTCAGTCATAACAGTTTTGCAGAACAGCTTGATGGGCTTGTTGTCACAGCGACTCGAACTGTCACGCCAGCTAAACAATCATTATCTTCAAATGTCGTCATTACCCGTGATGATATTGAGCGCTTTCATTATCAAACCCTTGAAGAAGTGCTATCTGCTCTTCCAGGTGTTGTGATGGCCAATTCTGGTGGCGTGGGAAAACAAACGTCTTTATTTTTGCGTGGCACAGAGTCTAACCATACTAATATCATGGTCAATGGTGTCAAAATGGCGACCAATGCTTTCGGTAGCACACAACTCGAACATATTGCATTAGATCAAATTGATAGAATCGAATTAGTGAAAGGACCACAATCTAGTTTATACGGAGCCGATGCGATTGGTGGCACCGTACAGATTTTCACTCAACAAGCAAAACAAGGTTTTAACCCTGAATTATCGGTCTCTTACGGAAGTCATGATACCCGCCACGCTCAATTTGGTTTTTCTGCTGCAAATGAATCAAGCTGGGTAAGTCTACAAGCTGGCCACAAAGAAACGGAAGGCTTTAATGCTTGTGATGGACGCAGTGGAGTCCTTTTCATTGGGTGTTATGCTGATGAACCTGATGATGATGCTTATCGCAGTACGGCTTTATCATTACGTGCCGGTCATCAATTCACAGCAAATACCAGTGTGGAAATCTTTAGTTTATCGAATGAAGGTGAAGTTGAATTTGATGGTTCTGTATTTAGCGGTAACGAAACGCGTTTCCTTGAACATACTTATGGCATCACCTTAGACACAGCCATCACAGATATCTGGTCTATTACTACGTCATTAAGCGAAGGTAGAAGCGAAGCAGATACGAGTTATAACGGGACAGATGTTAACTTTGCTGATAACAAAAAAAATTATTTCACTTTCCAGAATGATATTCAACTCAATCCTGATTACTTATTCAGCATTGGCTATGATTATGAGCAAGACAGAATCACTTCAGATAGTAACTATGCCGTTACCAGCCGTGATAATAAAGCTGTTTTTGGACAACTTCTAGGTCGCGTTGGCGCTAATGATTTCAGGATCGCCTTACGCTCTGATGATAATGAGCAGTTTGGCCAACACACAACGGGTAATCTTGCTATAGGTCGTCAAATTCAACCTAACCTACGCGTCTTCGCCTCTTTTGGTACTGCCTTTTCAGCACCAACATTAGCTGATCTGTATTTTCCATTCTCTTCTAACCCTGATTTAGAGCCAGAAGAGTCTACTAGCGTTGAAATCGGCTTAACTGGACAACATTTCGCGATTGATTGGACCGCATCGTTATATCAAACGCGAATTGATGATTTGATTATTCTAGATGATACCTTCACACCTGATAATATTTCAGAAGCGGTTATCAGAGGACTTGAGCTGACAGCTAAAACACGGTTATACGATGTCGATTTTGATGCACAATTAACATTGATGGATCCTGAAAATCGTGCTTCTGGTAATAATAAAGGCAATGTCTTAACACGCCGCGCAGAACAAACGTTTAGTCTAAAAGCGCATAAATCTTTTGGTGCTTACAGTATCGCTAGTACGTTTTATGCATCAGGTCGCCGTTTTGATGATGCCGCAAATACGCGTCGCTTATCATCATACAATACGCTTGATGTTAATCTTGGTTATCAGATCAATAAAACAATGTCCGCTGATTTGAAAATCGCGAACCTATTTGATCAAAGTTACGAAACGATTTCAGGCTTTAACAGCGACAGTACACATGCTTTACTTACTTTCCGTTACCGCCCATAGTGTTTAAAGATCGGCAACCCTTTTCCTTTATTTTATAGACAACGTATATGACAGACTCAAGCAATAAAACCCAACGCCACAATGCCCGTATGCAACGTCAAAAATCGTTAGTTGATGAACAAATCAAACAAGCGGATCAAGATAAGGGGCTATTACTAGTCATAACAGGTAATGGCAAAGGGAAAAGTTCGTCAGGTTTTGGCATGGTGGCGAGAGCATTAGGTCAAGATATGCGTGTCGGCGTCGTTCAGTTTATAAAAGGTGCCTTTAGTACCGGAGAAGAAACTTTTTTCCGCCGTTTCCCAGAACAAGTTGACTATCACGTTATGGGAGACGGCTTTACTTGGGACACGCAAGACTTAACTCAAGATATTGCCTCAGCTGAAGCAGGTTGGCGGGTTTGTCAGCAATTATTGGCTGATCCTGATATCGATATTGTTTTATTTGATGAATTGAATATTGTTTTGAAAATGCATTATCTAGACATCGATACCGTACTAGAAGACATCGCCCAACGACCCGCCATGAAGCATGTCATTGTGACCGGTCGTGGTGCACCTCAAAAAATGATCGATGCGGCTGACACTGTTAGCCGCATTGATGATATTAAACATGCTTTTCGTGCGGGAATTCAAGCTCAAAAAGGCATTGAATTCTAGTTGTCATCAAAGTGTAAAGTTACTCACAATTTCTGTGGATAACTCTGTGATTAACTGTTGATGACCTTGGTAAACTACTTATATATCTAGCAATAGCTTGAATTGTTTATTTTTTGAACAGAAATAAAAACTTACTTAATAATCAATTACTTACAAAAGTGTTTTTATGAATCAATAGCTTAGAAACACTTTGTTAACTCTTTATTACACTCTTGTTACAACAAGTGAATAACTTTAAAAAGTCAAGCCAATAAAATGACCGTTGATCTAGATAAAAAAGCGAAGTGACCACTTTTTTATCAAAAAGTTCCTAGCTAACTGATTCTGCTTCTGTCTCAAACGATAAAGCCAGAGCATCATCTTGTAATATGACCCGAATATGACCACCGTTGGCAAGTTGACCGAACAATAATTCATCCGCCAAAGGTTGTTTGATTTTTTCTTTCACTAACCTTGCCATTGGGCGTGCACCCATCGCGACATCATAGCCTTTATTCGCTAACCACTCTCTCGCATCATTATCGATTTCTAACGTGACGTTTTTATCTTGCAACAACATTTCAAGTTCTAGCACTGATTTATCGGCAACACGTAAAATAGCGTCATGATCTAATGGTTTAAATTGAATCACAGCATCTAATCGGTTACGAAACTCAGGCGTAAATGTCCGCTTAATGATTTCCATTGCATCCGTTTGATGATCTTGCTGCGTAAAGCCCATTGAAGCACGCCCTACTTCTTGTGCACCGGCATTACTCGTCATCACGAGCACAACATGGCGGAAGTCGGCTTTACGGCCGTTATTGTCCGTTAAAGTACCGTGGTCCATCACTTGTAATAACAAGTTAAAGACATCAGGATGGGCTTTTTCTATTTCATCTAATAATAAAACGGCATGAGGTTGTTTCGTGACCGCTTCTGTCAATAATCCACCTTGATCATAACCAACATAACCAGGAGGCGCACCGATTAGGCGAGAGACAGTGTGGCTTTCCATGTACTCTGACATATCAAACCGAATTAACTCGACACCTAAGTTATGCGCTAATTGACGAGTCACTTCCGTTTTACCTACACCCGTAGGACCTGCAAATAAGAATGATCCGGTTGGGCGCTCTGGATGGCCTAAGCCTGATCGCGCCATTTTGATTGCTGATGATAATGCTGAAATAGCTTCATCTTGGCCAAAAATAACGTGTTTTAGATTCTTGTCTAAATTCTGTAGATTATCTTTATCCGTATTGTTGACTGTTTTTGCTGGAATACGAGCAATTTTAGCCACAATATTTTGCACATCAGTCACACCAATCATTTTTTTGCGTCTTGATTTTGGCAAAATACGTTGTGCCGCACCCACTTCATCTAATACGTCGATAGCTTTATCAGGTAAGAAGCGGTCATTAATATGACGATCAGCAAGCTCTGCAGCTTGTTCTATCGCAGCAGAGGTATAACGTACCTCATGATGTTCTTCTAAATTGACTTTTAAGCCTTTTAGGATTTGTTTTGTTTCTTCAACTGATGGCTCTGGCACATCAATTTTTTGGAAACGACGCGTCAAGGCATGATCATGTTCGAAAATGCCACGGTATTCTTTATAAGTAGTCGAACCAATACATTTTAATTCGCCTGTCGCCAGTAATGGTTTTAATAAATTGGCAGCATCCATTGCAGAGTTACCAGCAGAACCCGCCCCAATTAAGGTATGAATTTCATCAATAAATAAAATGGCGTCTTTTTGCTTTTTAACTTCGCGTAATAATGCTTTTAAGCGTTTCTCAAAGTCACCGCGATATTTTGTACCCGCAACTAACGCGCCCATATCCAATGAATAGATTGTCGCCTCACTGAGGATTTCAGGCACATCACCTTCAACAATGCGTTTTGCTAACCCTTCTGCTAATGCTGTTTTACCAACACCGGCCTCACCCACAAATAAAGGATTGTTTTTACGTCGACGACATAAAATCTGTAATGTTCTTTCAATTTCGTGAGCACGACCAATCAATGGGTCAATTTTGCCTTCTAATGCAAGCTCATTTAAATTAGCCGCGTATAAAGTCAGTGGGTTTTTACTGTCTTTTTCACTGCTTTCGACCGTGCTTTCTTCACTGTCAGTCGATGACATATCAAAGATATCTTGTTCAACACCTTGGCTAATGGCATTGACGATATCAAGACGCATCACATCTTGTCTCTGAAGACTATAGACTGCTTGGGATTGCTGCTCTGAGAAAATAGACACTAATACATTAGCGCCTGTCACCTCAGTACCACCTGAAGATTGCACATGCATCACTGCACGTTGTAAAACACGTTGAAAAGCCAATGTTGGCTGTGTTTCTCTATCACTATCTTCAGGCAGATGAGGCACATTATCTGCTAAGAAGTCTGCTAGCTCTTGTCGTAGCGTCGTAATATTGACATTACAAAGATCGAGCACTGTTAACGCTTGGCTATTATCCAATAAGGCTAAGAGTAAATGTTCAACGGTTAGAAATTCATGCATATTCTTACGGGCATGACTAAAAGCCTGACTGAGTGTTTGTTCTAACTCTTTGCTTAACATTATTATTCGCCTCTTAATACCTTAAGGGATGGACTACTCTTCTTCCATAGTACACTGCAACGGATGTCCATGTTGCTGAGCATAACTATTGGCTTGTTCTACCTTAGCTTCTGCAATTTCAAAAGGATAAATACCACATTGGGCTAACCCTTCCGTATGAACTTGCATCATGGTTTTTTTGGCATTTTCATGCCCCATGCTGAATAGTCCTTCTAATACTTCGATGACAAAATCCATCGGAGTATAGTCATCATTTAACATTAACACTCGATACTTCGAGGGTTCTTGTAAATCAGGTTTAGCGGGAGAAATCGCTAAATCGTTCTCTCCGTGCCAATCATGACTAAATTCATCGCTCATTGTTTACTTGCCCGCTTGTTCTACCATAGTTTGTAACTCACCGGATTCATATAGTTCCATAATGATGTCACAACCGCCGACTAATTCACCATTTATATAAAGTTGTGGAAAAGTAGGCCAGTTTGCATAACGGTGTAAATTTTCACGCACATCCGGTTCTGCTAATACATTAATAAAGGCAAATTCTACGCCACATTCTGATAAAGCAGCAGATGAACGGCTTGAAAAACCGCATTGAGGGAAATCAGGCGTTCCCTTCATAAACAAAATTACCTTGTTTGATTCGATCGCTTCTTTGATCCGATCCATTATGTCCATCGTACTACCTCTTTAAAAAAATATTTGGTTCCCGTTGTATCAGGTGGGGATGATTTATTATTTTTCAAGCTTATGCTTGTTAATAAGCTATTGCAAGAATCCTAACACGCCTTCAAGGCCACAATGGTTCAGTGCTGTCATGGCTTGTTTTTGCACTGTTGGTTTCGCATGGTAAGCAATGCTCAGGCCTGATTGCGCCATCATTAATAAATCATTTGCCCCATCACCGATGGTGATCACTTGATCTGTGGAAATGTTTAATTCTTGGCAGCGCTGTAAGATAAAGTCTGCTTTGGCTTGTGCGCCGCAAATATCGCCAACGACTTCACCGGTTAACTGGCCGTTTTGTTCGGCTAATATATTAGCTTGGGCATAATCTAATCCCAATTCTTGTTTTAATTTTTCAGTGAAAAATGTAAAACCACCGGAGACTAAGGCCGTTTTAATACCACGTTGTTGTAGACCAGCCAACATGGTGTTTGCACCAGGACTTAAGTTCAATCGTTCGTTATAAACTTGTTCCAATACCGCGACATCAAGCCCTTTTAATAAACCCACACGTTGACGCAGTGAGGTATCGAAATCAATTTCGCCACGCATCGCGGCTTCGGTAATGGCTGAAACTTGTTGTTTTGCACCAATAAAGTCTGCGATTTCATCAACACATTCAATGGTAATCAGCGTTGAATCCATATCAGATACAAATAAGGCTGCTTGTTCGGCGTCAAACCCTTCAGGGATGAGATTGATATCAATAGGATAGCTTTGTCTGAATGAGCTTAATATATCGCGGGAAACAGTGTCGCCAGTCTCGATGACAACTCCGTACGTTTGCGCCTGTGCTGCCCCACTCACTTGTTTTGCCACTGTTGACACAATGGTATCGGTCAGCTGTTCACCTTGGAGAATCAGTTTTGTCATCTTTTTGCCTAATCATTAAGACGCGTGACACACCTATAATTAAGGCATGTCACGTCATCTCAATTGGTTGGAGTATTATGCTTGGTAGCGTTTAACGCTATCCATAATTTCTTGTTGCGCTTGTTTTAAGTCCACCCAACCTTCAATTTTGACCCATTTGTTTTTATCTAAGTCTTTGTAATGTTCAAAGAAATGAGAGAGTTGTGATTTCAATCTATCTGACACATCATCAATATCTTTAATGTCGTCATACATGCTGTCATCAGGCACCGCCAAAATCTTAGCGTCTTCACCTGATTCATCTGTCATTTTCAACATGCCAACCGGACGGCACTGTACAACACAACCGCTTAATAATGGGTAAGGCGTCATGACTAACACATCAACCGGGTCACCATCATCAGATAAAGTATTAGGCACATAACCGTAGTTACATGGGTAAAACATAGCGGTGCTCATAAACCTATCTACAAATAAAGCGCCAGTTTCTTTATCTACTTCATATTTGACAGGATCAGCATGTGATGGGATTTCGATGATAACGTTAATCTCATCAGGTATATTTTTGCCATAACCTACGCGGTCAAGATTCATAAAAGTTGTGCTCCAAATTAAGCCAAGTAAAACGAGAAATTATATAAGAAATAAAGGTCGGGTTAAACACACTCTATTTCAATCAGTACAAAGTTAGTCCATTACCACCATATCAAAGTCAGCTTTACCCACACCACATTCAGGGCAAAGCCAATCTTCTGGAATGTCTTCCCATTTAGTGCCAGGCGCAATGCCATCTTCCGGCAAACCCTTTTGCTCATCATAAATAAAACCACAGACAAGACACATCCACTTATTCATATTCACCTCTTTAACCAAAAAATAATGAGATCGCAACAGCCATCAGCACTAATGAAAATAACTTTTCTAATAAGGCGACGGGTAATTGTTTAGCCCATTTAGCGCCAAGAGGCGCAAAAATAATGCTCGTACTGATCAAGCCTATAAACGCTTGCCAGTTAATATAGCCCATCTGCCAATGACTCTCTGATTCAGGTTTGTCACCAAATAATATAAACCCAGCCACACCTGAAATCGCAATGGGCAAAGCACATGCCGCTGAAGTACCAATGGCTTTTTGTATCTGTTTCCCAGCTAATAATAAATAAGGCACTGTCATTGTGCCACCGCCCATACCAACTAAAGCTGAAATCGCCCCAAACCCACTGCCCGCGATAAATAATATCGGCTGTTTCGTTAATTGGGTCGATAAGGTCAATTCAGGAATCGATACCCAGATCCGAATTGACATGACTAAAGCATAAATGGCAAAAATACGTTGCAATAGTTCGCTAGAAAATAATGTTGCGAAATACGATCCTAAAAATGCACCGACAATAAGGCCTATTGAGAGTTGCCGCATCAATGGCCAATCAACATTACCGCGTTTGTGATGTGCCATTAATGATGACATTGATGTCACGATGATCGCCATCAATGATGTACTGACGGCAATGTGCATCAAATGCGCGTCTGGCATGCCATAAAACTTAAAGACATATAATAAAGCCGGGACACTCACTAGCCCACCGCCCAAGCCTAATAGACCCGCGCTGACACCTGCAAATACACCAATTATTGCGTAGCTTAACCACATTATCATGCCGGCTAATTTACAGGGTTTAAAGCATGATAACCAGCCCAGATAAGACAAATCCAATCACCTACTCTCGCTGTTTATCCTAAAGGCTATTACACTATTTTGTTTTAACTCCAGTTATTCATCATTGAGTCACACTATTTCAACCATTACCCATAAACGGATCTGGCAGCTCGCTTTGCCAATGTTACTCGGCAATATCACCATTCCATTATTAGGCATGGTCGATACTGCTGTTATTGGCCATTTAGATTCCGCACATTATATTGCTGCTGTCGCTGTTGGTAGTGTCATTTTCAATTTCTTATTTTGGGGGTTTGGCTTTCTACGGATGGGAACAACGGGGTTAACAGCCCAAGCTGTTGGCCGTGATAACGAATACGAAAGCACACAAACATTATTATCTTCAACTGTCTTGGCACTGGTCATTGCAGGAGTGATTCTGCTTTTTCAGCATCCCATTGCTGTCATGGCTTTCACATTAATTGACGCTAGTACTACTGTCACTGCAGCGGCACAAAGTTATTTTTCTATTCGCATATGGACCACGCCGGCGATCTTATTTAATTATGTTGTCATGGGATGGCTGATTGGCAAAGGGTTGACTCGACAAGTTTTAACCTTAGTCATTGTGGTCAATGTCAGTAATATTCTGTTAGATCTACTTTTTGTTGTTGTCTATGACATGACGGTTGAGGGTGTCGCCCTTGCCTCGGTATTAGCAGAATATATTGGTTTATTGCTCAGTCTCTGGTTTATCGCCCAACAAGGCGTGACGATAAAACAACGCTATTTTGAACTGGAGACCTTGCCAACTTGGTCAACATTGCAGTTGCATGGCAATATTTTTATTCGCACCTTGTGCTTGTTATTTTGTTTTGCTTTTTTTACGCATCAAGGAGCACAACAAGGGGATACTGTATTAGCAGCGAATGCCGTGTTATTACATCTTTTAACCTTGATGGCCTTTTTCTTAGATAGTCTTGCTAATGCAGCAGAAGTCATGACAGGGCAAGCCATTGGTGCCAAAAACAAACTCGCTTTGCGACGTAGCATTGTTCTCACCGGTCAGTGGTCAGCGCTCATCGCGATACTCATCAGTGTGTTTTATCATTTTTTTGGCTTACATATTATTACGCTATTGACCCAGATCCCGTCTGTAATTCATATTGCTGACCAACATTTAACGTGGCTCATTGTCGCACCAGTGATTGCCGTATGGAGTTATTGGTTAGACGGTATTTTTATCGGCGCCACAAACAGCAAAGCGATGCGTGACACAATGTTAGCAGCTACCTTTTTATGTTACTTACCCGCTTGGTTTTTATTACAAGACAAGGGGAATGATGGTTTATGGCTTGCATTGCTCTTATTTTTGGCTGCAAGAGGAGTCGGACTGGCTTATTTTTTACCAGCGCTGATACGACAAGAAAACAACCATCGTTAGCCTAACTGATTATTTTGCCAAGTATTGGCATTGTTACGACGGTCATGTTGACGACGATCACCTTGCTCTAAATCAAAGCGAATCATATCCCTTCGGTCTTCACCTGTACGGCGCTCCCTTGCTCTACGTTCTCGATTACCCGCTGCAAACCATTGTGCTTCTGTTCGTATTTTTTGGGGTTTAAAGTCTGTCATGATTTATTCCTTTAAACGCTTGTTATCTGAATATCAGACTACGCTGTTCACGCCATCTTTTCAATCTCATTCAGGATATTAAACACTTTCTGTTGCTGGCTAAAAGGACATTGAAAGGCCAAATAATACGCCACTAATTGTAAATCATCATCGTGTACATCTGCGCCGTATAATCGGTCACCGATGACAGGAAAACCGACACTGGCACTATGGCGTCTGATCTGATGCTTTCGCCCCGTTTCGATGACCACATCTAATATCGATCGATTCGTTTCCTGATCATAATTAACCAACTGAAAATGACTAACAGCATGTTTATCATCAATAGGCTCATCGACTGTCATCGCTTGTTGCTGTGTCTCTGCAGGGAACTCACCTTGTACGGATATCCGATAACGTTTATCAACATCTCGTTGTTGAAACAAAGCTGATAAGGCCGCCGCCGCCTTTTTCTCATGTGCCACGACAATTAACCCTCTCGCAGCCCGATCTAAACGATGCACCACAAAACTATTTCGTTGCGGTGTTAAATGCTGCTCCGCCCAACGCGTGACCGTGCAGTGGTCTCCCCATTTAGATCCTTGTGATAATAAACCATAAGGTTTAAACCAAACGCTGTAATGGTGTTCATCATGAATTAACGTCGGTTGATTAGGTTCACGATTTAAGACGGTTTCATCATAATAAAGATGTAAAGTATCGCCTGCTTTGACGATTTTTTTGGCGCGTCGAATGCGTTGTGTTTGTTTCCCTATCGTCTGCCATACCGCGCCTTTTTGCATCACTTGTTTGATTTTTTGCTTTGATAACGGCGTTTGTTCCGCTAATAAATCAATTGCTAAACCAGCCTTTTCTGTGACTTTTATATGTTTTTCAAATCGGCTGGTCAATTCAGACATGTTATGTTCCCGTAGTTTGACGTAGAATGGTATTTTTGCTCGGTAAAGCGAGGCGGTAATGTTAACTCATTTTTTACGTTATGGATGCGTGGCGCTGTTATTCTCTTGTATCATTTTTCCACTTCAAGCAGAAGTCTATAAGTGGGTCGACGATGATGGTCAAATCCATTATTCACAAACCCCGCCAGCACAACAAGAAGCCATTATTGTCAAAACGCAAAAAGGCCCTAAAACGACACCAGAGCAATCTAGTCAGGCTGTAGAACAGCTGATTAATGAGCAAGAACAACGCCAGCAAGAACAAGCATCACAACAACAGCAACAAATGGATGCTCGTCAACAAGCTGAAATGGCGGCTAAAAATTGCCAAATAGCAAAAGATAATTTACAACAGTATCTTGATAATCCTAATACGCGCATCAAACAAGATGATGGCACTGTCGTCCGTATTGATGAAGACGAACGTCAAAAGCGTATTAAAGAATACCGTCGAGATATCAACACATTCTGTCAATAAGGAAAGTCATATGCCCTATTTACATATCACAACCAATCAAACGCTCACTGATACCAAAACTTTGTTATCCACTGCCAGCAAAGCGGTGAGTTCAGCGACAGGCAAAGCGGAAACGTATGTCATGGTCAATGCTTCGCATAATCCTAATATGCTTATGGGTGGCAGCGATGCACCTTTGGCATTTCTAGATTATCGAGCATTAGGTTTACCAAATGATCGATCGGCTTTTTCGGATGCCTTATGCCAACTTATTACTGAAACACTTTCCATTCCAGGTGATCGTATTTATATCAGCATGACTGATTCTGAGCGTCAAAACTGGGGTTGGAATCATCAAACGTTCTAAACGTCTTTGACCCTTATTTTTCTTTTTTCATCTTTATTTTAGGACCTTTTGCCCTCTATGCGTAGCTCCCAAGTCTTCATTGCCACCCTCAAAGAAACGCCTGCTGATGCTGAAATTGTCAGCCACCAACTTATGTTGCGTGCAGGATTAATTCGACGTCTTGCTTCTGGTTTATATACTTGGCTTCCGATGGGGTTAAAAGTATTACGTAAAGCCGAAACCATTGTGCGTGATGAAATGGATAAAGCAGGTGCTCAAGAACTTCTCATGCCGTCAATTCAGCCGGCAGAATTGTGGCAAGAAAGCGAGCGTTGGGAAAAATATGGCCCAGAATTATTACGAGTGAATGATCGCCATGACAGAGCATTTTGTTATGGCCCCACCCATGAGGAAGTCATTACCGACTTAGTCAGACAGGAAATCCGTAGTTATAAACAATTACCGATTACTTTTTATCAAATCCAAACGAAATTTCGTGACGAAATTCGGCCACGATTTGGCCTGATGCGGGCACGCGAATTCTTGATGAAAGATGCCTATTCATTCCATCTTGACCAAGCATCATTACAACAAACATATGATGATATGTATGCCGCTTACACACGTATTTTTGAGCGTATGGGTTTAGATTTTAGACCTGTTCAAGCTGATACAGGCAGCATCGGCGGTAACGCCTCTCATGAATTCCATGTTTTAGCCAGTTCGGGTGAAGATGCGATCGCGTTTAGTACTGAAAGTGATTACGCTGCCAATGTTGAATTAGCACAAGCTGTTGCGCCACAAACTGAGCGTCCAGCACCTACAATGGCAATGCAAACTGTTGACACACCAAAACAGCATACGATTGAGCAAGTCTGTAACTTTATGCAGGTTAATGCCTCACAATGCGTTAAAACATTATTAGTTGAAGGAACAGACGAAGGCTCGGTCGTAGCATTAGTATTAAGAGGCGACCATGAACTGAATGAGATTAAAGCAGAAAAACTGCCATCCGTCGCAAGCCCTTTGACATTTGCAACACCTGAGCAAGTTACACAAGCTTGTGGTGCTAATATCGGATCAATTGGACCGGTTGGACTCTCTATCCCTGTCATTGCTGACCATAGTGCTGCTCATTTAGCTGACTTTGTTTGTGGTGCAAACCAGAATGAGCAACATTTATCTGGCGTCAATTGGGTTCGGGATTTACCAGAACCTGAGGTTGCTGATTTACGTAATGTCGTTGAAGGCGATATTAGCCCTGATGGCCATGGCGTGATTGAAATCGCCAGAGGCATTGAAGTTGGTCATATTTTCCAATTAGGTGACAATTATAGTCAAAAGCTTAACGCTAACGTATTAGCTGAATCAGGTAAATCACAAATCCTCACAATGGGTTGTTACGGCATTGGGGTCTCTAGGGTTGTAGCATCTGCCATCGAGCAACATCATGATGACCGAGGCATTGTTTGGCCTAAAGCATTAGCGCCATTTGAAGTGGTATTAGTGCCGATTAATGCCCATAAATCAGCTCGTCTACGTGAAGCCGCTGAAGTCGTGTATCAACAATTGTTAGATGCCGGTGTTGATGTTTTATTTGATGATCGAGGATTACGACCAGGCGTTGCTTTTGCCGATATGGACTTAATCGGTATTCCGCATCGTCTTATCATGGGCGAACGAGGTTTAGACGAAGGTAAAATAGAATATAAACGTCGTCACGATGGGTATTCAACTGAATTTGCAATGGATGAGTTATTAAGCCAATTAAACCAATTAATGTCGGAATAACAACGATGACCGTTATCAAACAACAAGATCTGATTGATAGCATTACTGATGCCTTGCAATTTATTGCTTGTTATCATCCTAAAGACTTTATTCAAGCAATGTCCGCAGCTTATGACTTAGAACAGTCGCCTGCAGCTAAAGATGCCATTGCTCAGATATTGATTAACTCACGCCTATGTGCTGAAGATCGCCGCCCAATCTGTCAAGACACAGGCATCGTGACCGTCTTTATTGATGTCGGCATGTCAGTGCAATGGGATGCAGAGTTAAGTTTAGATGACATGATTAATGAAGGCGTTCGCCGCGCTTATACGCATCCTGATAACGTATTACGCGCCTCTATCGTCTCTGATCCTATTGGGCAAAGGCGTAATACTGGCGATAATACGCCCGCTATTATTCACACTCAGTTAGTTCTCGGAGACACTGTCTCTGTTCGAATTGCAGCCAAAGGTGGCGGCTCTGAAAACAAAGCCAAATTTACCATTCTTAACCCCAGCGATAGTATCGTTGATTGGGTGTTAGACACTGTCCCTAAAATGGGGGCAGGATGGTGTCCACCGGGCATGTTAGGTATTGGTGTTGGTGGCACAGCTGAAAAAGCGATGTTATTGGCGAAAGAAGCCATTATGGCCCCTATTGATATTCAGTCTTTAATTCAGCGTGGACCCGAAACAGCTGCCGAAAAGCTTCGTGTTGAGTTATATGAAAAAATCAATGCATTAGGTATAGGAGCGCAAGGTTTAGGGGGGATGACAACCGTGCTCGATGTGAAAGTCAATGAGTTCCCTACCCATGCAGCCTCTCTCCCAGTGGCTTTAATTCCTAATTGCGCGGCTACTCGGCATACCCACTTCACCTTAGATGGTTCAGGTCCTGCGACCTTTACCCCGCCATCATTAGACGACTGGCCAACGATTACTCGTAGTGTTGCCAAAAATACACGCCATATTAATTTAGATACCGTGACCCAAGCAGAAATCCAAACTTGGCAACCAGGAGATACCTTGTTATTAACCGGTCATTTATTAACTGGCCGCGATGCTGCTCATAAAAAATTAGCCGACTTAATACAACAAGGTAAACCATTACCCGCCGGTTTAAACTTTACAGGCCGATTTATTTATTATGTTGGCCCTGTTGACCCAGTTCGGGATGAAGTTGTTGGCCCCGCAGGCCCTACTACCGCAACGCGGATGGATAAATTTACTGAGTTAATGTTAGATAAAATGGGGTTAATGGGCATGATCGGTAAAGCCGAGCGTGGAGATAACACCATTGATGCTATTAAACGACATCGTGCTGTTTATCTTATCGCTGTTGGTGGCTCCGCTTACCTTGTCTCTAAAGCGATAAAATCATCTCGTGTTGTTGCCTTCGATGAATTAGGCATGGAATCAATACGTGAGTTTTATGTCGAAAATATGCCTGTCACTGTCGCGGTCGATAGCCAAGGCGAATCCGTGCACAAGACAGGACCACAGGAATGGCGTCAACGTATTGCCGATATTCCTCTTCCACATCATTAATCTATATTTTAGGAGTTCCCATGTTAGGACTGATTACTTTACATCTACTCGCCGCGGTCGTTTGGGTTGGCGGAATGTTCTTCGCTTATATGGCACTTCGCCCAGCAGCAAGTGTATTACAAGCGCCTGATAGATTGACGTTATGGTCTGCTACCTTCCAACGGTTCTTTCCTTGGGTTTGGGTAAGTATTGTTATTCTTCTTGGGACAGGTTTTGGCATGATTTCATTATTTGAAGGCATGGCCAATGTTGGACCACATGTCCACTTAATGTTATCTTTAGGCATCGTTATGATGTTGATTTTTATGCACGTTTTCTTTGCACCAACCAAACGTCTTGCCAGAGCTGTTGCCAGTGAAGACTGGGAAATGGGTGCCAAGTCGTTAAACCAAATTCGCTTACTCATTGGTATTAACCTCGCATTAGGTTTAATCGTGACAATTGCAGGTAGTGCAGGTCAGTATTTATAACCGCTTATGCGTAATCAATGGCTTATCACATTACTCCTATTACCAAACCTAGGGTTTGCTGCGGGTCAAATTGAACGTATTGAATCTGAAGATGGAGTTGTTGAGTTTAGTAATGTTAAGCAAAAAACGACCAAAAAGCCGGTTAAAACAACCCTTATCTATCAATACTCTGAGTCTGATGATGTTGTGACGTTTAGTAATACAAAACCTAAACATATCGATGAATTTATTGTATTGAAATATGACTGCTATGCTTGCAACCCAGATTCCACTATTAACTGGCATCAGGTCAGCTTAAATCTAACATCGTACGCCAACCTAGTTCATAAAACGGCGCAAGATTATCATGTTGATCCGGCTTTAATACGTGCAATTATGCACGCAGAGTCCGCTTTTAACCCCAATGCTTTATCCCATAAAGGGGCTGAAGGTTTAATGCAGCTAATGCCAGCAACCGCTCGGGAACTTGGTGTGGATAATGCCCGTGATCCTGCCCAAAACATTATGGGTGGGGCTAAATACCTTGCTCAATTATTACGCGATTTTAAAAATGATATTCAACTGGCAGCCGCAGCCTATAATGCAGGCCCAGGTGCTGTCAGAAAATATGATGGCATTCCGCCTTATAAAGAAACTCAAGTTTATGTCGAACGTGTTCGTATTCTGCATCAACGATATCAAAAGGCATTAAACTCATGAAATCAATTAAACAATTTTTAGCTGAAAATGATAATTTAGTCCATGCGACAATGCAGAAAGTCGCTTCACACGTACAACGACAACAAGGCGACTGGTTTTTAAATACGGTCTTAATCGATCAACATGACGTCCCTTTTAAATATAAACGAAAGCGTCGCTACCAATCCTTAAAAGGCGCTCGTGTCGATATGATTTATTATGCGGATAAAGAAAATATCGCTGGAGTCGACTTTGAATGCATGAAAGTCGTTAAAATTGCCCTCTCGTAATGGACAAGGAACCTTAATGAGCCAAGAAACCAAAGCAATTCAACAAGCCAAAACTTTATTCCAATCACGTTGCAATGGCGTTTTAAGCACACAATCTGTTGATATACCCGGTTACCCATTCGGTTCTATTACACCGTACTGCTTTGACGACAAAGGCCAACCTGTCATTTTAATCAGCACGATTGCACAGCATACCCGCAATATTGATGCTAATAATAAGGTGTCTTTGATTGCTTATGACTGTCAACTTGATGATACACAAGCTGCTGGGCGCGTCACTTATGTTGGCAATGCAATTCGTATCAATGACAAGGCAAGTGCCGAACGATATTATCGTTTTTATCCGCAATCTAAAGGGTTTCACCGTACTCATGATTTCCACTTTTATACTATCGAATGCGTAAAGATTCGTTATATTGGCGGTTTTGGTGAAATTTATTGGGTAGAAAGCAATGACTTTCTCGTTGCTAATCCATTTAGCTCTGAAGAAGAAAGTCATATTGTGGAACATATGAATAGCGATCATCAGGAAGCATTAAATCACTATTGTGACTTATTTAATTTGGCTTATGATGACGATAATTTACCGACTTTAGTCGGCATCGATCGAGAAGGTTTTCATCTTCGTACAGGAGAAGGCATTACACGCATCACTTTTGACATGCCAATCACCACGACCCTAGAAGCCCGCACGGCATTAGTAGAATTAGCCAGACGGCCACTTTAATCTCAATAAAATGGCTTGGTTGTATCTTGTTATTGTCTCAGTTATCACCACGTCTTGTACGCCTGCAATATCGTCACTCAACGCAGTCGAGCTCGCCTATCAACAGCAAGTCTCAATCACAAAACAAACACCAACATTAGATAATTTTATCGCCTTGAAACAACGGTATATTGCAACGAAAAGACAAAATAACACCATCGCATTGACCGCATTAGACCCTAATCTCATGCAAATCATTACCGATGATAGCGTTACATGTCTTGAACAAGCTAAACAGGTTCTGACACAACATTATGTCAATATCAACGCGCATTACACAGCGATGGCCTGTGCATACGATCTCAACTTATTATCCGAAGCAAAACAAGCCGAAACAGCGCTCAATCAACTTCTGGCTGTAATTTGGGAAACGGGTAATGGTGATGCTATCTCACACGCTTTTCAAGTATTGAATGTAACCGAAGCCGACAGTTTCATTCATTTGCATGGCCTACACATCATCGACTCAACATCGTTCATGCAAAACGGACAACGTTATTATCAATTCACTTTGCAAGATGACGACAGCAATACACCATTCCCATGGTTTTTTCAGATCATCGAATAAACTTAATCGTGACTCAATGATTTCTCTGTAAATAGATATTCTTTTAATTCTTTATCCATTGTGGGGTCTTGACGACGGATCCATTCGAGCACCATTGCTGCATGTTCTTTTTCTTCATCACGATTATGTTCTAAAATCGCCTTTAACTCTGGATCCTGACAAGCATCAACACGTTGGTTATACCAATCAACAGCCTCTAGCTCTTCCATCAACGATGTGATCGCGCGATGCATATCTCGTGTTTTTGCAGATAGCTCTTCAATCGGCTCATGATAACCTTCATTGGCCATGTTTTTCTCCTCTCAAATAAACAACGGGCATGGTTCTACGATACTGTCTTTTGAGTCAAAATACCAGTCTCTGATTAAGCTTCTTGGACATGCATAATAGCGTCTATCGCTGCCCCCATCGCTAACGTAACTTGCGTTAACTGCTTTGCTTGAATCACATATGGCGGCATTATGTACAACAAGTTTTTAAATGGACGAACCCAAACACCTTGATCTACAAAAAAACGAGGTAGCCAAGCCATGTGTTGCCATAGAGTTTCTTCTAATTCAATCACACCAATCGCCCCTTTGACACGGACATCTTTCACGCCTTTTTTGGCAAGATATGGCTGTAATTCTTGATTCAATTGCTGCTCAATATTGTTGACTTGTGTTTGCCATGGAGAAGCGAGTAATACATCAATACTGGCACAAGCGACACGACAAGCTAAAGGGTTAGCCATAAAGGTTGGCCCATGCATGAGCACCCCTTCTCCGTCAGCGCTCATACCTTTTGCAATTTGTTCAGTACACAACGTAGCGGCCAATGTCATATAACCACCGGTTAAGGCTTTACCGACACATAAAATGTCAGGAACAATATCCGCTTGCTCATAGGCAAATAAACTGCCCGTTCGCCCAAATCCTGTCGCAATTTCATCCAATATTAATAACACATTATAATCGTCACATAATGCCCTTAATTGGCGTAAATACTCAGGACAATAAAAACGCATGCCACCAGCACCTTGCACTAGCGGCTCAATCATGACCGCGGCAATATCTTGATGGTGTTGTTGTAGTAATGCCTTCATTTCGGCGATATCAGATGGATGCCAATCAGTATCTTCACGACAGGTTGGTGCTGGAGCAAACCATTGTTTTGCCACCACATGTTCAAATAAATGATGCATACCATTTTCAGGATCACTGACTGACATAGCGGCAAAAGTATCGCCATGATACCCATGGCGTACCGTTAACAATTGCTGTTTGCTTGTTTCCCCTTGAGCAAACCAATATTGCAATGCCATTTTAATTGCGACTTCAACGGCAATGGAACCAGAATCTGCAAAAAAGATATGTTGTAAAGGTTGTGCGGTTATCGCAATAAGCTTTTTAGCTAACTCAACCGCAGGAGGATGGGTTAAGCCACCAAACATCACGTGTGACATTTGGTCAATTTGCTCTTTTGCAGCGGCATTTAATTGAGGATGGTTATAGCCATGAATAGCAGACCACCATGAAGACATGCCATCAATAATTTGCCGGCCATCTTCTAAAGTAAGATATACACCTTGTGCTGATACCACTTCGTGGATTTGGCCCGGTAGAACCATGCTGGAATAGGGATGCCAAATATGTTTGGCATCAAATGAAAGATTATCTAGATTATCCATAAAAGGATCATAGCAGCCTTGTGCTATGTCACGACAAAAAAGCTGGAATTATTTTGTCACGCTGAAACTTTCACCACAGCCACAAGATGAAACGACATTCGGATTATTAAACTTAAAGCTTTGGTTTAACCCTTCTTTTACGTAGTCTAATTCCATTTCATCTAAGATCGGCATACTGTCTTGTTTCACAACAACTTTGACATCATGTTGCTCAACAACAATATCATCATCATCAATGGATTCGGCGTAATCTAATGCGTAACTATAGCCTGAGCAACCACTTTCTTTAACACCAATACGCAAGCCAATACCCGCCCCTCGTTTAGCTAACATAGCTTCGATGCGTTGTGCTGCTGATTCTGTAATGGTGATCATATGGATTAACTCATCTCAAATTTAATAACTTTTTCATTGCTTTCGTTTGCCATTTGGTGATTTTTCACAACATCGCCTAATGTAATACTGTCTAAATACAGTTTAATTTGCTCACTCAAGCTATGCCAAATTTCGTGGCTTAAACATTGTTCGCCATTGGAGCAATTACCTTTCCCTTCACAGCGAGTTGTATCTACTTTTTCATCAACCGCAGAAATCACTTCAAATACCGTCACTTCTTCAGCTGCACGACTCAGCCGATAGCCACCACCTGGCCCCCTACTACTTGAGACTAGTCCTTGCTTACGTAAGTTCGCAAATAATTGCTCAAGATATGATAACGAGATACCTTGTCGATCAGAAATATCAGCCAATGTAATCGGGCGAACACCATAATTTAGGCTCAAATCTAGCATCGCTGTAACAGCATAACGGCCTTTTGTCGTTAATCGCATCTGCAATTACCCCTATAATATGTGTTGTTTTTATTATTTAACACGAATTCTACATGACCAACTAATTTAGTCAACTATTTGTCTTGTTGATCTTTTTTATTATCAGGGGTTAAATCGCAATCTTTCAAATCTGGCATATTGACATTAGGTAGTTCACCACCAAGCTGTTGAATCGTCTGGCACATCGTATCAACTCGTTTGTCCAAAGCATGAATATGTTCGATCAAACCATGAATCGCTGATGCCACGGGGTCTAATGTATTGCTGGAAGTGCCATAGGCATCAAACCCAACCGATTGAGCCAACTTTTGTTTTTGTTTTTGGTCTTCTGTTAATGCTGTTTTCACAACACGGCCCGGTACACCAACAACTGTTTGATCTTGTTCGACGTCTTTGACCACTACCGCATTTGACCCAATTCGCGCACCATCATGAATGGTTATTGGCCCTAACACTTTGGCCCCTGCACCGACAACGACATTATTTCCAAGCGTTGGGTGACGTTTGCCCTCTTTCCAAGACGTCCCACCCAATGTCACGCTATGGTACAAAGTGCAGTCGTCACCAATCTCGGCCGTTTCACCAATCACAACACCCATACCATGGTCAATAAAAAAGCGACGGCCAATTTTAGCGGCTGGGTGAATTTCGATCCCTGTTAACCAGCGTGCTAACATCGAAAAAAACCGAGCAAACCATTTTAATTTACATTGCCAAAGCCAATGGCTTAAACGATGCCATTGCATGGCTTGTACGCCAGGATAAGTCGTAATAATTTCAAATGTGGTTCTTGCCGCGGGATCGCGCTCAAAGACGCAGTGAATATCTTCTTTAATATGCTGCCAAAGGTTCACTTTGTCTGTCATGATTTATCCTTATTTTTATCCGCTTTCGTTTCTGCTGCTCGTAAAATACCATGCAAAATTTGTAATTCATTTCGGTCTAAATCCGCACGGTTAAAGAGTCGTTTAATCCGTCGCATTAAGTTTTTCGGATTATCAGGATCTAAAAAACCAATAGTCGTCAGGCTTTGCTCAAAATGTTGATATAAATGCGCTAAATCAGCCGCTTCAATCTGCTCGCGATCTTCCCCGATACGCCCTCGCTCAATCTCACGATCAAATTGCATTTTCATCTCATAAGCAAACACCTGCACAGCTGCAGCCAAGTTCAATGAACTATATTCAGGGTTAGCAGGAATATTAATTAAATGCTGGCATCGATCTAACTCTTCATTCGATAAACCAGAATGCTCTCGCCCAAACACAATAGCGACTTGCGTTTTATCATCATATTGGTGAATTTGTTCTGCTGCTTGTCTGGGGTCAACCACTGGCACTGGCAAATGACGAAGGCGCGCGCTCATACCAAAGACATGACGACAGTCTGCTATCGCAGCGTCCAGATTATCATGCACTACGGCATTGGCTAAAATATCATCTGCACCGGATGCTCTAGCGGTCGCTTCGGCATTCGGATAATGCAATGGTTCCACTAAATGTAAGCGTGTCAGCCCCATTGTTTTCATCGCACGCGCTGCTGCGCCAATATTGCCTGGATGTGTTGTACCAACCAAGACAAAACGGACATGGTCTAATAAATTCATAAAGGTTTCCGCGTGATAAACATGGCATCGCCATAACTAAAAAATCGATACGCTTTAACAACGGCATGTCGATATGCTGACAAAATAGCATCTCTACCAGCAAAAGCTGACACCAACATTAATAATGTTGACTCAGACAAGTGAAAATTTGTAATCATGGCATCAACTTGTTGAAAACGGTAGCCAGGGTAAATAAAAATATCTGTTTCACCTTCATAAGGTTGAAGCTGGCCCGTTCGTGACGCAGACTCTAATGCCCTAACACTGGTCGTGCCTACCGCTATAACACGGCCACCGTTGTCACGGGTTTGCTGTATTTGCTGGCAAACTCGTTCAGACACTTCAATTCTTTCTGAGTGCATCTGATGTTGCTCAATATCATCAGCGCGTACAGGCTGAAAAGTACCCGCGCCAACATGCAATGTCACATACGCTTTATTGATACCTTTTTCATCTAGTTGCGCCATCATTGACTCATCAAAATGTAAGCCCGCTGTCGGTGCAGCCACTGCGCCAATATGTTCAGCGTAAACCGTTTGATACCGGTCCATATCATCAGGTGCAACATCACGATCGATATAAGGCGGCAAAGGCAAGCGACCATATTCTTCTAACAAGGTCACTACCGTTTGTTGATGATGAAAATATAGTTCAAATAAGGCTTCGTGTCGGCCTAACACTTCTACCTCTAATGCAGACTCTAATAATAAAGTACGGCCCGCTGTAGGTGATTTACTACTCCGAATATGCGCTAAAACACGGTGCTGGTCGAGTACCCTCTCGACTAATACCTCTACCTTTCCACCGCTGTCTTTTTGGCCTAATAACCGTGCAGGAATCACCTTGGTATTATTAAAGACTAATAAGTCATCTGGGCGAAGAAAGTCTAATAAATCAGTGAATTGTTTATCTTGCAGCTCACCCGTTTCGCCCTTTAAAGTTAAAAGACGGCTAGCGGTTCTTTCCGCTGTTGGGTATTGCGCGATAAGTTCTGGTGGGCAATCAAATTTAAAATCAGATAATTTCATGGCAAGATCATAACAAACTGATGAATTTTTTCACGAATTGTTCACCTTGCATACCATCTTTATGCGGCCTTCATCTAAATTAAGGCTTCCCTATAACGCTCTGTGCCGCTATAATCCCCAACCTTGAATGTGCCGGGGTGGCGGAACTGGTAGACGCGCCGGATTCAAAATCCGGTTTCTTCGGAAGTGCGAGTTCGATTCTCGCCCTCGGTACCACATTCAAACTGATTACAATTTCCATGCAATCGTCAGCGAGCCATATTGTGTTAGATCTTCTAGCTGTTCGGCTCTATCACGACTATCTAAAATATTAGAATCTGCCAGCGCTAAGGTCATAGAAAATGGCCCCCACGAATAAGCCAAACCTGCCGTTACCCCTATCCGTTCATGATCATAATCGACTGAACGACTGTCTCTAAATGTATTACCATCGGTAAAAATTTGGTTAAACACATACCCTGCCTTCACGCCAGCATAAAGATACCAACCATCATCAATTGCAACGGGATTAGTTGTCCGCGAACCATTTAGCAAAACACTGGCATAAGAGCGCTGTAGACCTTGCCCTACCCGTACCGTCATGCCAGTTTCAACATAACTTGATAATGTGCCCGCAGCGATTTCTGACGTGACAACCATATCGGCCCAATTAGACTTTGTCGCTAAAGCACGCCAAGCCCTTGCACGTGTTAGTTGGAAAATAGGCTCATTCTTTAATTGTGTGCCCCAGCCTTTAGGATCTTTTGATCCAATTAATCTATGTACAAATTTTTGAGAGCGTTTTGCACCAGATACAGGCCCAACAACACCCAAGGTAGTGGAAATTTTATCCGCGTATTGATCTTGTATCGCAAGATAGGATGTATTTAAAAATAAAACACCCGAATATGGTAATTGATCTTCTGGCGGATTCTTTAATGTAATGTCATCCGGTGTCATCATCACCTGCCCAACGCTATAGGCATTAACGGCAGTATGGTATGACACGTCAGGCAATGACCACATCATGGGCCAAACTAGCAGGCTCGGCTTTGGTTTATCCTCGCCTACTCCGGTGTCATAAATAGAAAAAAAGACACCATTGGTATAGCCATTATCATTATTTAAAAACAGATCGTTGTCGAGTGTAAATGACACCCAATCAACATCCATTTCCGCATAGCTTGCTGTAGCCCAGACCATCAAGCCCATAATAATGATAGCTTGATAACATTTTTTTATCGCGAGCATGATAGTCTCTATGTATAAACAAGGAAGGTGTTTTTGGTGGTGAATGCTATCATATTTTTCTCACCTTATCTTAAGGCAACGATGCTTCCTATCTCTGCTAACTATTTAATAAACAGTGAACTTCTTCACTTAATCTTTTGGCATTTCATGACATGATGCCGGCTAAATAGAAGTAAACCACGGATACTCAATTATGAGTGTGGAGAGAGGTTAGGAATGGAAAGAAATGAAGCCATGTCTCTAGTAGTTAAGCTACTAAGCATGATGTTAGAACAAGATGGTTCTGACTTATTTATTACCGCAGGCTTCCCACCAGCGATCAAAATTAAAGGGGTCATGACCCCTTTATCTAAACATCCCCTTAGCGCTGAAGATGCACAATCCATCACGCTAAGTGTCATGAATGATAAACAGCTCAAATTTTTCGAAGAAAAGAAAGAATGTAACTTTGCTATTGCTCCAGCAGGATTATGTCGTTTTCGTGTTAATGCTTTTATTCAACAAGGCATGATGGGCTTAGTCATCCGTGTCATCGCTTCTCATATCCCTACTATCGATGAACTGAAACTGCCTCAAGTGATGAAAGACATCATCATGTCAAAAAATGGCCTAGTCATGATGGTCGGGGGGACTGGTTCCGGTAAGTCTACGTCGATGGCAGCCATGCTGGATCATCGAAATGAATATAGTTTTGGCCATATTATTACCGTTGAAGATCCGATTGAATATGTGCACCCGCATAAAAACTGCGTCATTATGCAACGTGAAGTTGGCGTTGATACTGATAGTTGGGAAGAAGCACTCCACAACACCTTACGTCAAGCACCAGACGTGATTGTATTAGGTGAAATTCGTGATAAACAAATCATGGATTTTGGGGTTGAATTTGCTCAAACAGGTCATCTTGCTCTTGCGACATTACATGCCAATAACGCTAATCAAGCCATTGACCGTGTATTGGGGTTTTTCCCATCAGATAAGCAAGAAAAACTCATGCAAGATTTGTCGCTTAATTTACGCGCCATCATCTCACAACGCTTAATTAAAACGACCGATGGCGGACGTGTCGCTGCCATTGAAGTATTACTCAATACGCCTTTAATTGCTGACTTAATATCCAAAGGCGATGTCTCTGGCATCAAAGAAGTCATGACACGTTCACGAGAACTGGGTATGCAAACCTTTGATCAAGCCGTCTTTGACCTCTATCAAGCTGGGACTATTAGTTATGATGAAGCGTTGAAAAATGCCGACTCTATCAATGAAGTCAGACTCAAAATCAAACTGGCCAAAGAAGGTAAATCAGAAGTAAGTCCTGAATCGAACTTAGGGCTTGCGGTAGAGAAAAACTTTGACAACCCTAAGTCACAACAACAAACAGATAGTGCTAAAGCGGCTAGCTTAGCTATTTTACAAGATGATTAATCGTCATATTGTTACTGACTTTACTTTTTGCATAGCGAGCTCATCATGGATATAAGCCCTTACGTCAAACTTATGCTTGAGAAACAAGCTGATAACTTAGTTTTCTCGTCAAATCAGGCGCCAACTGTCTTATTAGATGGTCAACAACGTGTTGTTGGTCAACAAATTGTCAGTCCTGACATGATGAACACCATTTTTGACTTTATTACCAATGACACACAAAAACTGCAATTTTCCATTAACCAACAAATTCGGTTTATTGCTTCATTAGATGCCGGTGCTAATTTAATTACTGACATCACCCAAACATCGCCCCAATCGCTCACCATCACGCTGAGCCAGGACCAACGCCAACGTTCTGAAAAAAATATCATTCCAACAGATATACATGTGCTCGGTGATGCGCCTAGGGAACAATTAAACATCATGCCCTATCTCAATAAATTAGTTGAACTTGGCGGTTCGGATTTATTTATCACTTCAGGTTCATCGGTAAAAGCAAAAGTCCATGGCACTGCAATTGAATTAGATGATTATTTATTAACGCCTGAGCTGACACAATCTGCGGCTTACGACATTATGTCTGAAGAACAAATTGCAGAATTTGAAGCCAATAAAGATCTTGATTTTGCCATTAGCTTGCCTGATAACAGTGCTCGCTTTCGTGTCAATGTCTTTTATCAGCGTCGCACCATTGGTATTGTCTTACGATTAATTCCAACCCAAATTCCGACGGCGGAGGAATTAGATCTTCCACCGGTATTATTAGAACTTATCATGGCTAAGCGTGGATTATTATTAATGGTGGGGGGCACAGGTTCAGGTAAGTCCACTACTATGGCCGCAATGATAAATCATCGTAATGAAGAATCTGCAGGCCATATTCTCACTATTGAAGATCCTGTCGAATTTTCGCACCCTAATCTCAAATCGATCGTGAACCAACGTGAAATTGGCACGGATACGACATCTTATGCACGCGCTTTAAAAGCCAGTTTACGTGAAGCACCCGATGTCATTTTAATTGGGGAAATTCGCGACCGCGAAACAATGGAAGCGGCATTAGAGCTTTCTAATACCGGTCATTTATGCATTTCAACATTGCATGCGAATAATGCTAACCAAGCCATGGAACGTATCATCAATATGTTTCCACAGTCTCAACATAAACAATTATTTATGGATCTATCAGCCAACTTAGGCGCTGTGATTTCACAACGCTTAATTCCTGATACACAAGGTAAACGTTGTGCTGCAATTGAAGTTTTAGTCAGCACACCTCACATCAATAACCTCATTCTCAAAGGAGAATTAAATGGCATCAAAGAAGCCATGAAAGGCAGTGGAGCCAATGGCATGCAAACGTTTGATGAAGCGTTATTGGCATTGTACAAAAACAATCGGATTTCATTGGAGGAAGCCCTTCGTAATGCTGACTCGCGTAATGATCTCGAAGCACAAATTAACTTCGGTTAACGCTGTCACAAGCAATCCCCTACTTCATCTTCACAAGGGATTGCTCATTGATTACGCCACTTTTCGCGCATGGCGCTCATGTAAAAAATGAATCACTTCTGAGCGAAAATAATTATATTGCTGATCATGAGCAAGCTCTAATCGTGCCCTTGGGCGGGGCAATGTCACGTCAAGTACCTCTCCTATTGTCGCCTCAGGACCATTGGTCATCATGACAATTTTATCGGACAACAATACGGCTTCATCCACATCGTGCGTAATCATCATCACGGTATTATTTAACTCTGCTTGGATCTCCATTAATGAATCTTGTAGATGCGCTCTTGTTAAAGCATCTAAAGCACCAAAAGGCTCATCCATCAATAGTACCTTCGGTTCCATTGCTAATGCTCTCGCTATGCCAATACGCTGTTTCATGCCACCTGAAATTTCGGCAGGCAGTTTATCCTTGGCGTGACTCATATGCACGAGTTCAATATTGTGCTCGACCCATTCTTGCATTTCTTTTGACGATTTTCTCCCTTTAAAGACTGACTTCACTGCCAATTCAACATTTTGATAACACGTCAGCCATGGGAATAAAGAATGGTTTTGAAATACGATCGCTCTATCAGGACCAGGCTCATTGACCTCACGACCTTCGAGTACCACTCCCCCGCTGGTTGCTTGATATAAACCACCCACAATGTTCATCACCGTCGACTTACCACAACCAGAATGTCCAATAATGCTAACGAACTCCCCTTTATCAACTTTTAAACTCACATCATCTAGAGCTTTAAAAGGGCCATTTGGCGTAGGGAATTCAATACTGATATGATCGATATTTAAATATTTTTCCATGATTTTATCCTAGCGAACTATCGCGTTTTTATCGTATGAGAAGGCTTTTTGTAATGTCAGCATGATTCGGTCTAATAAGAAACCGATGATCCCGATGGTCAATACCGCGACCATAATTCTGCCTAAAGATGAAGAACTACCATTTTGGAACTCATCCCAAACAAACTTACCTAAACCTGGGTTCTGCGCTAACATTTCAGCCGCAATCAAGACCATCCAACCAATGCCTAATGAAATACGTAAACCTGTGAAAATCATCGGAATCGAAGCTGGAATCACGATCTTAAATACTGTTGTAATGTAATTAAGTCGTAACACTCGTCCCACATTAATCAGATCACGATCAATCGAGGACACACCAACAGCAGTATTAATCAACGTTGGCCATAAGGAACATAAAGTGACAGTAATCGCTGACGTTAAAAAGGATTTAGAAAAAGTGGGATCCGATGACACATATGTGGCACTGACTACCATCGTAACAATGGGTAACCACGCTAAGGGTGACACAGGCTTAAATATCTGAATAATTGGGTTTAAAGCGGAATATAGAGTATCACTTAAACCACTCATAATGCCTATAGGAATAGCGATAATACTTGCGATAATAAAACCGGCAAATACGGTAATTAAACTCGTTAGGATTTGGTCAAAGAAGGTTTCTTTACCGGTATAAGGCCTTATTTTCACTTTTGCATCAGGGTTTTTGAGTAATTTATCAGCATTGCGTTTTTCCTGACGTTCATAAAATTTCACTTCTTTTTCACGTTCTTGATAATGCTCATCAATAAGATTAGTTGCTTGCTCATACACTTGTACAGGCCCTGGTACCTGTCCTAAGCTAGTCACGACTTTCGCCGCACCGACATGCCATAAAACCAAAAACACTGCAAAGGCAACCATCGGAATACCGACCATTTTAACTAATAATGTTAATTGCTCTTTCGGTGAGTCACCAGAAACCAACTTAACAATAGGCACAAACCAGTCAAAACCTGTCATTTCAAAGAAATTGATCAATTTATCTTTCATTATTTTTAATATCTTGTTGTTAGAAGTGTACGAGAATGATTTGAAATCTCGCTTCGCTGCAGAAAATCAGTTTAAGTTAGTCGACTACCATGTCGCCTTTTAAACCAATAGGGAATTGCTCAAGATAAGCATTAGGCTTCGTGCCATCGAAAGTAATTTCATCAATAAACTCTGTTTGTGGTGCTTTAAACCCAGTTTCTGTTACAAAGTCAGGGAAATCAGCTGACGATAACTTGCCTTCTGCAATGAGTTCTTTGGCCGCAATGGCATAAATGTCAGGACGGTAGACCTTTTTAGCAATATCCATAAACCATTGATCTGATTTTGCTTCAGGGATTTGTCCCCAACGACGCATTTGCGTTAAGTACCAAATCGCATCGCTATAATAGGGATAGGTAGCGTTATAACGGAAAAACACATTGAAATCTGGCACATCACGCGTATCCCCTTTTTCATATTCAAATGTACCCGTCATACTATTCGCAATCACATCATAATCAGCACCAACATAATGACTTTGAGATAAAATTTTCACTGCTTCCGGCCGGTTCGCATTATTGTTATCGTCTAACCATGCAGCCGCGCGAATCAATGATTTCACAACAGCGATATGTGTATTCGGGTTATTATCGGACCATGATTGACTGACACCAAATACTTTTTCTGGATTATTTTTCCAAATCTCATAGTCTGTGATGACTGGAACACCAATGCCTTTAAAAACAGCTTGCTGATTCCATGGTTCACCCACACAATAACCATAGATTGTGCCCGCTTCCATTGTTGAAGGCATTTGTGGTGGCGGTGTGACTGATAACAACGCTTCTGCATCAATTTGACCACTAACATCACCGGTATGTGGTGCATAGTACCCAGGGTGAATACCGCCAGCGGCTAACCAATATCGCAGTTCGTAGTTATGTGTTGAGACTGGGAAAACCATACCCATTTTGAATGGCTTACCCTCATCAATATATGACTCCACTACTGGTTTTAAAGATGACGCACTAATCGGGTGAATAGGTTTTCCAGCCTCCATGGGAACATGAAGCTTCATTTGCTCCCAGATATCATTCGATACTGTAATCGCATTACCATTTAAGTCCATGCTAAAGGCCGTGATAATATCGGCTTTAGTCCCAAATCCAATTGTCGCACCAAGCGGTTGCCCCGCTAACATATGAGCACCATCCAGATTGCCATCGATAACACCATCTAATAATACTTTCCAGTTAGCTTGAGCCTCTAAGGTGACATAAAGCCCTTCATCCTCAAAAAAGCCTTTTTCGTACGCAATGGCGAGTGGGGCCATATCTGTGAGTTTAATAAACCCAAATTTCAAATCTTCTTTTTCTAATTCTCCTGGCGCTGCCGTTGCAATTGACAATGGCATTAAACTCGCTGAAATAGCTATATTGGCCATAGCCAAAAGTGTGATTATTTTTCTACGTGAAAAAAGTGTGGTGAAGGTGTGCATTTACTGCTCCAAGGTCAATTTCAAAAGTGCTTTCCATTCATCATGTCATCAGTCAACAACGCTTTATTATTAAGCTAGAAGCCCAAGTGTCTTCGCATGTACCACTGTTACATTCTGTGATTAGAGAGTTTTAGTGCAATGTTTAAGCCAATAAACTAATGTTTAGAAAAATGATGACAAATCATGCAGTTGAAAACGAGCGAGCGTTTTTTATATCCGTTTGGGTATTTGACCGCACTAATATTGTGCGTCATGGTGTTTTTTGATGCGGTCATTTTTGAATAATAGAGCAAATTGAGGGCACTTTATCTAGAAGCCGAGCCTAGCAAACCCGCGGTATCAATAATATTTTGAGCCAATAAAGCTAAGCGACTATTTTGATTCATCGCTGTGGTTCTGAGTAAAGAATAGGCCTCTTCTTCCGTACATTTTTTTTGCGCCATGATAATGCCTTTTGCACGGTCTATAATTTTGCGTTCAGACAGTGTGGTACGTAATTGATTTAACTCTTTTTGCATCGATAAACTTTGTTTGAAACGCGCTATCGCTGTCCTAATAATCGGTAAAAGACGTGGTTCAGATAAGCCATCAACGACATAAGCACTGACACCTGCCTCGATTGCAGATTCAATGGCATGGCTTCCTTCTATTTCCGTGAAAATAATAATAGGCAAAGGAAACCGTTCTTCTACTAACTTTAATTGCATCAATAACTGCTGATCAGGAGAAGTAATACATAAAATCATCAATTCAGGTTGAACGACTTGAGCAGTCATTAATTCCGTCAAACTCGTCGCCTCGTAAATTAAGTCATAGTCTTTATTTACCGCCAGCACAGACCGAACTAATTCACTGGCTGCTTTTGATTCACTCAATAGAATTGTATTCATTGTTTTCACTTTCTATTATCTGCTTTGACTAGGTTAAATATTGCTTCTTACCCTTATTTTTCATGTTTTTGTGTTTGATTTTATTCCTTTTAAAACCAGTTCAAAACAACACTCAACCTAGTCTGTTTAAAGAAACATTAAAATGACATTTGGCCAAAAACCCAAAACTTTTCAGTATCGACTTTCCCAGCTAAATCACCCGCCTCATAATCAGCATATTTCACCCCAATGGAATAATGTTGATTGAATTTCTTAGTCAGTAAAATATTCAACTCATCACCCGCATCAATACTGTCTTCATTTGTTTCAAAATCATGATAAGCGACCACTAATCGAGTCCCAAAGACCATGCCCGCGACCGTTAAGTAAGTATCTTCTAGACCTTGTGCCGGTGTTGTCAAAAACTGATCTGCCCAACCTTGGTATGCATGATTCGTCCCTAATCGCGTTTTGAAACTTGTTGTGCCATCTCCTTCTTGAACTTCATGAGATAGTTTCGCTAACCACCCTTTATATTTTCCACCTAATTCGGCCAAATAATAATTATGGTCATCTTGGGTCCCATCTTTATAATCATCTTGTTGTGCATACTCCGCGGTATAAAGCACTTGAACATCATCAGATACAGCTTGAGATCCGCTTAATCTGGCACCGATAATTTTATTGGAAATAGCTTCGCTATCATCGTAATCAACCAAATGCGCGTACGTTGATATTGTCCCGATGGGTAAACCGCTGTATTGCACACTCAATAAATGTGCCTCGACATCAATATCTCCATCATCAATTAAAGCGGTATTACTATCTTCACCAAAAATAGTATGAATTTTAGTTAAATAAGCATATTCAAATTTAGTATTTGTTAACGCCTTGCTAGTCAACCGTAATGCATCATAAGACTGATGGTTTTGACGCCACAGAACATTACCCACAAAACGGTGGAATGGTGTCTTACGATAAAAAATTTCTTGGCGACCAAACCTCACTTCATTGTCACCATATTGATAACCTAAATAAGCTTGGTTCACTTCTGTACCTTCAGGATCGGCAATAACGGAATATGTCCCTTTACCATTCGTTGTACTGTTGTAATCATCAGAGCCGAGATCAGACACATCTTCTAATTCAATGAATCCTGTAAAGCCATTAAAGCTGCCTGTTTTATACCCTAACGTTGTTCTCAGCGTTAAAGCATCAGCATCTTTTAAAGCATTATCTTGTTCAACAGACTCATAACGAACGCGAGCTGAAAAACTCACCTTACCGCCAGTTAATGCGTCCATAAAAGCATCCTCAGCCTGTACTGCTGTTGAGAGCGTGCCCAGACTCATTGATGATACGAGCAATGTCGCAGATAATGCTGTTTTTGTATTTGACATGAAGCTTCCTTATATAAAAAATTAAAGTAGCGTATTCATTAACAACTACTTTCTGACCCACTTTTGATACTCATTTATCTCAACTATAAATAACAAGAGGCAATGTCCTTGCCATTTATTTAAGTCATTATTTTTTATATAATTATTTGGATTTCACTGCTGTTGTGTTGTGCCATATGCACCAGCTTTGAGCACGTTGTTAATGGAAATGCACTAAAACTAAGCTGGTATAGGTTTTGTATTGGAAATCAGATTATTTAACTCAGGTAAACAAGAACCACAATTGGTACCCGCCTTCAACTGTTGACCTAACTGTTCTGTTGTCATCGCTTTGCCACATGTAATTGCCTCTTTTATCGTGTTTTCACCGACGCCAAAACAAGCACACACTATCGCACCGGCATCGGGAACACCTTTGCCTGCTTTTCCAGCCAATAAAGTATGGCGAACTTGTGGGTCAAGTTCAGTCTCTTGAAATAATTGACTTAACCAAGCCCGAGCGGGTAAATCGGTTTGGTTTGAAAACATGGCCACTGCTTGTAATTGGTCATCGACTATATGTGCATAACGATAAACTTCTTGGCTTGAATCGGCATATTCAATCCATTCTGTTTTATTGATTGTTAATAACTCGTCCAATACGGTTTGAACATCACTTTGCTTTTCTCCTGACAATTCATAACGCCAGAAATGTTTACCTTTAATTTTCACCCAATATTGCACTAAGCCAGCTGCTTTTATCGTCGTTAACGGAATATCATCTCGGCTTAAAATAAAACCCTGCCAAGCAGATTGGTATCGAGATACGGCTATCGGTGTTTGTTTTAGTTCAGGTTGTCCTGAAATTGGATCGACATGTGCTGCCACTAAACTGTCGACACGTGCATTAGCTGCAAATTGTGCATTCCAATGCATTGGAATAAAGGCGGTACCACATGCTTGCTTGCTGGTCTGAACAACACGCACAACAATCGTATTTAAGGCACTTGTTACTTTTGCCAACATGCCATCTTTTAAGCCAAATTTCATTATATCTTGTGGATGAATATCAATACTTGGCTCTGCCGTATGGCCATTTAACGTGGCGCTACGTGCGGTTCTTGTCATGGTGTGCCAGTGGTCTCTCACTCGCCCAGTATTTAACATTAACGGTAATGTGCCCGTCACTTCACCTATTGGTAATCGCGGTGTGATCGCAATAAAGCGTGCTTTTTTATTGTCTGTGAAAAATTTTCCATCCGTAAATAATCTAGCTGTTCCTGCTAATTGTGTTGGTGTAATGGGCCATTGCGTGGGCGTGAGGTCATCATAATGCTCATTCGTGATATGTGATAAACCACTGATATTAAAATCACGTTCGCCCTGATTCTGAAATCCTGACAAAGCAGCATGTTCTCTAAATACATCAGCGCTATTGTGATAATTAAAGGCCTTTTCAAAACCCATTTTTCTGGCCACTTGACTGATTATCCACCAGTCCGCTTTCGCTTCAAAAGGGGATGGTAAAAAGGCACGCTGACGTGAAATACGTCGTTCTGAATTAGTAACTGTGCCTGACTTTTCCCCCCAAGCTAACGCCGGTAGTAAAATATCTGCACATTCTGTGGTATCTGTTGTTGCTTCACAATCAGAAACTATGACTAACTCACATTTCTCTAACGCCGCTTTCACTGCATCAGCATCAGGCATACTGACAACTGGGTTTGTTGCCATGATCCAAATGGCTTTTATTTTACCACTGGCGACATCTCGAAACATATCAACCGCTTTCGCCCCCGCATTAGAAGCAAGTTGCTTTGTTTGCCAAAATTCAGCAACAGTATCTCTGTGCCTAGGATTATCAATCTCCATATGTGCGGCTAATTGATTACTCAATCCACCGACTTCTCGACCTCCCATCGCATTGGGTTGTCCTGTGACAGAAAAAGGCCCCATACCAGATTGACCTACACGCCCGGTCAATAAGTAACAATTAATAATACTGTTTGACTTATCTGTACCTGAACTTGATTGATTAATCCCTTGTGAATACAAGGTCACCGCTTTTTCTGTTGTGGCAAAGGCCTTGTAAAAGGCGTCAACTTGTTGTTCTGTTAAACCACACTGTGCAGCCACAATTTGACTAGTTCTAGCGGTCTTCTCGGCAATAGCTAATGCCGCCTCAACGCCTTCTGTTGATTGTTCGATAAAAGCGGTATTGTCATAGCCCTGTGTTGCCAAATAATGTAATAAACCATTAAATAAAACGGCGTCCGTTCCTAGCTTTAACGGCAAATGTAAGTCTGCAATATCACAACTGGCCGTTTGTCTTGGGTCAATCACGATAACCTGTAGATTAGGACGCTGTTGTTTTGCTTGGTTGATACGTTGAAATAAAATAGGATGGCACCAAGCGAGATTTGATCCTTCTAATATAATGAGATCAGCCTGATCAATATCTTCGTAACTACATGGTACGCTATCGGCGCCAAAAGCACGTTTATAACCAGCGACCGCTGAAGACATACACAGTCTTGAATTCGTATCGATATTGCCACTTCCAATAAAGCCTTTCATTAGCTTATTGGCAACATAATAATCTTCCGTCAATAATTGCCCTGAGACATAAAAAGCGACGGCATCTGGCCCATGTGTTTTGATGATGTCAGAAAATTGGGTGCTAATAGTGCTTATTGCCGTATCCCAGCTTACTTTTTTACCTTGAATACTAGGATATTGCATGCGATCAGATAGTCCTACTGTATCGGCAAGCGCAGATCCTTTAGAGCATAAACGGCCATAGTTAGCTGGATGTTCGGGATCGCCTTTCACCGTCCATTGTTCATCTACCTCGGTCAAAATAACGCCACAACCTACCCCACAATAAGGGCAGGTACTTTTCACTGACTGGCTCATACCGTGGCCTCTGTTCCTTCGTCACAAAACTGTCGACCAAAAATTAATCTATCGCGCCATTGAGTAATGTCTTGTTGCTCATTGATTAAATCAAAGTACCAGTTCCCATCTTGTGTTTCGCCGGATAGAATTGCGCCAACCAATTTTTGCTGTTGTATGACAAGCTTTTTATAAACAGCATTTTGGGGATCAAAATAGCTAATAATCTCGCTATCATCATTACCCTTAAAATGACCGGTCGAAAATACTTTAATGCCAGTGACTTTTAATTGTGTTGATGTCACTTTGGTCACATATCTGGCAATACCCCATTCTGCAAGATGATTTGCACAAACTTTGGCTTGTTCATATAAAGGTGCCACTAAACCAAATACTTGATGACGATGTTGAATACACTCCCCTACGGCATAAATATCTGGGCTGTAAGTTTGCATCGTGTCATCGACTAAGACTCCCTTTTCACATTGGATACCACTGGCTTTAGCCAATGCAATATTGGGTTTAACCCCGACCGCCATGACAACTAAATCGGCAGGAATTTCATCACCATTTTTAAAGCGTACGGCACGCACACGCTCATCGCCTATTAAGGCTTCTGTCATATGTGCCATTCGAAAATGCAGTCCCTTTTCTTCTAACGCTTGTTGAATCAATCCTGAGGCAATACTATCTAATTGTTGATTCATTAAAGTATCGCTTAAATGAACAACCGTCACGTCCATACCTTGCAACATGAGTCCATTAGCCGCTTCTAACCCTAATAAACCACCACCAATCACAACAGCATGTTGCCGTGTTTCTGCTGTCGTCATCATCATTTCGACATCAGCAATATCTCGGAAACTCACCACCCCAGGCAAATCATGTCCTGGTATAGGTAATACAAAAGGGTTTGATCCTGTCGCCATAATCACTTTGTCATACTCAATGATAAGACCGGTGTCCGTTACAATCTTCTTTTTGACACGATCAATGTCTGTTACTGTTGTATTCGTATGTAAAGTGATGTCATGTTGTCGATACCATTTTTCATCGTGAATAATGATGTCATTGATGGTCTTATCACCCGCTAGAACTGGCGATAGCATGATGCGATTATAATTGCCATATGGTTCGCTCCCAAAGACGGTAATATCATATTTTTCAGGCGCGATTTTTAATAATTCATCAATGGTTCGCATGCCAGCCATACCATTGCCGATTAACACTAATTTTTGTTTTATCTCTGTCATGTGGTCGCTATAAATAGAATGTCCCCTTGGCGACAATGACTGCTTCACCACCGATCCGTAATGTCAGTGGACCTTGTGCTTTATTATCCATTTCAATATTAATGACACTCCGGCGACATTTATCATCACCTCGGTCTACAGAAAAAACATGTGTTCCTTGTTGGGTAAAATCAAAAGAACATAAATAGCTCGCAAAAGCAGGCATAGCAGATCCCACAGGTGGGTCATCTCTGATACCAATATTTGATCCAAGTAATCTCACATTAAAATCCGCGTTTTGATACGGAGATTTGGGCGCAAATAAGATAATTTCTTGTGCCGCAGTTTGTGGCGCCGTCGATTGACTCCAAGCAGCATAATTAAATTTGGCTTTCCTAACTGACTCATATTGCCAGACTGGTATGATTAAATAAGGAAAACCACAAGAGACTAAGCGCGCTGAGAAATGACGCTTATCTAATTCATTCACTTTAAGTGATAGACATTCCGCTAGCTCGTTATCTGATGGCGTAAACCGGTCAATAACAGCCTCGACTTGATTGGTAAACTGAACGAAGCTGACCTTCCCTTTATCACTGGTGATATTTACCGTTGTATCATGATTTTTTTGTTTCAATACTAATGAAGTATTACCGGCCTCTAATGTGATTCCACCCGATTCCGCTAACACGTAGGCCGCTGCAATAATGGGATGACCAGCGAAATCAATTTCCCCTAACGGTGAAAAAACACGCATTGTGCGCTGATGTGAATCTTGCGTTGCGCTCAATACAAATGCCGTTTCAGATAAATTCATTTCATTAGCAATTAATGCCATTTGTTGTTCATTTAAGCCATCGGCTTCTGGGAAAACAGCAATTTGTGCCCCGGAGAAAGTCTGCTTAGTAAACACATCTGCAATATAGTAATTGACCTCCATCATGATGCTCCCTTTAAATTTAATTCCACGCGATCGCCATTGATGCGTACGTCATAAGTGCAAAGAGAAACGCTATCATCTTCAAAACATTGTCCTGTACTTAAATTAAAGTGATGTTTATATAATGGTGAGGACACCATGACTTGACCTTGAATGTCGCCAATAAGACCTCGTGACAAAACCGATATCTTGCCAAAAGGATCGTAATTGTCGATGGCAAACAGTTTTTGCTCTTGCTCTAAATAAAAAATGGCAATATGTTTATCTTCTACTAGAGCGCACACACCGGAATCAGCTTGCAGATCGGCTTTATCGCAAATATCAACCCAATGCGTCATTATGCTGTCTCCAAAAGGGTTAGTTTTGCTTTTTCTTGTTCATTTGCTGGTCTAACCTGCCCTCTTTCTTCTACAAAAATGACGTTTTCATCGGTTTTATCACTATTCACAAAAGTACGAAAACGTTTCAATTTATCTTCATCTTCAATCGTCGTTTTCCACTCGCATTGATAATGCCCAATCACTACGGCCATTTGCTGTTCTAATTGTGCTCCTATGCCTAATTTATCGTCGATAACAACAGAGCGTAGATATTCTAATCCCCCTTCCATGTTTTCCATCCAGACAGACGTTCTTTGCAGACGATCTGCTGTCCGTATATAAAACGTTAAAATGCGATCGATATATTGAATTAAGGTTTGTTTATCTAAGTTGGTTGCAAATAAATCGCCATGGCGTGGTTTCATGCCGCCATTACCGCACACATATAAATTCCAGCCGCCTTCGACAGCGATAATACCGATATCCTTACTTTGGGCTTCGGCACATTCTCGGGTACAACCAGATACCGCAAATTTAATCTTATGCGGCGCACGCAATCCTTTATAACGGTTTTCTAATTCAACAGCGAGACCAGCACTATCATCCACACCAAAGCGACACCATGAACTCCCCACACAGGATTTCACTGTCCGTAAAGATTTACCATAAGCATGACCACTCTCAAATCCGGCATCGATTAATATTCGCCATATCTCTGGCAGTTGTTCTAACCTAGCGCCAAACATATCAACACGTTGGCCACCCGTAACTTTGGTATACAAGCCATATTTTTTAGCAACTTGCCCCACCACGATTAACCCATCAGGCGTGACCTCCCCTCCAGCCATTCTTGGTACAACAGAATACGTGCCATCTTTTTGCATATTGGCCAAAAACGTATCATTGGTATCTTGCAAACTAAGGTGTTCTTTTTTCAGGACATATTCGTTCCATTGTGACGCCAAAATCGACCCCACTGCTTGTCGACAGATCTCACAACCACGACCTTGACCATGTTTATGTATCAAGGTATTAAACGTTTTGATTTCTTCCACCATAACGATGTTGTATAAATCTTGTCGGGTATAAGGGAAGTGTTCACAAATATCAGTATTGACTTCGAACCCTGCTTTTTCTAATTCACAGTCCAACACTGATTTTAATAACGCCGCACACCCGCCACAGCCCGTTCCAGCTTCAGTATCGGCCTTTAAAGCAGCAAGTGATGTATTGCCATTATCAATCGATTGGCAAATATCCCCCTTAGAAACGTCATAACAAGAACAAATTTGTGCCGTCATTGGCAACGCATCAGGCCCAAGGCCAATAGCTTCACCAGATCGTGATGGCAATATCAAAGAATCAGGTTCGCTAGGCAGAGCAATACCATTCAAATAATATTGCGATAAAGTAGGATAATCATCTGCATCTCCAACGAGAACCGCCCCCAATAAATATTGATTATCTTCGCTGACAACTAATCGTTTATAAATACCTTCTCGACCATTTTGATAATCATAAACAATCGCGCCTGGCGTCGATGCATGTGGATCACCAATACTGGCAACATCAACACCATTCAGTTTTAACTTTGTGCTCATATCAGCACCTGTGAAAGGCAATGATTGATTACCCGACATATGTTCAATGACGGTTCTTGCCATCGCATAACCAGGCGCAACTAACCCAAACACTTGATTCTGCCATGAGGCACATTCACCGATAGCATAAATATTTTCATCAGACGTTTGGCAATGGTTGTCAATAACTACACCGCCACGATTAGCGATCTCTAACCCACACTGCATGGCCAACTCATCTCTAGGACGAATACCCGCCGAGTAAATAATCAAATCTGTTTCTAATGCTTCACCATCAGCAAATAGCATTTTATGTTGGCATTGTTCACCATCAACTATTTCTGTTGTGTTCTTACTGGTATGTACAGTAACGCCTATCGCTTCAATTTTACTTTTTAATAATGCCGCCCCTGTTTCATCTAACTGGGCTGCCATTAATCTTGGTGCAAACTGTACAACGTGGGTTTCTAATCCTAATTCTTTTAAAGCTTTTGAAGCTTCCAATCCTAATAGTCCGCCGCCAACGACAGTGCCGACTTTGGCTGTTTTAGCCGCTGCTAACATGTCATCAAGATCGGCAATAGTACGGTAGGCGATACAATCTTTACGATCATGGCCTGCAATAGGTGGGATAAAAGCACTTGATCCTGTCGCCAGCACTAATGTGTCATATTGCACCGTTATGCCTTGTCGAGATCGCACTGTTTTGTACTCTCTATCAATAGAGGTAACACTGTCGTTTAAATGCACGGTCATATTGTTTTCTTCAAAGAAGCCAGCTTCGACTAACGACAATTCTTCCGCGGATTTACCCGTAAAATATTCACTTAAATGTACGCGATCATAAGCGAACAATGGTTCCTCACAGAACGTGACAATCTCGTATCTGTCATGCAGCTCACTATTGGCACATTGGGAAAGAAAGTATTGCCCCACCATGCCATTTCCCACCACCACCAGCACATCTTTTTTGCTCACTTGAAACTCCAGATACAGCCACGCTAAAGCTTCATACAAAGCACACATCATGCCTAATTGAATAACTGCTTGAATTTATACAATATCAGTTTCATTTTGGCGTTTTTATCAGTGCTTATTGCACCTTATTTGTGCAAGATCATTTTATTTGGTGCACCACAATCATCACTTTGTTAACAAATGGTTAAAATTAGTGCAAAAAGTCTCGCAAATTGGCTTTATAACTGGTAAGGTTTGATTAAGTATTGAATTGTCAGACCCCGTAATAAAAGTGAAATGAAGAAATTAGAACAATTTATTATTGACCAATTTTTTACCATCATTGCTGGCATGTCAGCATTTTGGTTGTCATTGGTTGTATACGGCATAATGCATGCCTAATAAATGACGGTAAGACTTAAGTAAACAGCTATATTGTTAGCGAATGCTTCCCATAATGATGGCAAGCATTATATAATTGTCTGTTTAGTTAAATGTTTTGACGTCTACGCTATTTGTTTTAACACATCGAACACATACTTTTAATGCGTCGCACAAACATATTTTTTTGATCTGAGGTAATTGAATGAACTATCACTATATTCGCTTTTTCGCTGATATTAGTATTAGTGACGTTGATAGTGTTGGCGGTAAGAATGCTTCTTTAGGTGAGATGTATAGCGAGTTGAGCCGTCAAGGTGTCAATATTCCTAATGGTTTTGCTATTACAGCTTCCGCCTATCGCGCCTTTCTAGACCACAACAATTTAGTCGAACCTATCACTCAAGCTTTAGAAGGCCTGAACGTTGATGATACTCATGCCTTAGCTAAAACAGGTGAAGCTATCCGCTCGATGATTATCAACGCTACAATGCCAGATGCGATAGTCGAAGAAATCGCTCAAGGGTATAAAAAGCTAGAAGAAGAATACGATAACAACGTCGATGTTGCTGTTCGTAGCTCAGCTACTGCAGAAGACTTACCTGACGCGTCATTTGCTGGCCAACAAGAATCACACCTCAATATTACTGGTGTCGATAACTTATTGATTAGCTGCCGCCAAATTTTTGCTTCCCTATTTACAAACCGAGCGATCTCATACCGAGTCCATCAAGGTTACGACCACATGAGTGTTGCATTGGCCATTGCTGTTCAAAAAATGGTTCGCTCTGATAAAGCTTCTTCGGGTGTCATGTTCACTATCGATACTGAAAGTGGCTTCCGTGATATCGTCTTTATTACTGGTGCTTGGGGACTAGGCGAAAACGTCGTTCAAGGTGCAGTTAACCCTGATGAATTCTATGTTTTCAAACCTGCTTTAGATACTGAACATCAACCAATCATCAAGCATCAGCTTGGTAGTAAACAGTTGAGAATGATCTACTCTGAAACACAATCAGGCTCTACAGGCTCAGTTGAAAACATCGATGTTCCAGAAGATATGCAAAACCAATTCTGTATTAGCGATGAAGAAGTATTGAGTTTAGCTAAAACAGCCGTCACTATTGAAAAACACTATTCTGCAAAAGCAGGACGTCCTATGCCGATGGATATCGAGTGGGCAAAAGATGGTAACAGTGGTGAACTATTTGTCGTTCAGGCACGACCTGAAACCGTCGAATCAATGAAGTCACACAACGCACTTGAAAACCATGTGCTTGAAAAACGTGGTGAAGTATTAATCGAAGGTAAAAGTGTTGGTAGTAAAGTAGCTAGCGGCCCTGCCCGTGTTATTTTAAACACTGAACAAATGTCAGAATTAAAACCAGGTGAAATTCTTGTCACCGACATTACCGACCCTGATTGGGAGCCGGTAATGAAAATTGCTGGCGCTATCGTGACAAACCGTGGTGGACGAACATGTCATGCTGCGATTATTGCCCGTGAATTAGGGATTGCCGCGATTGTCAGTACAAATCATGCGACTGATGTTATTAAGACTGGCGATATCGTAACAGTTAGTTGTGCTGAAGGCGATACTGGTACCGTTTATAAAGGGGCCTTACCTCACCACGTCGAAACGATTGATATCGATAGCATTCCAACACCAAAACATACTGGTATTATGCTTAACCTTGCTAATCCAGAAGTGGCGTTTAAAACCAGCAACTTGCCTAACTCAGGTGTCGGTTTAGCTCGGATGGAATTCATTATCAATAATAGTATCGGTGTTCATCCGAATGCTTTGATTGAATTTGATACTTTACCAAAAGACGTACAGGATAAAATTTCTCCTCGTATGGCTGGTTACTCAGATCCACTCTCGTTCTATATGCATAAGCTAGCTGAAGGAATTGCGACTATTGCCGCCTCCTTCTACCCGAAAAAAGTCGTTGTTCGTTTAAGTGATTTTAAATCAAACGAATATGCTAACTTAGTCGGCGGTAGCATTTATGAGCCGACGGAAGAAAACCCAATGTTAGGTTTCCGTGGAGCAACACGTTACTTAAGTGAGTCTTTTGGGCAAGCATTTGCACTTGAATGTGAAGCATTAAAACTCGCACGTGAAACAATGGGCTTAGATAATATCGTTATCATGATTCCATTCTCTCGTACAGTTGAAGAAACACAACAAGTCATCGAACTCATGGAAACACATGGTTTAAAACGTGGCGAAAATGGCCTACAGATTTACCTCATGTGTGAAATTCCTGCTAATGTCATTCTTGCAGATAAATTCCTTGAATTAGTTGATGGTTTCTCTATTGGTTCTAATGATTTGACCCAATTAACTTTGGGTGCTGACCGAGACTCAAGTCTATTAGGTCATTATGATGAACGTAATGAAGCTGTTTTACGTATGCTTGAAATGGCGATTACGGCTTGTAAAAAAGCCGGTAAATATGTCGGTATTTGCGGTCAAGCGCCTTCTGACTTCCCAGAAATTACTAAGTTCTTAGTAGAACATGGTGTCAGTACTGTTTCAGTAAACCCAGACAGTGTCGTTGAAATGGCAAAAGTTGTTGCTGATATGGAAGATAAAATAGCTTAATTTCATTTCACCAATGTAATATAAAAAAGCCGTGGTGATTACCACGGCTTTTTTGTATTACTCTATTATTTTATGCTTGCCTCGATTGTTTAGGTAAGCCCATAAAACCAACTAACACGGGTGCAAACAACCATAATGCAGCCGGTATAGACACGGTTGGCGATGCAATCACCTTATCATCAAGCCAGTCATCCTGTTCTATCACGTATCTACGAAGCTTTAATAATTCGCCCATTATCAAATTATTATCATCGTTATTAAAGTTATTATTTTTAAATTCTACAAAACCCAAAGCCAACTTTTCACTTAAAACAACATCGTGATTAAACGCAGTAAATAACTCATGTGACACTAGCTTGAAATATCTTTTCTTATCAATCCGAAAACCTAAGATTTCACTATCTAATTCAATCGACTGATTTTCTTGCACACTTGAAGCAATGCTCACGCTGGTACCATAGATCACTGCTGCTTGCGTGGGTAAAGTTATTATTGCTACTAAAAGCAAAAATATTGTCTTCATGATGCTGTCCTACTCCACCTGTAATCCAGCCATCTTTATAGAAAAGACCTGTGATTTTCCGAACTTGATTCGCATCAAGGTTGGCTATTCAAAAGAGACCACAATGCATAGGATAAGAGACGCCCACGACCAGGGCATGACTTTTTTACTACATCTTGGTGACAGCTGTCTTTTTCGAAAAAAAAAAGCCATGGCATATGCCATGGCTTTAGTCTGTACTACTTTTTTAAAAGTTTAATTTATACTTTATTTTTTCTGCGTAAACCTAAAAAGCCCATAAGAGCTGGAGCAAATAACCATAAAGCAGCAGGAACAGGTACTTCAGAAACGGTAACAACACGAATCCAATCACCTGGCTCTGTCACGACCATACGTAAATCTAAAGTCGCTCCACTAAACATATAACCATCGTTAGTTGCCATATTATTGCTTTCTAAGCCAGCAGCACTAAAAGGTAAGCTTGAACCTGTAGTGAAATAATCATTAAAAAAAGCTAATTGACTGTTGCTATCGTCTAACTGTGCGCCATTACTTTGAGACATAACACCTAGAATATCGCCACTGAATGTCCATTGTGCTGTTGCATCAGCTCTAGTATTACCTTGTGTATTTAAAAAGATAAGATGACTATCAACACGCGTACCTGCTGCAATAGTACCGCCATCAATATTGATAGCACTGCTTAATACAACGCCTTGTTGTTCATCAAAACCTTCTTGCTGGCTATTTGTTGGCGTATCTTCTTGAACGCTTACTGGAAGAATGATACTACCAGCACCAGATACACTCATGATCGCTGATTGTGCTTGTGTAGATAATAGTAATGTTGCTGCTAAAAGACCTAACTTTTTCATTTCATTTTCCTTAGAAGAAAATGCAGCACAGCCATCTTTATCAATCCTAAAGACCTGTAACTTTCCGTACTTGGTTCACACCAAACTTGGCTCGATTAAAATTATTAAAGATATAAAACATATCTCATGGTGACAGAATATAAACTATTCTTGACGCTGTATATTGTACTTTAGTACATATCGCTATTTAATTTGCGCTTTATTATGGCATTCAGGCTTTATACCTTCAAATAAAACGCCATAGGTTCCCCCATAGTTTGACCATTTATCAGTAATGAGACCGAGTGCATGCCTGAATAATACGTTCTGGTTGTGACGGGTTTAATAACATGTTTTTTTTGCCATAAATAGTTTTCTTTCGGCAGGATTTGAATATTTTTGCCCTTAAACACTTTATGACTGTATTGACCATTTGATTTCATGAATGCAATCTTATAATCAACGACAAACTGCTGAACTTGTTCAGATAATGATGTTAAAGAGACATTGAATTCTATGCTTTCACCTAACGTCAACTCTGTTGAAGACAGGGCAAGCTGCGTTGTAATTTTAGGCTCTGCTGTAAATCCCAACAAAGGAAAAACATCTGGATGACCTTGTTTAACCAATGTTCTTAAACCATGCTTAATCAACCATTGTCGTTCTGCCGTAATGTCCTGTAGCCAATCTTGACACCATGTAATGACTTTATCTGGATGATCTTTTGCAATATCGTTAAGGTTATTGGCAACGGAACGCCGAACATACAAACTGTCATCATCTTTTAATTGATTCAACACGGGCAATAAAGGCGTCGGATCATCAATAAATCGTGTGAGGTATTTTCCCCAAGGTAATCTGGGGCGTATCCCTTCTGAAGCCAAACGTCTGACATGCTCCGACTCATCTTCTGTCCACAGCAGCAGTGTCTGCAATGCCAAATGTTCATGCTTTTCAATATAAGGACGAATGGCAAATTCAGCAGTAAAGTAATGTGTTAATTTTTTTAAGGTCGCTAACGATAATTCAGGCGATGCTAAGCCATGTTTGGCAACATAATCTAATATCGGCCAAAAAGTAAACTCGCCTAAATCTGCTGTCGCAGGATCTGGGATCGGCAAATCCAGTAAAGCTGTCGCCGCCTCTTCATATGAAACAGCTAAATGCTGATGTAGCTGTTCGCTAATCTGCTCAACTCGTTGCTTTAACTCCAATTCATTTAAACCCATTGTCGCGTGTCGTTGGAACCCCACGCCATCAAAGTTGGGCAATACTTGCTCTACTAACGCTGTTATTTTGGCAACCGCATTAGCATCAAGTTGATCTTTCATTAAAGCCGTTGCCATGGTTATGCTTTCACAAATAGCGCTATTGATTCTACATGTGCAGTATGTGGAAACATATCCATAATACCGGCTGAGACGAGGGTATAGCCGTATTGGTGGACTAATTCTCCGGCATCCCGAGCTAATGTTGCCGGGTTACATGACACATAAACAATACGTTGGGCACCTAACTCTGCTAATTGGCCCAACACATCAAAAGCCCCACTTCTCGGCGGATCTAATAAAATTTTATTAAAACCAGCTTTAGCCCAAGGATAATCTTTTAATGCTGTTTTAGTCAGATCAGCTAATTCAAATGTTGCATTGTTTAGATCATTCGATGTCGCATTGGCTTTAGCATGTTTCACTAAAGAAGCATCACCTTCAACACCGACGACCTCTTTGACCCGTTTGGCTAAAGGCAAAGTAAAGTTACCTAATCCACAAAACAAATCCAACATCCTATCTTGTTCATTCAGTTCTAATAATGACATGGCATGTTGAATCATGCGTTCATTAATCTCAGCATTCACCTGAGTAAAATCATTAGGTGCAAACGCTAAGGTTAAGCCTGCTTCAGGCTGGTAACTTAATTGAGGCGATTCTGGCCATAATGCAGTCACGGTATCAGGGCCACCAGGTTGTAAATAAATCCAGAAGTTATTTTCTTGGCCAAACTGTAGTAACTTTTGTGTATCGTCTTCAGATAAAGGGTCTAAGTTTCGCCAAATTAAAGCCACATGGTCATCATCCATTGCGACTTCAATTTGGGCAATACGATTATGCGCGTCCAGACCAGCAATAAATTGCCCGATATCTGCTAACCGCGCACCGACACGTTGGTCTAGCACTTGGCATTGTTCTAATAAAGCTAGAAATGGCGACCCTTTTTCTCTAAACCCAACTAATACACGTCCTTTTTTAGGGACATGTTTTACACCTAGACGTGCTTTTCGACGATATCCTAATGTCGGTCCGGTTAAGGGGGCAAGCCATTGTTGTGGCGATAATTGACCAAAATGGCTCATCTGCGACATTAAAGTATCTTGTTTCAATGTTAATTGCGCATTCGCAGACATATGCATCAAACTACAACCACCACAAATAGCCGCATGTTGACATGGTGCATCAACACGGTCATCTGATGCTGTCAGTACTTCGGTCACTCGGCCTTCATCATATTTACTTTGTTTTTTACTATATTGAAACATCACGGTTTCACCCGCTAATGCACCATCAATAAATGTTGTTTTGCCATCAATACGAGCGATACCACGGCCATCGTGTGATAAGTTTTCTATCTCTGTTTGTACAGGTTCTTGTGGTAATCTTTGTCGGCGACTGCGTCTTGCCATCGTATTTTTCCAGTAAATAAATGCAATAAAAAACCAGTGATGACAGCGCCATCACTGGTCAAAAAAAGGTTAAAAAATTATTTTTGCTGCCAACGGCCGTTTGCTTGATACCACCAGCCTGGTGCCGCTTTTTTGACCCAACGTTTAGCAAAAGTCGCTTGAATCTCGTCTTGCCACTCAGGGTGACCGTTCACTCTTGCTATTTCAGCATACATCGCCTGTCTATCTTTATTAGTAGCAGCAAGCAAGGCTTTCACCTGATTACGGTCTTTTAAAGCTACCACTGACATATCTCGTTCAGCTAAAAGACCTTGTTCGGTCAATCCAATCGCACCATTATCATAAAACGGTCTTAAACTTTTATGACGTTGTTTCATTCTTTTCTGAATGGTATTGATCGCGTCAGAATTAACATTGAGGTTGGGTTCAGCCGCATGCGCAACTGGAATAAACCAATTTAATATCGCAACACCAAATGTTGTCTGTGACTGACTTTGTTGCTCAGGCTCACCTTGTGGCGCCGTTTGCTTATCAGTGCCCCAAATATCTTCAATGATTTTATCCGCTGCTTTTTCAGCCGCTGCTGCGGGAAAATAAATATTGATCGTGACACAAGAGACGAGTAAAAACATCGTCGAAATACTCATTCCCATTGATTTTATTATTGTCATTCATTTTCTCCTAACTATTGAATCACTGGGCCACTGCTATTACTCACCGCTTTTAAACGGTCTAATAATTCAGGCCAATCTACTTTTGAAGTATGACCAATCACATCAATCGTTGGCGGAAAGCCACCACCTTTCACAATATAATACCCTTGTTCTGCCGGTTCGACACCGCTCATCTGACAAATATCATTTTGAAGTTTGCAGCTAATACCCAATTTATCGTACGAAAAGTTTTCAAAGAAACGTAAAAAGCTCCGTGATAAAGCGCCAGTAGCGCCTCCCCCTAATGACGATAAATTATTGACGGCTTGTTGACTGATTTTGTGTGGTACATCATCATTTTCGGATGTCTCTAAATAAGCATCAAAGGCTACTGGCTGCCAATTAGCAAGACGTAATTGATTCACTTTACCGGAAACAGTGCCTGTCATAGTGCCAAAATCAAACGTATTGGTCATGGTTTCCAAATCAAAATTTTGTAAATCAATATCAGCATAAAGCTGTGGGATCGCGCCTAAAGGGTCAAGCAAGCTCAGATGATGGATAACGCTCGTCCCATTGAACAGTTTCACCATTAAAGCACCGTCAACCGTGACTTGATGGTCTTGATAGGTCACTTTCGGTATCACACCTGATAATTTACCATGCATCTTAGGCCAACCAAGATGCTCACTAAGTAAAGTCATCGATATAGGGCTAATAATTCCCTCAAAAGCCCAGCTTAGTTCGGTATCTTCTTGTGATAATAGCAAATGATGTATTTTCAAGTCGCCATCTAAGATCGGCATTTGCCAAGCATCTTGTAAAGTAAACTGACTCGATTGGCTACTGCCTGTGACATGACTATTACCAATAGGAATCGACAATATACTTCCATGAGACCAGCTTATATTGATAGGTAAAGCTTGAGAGAATGCCGTCCAAGCCAATTGACCTTGCAAACCATACAATGCAAAGCGTTGAGCTTCGTCAACGACATCAACATTCGTCAGTCCAAACTGCCATTGAGATACGTTGTTTTCATATTGATAATTGAGATCAATTTCACCCGATAAATCAATGTTTCCTATCGTTTTATAGATGAGAAAAGGTTGGATCCAATGTTGGTATAATAATGGTAACTGGCTTCGCTCTAAGGTAATGTTTGCTTGTTGTATCTCATCAAATATACCTGTTGATGACATGGTTGCTGTCACCACACCTTGCTGGGTCATATTAGCCTGTTCAACCCGCCAAGTTTGCTTATCATCATGCCATAATCCTACCGCATCTAACCTTATCGGCGTATCCGCAAAATCGATAAAAATAGGTTCACGATACGACTGTCCTTGCTCGATAGCGCCATTCATTTGCCACTGCCATCGATGTTGCTTACGCTTGATATTAAAAGACCATTTGGCCTGAATGGCTTGGGCTTCTATTTGTGCCTCTTGACTCACAATGTCGACATCCTGCATCGATAGCGTTGTTGCGATTGATTCGATGCCAGTTTGGCTACCTTCAATAGTCCAATGTGACTGTATTTCCCCACTTAATTGCTCTGGTAATGCCATCTCGCCTACCCCAGAAAGCGGGGCATGAAATTGTTTTAATAATGCTGCTATAGATAATTGAGTGGATTTCGCCGTTATTCGCCAATGGTGACCGTGTTGTTGAAATGAAGCGTTAATCACACCATCACCCATTGTTAAGCCACTCACTTCAAACTGTAATAACGCTTCTTCATGTTGCGTTTGTAATTTAAATGAAAGTGTTTGCTGCCCGAATAAGGCATGATGGAAAGATAACTGACCGCGGTCACAGTTCAAACGGTCTTGTTGAACAACAACGTTTTGACAAGTTAACTCGACATTGTTTAACTCACCTATCGGCTCTGCCAACACCAACTGTTCAGCATGACCTGACAAACCTAAACCATTGTCGTTAAAGCTTAATGAGAGTTGTAATTGCTGTAATAAGCCTTGTTGCCATTCACTTTTTGCGACAGAAAACTGGAAGAGTTCAATTGCGCTTACAGTTGATAAGCAAAAAACAGTACAAAACCATAATACTGCTTTACACATTATTAAGCCGGAAAGACTCCGGTCGACAGATAACGATCACCTCTATCACAGATAATGGCCACTATAGTGGCATTGGTCACAGTCTCTGACACTCGTAATGCTGCAGCGACATTGCCTCCAGAGGAGACACCACAGAAGATGCCCTCTTGGATAGCCAGTTGTCTCATGGTTTCTTCTGCAACACTTTGTTCCATATCCAGCATTTGATCGACTCTGTCAGCTTCGAAAATGCTCGGTAAATAAGCTTCAGGCCAACGTCTAATGCCGGGAATAGCACTGTCTTCCGCAGGTTGTACACCCACAATTTGTACCGCTTGATTTTGTTCTTTTAGGTAACGTGACACGCCCATAATAGTGCCTGTTGTGCCCATTGCACTGACAAAATGCGTCACAGTCCCTTCTGTATCACGCCAGATTTCAGGTCCTGTTGTATCATAATGCGCTTGTGGGTTATCAGCATTGGCAAACTGATTAAGCACTTTTCCTTTCCCTTCTGCTTGCATTTGATCAGCCAGATCACGAGAAGATTCAATGGTATCAGTTAAAATAATGTCAGCACCATATGCTTTCATTGATGCTCTACGTTCTACGCTCATATTCTCAGGCATAATCAATATCATGTGATAGCCTAAAATGGCAGACATCATCGCCAAAGCAATCCCCGTATTGCCACTTGTCGCTTCAATCAAAGTATCACCAGGTCGAATATCACCGCGTTGCTCAGCCAATTTAATCATACTGATGACGGGTCTATCTTTGACCGACCCCGCAGGATTGTCTCCTTCAAGTTTTACTAAGATAGTATTACTCGTCTGTCCTGGTAGGCGCTGTAGCCTTACTAAGGGCGTATTACCGATACAAGCTTCAATCGTAGGATAATTTTTCATCTTCATTGTTCCATTATGACATAGGCGATGGCGTGCGTTTCTTCATCACTTAGGCTAATTAGACTGCGATTAATGTTTTGTTGCTTCATTAATTCTGCCGCCCGCTCAACAAATGTAAGTTCAGGTTGCCCTAAGGCGTTATTAGTCACGATAATATGTTTTAAACTCAACCCATCTCGAAAACCGGTTCCAAATGCTTTAGCTGCCGCTTCCTTTGCTGCAAACCGTTTTGCTAAAAAAGCTGCCGGTTGATGACTGGTTTGATATTGTTGCCATTCAGCATCCGTTAAAATCCGTTTTGCGATGGCTTCTCCTTGACGGTCTATCATCGCTTGTACGCGTGCTATATTGACAATATCCGTGCCTATACCGACGATCATCCCCGTGCAACTCGCATTAATTCTTTCATTTCCCGTACTGCTGTTTTTAAGCCGGTAAAAACTGAACGCGCAATAATGGCATGACCAATATTGAGCTCCACGATATTTGGGATCTTGGCGATCGCGGTTGTATTATGATAATTCAAACCATGACCTGCATTGACTTTAAGCCCAGCTTTATTGGCGTATACAACAGCATGTTCTATCACTGACAAATGGTGTTGTGCAATTTCATGGGTTGCAGCATCAGCATAGGCGCCGGTATGTAATTCAATCACCGGTGCACCACAGGCAATTGCGGCATTAATTTGACTGATATCAGGATCAATGAATAATGATACCGTAATATTAGCTTCTGCTAGACGTTGGCATGCATCGGTTATTTTTGCTTGCTGGCCTAAAACATCTAAGCCGCCTTCGGTTGTTAATTCTTGGCGACGCTCGGGAACAAGACAGCAATCTGTTGGTTTATATTTTTCAGCAATGGCCAACATTTCATCTGTCACAGCCATTTCTAAATTCATTTTAGTTTGTAAAATATCAGATAGCATCATGACATCGCGTTCTTGAATATGTCGACGATCTTCTCTTAAATGAATAGTTATGCCATCAGCACCGGCTTGTTCTGACTCAATAGCAGCTTGTACTGGATCGGGATATAACGTTCCTCGTGCTTGTCTTAACGTTGCTATGTGGTCGATATTGACACCAAGTTGAATGGTCATGTTGTATCCTTTTTTTGGCCACGATGAACAGGGTTAAATAATGCTCGACTTTGCAAAGGTTTACCCGCCAAGTAAAAATGTATCACTCTTCTCATCAATTGTTTAATTTCAGTCAGACTTTGGCGATCAAAAGTTTGCTCTGATACCAGTTTTTGTAAACTACGGCCTGACAATTTGGGATATGACAGTCCTTGTTGCCAACGATATAAGCCTGTATCTGCAAGATAATAATAATCTCGTTCAGCTTGTACAGCTTCACCAGTATCATATTCGTATTCTATCGCAAGGCCGTAACCTAACTCTGTTAATAATTGTTTTTCAAACAGCCTTAATGTCACTTCATTATTGTCAGCCGATTGCAGGCCTTGCAAGGCATATTGATAAATATCAAATAAGCCTGCATCCGCTTCGGCTTGTGGTAATAATTTCACCATCAATTCATTAATATATAAACCACACAAAGCAGATTGTGCTTGCAGTAAAAAGCCTGGACCCGCAGACTCAACCGCAGTCAAAGTATATAACTCACCTCGTCCCATCCATGACAATAATAACGGTTGATAAGCTTGCAGTAAGCCCGCTTGACCTTTTTTATTGTGTTTACTTCCTTTAGCAACAACGCTTACACGCCCATAATCGCGACTCAACACATCAATAATTTGGCTGCTTTCTTTGAAAGGGCGGCGATGTAAAACAAAACCGGGCGTGAAATCAACTTTCATGATGCCATTATCAGCCTAGATCGTCGTTATATCCTAGGTTTTTAAGCATCCGTTCATTGTCAGACCAACCATCACGTACTTTTACCCATAGTTCTAAAAAGACTTTATTATCAAACAGCCCTTCCATTTCAATTCGGGCATCGCGACCAACGGCTTTGAGTAATTCGCCTTTTTTACCAATCACAATTGATTTTTGTCCATTACGTTCAACATAAATCACCGCACCGATACGAATCAGTTTTTCTTGTTCTTCATATTGTTCTATTTCAACCGTCAAGGCATAAGGCAGTTCTTGCCCTAGTTGTCTGAACAATTTTTCTCGGACTAATTCTGCTGCTAAAAAACGAGCACTTCTATCGGTAAATTGATCTTCGGGGAAGATCAGATCACCCTCCGGCATCAATTGTTTGATTTCTTTTTCTAATTCATCAACATTAATGCCTTGTCTTGCTGAAATAGGCACAATTTTAGTAAAGGGATATAACGCTGACATTTTTTTGATATGGGGCAATAGCTTATCTTTATCGGCCACTCTATCGACTTTATTTAAAACTAATAAGACAGGGCCATTGGCATTGCTTTGAAGGCGAGCTAATACTTGCTCATCTTCTTTAGTCCAACTTAAGCCATCAACCACAAATAACACCACATCAACATCATCAATCGATGATGCGGCAGCACGATTCATATAGCGATTCATCGCTTTTTTGCCTTCAATATGCAAACCAGGTGTGTCAACATAAACACATTGGCTTTCATCATCCGTTTTAATGCCTAAAATGCGATGACGTGTCGTCTGAGGACGTCGTGATGTTATGCAGAGCTTTTGCCCTAGAATACGGTTGATCAGTGTAGATTTACCTACATTTGGACGGCCGATAATGGCAACATAGCCAGAATGGAAAGGAGCTGTAGTCATATTATTTGTCTTCTATCAATTTGAGTGCGCGTTCTGCTGATTTTTGCTCAGCTTTACGGTGGCTGGTGCCTTTGGCGATCACCACTTTGTCTAATAGCGCAACTTGACAGGTGGCTTCAAATAGCGGCGTTTTATCATCAGGTGACTTAATTTCTGTCACCGAATAAATAGGTAAAGGTTGTTTACGGCTTTGCAATAATTCTTGTAAGCGGGTCTTTGGATCTTTCAGTACTTCATTCACATCAATTGCATCTAAACGTTCATCAAACAACCGCATGATAAAGGCTTTAACTGAAGCGATATCACTGTCGATATACACAGCACCGATCATCGCTTCGACGGTATCAGCTAGAATCGATTCACGACGAAACCCGCCACTTTTCAACTCGCCTGGACCTAGTATTAATACATCACCTAGAGACAGTTCTCGGCCTATTTCAGCTAATGTCACTCCTTTGACTAATGCCGCTCTTAAACGGCTTAATTTACCTTCTTTAACCTGAGGAAAACGCTCATATAATGCTTCAGCTATCACGAAGCTTAAGATAGCATCGCCTAAATATTCTAACCGTTCATTATTTCGAGCATCGGCACTACGATGGGTTAAAGCTTGTTGAAATAAGGCTTCATCATCAAAGGTGTAATTTAATTTTTTTAATAATTTTTTTTGGTTTTTAGAGATCATCTAGTTGCTTGTTTTGCCTCGGCCTCTAAATGGAAATGACCGACAAGGCTAATATGAAACATAAAGGGTTTTCTGACTTCATAATCGATCACGATTTTATCGACATGCACATTATTTTTACCCCTAAATAATTCAATATTCTCTTTTTTAACGGCTGTGATATATCCTGTATTGAATCGTTTGGCGAATAATGTCATGACTTGCTGTTTCGTTAAACGATTGGCAGAAATTTCATTTTCCATTCCAGCCATGACTTGTTTAACGCCATAATACTCTTGATACATTGGAAATAATCGCATTGCTATCGTGACAAAAAAGGCGATAAGACCCAATACGATAACCCAGCTGATTAATGTCATTCCCGCTTGTTTTTTCATCATCCTCTCCATCTGTTAATCAATTGATTGACCAATACGATCCCAATTAACGCAAGACCAATGGGCATTACAGTCCCAACTCATCCAAATATAAAAAGCACGACCCACTAAGTGACTTTCAGGTACTGTACCCCAAAACCGACTATCACTACTATTATCTCGGTTATCACCCATCATAAAATATTCACCGTCAGGCACAATAAAGTCGACTTGCACCCGTTGTTGGTTACTGCCTTTAGCGATCTGATGGGAGACACCAGATAAATCTTCTATCAGCACTTCACTATCTCCGGCCACAACACCTAATAAGTCTAAACTTTTTTGCTGGTGCGTTTGAGGCATTTTCTCGCCATTGATATAAAGTACCTTATCTTTATATTCCACTCTATCGCCAGGTGTACCAATAACGCGCTTAATATAATCTAGCTGTGGATTAGGCGGATAACGGAAGACAACAACATCGCCTCTTTGTGGTAAATCCATCTCAACTACTTTTTTATTTAAGACGGGTAACCTTATCCCATAATCAAATTTATTCACTAAAATAAAATCGCCAATGCGTAAGGTCGGTACCATTGATGCTGAAGGGATCCGAAACGGTTCAACCAAAAATGAACGCACAACTAACACTGCCAATATAATCGGGAAAAAAGACTTCGCATATTCGACAATAATCGGCTCTTTCTGTCCTGGCGCTCTATTCGCCGCCCAAAGCCATTTATCTAATAACCAAATCAACCCAGTTATGGCGACTAAAGTGACCATTAATGCTGGAAAACTCACGTGATTAACCCTTTCTTATTTTTTAGATAATTGTAATACAGCTAAAAACGCTTCCTGAGGCACATCGACTTTACCGATGGACTTCATGCGCTTTTTCCCTGCTTTTTGTTTTTCTAATAATTTCCGTTTACGCGATACATCACCACCGTAACATTTCGCCAACACATTTTTTCGCATCGCTTTTACAGTAGAACGCGAAATAATATGCCCACCTATCGCGGCTTGAATCGCGATATCAAACATTTGTCTTGGAATCAGCTCTTTCATTTTTTCAACTAATTCGCGCCCACGGCCAATACTTTGTTCACGGTGCACAATCATTGATAATGCATCTACACGTTCACCATTGATTAGAATATCGAGTTTCACCAAATCGGCCGATTGAAAACGCACGAAATGATAATCTAACGACGCATAACCTCGACTGACAGATTTTAATCTATCAAAAAAGTCGATGACCACTTCATTCATTGGGATTTCATAGCTTAACGCCACTTGTTTACCCACATATTGCATTGATGTTTGCACACCCCTTTTTTCAACACATAAAGTAATCACTGCACCTAAGTGATCTTGTGGCACCAAGATATCAGCAACAACAATAGGCTCACGTATTTCATCAATTGTGCCGACATCAGGCAACAAAGCTGGATTTTCAATAAAGCTTTCTTCCCCTTTACGATTAACAATCTGGAAAACAACCGTTGGCGCCGTTGTAATCAAATCAAGATCATATTCTCGCTCTAATCGCTCTTGAATGATTTCCATATGCAATAGGCCTAAAAAGCCACAGCGGAAACCAAAACCAAGTGCTTGAGAATTCTCAGGTTCAAAAAATAGCGATGCGTCATTCAGGCGTAATTTACCCAACGCTTCACGAAATGTTTCAAAGTCATCTGAACTAACCGGAAAAATGCCGGCATACACTTGAGGTGTAATAGATTTAAATCCAGGCAACATCTCTGTTGCACCGTGGTGAACATGCGTTAAGGTATCACCGACGGGAGCACCTTCGATATCTTTGACTCCAGAAATCACATAACCGACTTCACCACAAAACAAACCATCTTTTTTCGGGGTTCTTTTAGGGGTAAACACGCCCACTTGTTCAACTTGGTATTCATGGCCCGTCGACATCACTCGGATTTTATCTTTTGCTTTGATACAACCATCAACAATACGAACCAATGAAATCACGCCGACATAACTGTCAAACCATGAATCAATGATTAACGCTTTTAATGGTGCGTCCGGATCGCCTTTCGGGGCTGGCACACGATCAATTAGAGACTCTAATAAGTCTTCAATACCTAGGCCTGTTTTAGCACTGCATTGAACGGCATCTAAAGCATCGACACCAATAATATCTTCGATCTCTTGGGCAACTCGCTCAGGCTCTGCTGACGGCAAATCGATTTTATTCAGTACGGGAATAACTTCTAGATCAAGATCAATCGCGGTATAGCAGTTCGCCACACTTTGTGCTTCAACACCTTGTGCGGCATCGACAACTAATAATGCGCCTTCACAAGCGGCAAGCGAACGTGATACTTCATAAGAAAAGTCAACATGACCTGGCGTATCGATAAAATTAAGATGGTAGGTCTCACCATTACGTGCGGTATAGTCAAGCGAGACACTTTGTGCTTTGATTGTAATACCACGTTCCCGCTCAATATCCATTGAATCAAGCACTTGAGAAGACATTTCTCGTGCAGACAAACCACCACAGATTTGAATGAACCTATCGGCAATCGTCGATTTACCGTGGTCAATATGAGCAATAATGGAAAAATTACGGATATGATCCATCGAATCGATACCACCTTCACTTTTAAGTCAAATATAAGTAAAAAAATCGGCCGATACAATTTGTATCGACCGACTCTGTCTAGCCGTTTAGTTTACGTGAAAACGTAACAGCTGTCTTATTTATCCCGCATAAGCTGCGGTCAGGATTAGTTTTTCTTAACAATTTTCAATGCTAGGAAAATCGCACCTTGTTGACGTTGTACTAAGACAGGAATAGCTTCATCTTCTGGCAAGTCATCGGCTATATCTAAGAACTGTTTACTGTTCTTAATCTTAGTATTATTCACACTGATGATGACATCACCGCGGCGAATGCCCGCTTTTCTTGCAGGACCTTGCTCTAGATTAATCACTAAAACACCGCCTTCTTCCATATTGTATTGCTCACGTTGTTGCGGTGTTAAATCAGCAATTTCTACCGCTAAACGCTCATCAACAAGACGGCTGGATTTAGTTTTAACCACGTCATCAACGTCTTCTTCTAGTTTTTCAATTTTGACATGTAATGTTGTTTTCTTTTTATCTCGCATCACAAGAACAGGAACAGTCTCACCGACTTTTGTCCGACCCACTAATGGCGGCAAACTAGAAGAGGTTTTCACGTCTTTTCCGTCAAATTTTAGAATCACATCGCCTGTTTCTAATCCTGCTTTCGCTGCTGGGCTATCAGGCATAACACGTGATACTAATGCACCTTGTGGTTTATCTAAGCCAAACGACTCAGCTAATTCACGGGTGACATTTTGAATCACAACACCTAACCAGCCACGATCAACATAACCTTGCTCTTTAATTTGAGAGACAACGTCTAAAGCCACATCCATAGGAATCGCAAATGAGACTCCCATAAAGCCCCCAGTTCGGCTATAAATTTGTGAGTTAATACCGATAACTTCACCATCCATATTGAATAATGGACCGCCAGAATTTCCTGGGTTAATCGCCACATCAGTTTGAATAAAAGGCACATAGTTATCACTAGGTAAATTACGTCCTAATGCGCTAACAATACCTGCTGTTGCTGAAGAATCAAAACCAAAAGGTGAACCGATAGCTAATACCCATTCTCCTACTTGTAGTTTTGTTGAGTCACCTACTTTGACAGGTGTAAGGCCCGTGGCTTCAACTTTTAATAGCGCGATATCACTTCGTTCATCACTGCCTAAGACTTTTGCTTCTAATTCTGTTCTATCATTAAAGCGAACAATGATTTCATCAGCATCTTTAATAACGTGATGGTTAGTTAAAATATAACCATCTGAAGACAGAACAAAACCTGAACCTAATGAATGAGACTCTTCTTGTGGCGGGTTACCACGGAAATTCGGGCCAAAAAAGTGTTTGAACATTTCATCGAGAGGCGTTCCTTCTGGAAGCTCCATATTGGGTGCCAAACTACTCAGCCTGCTTTTATTATTTTTTGTGGTACTGATATTAATCACGGCAGCACTGTTATCAGAAACAAGCTCGGTGAATTCAGGTAAGCTTCTCGCCTGTAATGATGACATAAACAAACTGGTCATCATCAACAAAATGGCAGCCCAAACCTTCGATTGTGTCATAGTTTATTCCTCTTTCATGCTGACATGATAATCAGCTTCTTTACGTTTTAATATGTGATGTGTCGTTAATAGACTCAACCCAAAACCCATTGCCCCTGATATGATTTGCCACCCTTCTCCTGCACCAAGTTCTCTGGCAACAATAGCAAAAACGAGCAATATGATGATAGGCAACAAATACATCCAAGTTGTTCCCTGTAATAATGCTTGTTCAGGGATCGCTAAAGTCACTTTTTGACCTAAGGTGACGTTTTGCGTTTTGTCGACCGCGATACGATTAAATCGCTGACCAACATGCTTTGCCAATAACTTTGTGCCACAACCTTGCTTTACTTTACAGTTGTCACAAGTTGACTGGCGTTCAGCTTCTACCCAGATCGTGTCTGATGTAATGTCAACCACTTTTGCTTGCTGGTCAATCATATTGAATTAGCGAATGAACTCTATCGAGTGCCCGATTTTTTCGACTGTATTTTGCGGTACTTGTCCAACAGTGGTCACAAAATAGTCATCAACGATCATGCCAAAAGCATTAATCGCACCCATTTTACTTGCCCCTTCTAAGTGGCTGTCGTGACTGATTCTTCTTTCTAGAAAAACGGAAACAGAACTCAAGCCATCACTGTATACACGTTGATCAACGACTGGGCCGCCTTCTGCGCGCCTACTTTGCTCTGCAACCAAAGTGAATCCTTCTGGTAACCAAGTCACTCGCCAAATATCTTGGTTTTGTGCTTCTACGTCAGAATCCGGTGATTGTTTATGAATGACAGGTTCTGTTTGCTTACGATTCCACGTTAGTTGTTGGCCGTTAATTTGAGGTTTCAAAACTGATTCAGGAATATCAATATTGAGATTAATTGATGAAAAAGCGAAGGTTTCTAATACTTTTCCTTTTGCTGTTAATAAGTTTGATTCTAATAATAAATCTGTCTTATCATCCATCCACAAGTCATAACCATAACGATATTCATCGACAGGCGTGACTTGGAGTTGTCGAGCCTTTCTATCTGCAACTCGACCGTATCCGCCAATAGAAATCGTGTAATACGGTGTCGCTGAACTTAAACGGCTCAGTAAGTCACTGGGAAAACCGCGACCTAAAGGTCTTCTATCGATATTGATTCGTTTACCTTCGGGGAAAATACAGGTAACTGAATCATTGGTTCTAATTAATTCTCTTGCAGCACCTTTGAGTGATAATAATCGTTCGACTTCACCCTCTTCTGTTGCTCGATGGATAATCCGGATAGATTGCACTCTATGGCCAGTTTGATATGTAAAAACACCATCATAATTAAGGTTTTTAGCCGCTTCGCCCATCCGCTCTAGTAATTCAACGGCGTCCGGAGTTGCTTGCGCTATCAAAGACCAGAAGAAGCTTAATGCGATACCAATTTTTGCCAGATTTTGCATTATTTAGCGTTCCGAGTCATAAGCGATAACACGTGCATCTGAAAAGATACTTGATGCACCGGCGTATTCATTATGGTCTAGCAAATAAACATTTAATTTATCTTCTATTTCTTGCTCTGACACAGTCCAACGATGTGTTTCGGTTGGCTCGGCTGTTGCCAAAGTTTGTGAAGACACTGTTATCGGTGCCATTTGAGACTCAGGCATCGACATTGTTCCGACCACCGCTAGCGCACCAAAAGATGCGGCCACTGCCAAACCAACGGCTTGTTTCCAAAATCGTTCAGGAAAACTCAATACATCTGCCGTAGGTTGAGAGGTCTCTGCTGTGATCACGACTTGATGTGTTGGCTCATCATCTATAGCCTGTTTCAGTCGTTGTGAAATATCATTCTGGTGATAAGCATTGCTTACCCCTCGTAATTGATTGCTAATCAGCTGGTAGCGTTGAAACTGCTGTCTTGCTTGCTCATCTGTATTAAGCAATACAATCGCTTGATCTAGCTCTTGCCCCGTTAATTCCCCATCAACTAAGGCTGATAATAATAGATTATCATCGGCTGTCATGGTTGTTCCCCTTCACCCATAATGGTTTGTATTTTTTGTTCTATTGCTTCCCTTGCACGGAAGATACGTGATCGCACTGTTCCTATTGGACAATCCATGACCTGAGAAATTTCTTCGTAACTCATTCCTTCGAACTCACGCAATTTAATCGCTGTCGCCGTATCTTCTTGTAGACTCTCGATAGCTTGATGAATGGCTTGTTCCAGTTCATCACTGACCAAATTACTTTCTGGCGTTTCAAACTCTTTTAATTCTGGCGCATCAAATGTATTGGTTGCGTCTTCTGCGTCAACATCAACTGCAGGTGGTCTTCTGGCTTTTGCCGTCAGATAATTTTTAGAGGTGTTAATCGCAATACGGTATAACCAAGTATAAAACGCACTATCCCCACGAAAGTTAGGTATGGCTCGATAGGCTTTTATAAAGGCTTCTTGCGCCACATCCTGTGCTTCCACAGGATCATGAACAAAGCCATTAATTACATTTACAATACGTTGCTGGTATTTCATTATCAGCACATCAAATGCACTTTTGTCACCGGCCTGTACGCGTTGTACTAGCTCTTGATCCACACTCATCCTTTCTCCCGGCGTACTCCATCATGCCGAGATTCGATTTTATTAGTGATTGTATTGACTGACATTGTGTCAATTGGTTCCAAGTTGATGTAGAAGAGTGTACTTTTGTACTAAATCATAATAGATCTGTCGTTTTTATGATATGCCGATGCGACATTCTCTCCACGGCGTTCTCGTTATCATTAAGGTAGAAGAGTAATTTATTCATCCACGTCACACAAGAGCCAATGCTATACTGCTTTTCTGTTTTCTTTGTATTTTTTATTTCATGACTAAACATTCAGAGTTTGACGTCATTGTCATAGGGAGTGGTACAGCGGGGCTGACACTCGCTCTCCAATTAGCGAATGATGCTCGAGTCGCCCTACTCTCCAAGGATCAGCTTAAAGAGAGTGCTTCGTTATATGCCCAAGGCGGTATTTCTGTTGTTTTAGATCAAACTGATTCGTTCGACTCACATATTGAAGATACATTGATAGCTGGCGCAGGGCTTTGTGATGAAGACAGTGTTCGCTATACCGTTGAACACGCGCGTGGCAGTATTGAGTGGTTAATTGAACAAGGTGTTTCTTTTACCAAAGATGGGGTCACTTCTGAGACCTATCATTTGACACAAGAAGGCGGGCACAGTCATCGTCGCGTGATCCATTCTGCGGATGCAACAGGGCGTGAAGTTGAAACCACACTGCTTGCTAAAGCAATAGCACACCATAATATTAGCCTCTTCCCTTTTCATATTGGCATCGACTTAATTACGACTCAAAAACAATTTGGGGATGAGGATAATCAGTGCCTTGGTTGTTATGCACTCGATATCAAATCCGATACGACGCATCAATTTTTAGCACCAGTAACGGTGCTAGCCACTGGTGGTGCAGGTAAAGTCTATCTTTATACTAGCAATCCTGATGTGTCGACAGGAGATGGTATTGCTATGGGCTGGCGCGCGGGCTGTGATGTTGCCAATATGGAATTTATTCAATTTCATCCAACGTGTTTATACCACCCCAAGGCCAAATCATTTTTAATCAGTGAAGCGTTACGTGGCGAAGGTGCTAAGCTTATTCTTGCTAACGGTGAACCCTTTATGCAGCGCTTTCACCCACAAGGTGATCTGGCGCCACGGGATATTGTGGCAAGAGCAATTGACCATGAAATGAAGCGTTTAGGTGATGATTGTGTTTATCTTGATATTCGTCATCACAGCGCAGAATTTATTGAGTCACATTTTCCAATGATCCACCAGCGTTGCTTGAGTCTCGGTATCGATATGACTAAAGAGCCGATTCCTGTTGTACCTGCTGCACATTACACTTGCGGTGGCTTAGTCACAGATCAATCTGGCAGAACAACGTTGTCTGGTCTTTATGCCGTAGGAGAAACGGCTCATACTGGGTTACATGGTGCTAACCGTATGGCCAGTAACTCTTTACTAGAATGTCTTGTTTACGCGCATTCAGCGGCCAAACATATTCGTTCGCAACTGCCTTTCCTTTTTCAACCACCAACGATTCCTGAATGGGATGCGAGTCGTGTAGAAGAAGCCAAAGAAGCGATTGCGATTAGTCATAACTGGGACGAACTGCGCCGTTTTATGTGGGATTATGTCGGTATCGTCAGACGTACCGAACGCTTACAACGTGCTCAACGGCGACTGGCTTTACTTCAACAAGAAATCAATGACTTTTATCAGCAACATCACATTACCAGTGACTTATTAGAATTACGTAACCTTGCTGATGTCGCTGAATTAATTATTCGTTCTGCCTTGTTGCGAAAAGAAAGTCGAGGATTACATTATATTTTAGATTACCCAGACACCCTTTCTGGGCCAGCACAAAATACCATTATTCAAGGTAAAGACGTTCATCCAAACAATACAAGCTCAGCAAATGAAATTGCGCGCGGCTAAGTTGATCAGGCCAAACCCACACCGATATTGATGCCTTTTTTGGCGACCTAAAATATAATACCACCACGTATTGCGTCACAACGCTACGCTCTAATGTCAACGCCACATCTTGTCTGCCATCACCATAATGGATTTGCCATTGACCTGATGACAGCCTTGCTAGCTCGACGACATGATATGTTGATGCTCTTGCCAACCAATGAGCATAAAACCAGATAAACAATGCCACTAGCCCCATCATAATCAATAAGCTGGTTAACCATGTTTCACTGATTAACAATAAACTCAACGCCACCGTAATGTGTAATAACACGCCGTACAGCATTAACCAACGAGACGGCGCTAATTTAGCCCGCCACTCAGGAAAAGTCATGTCCCACCTCCTTGTGTATTTCTGACATGAATAAATACGTTACAATATTTTTTTTACTTCACGCAATAGATACCTTATGACTGACTGGAATACATTAACTTCTACCGCTCCTGCTGATAAAGACTTTTTAAACTTAGCGCAACAACCTTGTTTAATGCCATTGGATAAACTTAGTGCAATTTCAGTCGCAGGCCCTGAGGCTGAAGCATTCTTGCAAAATCTAGTGACCAACCATGTAGCAGATTTGAATGATAACCAAGCCCAATATAACGGCTTATGTAACCCGAAAGGCCGACTATTAGCCACCTTTATTTTAGTCCGTGTCAACGCTGAGCAATTTTATCTTTTATTATCTGCTGACTTATGCGACAGCATCACCAAACGATTAACAATGTATGTATTGCGCTCCAAAGTCACCGTCACAAATTGTGCGGAATCGCACCACTGCGTGGGACTCACTCAGCAACTTCCTTCGCCCATTAACGCTTTGACAAATGATTACGATGTCGTCGTTGAAGGTGCCACTTATTTTATAAAAGTACCTGCCGATAAAGGCTCACGTTATCTTGTGCTCAACCCAGCAGAAACAAGCAGCAAAAACTGCGATACTTGGCTCAAAGCTAATTATCAACTTATGACTCCTGACTATTGGTATTGGTTAGATATTCAAGCAGGACTCGCCCATGTCGTTGCAGAGACAGTTGAGCAATTTACCCCGCAACAAATCAACCTTGATCTTAATCATGGGGTCAGCTTTAACAAAGGGTGTTATCCAGGACAAGAAGTTGTGGCGCGGTTGCATTATTTAGGCAAACCCAGTCGCCGCTTATTTATTGCCACGGCCAATACAACCGTGTCACCCAATGCAGGTAGCGAAGTTAACTCTACACCTGACCATGTCGCTGGGCATATTGTGTCTGCTTGCCAACATTTAGGCCAACTAGATTGTTTAATCAGTTTAAAGCTCAACGATCTCGATGCGTCGCTTCACCTTGATGAGAGTACGCCTTTAGTTATCACTAGCGAGCTACCGCAAGAAGTGTAGTCAGAGCAAAACAAATAAATGATAAGTGATAGCCAGTGCTTACGCACTGGCTAAGCTCACCCTCTAATCAAATGAATGGCTGATGGTGCCATATATGGCTCTTTTATCGCCTGGCGTATGGAAAGATCCTGTTGTGCCACCCCAATACCAAGCATATTCATGATATTGATTTGTCAGGTTTTTAAACTGAAGGTTCAAGTTTGTTTTTGCATTTAACTGGTAATCAAACGCCAAATCTAATAGATAATAGTCATCAATCTGACCGTCTTCATTGGTCTTCTCGATATAATAATCGCCTTGTGCATAAGCCGTTACTGTGCTGCTTAACTTAGGCGTAATTTGATAACTTACACCAGCACTAATCAGGTAGCTCGGTGTATGATCAATTTCTTGGCCTTTCGTTGCCGCCAAACCCGGATCGCTTCCTGGGTTTTTAATAATTGCTTCTTGCCATGAATAGGCCGCCCAGACTAATAATGGCTCCACAATCTGCCAATTGGCTTGAACATCAATCCCTCTACGCTCTGTTTCGCCAATATTTTCGCCATCACCCGTCGCACCTGAACCATCAAATTTTCTACGAATTTCATCCGAAGCATCTTGCTCCCAATAAGCGATACGACCTTCAAAGTTATGGACAGGTTTAAATTTCACCCCAACTTCCCAGCCTTCATTGATTGACGGTTCTAACGAAGGCGCGCCGGATTCATGATAAGCACCTTGCTCGACACCAATTTGGAACGTTCTGCCCCAGTTAGCATAAAGGTTATAACCCTCGATTGGCGTAATGACGGCACTAAACTTAGGTTGCCAAATGGCATCATAATCATTAATTGAGCTTCTAATATTGGTCAATCTGTCTTTAAAATCACCTTTAATGCTATCAACACGAACACCTGGTACCAGTTTTAACCAAGTCGTTGGTCTCACAACACTTTGAACATAAGCGCCATAAGTCGTGAGATCAAATGTTTGATCGCGTAGGCTTGATATTTGGCGCTCACTTTCATTCTCCTCATGATGAATGTCCATCCCGCCTTCAAACGTTACGACATCACTCATGCGGTATGTCATGCTAGATAGAGCACCATAATGAATTTCATCATAAATACTACGTTGTTTTGGATCGCCATCGCGCCACTGCACAAGCCGTGCACTATCAAAGCTATTGATGTAAGTCTTAAACGACCAGAATAAAGAATCAGAAAGATCAACATCAAGATGGGCACTTAATTGCCCCATTTCCTGATCGGTATAGTCACCATCATTATAATCATATGACGAACTTGGACTAATTCGTGAATCTTCTTTTAATAAATAGCCAGGTGAATTGGCATCTGACTCATGCCAACGTGCAATCAAGCCAAGGCTGTAATTGGTATTATCAGGTGTCACAAACCATTTTCCTGACAAACTGACTTTATCAAATTCTGATCGGTCTCGGTAGCCACCAGATTCAACGTACGCTACAGAATAATTTTGTGAAAATTGCTCATCTTGAAAACCAGCTGCAGCTTGTAGGTTATATGTATCAAAGCTCCCCATCGAGACTTGAGCATCTTTATAATTTCCACCAAGCCGAGTCGTTACATTGGCATTACCGGCAATATTATGCAGACCATAACGTGGGTCGTTGGTACCACGAACTAACTCAATCGACTCGATATCTAAAGATGGCACCATGTCCAAATAGTCCATATTGCCAGAGTGAACATTGCTCGGAACACCATCAAGCAATATTTTGACGGCATTAATTTCACCTTCAGTATTAAAGCCGCGAATAGCAAATTCACCTGTGCCAGATCCTTGACCATAACTAGTCACTGTCACCCCAGGTAAAAGACTAAATAACTCCCATGTCGTTTTAACTTGCTTATTCTCAATAAGCGACCTATCTAGAATATCCACTGACGTTAAGATTTGTTGGCTAGTTAATGAGCCATATTCACTCGCTTGCACCTCCATTGTTCCTAGAGTCAGTACAGTATTACCACTTGTATCAGAAGCCTGTGCTGGACCAATGGCAGCGATGATAAGTAGTGGCAATAGTTTCTTAGGTTGATTAAGCATCGTATTTCCTTATTGCTTAAAAATAAAACGGGAAATTAAACCACGTCTCAACCCTCGATTTTACAGTCAAATGATACACCGTTATGGCATTTGACTTATTTTTCACCTGACTCGCTCGTTGACGTTAATATTGTCATTCACAAGAAACACATGTCTTTCTTCAAGGTGCAGGATTAGGGTATTGCTGATGAATATCCTGTATCCCTTGTCTTAGCTCATCCGTTAACGTCAATTGTGCACTCTCAATATTTGTCTTTAATTGTTCTAGCGTCGTCGCACCAATAATATTGCTGGTCACAAAAGCCTGCTCATTAACGAAAGCCAATGCCATTTGAGCCGGATCCCAACCATGATTTTTCGCCAATGTCACATAGGCTTCTGTCGCTGCAAGACCTTGTGGGCTGCTATATCTCGCGTAATGTGGCCATAAGGTTATTCTTGCGCCTGCTGGTTTTTTACCGTGTAAATATTTTCCTGTTAACACCCCAAAACCCAATGGTGAATAAGCTAACAGTCCCACTTGCTCACGGTAACTGATTTCTGCACACCCCACTTCATACGACCGATTTAATAAACTATAAGGATTTTGCACTGACACAATGACCGGTAAGTCATATTGCTTGGCTAATTGTAAAAATTGCATCATGCCCCAAGGCGTTTCATTCGATAATCCGATATAGCGAATTTTGCCGGCATCGACCTGTTTTTTAAGCGCGCGTAATGTTTGGGCTATGGGGGTTGAAGCTGACTCCTGATCATTAACTTTGAAACCTAGTTGCCCAAAGTAATTGGTTTGACGCTCTGGCCAATGTAATTGATACAAATCAAGGTAATCTGTTTGCAGCCTGCGAAGGCTCGCGTCTAATGCTTGGCTAATATGAGCATCATCAAATTGGGTTTTACCCTCTCGAATATGGCTCACCCATTCTGGACCTGGCCCTGCTATTTTACTCGCCAAAACAATGTCTTCACGACGGCCACGTTGCGCAAGCCATTGTCCAATCACACGTTCTGTTGCACCATAGGTATCAGCTTTCGGCGGGATAGCATAAAGCTCGGCGGTATCAATAAAGTTCACCCCATTATCAACGGCAAAGTCTAATTGTTGATGACCTTCTGCTTCGGTATTTTGCTCTCCAAATGTCATTGTACCGAGACAAATCGTACTGACTTTAATATCAGAGTGGCCTAGCTGCTTATACTGCATCCTTATCCCTTTATGATTTAACCAAAACTATCATTATATTTTGACACAAAGCCAAGCTTGCATGAAAACATTCGGAGTATGGTAGGCTTCTTTCATAATTTGTGACTCATTACCCTCACTTTGACGTTATCATGACTTACCCGCTATTCCAGCACTTTCGCACGACCATTGACGCGCTAACGCCTCGTTCAGACACCCAATCCCCTGAACAAGATTTATTATTATGGCGTCATGAAGAACGAGATATGTCATGTTATTACGCCCCTTTTGATCATGTTAATCATGATGCCAAGATTATTATTGTCGGCATTACACCAGGGCGCACTCAAATGAACCGTGCATTAATGGCAGCACAACAAGCATTGCAACACAATCAAAGTGACACCTTAACCTTACAACAAGTCAAACAATACGCCAGCTTAAGTGGCTCAATGCGTTCACGTATTGTTGCCATGTTAAATCGACTCGGTTACGCCGATAAATTAGGACTTCACTGTTGCAGTCAATTATGGGCCGAGCACCATTCGCTAGTGCATTTCTGCTCAATCTTAAAATATCCTATTTTTATTAAAGGCAAAGACTATAACGGCCAAGTGAATCTTCATTCTATTCCAGCATTACAGCACTTATTAATGAATCAGTTTGTCCAAGATATATCGACTATCTCGCCTGATGCCCTGATTGTGCCATTAGGTGAGATGGTCGCGAACATCTTGACAGAGTTATCTGACACCAATCAAATAAAGCAACCATTACCTTTATTTGAGAAAAGCGTTATTGCTCCACCTCACCCAAGTGGGGCGAATGCTGAGTCGATCGCTTTATTATTGATGACGGATTATCCTTCATTGGAAGCCTATCAACACACGATGTTTCAACGCTATATGTCAAAACAAAGCTGGTTAAAAAAAGCAGGAGGAAAACCACAAAATGAACAGAAATATAAAAATGCCCGCGCCGCTCGCTGGCATGCCATCGCTCGTGTTCGAGCCGCCTATCACCTTTAACCTCAAATAAAGTATTGCTATGTCTATTCGTATCGCCCTCGTGGCTGCCTTTCTTTTTTTTATCGCCGATCCTTTTAAGTGGTTAGAACCCACCATCACACCAAATGAAAAGCAAGTCATCATGTACTCCACTAGCTGGTGTGGCTACTGTCGTAAAGCCAGATCCTTATTTACTCGACAAAATATTCCCTTTAAAGAATTTGATATCGAAAAAGATGAAAAGGCCATGAAAATTTATACCGCTTTAAATGGTCGCGGTGTGCCTTTAATTTTAATTGGTGATGAAGAAATGACTGGCTTTGATGTCAGAACATTCAAGCGACTCTATGAACAATAAAACGATTAGCATTCTGGGTAGTGGTTGGTTAGGTGTGCCATTAGCTGAAGCTTTAATCCAGCAAGGTTATGCCATCAACTTATCCAGCCGTAGCACGGCAAAAGATAAACTCATCCGCGACATCGGCGCGATTCCTTACCTTGTTAATATCGATACTAGAACTTATCCCAATGATTTTTTTAACGCCGATATGCTTATTTGTAATATCACCTCTAAAAATATTGAGGGATTTTCGACTCTGATTGAACGTATCGGTCAGTCGCAGGTACAACAAGTATTATTCATCAGTTCCAGTTCGGTTTATCTTAATACCAATACCATCGTCACCGAAGATGCCTTACAGGAAAACCCTCAACATCCCTTATATCGCATTGAGCAATTGTTTCAACAGGCTGCAAGTTTTGATAGCACGATTGTACGATTCAGTGGTTTGGTGGGGTATCAACGTCATCCAGGGCGTTTTTTTAAGCAAGGTAAAATCGTGCCGCAGGCCAATGCCCCCGTTAACCTTATTCACCGTGATGATTGCATTGCCCTTATTCAAGCGATTATTGAGCAAGCCGCTTGGGGTGACACCTTTAACGCCTGTGCTGATACTCACCCGACTAAACGTATTTTTTACCAACATGCCAGCGAATTATTAGGACAAAAACCACCTGAATTTGATGATACGGCAGAAAATCAGTATAAAATTGTCAGTAATGCTAAGATAAAAAAACGACTCGGATATCAATTTATTTATCCTGATGTCATGCAGATTCCGTTTGATTAATGTGGTAAACCATCATGGCGCAAAACACTTACCCTTGTCCTTGCTTTAGTGGCAAGCTGTATCCTGATTGTTGTGAATTAATGCACAAAGGAAAAGTTGATACCCCTACAGCTGAGCAGACCATGCGTGCACGTTATACGGCCTTTTGCTACGGAAACATTGCTTATCTTGTTGATACCCTCCACCCTCGTATGCGTCGTCTTAGCGACTCTTTTTCTTTATCGCGGTTAGTCAAAAAAACCCGTTGGATAGGTTTGAAAATCATTGAACACACCCAAGGCGACAAAGCTGATACCGCTTATGTTGATTTTGTTGCTTTTCGGCTTGAACATGGTGAAATCAAACAGCAGCATGAACGCTCACGTTTTGTGAATGTAAAAGACAAATGGTTTTATGTCGATGGCGAAGACTTACCTGACATTAAATTAGAAAGAAACGAGCCTTGCTTTTGCGGCAGCGGTAAAAAATTCAAAAAATGCCACGATACCTTAGCAGGAAAGATAGCGACTGATTAAGCCACTTGCTCGAGCGGATCTTCTTTAATATATCGTTTACGTTTAGCGGGTTTGAGTTGGTGTAAATCCACCATCACCAAGCCGTCAATGCAATAACCAAAATCAGCATCAATATTAAAATCAATAAAACGAACCCCTTCTGGCTCACAAACATCTGAATATTGCTTATACAGCGTCGGGACGGTCACATTCATATTGGTCAATTGTTGACGTAATGCGACGAAGTCTGCCTTAAAATCATCTCCTTTGATGATTTTAGTCACATCCAGCCGTTCACTATATGACATTTGATAAGGAAAATTAGCTGTCGCCAGTTGCTCTTTATCTGGGAAGTAATGTTGATAAAACTCAGTAATTAATGCCTTTGCACGATCAGGGTAAGTATTGCTCAAACTAACGGGGCCAAATAAATAACGGATATCAGGATATCGTTTTAAATACGCTCCAATGCCATACCATAAGTAATCTAAGCTACGTTTTCCCCAATATTTTGGATTCACAAAGCTACGCCCTAATTCGATGCCTTGCTCAAAATAGGGTTGCATTTTGTCGTTGTTATATTGGAACAATGTCGCACTATAAATACCGCGACTATCTTCTTTTGCTAATAATTTTTTCACTTCTGCCAGACGATAAGCACCCGCTATTTCTAATTCGTCTTCATCCCATAAAATAAGATGACGACAATCACGATCATAACGATCTAAATCACGACCTTTGCCTGTCCCTTCACCTACCTGTCTAAAGCTAATTTCGCGTAAACGTCCGATTTCATGCATCACGGCAGAATCTGAACGAAAATCAAACAAAATGATCTTTTTACCATCATGTGTTTCGCCCAACAACTCGCCTTGTTGTAATTCTTTTTTTACCGCCAAACGTTCTTTCGGGTGCACAATGGTTTTTTCGGTGACGAAAACAGAGCGTTTTCCTTTTGCCAAACCATATAAATGACGTCGTAATAATTTGGCTTTTTCTGATTTAATAAGGGGTAATTGTTCTAGTTGTTGATAAGGAATCAATTTACCAACACGCATCGAAATCGTTTTTTCTTGTTTATTAAAAATTTCATGCGCCAACATCATGCCTGCCAATGGTTTATATACCATCGAGCAGCCATAAAATAATGAGGAATTTCTAGCACTAATATAAACCGGCAAGATGGGAGAACGGGTTTTTTGTGCAAAGTTAAGAAACCCTTTATTCCATTTTCCGTCCCGCACGCCATTAGGTCTAATACGCGACACTTCTCCTGCAGGGAAAACAATGATCGCCTCTTCATTTTTTAAGCTATTGACGATTGCTGCCACATTGCTTTTATGCGTTGACTTGGTGACATTATCAACAGGGTGAAATAAGGTGGTTAAGGCGTCAAAGCGCAGCAACATATCATTGGCGAGAATTTTAACATCGCGCCGCACTTCGCCCACCAGCTTTAATAAAGACAAGCCATCTAAGGCACCCAAAGGATGATTAGCGACAATAACAACACGTCCTGTCGCCGGAATATTCGTTCGATCTCTATGGGTAACGGAATAGCTGAAATTAAAATGATCTAAGACCTGATCAATAAAATCAAAACCTTTTAAGTCTTGATTTTGTTCGAGAAAATGATTAATTTCTCGTTCATGCGTTAATTTTCGTAACAAGCCTATCGCAGGTTTTTTGACCCACGGACTACGTTGTCCAAAACTCGGAAATTTTTCTTGGATTGCATGTTCAATATTGAGCATTCTCAGCCTCATCTGCTAACTCGACTGAGTCAGTGTAGAGACTGAATATGACAGATTAGTAACAGTACAATGACTGTTTTATGACGTGTGTTTTATGCTGCTTGTTCGGGAATCGTATCGCTGGTATGCGTGATCGTGTTTTCTTCATTCAAGTACACAAGTGTTGGTTTGAATTGACTCACTTCTTGCTCATCTAATGTGGCATAAGCACAGATAATAATCCGGTCACCTGGAGAAGCTTTGTGTGCTGCGGCACCATTGACAGAAATAATTTGGGATCCTGCTTCAGCTCGTATGGCATATGTTGTAAAACGTTCGCCATTCGTAACATTATAAATATGAATTTGCTCATATTCATGAATGCCAGACGCCGTAAGCAAATCACTATCTATCGCGCACGAGCCTTCGTAATCCAGCTCTGAATGCGTCACACAAGCGCGGTGTAGTTTTGTTTTTAACAGCGTTAATTGCATAAAATAGTGATTAAGTTTAAATAATTAGCAGACTATTATCTCTTTTTATCGCTTATCAGGCAAGGTTGCAAGCGATGTTATCAATTAAACGGGCTGATCCTAAACGGGCTGCTAAAACTATTCGTAAGGCTTTGTCTTCTGTTGTCGCCAATTGCAAATCGTCGGTGCGACACACTTCAATATACTCTGGCTCAAAGCCTTGTGATGTCAATTGTTGCGATGCCTGCTGACACAATGCAGTAAAGTCCCGTCTACCGGCCATAATGGCATGTTGTATTGTCATTAGCATCACATAGAGTTGGCCTGCTTTTTCTTTTTCTGTCGTCGATAGGTATTGATTACGCGAACTCATCGCTAAACCATTTTCCTCACGATAGGTTTTAGCTCCAATAATCTCAACAGGAAAATTTAAGTCCTTTACTAATTTTTTAATTAATAATAATTGTTGGTAATCTTTTTCGCCAAACACCGCAACGTCTGCTTGGACTAGATTGAATAATTTAGTCACTACCGTCGCGACACCATCAAAATGACCAGGACGATGTGCACCGCATAACCTATCTGCGATGACTGGTACATTAACGGTTGTATAGTCAGTTAAACCCGTTGGATACATCACCTCGACACTCGGTATAAAAATAGCGTCACAATCCACGTCAGCTAATTGTTGGCGATCTTCTGACAACGTTCGAGGGTAAGCAGCGAGATCTTGTTTATCATTAAACTGCGTCGGATTGACAAAAATACTGACAATGACTTTATCGGCATGGCGTTTTGCTGTTTCAACAAGACTTAAATGGCCACGATGTAAATTGCCCATCGTTGGCACAAAAGCAATACGATGACCTTGTTGTCGCCATGCTGCCAATTGTGTTCTAAGTAACGAGAGCGAGGCTATCTCGATCATTAATATTGTTGCTCTGGCGTTGGAAATTGCTTGCTTTTAACAGCGTCAATATAAGCCCGTATCGCGCTATCAATATTGCCCGTTTCCTGTAAAAAGTCATGGCTAAAACGGGGTTTCTTACCCGGCGTAATGCCTAACATATCGTACAAGACGAGTACTTGACCATCGCAGTCAGCACCAGCTCCGATGCCCACGACTGGGATCGTTAAGGCTTGACTCAATGCTTGTCCTAAACTTGCAGGTACACATTCGACAATCAGCATATCAGCTCCTGCGGCTTCTAACTGTCTTGCCTCTTCGATCATTTGTTCGGCTCGCTCTGGTTCACGTCCTTGAACACGATATCCGCCCAAGCGATGTACTGATTGCGGCAGAAGGCCTAAGTGCGCGCAAACAGGAATGCCTCTCGCAACCAATTGTTGTACTGTTTCTGTTACCGCTTCTCCGCCTTCAAGCTTCACCATTTGTGCGCCACCTTCAGCCATTAATCTGGCAGCATTGGTAATCGCTTGATCCACATTGGCGTAACTCATAAAAGGTAAGTCAGCAATAATAAACGCCTGTTGACTGCCTCGTAATACGTTTTGGGTGTGATAAACAATATCATCGACCGTGACCGGCAAGGTACTTTCATGACCTTGTACGACCATACCAAGAGAATCACCCACCAAGATGACATCAATACCTGCGTTATCGACTATATGACTAAAACTGGCATCATAAGCCGTTAACATTGCTATTTTATCGCCCTCTGCTTTCATATTACGCAGCTGGGTTAAGTTCACACGAGGCATATTATTTCTCTGAAACCGGTAAAGGATTGTAATAATGACGACCACTTTGGCTACGGGCAATTTGCGCTAAGAGGTTGTCATAATCTTGTTCATTATCGACCAAATTAATTTGCTCAGCGTTCACGATTAATAAAGGTGAAGCATCATAATAATGAAAAAAATCAGCGTAAGCTTCAGTTAAACGCTGTAAATAACCATCTTCAATCCGTTGCTCATAGCCAATCCCTCTTTGCGTCACACGATTTTTTAGCACCGCTAGTGGCGCTTGTAAATAAATGACTAAGTCAGGGGTACGGCTGTGTTGCGTGGTCAAATTATCGTAGACCATATTGTAGAGTGCTAACTCATCATCATCTAAAATGATCTGAGCAAACAGTCTGTCTTTTTCGATCAAAAAATCCGAAATATGTAAATCCATGAATAAATCGTCTTGTTGCAGACTTTTATTCAATTTTATCCGCTGCATTAAAAAGCTCAATTGCGTCGGTAACGCAGACTGCTTCGGATGCGTATAAAATTTTTCTAAAAAAGGGTTTTGTTCAGGCTCTTCTAGTAATGTTTGGCCTGAAAAACTCTCAGCTAAGCGTTTAGCCAAGTGAGTTTTGCCGACGCCAATAGGGCCTTCAATCACGATATAACGTTGCGGTATAGTTTTATTCATACAGGTTATCTGTTATACGTTCCAAGCCATTTTTATCACATAATGGTAACAGGTTTGCTATCTTTCCATGCTTTGGGATCTCAATCTCTGGTGCAATTTCAGCCAAAGGATAAAGAACAAATGCACGTTCAGCAATCCCAGGGTGAGGAATCGTTAATCTAGCATCAGAGATCACGTCATTGTCATACAATAAAATATCTAAATCTAAAGTCCTCTCACCCCAATGCCGAGATCTGACTCGTCCTTGTTGTTGTTCTATTTGCTGCAATGTATCGAGCAATTCATGTGGAGATAGTGTTGTATCTAATGCGATAACGGCATTAATGTAATCAGGTTGATCTTGCGGGCCCATAGGAGGGCTTGAATACAAAGATGACATCAGCAAACCTTTTGTTGAAGGCAATTGAGCTATCGCTTGTTTGGCTTGTTGAATTTGCTGTGCAGGATTAACTAGGTTACTCCCTAAACCGATGTAAACCGTCATGATGTTTTAGGCTCTGGACTTGGTTTTGCTTTCCTTGCCGATGGTCGCCGTCTGCGTCTCTTCGGACGTTTTTTCTCTGGCGCTAGTGCTGCCACCATTGCTTGTTGTTCTGACTCTTTCACTTCTTGAAACGATGTCCACCAGTCGGCTAAATCCTGATAAGGCTCGCCGGCTTCAGCGCGTAATAATAGAAAGTCATATCCCGCCCTGAATTTAGGTTGGGCTAATGTTCGCCAAGCACGTTTACCGTGACGTTGTGTCAATTTGATTTGTAATTGCCATATATCTCTCGCCACTAAGGTAAATCGTTTAGGCACAGACACGCGCTGAACTTGCTGACTAATGGCATCCATCGCTGCTCGTTGCAAAGCAGGGATTGGCGGTATTTTTTTGTTTTGGTATTCTGCCCATTTTTGTTCTACTGTCGGCCAAAGTAGGGCCGCGAATAAAAAGGCTGGTGTGACAGGCTTGCCCTCTTCTATACGTTTATCTGTGTTTACTAAAGCTTGCGTAATAACACGTGCTGCTGTGCTATCTGGCGCCGCTTCGAGTATTTCACTTGTCTCAGGTAAAAGATATTCTACAATGCCGTATTGCGTTAATAATTGATGCGTGACCGATGCCTTGCCCGTCAAATACAATTTGAGCATTTCATCAAATAACCTTGCCGGTGGAATATCAGCTAATAACTTCGCCAATGGGACAATATATCGTTCTGTTTCATCATCGAGTGTTAAACCAAGTTTAGCTACAAAACGTAACGCTCGCAGCATTCTCACTGGATCTTCACGAAAACGGGTCTCGACATCGCCAATAAGACGAATCTTGCCTGCTTGTAAATCGGCCATTCCTCCCGTGTAGTCCACGATAGAAAAGTCACGAATATTGTAATACAAGGCATTAACAGTAAAGTCACGACGCCAAGCATCTTGCTCTAAAGTGCCAAATACATTGTCTTTTACAATGCGGCCTTGATGGTCAATATCTTCAACCGCTTCTGGTGGCGCTCGAAACGTAGCGACTTCAATGACTTCACGTCCAAAACCGACATGCACTAATTTAAACCGACGGCCGATTAAACGACTTTTTCGGAAAAGTTGGTGTACTTGCTCTGGTGATGCATTGGTTGCGACATCAAAATCTTTAGGCGTCATGCCTAATAATAAATCTCGTACGCAGCCTCCAACGAGAAAGGCTTCAAACCCCGCGTCTTTTAAGCCATATAAGACTTTCAAAGCTTGTGGGCTCATATGGGAGCGAGAAATATTATGTTGATCGCGAGAGATGACCAAAGGTGCTTTGGTCGACGCAATATCATCTTTTTGAGGATGTGAGGAAGTATTAGGAGGTAACATTGGTGCTTATCATATCATGCTGTCGTCTTATTCAGTTATCCATTGCTAATCGTACAGGCCTAAATGAGCGGCGGTGGATCGGTGTGACACCTAATGTCTGCAAAGCGTGTTGATGTTGCGACGTAGGATACCCTTTGTGTTTAGCAAAACCATACCCTGGATACACCGACTCTAAAGCAACCATTTCCCTATCACGTGCAACTTTTGCCAAAATAGAAGCCGCTGCAATTGCTGCCTCACTTTGATCACCTTTAATAATCGTAGTCACAGGGCAAGCTAAATCAGGTGCGTGATTGCCATCAACCAAAACATGTTCGGGTTGAATATGAAGTCCTTCGACTGCCCGTTTCATTGCTAATAAAGTGGCTTGTAATATATTAATCTCATCGATTTCATCAGGCTCTGCACGTCCTAATGACCACGCTAAAGATTGTGCCTGAATCAATGGTTCTAATGCTTCACGACGTTTTGCTGTCAACTTTTTCGAGTCCATTAGACCGGCTATCGGATTCGCGGGATCTAAGATTACTGCTGCCGTCACAACAGGGCCTGCCAACGGTCCTCTGCCGACTTCATCCACACCAGCAATATAGGTCACTAACTCAGTCATGACATAAATTCTAAGATCTGGCGGGCGGCATTATCTGCACCACCACTGGGGCCTAATGCCGATAGAACCTGTTGTCTAATATCCTCAGCGATCTCATCACTATCACCTCGAGTCAATCTATCGAGTAACTCTTCTTCCAAGCGATCAACCGTTACCTCATCTTGTAAAATTTCGGTAATTAATGCTTTGCCCGTCACGATATTACATAAACCAACATGAGGGATTTTCACCAATCGTCGCATGATGCCGTACGTTAATGGCGCAACGCGATAACAAATAAAATGCGGTACAGCTAATAAGGCAATTTCTAATGTGACCGTGCCTGACGCTGCAGCCACAACATCACATGCCGTCGTGGTTTGATAAAAATCTTCTGCAACAAGGTGAACCGGTAAGGCGCTATTCGCGAGAATGGTGTTAACTTGTGTTTGTTGCAAACCCGGCGCTAATGGCAAAATAAACTGTGTTTCGGGGCGCTGTTGGTGAATACGCTCTCCTGCCGCCAACATCAATGGCAACAACATCTCAACTTCCCCTCGTCGGCTTCCTGGAAATAATCCAATGACAGGATCAGGGTTCAAGCCAAGTTTCTCTTTAGCTTCTGATTTGCTTAATGTCGGTTTAACCGCATCGACTAAGGGATGACCCACGCACGATACAGGGACATTGGCTTGTTGGTAGATAGGCACTTCAAATGGAAACAGAACCAGCATTTTATCAACAACGCGTTTAATCGTTTTTACTCGGCCTTTTCGCCATGCCCAGACTTTAGGGCTAATATAATAAACAACAGGAATGCCGAGTTTCTTTGCTTCTTTGGCTAGTTTCAAATTAAAGCCAGGATAATCAACTAACACCAATAAATCTGGACGCTCCGTTGCTAATTTATCCACCATTTGATTAAAAATCTTTTTCAGGTGACGGTAGCGCTTTAATACTTCAACTAAACCCATGACTGCCAACTCGGCGAAATCAACCGTGACCGACATACCCGCTTGGCGTAATTTGTCGCCACCAATACCACTAATATGGAGATCGGGATCTTGTTGTTTTAGTGATGTGACAACACGTGCAGCATGGGCTTCGCCTGACGCTTCGCCCACCACAATCATGATGTGTTTAGTCAAGAACTCGGCCCTTCAACATAGCCAACAAGCTCCAGTCCAAAGCCCGACAAACCCGTTAATTTTCTGGGGGTTCCCATCACACGCATTTTTTTCACCCCTAAATCGGCTAAGATCTGTGCACCAACACCGAATGTTCGCATATCCCAGCCCGTTTTGATTTGAGCTTGTACTTCACCACGATCTTGCTGTTGATAAAACTCAACTTTTTCCGCTAAGCGTTTATTCTGTTCTGGTTGACGTAAAACAACTAACACGCCTTGTCCGTGCTGTTGCATATCTGTCATTACCTTTTCAAGTGGCCAATGAACATTATCTCTTGTCATCGCAAAAACATCATTCAATGGATCAGACATATGGACGCGAACCAATGTTTCTGATTCGGGATCAATAGCCCCCGTAGCCATCGCAATATGCACTTGGCCATTCACTGTATCTTGATAGGTATGTAACTGAAAATCACCTTGCTCAGTAGGCATATGACATTGAGATAAACTCTGCACCGTCATTTCATTTTCAAGACGATAACTAATTAAATCGGCAATAGTGCCTATTTTTAATTGATGCTCTGCCGCAAATTTTTCTAAGTCGGCACGCCTTGCCATACTGCCATCGTCATTCAGTATTTCGACAATCACGGCAGCGGGTGTTTTTTCGGCTAATTGGGCTAAGTCACAGCCAGCTTCAGTATGGCCGGCCCGTGTTAATACGCCACCTAATTGCGCTTTTAATGGAAATATATGACCAGGTTGCACAATATCTTCTGCTCGCGCGCCTGCTTTGACCGCTGTTTGAACAGTTAACGCCCTATCGGCTGCTGAAATACCGGTGGTAACGCCTTCAGCCGCTTCAATCGATACGGTGAAATTAGTCGAATACGCCGCTTGATTATCTGAAACCATCAACGGCAAACGCAATTGTTTGCAGTGTTGTTCCGTTAAGGTTAAACAAATCAAACCACGACCAAATTTTGCCATGAAATTAATGGCTTCTGCTGTCACGCATTCCGCAGCCATAACCAGATCGCCTTCATTTTCGCGATCTTCATCATCCATAATAATGACCATCTTGCCTTGTTTAATATCGTCAATAATTTCAGCAGTGGTATTTAATTTCATTATTTTGCAAACCCATTTTTTTGTAATGTTTCTAATGTCAGACCTGTTGTCTGTTGCTCAGGCAATAATCGCTCTAAATAACGTGCAATTAAATCGACTTCTAAATTGACGCGTGAACCAATTCGATAATGTTGAATAATGGTTTCCTGCATCGTATGTGGGATGATGTTGACTTCAAACCAGTTGTCTTGTGCTTGATTCACGGTCAAACTCACGCCATCAATACAAATCGAGCCTTTTTCTGCAATATAACGGCTAATATTATCTGGTACGGAAAACCGAAACTGCACCGATCGCGCTGAAACGCGACGCTCAATACATTCCCCCATTCCGTCAACATGACCGCTCACGAAGTGACCGCCTAGTCTATCACCGACAGCCAATGCTTTTTCTAAATTGACATCTGAACCCGTCGTCAACGTCCCTAGACTACTTCGTTCTAATGTTTCTTTCGACACATCAAAGCTCAGCTTATCGCCGTCTATGTTGACAACAGTCAAACAAACACCATTAATCGCAATGCTATCGCCTAAAATCACATCGCCAAGATCAAGTGTTGGCATTGCCACCGCTAAGAGGATATCCCCTCCTTTCGGTGCTAGCGTTTCAACGCTACCTAATGCAGCAATAATACCTGTAAACATGATTTGCCTTTTAGTCTATTTGGGTTGGTGTCGCTGTAATACGCCAATCTTGGCCTACTGCACGAATATCATTAATCGTCAACGCGATATTATCCGCCATTTTGTGCATATCAGGTAAGTGAAATAACCCTCTTGCACTATCGCCCATCACTTTTGGCGCCATATAAATAATTAACTCGTCAATCAAGCCTGCTTGCAACAAAGCGCCATTTAACTTTGCTCCGGCTTCTATCAGAACATCATTTATTTGCTGCTCAGCTAAACGTGCCATTAATGCAGCAAGATCAACTTGTCCGGTCTCATTAGGCAATTTCCATACTGTTGCACCTTGAAAGTCTTGCTCACTACTCGTTGCAATGATGGTGTCAGGAGATAAAATCGCCGCCTTTTCAGGCATCATTAATTGACTATCAACAACCAGCCGTAGCGGTTGCCTCATTGATTCTGTCTCAGGGTAATCGCTAACATCGCGCACGGTCATCTTTGGGTTATCGGCAATGACTGTGCCTATGCCGGTGATAATCGCGCCAGACTGTGCGCGTAACTTCTGTACATCTTGGCGAGCATCAGCGCCGGTGATCCATTGACTTTCACCTGAGTCCATTGCTGTTCGACCATCTAAGCTCATGGCTATTTTACTTCGGATCAGCGGCATGCCTGTTTTCATTCTTTTAATGAAACCACGGTTCAATTGTTCCGCTTCTTGTTCCAATAGCCCTACTGTCACATCGATACCAGCTTGAATCAGTTTAGCGACACCTTTACCAGCAACTTGTGGATTAGGGTCAATCATCGCGATAAAGACACGCCTAATACCTTTAGCAATCAAAGCATCGGCACAAGGCGGAGTCTTACCGGTATGACTACAAGGTTCAAGCGTAACATAACACTCTGCCCCGTTAACCTCACTATCTGATAGCTGTGCTAATGCGTTGACTTCAGCATGCCCTTTTCCCGCACGTTGGTGCCAGCCTTCTGCCAGTATTTGACCTTGCTTTGTGATAACACAGCCCACATTAGGATTGGGAGCTGTTGTGTATCGGCCACGCTCAGCCAATTGGATGGCTCTAGCCATCATCGCTTCATGAAACATATTAACTTGGGTGTTTTTCCCGGCAATGAGGACAGATATGTTGACTCTCTGTAATCAACCAGCCTTCTTGCTCTGCTTCGACAAGAGAGCCTTCATACCATGCTCGACCATCTGTAATACGGCGGCCACCGACATCGCCACGTTCAGAATTTCGTTGTTGTTCAATATAACGAATGCCTTGGCTATTACAAATATCACAGAATAAAATCACGCGTAGCATGGTTTAACCCTTCTTAGTTGAATCAGAGGCATTTTCCATACGTTCAATTTCTTCACGAAACGCATTAACATCTTGGAAGCTACGATAAACTGATGCAAACCTGACATAAGCCACTTCATCTAATTCACGCAGTGCATCCATCACCCAATCCCCGACAAGACGACTCGCCACTTCACGTTCTCCGGTGGCCCTTAAACGATGAATAATGCCTTTAATTGCGCTATCAACAGCATCAATACTTACCGGTCTTTTTTCAAGTGCTTTTAAAAAGCTTGACCGTAACTTATCTTCATCAAAAGCCACGCGAGATTCATCACGCTTAATCAATCTAGGTAACGTCAGTTCCGCTGTTTCGTATGTTGTAAATCGTTCATTACATTCACTGCAAGAACGACGACGACGAATCGAGTCAGCTTCAGCCGATAGACGTGAGTCAATGACTTTTGTGTCTTCAGCGCCACAAAATGGACAACGCATATTTTACCAACCCTTGCCTAAGTAGGACTATTGTTGCTGTATTAATGCAATTTAAACCTGATTATTTATTGTCACATTCAACTAAATAACCCGCTCCGTTACTCTCGATTATGCGTAAACAGGATAACGTTGGCAAATTGCTTCTACTTTCGCTTTAACATCCGAAATCGTCGCAGCATCACCACCACTCGCAATGACATCACACATCCAACCGGCTAATTCTTGACAATCTTGTTCGTTAAAACCACGTGTCGTGACAGCTGGTGTTCCTACACGAATCCCTGATGTGACAAATGGTGATTGTGGATCATTTGGCACGGCATTTTTATTCACTGTAATATGCGCATCACCTAACCATGCATCAACATCTTTACCTGTTAATCCTGCTTCAATAAAGCTCACAAGGAATAAATGATCATCGGTGCCTTTTGACACGATGTCATATCCTCGTTCTAAGAAGACACTGGCCATCGCTTGTGCATTTTTAATCACTTGTTGTTGATAAGTCTTAAACTCAGGCAACATCGCTTCTTTAAAAGCGACCGCTTTTGCTGCAATCACATGCATCAAAGGACCACCTTGGAAACCGGGGAAAACAGCTGAATTTAATTTCTTTTCAATCTCAGAGTTGGCTTTTGCTAAAATCAAACCACCACGAGGGCCACGTAATGTTTTGTGTGTCGTCGTCGTCGTTACATCTGCAATTTGTACAGGGTTAGGGTATAAACCCGTCGCCACCAAACCAGCGACATGTGCCATATCGACAAGAAGATAGGCTCCAACACTGTCGGCGATATCACGAAAACGTTGCCAATCAATTACACGTGAATAGGCTGAGAAACCAGCCACAATCAATTTAGGTTGATGTTCTTTTGCTAAAGCAGCGACTTCATCATAGTCAATTTCACCACTGTCAGGATGAATACCGTATGAAACCGAGTTGTATATTTTTCCTGAAGCGCTGACTTTTGAGCCATGGGTTAAATGTCCACCATGCGCCAAGCTCATGCCTAGAATGGTCTCACCCGGCTGTAATAAAGCAAGATAAACCGCAGCATTGGCTTGTGAACCTGAATGGGGTTGTACATTGGCATAATCAGCACCAAATAATGTTTTAGCGCGATCAATAGCTAACTGCTCTGCTACATCAACGTATTCACAACCACCGTAATAACGTTTGCCTGGGTAACCTTCTGCATACTTATTCGTCAATAACGAACCTTGTGCTTCCATCACACGCGGACTGGTATAATTCTCCGAAGCAATTAATTCGATATGATCTTCTTGGCGTTGGTTTTCTGATGTAATCGCAGCAAATAATTCATCATCAAACCCAGCAATGGTCATATTTTTTTCGTACACAGATGTCCCCTGATCAAACAGTAAAATAGACGCATATTCTATCTTACTCATGTGTTGGCATCTATGGTGATCTGGTACTTTTATGTCAAATTCAATAGGAAATAACGGTCTATGAATATCGCGATATTGGGCATTGGCTTGATGGGACAAGCATTAGGCGAGCACTTGCTTGATGCTCAACTCAACTTGACGGTTTATAACCGCCACCAAGAGAAAGCATCTGATCTTGTCTCTCGCGGCGCCCAACTTGCCGACTCTGCGCAACAAGCAACATTAAATAATGACTATTGTTTGCTATTTTTAAGTGATGCAAAAGCGATTCATTCGGTCTTAGACACATTAACTTCTGACGCGATTAGAGACAAAATTTGGATTCAAATGGGCACAATAGCGCCCGCTGAGTCACGTGAAATAGAACAACGTATCATCGCCAATAATGGACATTATTTAGAATGTCCCGTTTTGGGAAGTTTACCTGAAGCCAGATCAGGTAATCTGATTCTCATGGCAGCAGGCAGCAAAGCTATTTTTGATCAATGCCTTCCTTTACTCAAGCACATTGGACCTAAACCAGAATGGTTTGGAGAAACGGGGCAAGCATCTACTGTAAAGTTAGCTATGAATCAATTAATTGCAGGACTTACATCAAGCTTTGCATTAAGTCTTGCGTTGATAGAAAAAGAACAAGTTGATGTCAATCAATTTATGTCTGTTGTCCGAGATAGCGCTTTATACGCACCGACTTTTGATAAAAAATTGGAGCGTATGGTATCCGTAGATTTTAGCAACCCCAACTTCCCGACTAAACATCTCGCTAAAGATAGCCATTTATTTCTTACTGTTGCAAAACAACTAGGGCTCAATACATCAGCACTAGAAGGCATAACACTGCTATTAGACGACGCTTTAAATAAAGGTCTCTCAGATACCGATTATTCAGCTATTTATGCGAGTATAAATCCCGATAAATGACCAGACTAACTATCGAAGATATCACGCTTGATAACGGTTTCAACGCGATCAGGACCAGTCGAGATAATATCAATCGCAACCCCTGTTAAGCTTTCGACTTTTTCAATATAAAGACGTGCATTTTCGGGCAGTTCATCATAGTTTGTGATCCCAATCGTTGATGTATTCCAACCTGGCATCTCAATATATTTCGGTTCGCAACCTTCAAACTCGTCAGCACTAAGCGGTAAAACATCGACGTCTTTACCATCGCGTAAATAAGCAACGCATAACTTAATCGTTTCAAGACCATCAAGCACATCTAGCTTAGTTAAACATAAGCCAGTGATGCTATTGATCCAACATGCCCGTTTTAACGCGACGATATCTAACCAACCACAGCGTCTATCACGCCCTGTTGTCGCACCTTTTTCATGTCCAACATCAGCGAGATGTTGGCCAATATTATCAAATAACTCAGACGGGAAAGGTCCAGCACCAACGCGAGTTGTATAGGCCTTCGTAATACCTAACACATAGTCAATATGACAAGGACCAACGCCGGCACCTGCAGCTGAACCACCGGCTGTGGTATTCGATGAAGTCACGTAAGGATAAGTACCATGGTCGATATCTAATAAGGCCCCTTGAGCACCTTCAAACATCACATTATCGCCCGCTTTAGAATATTGCTCTAATAGCGAAGGAACATCGGCAATCAATGGTAATAATATGTCACGCATAGCCAATGTTTCATCACGCACTTGCTCAAAACTCACGGGTTGAGCTTGATAATAATTAATCAATGCGAAGTTATGATATGCCATGACTTCTTCTAACTTTTCGACGAAAGTATCAACATTAATCAGATCACCTAAACGCAATCCACGTCTAGCCACTTTATCTTCATAAGCTGGGCCAATGCCACGTCCTGTTGTGCCAATCGCATCTTTGCCTCGCCTTCTTTCACGAGCTTGGTCTAAAGCAATATGGTATGGCAAGATTAATGGGCAAGCGGCACTGATTTTCAATCGTTCTCTCACTGGCACGCCATTGCCTTCAAGCTCGGTCATTTCTTTCAACAAAGCTTCTGGACATAAGACAACGCCATTCCCAATCAAGCATTGCACATGTTCACGCAAAATACCTGATGGAATTAAATGTAAAACGGTTTTTTTACCTTCAATGACTAAGGTATGACCCGCATTGTGACCGCCTTGGAAGCGCACCACAGCAGACACATTATCAGTTAATAAATCAACTAATTTACCCTTACCCTCGTCGCCCCATTGAGAGCCGATTACTACAATATTTTTAGCCACTGAATTTTGTTCCCGTCTCAACCACAACCCAGTGGTTATCTTGTTTGATTAATGCTTTATTTGTTGATATTAGCGCTTCAGGCAACTGATAAACCACAATATTACCAGCTGCACGAAGAGCAGCCACAACGTCATGTTGAGCTTGATCATCGCACCATTCTACCGCGATCATATCTGGTTCAGCTGCGTCAGAGTGGCTATTCACCACCATTTCTTTTAAGTCTAGGCTGAAACCAGTAGCTGGTTGGGCGTGGCCAAATTCTTCGCCAATATCATCATAACGTCCGCCCATAGCCAGTGCTTGAGCAGATCCCGATTGATACGCGGCAAACACCACACCTGTGTGATAGTCATAACCTCGCAACTCAGCCACATCAAAGTTCATCGCAATACCGGGCAAACGTTTTGCTGCCATATCTGCAATTGTTTTTAATGACGATAACGCGTCTTTAACTGCTGCTGGGGCTTTGGCTAATTTACGTTCAGCATCGATTAAAATGCTCGCATCACCATGTAATTCAACCAATGACAACAACATATCGTGGCTATCTGATGACAGCTGATAGCTTGTTAATAATTGTTTAATTTCTGAAAGCGCTTTTCTTTGCAGTGCTGAGAACAAGTTTTTCTCTTGCTCCTCTGTCAAACCGGCTTGTTCTGACAGCCCTCTAAATATCTCTACATGGCCTAAATCGAGTACCAACTTATCTTTAAAGCCAATGATATTGAGCGCCTCAACCATCAACTGTAAGATTTCGATATCGCTTTCTGGGCCTGTATGACCATAGATTTCAGCACCCAATTGTGTTGGGTTACGTGATGTACCTTGGCAAACTGGACGTGTTTTTAAGACATTACCGATATAACATAAGCGTAAAACTTCTTCTTTATTACGTAATTTATGTGCCGCTATTCTCGCTACTTGCGGTGTCATATCAGCACGAATACCTAATAAGCGACCTGACATTTCATCAATTAATTTAAATGTTTGCAGTTCCAGCGTTTTTGCAGGTCCCGTTAACAAAGCATCCAAATACTCTACAATCGGCGGAGAAACAAATTGATATCCCCACGTTTGTAGACAATCGATTAGTTGACGTCGTAATTGCTCTAATCTTGCCGCATCTTCAGGCGCAACTTCGTCTATACCTTCTGGTAATAACCAGCGTTGTGTCAAACTCATGTAATTAATGTACCCAATATAATAGCGTCAAACCGAGACACATGCTGAATAGGCCGATGCCTCTCAGCATTTGATTATTCATCCTCATCATTTGCAACAACGAACGACGAAATAAATCTGGATTAATAAAAGGCATAATGCCTTCTATCACCAACATCAATGCCGTTGCAATAAACAGGCTTTCCAGCAATGTTTCATTCACTTTACTGCTTTATGTTATCGAAACGATCGAAGAACTCTCCTTTCGGTTCAATCACCAACATATCATCGCCATTAAAGATATTTTTATATGCCGTCAAACGACGGTATAAAGAATAAAAGTCGGTATTTTGTTCATACGCTTTAGCATAGATTTCTGTTGATTTCGCGTCGCCTTCACCTCGAAGAATCTCAGATTCACGTTGTGCATCAGCCAAAATAATCGTACGTTGACGATCCGCATCTGAACGAATTTTTTCAGCCTCTTCAGCACCTTGAGAGCGAAGTTCTTTCGCGACTCGTTCCCGCTCAGCTTCCATTCTCGTGTAAACCGATGAACTGACTTCATTAGGTAAATCAATCCGTTTAATACGAACATTGACGATTTCAATCCCGAAGTCTGCTGCAGCTTTATTACCTTCAATCATGACCTCAGAGACCAATTCGACTCGATCGCCTGACACCACTTGTTGGATAGTCCGTTTACCAAACTCACCACGTAAACCATCTTTGATGATTTGGGTAATACGTGCTTGAGCACGTGCTTCATCGCCGCCCATAGAACGGTAATAAGTCGAGACATCAGCAATACGCCATAAGATAAATGAATCGACAGAAACATTTTTCTTTTCACCCGTTAAATAACGAGCAGAAGTCGCATCAAGCGTTAAAATACGGCCGTCAAATCGTTTTACATTATTTACAAACGGGATTTTAAAATGAAGGCCTGCTTCATAATCAGCACGTTCGATTTGTCCAAGCCTTAACAAGATAGCTCGTTCTCTTTCATTCACGAAGAACACCGATGAACTGACAACAATAATACTTGCTATCACAATAAATATAATGGCATTTAATTTCATCTTAACGTCCTCCTCGGATACGCGCATCACCTTGTGATGATTGAGAAGCGTTATTATTCGCTCTAGAATAAGAATCCATTGCGTCGTTCATATTAGGCACTGGTATCATTGAATTAGAAGAAGGTTGGCGAATCTTATCTAATGGGAGATATAACATATTGTTATTACCATCAGACATGTCCACTAAGACCTTTTGACTCTTAGAATAGACAGATTCCATTGTATCTAAAAACAGACGTTCTTTAGTCACTTCAGGTGCTTTTTGGTATTCGTCCATCACTTGTAAGAAACGGCTGGTTTCACCCTCCGCCTTAGCGATGATTTGTTTTTGATACGCTTCGGCTTCTTGCACAATACGGAATGCACCACCTCGTGCTTTCGGCAAAATATCATTTGAGTAAGCTTGCGCTTGGTTGATAGAACGTTCTCTATCTTCTCGTGCTTTAACAACGTCAGCAAAGGCAGCTTGTACTTGTTCTGGTGGTTGAACATCAATCATATTGACACTCGTCACTTCCAAGCCTGTTTTCAACTCATCAAGTTTAGCTTGCAATAAGTCTTCTGTACGTCTTGCAACTTCGCTGCGGCCTTCTGTTAACACGAAGTCCATTCTTGATTGACCAACGGTTTCTCGAACAGCACTTTCTGTCAGTTGACGTAATGCTGTATCAGGGTTTCTGACATTGAAGAGGTACGCCGCTGCGTCATTCACTTTATATTGCACCTCAATTTTGAGGTCGACAATATTTTCATCTTTAGTCAACATTAATGACTCAGAATGAATCGTGCTTCCTAAACGGCCTGTCGTTGAACGATAACCAATTTCAGTGTTTCGACTTTGTTCAACATTGACAATTTCTACACGCTCTATTGGGGTAGGTAAATGCCAGTGCGGGCCAGAATCGGTGACTTCTTGGAAGGCACCAAAACGCAAAACAACACCACGTTCAGCAGGGTCGACGATATAAATACCAGACAACATCCAAACAATGAAAGCGACTAACAAGATAAGGCTTACCCCTGTCGAACCGCCACCGCCGGATGTACTTCCAGAACCGCCACCGCCAAACACGCCGCTTAATTTGCTTTGCATTTTTCGCATTACTTCATCAATATCCGGCGGGCCATTTTTATCATTGCGATTGCCCCATGGGTCTTTATCGCCCTTACCAGGTTCGTTCCAAGCCATTTAACACTCCGAGCTGAGAATTGAGTTAATTTAGATTATAAACACAAACGTGCCTATTTTACGGATATAGCTAGCATTAGGGAACCATTGATTCGTGTTGGTTCCAACTATTCTCACTTTAAGTCTTAATTTTGGGCTAAAAAGTTCACGCCAAGTTATGACATTTCATCATGTGATACTTGATAACTTTGTTCAGGAAAGTATTCTTGCAGGACAGTTCTGAGTAAATCAATACCATCACCCGTTTTGGCTGATACCCAAACACGCCAAGGTTTGCCGTTCTCATCGCGGTCAATTCTTGGAGTATGATCTTCCGTATTATCGATTTTATTACAGACAATCACTTGCGGTACTTCATCAGCATCGATTTCATGTAAAACAGTATTAACATGTTCCATCAATTGTTCTCGCTCTGATGAACCCGCTTCGACGACATGTAACAATAATGCGGCATCTCGAGTTTCTTCTAATGTCGAACTAAACGATTCCACTAAACTATGCGGCAGTTGGCGAATAAATCCAACGGTGTCCGCCATAATTAATGGTTCAGTATCGTGTAATTTCATTCTTCTTAAGGTCGGATCGAGTGTCGCGAATAAACGATCATCCGCGTAGACCTCAGACGTTGTCAGGCGATTAAATAATGTCGATTTACCCATATTGGTGTAACCGACTAATGACACTACTGAAATATCAGCACGTTGGCGGGATCGTCTTCCTTGTTCTCGTTGAGAGCGCACTTTACTTAATTGTTTTTTTAACGTTTTAATCCGTTGTGCGAGTAATCGTCTATCTGTTTCTAACTGTGTCTCGCCTGGGCCGCGTAAGCCTATCCCGCCTTTTTGACGTTCTAAATGGGTCCAACCACGAACGAGACGAGTCGATAAATGTTGTAACTGTGCGAGCTCGACTTGAAGTTTACCTTCGTGTGAACGTGCTCTGCGTGCAAAAATATCTAAGATAAGACCTGTTCGCGCGATGACACGACATTCTAATTTTGCTTCTAAATTTCTTTCTTGGCTAGGCGATAATTCATGATTAAATATAACTAAGGCAGCATGACTGGCCATAACATGCTCTTTTATTTCTTCCACTTTACCGCTACCGGCAAAAAACTTCGGATCGGGAGAACGTCTTTTGCCATGAATCAGGCTGGCAATATTAGCGCCAGTCGAATTTACTAATTCAATAAATTCTTGCTCTGTTTCATCAAAGTTGGGATCATTAAAATTTAAATGAACTAATACCACCGCTTCTTGATCTTGTTCATCAAATGCAGCTTGGCTTTGTGGTCTATCAAACAATCCTCTTGCTCCTGTGATTATTCGATCGTCACATTATGTGCTGGCACAATAGTCGAGATAGCATGCTTATAGACCATTTGATTAACCGAATTTTTAAGTAAAATTACAAATTGATCAAATGAATCAATTTGCCCTTGTAATTTGATGCCATTCACTAAATAAATGGACACTGATACCTTTTCTTTACGTAATGCATTCAAGAAAGGATCTTGCAAGGATTGTGCTTTTGTCATTAGTTTCTCCGACTGTTTTTTTATTATCTAACACTTACAAAGCATAAGGTCTATCAGTCCATTCTAGGACGACAAATAGAATCGTCAAGCATTAATTACATAATGCGGGTATTCGCGTTTGTAAAAAATGGGTAATCATGTCAAGAGGTAACGCTTCTCCACTATCAAACCAAGTGGCGTCAGTTTGTGAACGTAACCATGTAATTTGTCTTTTAGCCATCTGTCGTGTGGCAATAATGGCTTTTTCTACCGCCGTTTCTTCATCATACTCGCCAGCTAAATGCTGCCACATTTGACGATAACCGACGCAACGCATGGCAGGTAACTCTGCTGTCAGCTTCGGATTTTGATGTAGTTTATGTACTTCGGCCAAAAAACCGTTATCCATCATATGATGATAGCGCTTCGCAATTCTTTGATGTAGCACTTTTCTATCAAAAGGGCTGACAACAACTTTACTCACGTCATAAGGTAAAGCCTCATGCGATGCATGGATTAATGCTGTAAGTGGTTTGCCTGTGATTTGATAAACTTCTAATGCACGTTGTAATCTTTGCGGATCGTTTGGGTGTATTCTTTGTGCCGATTCAGGATCCACTTCTTGCAATCTTTGATGTAAAAAATCCAGCCCTTTTTCGGTGGCCAACGCTTCCAGTGAGTGCCTTATGTCTGCATTTGCTTCTGGTAATTCAGCAAGGCCATTTTGCAAAGCATTGAAATATAGCATCGTACCACCAACTAGCAACGGGATATTTCCTCTACCGGTGATCTCTGACATCAAATGTAATGCATCTCGTCGAAAATCACCGACAGAATAATGTTCATCAGGTTCGATAATATCAACCAGATAATGAGGGTGTTTTAATAATGTTTCGGCATCCGGTTTAGCGGTACCGATATCCATACCGCGGTAAACTAGAGCCGAGTCAACACTAATCAACTCCACCGGATAATGTTGGGCCAAATGCAATGCCAGATCTGTCTTACCTGCTGCAGTTGGCCCCATAATGAAAATAGCTGGGGGAAGCGGTTCTATAACGTCAATCAACCTTGCTTCATTGAATCGAAGAATTCCGCATTAGTTTTCGTTGCTTTTAATCTATCAAGCAAGAATTCCATCGCTTCAATAGGCTCCATAGGTGCCAAAATCTTACGTAAGACCCAAAGTTTATGAAGCTCTTCTTCTTTAGTCAATAACTCTTCACGACGTGTACCAGAACGTGTGACATTGATTGCAGGATACATACGGCGATCAGCCAATTTGCGTTCTAATTGTAATTCTTGGTTACCTGTACCTTTGAATTCTTCAAAGATAACCTCATCCATTTTAGACCCAGTATCAACCAGTGCAGTTGCGATAATTGTTAAACTGCCACCCTCTTCGATATTACGTGCAGCACCGAAGAAACGTTTTGGACGTTCAAGTGCATGCGCATCAACACCACCGGTTAGTACTTTACCAGATGATGGAATCACTGTGTTATAAGCACGCGCTAGACGAGTAATTGAGTCCAATAAGATAACAACATCTTTTTTGTGTTCAGTTAAACGTTTTGCTTTTTCGATTACCATTTCAGCAACTTGCACATGACGAGCTGGTGGTTCATCAAATGTTGAAGCAACCACCTCACCACGCACTGTACGTTGCATCTCTGTTACTTCTTCAGGACGCTCATCAATTAGTAATACGATTAAATGACATTCAGGGTTATTACGCGTAATACTGTTTGCAATATTTTGCAGCATTAACGTTTTACCCGCTTTTGGCGGTGATACAACTAATGCGCGCTGACCTTTACCGATAGGTGCCATTAAATCAATAACACGTGCGGTTAAATCTTCAGTACTGCCATTTCCCATTTCAAGCTTCATTCTATCTTGGGCAAATAACGGTGTTAAGTTTTCAAACAATACTTTGTTTTTAGCGTTTTCCGGGCGGTCATAGTTAATTTCATTAACTTTTAACAACGCAAAATAACGTTCACTATCTTTTGGTGGACGTATTTTACCCGCGACAGTATCACCAGTTCGCAAATTAAAACGCCGTATTTGGCTTGGAGACACGTAAATGTCATCAGGGCCTGCTAAGTAGGAAGCATCAGCTGAGCGTAAAAAGCCGTAGCCGTCTTGAAGAATCTCTAGCACACCATCGCCATAGATATCTTCGCCACCTTTTGCATGCTTTTTAAGTATTGCAAAAATAACATCTTGTTTACGTGAGCGGCCTAGATTTTCAAGGCCCATGTCTTTAGCTGTTCCGATTAAATCGTGAACACTTTTTGTCTTTAATTGGGTAAGATTCATATAATTTGGAGTGATGGCCCTTTGGGGCGAAGATTAAGAATAATTTAATAGTTTAATAAACTAAGTGACGTGGAAATTTGAATTTTTATTTGAAAATTGTCTAGTAGATTGCTTTGCGTTAAGAGTTCGCAGTAGCAAAATCAAATTTAATATAGAAGGTTGATCGTTAACTGTCCAGTAAAATAAAGGTAGAATGTGATATATATCACTTCTACCTTAT
>JAIBDZ010000016.1 GCA_024685975.1 Piscirickettsiaceae bacterium | reverse complement strand
GGTACCACCTGAATCCATCCCGAACTCAGAAGTGAAACGACTTAGCGCCGATGATAGTGTGGGAGTTCCCATGTGAAAGTAGGTCACTGCCAGGCTTTAATATAAGGACCCATCACTCTACGAGTGGTGGGTTTTTTTATGGATGGTAGTTACAGTGACGGCTGATGTTAACATGTTGGGACATTGCTTTATATAATGGTAATGCATCATATGTGATTTTCTAAATCAAACAAAGATTTCCTATTTACTGCTATATTGTCATGATCATAACTATACCAGATATTGTTTCTCACTTTAAGAAACATAACGATTAAGGTTATATAAACGGTCTAATAATCACAATTTGATACTGATCTGTTATCATGCCTTAGCCGTTTGTTATGCGGTTCATTTTGATAAAATAAATTAGATAGGAATATCATGCCAGAAATTATTGTTGAGAAAAATTTAAGCGAAGCACGTAAAGCAGAATTAGGTATTGCGAGTTGGAATATTTGGGACTGCCCAGTCAGACAGTTTCGTTTAGATTTTGATGACGAATCAGAACATTCATATATCTTAGAAGGCGAGATCGTTGTCACACCTGATAACGGTGAAGCGGTTACTGTTGTCCCTGGTGATTATGTTATCTTCCCTAAAGGCTTAACTAGCATGTGGAGTGTGACAAAAACATTGAAAAAACACTACATGAAAACAGCTGACTAAGTAATACGACAGTTAGTCTGAGAAGGCACCGCAAGGTGCCTTTTTTGTATCTAGATTTGAGTGTGAATTGCTCGAGCGCTCTAGCTATGTATACTCTGTTTCGCTAATGGTTTATTCGGTTTTTGTCGACTTTCCAATGCTCTTAAGATATTGTCTCTAGAAATTGAACCCACCAAACGATTGTCTTTTATCACAGGATAACGTTTAAATGATCCTGTTAAGAACATTTCGGCTACTTCTATGATCGGTGTTTCGACATCAATGGTGTCAATTCCATGCGTCATATATTCTTCTACACGACCAGCTGCACCAGCTTGTTGATAGGCGGCATTCAATGCCACTTTCATACAGTCTTTTTCAGAAAGAAAACCAATTAAATTGCCACGAAGATCAATAACGGGTGCACCAGAAATGTTAGATTTTAGCATTTGATGGATGGCGTCTAATACATCCATATCTGGTGTGAATGTTGTTTTGTTAACGGACATATAGTCTTTGACTTTTAATGACGTTAACATGGGGCATCCTTTTGTGCTGTCTGTTGTTTCTTAATATTGCAGGCTTTCTTTTCTTTTGCAGAACAGGCTCCACCACAACTGCCAGAGAGTCCTACCTGATTTAGCCCTCCACAACTGCCTGAAATTGCTGGACGTCCTAATAATACGCCTGCAGCCATCGCTATAACTGCGATCAGAATGATAATAAAGGAAGCGATAAATATCATCATTGATTAGCCTCCAAAGTCATCTAAGAAAATATTGTCTCGTTCAACACCTAATTCTTCTAACATGTTGATGACGGCTGAATTCATCATCGGTGGACCACACATATAATATTCGCAGTCTTCTGGTGCTGGATGGTCTTTTAAATAATTATCATACAATACATTATGAATGAAACCTGTATAACCTTGCCACTGATCTTCTTCTAAAGGATCGGATAGTGCTGCGTGCCATTGGAAATTATCATTTTCTGCAGCAAGCGTATCAAAGTCTTCGGTGTAGAACATTTCACGTAAACTTCTTGCGCCGTACCAGAAAGAGATTTTACGTTTGGTATGGAGTCGGCGTAACTGATCAAAAATATGTGATCGCATGGGCGCCATACCAGCACCACCACCAATAAAGATCATTTCTTTATCATTCTCGGTCGCAAAAAACTCACCAAAAGGGCCAGAGATTGTGACTTTATCGCCAGGCTTTAGGTTAAAAATATACGATGACATTTGTCCCGGCGGGATGTCATTACTATCGCCAGGTGGAGGTGAAGCTATACGGACATTAAGCATGATAATGCCTCTCTCTTCAGGATAATTAGCCATGGAATAGGCACGAATGACATCGTGATCGACTTTTGAGGTATAACGCCACATATTGAATCGATCCCAATCTTCACGATATTTATCGGAGATATCAAAGTCTTGATATTGGCTAATATGAGGCGGGCATTCTATTTGAATAAAGCCGCCTGCACGGAAATCGACATTCTCGCCTTCGGGCAATTCTAACACCAGTTCTTTAATGAAGGTGGCGACATTATCATTAGAGCGTACAACGCATTGCCATTTTTTAACGCCAAAGACTTCTTCTGGCACTTGGATAGACATGTCTTGTTTGACCGAAACTTGACATGATAATCGTTCGCCTTCTTTCGCTTCACGTTTGGTAATATGGGATCGCTCTGTCGGCAGAATTGAACCACCACCAGAGAATACTTTGACTTTACATTGTCCGCAGGTACCGCCGCCGCCACAGGCCGAAGATACAAATAAGTTTGCGTCCGCTAAAGCACCTAATAACTTACCACCCGCCGTTGTCGTGATGGTTTTTTCATCATTAATGGTGATAGTAATATCGCCCGTTGAGACTAATTTTGAGCGGGCAGTCAGAATCAGTACAACTAATGCCATAATGATAAGCGTGAATAGAATAATGCCTAATAGTATTTCCATTAGAGTTGTATTCCCGAGAATGCCATAAAGCCTAATGCCATCAAGCCTGCGGTGATGAAAGTAATGCCCAATCCTTGTAAACCATCCGGTACATCAGAATATTTAAGTTTTTCTCTAATTCCTGCAATAGCCGTAATCGCCAAAGCCCAACCTAATCCGCTTCCTGCACCATACGTCATGCTCTCGGCAAAATTATAATCACGTTCAACCATAAATAATGTACCCCCTAAAATGGCACAGTTAACGGTGATGAGCGGCAAGAAAATACCGAGCGCGTTATAGAGAGAAGGCGCATATTTATCCATGGCCATTTCTAGGATTTGTACCATTGCGGCAATGACGCCGATATAACTGATTAAACCCAAGAAACTCAGATCAACGTCAGGCAAACCTGCCCAAGATAAAGCACCAGCTTTTAATAAGTATTGATAAATTAAGTTATTGGCAGGGACCGTAATCGCTTGCACAAGAATGACTGCAATGCCTAAACCTAATGCCGTTTCAATTTTTTTAGAGACGGCAAGAAATGTGCACATGCCAAGGAAAAATGACAGGGCTAAATTCTCTATAAAAATTGATCGAACAAACAGGCTTAAATAATGCTCCATTTATAGCACCTCAGTCCGATGTACTTGATGGATTTGGTAGTCTGGTGATTCCACTTGTTCTTTTTTCCAACTACGGATGGCCCAGATAAGTAAACCAATGACAAAAAAAGCACTCGGCGGTAATAACATCAAACCATTTGGGATATACCAACCGCCTTCATTTGCGACTGGAATGATGGTGTAACCAAATAATTTTCCTGCCCCTAGCAATTCACGAAAGAAAGCGACAAACATTAAAATCAAGCTGTAACCAAGTCCATTTCCTATGCCATCTAAGAAGCTCATCATGGGTGGGTTTTTCATGGCGTACGCTTCAGCGCGGCCTAATACAATACAGTTGGTAATAATGAGCCCGACGAAAACAGAAAGTTGTTTACTGGCTTCATAAGCGTAGGCTTTTAAGACTTGGTCCACAATAATGACTAATGACGCGATAATGGTCATTTGAACGATGATGCGAATGCTTGATGGAATATGGTGACGGATTGAACTAATTGCTGCGCCTGAGAAAGCTGTCACGGTCGTCAGAGCGATGCTCATGATTAATGCTGCCATCATATTAGTCGTCACCGCTAAAGCAGAGCAGACACCGAGAACTTGTAATGTAATCGGATTATTATCAACTAAAGGATCGGTCACCGTTTGTTTGATAGTATTTGCCATATTATTGACCTCTGTCGGATCGTAGTTGTGCAAGATAAGGCCCAAAGCCATGGTCTCCTAACCAATATTGCACTAAGTTTGATACGCCATTGCTCGTCAAGGTTGCGCCAGACAAACCATCAACATGATATTGTGCTTCACTAGAGTTTGGATTCACAAAACCTCGAATCACTTTAATGCGTACATTTCCTTGCTCATCAAAGACTTTTTTGCCATGCCATTGCGCTCGCCATTTTGGGTTGTCTACTTCACCACCAAGTCCAGGCGTTTCAGCATGAGAATAAAATTGCAAACCGCCGATAGTATTTAAATCTGATGTTAAGGATATAAATCCATAAAGCGTAGACCATAATCCATAACCGTGAATCGGCAAGATAACTTGTTGAATGTGACCATCTTGCTTTAATAAGTACACTGTGGCTAATTTGGCGCGTGTTTTGATATTAGCGATATCTTGTTGAGGTGATAATTGAACATTACGGTTAGGGTCTTTGGCGGCTTGACGTTGATCATATTGCATCGGATCGATATCGGCATAGCGTCCTGTTTCTAGGTCAACAATTTTGACCTCGAATTGTTTAAAGGCTTGTTCAATATTCGTTTTATCATCAAGTAAACCGGATACAGCAAGGATATTTTTTTTAATATCATTTTGTTTATTCGCCATTTGTTGCGGTTTTAAAGCGACGGCTGAGATCGCAACCAATATTGAACAGACAAGACATAATAGGACCGCAATAAAAAGCGTCTTTTTCGGATCATCGTTAGGCAATGACATGATTTTTAAGTATGGGCGTGATGTCTGTGTCATGGCTTAATACCGCCCTAATCGTCTTTTAATATTAGCTTGGACAACAAAATGATCGATCAAAGGCGCAAAGATATTGGCGAATAAGATGGCGAGCATGATGCCTTCTGGAAAGGCCGGATTTACCACGCGAATGATCACGGTCATGAAACCAATCAATAAGCCGTAAAACCAACGTCCTTTATCTGTCATCGCAGCCGAAACAGGATCGGTCGCCATAAAGATCATGCCAAAAGCAAAACCACCTAAAGATAAATGCCAATACCAAGGCATGGCAAACATAGGATTGGTGTTACTCCCAATCAGATTGAACAATAAGCTGGTGATGACCATACCCGCAAAGACACCAAAGATAATGCGATAAGAGGCAACGCGGGTATACAGTAAAAATCCCATGCCTAATAAGCAGGCTAATGTTGATGTTTCGCCTAATGATCCTGGCATGCTACCAAGAAAAGTTTGCGTCCAGCTATAACCCGCTTCTGTAACCGCTTCGATACCGCCAGCAGCTGCAATAGCAAGAGGTGTCGCACCAGTATAGCCATCAATCGCTGTCCAGACTGCATCACCTGATAATTGAGCAGGATAAGCGAAATAGAGAAAAGCGCGGCCTGTTAACGCGGGGTTGAGAAAGTTTTTTCCTGTGCCACCAAAGACTTCTTTCCCTAAGACAACGCCAAAAATGATCCCTAACGCGACCTGCCATAACGGTGTTGAAGGCGGCATGATTAAGGTATACAACATTGATGTGACCAAAAAACCCTCGTTTACTTCATGGTTTCGTATTGCGGCAAATAAGACTTCGAATGTGCCACCGGCAAGCAATGTCGTGAGATAAATAGGTAAGAAATACAATAAGCCATGGAATAGGTTGGCAAATAGACTATTTTGATCAAAACCAATGCCGAATAATTCAATAATGCTACCGCGCCAACCTTCAAGCGTTGACATGCCAAGCTGAGCCATGGCGGCATTGGCTTGATGGCCTGTATTCCATAACATTACTAGAATGACGGGAAAGGTCGCCAATACGACATAACTCATTAATCTTTTTAAGTCGATGCCATCACGCACATGGGGTGAGCCCCTTGTGGTATCTGCAGGGGTATATAAAAAAGTGTCGATCATTTCATACACAGCAAAATACTTGTGATAAGGCCCTCCTTGTTGGAAGCTAGGCTCTATTCGGTCAAGATAGCGGCGTAATCGACTCATGCTTATCCTTCTTTTTCAATTTGAGTTAAATTAGCTCTTAACATGGGGCCGTAATCGAATTTGCCTGAACAGACAAAAGAACACAGTGCCAAATCTTCCTCTTCAAGTTCTAAGCAACCTAAAGCTTGTGCCATATCGGTGTCTTTGACGACCAAGGCCCTTAATAATTGTGTTGGTAAAATATCAAGCGGCACTACTCTTTCGAAAGTGCCGACGGGAACCATCGCTCTTGGGCTGCCATTTTGAGAAGTGGTGAGTTCGAAATGTTGTTTGCCTAATAATTTAGATAAAAACACATTCAAGGCTGAATATTTTTGTGTACCAGGCATGATCCAGCCAAGAAACTCTCGTTTATCCCCTTCTTCTATGACAGAAATTTGATGGTGAAAGCGGCCGAGGTAGCCGGCCCAATTATTAGCCGTATGCCCTGATAACACAGAACCAGAAATCACGCGAGCTCTGACATCATCAAGTTCATTTTGAATTAAGTCTTCGGAGCAAGCACCTAAGCGAGTCCGAATGAGGCGTGGTTTTTTGACGACGGGACCGGCGAGCGAAATCACACGCTCCACCCATAGTTTTCCAGTCGTAAAGAGTTTACCTATAGCGATGACATCTTGATAATTAATTTGCCAGACGGTTTTTTCTGGGCTGACAGGGTCAATAAAATGGATATGAGTGCTAGGCAGACCGGCAGGGTGGGGACCTGCGAAGGTATGAGTGATGAGTTTATTATTATCACTGTTGATGACTTGGGTATAAACGGACTGGCAAATATGGACGTTACCTGCCGTGAGCTGGCTTAACACGGTCAAGCCATGGCGGTAATCAGTATCGTATTCTTTGAGGATGAGGCTGGGGTCAGCAGCCAGTGGGTTGGTATCAATGGCGGTGACAAAAATAGCATGGGGCGCAGATTCTGGATTAGGTGATTTACTATAAGGTCTCGTTTTGAATGCCGTCCAAAGACCGGAGTTGAGCAAAGTTGTTTTAATCTTATCAACGGGAAGTTGAGCTAAAGTGTCAGCGGGGTAATGTTCAAACTCAATAGCATCATCACCGGCTAAATCGATAATAATGGCTTGAAAACGACGTTTACTACCTCGCTTAATCGTACGAACAGTTCCAGAACCTGGAGAAGTGTAGATAACATTAGGATTTTTTTTGTCACTAAAAAGGGCTTGGCCAAGTTTAACCTGTTGGCCTTCTTCGACTAACATCGTGGGTTTTAAACCATGATAATCATTGCCTAATAATGCGACGGAGTGAACAGGGTTTGCCATATCAATAGACTGCACAGGCTTGCCGGCAAGCGGAATATCTAACCCTTTAGTCATCTCGTAATGCATAGTTTAATCCTTAAGCAATGTCGCCAATATGACGTTGATTGCTACTACCGATGCGCGATGAATTGAGTATAAGTATTTTTACTAGGTCTGTGAAGTCTTTTTAATTAAAAGTGTGCTGAGGACGTTGTTTTAACCAACGAATGGCAATCCAAGTTGCGAGTAATGCGGAACAACCTGCGATTAGAAACGTGGTTTTGGGTCCTGGCGAATCCCATAAATAGCCACTGGCTAAACTACCAGTCAGGCCACCTAAACCAAAACCAATGGCGCTATATAAGGCCTGTCCTTGTGATTGATTTTTACCTGTGAAATGTTCATGGATCCACGCTATTGCAGCGGCATGAAAAGAACCAAAACTGGCGGCATGAAGTAGTTGTGCGATGATTAATAATGGCATATTGTCAGGCCATAACCCGATAATAAACCAACGTAATGCTGATAATAAAACACTGACTACGAGAACTGCTTTGACACCATAATGCGGTAACCATTTATGCATTAACAAGAAAACGACAATTTCTGCTATCACGCCAAGTGCCCACAGTTGCCCTATGACGGTACGGCTATAGTGATGTTGCTCTAGATAAATCGTATAAAAAGTGTAGTAAGGGCCGTGGCTAAATAAAATAAGAAAGCAAATAGTAAAAAAAGCGATGACCGTAGGTTGTCTCAGTAAGCGAGTCATTGGTATATGTTCTATGACTTGATGTCTCGCTGCCGACTCTGGCACGGTTAAACTGGTTAACCAAATACCAGTCAAAGTGATGAGTAAAGCAAGGGGCATGAGATCAGTATTAAATGTCTCAAATAAAACCCCTAATAAAGACACAACAAGAATAAAACCAACTGAACCCCAAAGGCGAATTTTACTGTAATGGGCACTGTGCTCGCCTAAGTGTTGCAAGGTATTGGCTTCAAATTGTGGCAAGCTAGCATTCCAAAAGGCACTGAATACTAGCATGACAATGGCAATAGTGAGATAGCTTTGATCGATTAAGATTGCAGAGAACGTTAACACGGCAGCAAAAGACGTCATCCTCACAATTTGCATGCGATGGTTTTTATGATCGGCGATCCAGCTCCAGATATTGGGGGCGATAATGCGTGTTCCCAAAAAAATAGCCGTTAATTCACCAATTTCTTGGGCTGAAAAACCTTTGTTTTGGAGATATAACCCCCAAAAAGGAACAAAGACACCAACAGAAGCAAAATAAAAAAAGTAAAAGCCAGAGAGACGCCAATAAGGAGTCTTTGACAATGGACTCATGTGTGAGCTGGAATAATAGGCGTCGTTGTGGTGACATCGGCATTTTGTGCGCGATGACGTAATAGATGATCCATTAATACAATCGCTAACATTGCTTCTGCAATGGGCGTTGCTCTTACGCCAACACAAGGATCGTGACGTCCATGGGTTACGACTTCAATCGGCTCACCATTAATATCGACACTTTTACCAGGTAAACGTAAGCTTGATGTTGCTTTTAAGGCCATGCTGACCAAAATATCTTGTCCGCTAGAAATGCCGCCTAATACGCCACCGGCATGATTGCTTAGAAAGCCTTCTGGGGTGATTTCATCACGATGTTCTGTGCCTTTTTGTGTTACGGCATCGAAGCCTGCGCCTATTTCGACACCTTTGACGGCATTGATGCTCATCATGGCATGCGCAATATCGGCATCTAAGCGATCAAAAATAGGTTCGCCTAAACCAGGTGGCACATGGCGTGCGATAACATTGATACGAGCGCCAATGGAGTTGCCTTCTTTACGTAAGGCATCCATATAGGTTTCTAATTCACTTTCTTTGTCAGGATCTGGGCAAAAGAAGGCACTATTATCCATATGAGACCAGTCAAAACGTTCTGTTTTGATTGGCCCAAGTTGGGCTAAATATCCTTGTATTTCAATACCAAACTGTGTTTTTAGGTACTTTTTAGCGATCCCACCAGCGGCAACACGCATGGCTGTTTCACGAGCAGATGAGCGGCCACCACCACGATAATCACGGACACCATATTTTTGATGGTAAGTGTAGTCGGCATGAGCTGGGCGGAACTGATTCATGATATTGCCGTAATCTTTCGAGCGTTGATCGGTATTTTCGATCATCATGCCAATCGGTGTACCGGTTGTTTTTCCTTCGAAAACGCCGGAGAGAATTTTGACTTGATCGAGTTCTCTACGTTGCGTTTCATGGCGTGATTTGCCAGGACGTCGTTTATCCAAATCGCCTTGTAGGTCTGCTTCTGTTAATGGCAGTCCAGGAGGGCAGCCGTCGACAATGCAACCGATAGCCGTACCATGGCTTTCACCAAAGCTAGTAACGGTGAATAGTTTTCCGAAGCTATTGCCTGACATAGTTGCGTTCCGATGACGATAAATAACGTTATATGATAAGCGATTTCGTCTTTTTCTTAAATGTTAAGCTTAGACAATAAACAGTGTGGCAAAGCCAAGGAAAGCGACAAAGCCGACTACGTCTGTCACCGTCGTTAATAAAACACCACCAGATAAGGCGGGATCGGTACCAAATCTTTTCAGTAATAGCGGGATAATGACGCCTGCAAATGCGGCAGCGATTAAATTAATGACAATGGCTGCGCCAATTAATACTCCAAGCATCACATTGTTAAACCATAAATAAGTCACAAAGGCGATGGCAACGGCCCAGATCAAACCATTGCTCGCGCCGACGAGAATTTCTTTTCGTAATAACCAACGCTGATTTTGCTGATTCAGCTGACCTAAAGCCATAGAGCGAATGACAAGCGTTAATGTTTGGCTACCTGCAACGCCGCCCATGCTGGCGACAATAGGCATCAGAATCGCTAAAGCAACTTGTTTTTCAATCGTTGTATCAAATAAACCAATGACCCATGCGGCTAGAAATGCGGTTAATAGATTCACACCTAGCCATAATGATCGGCGATGGATACTCTTTTTGACTGGAGCAAAAGTATCTTCATCTTCCCCTAAACCGGCAAGGCTTAACATTGAATGTTCAGCTTCATCACGAATAACATCGACGACGTCATCAATCGTGATACGACCAATAAGGTGGTTGTCGGCATCGACAACAGGAGCGGACATCAAATCATGTTTCTCAAAGCGGTGGGCGACATCTCGATCGTCGCTAGTCGCTTCAATAGCTTCGATTTGATGCGACATGACATCTCGAACAGTCAGTGATCGGCTACGGCTGACTAATTTACTGAGTTCTAACGTGCCGATGTAATGATCTTCATGATCGACGACGTATAAGCTGTCTGTGTTGACGGGTAACTCACCTAATAGGCGTAAATAGCGTAAAACCACTTCAAGCGTGATATCTGAGCGTACAGTGACCACGTCAGTATTCATCAAACCACCAGCGGTATCTTCTTCGTAGGCTAAGATGGTTTCAACACGGCGACGGTGTTGGGTGTCCATAGCTCGAAGGACTTCGCGTGTGACATGTTGTGGGAGGACTTGTAGAATATCGGCGATATCATCAGCGTCTAGATCTTCTGTGGCGCTGATTAAGTCCGCGGTATCCATATATTGGATGATGTCTGTTTTGACGTCTTCACCGACAAACGTTAAAACATCACCTCGTAAATCAGGATTAATAATGGGCCAACAGACTTTGCGTTCTTTCGGCGGTAGCGATTCGAGGAGATGGGCTGTTTCAGCAGGATGTAGGCTTGCTAATAGACGCCGCATACGAATAAATCGACCACTTTTTAAAGCTTCTGATAGCGTATCAATAGGTTGGGCAATGGCTTGTTCTTGATGAAGTTCAGTCATAATCCAAATTCAGAAGACAGTAAGTCGGAGAGTGGTAATGCTGTTTATTTTAGCGGTTTGTAATATGACAGCATAGCGATATTTTATTTAAATTGTATTAAGGTCTTGTATTAGCGCCTCCGCTTCAAATGGGTCATCCATATTCAAAATACGTAATGTATCTTTTGGTAGCTGCCCGAGATCAGTTTGATTGATGATTTGTTTGATTTCTAAGATGGCATTGGGATGCATACTGAAATTAGTGAGTCCCATGGTGAGCAATAAACGTGTAAAACGCGGATCACCGGCCATTTCACCACACATTGAGACATCAACATTATGCTTTTTCCCTGCTAATAAGGTCATGTTTATCAAGCGTAAGACGGCAGGGTGCAAAGGGTCGTAGAGGTAGTTGACTTGATCGTCTACACGGTCAATCGCCAACGTGTATTGGATTAAGTCATTGGTTCCGATAGATAAAAAGTCGACTTGTTTGGCAAACATTTCAGCACAAACGGCGCTGGCTGGGATTTCAATCATGGCGCCGACTTCGATATAACGGTCATAATCGATGCCTTCGCGATCGAGTTCTTGTTTACATATTTCTAAGTGATTTTTCGCTTGGGTCAATTCTTGTTGGGTTGAGACCATTGGGAACATGACTTTGACTTTGCCAAACGCGGAAGCACGCAAAATAGCGCGTAGTTGGGTTCGAAACATAGCTGGCTGGTTTAAACACAAGCGGATAGCACGTAAACCAAGCGCTGGGTTAGTCACGGTTTGGCTGAGGTTTCGTCCGCCATCGACGGTTTTATCTGAACCCAAATCAAAGGTTCTGATAGTGACAGGGTGATTAATACTCTCAACCACACTACGGTAAGCTGCCAACTGTTCCTCTTCTTCTGGCGGAGCCATGCGGTTCATATAGAGAAATTCTGTTCGGTATAAGCCTATTCCTTCAGCACCAGCATTACTGATAAAACTAATATCCTCTGGTAGCTCTGCGTTGGCTAACAGTTTAATCGGAGTATGGTCTTTGGTTTTGGTCGCCTGGGTTTTATAGCGGCTTAATGACGCGATATGTGCTTTAAAAGCAGATAGGCGTTGTTGGTATTCTGAGGTAATGGTGTCATCTGCGCCGGCAATTAAAGTGCCGAGCTCACCATCGATAATTAGCGGTTCATTATCCTGAATATAGCGACGGACAGACTCGACACCAATGATAGCTGGAATGCCTAAGCTACGAGCTAAAATAGTGGTATGCGATGTGGCACCACCATGCTCGGTAACAAAGCCTGCAATACCTTGATGTTGCATTAATACCGTATCAGCTGGGGTGAGATCTTCTGCAATGATGATATGGCCTTTAAGGCGACCATCTGGAATTTCATGATCGGCGACTTGTTCGTCAGCCAAAACACGATGAATACGATTGACGACATGATCGATATCATCCCTTCTTGTGCGAAGGTATGGATCATCCATTTCATTAAAGACATTGATTAAGGCATCACGCTGTAATTGCAAAGCCCATTCGGCATTACAATGGCGCGTTCTGATCATCTCAATGGGGACTTCTGTTAATGAAGAATCATTGAGCATAAGCAAATGCGTATCAATGAAGGCGGAGACATCGGTAGGTGCATTGGTGGGGATGTGGTCTTTGATGGTCAATAATTGACGGCGTGCTTCTTCTGTTGCACTTACGAGGCGATCTACTTCTTGATCGATGCCAAAAGCAGGGATTAAATATTCACGAACGTCAGGCTGATTATGAAATAGGATATGGGCGCGACCAATGGCGATGCCTCGTGAAGCGCCGATACCTTGTAACTCTAAGGTCATTCGCCTTCTCCAAAATAATCATTGATGAGGGCATTAATGGCATCATAAGCTTGTTGTTCATCTTCACCATTGAGGTGAACGACAATGTCCGTGCCTTTTGCTGCGGCGAGCATCATGAGTCCCATAATGCTTTTACCGTTGACGATTCTGCCATTACGTGCGACTTGAATATCAGCATCAAATTGAGATGCGGTGGTCACAAATTTGGCTGCAGCACGGGCATGTAGACCCAATTTATTAATGATAGTAATGGATTGTTCGATCATGAGGTACATCCTGTATGGTGGCATCGGGCTACGCCTTCTTGGCCACCAGTAATGGCTTTGTTTTCGAGTTCATCTAGACTGAGGTTAGGGTAATTTAATACGCGTATTAACATGGGCAAATTAAGCCCTGACACAATACGAACATCGTGTCGTTCAGAGACATCACACGCGATATTACTCGGTGTTGAACCGAACATGTCGGTTAAGATTAAGGTGCCTTGCCCTTGTTCGGTTTCATCTAATGTTTGTTGTAATTTGAGTTTGATAGCATCACGATCATCATGGATCCCTATCGAGATTACTTTGGTCGGTAAGGTATAACAGGACAACATTTGCCTTGCTGTGTTTATCAACTCAGCGCCGACTTGGTTATGTGAAATAAGTAAAATGCCTACGGCCATAAAATTATCTCTTTACGTCATGCTGTTGCTATTGAGCAGAGCACGATGCTGTTGTTGGAATTGTTGTTCTGTATGACGTCCAGTCGATTGTAATGTGATCCATGTTGTTATGCGATGGCATAATGAAGCGGGGTTAGCGATCGATAAAGTTAAGATGGGTAAGGTTTGGTTACCGACTTGGTATTGTCCTAATTCGGGGCTTAAATCCTGTTGCGTTATGTGATTGTCAGCTTGTAATTGAACAACATAATCGACGCGATGCTGCGCTTGCCAAGCTTGTTGTCCAAAGAGGTCGATGACATTCATTAAACCCAGTTCACGGGTGTGCAACAATGCTTGTAATAATGGCGGACAAAAAGCGGTGATATTGTGTTGTTGTCGTAACTCAATATGGTCATCGGCGATAAGTTGATGACCATGGTGTAATAATTCTAATGCGAGGCTGCTTTTGCCGATACCTGCTTCACCAGTAATGAGCACGCCTTTTCCAGCGATGACGACACAAACGCCATGATGATATTCTGACTGTGAAGTGTGCATCTTCATGGCAATTAATCGTCGTCAATGGCGAGTAATAAATTGAATAGTTTTTCTGGGTCGTGTGTATCACGAATCGTTTGGCAGTTAGCTTGTTCTCGCAATAGTTTAGCGAGGCGAGCAAGGTGTTCTAGATGGTATTGCTCACTGCCATCGGGAATCAGCAAGCCAAAGATAATATCAACGGGTTGATTATCAGCAGCATCATAATTGATGGGCTTGGTGAGGATCATGAGGGTGGCGACGGTTTCTGTTAATTCGGGAACGCGCGCATGGGGTATTGCAACCCCTTTCCCCAAACCAGTACTGCCTAAGCGTTCTCGCTCAAGCAAGGCCTGAAAGATACGTTCAGCAGTCATGGTTGGGGTATTGGTCGCCAAATAGTGGCTTAAATTTTCCAACAACCGCTTCTTGCTCGTAATGGCATTTTCATTGCAGTGAATGTTGTCGGCATTAACGAGCAAAGAAGCGATGAGCATGGTGGTGTCCTCTATCCGGCGTTATGTTTCATATCAGCACCATCAGCTTGATGGTGATTTTTAATTTTATCTTTATGTTTAATAATCTGTCGGTCTAATTTTGCGACAAGATGTTCAATGGCGGTGTACATATTCTCATTTTCATCTGAAGCAAAGATATCTGCACCACTAGCGTGGACGGTGGCTTCGGCTTTTTGACGTTGTTTTTCGACCGATAGAACCACGTGTACATTGGTCATGTGATCGAAGTGACGTGTCAATTTTTCGAATTTATTATTCACGTGATCACGAAGACTATCTGTAATTTCGATATGTTGTCCACTTAGGTTTAACTGCATAGTAGTTTACTCCTGTTGGTCAAAAGGGTGATTAGTTTTTTAAACTAATCGCTTACGCTCATTCGATGGCGGGATTGCCAGCGTTTCGCGGTATTTTGCAATCGTTCTACGGGCCACGTTAATGCCTTGTTCACCAAGGATATCAGCTATTTTACTATCGCTGAGCGGCTTTCTTGGGTTCTCGGCATTGACCAGTTTTTTGATGATGGCGCGGATGGCCGTCGCAGAACATTCTCCTCCATTGTCTGTACTTACATGACTGGAGAAAAAGTATTTTAGTTCATAGATTCCTCTCGGTGTATGGAGATATTTGCGCGTCGTAACACGGGAAATAGTGGACTCATGCATGTCGACTTCTTCTGCAATATTATGCAAAACCAAAGGTCGCATTGCTTCATCACCATGTTCTAAAAAGTCTTTTTGACGTTGAATAATTGCCTCGGTCACTTTTAACAGTGTGTCATTACGGCTTTGTAAGCTCTTTAGGAACCAGCGTGCCTCTTGTAGATTATTTTTTAAATAAGTGTTTTCCGCGCTGTTGTCTGCTCGTTTGATAAGTTGGGCATAATGTTCGGCGACTTGTAATCGAGGCGCATTGTCTGGATTCAAAGATAGTTGCCAACGCTGGTTCACTTTGCGAACGTAAACGTCGGGCACGATATATTCTGTTTTATCGACTTGTACTAAGCTACCAGGACGCGGGTTTAGTAATTGGATCAGCTTGACTAAATCAGTGAGTTGCTCATCATTGATCTTCAAAGCGCGTTTGATGTGTTGGTAATCTCGTTTGGCGAGGCTATCCAAGTGTTTATCAATCAGGGTGGTTAATAACGCACGCTGCGGGGTGTCGTCGCTGATTTGTTGTAATTGAATCAAAAGACATTCGCGTAAATCACGGGCACCGACGCCAACAGGGTCAAAATGCTGAATGCGGTGTAACACGGCTTCGATTTCGTCTAGCTCGGTAAGCTCATCATTACCAAGGGCTTGTTGAATGTCTTCAAGGTTGCCTTTGAAATAGCCATCTTCTTCAATGCCATCAATTAATAGGGTGGCGATGGCTTGCTCTAATTCAGTAAAAGGCGTTAAGCGCATTTGCCATAATAAATGTTCTTGCAAGCTTTGATCGCTCTCATCTTCGTTATCACGAGGCATGTCATTAGCAACAGCAGGACCTTGTGAAGCTGGGCCTGTAGGTTGATGATCAAAAGTGTCTTCCCATTCACTATCGGTGGGTAATTCATCTGGGATATCATTGTGCTCAAGTTGTGAGCTATCTTGAACAACGACATCTTGGCTGCCGTCTGAATCACCATCATCTTGGGAAGAGTTATTGTCGTAGTCGATATCTTCTTCGACTTCGAGTAGTGGATTGGTTTCAAGGGCTTCTTGAATTTCTGTTTGTAGCTCGATGGATGACAGCTGCAATAGACGAATCGCCTGCTGCAATTGCGGCGTCATAGATAAGCTTTGCCCTACACGGAGTTGAAGAGAGGGTTTCACTATGTTGCTTGACCTAAATTGACTTCCATGAATTCATGTTACCGCAATTATTATGCCATTGCATACTCATTTTTTAGGCCAAAGTGTGAGCCAGTTCTAAAATAAGCTGACGGCAGTAGATTTGAAGCTGAGAAAGACGGTTTTGCCAATAGTTAGATCTAGGCTATGCATGGCTTCTGGGCTGATAATCGCATAAAAACGCTCTTGACAATCAATGGTCAAATGGATGGCGCCAGCTTCTTCTGCAATGGCGATAAGCCTGCCCGTAAATTGGTTACGCATACTGGAGTCAATTGCATGATTGGAGATGATGATTTCATGTGGATCAATCGCGATATGACTGGCATGGTCATGCTCGCTGGTGGTGTGAATTTGTTGTTTTCCGGTATCAAAGAAAGGGGGACGTAATTCACCGTTAAAGACGTTAAGTAATGGACTTTTAGTGATTTTCCCTTTGATTAAATTGACCGTTTTGTCAGCTAAAGCCGCTCCTTGAAGACGATCATGGGTAGAGAAAATGATGGTTTTTCCTGCTTGTGCGGCAAAGTCTTCAATGATGGTTTCTAATTGAAGAATATGGCTTTGATCGAGGTGAGAAAAAGGCTCATCGAGCAATAACACGTCAGGATCATGGGCGGTTGCTCTGGCAATGGCGGCACGTTTTAATTCTCCGCCTGAGAGTTTGGCAGCATTTTGGTGTGCTAAATGGCTTAAATTAACCCGAGAAAGTGCCTGCTCTATGCGTACGTCGTGTTCTTGTTTTGGAATGCCTTGTAGTTTTAAGGCAAGGGTAATATTGTCTTTGATCGTGCCGGAGAGTAAAAAAGGTTGTTGATTCACATAGCCTATTTTCCGGCGTTGCTGTTGGTTAATCTGTTTTGTTATAACTTGACCATCAAGGGTAATGTGACCTTCAGTTGGGCTTTCAATAAAGGCTAAACAATTTAACAGTGTTGATTTGCCCGCGCCATTATCTCCTAATAAAGCGATGCTACTGTCATGCATGATGGTGAGTTCAGGAATTGTTAAGGTACATTTTTGTCCTCGGAATACCTTCAACTGCGTTAATTGGTAGATAGGCGTCATTGCTGACCTCGTTGCATCCAAGACAGTAGGAAATTGACGATAAAGGCAATCAATAACAGTAATAAACCTAAAGCAAGGCCACTTTCAAATTCGCCTTTGCTAGTCTCTAATGCAATGGCCGTTGTCATAGTGCGGGTATACCCTTCAATATTTCCGCCGACCATCATGGCTGCACCGACTTCACCAATGGCGCGACCAAAACCAGTAATGATGGCCGATATCATAATAAAACGGGTTTGTTTGGCGACATGAAACGCCAATGTCGTTGATTTTGCTCCCAAGCTGACGAGGGTCGGGACCAATCTTGGATCGGCGGCGGTGACCGCAGCAATGGCCAAGTTCATCATGATGGGGAAAATGAGGATAGTTTCAGCCAAGATAATGGCGGAAGGGGTGTACAGTAATTCGAGATGACCAAGCGGGCCTTGGCGGCTCAGTAAGCCATAGAGCAATAACCCAATTAACACCGTCGGCATCGACATTAAGGTATTGAGAATATGCTGAATGAATTGTTTGCCATGAAAGTCATTCAGGGCCATTGCAATGCCGGCAGGAATCGCTAAAAGACCAGCCAATAATGCGGCGATGAGTGAAATCGAAACAGAGTTGTAGACGATGGCATAAAGCTCAGCATCAAAAGATATGATGAGTGCAAAGGCAGCCGTTAAGGCATCGGCAAAATAGCTCATGTTGTGGCTTTAATATAGGACTTAAAAGTAAATGAAAACGGCCCAAATGATAGTAAAAAGGGCTAATCCTGAATAGATTAGCCCTTTCTGGTCTAAATTAATAGCGGTAATGTTCAGGCTTGTAAGGTCCTTCTTTACTTAAACTGAGATATTGCGCTTGTTCTGTGGTCAGCTCCGTTAGATGAGCGCCAATTTTACCCAAATGCAAACGGGCAACTTTTTCGTCTAATGATTTTGGTAATACATAGACTTCATTTTTGTAATTGTCGCTGTTTTCCCACAATTCAATTTGGGCCATAACTTGGTTAGTGAATGATGCTGACATCACAAAGCTTGGATGCCCCGTCGCACAGCCTAAGTTCACCAAACGTCCTTCAGCTAACAGCGTAATACGTTTACCATCTGGGAAGATAATATGATCGACTTGAGGTTTCACATTGACCCATTCGTATTGACGCAAAGACGCGACATCGATTTCTGAATCAAAGTGACCGATATTGCACACAATGGCTTCGTTATGCATAGAGACCATATGGTCATGGTTAATCACATCGACATTACCTGTTGTGGTAACAAAAATATCACCGATAGCGGCAACGTCATCCATATTGACAACACGATAGCCTTCCATCGCGGCTTGTAATGCACAAATAGGATCGATTTCAGTCACCATGACTGTTGCGCCCATCCCTTTAAAGGCTTGCGCACAGCCTTTACCGACATCGCCATAACCTAAGACAACACAAATCTTACCGGCAACCATCACGTCTGTTGCACGTTTGATACCGTCTAATAAAGACTCACGGCAGCCATATAAATTATCAAACTTAGATTTAGTGACCGAATCATTGACGTTAATGGCAGGCACTTTCAGACTGCCTTCTTTCATCATTTCATATAAACGATGAACGCCTGTAGTCGTTTCTTCTGATAAGCCTTTTACATCGGCTAATAATTCAGGATATTCATCGTGCATGATTTGGGTTAAATCACCACCATCATCCAAGATAAGGTTTGGACGCCAGTTATCTGGGCCAAAAATAGTTTGTTTGATACACCAAATCGCTTCATCGTTGGTTTCACCTTTCCAAGCAAAAACAGGAATGTCTTGCGCTGCAATAGCCGCAGCGGCTTGGTCTTGTGTTGAAAAGATATTACATGACGACCAACGTACTTCTGCGCCTAGATCAATCAATGTTTCAATCAACACAGCCGTTTGAATGGTCATGTGCAAGCAACCTGCAATGCGTGCGCCTGCAAGCGGTTTTTTGCCTGCATATTCTTCACGAATGGCCATTAAACCTGGCATTTCTGTTTCAGCAATTTTGATTTCTTTTGCTCCCCATTCGGCCAAACTGATGTCGGCGACTTTATAGTCAGGAGTCATGTTTTCAATTGGTGCGTTCATATTGGTGTCCTATTATTTGATGCCAGCAGCATCACGTAAAACGTCTGCTAAGTGTGTGTGTTCCCAAGTAAACTCTGGTGTTTCGCGACCAAAGTGACCATAAGCGGCCGTGGGTTGGTAAATCGGGCGAATCAAGTCCAACATATTAACCAAACCAACTGGGCGTAAATCAAAATGTTCGCGGACCAAGGCTTCTAATTTATCTTGTGCAATTTTGCCAGTGCCAAAAGTATTGATAGTGATTGACATGGGCTCTGCTACTCCGATGGCGTAAGAGACTTGAATCTCACACCGATCGGCTAATCCTGCCGCTACAATGTTTTTGGCGACATAACGACCAGCATAAGCGGCACTGCGATCAACTTTAGAAGGATCTTTACCCGAGAAAGCACCGCCACCATGACGAGCCATGCCGCCATAGGTATCGACGATGATTTTACGGCCAGTTAGTCCCGCATCACCGACAGGGCCACCGATAATAAATTGACCTGTTGGATTAATGTGGAATTGTGTTTTGGCTGTCAACCATTGTGCTGGCAGAATCGGTTTAATGATTTCTTCCATCACCGCTTCATGAATGTCTTGTTGAGAGATGTCTGGATTATGTTGCGTTGATAACACAACCGCATCAACAGCGACTGGTTTGTCATTTTCATAAACAAACGTGACTTGGCTTTTGGCATCAGGGCGTAACCACGGCAAAGTGCCATTTTTACGGACTTCTGCTTGGCGTTGAACTAAGCGATGTGCGTATGTAATGGGCGCAGGCATTAAGACATCGGTTTCATTGCTGGCATAGCCAAACATCAAACCTTGATCGCCGGCACCTTGTTCTTCTGGAGTTTGACGGTCAACGCCCATCGCGATGTCTTGTGATTGCTTGCCGATGAGTGACATCACGGCGCAGGTATTACCATCAAAACCAATATCAGAGCTGTTATAGCCAATATCGGTAATGGTTTTTCGTACGACGTCTTCTAAATCAACCCACGCAGACGTTGTGATTTCACCTGCGACAATGGCGGCGCCAGTTTTGATTAATGTCTCACAAGCGACACGCGCATTGGGATCTTGGCGTAAGATTTCATCTAAAATCGCATCCGAAATTTGATCGGCGACTTTATCTGGATGACCTTCTGATACGGACTCAGAAGTAAACATATAATTATTACCCACAGTCGTTCCTCTTTCAAAGTGTGACTACGGTAAAGATAGTTGGGGTGTGGAACACGATGGTCCATTACTATCAGTTACCTGTTAATAATGAACGCAGTTTGAGATTTATCGTGAATAAGCCTAGCAGGCGATGCCTGTTGCAGCGTTCCTTATTCGATGGCGTATTTTAGCTTTGATTTGGGTTGGGGACAAGTTTGGTTTTTTTGTTGCCACTGGCGTGAAGCTATTTTGATATCCACTGCCGTGGGGCGTTCATTTATTTTGCGTGGCCAAAATAAACGGAACCAAACAAAAGGCCAGCCCATGCTTGCCCTGCGGGTGCCTCACTTTTCAATATTCGACTTCGGAGCAAGGGCCGATTGGAAAGTCTTATCAACATCTTCTGCTACGTTGGTTAAGTTATCTGGTCTGCCTGGGGTCGTTGGCGGTGCTATTTTGTATCCTATTTTGATAAATTTACGTTCAATTAAGTAATAGCTAAAACAAGCGGCGGCGAAAGTCAGGATTAAATTTATAGGGAGACTTTGCATAAAAGCTAATTCAATAATTTTACTTTCATCGTTAACTAAAAATAGTTGCTGCCAAAGATAAAGGCTATAAGAAATTTTCCCAACCCAGCGTAATATTTGGAGTTCAAATATTTTTTGGAAAGCATGATTAAGAGTCAGTATTAAAATGATGTAGGCGATTAAAAAAGATTCAGCAGAATATTGAATGAAATTGAGTTTATAGTCGTCAAACGTGATAAAAACCGATGAAATTAAGGCACCGAACATTAGGATGTTTAGATATCCTAAATTTGACCTAAATGTCCAATGAGGAAGCTGCTGATAAATGCAGGCAGCACAAGCTCCCCATAATAATCCATCCAACTGTGTATCTGTTCGACCCCAAAAAATAGCAGGGGATGAGTAGAGCTGAAACTTCCATGCAAAAACACGCCAGACACATAAAAGAAGGATAAATAAAACGATGAGATTTAATTTTCTACCGATAATTAATATTGAAAAAACAAAGGGCCAAAAGATATAGAAATGTTCTTCTACGGCTAGAGACCATAAATGCCCTAAATACCATGGCTTTTCAATTAAATTGGCGTAAAAGAACATTCCTCCAAACCACTGGTTCAGGCTGATAGGAATGATCGATGTTAACCCAAATAAAGCCATGATGATGCCGAAGAAAAATAATGGCGGTAATATTCGAAAGGCTCGTCTAACAAAAAAGTTTTTATAATTGAGTTGTCCCGTCATTTGAATTTCTTCAAGTATTCGAGATGTAATTAAGAAACCACTGATGGCAAAAAAGACTCTTACGCCTAATAGACCATTATCAGCAAGCATGGAAATAAATGCGCTCTGTCCAAAGTAGTGGATTAAGTCATCAGAAGCATGTGATGTCATTACTAATAAAATAGCTATTGCTCTCCACCCATCAAGGGTTGGGATATAGCCAATCTTTTTCATTGGTATTGGGGTGACATTATATGAATAATGCTTAAAGAGCGTCCTGAAGCCCATTCCGATATCCTTGACTGTGCAATGGCGATGTATGGCAAGAGACGTCATGCTCGCTCGATAAAGTTCAATCATTATATCGGCTTAGCGTTTAAAAACGTCAACTTTGTCTATAAAACAGAACTTAAATCACTAAATATCTTTCATTTTATTGAACTATGTTGATATCTATTTAAGTTTTGATGAAAATAAAATGAGTTAATGTGCTTTTATTATTGATATGTTGTTTTAAATTACTGCTCAGGTTTATTTTCTTCATTCTTCAGTATTTTGGCGTTAATTCTTTCTGCCTTATCTGAACGTTTTTTCTTTTTACGTTCGTTTTTGTCCTTTAGGATCTGGATTGCTTCTTCCTTCGTTAGGTTTGGGTGCTTTGCGAGTAACGCGTCGACTTTGTCTTCACTGTTGGTCATTGATAGGCCTTGTTATGTGTATGTGTTGTTGATTATAGCTAAATGCTAATTTAAGCGTTAGTTAAAACTGTTCTAGAGTTGTAATGTTGCGCCATGTTGTTTGAGCCAATCTTGTTCTCGTTGATATTCGGGGCTAAATGTTGTCACTAAGCGCCAAAACCCTTTGCCATGATTGTGGTGTTTAAGATGGCAGAGTTCGTGAATGATGAGGTAGTCAATGACGGAAGGCGGGGCTTGCATAATTTGCCAGTTGTATTGAATATGACCGCGTTTGTCGCAGCTTCCCCAGCGAGCTTTATAGGTTTTGATGGTGGTGGATTTTGGGGTTAACCCTGTTAGTTGGCTGAGTTCTTCGGTACGTTTGTTGAGATAACGTTCGGCTTGTTCTTTGTACCAGTCGATAATGGTTTTTCGGCGTGTTTTTTCGCTAATGCGATGCAGTCTGCCGGAGAGTGTGATGGTGTTATCGCTGCCGCTTAGTTTAACTTTGGGTGAGTCGCTTTTTTGTTGTAATTGTAAAGTGAATGCTTGGCCGAATAATAATAAGGTTTCGCCTTGTAGCCATTGACGCTCTGGCGCGGGCGAGGGTTGTTTGGCGAGTTGTTGTTTTATCCAGTCAGTTTTTTCTTCAATCAGGGTGTGAACGATATCCATCGGGAGCTTGGGAGGGATGTGTAGCGAGACACCTGTCGGGCTGACTTTGAGGGTAATGTTAACCCGTCTAGCGTGAGTGACGAGCTTGACTTTGAAGTCTTCGGTTGTGATGTGAGATGGTGGCATCGTGACTTTAGGTATTTGTTTTATAAAAACAATGGCTATTGTACGTGAGGTTTTGAGACAATAGCAGGCTGATAGTAAAAAGTAGTAAAGCTAACATGACCTCAGTTGACCTTTCTCATGCCCATCGTTTGTCGGTTGCGCCGATGCTGGATTGGACGAATCGCGATTTTCGCTACTTTGTGCGATTGATCTCGCGTCAGTGTTTGCTCTATACCGAGATGGTAACAACGGGCGCATTACTCCACGGCGATCGGGAACGCTTTTTATCTCACGATAAGATTGAAGGCCCTTTGGCGTTGCAGCTAGGTGGCTCTGATCCGAAGGCGATGGCTGAATGTGCTGTGATGGCACAAGACTTTGGCTATAACGAAGTGAATATCAATGTGGGTTGTCCTAGTGATCGCGTGCAGTCGGGTAGCTTTGGAGCTTGTTTGATGGCTGAGCCGCAGCTGGTGGCAGAATGTGTGGCAGCGATGCAAGCGGCGGTGTCAATTCCTGTGACAGTGAAAACGCGATTGGGTATTGATGAGCAAGATAGTTATGCTTTTTTAACGCAGTTTATTGAGACGGTAAAGGCTGCGGGTTGTGAGACCTTTATTTTGCATGCGCGTAAGGCGTGGCTGTCGGGGTTAAGCCCGAAAGAAAATCGTGATGTGCCGCCGCTCAATTATCAAAGAGTGTATGACATTAAGCAGGATTATCCTGAGTTACAGATTTCAATTAATGGTGGCATTAGTTCATTAGATGAAGTGCAAACGCATCTACAGCATGTTGATGGCACGATGGTTGGACGTGTGGCTTATCATGATCCGTATACCTTGGCGACAGCGGATAGCCTTGTTTTTGGGCAAGCAGATCTTGGCTTGAGCCGTCATGAAGTAGTGGAGGCAATGTTGCCTTATATCCGTGAACGCATGGCAGAAGGGCGAGCCTTGAAGTCAATCACACGGCATTTATTAGGATTATTTCAAGGTCAACCAGGCGCTAAAGCATGGCGCCGACATTTAAGTGAGCATGCGCACAAGCCTGGCGCTGATATTTCACTTATTCGTGATGCGTTGGCCTTAGTGCCTAAGCCCAGTGCCTTTATTGAGTAGACGTAAGGCAAGCCACACCATACCAACAATGCACAAGATAATAATGCTAAATGCGGTGGCTATCGGGATATCAGAGACGCCCAGCATGGTATAACGAAAAGCGTTGACCATATATAAAATAGGGTTTGCCAGCGAAACGTTTTGCCAAAAATCAGGCAATAATGAAATGGAATAAAAGACACCGCCAAGATAGGTCAAAGGCGTTAAGATAAAAGTAGGGATGATGGCGATTTGGTCAAAGCTTTTGGCGTAAATGCCATTAATAAAGCCGCCTAATGCAAATAAAATCGCACTTAAGAAAACAATCAAAATCGTCATAAATATATGTTGCACCGGCAAGGCAGTAAAAAACAGTGCCACGCAGGTGACAATGATACCCACTAATAATCCTCGTGCCGCCCCACCGGCGACATAACCCGCTAGGATCAGATAGTTTGGAATGGGGGCAATGAGCAATTCTTCAATGTGGTTTTGAAATTTCGCACTGAAAAAAGAAGACGCAACATTGGCGTAAGCATTATTAATCACTGACATCATGATGATGCCGGGCGCGATATAGTCGATATAGTTAAAGCCACTCATTACACCAATTCGGCTGCCAATTAAATTACCAAAAATAATAAAGTACAGCGTCATCGTAATCGCTGGTGGCAACAAGGTTTGTGGCCAAATACGAATAAAGCGGCGCACTTCGTGAGTGACGAGGGTATTGAAAGCGACCCAATGTTGCGGACTGATATTCATGATGGTGTTGTCACCAAAGAGAGGAAAAGCTCTTCTAAGCGGTTGGCTTTATTTTTCATGCTGATCACGGTCATATTGTGTTGGCTTAATTGAGCAAATAAGGCATTAAGCGATTCGTCTTTTGCCAAACTGACTTCAATAGTGGTGGCATCGATGGCGGTTAATTGAAAAGGCGCCAAGTCAGGTAAAGTTTCTACGGGTTCAGCCAAATCCATAATGAAAGTCGCATTATCAAGCCGGTTTAATAGCGACTTCATGTCGGTATTTTCAATGATTTTACCTTGGTCGATGATGGCAATATTCCGGCAGAGGTTTTCGGCTTCTTCAAGATAGTGGGTGGTTAGAATAATGGTTGTACCTGTGTTATTGATATCTTGAATAAAGTGCCACATAGAACGACGTAATTCGATATCAACGCCTGCTGTGGGTTCATCTAAGATTAATAATTTAGGTTTATGAATCAATGCTCTGGCAATCATCAAGCGGCGTTTCATGCCGCCAGATAGCGCACGAGAAGGGCTGTGACGTTTATCCCATAAGCCGAGTTGTTTTAATAATGTGTCGGCATAAGGTTCAGCTTCTGAGGCTGGGATACCATAGTAACCCGCTTGTGTGATGAGAATGTGTTTAACTTGCTCAAAACCATTGAAATTAAATTCTTGCGGTACAAGACCTAAGTATGATTTGGCTTGCTCTGTTTCCGTTTCTAAGTCATGACCAAAAATAGAGACACTGCCGGCTGTTTTATTCACCAGTGAGCTGATAATGCCTATCGTCGTTGACTTTCCTGCACCGTTTGGCCCTAATAAAGCAAAAAAATCGCCTTGTTTGACCTCAAGACTAATATTGTTTAAAGCGTGTACGCCATTAGAGTAGGTTTTACTTAATTGTTTGATGGAAAGCGCATTCACGAGGTTTTGTAGGTGGGCAGTTTAAAGACCTTAGGGTATCATGCTTGTATGACTTTTGATAAGCCTAATGAAGGGATGTCATCTCAGATCATGCCGCCAAGCTCTTTGGCGGAGTTGATGACTCGTTGTGATCAGATCGCAGGACAAACGCTTGGGCAGGTTGCTAAAGCGCATGGTTTGCCAGTGCCTGATGATTTGCGTCGCCATAAAGGTTGGGTTGGTTCTTTGTTGGAACAGGTGTTGGGCGCTGATGCTGGTAATCGCGCTGAGCCTGATTTTATGGGACTTGGTGTCGAACTAAAAACCTTGCCACTAAATAAACATGGCTTACCGAAAGAATCGACCTATGTGTGTACTGTCGCTTTACAGACCGCTGGTAATATCAATTGGCAACAAAGTTGGCTACGTCGAAAGTTAGCCCATGTGTTATGGGTGCCGATTGAAGCAGATAACACGATCCCACTTAATGAACGTTATATTGGTCAAGCATGGTTATGGCAACCGGACGCTGAGCAAGCACGATTGTTACAGCAAGACTGGGAAGAATTGATGGATCGTGTTGTCTTAGGTGAACAAGCGGAAATCACTGCACATGAAGGACAATATCTACAAATTAGACCTAAAGCCGCGAATAGCCTTGTGTTGGCAATGGGTGTATCATCTGAAGGTCTAGCACAGAAGATCAATCCTAAAGGGTTCTATTTGAGGACGGCCTTTACTAGACTATTGCTTGAACAAGGAAGAATGAGTGATGAAAGAAAATAGAGTTAAAAGGGCAATGGTGCGTGTCATCATTGTGCAAGGTGTTTGATGCGAGCGTTACATGCCCTTGTCATAGATAATGATGTTGCATCTCGGCAAGCAGTTAGCTTGCTGCTAGAACAAGCAGGTTTTAAAGTTGATGCATGCAAAACAGGCCATGAAGGTTTGTTACTCGCCAAGCGTCAACGGTTTAGCTTAATTTGTTGCAGCGATAACCTGACTGATATCACCGGTAGTGAGTTTTGTAGTAAAGCACGTGCTTTAGCGGGTTATGATTATGTGTCGGTGATTGTACTGACAGTTGAAGATAATCCACGGACTTTAAAGCAAGCTCTCTTGGCCGGTGCGACTGATATTTTCAGTAAGCAAGATATCACTGAGCTTGAAATTTATGTTCAACGCCTTGTTGAGCGTGAAGTACGCCAGTTGTCTGGTCGTGTCTTGTTTATCGAAGACTCTCAAGTATTACAAGAGATTATTATCGATTTGTTGACAGATATGGGCTTAGATGTCGATGCCTATACCCATGCCGAAGGCGCGTGGGAAGCGTTTAGAACCGGTCAATATGATTTAATCATTACGGATATTATGCTGGAAGGCGCGATGAGCGGTATCACATTGGTACGCAAGATCAGTCGCTTCCAAGGCGAATATGGTTCTATCCCGATTATTGCGACATCGGGTTTTGATAATGCGTCACGTAAGATCGAATTATTTCATCTTGGCGTGAATGATTATGTCGCGAAACCGATTGTGCGAGAAGAACTCAGACAACGTGTCTTTAATCATATTGTGAGTTATCAACGGATGTTAGAGTTACGCTCACAACAAGCCTCTTTACACAGCTTAGCGATGTTGGATGAGTTGACACAATTATTTAACCGTCATGCTTTGCGTGAATTTGCCGGTAAATATTTTAGTGAAGCGCAACGGTTTAAACGTCCATTGTCCATGGCTGTGATGGATATTGATCATTTTAAAACGATTAATGAGTCTTTTGGTTATTCGACTGGTGATAAAGTCTTAGGCGAATTTGGCGTGTGGTTAAAGCGCTTTGTTCGTGATGAAGATATGATTGCCCGTTGGGCAAGTGAAGAGTTTGTCTTTTTATTGTCGAACTGTGAAGCTGCAACAGCCGTGACGTTGATGGAACGTATTCAAAAAAGGCTAGAACAGTTCAAACCTGGCAATGTCGCGATCACGGTCAGTGTTGGCGTTGCAACGGTCAATGATCATGAAAAATATAGCTTGAATAGTTTGTTTGAGTTAGCAGATAGAGCGATGTATCGCGCTAAAATTGCCGGACGAAACTGTATCAAATTATATGAAGATGAGGATCATGCCGAACACACAGAATAGATTAACTATTCTGTGTGATATCGACAAAATGACCTGCGACGGCAGCTGCGGCCGCCATTGCTGGACTGACGAGATGTGTTCTGCCACCAAGGCCTTGGCGGCCTTCAAAGTTACGGTTAGATGTTGAGGCGCAATGTTCACCTGGCTCTAAACGGTCTGCATTCATAGCCAAACACATAGAGCAACCTGGGTCACGCCATTCAAATCCCGCGTCAATAAAAATTTTATCTAAACCTTCGTGTTCGGCTTGTTGTTTGACTAAGCCAGAGCCCGGCACAACCATGGCTTGTTTTAAAGAACTGGCGACTTGGCCACCTTTAATAGCGCTCGCTGCTTGACGTAAGTCTTCGATACGAGAGTTAGTGCATGAGCCAATAAAAACACGATCTAGTTGAATATCAGTAATCGCTTGATCAGCTTTGAGGCCCATATAATGCAACGCTTTTTCCATGCCGCTACGTTTGACAGGATCGCTTTCTTTCTCTGGGTTTGGCACAAGGCTATCAACAGAGGCGACCATTTCAGGTGATGTTCCCCATGTGACTTGAGGTTTAATATCTGCAGCATCTAACACAATAGTTTTATCAAAGATGGCATTATCATCAGTGTGTAGTGTTGACCAGTATTGAACTGCTTTGTCCCAGTTATCTCCTTTCGGAGCGAAAGGACGATCTTTGAGATAATCAATCGTGGTGTCATCGACGCCGATTAAGCCCACACGTGCACCTGCTTCGATAGTCATATTACAAACGGTCATGCGGCCTTCCATTGATAAAGCTTGGATCGCTTCGCCAGCAAATTCAATGGTATAACCCGTTCCACCGGCAGTCCCCAATTGGCCGATAATGGCGAGCACAATATCTTTTGCTCCGACGCCAGGACGACATTGGCCATCAACGCGTACCAACATGTTTTTGGCTTTTTTCTGAATCAAGCATTGTGTCGCTAAGACGTGTTCAACTTCTGATGTACCAATACCAAATGCAATCGCGCCAAAAGCACCATGTGTTGAGGTATGTGAGTCTCCACAGACAACAGTCATGCCCGGTAAGGTCGCGCCTTGTTCTGGGCCGACAACATGAACGATGCCTTGTCGAACGTCGGTTAAATCAAATTCGGTAATGCCAAAGTCTTTACAGTTTTGATCTAAGGTGTCTACTTGTAGCTTAGCAATAGGATCAGAGATACCTTGATCTCGATGGCTAGTCGGCACATTATGATCGGGTGTGGCAATAACAGAGTCTAGTCGACGTGGTTGGCGGTTTGCTAGGCGCAGACCTTCAAAGGCTTGTGGTGATGTGACTTCGTGGACAAGCTGGCGGTCAATGTAGATGAGTGCCGTCCCGTCATCTTCACTACGGACGAGGTGTTGTTGCCATAATTTGTCGTAAAGAGTTTGAGCGCTCATAAAACCATAATCGTTGTAAGGTAAAGAGACTATTATACCGCGAAGCGGCTTTTAGCTCTATCACTATGTGGTATGAGGTTTTGATAGACAAAAAAAAGCGAGTAACAAATGTCACTCGCTTTTTTTATATCGCTTTTGGAACAGTGGTTATTCCATATTAGCGTGACGGTATCTCATTTCTTCTTCTGGAATACCTTTCTCATGGATTAGATGAGAAACAATGGCTTCCAAGAAAATCAATGTTGATAATTCAAACATAGTTCCCATAGGCATACCCTTTGTTGGGGCAAAGCTACTATCGGTACCAATTTGAATCGTTTGGTCCGCTAAATCACCAATCGTTGAGCTAGATTTTGAGCAAATCAAAACCACTTTAGCGCCTTCAGATTTGGCTTTATTGGTAAATGAAACAAGCTGTGTTGTTTCACCTGAACCCGAGATAACAATTAATAAATCGCCTTCACGAATACTAGGTGTACTAATCTCACCTTGAATATAAACGGTATAACCACTATGCATCAATCTCATCCCTAGGAAGTTACCAACCAGTTTTGAGCGACCTGCACCTGTAATAAAGATGCGTTTGGCATCATCACACATTGAAACTAATTTAGCTTCGTATGAATCATCAGTAGAACCAAGGATATTAGTGATTTTATTTAAGAGTAGATCACGATGCATTGTTCTATTCCTTATGCCGCGTCAACTAAAGCACGTAATTCTTTAGCTGATTCTGCTGGAGAAGGTGCGCCATAGATAGCCGCGCCAACAACAACAATTGCTGCACCAGCTTGAACTGTGCTTTGGATTGTGTCTTTGTTAATACCACCAGCAACAGAGATTTTTACATCCATGCCTAGGCCAGCGATCATTTGAAGATCAGCGAAAGGTGTTTGACCTGCAGCTTGAGCGTCAAGACCTGTGTGAACACCAATGATTTGTGCACCGTTTGCTGCAGCTTCAGTTGCAACAGCTGATTTATCTTCAACACCGATTAAGTCAACTTGAGCTTCTGCGCCGTTAGCGTTAGCTGCTTTGATAACACCACTGATTGTAGCCATATCAGAAGCACCTAATACAGTAGTGATGTCACCACCAGCTTCGAAGAAAGGAGTTGCTTCGTACTCACCAGCATCCATTGTTTTAAGGTCAACAAGGATTTTTTTATCTGGGTGAGCTGCTTTAAGCGCTTTAACAAGCTTAAGGCCGTTGTATTTGATGCATGGTGTGCCGATTTCTAGAATATCAACATAAGGTGCAACTTGTTCTGCTAAAGCCATAGTTGCGTCGAAGTCTAGAGAATCTAGAGCCATTTGGATTTCTGCCATTTTCATACTCCTAAGTAATGTTTTTTTGTTATCACGCTGATAAGCGGATTTGGAACTATAATTTACATCCCTGCCTTATGTCAATTTAAGACAGACATATAGAAAGTTAGCTCAAGCCAAAAAATATATGGCTTGAGCTAAACTGTTTTGTGCAATTAGAAGTGATTAAGCTTCTAATTCTGCTAAGCGATTTGCGAGTAACTCTTCAAGAGTTCCGAGGGCTTTAGCGAAACCATCAATACCTTCAGAAAGTTTCTCAGTTGCCATGCGATCTGCGGCATGCATAGCATCGAAAGTCGCTTTATCCATATTGATTTTTTCAATATCTGAAGCATTTGCCTGTTCTACTGAAAGTTTGCGAGGTAATTCACCTTCAGTTGATTGCAATTCATCCAGTAAGCCTGGAGAGATTGTTAATAAATCAACACCCGCTAATTCTGTGATTTCACCAAGGTTACGGAAGCTAGCACCCATAACTTCTGTATCATAGCCAAACTTTTTAAAGTAGTTATAAATGGCTGTAACAGACACAACACCTGGATCTTCATGCGACTCATATGAGTCACGGCCACTATCTTTCTTATACCAGTCAAGAATACGACCAACAAATGGTGAAATTAATTGGATGCCATTTTCAGCACAAGCAATCGCTTGGTGAAGACCAAATACCAAAGTAAGGTTAGTGTGGATACCTTCTTCTTCTAAAACTTTAGCGGCTTGAATACCTTCCCATGTTGCAGCAATCTTGATAAGAATGCGCTCACGAGATACACCTGCTGCTTCGTATTGAGCAATCAGGTCACGACCTTTAGCGATGGTTGCATCAGTATCGTAAGATAAACGCGCATCCACTTCAGTTGAAACACGTTGTGGAACGATGTCTAAGATTTTTAAACCAAAAGAAACAGCTAAGCGATCGAAAGCTAATGTCACCACATCAGATGCTGAAGCACCAGCACCAACAGTTTCACGAGCGCCTTTTAATGTGTCATCAACAATACCTTGGTATTGAGGCATTTGTGCCGCAGCTGTAATCAATGATGGGTTCGTTGTTGCATCACGAGGCGTAAATTTTTCGATTGCTTCGATATCACCTGTGTCGGCAACAACAACAGTCATTTCTTTAAGCTGATCAAGTAGATTTGCCATATTAAAGATACCTTCCTAAGTTTTTATAAAGTTAAAAGAGTCTGATAGTCATGTCCGAGATTCGCCTTAATTTAAAAGGCTTAGGCTCGGTTTTGAATGTAGCGTTCTACGCTAGTCATTTGCTTGGCTTTGGCTTGATTTTGTATATAACGATCAACGCCAGTTTGCTGCTGAGTCGCAGCCATTTTATTCTGGATATAGTGTTCTACGCTGGTCATAGCCGCTATCGTACGCGACGACATATTCTGGATATAACGTTCAACACCCGTTAATGATAACTCAGTATGCGTCTGGTTTTGAATATAACGCTCGACGCTGGTCATTGAGAGTTGTTGCGTTGTTTGGTTTTGGATGTAACGCTCAACGCTAGTCATGGTGCTTTTTTGAGCAGCTTGGTTTTGAATATAGCGTTCAACAGAAGTCATCGCAGGTGCCGCATCAGCTTGATTTTGAATATATTGCTCAACTGATGTGATGGTGTTCGCTGTTACTGGAGTAACTTCCTCAACTTCTGGCTCAGGCGCAACTTCTGGTTCAACAGCAGCAGGCTCTGGCTCGACTGCTGCAGGTGCAACAGGTTCTGGTTGTGCTGGTGGTGGGGTATAGCTAGGCTGAGGCTGGCTTGCTGTAGAACCTGATGAAAACAGGCCTTTAAATAAACCGCAGATTGAAGACAGGAAACCTTTTTCGCTCATTTGAAATACCCTTTTGTTTAAGCTTTGTCTAGTAAGATGGTGCAGAAAAACGACTATATTACTATGTTTTAACTTAAGAGTGGAGTTTCAAGATAGCAAACAGTTATGTCGTATTGATGAATAGTGGCTTGAATGCTGATTGTGACAATAAAAAAGGCGGGTGAAAAATCACCCGCCTTTTTCAAACTTACTTTATAGCAGCGCTATAAATTATGCAGCGTCAACTAGTGCACGAAGCTCTTTAGCAGAATCTGCAGGAGAGTCAGCACCATAGATAGCAGCACCTACAACAACGATTGTTGCACCAGCGCGAACTGTGTCTTGGATAGTGTCTTTGTTAAGACCACCGGCAACAGAAATACGAACACCAAGATCTAAATCAGCGATGTCTTTAAGATCTGCGAAAGGTGTTTGACCAGCTGCTTGAGCGTCAAGACCAGTGTGAACACCGATGATTTGAGCACCGTTAGCGGCAGCTTCAGAAGCAACTGCTTGCTTATCTTTTACACTGATTAAGTCGATTTGAGCTTCAGAGCTGTTAGCGTTAGCCGCTTTGATAACACCGCCCATTGTTGCTTTATCAGAAACACCTAAAACAGTACAGATGTCAGCACCTGCTTCATAGAAAGGTGTAGCTTCATATTCGCCCGCATCCATTGTTTTAAGGTCAACAAGGACTAGGTTGTCAGGGAATTTTGCTTTTAGAGCAGTAACGATTTCAAGACCGTTATATTTGATACAAGGTGTACCAACTTCTAGGATATCAACGTAAGGGGCTACTTGCTCTGCAAGTCCCATTGTTGCGTCGAAATCTAGAGAATCTAGTGCCATTTGAATAAGTGCTTTAGCCATGTTGCCATGCTCCTAAATAGTGTTTAAGTTGATAAATACGTTGAAAATACGCCGGAAGACTATATAGCACTCATTAGACTGATGTCAATGATTACCTGTTTGTTCAGCTTGCAGTTGTTGGCTAATGCTAGACAGTCGGTTTTAATTTATGCCAAGCTGTGCTTCACTAAATTGGGCATAACTTATATAGAACAGGTTGAGATGAATCAGATTAATAACGTGGCGGGTTTAATTATCGATATGGATGGGGTGTTATGGCATGGTAATAATCCAATCGATGGCCTTCAGCCCTTCTTTGTAACTCTGAGGGAATTGGCGATTCCTTTTGTATTAGCGACCAATAATGCCAGCCTGACTCAGCAGCAATATGTTGATAAATTAGCGACGATGGGGGTTTCTGTCGACACTAAAGAAGTACTTACATCAAGTATGGCGACAGCGAGTTATCTTGATAAACACCAGCCAGCAGATAAGCGGCGGGCATTTGTGATTGGTGAGGATGGTTTACGTGAACCTTTATTAGATCATGGTTTTGTGCTCACTGATTTGTATCAAGTCTCGGGACAAGAAAAAGCTGATATCGTGGTGACAGGTTTAGACCGATCTCTAAGTTGGGATAAATTGGCGACGGCAACATTAAACCTCAATGCAGGTGCAGCGTTTTTTGCCACCAATGCGGATACCACATTGCCGACAGAACTGGGCGATGTGATTGGTAATGGCGGCACCATTGCAGCTTTAGAAGCTGCGACAGGTATTAAAGCAACCAGTATTGGTAAACCTGAGCCCATCCTTTATCAACAAGCCTTGGCAAGCCTGGGTACAAATCAAGCGAATACGATTGCTATTGGAGACAGACTTAATACGGATATCTTAGGCGCTGTTAATGCCGAGATACGCAGCATTTTGGTGTTAACTGGTATCTCAACACTGGAAGAATTGGCTGAGGTGGATTATCAACCCACCTGGGTAATGCAAGATATAACAGAAGTCAGCATGGCATTACGGGACGCCTTGCAATAATAACGAGTGGAGAGCAAGCAATGAAAAAAATGATCAACGCTGTTGAAAGCTTATTAGAAGAAAGTCTAAATGGCTTTGCCAAAGCACACGATGACATTATCAGTTTTAATCATCAGCCTAACTTTGTGACCAGAAAACAATTGGTGACTAATAAAGTGGCCTTGGTGTCTGGTGGTGGTTCTGGTCATGAACCTCTGCATACAGGTTTAGTGGGCAAAGGGATGCTCGATGCCGCCTGTCCAGGTCAGATTTTCACCTCGCCAACACCTGATCAGATGATGGCGGCCGCGGAAGCTGTTGATACTGGTGCGGGCGTATTATTCATTGTTAAAAACTATGCAGGCGATGTGATGAATTTCGAAATCGCGGCTGAAATGCTCGATTGTGATAAT
>JAIBDZ010000003.1 GCA_024685975.1 Piscirickettsiaceae bacterium | reverse complement strand
TGACCGCCAACCTGAATTTACCCAATTAGATATTGAGACTTCTTTTGTTGAAGAAGAAGATTTAATGTCAATGATGGAAGACATGATTCGGACTTTATTCGATGAAGTGTTGGACACGCAATTGCCTAAGCCTTTTCCTCGTATGACGTATGAAGAGACGATGACACGCTTTGGTAGTGACAAGCCTGATTTGCGTATAGATCTAGAACTCATTGATGTTAACGATTTAATGCAAGAAGTCGACTTTAAGGTCTTTTCTGGCCCTGCTAAGGATGAACAAGGTCGTGTCGCAGCATTAAAAGTGCCGCAAGGGGCAAAACTAAGCCGTAAAGAAATTGATGATTACACCAAATATGTCGGGATTTATGGCGCGAAAGGTTTAGCCTATATTAAAGTCAATGATATTGATGCGGGTGTCGCGGGATTGCAATCTCCTATTTTAAAATTCTTACCTGATGACGTTGTGTTAGCCATTATGGAAAGAACTGCTGCAACAACAGGTGATTTGGTTTTCTTTGGCGCTGATAAAGCCCATGTTGTGAATGAAGCCTTAGGTGCGTTACGAGTCAAGTTGGGACATGATTTAGGTCGTGTATCTGGAGACTGGCAACCATTATGGGTCGTGGCATTTCCCATGTTTGAGTGGGATGATAAGGCAGAACGTTGGACAGCGCTTCATCACCCATTTACAGCACCAAGACAAAGTGACATCGATTTACTAGAGACGGATCCAGGCAAATGCCTATCTCGTGCCTATGACATGGTGTTAAATGGGACTGAATTAGGCGGCGGTTCAATGCGTATTCACAAGGCTGACGTGCAAAGTAAAGTATTTAGCCTATTAGGAATTAACAAAGAAGAAGCTGACGATAAATTTGGCTTCTTATTAGAAGCATTGAAATATGGTTGTCCGCCTCATGGTGGTTTAGCGTTTGGATTGGATCGTCTGGCGATGTTGATGACAGGATCGGCTTCAATTCGTGATGTGATGGCCTTCCCGAAAACACAGTCAGCCAGCTGTCTTCTCACAGATGCACCAAGTCCTATTGGGGATAGACAACTTAAAGAGCTAAATATTCGTCTGCGGAAAATACCGGGTGTATCCGAAGCTAACAGCAACGGATAATAATCACTTCATCCCACAGAATTAGGTGAATGATGACGCAACAGAGTAAAACACCACCAGAACGGCGCTATGAAGTACATCAAGCCGACTTACCATTGAGTTGTCCAATGCCTGGGCAATCGCATTGGGACGCACACCCTCGCGTGTTCTTAGATATTGAACAGAAGGGTGAAATACTGTGCCCTTATTGTGGTGCTTTATACGTCTTGGTAGCCGATTAGTCTGATGATACATGTCGCTGTCGCAGTGATAGTGAATGCGCAGCAGCAAGTATTGATTGCACTGCGTCAATCACATCAACATCAAGGTGGGTTGTGGGAGTTTCCTGGTGGCAAAGTTGAGGCCAAGGAACAGGTTGAGGCGGCATTATGTCGAGAGGTCAAGGAAGAAGTAAATCTCGTTGTGGAAGCGGCTCAGCCAATGACGACAATTGAGCATGATTATAAGGACAAAACAGTTTTGCTTGATGTGTGGCTAGTGACTGCTTTTTCTGGGCAAATACAAGGTAATGAAGGCCAAAAAACGCATTGGTGTCCTATTAGTGAAATAGATCAGTTTGCTTTCCCTGACGCTAATGCCGAGATCATAACGCAGCTTAAAGCGAATCACCCCTTCCAGTAATTTATAGGTTGAATATGAGCTTAGCAGAACAAGTGCCCCAAGCATTGCAAACAAAAATTGATAACCTGATTGATAATGTTGCTCCATCGCCTTGGTTAAACAATGCCCAAAAAACCGATTACATCGAGAAAATTAAAGCCTTATTAATAGAAAAAAATGCGGTTTTAATTGCTCACTATTATGTCGATGATGACATCCAAGCCTTAGCAGAAGCAACCGGTGGCTATGTCTCTGACTCTCTTGATATGGCTAATTTTGGTGCCAAACATCCTGCCGATACATTGATTGTCAGCGGGGTACGTTTTATGGGAGAGACGGCCAAGATATTAAGCCCAGAAAAAACGGTATTGATGCCAACACTGGAAGCAGAATGCTCACTTGACCTCGGTTGCCCTATTGACGAGTTTAGCGCTTTTTGTGATCAGCATCCCGATCATACTGTCGTGGTATATGCCAATACCAGTGTGGAAGTCAAAGCACGTGCAGATTGGATTGTGACCTCAAGTAATGCGATTCCCATTATTGAGCATTTAATGGCGGAAGGAAAAAAAATCATTTGGGGGCCGGATAGACATTTAGGACAATATATTAATAACAAGACCGGTGCCGATATGCTGTTATGGCAAGGACACTGCGTGGTGCATGATGAATTTAAACTCCATGAATTAGAGGCTTTGATGCAACAGCATCCAGAGGCCGAGGTGTTAGTTCATCCCGAGTCACCGGAATCGGTGATAGCAAAAGCAGATTTTGTTGGTTCGACCAAACAAATCATCGCAGCAGGTAAAGCATCTAAGGCTGATACATTAATTATTGCAACCGATCATGGTTTGTTCTATAAAATGGCACAAGTTGTACCAGATAAGCGCCTTATTCCTGCGCCGACAGGCGACAAAAGTGCTACATGCCGGAGCTGTGCACATTGCCCATGGATGGCCATGAATACATTAGTCAATTTGTATGAAACCTTGCGTGATGGCAATAATGCCATTGAGGTTGACGAGCAAGTGCGTCAAAAAGCATTAAAACCATTAAATCGTATGCTGACCTTCTCGCGCCAACAAGGCATTATCACGGCAGGTGATGCATAGCCATTAATGATATTCAGACGGTTCAGCGTCTGGATCTGTTGTAGGTGCTGGATCTCCAGCAATACGATGGCTACCCTCGGCCCACTGGCCTAAATCAATCAGTTTACAACGTTCACTACAAAATGGCCGCCACTTTGAGGATTGATCCCAAACGACGGATTTCTGGCATTGTGGACAACTAACTTGGGTCGACATAATTACATAGCACAGCAACTAAGTGAGAAAGAAACATCTTGTTCAGACTGTTGTGCGCGTTGTGCAATATCAAACTGTAAGAAACGCACTGTAAAACGGTGTTTTCCGCCGCTGATTTCAGGGTAGTAGTCTACATCAGAAGGAAGTTTGACTCGAATCAACTGATTCGGCTGACTACTATCTAAACTATGTTGGTAAAAACCAGCGGTTGCCGTTATAGGTTTAAAATCTGTGCTAGCCCGTATCAAATGCAACGTGGTATTAATGGCGGCACGGATCCCTGAAAAAGTGTTGAGCCAGGTTTGTATCTGTTGTTGGCGAGTCACATTATCGTGATGTTGTAGCCAGAAGTGATAAGCGGGTAAATCAAAATCACAGGTGCCGCCAGGAATGGCAGAACGCTGACGGATACTATATAAAAAGTCATTATCACGTAAACTTTGGCCAATCGCAGATTTTTTGGCATGTAAGCCATCTAACACAACATCTAATTCCGATAGCAGATCGTCTAATGCTTTACTATCGACCCCCGGCGAGTTTTCCAAGGCAGATAAAGTTGCAATCAGACGTTCTAGCTCTTTAATAATTTCTGACTTCAAATCACTGCGTTCAAATACAGACACAATATTAAGTAAGCTATCAATGGCTTGCCTATGCTGATATTCTGAATGGCCTGCCATCGCATTATCAACTTGAGAGAATAAGAATTCTAATCTCAAGAAAGTGCGTATGCGCTCATTGAGCGGTTGTTCGTAGATAATGCTATCAGTCACGATATAAGAGGCAGTATTGGCTGGAATTCATTACTATTGTCCATGACATTACACTAACTAGCAACTACCAGCTTTTTCGCGTGCTAGTCGTTGATAGAGCTGATGTAGTTCGGTGACACTTTTCTTCAATGACATGAAGGAATTATCATTATTAATGACATCATCAGCAATAGCAAGCCGAGTGTCTGCTTGCACTTGTTGGTCTATCATCGTTTGCGCAAGTTCCGCTGAAATTGCATCTCTGGCCATCAACCGCTGTTGCTGTTGTTGAACAGGACTATCAATGACAAGAACACGGTCTAGTTGGTAATCAGCGTCACTTTCAGCTAATAATGGAATGACCATCAAACAATATATTGATTCAGCTAACCGGCTTTGTTCGATCATGGTTTGATGAATAGCGGGATGTAATATCGATTCAAGATGTAGTTTTGCTGTTTTATCTGAGAATATCTGTTGTCTTAGATAACGACGGTTAAGTACCTTATCAGGCATAAGACAGTCTGAGCCAAAATAAGATACGATGGCGCGATAGCATGGCGAATCGACAGTGACTAAATCTCTAGCAATCATATCGGCATCAATAATGGCGATGCCATAATGTGAAAACAACTCGCAAATAGTCGTTTTGCCACAAGCGATACCGCCTGTTAAGCCTACCCGATACATAACTTAAGCCAAACCAGCCCAGTTTAAATAGGCGGATTGTATTTGTTCACCCCAGATTAAAACGATCCATCCTGCTGCAGCAAGGTATGGCCCAAAAGGAATGGGAATATCACGTCCATGTTGGCGAAAAACAATTAAGCTTAACCCAATGACAGCACCAACCAATGAAGATAATAAAATAATGGCAGGAATGGTGGTCCAGCCTAACCATGCGCCTAATGCAGCAAGCAGCTTAAAGTCACCATAACCCATGCCCTCTTTGCCCGTGACTAATTTGAACAAATGGAACACAGACCATAAAGACAAGTAACCAACCAAAGCGCCGATGACACTCTCTTCTAAAGTTGTGTATTGTTGAAATAAATTAAAGACGATACCTAACCATAACAACGGCAAAGTGATGCTGTCAGGTAAGAGTTGTTGGTCAATATCAATAAAGCTAAGAGCGATCAAAGCCCATGTTAACAGTAAAGCACCGATACAAGGCCAGCCAAAGCCAAAATGATACGCAACAACTGCAGATAAGAGTCCGGTGAATGCCTCAATCAGTGGATAACGTGGTGATATAGCGCGTTGACAACCACGACAGCGTCCTCTCAAAAAGAGATAACTCAATATCGGAATATTATCGATAGCTCGAATCTGATATTGGCAATGAGGACAGGCCGAGCGGGGGTAGCTTAATGTTAGAGGCGTATGAGAGTCGTCTGGTGTCTGCCCCGATAACTCTGCACATTGCTCGCGCCATTCCTGTTCCATCATTAAAGGCAGACGATAAATGACAACATTCAAAAAGCTGCCGACCATTAAACCTAAAACAGTGATCGAAATGAGCAAAGTTGTCGGCGATGTTTGTAATAGCTCGATAAGGGTCATAATGGCAGGTACAAAGCCTTGTTAGTCGGAAAAGAAAGCGAACAAACAAGTCAAAGGGTTAAACCACGGCACCCATTTTGAATATAGGCAGATACATTGCAACAACTAAAGTACCGATTAAACCACCTAAAAATACCATGATGAGAGGTTCCATTAGAGCTGTCATATTATCAACAGCATCGTCTACTTCCGCTTCATAAAAATCGGCAATTTTAGCTAACATAGAATCTAATGCACCAGATTCTTCACCAATCGCAACCATTTGAATCGGCATATTTGGAAATAATTCGCTGCTTCTCATAGCGACATTTAACTGTGTTCCTGTTGCGACATCATCACGCATGATCAAGGTCGCATCACTGAAGACGATGTTGCCTGTCGCGCCTGCAACAGATGTCATCGCTTCCACCATAGGTACACCGGCTTTAAACATGGTTGAGAATGTTCGGGCATAACGTGCAATCGCCCCTTTTTCAATGACAGCACCGATGACCGGCATTTTCAATAAAAAACGATCTAAGAATTGCTGGACTTTTCTGGAACGTTTTTTGGCTTGTGTGATCGCAACAACTGAGCCAATTAAGACGCCGAAGATGAGCCACCATTTTTCTTGGAAGACAATCGACATATTGATGACAAATTGGGTTAATGCAGGTAATTCAGCACCAAAACCAGTAAAGAGTGATTCAAATTGTGGAATAACAAAAATCATCAATATAGCCGTCACAATAAAAGCAACGACTAAAATAGACGCAGGATAAACCATGGCCTTTTTGATTTTAGATTTTAAGGCTTCGGTTTTTTCTTTGTAAGTCGCGATTTCGTTTAATAATGTTTCGAGCGTACCAGACTGTTCACCCGCATTGATCAAACTTAAATAGAGATCGTCAAAATGAATAGGAAATTTACCTAGTGAGTCAGTTAGACTTGTTCCAGATTCAACATCGGCCTTAATGGCCAAAATCATATCTTGCATACTAGCATTCTCATGGCCTTCGCCGATGATCTGCATAGATTGCATTAATGGCACACCGGATGACATCATCGTGGCCAACATGCGGCTAAAAATGGCGATATCAGCTGGTTTAATAGCAGGTTTTCTAGGAGCGAAAAGGTCTTTAGGTTTTTTCTTAACCTTAATCGGCGTAATACCTTGGCGCCTCAGATCGGCTTTGACGGCACTTAAACTAATGCCGGACTGTTCGCCTTTTAAACGACGGCCTTGGCGATTAGTACCTTGCCATTGAAAAATAGGATCAACTTGTGCTTTAGGCGCTTTACGGGTTGCTTCTGCCACACACTACTCCTTGGTTACGCGATTAATTTCTTCCAAGCTGGTGAAACCATCAGCTACTTTTTTCAGGCCGGAGGCGCGTAAGTCAGCGATGCCTTCTTTTGCTGCTTGATCGGCAAGCTGCATAGAATTACCGCCTTCCATAATGATGCGTCCCATGGTTTCTGAGACAGGCATGACTTGGTAAACACCAACACGTCCTTTATAACCTTCAGTGCAATTATCGCAGCCTACTGCTTTAAAAACTGTGATTCCGTCCGCAATCTGTTGTTCTGTAAAGCCTTCTTTCAATAAGGCTTCTTTAGGAATGTCATCAGGCGTTTTACAGTTGTTACAAAGTCGTCTAGCAAGACGTTGTGCGATGATTAACGTTACCGCCGATGCGATATTAAAAGGAGGAACCCCCATATTGGCAAGTCGCGTTAAAGTTTGTGGGGCATCATTAGTATGTAATGTTGATAACACCATATGACCTGTTTGCGCAGCTTTGATGGCGATTTCAGCTGTTTCAAGGTCACGAATCTCACCGACCATGATAACGTCAGGATCTTGACGTAAAAAAGCACGCAATGCATCTGAGAAATTAAGTCCGACAGTGGGGTTAACATTAACTTGGTTAATCCCCGGTAAATTGATCTCAGCAGGATCTTCAGCGGTTGAAATATTACGGTCGTCAGTGTTTAAAATATTGAGGGCGGTATATAGCGAAACGGTTTTACCACTACCCGTTGGACCTGTAACGAGGATCATGCCATAAGGGTTATGCATGGTATCCATAAAGATTTTTTTCTGGTCAGGCTCGTAACCCAAAGCATCAATCCCAAGCTGGGCACTGGTGGGATCTAAAATACGTAATACAATTTTTTCGCCAAACAAGGTCGGGCAGGTATTGACACGAAAATCGATAGCTTTCGTTTTCGAGAGTTTCAAGCGCATACGGCCATCTTGAGGGACGCGGCGTTCAGCAATGTTCAAACGTGACAAGACTTTGATACGGGCGGCAATTCGTCCACCTAATGCGACCGGTGCTGTTTTAGCTTCATGTAAAATGCCATCAATACGAGTTCGAACACGATATTTTTTCTCGTAAGGTTCAAAGTGAATGTCGGACGCGCCAGCTTTGATTGCGGTGGTTAAAATACCGTTAATAAAACGAACAACAGGCGTATCATCGACATTGGTATCGGCTTTATCATCTTCATTAGCCACGTCATCAGAGCCAAGATCGATATCATCTAACTCAGCATCACCGAAATCATCAAGCTCTTCTTCGCTAGTATCGACTGCTTTTTCAATGGCAGCGGCCAATTGTTGCTCTTCAACTAAAACAGGGTAAGTACTCGAACCTGTATTGAATTGAAACTCATCTAATCCTTGGAGGTTAGTTGGGTCAGAGACGGCAACATAAAGGCGTTTTCCGCGTTGATATAGCGGTAAGGCGTTATGCTGGCGGATTAATTTTTCTTGAATTAATTTTGTTGCCGCAAGCTCAAGGTTCATGGCCTCGATATCAAATAAAGGCACGCCGAACTCTTCCGATGCGATCGTGGCAATATTTTTACTGGAAACGATTTTGTTGCTCACAAGGTAGCTTACAAAAGCGAGATTGGCCTCTTTTGCAGCCTGTTGAGCTTCGATAGCTTCATGCTCGGAGAGTAAGCCATCATTCACCAAACGCTGAGCCAAACCACTCAATCGGATAGAAGTCGCATTTGCCATTATTTGATTGCCACCTTTTTACAACACGCGAGATTTATAAAATCAAAGGCTTATAGTATTAAAGTTAAAGAACAATTTCTAGTATCTACGTCACATGGCGCGGCAGTCAATTAATCGCTATACTGCTCAACCAGAGATTGAGAAGGGATAAAATTATGCAAAAGATCATGTCATATGCACGCTATATCGCCTTACTGGCTGCCATTGGACTGCTAGTAGGCTGCGGTCAGAAAGGTGATTTGTATCTGCCTCAAGATACCGAACAAACACAGCAATAAAGTTAAGAGAACGATGGATTATTTTAATTACCAGAACAATAAATTACAGGCTGAACAAGTCGATTTAAGCGAAATTGCGGCAGAATTTGGTACCCCAAGTTATGTGTATTCTAGGGCAACAATAGAACGTCATTGGCAAGCCTTTGATAGTGCTTTCTCTACAGTACCCCATAGTATCTGTTATGCCGTCAAAGCAAATTCAAACTTAGCGGTGCTCAATATCATGGCGCGATTAGGTTCTGGTTTTGATATCGTTTCAGGTGGTGAACTGGCGCGAGTATTAGCGGCGGGTGGTGATGCGGCTAAAGTGGTTTTTTCCGGTGTAGGTAAAACCACAGACGAGATTCAATTTGCTTTAGAACAAGGTATTCGATGTTTTAATGTTGAATCACTACCAGAATTAGAAAGAATCAATACTGTGGCGGCAGCCATGGATAAAGTGGCTCCCATTTCTATTCGGGTTAATCCTGACGTAGATGCACAAACACATCCTTATATTTCGACGGGCTTGAAAGAAAATAAATTTGGTATTGCGATTGAACAGGCGCTTTCTGTCTATCAAAAAGCAGCAAAAATGCCAAACTTGATGCTTGTCGGCGTCGATTGCCATATTGGTTCACAGTTGACTACCGTGGCGCCATTTGTTGATGCTCTAAAACGAGTGTTGCTCCTAATTGAACAATTAGCAGAACATCAAATTCAAATTACTCATTTAGATATTGGCGGAGGCTTAGGCATTACTTATCAAGATGAAGTGCCGCCGACACCGCAACAATATGCCGATGCATTAGTGCCGTTATTAGCTGGTACAAAATTAGAAATATTGATGGAACCTGGCCGTGCTATCGTAGGTAATGCCGGAGTTTTATTAACGAAAGTCGAGTTTCTAAAACCGACTGACGATCATCATTTTGCTATTGTCGATGCGGCAATGAATGATTTATTGCGTCCAGCCTTATATCAATCTTGGCAAGAGATTGTGCCGGTAGAGAAAGATAAAGCAGTGGCATGTTATCCATATGATATTGTCGGTCCAGTCTGCGAAACGGGTGATTTCTTAGGAAAAGGGCGAGAACTAGCAATAGAAGAAGGCGACTTGTTAGCCGTAAAATCAGCTGGTGCGTATGGCTTTACGATGAGTTCTAATTATAATTCTCGACCTCGTGCTGCAGAAATTATGGTCGATGGCGAGCAAGTTCATTGTATTCGTGAAAGAGAAACGGTGGCATCACTGTATCAAGGTGAGCAGGTTCTGCCGTCATGACATCGCTAAAATTTAGCAAAATGCATGGTTTAGGCAATGATTTTGTCGTGATTGATGCGATCAGTCAGCCCAACCATGTATTGACGACAGCCCAATGGCGTTTTATCGCCGACCGCCATCGAGGTATTGGCTGTGATCAAATATTATTGGTCGAACAAAGTGAGTTACAAGATGTGGATTTTAAATACCGCATTTTTAATGCCGATGGGGGAGAAGTGGGCCAGTGTGGTAATGGCGCCCGTTGTTTTGCACGTTTTGTACGCGATAAAGGTTTGACGAATAAAGATGAGATTACCGTTGAAACGCAGTCGGGTTTAATTACCTTAACGGTTCAAGAACAAGGCAAAATCGTCACGGTTAATATGGGGGCACCGATATGGCAGCCGGACAATATTCCTTTCCAAGCCGATCAACAACAGCCTTCGTATGATCTTACATTATCAAACAATGATAAATTAACCATCAATGCTGTCTCGATGGGCAACCCGCATGCGGTAACTTGGGTCGATGATATTGAGACAGCCAAGGTCGCTGAGTGGGGCCCTCTGATTGAAAGTCATCATCGCTTTCCAGAGCGAGTGAATGCGGGATTTGCACAAATAATAGATCGCCAACAAATAAATCTGCGGGTTTACGAGCGTGGCGTGGGAGAAACACAAGCTTGCGGTACAGGGGCCTGTGCGGCGGCAGTGGCAGGAATTCAACAAGGATTATTAGATGATGTGGTCACGGTACATTTAACTGGCGGCGCATTACAGATAGAATGGCAAGGACAGGGTGAGCCGGTATGGATGACGGGCTCTGCATCACATGTTTTTGACGGGGAAATAGCGTGGGCGACGATAACAGCACAATAACAAGTCAGCAGATTCATGATTATTTGATGAATAATCGCCATTTTCTTGTTGAGAATTTGGATTTATTAGAGCAAATAGACGTTGTTGCTGCTCCAGAAGGCACGATTTCTTTAGCACAACGTCAAGTGGCAAGATTACAAGAAAAAAATGCGCAATTGCATGAACAAATGCAAACCTTGATTGACAATGCGCGTCAAAATACTCAATTACAAAAAAAAGTGCATCAACTCTGCCTGACGATGATGGCTGAGCGTGATTTGAGTCATTGCCTTGATAGTTTAGTCACCACATTAAAAGCGGAGTTCAAGGCTGATGAGGTGGCGATTCGGTTGTTTTATCATGACAAAATGTATGACTTGATGCCAACAGAACAAAATATAAAACAAGTGAACCCGGTCGGACAAATGAATGATTTGTTTGAGCGTGTTATCGGGCGCCATCAAACGATATGTGGTCGGTTTTCTCAAGCGCAAAAAACCTTTCTATTCCGAGAACAGGAAACGCAAGCTGAATCTATTGCTTGTATTCCCATTGGACAATTACCTTGCAAAGGATTATTAGCGATTGCCAGCAGTGACCAGCATCGCTTTCATGCAGATATGGCGACGGATTACTTAACCTTTTTAGGCGATATGTTAAGTCATCTGCTAACACAGCATCCACCACATTATGGCTAATCAAGTAGCCGAATGGGTCGAAGCTTTTTTGACGCATTTGCAACAAGAGCGGCGTATGGCAAACCATACTGTCGTCGCATATCAACGTGATTTGCAACGCTGCCAAGACTTGATGACGATCACAAAAAATACGTCTTGGTCAGGTGTGACAAGTCAACAGATACGGCAATGGGTCGCAGAGCTTAATCGTGCTTCACTATCAGCACGATCGATTCAACGATTATTATCAAGTTTGCGCGGGTTTTATCGTTATCTCATGCGAGAAGGTTTCGTTGAGCAAAACCCAGCACAACAAGTGCAAGGCCCTAAAACGGCCAAACGCCTTCCATCGACATTAGATGTTGATCAAATGACTCGCTTGTTGGATGGCCCGATGCCTGACACTTTTATTGGTGTCAGAGATAAGGCGATGATGGAGCTATTCTATTCTTCTGGATTACGATTAGCTGAATTAGCACAATTAAACTGCCGTGATATCGATCTTGCTGACAAGCTCGCTTACGTCACAGGTAAAGGCAATAAAGACCGTGTCGTGCCAGTTGGGCGTAAAGCAATTGAAGCCCTTCAGCAGTGGTTAATATATCGTCAACAATATAGCTCAATTGAACAAACGGCATTATTTATCACACAACGTGGCGGCCGTATTGGCGAGCGAGCGATTCAGAAACGCGTGAAGCTATTAGGCAAACAACATGGTATCTCTGATCGTGTTCACCCTCATCGCTTGCGTCATGCTTTTGCTTCACATATGTTGGAGTCAAGTGGCGATTTGCGAGCGGTGCAAGAGCTATTGGGACACGCCGATATTTCGACAACTCAAATCTATACTCACGTTGATTTCCAGCAATTGGCAAAAGTGTACGATGCCGCACACCCTAGAGCGAAAAAATAAACTTAATGCGCGACTTCCCAGTTCTTTCCTGTTCCTAACCCAACTTCTAATGGCACGCTTAACTCAGCGGCATGGGTCATAAAATCTTCAATCGTACTCTGTGCTGTAGCTAAGATATCATTCGCAACCTCAAAGACCAATTCATCATGCACCTGCATGATCATGCGAATATCAGGTTGTTCTTTTTGCAACCAAGCGTGAATCGCTATCATCGCGCGTTTGATGATATCTGCTGCCGTCCCTTGCATGGGTGCGTTAATGGCCGTTCTTTCGGCATATTGTCGTCGCATGCCATTACTAGAATTAATTTCAGGCAAATAGAGCCTGCGTCCAAATATGGTTTCAACATAACCGGCTTCTTTGGCGCGATCACGGGTGGTATTCATATAGGTTTTGACACCAGGGTAACGCTCAAAATAACGTTCCATATAGTCAGCAGCTTGATGACGTTCAATGCCCAATTGCTTTGACAAACCATGGGCCGACATACCGTAAATCAATCCAAAATTAATGGCTTTTGCACTACGTCGTTGGTCTGTACTGACGTCATCTAATGCCACATTAAAAATCTCAGAGGCGGTATGACGATGAATATCTTCCCCGGCAGAAAACGCGGCTAATAAACCTGGATCTTGTGAAAGGTGGGCCATAATTCGAAGTTCAATTTGTGAATAATCTGCCGCGAGTAGGGTGTAGCCTTCTGGCGCAACAAAAGCTTCACGTATTTTGCGACCAGCTTCGCTTCGAATGGGAATATTTTGTAAGTTTGGATCAGATGAAGACAGGCGGCCCGTTGCAGTGACAGCTTGATGATATGAGGTATGAATACGTCCTGTTGCAGGGTTAATCTGTTCTGGTAGGCGATCAGTATAAGTTGATTTTAATTTACTCATACTGCGGTAAGCCATGATGACTTGTGGTAATTCATAACCGTCGTCGGCGAGATCTTGTAATACTGATTCTGCTGTAGAGGGTTGCCCTTTTGGCGTTTTTTTCAATATGGGCAAATCGAGTTTGTCATATAAAATGGTGCCTAATTGCTTGGGTGAACCTAAATTAAAGGGCTCTTCAGCAATAGCGTAGGCTTGTTCTTCATATTTTTTAATATCTTTGGCCAACTGCTCGCTTTGCCGATGTAGCATCGCGGTATCAATATAAACGCCATGGCGTTCAATGGTATTGATGACAGGCAATAAAGGTATTTCCATATCACGATATACAGCCACGAGGCTTGGAATCGCTTCAAGTCGTGGCCATAAAGTGTGATGAAGTTGCAATGTGATATCAGCATCTTCTGCGGCATAAGGTCCCGCTTTTTCAAGTTCAATCTGGTTAAACGTAAGCTGATTTTTACCTTTGCCAGCAATATCTTCAAAATGGATAGTGCTACGACCTAAATGTTTTTCAGCCAATGTATCCATATCGTGACGGCTGGCGGTGCTATCTAGAACGTAGGACTGCAACATAGTGTCGTGGCTAATGCCTTGTAAATCAATACCATGATTTAATAAGACATGGCGGTCATATTTTAAGTTTTGCCCTACTTTATGGTGAGATGGATCTTCAAGCAAAGGCTTAAATAAGGCGAGTGTTGCATCAAAATCTAGCTGTTCAGGCGCGCCAATATAATCGTGGGCTAAAGGCAAATACGCGGCTTTGCCCGCTTCAATCGCAAAAGATAATCCAACAAGTCTAGCGTCTAAATAATTCAAACTGGTTGTTTCAGTATCAAAAGCAAATAAAGGCGCTGACGTTAGCGCTGAAAGCCAGTGGTCTAAACGATCTTGTGTGAGGATAGTTTCATATTCTTGTGCGACTGCAGGTGGTTTTTCAGCGACGACATCATCAGTATCCAGTTCATTAATCCATGTCTTGAATTCAAGATGCGTAAAAAGATCTCGCAAAGCTGCTTTGTCGACAGCCCCATTCTTGAGCGCAGCCACATCGACATCAAGCGGAACATCACATTTGATGGTGGCGAGTAAATAACTTAATTCGGCCATGTCTCTATGTTCAGCTAGTTTTTCTGGCATTGATTTGGCACCGCGAAAACTTAAGCTGCGAACGGCTTCTAAATCAGCATAAATAGCCTCGATACTGCCGATATTTTGTAATAAAGCGAGTGCCGTTTTTTCACCGACGCCTGGCACACCAGGAATGTTATCGACTTTGTCGCCCATTAAGGCCAAAAAATCGATAATTAATTCGGGTGGGATGCCAAATTTTTCTTGGACTCCGGCAACGTCCAATGTTGTTTCTGTCATGGTATTAACCAAGGTGACATGTTGGTTAACGAGCTGCGCCATATCTTTATCACCGGTGCTGATTACGACATCAATGCCTTGATGTGTAGCCTGTTGCGCTAGCGTGCCAATGACGTCATCTGCTTCAACGCCATCAATAATTAATAATGGGAAGCCCATGGCTTCGATGATTTGATGGACTGGCGTGATTTGTGCTCGTAAATCATCTGGCATAGGCGGTCTTTGCGCCTTATATTCAGCATAAATATCATCGCGAAAGGTTTTGCCTTTTGCATCAAAGATGACCACGATAGGACTCTCTGGATAATCTTTAGCTAAGCGCCGCAACATCGCTGTGACACCACGAACGGCCCCTGTTGGCTCGCCTGCACTATTACGAAGATCTGCTTTATACATGGCATGGAAAGCACGATATAAATAAGAGGAGCCGTCAACGAGGACGAATGGTGTAGATTGTGTCATATAAGAAGGGGTCTCATTATTTTGTGTTGGATGTACGGAGTTGCTTTAATCATCGTAACGGAAATGCTATCTTAATACGAAATAATAGGGAGCAATGCTATGTTTAACAAGTCTGTTTTCACTACGGTGCTAATGATGACATTATCTGCAAATGTGTGGGCAGAGCCTGAGGTGATTAAGCCGCCGGTGATCCCAGAGCCAATGCAAGATGGTCAAAGTATTGAGCCTGATATTAACATCATTCAAAAAGAAGATCGTACGGTGCAAGAATATCGCATGAATGGTCAACTTTATATGATTAAAGTGACCCCAAGTATAGGGCGCTCTTATTATCTAATGGATACTGATGGTGATGGCTCACTTGAAACAACACAACACGAGTTAGATTCAGGACTATTAGTCCCTAATTGGATCTTGCTTGAATGGTAATTCATCAACATTAATTAATTCATGTCTGTTTATACTGAAGTCTCGCGTGATGACTTAATCGCGTTTTTATCGCACTACGCTGTCGGTCATCTAGTTGATTATGAAGGCATCAGTGATGGTATTGAAAATACGAATTACTTTGTGACAACTGACCAAGGGCAGTTTGTTTTAACGCTATTTGAGCAGCATGGTTTTGATGTGATGGATTACTATCTTGACGTCATGACGTTTTTCTATCAAAGCGGCATTCCATCAGCTCATCCTGAGCCTGATAAAACAGGGCAGTATTTAAAAACATTATCTGGGCGTCCTGCAGCACTAGTCGGTCGATTAACAGGACGAAGTTTGAGCGATGTTGCGACCGTAAATCAGTGCCGAGCCATCGGTGATATCTTGGCAAAAATGCATCTTGCTGCCAATAATTTTGAACAAAGAAAACTCACTGACCGCGGCGCAGACTGGCGACAAAAAACGGCAGAAAAAGTATTGCCTTATTTAGATAAGGCAGATGCACAGTTAATGACGGAAGAGTTGACATTTCAGGCACAATATAAAACGTTCAACCTGCCCATGGGCTTAACGCATTCCGATTTGTTTCGTGATAATGCGTTATTTGATGGCGATACATTGACTGGCATAATCGATTTTTATTATGCCTGTGATGAATATTGGCTCTATGATTTGGCCGTGACAGTGAATGATTGGTGTATTGATGAGTCGGGGCTTATCGATGATATCCGTTATCAAGCATTGATCTCAGCCTATACAGCTCAAAGAACATTATCATCAGCTGAAGTAGACCACTGGAATATCGTGTTACGTGCAGCGGCAATGCGTTTTTGGTTATCGCGCCTACAGGATAAATATTTTCCGCGAGAGGGGGAGTTGACCCAAATCAAGGATCCGAATGCATTTCGACAAATTCTTTGCCAACATCAGCAACGTCCTTTGCTTGTTTACGCTGCTTGAGCAGTAGTTTATGCGTGTATTAATTATTAAACTGACCTCGATGGGGGATTTAATGCATGCTTTGCCGGCGGTCACTGACGCGGCAAGAGCCATACCTGGTATCGAGTTTGATTGGGTGGTGGATAAAACGTTTTCGGCTGTACCAATGTGGCACCCTGCCGTTAAAAACGTCATTACGACACAGCATAGAAAATGGAAAAAGCATTTTATTTCATCATGGCGTGAGGGTGTTTTTGGTGAGTTCTATCGACAATTGAATCAACATGATTATGATGTTGTGATTGATTTACAAACCAATATGAAAAGTGCCACGGTATCTTGGTTGTATCAAGGTGATGTACACGGTTTAGGCAAGGGGTTTTGCCGAGAAAAGTTTGCATATAAAGCCTATAAACATCGCTATGATATCGCGGTAGAACAACACGCTATCGATCGGATTCGCCAAATTTTATCGCAAGCCTTGCAATACGATTTACCCATGACGCCGCCAGATTATGGCACTGACTTTTCTCAATATGCTTTGCCAAAACTGGATTTCATATTGCCTGATAAATATCTTGTTTTCGTCCATAATGCGAGTTGGCAAAGTAAGCTATGGCCTATCGCTTCGTGGCAACAGTTAGCGCAACTGGCAACGCAGCAAGGCTACACCGTATTGTTGCCGTGTGGTAACGATGAAGAATATCAACGTGCAAAATCGATTGCTCAGACAAATGAGCAAGCGCATGCTTTACCTCGATTAGCGCTGAATGACGTTGCTGCTTTGATATCTCGGGCAAAAGGAGCGGTTTGTAGTGATACCGGACTTGCGCATTTATCGGCTGTCGCGGGGATCCCTACCGAGACGCTATATGGTTCAACATCAACACGGTTGATCGGCACCGTGGGTGATAATCAACATCATATAGAGAGTGATTTTACTTGCTCACCTTGTTATAAACGGCGTTGCCCTAGACCTGAAGCGATTGATGGTGCACCCGTGTGCATGAATGAGATGACGCCAGAGATGGTCTGGAATAGACTCAATGCCATTTTACAAGCACAATAACGCATTATTTCAAATTCTAAAGGTCAACCAAGACTGATGAAATCCGCTTTTCCAATTTTACAAGGCCAGCAAATCCTCGTCATTGGGGATGTCATGTTAGATAGTTTTTATTACGGGAAAGCCAATCGTATTTCACCAGAAGCACCTGTGCCTGTGGTTAATATTGACCGTGTTGAAGAATTGCCAGGTGGTGCAGCAAATGTAGCGATGAATATTGCTTCTCTTGGCGCGAATTGTAAGATTACAGGTATCACAGGACAAGATATTGCCGCCAATACATTGGAGCAACGCCTGAACTCGGTTGGGGTTGAATGCGCTTTTTATAAGTCATCAGAGCGCGACACTATCATCAAACGCAGAGTGATTAGTAACCAGCAGCAACTATTACGAATGGATTTTGAGCAAGCTTTCCAGCGTGATGAAGGGATGGCTTTAGCAACACAATCTAAAGATTTAATGACGACAGCACATGTGATTGTTTTGTCGGACTATAACAAAGGCACTTTGGCTGATCCTCAATATTGGATTAATGCAGCCAAGCAACACGACACGCCAGTATTAGTTGATCCGAAAGGCAATGATTTTGAAAAGTATCGTGGCGCTTACCTGATTACACCTAACTTAACCGAATTTGAAGCGGTTGTCGGGAAGGTAACATCGGAACAAGACTTGATGACAAAAGCACAAGACTTGATAAAGCAACTCGATATTACCGCGATATTAGTGACGAGAAGCGAGCATGGTATGTCATTAATTCGACAAAATGAGGCGCCATTCCATTTACCGGCTATTGCCAAAGAAGTGTCAGATGTCACTGGAGCTGGAGATACCGTTATCTCGACGTTAGCCACTGTATTAGCGGCAGGAGAAAACTTAGAAACAGCCGTCATGTTAGCGAATGTTGCCGCGAGTATTGTGGTGAGTAAACTTGGCACCGCAACGGTAAGTGAACCAGAACTAAAAGCAGAATACCTTCGTCATCAAGGTGATAATAATACTGATCACAGTATCGCGGGCGTGGTGACGGTTGATCAATTAAAGTTAGCGGTACAACAAGCAAAACAACGTGGTGAGAAAGTCGTATTTACCAATGGTTGTTTTGATATTTTACACGCAGGCCATGTGAGCTATTTGGCACAAGCAAGAGCGCAAGGGGATCGTTTAGTTTTAGCGATTAATAGTGATGATTCAGTGACGAAGTTAAAGGGTGCTGGACGCCCGATTAACTCAGTGGATCGTCGTTTAGCCGTTTTAGCAGGCCTCTCATCAGTTGATTGGGTCACGAGCTTTGAAGGTGATACACCTGAGGCTTTATTAGAAATCATCCAACCTGATATTTTAGTGAAAGGCGGTGATTATGATAAAGAAGGCGTTGTTGGTTGGGAAATTGTCGAAGGCTATGGCGGTGAAGTCCGTGTGATGGGATTGGTGGAAAATTGTTCAACCACAGCCATTGTGACAAAAATAGAACAAAATAAAGAATGATACCATTTTCAATATGATAGCTAGGTGAATACGAGGTTTTTTCTACTAAGCTGGCATGATAAACTGCCCTGTCTATTTTCATTAGGTTAGCATTCGTTGTGAATCCCCTTACACATTATTATTTGCGCTCTGCAACACAAATGGCAAAATCCATTTTAGGTGCGCGTTTTTGGGCTGTTCATACTCCTTGGATTGAACCTTCACAATCGATTGATAATGCTTTTTTTGGCATTAATATCGCGCCTTCTGAAGATCCACGTGTCGATCAATTTATAATCGACAGATTGCATGAGTTAGGCCTACAGCATGTGCGAATGGATTTTACTTACGAATCCTTATCAAGCCATGCTGAGAGATTATTAAATATCGTATTAGATGCTGGCTTTCAAGTCATGTTGGATTTGCTTCCTCCTTTTGATGATGCCAAAGATTTCGACCGAGCAGCACAACAACGTTGGCATGACTTTGTGGTGACAGTTGCTGATAAATATGGTGAAAGATTAACTTTTGTTGAAATTGGCTCTACGCCGAATAGAGGGAAATGGTCAGGTTTTGAACCGTTTGATTATTTGACGGCATGGGATATTGCACACCAAGCATTAACAGAGCGACATATCACGGTGGTTGGGCCAAATGTGTCGGATTTTGAGCCTCTATGCACTATTCAACTGCTGTCCGAAATGCAACGTAAAGATCGCCGACCTGATATTAATACCAATAACCTTTTTGTAGAACGTGTTGTCCAACCTGAAGTCTACGATCATCGCGCTTTAGGAAAAATCATGACCAAAGTGATGAAGCTCAATTTGGTAAAAAAAGCCAAAGTGATGCGACATATTGGTCAGCAATATGGCATTGATAAACTGATCTGTACTTATAAATGTTGGTCAACAAAACGGTTACGACGTTGGTCAATTTATCCAGAGCAAAAGAAGACAGATTATCTTATCCGTTATTTAGTGATTGCGGCGACCTCAGGGGCATTAGAAAAAGTCTATTGGGGCCCAATGGTGTGTAGTCGGGATGGTTTAATCAGTGATGGTTCAACCGGCTACCCCGTTATCGATAATGTCACCTTTTACCGACTTGTTCGCGGCAATTTCGACGATTATCAGGTAAAAGAAGCCTTTTATGCCTATGCCCAATTAATTCACTTATTGTCAGGGTCACGTTGTATTCAGGCCGTGAATCAGGTCAAAGGTTTGCATCATTTCATTTTTGAGATGGCCGATAATAAGCAATTACATATGATGTGGACGATGGATCGAGGTTTGATCCCCTTGAGTGATATTTATAGTTCAACGCAGCTGGCGCAAGGACGTTATCTTGACCCTTTGGGCAATGAACTGACCAAGCCTGTTTTGAGTGTGACTGAGCGTCCACTATCAATCATTTTTGATGAGGCGGTTAATCCGATAAAAGATAAGGATGGGCTAGAAACACTTGATTCTCGGCCTTTTGATCGTATCGTTGGCATCATGCCAAATGTACAATTTTTTGCCCATGAACAAGGGACTTGGCGAGGCATGATCTCCATATTTGAAGGAGAAGATGCGAATGAAAAGTGGCAGGCCTTATTACCAGAACAATTACTATCTGCGCCGACTATATCCGTGCATCGAGATCAGCGTAATCGCGTTTGGAGCATTCCAAACCCATTAGATGACAAGCAAGTCTTAGTGGTAAAAGAAAATCGTGCAAAAGGCTTAAAGAAATTTACTTATCGCTTTAAAGCCAGTAAAGGGCAACGACATTGGGATAATGCCTCTGAAATGCTTCGTCGTGGTGTGAACAGCCCAATGCCGATTGCTTATTTCGAACGCACAGAAAATACCGGCATTACCCATAATTATTATGTGTGTGATTATGTTGATGTTGCCTTCTCCGTGCGTCAAGCGTTTACGGCTTTTAACGAAGGGGAAGAAAGCTATCATGGCTTTGATAAACAACAAGTATTAAAGGTCGTGGCTGATTATTGTTGCCATTTGCATAATGAAAAAATCATTCATCATGATTTAACTGGCGGTAATTTGTTAGTGACGATTGAAGATGGTCAGATGGTAATTACAGCCATTGATATTGGACGTGCGACGATTCAATATAAGAGTCGTGTGCGTGAACGCCAACGTTTATTAGACTTAATGCGGTGTTGCTATAAATTAGGTTGGCAAGATAGAGAAGCCTTTATGAGCTTATATTTTGAGGCCTATGGTCGAACATTTGATGCGCCATGGCGGAAATCTCTGGCGTATTATGATTGGAAATTGAAAGCGAAAAAAGGGTTAAAGAAAGCGCTTAAAAAAGGCTTTAAACCGAAGCGCTAGCCTTCTGAATGGCTTGATTCACAGCGTGGCAGTTTGTTGTTAAGTGTGCGGGTGTAATTGTCCCCATAATAACACTGGTCACAGCAGGGTGTTGATAGATAAAATCAAGGTTGTGTTGTAAACCTTGTTCATTATTTTGAGTGAGATGACCACTTGCGAGCGCTTTTTTGATAAAAATGGCTTTGTTCTGGTCGTCGGCATAATCGAGCACAGCGAGTTCTTGTTGGTAAGCAATATTATGCATCACCATCGCTATATCTGCGTTTTGAAGGGTAAGAATTCCTCCCGAGACGGTTTTAGTTGACATGCCTGTCGCGCGAATTAACCCTTCTTGTTTTAACTCATTGAGCACATCAAGAGCACCTTCCCGTTCAATAATATGACAATCATCACCGTTAGAGTGAATGAGGACAATATCTAAGACATCACGTTGTAAGCGCGTGAGACTTTGCTCAATGCTGAGTCGGATAAAGGCTGGGTCAAATTGGTAGTGTGATGCGGCGGTATCGGGATTAAAAGTTTCTCCTACTTTTGTGGCAATAACCCATTCTTTATTCAGTTTAGGTAAAAGCTGTCCTAGACGTTGCTCGCTGTGGCCATAGGCAGGCGCGGTATCAAGCAAATTAATACCCAGCTCCCAAGCTTGTGCTAATAGAGATAACGCTTGCTTATCATCAGGTAAGTCAAATGCTTGTGGATATTTCACACCGGTATTACGACCCAATTTCACTGTGCCTAAGCCTAGTGGCGATACGTTAATACCCGTTTCTGCTATAGCGCGTCGCTGATGAAGGTAATCCATTAAAAAACACGGTCCCATAATGCGGGTGCAAACGGCGCCGGTTGTAAACATGTTGGGAGCGGAGTGTTATCTAGATCATGTTGTTGTAGGCTAGCTTGTTGAAGGGCATGTAATGTTTTATCAGCTAAATCTGGCGCCAATGCTAATTTGGTTGGCCAAGCGATATGCACATTATCGACGGACTCGACAAAAGCCGTATCAGGACGTGTTAATGCCGATTGCTTGGGTTCGGCACGATCAACCGCATGAACAGCCCATTCTAGCGAAGGTAAATCAACCCAAGGCATAATATCGGCTAGTAATTTTTCTGCTTCTTGTTGGAGTTGCGATGCTGACTTTCCAACGCCTTGTTCGGCAATATTGCCGCCAATATACCAAACGACATTCCCGGTTTTATCGTAATGACTGGTGATCGTTGCGATAGGTTTGGAGCCAGCGCCCAAGCTATGTGCGTAAAGAGCTGGTAAAGGTTGGTTCGGCTTCTTAGAGCGACATAACACCATTTGAAGTGGTCGTCGTTGCATTTGCGGTTGCGATATACCTAACTCTGCTAATAATGTTTCATTCCCTTCTCCTGCAGTTAACACAAAATGCTGTGCTGTCAGCGTCAACTCATCGCCAAATTGTATTGCTTGCACACCTTTGTCGATGGTTTTCCAGCTCATCTCATGTTCTGTTGGGATCTGTAAAATGCTGTCTTGATATGGTTCAGCAAGGCAGTGCAATACCGATGGAATATCTAAAACAGGCTCATCTAATTGATATAGCGTGCCATTAAAATCAGGATGATGAAATAATGCGGTTGAATTATCAGGCGTGATAGCTTGCATACGGCTGGCAAGCGCTTTACTCGCAAAAAAAGACACCATCTTTGAAGATAGTTTATCGGTTGACCACATGAGTTGGTGAGGCGCCAACATGGTTGCCGCGGTTAAATCAATATCACCTTCACCTTGTAAACAGGCTTGCCAACGAGCAGGCATATCACCGATAGCTTGTGTCGCTTTAGATAAAATGCCGTTTAAAGCGTATTTGGCGCCGCCATGAATAATGCCTTGAGAGCTTAATGTTTGGCCTTGGCCGATGGCATTTTTTTCAAGTAGAAGGGATTGAAAACCTAATTGTTTTAATCGGTGATGTAACCAAAGACCGGCAATGCCTGCACCTATGATCACAACATCTACGGACAGTGTTTGTTGCATTAGAGTGACTCGTCAGCAAAGATCATATCAAGTGCTTCACATAACCAATGACCAATAATAATATGCCCTTCTTGAATGCGAGCAGTTTCATCGGCAGGCACTTGAATACAATGATCGGCGAGGTTTAATAATTGGCCGCCAGAAGCACCAGTAAAAGCACAAGTCCAGCAACCGATAGTGCGGGCAGAATTAATACCGTTGATGACATTTGCACTATTACCAGAGGTTGATAAGCCGATGATAATGTCTCCCGGTCTAGCGAGTGCTTCAATTTGGCGATCAAATACCGTCGAGAAGTCATAATCATTACCATGCGCCGTTAAAATAGAGGTGTCAGTGGTTAACGCAATTGCCCCGAAAGCACGGCGGTGTTGTTTATACCTGACAACAAATTCAGCGGCTAAATGCTGTGCATCTGCGGCGCTGCCACCATTTCCGAAAAAAAGAACTTTATGATCGTTGGCGACAGCTTCTTGAACTTTAGCAACAAGTTCTGCAATTTTAGGTTCAAGTGCGGTTAAGCCTTCAACCATGGCCTGATGGCGTAATACAGTGGCTTTAAATGACACGGTTTACCTCTTTTAGTGGGTCCAGTGGTATGATGACAAGCTATTTATAGCTGTCTATCCACCGACAGTGTAACAAATCACGTTAATACAGCGATGATAAAACGAGGCCAAAGAATAAGACAATGCCATCATCCGAAATCTACCTAAATCAAGCGTTAGGCGAATTATGGCAAGACCAAGATATTTTTGCGACCGTGTCCGCATTAGAAGGGGATGTTTTTCGTCATAAAGAAGGACGTAAAACCTTACGTTTTCAAGCTGGCGGAAAAAGTTATTTTTTAAAATATCATCGTGGTATTGGCTGGTGGGAGATCGTTAAAAATTATCTACAACTACGAGCACCTATCACCGGCGCTAAAAATGAATGGCAAGCAATTCGTTTTTTAGAGCAGCACGGTATTGATACCATGACCTTGGCGGGTTACGGTGAGAAAGGGCGCAACCCAGCGGAAAAACAATCTTTTGTGATAACAGAAGATCTCAGTCATACCATGAGTTTAGAATTGTTAGGCGAGCAATGGCATCATCACCCTCCAACATTTGACACTAAAAGAAATCTGATAGAAAAATTGGCTGAAATCAGCAAAAAAATGCATGAAAATGGCATGAATCACCGTGATTTTTATCTAGTTCATTTTTTATTAGATAAGCGGTTTGCACAACATAATACGATCACCAAAGAGACAACATTGCATTTGATTGATTTGCACCGTGCTTTGATTCGTCAAGATAAAATGGTTCCAGAACGTTGGTTGATTAAAGATTTAGGCAGCTTATATTTTTCAGCCATGGATGTGAGATTGACTCGAAGGGATTTATTGCGTTTTATCAAAGTGTATACGGGGCAGCCATTACGAGTTGCATTACAGCAGGGTCTTTTTTGGCAAAAAGTGCGGCAAAGGGCGATGAAGTTACGCCATGCAGATAATGCCGTTGTTATCGATAGCCTTAATCCGATTCGTGGTTTTTTAAAAGGCAAACGTGATTTGGCTGTGCCTTTTGATATTGAGGTTGCTGGCCAGCAATACACTTGCCATAAAGTTTTACGATTATTACCCAAAAAACGGCTGGTGGTTGAAGCAACATCAGCTGAACAACACGTTGTGATCAAATTGTTTTCGGCTGAACATAAAGGCCGAAGGGAAGTTGACCGGGAATATGATGGTTATCGAGCGGCGAAAACGGCTGGCGCCAATGTGCCAGAGTTTTTGTCGGCGGCTGCCAATAATAATGGTTGTTTGAGCATTATTTATCAGTATTTGCCTAATGCAAAAACTTTATTGTCTTTATCGCGAAAAGAACGCCAAAGTTATTGTCCTGCTTTATTTGAAACTATAGCGCGGTTACATGCTTATGGGGTGTTTCAAGATGATATTCACCTCGATAATTTTTTAGTGTCGGAAGGTAAACTGTATTTGGTCGATTTAGGATCGATTAAAAAACAACAATTAGGGACAGGCCTTAGCCCTAAAAAGAGTTTGCAGAATTTAGCCCATTTGGTGTCCGAATTTGAACGTGATGAGCAAGCTTTATTAACGCCTTATATTCAATCATATTATCGCCACAGACAAAGTCAATATAACGAAACAGAACAACAATTTTTTGCTAAATATTGCCAAAAAGCATGGCAGTATAGAAAAAATCATTATCTGAAAAAGCAGTTTCGGTCATGCACAATGACAGAATATAAGACCGATAGATCTGTACAAGCGGCATTGCGTAGTGATTACCTTGATATGGATATCACCGCATTTATTGATCACATCGAGCAATTCATTGCAGACGGTGAAGCATTAAAAAAAGGCAATACGGCGACAGTTGTTACTGCGATAGTTGAAGGTAAGAAACTGGTTATTAAACGCTACAATATCAAAGGGTTTTGGCATTTCTTAAATCGGTGTTGGCGTCCTAGTCGTGCGGCCATATCATGGCGTAATGCAAATATGTTGTCGTTTTTAGGCATTGCGACCCCTAAGCCTGTTGGCTTTATAGAAAAACGATATTGGGGATTGCGAGGCAAAGCGTATTTTATTGCCGAATATCAAGAGGCTGATGAATTATCTTCTATCTATCAGCAAAGGTCACCGACAGAAGCAGAAATTAATGCCTTACGCCGCTTATTTGCCCAACTTGAACAAGAACAGATTATTCATGGGGACTTGAAAGCCAGCAATGTCTTGCTCGACAATGACGGGCATATTCAATTAATTGATTTGGATGCGATGTCAGATAAACAATGTCGTTATACTTTTCAATCTGCTTTGGAAAAAGACAAAGCACGTTTTTTAGCTAACTGGCAAGGTCAATCCATCATGTCTTCATTCTCATTCTTGCAGTCAAAATGAAACTAGCCGTTTGTTTATATAAGCTTTTTCCCTACGGCGGTCTCGCACGAGACTGTGTCCGGATCCTGTCATTGTGTTATCAAAAAGGTGCAGAGATTGACGTCTTTGTTATGCAATGTGAAGGGGAAATACCGGAAGGGTTCAATGTCCATATCATTCCAACTAAAGGCTTATCAAACCACGCTAAAGTAGCTAGTTATATTGAGCAGTTACAACAAAAATTACAGCAAAAACCGTATGATTTAGTCATCGGTTTTAATAAGATGCCAAATCTAGACCTCTATTATGCTGCGGATCCGTGCTACGTCGATAGAGTCCAAAAACAAGCAAATTACCCCTTGATGCGTTTCAGTAATAGGGTCAAGTTTTATCGAAAAAATGAGTTGGCCGTATTTGGACAAGAGAGTAAAACGGTTGCTTTAATGATTTCTGATATTGAGCGCGATAAGTTTAAACAACATTATCACACGCCTGACCAGATGTTAGTGATGTTACCACCAGGGATTGATCCTAACCGTAAACGCCCTCAAGATTGGCAAGTGCGTCGAACTCAATTTCGACAGACGCATCATTTAGCTGAGCAAGATATTGTATTGTTAATGATTGGCAGTGGTTTTATGCGGAAAGGCGTTGATAGGGCGATGGCAGGACTCGCTGCGTTGCCTGATGCATTAAAAGCAAAAACCAAACTGTTTGTTTTAGGTGAAGATGATATCGCCAGTTTTGAAAAAAAGGCCGAACAACAGCAGATCGACTCACAAGTGACTTTCTTCGGTGGAAGAAGCGATGTGCCGGAGTTTTTATTAGGTTGTGATATTTTTTTACACCCAGCGAGAAAAGAGAACACAGGAACAGTTATTTTAGAAGCATTAGTCGCGGGGTTACCGGCTTTAATTTCAGGTGCGTGCGGTTATGCTAATCATATTACACAATCGCAGGCAGGCTTAGTGACGTCAGAGCCCTTTGTACAAGCTGATTTTAATCAGCAACTCAAAGGGATGTTAGATCATGACAAATTAAGTCAATGGTCCAAGCACGCATTGCAATATGCTGAAACGGAAGATTTGTATAGTATGCCTCAGAAAGTGGCTGCGATGATTGAGACAATGGCAAGCAAATAAACAATGAGCTCAATGGATAAATGAGGGCAAGATGAGTAAAACAATCTTAGTGACAGGTGGTGCGGGATATATCGGCAGCCATATTTGTGTTGAACTGTTGCAATCAGGTTATCAGGTCGTGGTGGCGGATAATTTATCAAATAGTGTCAAGACCGCTTTGGATAGAGTTGAGCAGATCACAGGTCAATCGCTAGCGTTTTATCACATTGATATTCGTGATAAAGCAGCATTAACTGACATATTTGAACAACATACAATTGATGCGGTGATTCATATGGCCGGCTTGAAAGCCGTAGGCGAGTCTTGCGAGAAGCCGTTAATGTATTACGATAATAACCTTAATAGTAGTTTGGTTTTATTTGATGTTATGCAAGCTCAAGGCGTGATGAATTTAGTGTTCAGTTCTTCAGCGACGGTTTATGGCGATCCTGCTACGGTACCAATTGATGAGTCATTTCCATTATCAGCGACAAATCCTTATGGCCAAACAAAACTAATGATAGAAGAAATGTTGCGGGATGTCGTGAAAGCGATACCGTTTAATGTTGTTTTGCTAAGGTATTTTAATCCGGCAGGTGCTCATGAAAGTGGCTTAATTGGAGAAGATCCAAATGGGATCCCCAATAATTTATTACCCTATATTGCTCAAGTTGCGATTGGGAAAAGAGATAAAGTTGCTGTATTTGGGAATGATTATCCGACACCTGATGGTACTGGTGTGCGCGATTATATTCATGTTGTTGATTTGGCCAATGGACATCTTAAAGCGATTCAAGCAATGGATAACTGGCCAGAAAAAAGGGCAGGGCAGTGTAAAGTGTATAATTTAGGCACAGGGAAAGGATATAGCGTTTTAGAAGCGATATCGGCCTTTGAAGATGCATGTGGACACAGTATTGCTTATCAAGTTGTTGATAGACGTACAGGAGATATAGCGGCTTGTTATGCCGATCCGACCTTAGCCAATACCGAATTAAAGTGGCACGCATCAAAAGAATTATCACAAATGATGGACGATGCATGGCGCTGGCAAACAATGAACCCAAATGGATACAGTGATGATTGAGTTATTGCCTGAGGCGATGGTCGGTAAAGGATTACATCGTGAATGTTACATCCACCCAAACAATCCAAACCGCTGTATTAAAGTTGTTGTAAACCGTGGCGTTGAAGAAACAAAACGTGAGCAAGCCTATTATCGACTTTTGCAAAAACGAGATATTGACTGGGATATGTTGCCACAATTCTATGGTGTAGAAGCGACAACACTCGGGCCCGGTGCGACCTTTGATTTAGTGAGAGATCATGATGGCGAGGTGGGGCATACTTTTGAGTATTATTTCGATTCCATCGCATTATCGGAACAATATTATCAAGGGCTTTTACAGGCCTTACAGGAGTTGAAAAGCTATCTGTTTTCTCAAAATATTATTACGATGTCGATAAAACCTAAAAATATCATCTATCAAAAAGTCGATATTCACTCAGGTAAGGCTATCATTATTGATAATATTGGCAACTCAGATGTTATTCCGATCTGTACATATAACCGTTTTTTCGGTCAGAAGAAAATCAATAGAAAGTGGCAAAAATTTAGGGCGCTGCTGAAGCGAGATTATGTGAATAATCCCGCTGTACAACGTTTAGTTGAGCAACTTTAAGCCTTAGTAACGAGAATATCTTCCATAATCAGATATTCTAAGTCTGAACCAAAGAACATATTTAATGCATCGGTTGGACTGCATACCATTGGCTCGCCCCGACGATTGAGAGAAGTATTAAGTAATACGCCATTGCCGTTACGTTTTTCCATTTCTTGTAAGAGTTGGTAATACCGTGGATTGGTATCTTGGGTCACTATTTGTGCGCGAGCCGTACCATCTTCATGCACAACCTCAGGAATTCGTGACTTCCAACTTTCAGCGACATCAAAAGTAAATGTCATATAAGGGCTTGGGTGCTCTGTCTGTAGAATATCGGCAGCGACAGTGTCGAGCATACTAGGACAAAAAGGGCGCCAGCGTTCACGGTATTTGATTTGAGCATTGATTCTGTCTGCGACGCCGGAATGATTTGGGCTGCCTAGAATACTTCTATTACCTAATGCGCGCGGACCAAATTCCATTCGTCCTTGAAACCACGAAACAGGGTTGCCATCATCTAAAATTTCGGCAGTTTGTTTGCAGACATCGTCCAGTTTCACCCATTTGACTTGTTCAGGGTGAGCGTCACAGGCCGCGATACATTCTTCGGTGGTATAGGATGGCCCGAGATAGACATGGGTCATTTTTTCGACAGGAACCCCAGCTTGATGGGAAGCATAACTGGCTGCCCCAATCGCTGTTCCTGCATCGCTAGCGGCTGGCTGGACAAATAATTCTTTGACGCCTGGCATAGCAATAATGCGTTGATTTAGCTTAACGTTTAAAGCGACACCGCCGGCAAAACAGACTTTACCTGTTTCACGAATAATATCACCTAAGTGATAATCGATGAGATGAAGCGCCGTTTTCTCTAATAAATTTTGGATGCTGGCCGCGTAATCGATATAAGGGTCATCAATTTCGTCGCCATCACGCATAGGGCCTAGCCATTCTAATAGCTTGTCGCTGAAGAAATAGCCTTTGCCATCTTTTTTATGGCGACGCATTCCTAGGGTATTAACGAGTTCTGTATTGACTTTAAATTCACCGTCGCCAAATTCAATGAGTTGTGAAAAATCGAAACGGTTTGGATCACCATAAGGTGCCATTCCCATGACTTTAAATTCGCCATCTAGCATTTCAAACCCAAGAAATTCAGTCAGCGCGCCATACATGCCGCCTAATGAATCGGGATCATAAAATTCTTTGATTTTGTGGATCTTGCCATTTTCACCATAACCAAAAAAGGTCGTAGCGTATTCGCCTTTACCATCAATACCAATGATAGCGGTTTTTTCTGTAAAACCACTTAAGTGGTAGGCGCTACTGGCATGAGCTAAATGATGTTCAACAGGAACAAACTTAACACGATCACTGCCAATACCAAGATCATCAAGCATTTTCATGACACTATCATAATTGCGTTTATAGCGACGATTGCCATCGAATAATGCAGTAAAAGCACGATCGGGTGCATACCAATAGCGCTTAGCATAATGCCAGCGAGCTGGAGATTTTAAGTCGATTTCAGCATAGGGAAAAGCAACAATATCAATATCGCCAGGACTAATTCCTGCTTGTTCCAAGCAAAATTGCGTTGCATGGTAAGCCATTCTTCCTTTTGCATGCTTATCACGCAAAAACCGCTCTTCTTCAGCAGCAGCAATTAACTTCCCATCAATATACAATGCCGCAGAGGCATCATGATTCACAGCACCGGATAAACCTAATACGATCATAAAGTCGAGATCTTCTTATCAGTCATAAAGAGTAAAGGTAGTAAGTATAGCAAGGCCTGATATATGCAGACTATTTAGATTTACGCAAAAGTCTATCTTGAATGTCATACCATAGTTCTTTGGATGCCTTTGATAGCTGCTTTTCACCGACATAAGCTTGGAAGAAGACAATATGATCTCGAGTAGACCAGTCTAAAGTATGGCGCCGGAAAGTCGCAATATCGCGTAATGTCGCTGTTTTTTGGGAGAATTTTCTCTTGGCTTTTTCTAAATCAATTAGGCGAACATCCCAACCGATTTCGGTTGGTTTTACAAAAATATGTTTAGGATACAAGCTGTTATGTTGAATTCGATATCGATGCATGCGTTGCAATACACGCGCTGTTTGTTGAATGAGCTGACGTCGGTGGCGTTTATTTTGAATAAAACCTGCGTCATCAACAGGCATGACATTATCTAAGGAAACATAACCCGTTAATGCTTTTGTCACTAAAATGGCTTGTTTGTCATCATGATGGACGCGACTACCAAAATACACTAAATCCATTGTTGGGATATCGAAGCGATAAAAGCGGTGTAGATTATTAAATTCTTTCTGAAAAGTAGGAATGCCGCTCAAAGGATGGCGCCAAGTTTTACTGATATGGTTTGACTGTCGTTTAATGAAAACCGTGTTTATCCCACCCGCTTTATCGGTTAAGTCATGTTTGACTACGCCACTCCAGCCGCCACGACGGATGTTAGGTTCTTCAAACCATGGGGCTTCTAATTGCCATAAGGCATCGAAGGAGTCGAGTTGGTTACTTTGTAATAATGACAGCCAAGGCTGTTCAATAGAATGAATAGTCATAGTTTTGGGATACGATAGACCGTAGCATGGTCACCCTTATTAGAGCTCTGACGATAGACCTGTTCAAGGTTGAGTTGGCGGATATACGCTTGATAATCGTCATAACGACGCTTCTCAACTACGATGAGATAGTCATAATTTAGATAATGCTTGGACGCTGTTTGTTGGCAGTGAGGTTGTTCAAACTTGCTGGTGTATTCGGCAACAAATTCGGTGGGTTGATAGACCGGTTTGACGCAGATTTCAACATTGTCATTATCACGTTCAAAATAATACAAAATAAACTCATCATCGGTTAGCACTTTGCTGCCAGTAGGAATATGTTCGGCGGCCCATAATGCGGTATTTTTAATATATGTTTTGGGTGTCGATATCGTGGCAAAATCTGCGACATTGTAAAATAAGGCAAGAAAAACAATGCCTAGAGCGGCACGTTTTTGAGTCAACCACAGACGCTCTATACCGGCACTGATACGGTAAGATAGCAGCAGCAATATACCAATGAGCGCCAAAACAGTATAACGGCTTGATAGAAAATATTGGTGGATTAAGAACACGCTCAATATCAGAATATTAATCAAGACAAAATACATAAGTAGTCGTTGATAATAAACTTGCTGAGCGTTGGTGGCTGCCGATGTTTTATGCCCAGCAAAATAATAGACAATGAGATAGCTGAGCGAAAATGTTTTTGCGAGCTTGAATAGCATCATGGCAAATAGCCCTGATACAAAAATTAGTGGGGCATATTCTGCCGAATACTTATTGAGAATTTGTTCGGCAATCATCGTCGATGACTGGCTTAAATTTTGAAAAATTCTGTCGGTATTCAGGTAAGTTGTGATTGACGATAGTTTGCTAAACGCGTCGATAAGATCAGTTTGACTCAGCACTACGGCCGCGACAAAAACAACGCTGACAAGTAACACTGAAATAGATTGAAATAATAAGCGTAGCCCTTCTAATAAGGGGCGTTGGTAGAAAACAAAGAGTGGCAATAGAATAAGTAATATGCTGCCTTCAACACGGAAAAGCACCGCAATTAACATGAAGACTTGCCATAAAATAGCGTGAGACCAGCGAAGGTCACGACAGAACAGCATAAAGTGATACAAAGCAAGGCTGGTAAAAGCCCAATAGCCAAAATCACGCATGATGAAGTCACGGTATTCATTGATGGCAATAAAACAGAGGACAAGAATCGCTGCGATAAATAATTGGCGCGCATTATTGACCAACAAAGCATTGATTCTCACCAAACTATCAGTCAATAAGATAAAAAAGAAGCCAATAATGAGGTAGGAGCTGGTTTCAATAGGGATATGGGTCAGTTGGTGAAACCATGCAATTAAGATGGGGAAAGCAGGCCAATTAAAAATGACCTGCATCGACTCTAAGCCACCGCTTAGGTAGGCTTCCACCATCTGCAGATACATAATGCCATCACGATTGATGATATCGTCAAAATAGACCGCATAGAGAGACAATAAAAAGCTAATGAATAGCGTAAAGAGTCTGACACGGAAAAGTGAGTAATTAGAAACGTATTCGCTCATATACTGTCATTAGGATAAAGTTGCCGGACTAACTGTAATACATCATCACTATGTAAGTCACGCATGCAACGATGATGTTGCTCGGGACATTCACGCTGAAAGCAAGGCCCGCAATCGACGGAAATACGTGCAATGTGTGCATTATCTGACAACGGCGGCGTAAAGTCGGGGGAAGTTGCGCCATAAATGACGATTAACGGGATATGTAAAGCTGCTGCGATATGCATCAAACCAGAGTCATTTGCGATAACAAGTTGCGCTGTTGCGATTAAATCAATGGCCTCCGCTAAACTTGTTTGGCCTGCAAGATTAAATAAATGAGGTGATGGACATTGTTGCTCGATATTATTTGCAACCTGCTGATCTGATTGAGACCCCATAATGATGACTTGCCATCCCGCGCGGCACAAAACATTTGCAACAGCAGCGTAGTACTCAGCAGGCCATTGTTTAGCAGAGCCAAATTCCGCACCAGGACAGAGAATAAGACGAGGTTGGTTCTCTTCTAGAGGCGCAGCGGTAATCTCGCTGGCTTGGGCCAACATCTTGGGAGCAGAATAGGAGGGGGGAATGCTTGCATCAGCCGCTGGATGCGCTAAGGAAACAAAGCGTTGCACCATCAGTGGGAGGGCTTGTTTGTTTAAGGTACGGATATCATTGAGCAAGCCATAGCGAGCTTCTCCTTTCCATCCTGTTCGTTTCGGAATACGAGCAAAAAAAGGAATTAACGCTGATTTCCATGAGTTGGGTAAAACGATAGCTTGCTGATAATGCTGGCGGCGTAGCTGTTTTCCCAGTCGATATCGTTGTTTGATATCCAAAGCGCCATGGCCAACAGGCATCTCAATAGCAAGATTTACTTCTGGCATGCGAGCGAGTAAAGGCTTAGTCCAAGCTAATGCTAATACATCGATAGTGGCATGGGGACGTTGTTGTTTGAGCGCGATAAATAACGATTGAGCCATGACCATATCGCCTATCCATGATGGGCCAATCACTAATATTTTATCGTCTGCTAAAGCCATCGCTGATCAATGTAACGTACTATGCGTGATGAAAATAAAGAGAATGCCTAATGTAATTAACGACACTTGTTGTAGGGTTTCACTTGGTTTGACTTTAGTATGCAAGCCAGGAATTAAATCAGCCACGGCAACATAAATAAAGCTAGAGGCAGCAATGACGAGAATATAAGGCAAAATATATTGCATTTCATTTAAAGCAAAATAAGCCAATAACGCGCCGACAACGGTGCCTAAACTTGATAAAACATTATAGAGCAATGCCTTTGTACGGCTGAATCCGCTATGTAATAAAATTACAAAATCACCCAATTCTTGTGGGATTTCGTGAGCGGCGATAGCTAAAGCGGTGACAACACCAAGGTGAATATCGGTCATAAACGCTGCGGCAATCAAAATACCATCAACGAAATTATGAATCGTATCCCCAATTAAAATAAGTGAACCTGCGGCAGATTTAGATTGGGTATGTGAATGTGTCTGAGTTTCTGCGTCGGGTAAATGGCCATCACATTGATCATGATGGCAATGCCGCCATAGCACGAGCTTTTCTAAAATAAAAAAAGTTAATATACCTAATAGAAATGTCAGGCCAATATCATGAGGATCAATTCGATAATGATGCTCTAATGCATGTGGTAACAACCCTAAGAATGATGCCCCTAATAGCGCACCGATAGCAAAGCTGACTAAATAAGGTACCGTAACCTGGCGGGCTTTTTCGGACAGCATTAAAAAACTAGCTGCAAGCACAACACTCGCTAAACCGCCTAGCAGACTAAAAGTAATGATCCAAAAAAGTAGTGACATAATAGGAAGGTAGGTAAGACAATCGCGAGATTATAACCTAATATTAGCAGGGCCGTTTACTCAGTCACTTAGGTGCGATCCAAATTAACGATGCCATACGGCCGGTGATGCCATCACGTCGGTACGAAAAAAAGTGCATAGGATCGCAAACAGTACAATATTGTCCGCCATAAACATTCTCAACGCCAAGGCGACACAAATTCTGGCGAGCTAAGGCGTAGATATCAGCTAAATAATGTTCATGTCCAATCATTGAAAAGGCTGAGCTTGCTTGTGGCGAGCGAGTGACAAAAGCATCATAGACGTCTTGCCCGACTTCAAAATGGTCCGGCCCAATAGCTGGACCTAACCAAACTAAAATATCTTGTGGCATGCAAGTAAATTGTTGGATAGCATTATCAATAATGCCATTGGTTAATCCTCGCCAACCCGCATGTACTGCGGCGACTTGTTGTCCTTGTTTATCACAGATTAATATGGGTAAACAATCAGCTGTTAATACGCTGCAAACTTGATTGACGTCATGGCTTGTTATGCCATCTGCGATGATTTTTTCTTGCCAATGTTTTGCTGAAATGACCGTTGTACTATGTGTTTGTGTTAACCATAATGGCGAGTTCGGTAAGTGGGCTTGTTCGGTTAGATTCTGTCGGTTACCGTTGACATGGTGCAGGTCATCATCGACGTGATCGCCTAAGTTTAAACTATCGAAGGGAGCACAACTGAGGCCTCCTAACCGTGTTGTAGAAAAAGCCGTGACATGAGCAGGGGCAGGCCAATCAGGTTGAATAAGCTTGAGTGACATAGGCCGTTATTTTAAATCAAGACAATGTAACCAAGCATCAAATAGTGCCGGATTAACTGCGGCGACAGTCGGACGAGGGGTTAAGCGTCCATCAAAAACAGGATTACCTGAAAAGGATTGTATCGGAATACCGAGCTCTGTTAACACCACTAATGCTGCCGCGTAGTCCCACAGGTTTTGGCGGTTATGTAAGTAAACATGTCCACGGCCAATGCTTAACCAGCATAACTCAAGCGCAATTGAACCCAGATGGCGATGTGAACCAAAAGGTTGTTCATCAATGACGCGCTGTCTCAGATCGGGTAATAATCGTTTGTAATCAATAAAAGCAATGGCTTTTTTTAAGGAGGTTATCGAATCGGCGGTACTTAAGCGAGTTTGATTCAAATATGCGCCATGGTGTTGATAGGCTGAAAAACATTCGTCGCGAATGGGATCATAAACTAGGCCAAAAACCAACTCACGATCTACTATTAGGGCCAATGACACACAGAAAAAAGGTAAACCTGAAGCAAAATTAGTGGTGCCATCAATTGGATCTAAGCACCAGAGACTCTGGCCAGAGTCAAAGAGTTGTTGCTGTTCGGCAGGCTCCATTTCTTCGCTTAATAGTGCGATATCGGGATAGTGTTGGGTTAACGCTTGTGACAGCGCAGCTTGCATCAGTAAATCTGCTTCTGTCACGATACTGCCATCAGCCTTATAATGGCTGTCAACACAATTAAAGCGCGGTAATAAAACCTCACTTGCTAAGGTTTTGACCAAATTTTGAACCAATGTAATATCAACGATCATAACTTGAGTATAAAACGTGAACCTAAATACATTCAAACTAACATACCATGCTGTATTAAGGGTGAAATAATAGCTGATGCGTATTCCCCGTTTTTATTGCCCAGAGTTAACCCAAGCCTCGTCATTACTTACGTTGCCTGATAAAGTCCATCGGCATGCCATTCAAGTCTTGCGGTTAAAACAAGGCGATAAGATGCGCCTTTTTGATGGGCTCGGTTTGGAGTGTCATGCTGAATTAGTATCAGTCGATAAGCGCGCTTCTGCCGTGCAATTAGGTCAGCGTGAGCCAGCCGAGACGAACTCGCCATTATCGATTACCTTGATTCAAGGAATATCAAAAGGCGATAGGATGGATATTGCACTGCAAAAAGCAGTCGAATTGGGCGTGAATAAAATTATCCCCGTTGTGACGGAGCGATGCAATGTGCAACTAAATCATCAGCGGAGTGATAAAAAATGGGCGCATTGGCAAGGTGTGATGATTAGTGCCTGTGAGCAAAGCGGTCGAAATAGGCTACCCGAACTCTCCCCGGTCATGACATTGCAAGCGGCCTTGAATGACGCCGACAATGGCATCATATTAAGTCCAATAGCACCAGCAACATTAACCACACTCTCTCCTCAGCAAGATATCAGTATTGCTATTGGTCCTGAAGGTGGGTTTAGTGACGATGAAATGATGCAGGCAGAACAAAGCGGCTTCCAATCTGTGCGGTTTGGCCCTCGTATTTTGAGGACAGAAACAGCCGCGATTGCTGTTATCAGTGCACTACAAACCTTATGGGGAGATTTAGCTTGATTGATAACGGTTTAACCATTTTATTGCTGGCCAGTTTGTTATGGTTTTGGTGGGATAGCCGCGGGGTGGCCGAAAAAGCGATTCAAGCGGCCAAAAGACAATGCGATCATGTTGATGTAACTTTGCTTAATGATACTGTGGCTTGGAAAAAGATACGCTTGAAGCGAAACCGCCAGGGCCGAATGCAAATCCTCAGGACATATGGTTTCGAATTTGCAACTGATATGGCCATGAGATATCAAGGTGAAGTAGACATGTTGGGTGGGCAAGTCAACCATATTCGCTTGGATGCACATAGAATAACTTAGGAGAAGATGATGTCGAAATGGGTTCTCGTTGTTGATGATTCTCGTGTTGCAAGAATGGCGTTAAGAAAAGGGTTGTTAGCTCAAGACTGCACTGTTGAAGAGTGTGATAGTGCAGAACAAGCCATTGATTGGCTGCAAAATCATGAACGCCAACCGGATGTGATCTTTATGGATGTGATGATGCCAGGCATGGATGGCCTGACCGCGACGCAAAAAATTAAGGCCGATCCTCGTTTTGCCACTATTCCGATTGTGGTCTGTACCGGCAATGATAGCGAAGTGGATCAGGATAATGCCTTAAAAGCGGGTGCGATTGCAGTGATGACTAAACCACCAAAAGCAGAGCAAGTTGACTCGATTTTCGCTGCTTTATCCAACATGAATAATGAAGAAGAGATAGCACCTCAACCAGAGGCTATGGTGGTAGAGCAAACAGACATGGCACACCAAGTTATCGAAGAAGTCGAACAGAATTTAATATCACAACTGAATCAGCAAGCACATGATATTGCAGAAAAAATAGCCACAGAAATCTGCCAGGATTATGCTAAGCGCCACGCTTCAGCATTAACGCAACAAGTGGACATGCTAAAAACTAACCTGTCACAGCAAGTACAAGCAAATACCGAGCAGCAGCTAACACGCTCAATCGAGCAACAGAAAACAACGGTGGAAGATCAAGTGAGAGCAGTGATGGATAGCGTGCTGTCAGATATCGATGTGATGCAACAAGTCAAACATGACATTGCCGTGCAAACCGCACCATGGTTAGAGCAGCAGCAACGCCAATTGCAAGTCGAATTGGGCATGCAAATTGGCCCGAAAGTGACGGCAGCGGTGGAACAGCATTTGAAGGATCGCTTAACGGCTATGGTGTCACCATTGGTAGCCGAACGTGTTGATAAACATTGGGCACAGCTTAATGCTAACTTGAAAACCGATATTGAGCCCGAGCCAGAACAAAATGAATTAGCAGATCTAACACAACGCTTGTCTCGACTTCAACAATGGATGTTTGTGCTGACCATAGGGTTGCTTGCTGTGACCGTCCTACATTTTATTTAAAGTCATGATGACCATTCGAGACACTTTGCATCATGCTAAGCTGCGGCTTCATCAATCGGATTCGCCAGAAGTTGATAGTCACTATTTATTATGTCATGTGTTGCAATGCCAAAGTCATTACTTACAAACTTGGCCAGAAAAAAAACTAACTGAGCAACAACATCAGGACTTTGAGCGTTTATTACATCGCCGCGAACAAGGGGAGCCTGTTGCTTACCTTATCGGGGAAAGAGGCTTTTGGACCTTAGATTTAAAAGTGGATATCGCGACCCTGATTCCAAGGCCTGACACCGAAATATTAGTTTCAACAGCTTTGAGTAAAATGACAGCTCAAATGGTTGTCATGGATATAGGTACAGGCTCTGGTGCTATTGCATTGGCGTTGGCTTCTGAGCGAAATGATATAACCGTATTTGCTTCTGATCAATCAGCCGCAGCATTAGGGGTAGCTCAATCTAATCGGCGCCAGCACCATTTGCACCATGTCTTCTTGTGGCAAGGAGATTGGCTGGATGCGATACAAGCCCATTGTGTTGATTTAATCGTCAGTAACCCGCCGTATATCGATCAAAATGACCCGCATTTAGAGCAAGGTGACGTCAGGTTTGAACCCAAAAGCGCCTTGGTAGCTGAGAATAAAGGGTTAGCGGATATTGAGCAGATTAGTCGCCAAGCCTCAACACGATTAAAGGCCGGTGGCTGGTTAATGGTTGAACATGGTTATCAACAAGCCCTCGCGGTGCAAGCCCTATTTCAACAACACGGTTTTGAACAAATTAGTTCAATACGAGACTATGGTGGTCATGAACGAGTTACAATCGGTCAACTGCCAGTATAATAGAATGAATTTTGTCACAGTACTCCACTTATGAATGACGATCAGCTCTTGCGTTACAGTCGGCAAATACTTTTGCCGCAAATTGATTATGAAGGCCAGCAACGCCTGCTCTCCAGCCATGTATTGATTATTGGTTTGGGAGGCTTAGGGTCGCCTGTCGCTTTATATCTTGCCGCGGCGGGTGTCGGAAAAATGACCTTGGTTGATGACGACACGGTAGAAAGCTCGAATCTACAACGTCAGATCATTCATACTGAACACAGTATCGGTCAGCAAAAAGTGACCTCAGCTGCTGAACGGTTGCGTAGTATGAACGCGGAGATTGAATTAGATCTTCGACATCAAAGACTTGAACGATCAGAATTAGTCGATATTGTACGGGATGTCGATGCAGTCATTGATTGTACGGATAATTTTGCGACGCGATTTTTATTAAATGAAGTAACGCAAGAATTGAAAAAACCTTTGGTTTCCGGTGCTGCGATTAGAATGGAAGGTCATGTTACGGTCTATGATGCCAGACAAGCTGACACCGCTTGTTATCGTTGCCTATATCAAGAAACAGGTGAGTTAGAACAAAGCTGCGCCCAAACTGGCGTGTTATCACCACTATTAGGTGTAATAGGCAGTATACAAGCCATTGAAACAATTAAATTATTAAGCCAGTTTGGTCAGACGTTATCAAGTCGATTATTGATCCTTGATGCCGCCAGTATGCAATGGCGTGAAATGACATTAAAACCCAATCCAGACTGTCCAGTGTGCCAGTCTCATCAAGTATAAAAAGGTAAAACCACTCATGACTAGTTCAGATTCTTCTGCTTTGCAACAAGCAGCACAACTCGCGCTGGAAGAAGCAAAGCAACAAGGAGCGACTGCCGCAGAAGCCGCTGCGAGCCATAGTACTGGCTTGTCTGTCACCGTAAGGCAAGGTGATGTAGAAACATTGGAATATAACAACGATACCAGTCTCGGCTTGACGGTCTATATGGGCAATAGCAAAGCCTCTGCTAGCACGGCAGACCTGTCCCCTCAAGCCGTTAAAGATGCGGTGACAGCAGCATGTGGGATTGCCAAACATACGCAAGCTGACCCGCACGCTGGCCTAGCTGATGCCGCTTTGATGGCGCAGGACTTTCCTGATTTATCGACTTATCATCCATGGGATGTCACCGCTGAGCAAGCAATCGAGATTGCTATGGCTTGCGAGCAAGCAGGATTTGATGTTGATGAGCGCATTAGCAATTCAGAAGGTGCTAGCGTATCGAGTCATCAAGGCGAACGTGTTTATGCCAATAGTCATGGTTTTATTGGCGAAAGCCGTGGAACAAGACACAGCCTGTCGTGTGCCTTGATTAGTCAAGATGATAAAGGAATGCAGCGCGATTACTGGTATGACTTAGCTCGTGATGCACAAGATTTAGTGTCAGCAGAAAGCATTGGTCGACGCGCTGCTGAAAATACCTTAGCGCGTTTGAATGCTAAACCAATTACAACGGGTAACTATCCTGTGGTATTTGCAGCAGATATTGCGCCTTCTTTATTTAACCAATTAACGTCGGCCATTCGTGGCGGTGCGCTGTATCGACAGTCATCTTTTTTATTAGATCATTTAGGAAAACAAATTTTTCCTGACACCATACATATCCACGAACAACCTCATTTATCTAAAGGCTTAGGCAGTGCAAACTTTGATAGCGAAGGAGTGGCGACACAAAGCCGAGATATTATTCAAGACGGTGTCTTGCAAGGTTATGTTTTAGATAGTTATTCTGCTCGAAAACTAGGCATGGCGAGCACGGGTAATGCTGGTGGCGTACATAACCTCACGGTTGATCATCATGGTTTAAGTTTTGAACAATTGTTACAGCAAATGGGCACGGGAATTTTGGTGACGGAAACCATGGGGATGGGAATTAACATCGTGACCGGAGATTATTCTCAAGGTGCAGCAGGATTTTGGGTTGAGAATGGTGAAATTCAATATCCTATCGATGAATTCACTATTGCCAGTAATTTACGTGAGATGTTCATGGGTATTCAAGCGATTGCCGATAATATTGAGTTACGAGGCAATACTAGAACTGGAGCCGTTTGGATTGATAAAATGACTATCGCGGCTTAGTTACGTCGATAGGCTGTTTCAATCAGTGTGGTGATATCAGTCAAGTCGCCGACTGCGGATAAATGACGAATGACGTCACGCAAGGTACGAATATGGTGAGGGCTATGGCGACGAATAGTCGATAGCTGTTGCTCTAAGTCCGGTTCTTGTTCGATAGATGGTGATTTGAGTGCGGTTAATGAGCAATGGAAAAAGGCGTAACGTGTTGCCAGCAAGGCGCGATTGATAAATAACGCTTTATGTTCAGCCCGTTCAAATTGTAAATCGGTTTGAATATGCCATTGTTGCCGATTGTCTAGGTAGCTATAGACCCCAAAATCATCAATGGGATCATTATTGCTTAATGACGAGCGTATGAGCTCAGTAAAAGTCGTCGCATATTGGCTAAATGCTGTCCAGAAGTCGGTCAAGTCATCAGCATGATTATTGGCCGTGTTAGCCACAGCCTGAATAATGCGTTTTCGGTCTTTATCTTGGCCGATATAAAAGGGCTTATTAGGCATATGTTGTGCGATTTGTTCACCAAATAAAGCGGATTCATGAATGGTGAGCAAATCTTGAGTATCTAAACCAAGCTCTGCACGGTTTTCTGCAATCGTGTCAGCAAAAAAGTGATTTACTTTATCACCACAAGCGTGAATATTTCGTTCTAAACCTAATGTCGTGGTGCCTTCCCAATATTGCATGCTTCTCACTGTGTAAGGAATATTTGAGAGGGTAACTTTTTTGACCTTGCTTTGCCAACGGATAAAGTTGACTCGTACAATCGTGCCTTCAGACACGGCAAAATGACCCGTTAATTCAAGTGATAAGCCATTTTCTGAGACATCTTGTGTTGTGACGGTCAGGTGTTCATTTAAGAGATAAAGCGAAATATCAGTATGAATTAAATAACGTTGATGTCGCCGATGAATATGATGGTTGAGTGATGCCGGGGTAGGTTGTTTGACCGACAAAATCTGTTGATTGCTTAATGTCGCGACCAATGAACTGTCTTTATTGAGTTTTGGTAAATGTCGACAGCTTTCTGTGATATCGTTCAATATAATGGCGTGTTCGATACATTTTAGGCGGTTTTCTAATAACTCTGCTTTGTTTTCATCGATATCAAACAGTTCGGCACATTGTTGCTGAATATCATAATGCTGAAAAGAAACAGACTGATGCTGGACTAGTAATACGTGTTCATAATCATCTGAAAGAGCATAAGTTAAGTCAGGTGAGAGGTAAGGCAAAACGACACTGCTGATGACATCATGCGTGATTCTAATAAAAACAAGATAAGCGGTATTGTCAGCATTAAGGACTTGTTGCAGTGGTAATAGAGACAAGTTGAGCTTGCCTTGATTATCCAGCAGATAGTGAATAGCACGTGATGAATTTGAATTAAGATGTATCGCTTTAATCGGATCGGGAAATGCGACAGGGCTAAGCCATAATAGCGGTTTTTTGACTGTTTTGAGATACAGGCGTAAATAAAAACTATGCGCAATATTAAGCAGTTGATGGTTAATATCAATTTTAGCTAGGCTTTTATATTGCTGTGACCATTGCGAGAACCAACGTTCAAATTGCTCAGAACGATCACGGCGGAATAAGACTACTTGCGTTCGTAAAGCCGAATGTGAAATATCTTGAATACGGTAGGTTAATTGACTAAAGGCGTCGCCGTTTTCGGTTTTGAAATCCGGAAAAGACACCAGAACCTCTTGATCGATGCCAAGTGTATAAGCCCGTTTCATGGAAAGGCGAATCGCCGAGGCAGAGATATCTAAAGTACTACCATGATATAACAAGTCACCGGCCGTGAGTTTGACCTCAGTGGCATAGACAATGCGAAGCTCATTGCGCTCAAAAACGGAATCTAACGCCAGCATTTGTACGCGATTAGCGTCACGAAAAAGAGGCGCACGATGTTCTTGTTCAGTCTCAGGTGATTCAGTTTCATTTTGGATGAGTGTTTTAATTGCTTTATGCAATAATTCATACACACCAATGGTGTAACGACCGTTATAGCGTTCCATCAAACGTTTGGCTAATAAGTAACCGCGATCATCTAAATAGTGTGTGACTCCACCAAACTGATAAGCCTGACACTCTCCTACAACTTTATTGCGAAGATCAATGGCTAGGTTTGATGGTTTAGATAGCCTGAGCTGTTCTTGTTCTTGAAGAAATGTGTGATTTCTACTGCGAGGACGGGACTCAGCCATAACGGGTTAACGTTAGCCTTCTTCAGGTGTCAGCGCTTTGATGCTGAGGGCATGAATGGCTTCTGGCATTAAATGTGCCGCAGCGTCGTAGACTAGGCGATGACGTTGAATTAAGGATAAGCCCGAAAAAGCAGGACTAGTAATCGTTACGCGATAATGACCACCGCCATTGTTACCTGCGTGGCCAGCATGTAATGCACTGTCATCTTCAATATGAAGATGTATGGGGTTAAGCGTGGTTAAGGCTTGTTCTAGTTGCGTCAATGTTGTCATGGTAGTACTCGCTTGAACGGTTTGACGGTGACAGATTGATAGACGCCTGCCGCCACATAAGGGTCGGCGTCAGCCCATGATTGAGCCGAAGTTAAATCAGTAAATTCAGCCACAATTAAGCTACCGCTAAATCCTGCATCACCAGGATCTTGACTATCTATAGCGGGATGAGGGCCAGCTATGACTAACCTACCTTCTGACTTGAGTTTGTCTAGTCTTGCTATATGTTCCGCTCGGACTTGGAGTCGTAATGGCAAACTATCGCTGACATCTTCGCTGATAATGGCATATAACATTAAGACTTATCCTTTTCAGTATCATCAGGTTCAGTCATATAGCGGCTTAAGTAAACGGATTGTCCTATAATAAAAATAATGGTCAAACCCAGTAAGCCAAAGAGTTTGAAGTTGACCCATGTATCTTCTGAAAACTGGTAGGCAACATAAATATTGGCGATACCAGATAGAATGAAAAAGGTGATCCAAGCTAAGTTGAGTCGAATCCAAACAAAATCAGGCAGTTGGATATGTTCTGACATCATACGTTCTAATAATGTCTTGTTGCTTAACAACTGCGTACCTAAAAAACCTAAAGCAAACAGCCAGTTGACGACAGTGGGTTTCCACATAATAAAGTTAGGATCTTGCAACCATAATGTCGCGCCGCCTAATATAACCACTAACACAAGGGTAATCAGGTGAGACTTTTCGACTTTGCCATGTCGGAGATAGGTGTATGAACTTTGAATAATCGTAGCGACAATCATGACCGCAGTCGCGACATAGATGCCTTTAATATCGTATTCCTGTCCATCCCATTGGTAGATGCCACCGCCGAATTTATAGGCAATGAAAAATAAAACAATGGGTAAAAAGTCAAAAAGCAATTTCATAATTAAATCATATCAATGTAATACCAACTCGTATTCTAACGTAAAATAGACCAGATGAATTGTTTTGACTTACATAGCCACTCAAGCGCCTCCGATGGTAGCTTGCCTCCGCAACAACTTGTCGCAAGAGCGATCGAGCAAGGTGTGGATGTGCTTGCATTGACCGATCATGACGGCACAGAAGGGATAGAGCAAGCATTGCTTGCTGCTAACGATACCAAGCTGACGTTGATTGTAGGCGTTGAAATCTCGGTCACTTGGCAAAACCAAACCGTGCATATTATTGGATTAAATATTGACCATCACAATGTCGACTTACAAGCTGGTTTAGGTGAAATACGTGAATTTCGCCGCGAACGTGCAGTTAATATTGCCGAAAAGTTAGAAAAAGTGGGCATAATGGGCGCTTATGAAGGTGCAAGCCAATATGCTTCTGATGTAATGTTAGGTCGAGTCCATTTTGCTCAATTTTTAGTCGCAGCGGGTTATGCCAAAAATATGGGCGATGTGTTTAAACGTTTTATGGTGAAAAACAAACCCGGTTATGTCACAGGACAATGGGCGAGCTTAGAACAAGCCGTCAATTGGATAACGGCATCAGGCGGACAAGCGGTGATAGCACACCCAGCACGATATAAAATGACATCAAGTAAGCTTAAAAGGTTGATTGATGATTTCAAAATATATGGCGGCACCGGCATGGAAGTGGTTTCAGGACGACAACATCCTGAAGAAATTAAAACATTAGCTAAGTTGGCTAATCAATATGAATTATTAGCGTCACGTGGTTCTGATTTTCACTCACCAGATAATCAATGGATTGAGCTAGGCAGATTGCCTGAGTTACCCACAAGCGTGACCCCCATTTGGCACCATTGGTAATACGGACAAATTAACATGAGTCAACGATTTTATATTCACCCTGATAATCCACAATTACGCCTGATCAGACAAGCCTGCGACATTATTCGTCGAGGAGGTTTAGTGGTATATCCCACTGATTCTGGTTATGCCTTTGGTTGTCATATTGGCGATAAAGCGGCGATGGATAAAATCAGGCGAATACGGCAAGTCGATGATGATCATAATTTCACATTAATGTGCCGAGATTTATCAGAGATTTCGCTGTATGCCAAAATGAATAACAGCGTTTTTAGAAGTATTAAAGCCAATACGCCTGGTGCTTATACCTTTATTTTGCCGGCAACAAAAGAAGTACCAAGGCGGCTGCAACACCCAAAAAGAAAGACCATTGGTCTACGTGTCCCCAATAACCCAATCGCCCTCGCCTTATTAGCAGAGTTAGATGAACCATTAATGAGTTCAACGTTAATCCAGCCGGATGAAACAATGCCAATGACGGATGTTGACGACATTTATGATTGGTTAGCGAAACATGTTGAGTTGGTTATCGATGCGGGGTATTGCGGCAGTGAGCCAACCACAGTAGTTGAATTCATTGATGACCTGCCTGAAATTACACGCTATGGTCAAGGTGATCCAAGCCCATTTGAAATATAACATTATCGAAAAAACTTGATTTTTACACTCAATCACCCCATTTTATAATTCACGTACTTTTTATAGGGGAGAATGTCGATGCAAATGGATAAACTGACCAGTAAGTTTCAAGAAGCGCTGGGTGAAGCGCAAAGCACAGCACTGGGCCGCGATCATCAATTTATTGAGCCAGCGCATGTCATGTTAGCGTTATTGACGCAGCAAGGCGGTACGGTGAAACCGTTACTGACCCAAGCTGGTGTTGATGTGACAGCTTATCAATTGGCATTAAGCGAGCAATTAAATCGTTTCGCCCAAGTTGAAGGCGATAGTGGTGATATTCATATATCGCAGGATCTCACGCGACTCTTTAATCAAATCGATAAATTGATGCAGCAGCGTCAGGACCATTACGCATCTAGCGAACTGTTTGTCTTAGCCGTGATTAACGATAAGAACCAAGCTGGTAAAACCTTACGAGATCATGGCGGCACAGTGCAACGAATTGAGGCGGCTATAGAAGCCATACGAGGTGGTGAAAACGTGACAGACCAAAATGCAGAAGAACAACGACAAGCATTGGATAAATATACGATTGATCTGACCAGTTATGCCGAGCAAGGAAAATTAGATCCGGTGATTGGTCGTGATGACGAAATACGTCGCACGATCCAAGTCTTACAACGTCGCACCAAAAATAACCCCGTGCTAATTGGTGAACCCGGTGTGGGGAAAACAGCGATAGCAGAAGGGTTAGCCCAACGTATTGTCAATGGTGAAGTGCCGGAAGGTATGCGCCATAAACGTCTGTTGTCTCTTGACATGGGATCCTTAATTGCTGGGGCAAAATTTCGGGGTGAATTCGAAGAGCGCTTAAAAGCCGTATTGAAAGATTTAGCCAAACAAGAAGGCCAAATTATTTTATTTATCGATGAAATTCACACCATGGTGGGCGCAGGTAAAGCTGAAGGCGCAATGGATGCAGGCAATATGCTAAAGCCGGCTCTAGCACGCGGTGAATTACATTGTATTGGCGCAACAACCTTAGATGAATACCGCCAATATGTTGAAAAAGATGCGGCTTTAGAACGTCGTTTTCAGAAAGTCTTGGTGGGTGAACCGAGTGTCGAAGACACGATTGCGATTTTACGTGGTTTAAGTGAGCGTTATGAAGTGCATCATAATGTTGATATTACCGATCCTGCGATCGTGGCGGCGGCAACCCTGTCATACCGTTATATCAGTGACCGGATGCTGCCGGATAAGGCGATCGATTTGATCGATGAAGCGGCCAGTCGTATTCGTATGGAAATGGACTCTAAGCCAGAATCTATGGATCGGATGGACAGACGGTTAATTCAATTAAAAATTGAACGCATCGCACTGGAAAAAGAATCAGATGACGCCTCTAAAAAACGCTTAGCGATATTACAAGATGAAATTACACAGCTTGAAAAAGAATTGGCGGATTTAGAAGAAATCTGGAAAGCGGAAAAAGCGACCCTACATGGTAGCCAAGATACGAAAGAACAATTAGAAAAAGCCAAGCAGGCCTTAGAAATAGCGACCCGTAATAATGAGCTCGATAAAATGTCAGAGCTGCAATACGGTACGATTCCTAAGCTAGAGCGTCAATTGGCTTTAGCTGACCAATCTGAAGTGCAAGAATTTACTTTGTTACGCAATAAAGTGGGAGAAGAAGAAATCGCTGAAGTCGTGTCAAAATGGACCGGCATTCCTGTGGCGAAAATGCTCGAAGGAGAGCGGGATAAACTGCTCAAAATGGATGAGGTTTTACATCAACGTGTTGTTGGCCAACATGAAGCAGTCGATTCTGTATCCAATGCGATTAGACGGTCACGAGCCGGACTATCTGATCCCAATAAACCCAATGGTTCATTTTTATTCTTAGGCCCGACAGGGGTGGGTAAAACTGAGCTGTGCAAGGCTTTGGCAACATTCTTATTTGATACTGAAGATGCCATGGTCAGAATTGATATGTCTGAATTTATGGAAAAACACAGTGTGGCCAGATTAGTGGGCGCGCCTCCAGGTTATGTGGGGTATGAAGAAGGCGGTTATTTAACGGAAGCTGTGCGTCGCAAACCGTATTCGGTCATCTTATTGGATGAGGTCGAAAAAGCGCATCCTGATGTGTTTAATATTTTATTACAAGTTTTAGATGATGGTCGTTTGACGGATGGCCAAGGTCGGACGGTAGATTTTCGTAATACCGTCATTGTGATGACATCAAATCTCGGCTCTCATTTGATTCAAGAGATGGCGGGCGAACAACAATATGATGAAATGAAAGCCGCGGTGATGGAGATTGTCGGTCAACATTTCCGGCCAGAGTTTATTAATCGTGTTGATGATGTTGTGGTTTTCCATCCGTTGGGACAAGCACAGATCCATGCCATTGCTAAGATTCAATTATCTCATTTAACACAGCGTTTGGCTGAACATGAAATGGGATTTGAAATCACAGATACAGCGTTAGATATATTGGCTCAAGCAGGTTTTGATCCTGTGTATGGCGCAAGACCGTTGAAGCGTGTGATTCAACAGCAATTGGAAAATGCTTTGGCTGAAAAAGTACTATCGGGTGCTTTCCAAGCTGGAGACACAGTTAAAGTCGATGCACAAGATGGTGAACTGGTCTTGACGCATTAAAATGATAAGAAGGTGACTTATTGGTGCTGATGTCGTGTCGATAAGTCATCTTCAAGTCCCCATTCTTGCTGATAATCCGCTTGGGGTTTGGGGCGGCCAATATGGAATCCTTGAGCATGATCGACACCAAATTCTTTCAATAAGGCGAGGATGTCAGCATTTTCGACGAATTCAGCCGTGGTTTTTTTGCCCATGCCTTTGGCGACATCGATGAGCGCTTTTACAAATAATTGATCATCCGTATTGTGGTCTAAATCTTTGATGAAGATGCCATCAATTTTGATGATATCCACTGGTAAGGCTCGGATATAACTGAATGAAGAGAAACCAACACCAAAATCATCCAAGGCAAACTGACACCCCAAAGATTTAATGGCCGTCATCATTTTCTTGGCTTGCTGGAGATTGGAGACTGCGGCGGTTTCTGTGATTTCAAAAATCAGGCCTTCCGGATTGACGCCTGAGCGCTGAATAAATTGTTTTAGCATCGGGATTAATAATGGATCATCTGCGATCGCCCCCGATAGATTAATCGAAAAAGTGACGTTTAAACCTAATTTCTGAAGTGCGGCAAGTTTATTAATGGCCTTTTGCATTACATAATGATCAATACGATTAATGAGGCCGACTTGTTCAGCAATTTCGATAAAGTGGCCGGGCAAAGTCAGTTCGCCAGTCTCAGGGTTACGCATTCGGATCAAGACTTCATAATGCTTTATTTGGGCTGACGCAATATCTAGAATAGGTTGAAAGTGCAAAACAAAATGATGATGCAAGAGGGCATTTTCTATTTGATGTCGCCAATAAACCCGTGTTTCTAATTGTGCTTGTGTATTGTCGTTGGCAGAGAAAGTATGAAATGTACCTTTACCATCAGATTTAGCTTTATACATCGCCAAATCTGCAAAGCGTAATAGTTCGGACACACTGGCATCTTGTAAAGGATAATGCACAATGCCAATGCTGGTGGAGACTTTATGGGTGACATCACCATAATGTAACTGGATGTGATTTAATTCTTTTAAGATTTTTTTAGCTAAAACTTCCGCACCGCGTGGGTCACTTTCTGGCATCAAAATGGCAAATTCATCGCCCCCTAAACGGGCAACCAAATCGGTAAAACGCGTCACTCGAATTAAGGTGCTAGCCACTAACTGTAATAATTTATCACCAGCTTGATGGCCACTGGTGTCATTGATATCTTTAAATTGGTCTAAATCTAGAAATAACAAGGTGTTGTGGTGTTCATAACGGATCGCCGTGTGTAATGATTTTTCAAACTCTTCCATGAATTTGCGTCGATTACATAAATCCGTCAAAGGATCATGTTCTGCTAACCAAATAACTCGCCGTTCCGATTCCTTTTTGTCTGTCATATCAAGACCAACACATAACACCGATGATGTCGTCTCATTGACCGTAATGGGAGAGTGTAACCAAGAAATATGACGAATATCGCCACCGATACTGATGAGTTCGGCTTGTTGTTGAGCAATGGTCATCTGACCTGATAAGAGTTCAGTAAAGAGGCTCTTTGCTTCAGTCCAGTTTCCTGATGGAAATAAGCGCGCGGCATTTTTATCTAATACTGTATCTGCTGATAAGCCAGTCAATTGCTCGGCATAATGGTTAAATAACGTGATATTAAATTCGTTATCGACGGTCAGGATAATGAGTTGTGCCGTATTCAATAAGCTTTTAACAAAGTCACGCTCCGATTGCAGATCAATATTTTGCTGCGATAAGCTGCGAGCTCGAAATGACATATCATCATCACGTTGCTGGAGGAGATCTGTGAGTTGGAATGAAGCCGATTGTAAGGTACTAATTTCACTATAGCGAGATGTTTCGGCAATCGATTGCAATACCGTTTTGGCATGGTCATATTTTTTATTTGGCAGTGCTGGAAGCGTTTCAGTAATACGGGCTAAATTTTCTAACGGTGTCGATAACGTCAAGTAACATCGAAAAGAAAAAAGCACAGCAAGCAGAAACATCATGGCTAAGACAATGCTAAAGAGGGTAATCAATTCCGGTTGAGATACGTTGATGGCAATCAGTTCAGCATAAATCAAATAGGCTGATGCGGAGACAGCAATGAGCCCCGTCATCATAATACGGATAAAAGTATTAACCGTGGTTTGCCATTGCAAACTACGTTGTGAGTTTTTAGCCATTGTTTCCTAGCTGCATCAATAAGTTAGCCTTATTTTTTCATAGCTTCTCGTTAGGGAATGTTAACTGTCCGATATTTTTGCCAAAATTTTATCAAGCCATCGATGAGGTAAAATACGTTTTAACGTAGCCAATAAATACGTGGGAAAGGTGACGTAATAACGTGGTTTAGGGCGTGAACTATTCATGGCATGTAATAGTTTATCCACCACGGCCTCAGGCGGTAAAGTGAAAGGTGCAGCAGGTCCTTTTTTCGTTAAACGACGTTCCATCGCGTCATACGTTGCTTTGTGAGCACTTGTCGATTTATCAATATTTTGTTGGTATTTCGCAAAGGCATTGGCTCGAAAAGCGCTAGTGATGGGGCCAGGTTCGATTAAGCTAATATGAATATCGGTATCACGTAATTCAAGACGTAAGGTATCGGCTAAACCTTCAATGGCATATTTACTGGCATTGTAGGCACCACGATAAGCAAGTGAAATCAGTCCTAAAACTGAACTATTATAAGCAATGAGGCCTTGTCCTCCTTGTTGACGCATTTGAGCTATCACTAAGTTAGTGAGTTCTTGAGTGCCGAAGACATTGGTGTCAAATTGCGCTTGTAATACATCACGGGATAAGTCTTCTACAGCGCCTGGTTGACCAAAGGCGGCATTATTAAATAAAACATCAATCTGATTGTTAAAATGTGTGCAAGCTTGTCGAAAAGCCTGTTGGACGCTTTGACTGTCAGCGAGATCCAAGAGTATGGTTGATATACCTAAGGTCATTAAACGGTGTTTATCTTCTTCTTGGCGAACTGTCGCCAAAACAGAGTAACCTTGTTGATGTAATTGTATCGCGGCGCAATATCCAATACCTGTTGAGCATCCGGTGATGAGGACGTTTTTCATAGTTTGGTCGATTCCTAAACATAGTAACTGCAAGATCCACTATACTGGCTATAAGGAGGGATGTGCATAATGAATATTGTTGAATAATAACGTGATGGCTCAGTCAAACGATATGACCGAAACAGAATACCTCGCATTCAAGGCTTTTCTTGAGCAACGGTGCGGCATTTTGCTGGGCGAAGGCAAACACTATCTAGTGACGAGCCGCTTAGCTAAATTAATGCGAGATCAAGGTATTGCAAGTCTTGGCGCGTTACTTACGGCAATTCAACAGGTTAGGCACTCTGATCTGCACGATAAAGTCATCGATGCGATGACGACCAATGAAACGTCATGGTTCCGAGATGGTAGTCCTTTCACAGCATTAGAAAAAGACATTATTCCTCGCTTAGAAGAGAAAGCGACTTCGGGCTGTCGTATCTGGTCGGCCGCCTGCTCGACAGGACAAGAGCCTTATACGATTAGTATGATTCTAAGTGAATATTTAGCTTCCCACGCACAAAGCCGACTGCAACGTGCCGATATTGTTGCCACAGATATTTCGAGCCGAGTGTTAGATGAGGCGCAAGTCGGTATTTACGATGAGGGTGTGTTAGGTCGAGGTCTGCCAGCGACATTCAAACAACGTTATTTTAATGCTGTAGAGCAAGGTTGGGCTGTCGAAGACAGCATCAAGCGTCGTGTTCGATTTAAACAGCAAAACCTATTAGATAGTTATGCTGGCTTAGGTCACTTTGATGTTATTTTTTGTCGAAATGTGTTGATTTACTTCTCGGCTGAGTTAAAAGCAGACATCATGAATCGTATGGCTGAATTATTAAATCCTGGTGGCTATTTAGTGCTAGGTGCATCAGAAACGACCCTCAACTATAGCGATAAATTTCGGATGATTCGCAGCCCCGCGGGCGTTTATTTTCAGTTAGAAAGCTAAGCTAAGGCTTAAAATCAGCGTCACGTAATGATGCGACCAGCGACTTGCCTTGCGTTTTTGCGAGTGGCGGCGGGGTATCACATAAACCTAACCAACTTCCTATCTTTCTGAATAAGAAACGAATTAAACGCCATAAACGGGGTAATAACCAAATCATTAAAATAATGAAGGCAATTAAACCGATAATAAATAAAACTGGGTGATGTAAGGCTGTCCATAAGCCGCCGATGACGATTAAGTCCTCGCTGATGGACGCTGTCCAATTGCTCACGGGCTCTGGAGAAGTGTTAATCAATAATCGGGTGCCGGCTTTTGTTGTGTGGGTGCTTGCTGCTAACGCGCCACCCAATAAGGCGGTGGTTAATTCAACGGCTGGAGTCACATCGCCAATAGCACTGGAAGCTAACATGGCACCAGCTGGGATCCGAATAAAGGTATGAATGGAGTCCCATGCAGAATCGACGCCAGGTATTTTATCCGCAAAAAATTCGACGCAATACATGAGGCCAGCCGCTGTCATCACCATAGGGTTAGCAACAATGTCGAGTTCTGCTGGGAGAGTAATATTACCGGTAGATGCCATATATCCCAACATAAACAAGGTGGCGTATAAATTAATACCACTTGCCCAAGCGGCGCCCATGCTTAGCGCGATAACACTCACTACATCCATCGTATGTCTCCAGTTTGTTATAGTGACAGCTTTATTGGCTGTTGGTGATGATGCGATGATAACGCGAACAGAGTGTTTAGCCTATATTGATATGCTGCTTGAGCCCGATAAGTTTCGTGATTATTGTCCGAATGGCTTACAAGTCGCGGGAAGTGAGACGGTTGACAATATTGTGTCAGGGGTTACAGCGAGCCAAGCGTTAATTGATGCTGCGCTGGATATTGGGGCAGATACCATATTGGTTCACCATGGTTATTTTTGGCGTGGTGAAGATCCGAGAGTGATTGGCATTAAGCAAAAACGCTTGAAACAATTATTATTGAATGACATCAATTTGATGGCATATCATCTGCCGTTAGATGCGCACCCTGAATTAGGCAATAATGCGCAATTGGCTCAGAAATTAGGGTTTGAAATTGATGGCCGAATTGCTGGGACCGGCGATCCAGCTATTGCCTTATGCGGTTGTTTAGCTGAACCTCAGTCAAGGGCGTCATTAGCGGCAACGATAAGTGACGTATTACAACGTGCACCGATGGTGATTGAAGGGCATGATAGACCTATTTCAACTGTGGGCTGGTGCACTGGCGCGGCACAAGGATATATTGAGCAAGCAGCGGAATTAGGATTAGATGCGTATATTAGTGGTGAAGTGTCTGAGCAAACCGCACATTTAGCGCGAGAATTAGGCATTTCTTATTTTGCGGCAGGCCATCACGCAACAGAGCGTTATGGTGTCGCAGCATTAGGTGATGCATTGGCAAAGCAGTTTGACATCAAACATCAATTTATAGATATCGATAATCCCGTATAAGCTGAGGCTGATACCCAAATACATTATTGAGGTGGCATGGATCTGATAGCAAAAATACAAGGGTTTTTCCAAACGGACTTGTGGCAAATGTCGACGGATAAGATGAACCCCGTTTTCCGTGGGATCATTAACGCGTTGCGCGTGAGTTATATCGTGATACGAGAAATTGCCAAAGGTGAGTTGAACCTGCGGGCTATGAGTTTAGTGTTTACAACGCTCCTATCATTGGTGCCTTTGATTGCGGTTGCCTTTTCAGTATTAAAGGCGTTTGGTGTACATAATCAAATCGAACCTTTTCTGCTAGGGGTTTTAGAACCTTTGGGTGCGAAAGGGCCTGAAATTGCAGGCAGTATTATCGGGTTTGTTCAAAACGTTAAAGTCGGCGTTTTAGGATCGTTAGGTGTAGCGATGTTGTTTTACACCATTATTTCTTTGATCCAAAAAATTGAAAATGCCTTCAACTTTGTTTGGCGAGTAAAACAAGCCAGAACCTTAGCAAGGCGCTTTACCGATTATTTAAGTGTTGTCATGATTGGCCCAGTACTCGTTGTGGCGGCAATGGGGGTGGCAGCAGGTGTATTAAATCATACCGTTGTGCAGTCATTACAAGCCATTGAGCCGTTTGGTACGGTCATTTTAACGGCAACAAAATCACTGCCTTATGTGATGATTATAATTGCGTTTACATTTCTCTATAAATTTATTCCGAATACTAGGGTGAAGCTAGGCCCGGCGGTGATGGGAGCGACTGTTGCAGGCATGTTGTGGGTGGCAGTGGGAACGATGTTTGCCTCTTTTGTGGCGTCATCGTCTAATTACACGGCCATTTATTCAAGCTTTGCCATCTTATTTTTCTTTATGATTTGGCTCTATCTTGCTTGGTTTATCTTGTTGACGGGGTCGCAAGTAGCGTTTTATTTACAGCATCCAAAATTAGTCAGTTATGCCAATCAACCTTTTGAATTGAGTGCCAGACAACGAGAGCAAGTGGGGGTGAGCATCATGACAACGCTAGCTTCACGTTTTTATCAACATCAACCGGCTTATACATTAAGTGAGTTAGAGGCTGAAATGCGGTTGCCGCTGGAAGTTGTTCAGGACATTATGACAACCCTACAATATGGTGGTTTAGTGGTGGAATTGAATGACACCCCTGCGCAATATCAACCAGCGCAGGATATTGCGTCAATCAGTGTCGCTGACATTATGCATTGCCTCCGTACAGGTGAAGAGCGACAAGCAGGAGCGGTTTCGATAAAGCTTAAGAATGAGGCGACGAGCTTACTTCAAGAATATGAACAGCAACAACAGCAGCATTTACAAGCTGTGACGTTGCGTCAATTAGTGACTCAACATGACGAAAGCTAAACAGATGACATTACAAGGAAAACGAATTGTATTAGGTGTCACAGGCAGTATCGCAGCTTATAAATCAGCAGAATTAGTCCGTTTGTGCCGAAAAGCAGGTGCGGAAGTGAAAGTCGTTATGACGCATGCTGCGGCAGAATTCATTACGCCACTGACATTGCAAACCTTGAGCGGAAGCCCTGTTGCGGTGGCTTTATTAGATGCTGACGAAGAGTCTGCGATGGGCCATATAAAATTAGCACGTTGGGCTGATTTTATTGTGATTGCCCCTGCCAGCGCGAACACCTTAGCTCGATTAGCTCAAGGTCAAACAGACGATTTGTTGTCAGCATTATGTTTAGCTAGCGAAGCGACGGTCTTTGCTGCACCAGCGATGAATAATAAAATGTGGACACATCAGGCCACACAAGCCAATTTAACTTTATTGCGTCAACGAGGTGTTTTTATTTTAGGCCCCGATGAAGGTGATCAAGCCTGTGGGGAGCAAGGCGCAGGTCGGATGATTGAGCCTGATGATATTGTTGAACGATTAATGGCGTGGGCATTACCAAAAAAGTTGACGGGTAAAACAGTCGTTATCACGGCAGGACCGACACATGAACCCATTGACCCTGTACGTTATATAGGGAACCGTAGCTCAGGAAAAATGGGGTTTGCGATAGCGCAAGCTGCAGTAGAAGCGGGGGCGAATGTTATCTTGATTGCAGGTCCAGTCCACCTAACGACGCCAAGTGGTGTCACGCGTTATGATGTCGAAACGGCGCAGCAAATGGCAGACGTTGTGAAAGCGACAACGGAAATAGATATTTTCATCGCTTGTGCGGCGGTGGCCGATTACAAGCCGGCACAATATCAAACTCAAAAGCTTAAAAAACAGACAATGCCGTTGACTTCGATTACCTTAGAGCAAAACCCTGATATTGTGTTGGGCGTCACCCAGCGCAGAAACGCGCCATTCACTGTAGGCTTTGCAGCTGAAACAGAGAATGTAGCTGACTATGCCAAAACTAAATTGACAGAAAAACACTTGAATATGATCGCGGCGAACCAAGTTGGTAATGGCTTAGGCTTTGCCTCAGATAGCAACGCCCTCGACGTATTTTGGCCCGGCGGAGAGAAGAGATTGCCAACAGCTGTAAAAAGCCACTTGGCAAGAGATTTAATGCAACTTATTATTGAGCGCTATGATGCAGAAAGTTCAACTTAAAATTTTAGACCCACGATTAAATGATAGTGTTACCTTACCAGACTATGCTACGGCGGGTTCAGCAGGAATGGATTTGCGTGCGTGTATTGATGAAACGTTAACCATTGCACCACAGCAAACCGTGCTGATACCGACGGGCATAGCGATATATATTGGTGATCCTAGTTTGGCAGCTGTCTTACTTCCTCGCTCAGGTCTGGGACATAAGCATGGTATTGTCTTAGGCAATTTGGTTGGACTAATTGATAGTGATTATCAAGGGCAATTATTTGTCTCTTGTTGGAACCGTAGTGATACGGCATATCAAGTTGAGTTGGGTGACAGAATTGCACAAATGGTGTTTGTGCCGATTGTACAAGCTGAATTTGAACAAGTAGAAGAGTTTGATTTATCAGCACGTGGTGCTGGCGGTTTTGGTCATACAGGGCGACAATAAACGGCAATGAATAAATTAGCGAAATTAATGGGTAACCCAAGTATCGCTTTGATCGCAATTGTGATCAGTTGTGTGGCGATTTTAGCTGGCTTTTTTTGGCAGCATCAATATGTCACAACGCAACATGAGCAAGCTGAAGCACAGCAACATCAACATATTGCCAAGATAATACATGATAGTGTCGAACAACAGGTTCAGACCTATCAACAGCAGCTCACTTCTCTCTCAACATCGCCATTATTAGTTTCTGCTATTTATAATCCAACCGCATGGGCGGAACAGCAACGCCAACTTAAACATAGTTTCCCTACCTTACAAAAAGCGTGTCTCTTATCTGCCAATATCGATGCCCCCGATCCCAATGCTTGTATTCCGATTAGTTTTGCAACGCTAGAGAGTATTCGAACAGCAAAAACACAAGGCCAGGCACCAATCAGTGTTATTCAACCTCAACAAGGTGCTGCTTATCTTTTATTAGTGCAAAAAATTCAAACAGCGGATAACGCTACGCCTTATGTCCTTTTATTAACATTATCGCCCTCAACGATGAAGACATTATTATTACCGTCATTCGGTCAAGATGGTTATGTTGAGTTACAACAAGGGAAAAACAATAGTAGAAGCCTGGTCGCATACGGTGATAAGGAATGGCGACAAGGTGTTGCACCTTATTCCTTAGCTGTTAAACACAGTCATTGGACAGTGTCTTATTGGCCAATGAAAAAAGCATCATCTATCAACTATTTGGTCGTCGCGAGTATTGTCTTGGTGACCGTGTTATTGATGTGGTTGTTACGTGAAAGAGCACAAGGTTATGTATTACGACATGATCTGAATGTACTTAAAAATCAATTGATTGATTTGAGTAATAGTCAGATGAAGGCGAAATATCCTACCGTTATTCCTGAAATGGATGCGATTGTGGATGAAATTAAGCGTTTAGGCCAAACGCTGCCCATGCCTTCTGCAACACGCAAAAAACAAGCTGTCGTGACACCAACAGTGAGTGTAGAAGAGCTCCCTGATGATACTGTAGAGGAGATACCTGCACTCGAAGAAGAAGTTAAGCCTGCTGAACCAAAATCGTCAGAACCATTGGAATTCACGTTACCAGAAACAGAAGTCAAAAAAGCAGAACCGATTGCGCTTAATCCTGCCGATATTACGCCTAAGATTTTCAAAGCTTACGATATACGAGGGGTCGTCGACGATACTTTAGATTCTAGTGTTGTCAGAGCGATTGCACAGGCGATTGGTAGTGAGGCGATTGATCGCGATCAACACCGTATTGTGGTAGGGCGGGACGGACGCTTATCAAGTGAAATGTTGTCCAAAGCCTTGGTTGAAGGCTTGATGGCAAGCGGTTGTGATGTGGTTGATATTGGTGAAGTGCCAACACCATTAGTCTCGTTTGCTTGTGAACATTTACAAACAGGTTCAGGTGTTATGGTGACAGCAAGTCATAACCCCGCTCAATATAATGGTTTAAAAATTACGCTCGCTGGCAAACCGGTCTTTGGCGCAGCATTGCAACAGTTATATCAGCGTATTTTGCAAGGCAATATCAAAACGGGCCAAGGCCACTATCAAAATGTTGATATTGTCGATGATTACATCGCCAAGGTTGTCAGTGATGTGCATTTGATTCGCCCATTTAAAGTGGTCGTAGATTGTGGCAATGGTGTTGGGGGGAAAGTTGTTCCTAAAGTCTTATCAGCCTTAGGTTGTGAGGTGGTCGAGCTATATTGTGACGTTGACGGTAACTTCCCGAATCATCATCCTAACCCAAGTGAGCCAGCTAATTTACAGGATCTCATTCTAGCAGTAAAACGCTCTGGTGCTGAGCTAGGCTTAGCTTTTGATGGTGATGGCGATAGATTAGGTACGGTCGATACCGAAGGGAACATTATTTGGTCAGATAGGCTGATGATTATGTTTGCCCAAGATATTTTATCGCGTGTTCCTGGTGGTTTGGTGATTTACGATGTCAAATCAACGAGCCTATTAGGAGACGCGATTTCGGGTGCTGGTGGTGAAGCGTTAATGTGGCAATCAGGTTATGCCAAGCTGCGTGATAAGTTGCAAGAAACAGGTGCTGTCTTAGCGGGCGAAATGAGCGGTCATATTTTCTTTAACGACCGTTGGTATGGCTTTGATGATGCAATATATACGTCATGTCGTCTTGCTGAATTATTGGCGCGTGATCCTCTTGAGAGAAGTTCTCGAGATATTTTTGCTGCGATTCCAAACCGAGAAAGTACACCAGAAATTTTAGTGGAAATGGAAGAACTGGAATGTCAGAAGTTTGTCCAACAATTTGTGGCTGAAGCGAGCTTTTCTGGCGCAAAAATTTCAACGATAGATGGCTTACGAGCCGATTTTTCTGAAGGTTGGGGATTAGTCCGAGCCTCTAATACTGTACCTGGTCTGACACTCCGTTTTGAAGCTGATACAGAAGAAGCTTTACTCGATATACAACAACAATTCAAACAGCAAATGTTACAAGTCAAACCTACAATAACATTGCTTTTCTAAAATAGAAGATTATGAGTTTAACAAATCAAGCTGCACCACAAATAGCCAAAGTTTTAATAGAAGCTCTGCCTTATATTCAACGGTTTTCAGGTAAAACGTTAGTGATCAAATATGGTGGTAACGCCATGATCGATGAAGATTTGAAAAATAGTTTTGCCCGAGATGTTGTTCTGATGAAAGCGGTCGGTATTAATCCTATTATTGTTCATGGCGGCGGCCCTCAAATTGGCCAGTTATTGGAGCGGGTAGGGAAAGAAAGTCAATTTATTGGTGGGATGCGAGTCACGGATAGCGACACCATGGATATGGTTGAAATGGTTTTAGGTGGTCAAGTCAATAAAAGCATTGTGACGTTGATCAATCATCACGCTGGCCGCGCGGTTGGTTTAACAGGGAAAGATGGCGGCATGATTAAAGCAGAAAAATTACATTTTTCTCCTGACGATCCTGCTGTCAACGTTTCAGAAGTGATTGATTTAGGCCACGTCGGAAAGGTGAAATCCATTGATACTAGTGTGGTTGACATGCTAGTGAACAGTGATTTTATTCCTGTCATCGCACCAATCGGTGTTGACGATAGTGGACGATCGTACAATATCAATGCTGATCTAGTTGCTGGTAAGCTAGCTGAAGTCTTACAAGCAGAAAAGTTGATTTTATTAACGAATACGGCCGGTTTGTTAGACAAAGAAGGGCAATTATTAACAGGACTAGACGCTAAACAAGTCAATAAATTAATAGAAGATGGCGTGATTTATGGCGGCATGTTACCCAAAATTAATTGTGCATTAGATGCAGTGAAATCTGGTGTGTCATCAGCCCATATTATTGATGGGCGGGTACAGCATGCAGCATTATTAGAAATCTTTACCGATGAAGGTGTCGGTACATTGATTCGCGGAGGCATAGCTCATTAAATGAGTGAACAGCAAAGACAATCACGTGCTGAGTTAAAGCAGTCTCGTCGTCAGGCGATTTTGCAAACGTTGGCTGCTGAACTAGAGCATAACCCAGGTGAACGCGTTACCACGGCGCAACTGGCAAAAAGTCTCGGCGTTTCAGAAGCTGCGTTGTATCGCCATTTTCCTAGTAAAGCGCGAATGTTTGAAGGGTTGATAGATTTTGCTGAAGAAACGATTTTTAGTTTGATTAATCGTATTTTGCAACAAGAAAGTAATGCGGTGTCGCGGTGTGAAAAAATCATGACGTTGTTATTGCAGTTTAGTGCTAAAAATCCCGGCATTAGCAGTATTTTGGTTGGGACGGCCTTAACGGGTGAGACTGAACGTTTAAGACAACGAGTAGACCAGTTTTTTGAACGTTTAGAAACACAGTTAAGACAAATTTTAAGAGAAAGAGAGTTGACGATTACGCAAGCAGGCGGGCGCCCTATTAATGAAACCGCTAATTTATTGCTTACTATTGTCGAAGGCCATATTCAACACTTTGTGAGAAGTGGTTTTAAACAGTCGCCATTAGTTGTTTGGGAAAAACAATGGCAGTTATTAGCACCTGTACTCAAGGCTTACTTATGATTGATGTTGTGATAATTAGTAATCATCCTGCTCGTGATTTTGGCGATTTGTCGAAACAAAAAGACATGGTAATTCGAAAAGTATTACCGACATCTGTCGACAACATTGTGGTTCAGATTGGTCGTAAAGTGCCTAATATCATTATTATTGCTGATAGTATCATGGCGACCAGCCGACATAAATTATGTCACTTTTTATCAGAACAATATGTGTCGAGCCGAGTACTCGTCTTAACGGGGCAAGCGCCGACTTTTGATATGTTAGCCCGTTCAGGTTTTCATGCTAAAGGTTATGTCATGCCAGAACAACAATCAAAGCTTGCCAAAGCCGTGCGAGTTGTCTCAGATGGCGAAGCCTGGATACCACGTCGATTAGTGACTGAAGTCGTCAATAGATGTACAAATTACCCAATGCAACATGGCGGCTTGTCTTTTTAATTGCCGGTTTGCCGCTTAAGGTAGAAAAAGTTGCCGCTATTTTTTTGACGCTATGATTGAGAAGTTGTAACTAGCTGAAAATAAAAGATATTATTTGATGGCATATTTAGTGCTTAATTTTTTCCAACAAAAGATTAAAGTTGGAGCACAACATGTCGATAAACTTCGATTCCGCCTTAGGAATTCACGCTGATGCATTACGCGTCCGATCTCAGCGCGCTGAATTACTAGCCTCAAACTTAAGTAATGCTGATACGCCTGGGTACAAGGCGCGTGATATTGATTTCAGTGCCGTCTTAAAAACAGTGAATGCTGACCAATCATCGGTCATGACAACGTCACATCAGAACCACATTCCAACGACACAATCATTACAAGCGTCGAACCCTCATATCCAATACCGCAGCACGATTCAAGACTCTTTAGATGGAAACTCTGTAGATGAGCAAGTCGAACAAGCTCAATTTATGCAAAATTCCATCCAATACCAAGCAAGTTTAGAATTTCTCGGCGGTAAATTCACCGGCTTATTGAAAGCGATAAGGGGAGAATAACGATGTCATTATTCAATATTTTCGATATTGCCAGTAGTGGTATGAGTGCGCAATCTGTTCGATTGAATACAACGGCGAGTAACTTAGCCAATGTCGACAGTGTGTCAGGCAGCAAGGAGGACATCTATCGTGCTCGCCAACCTGTTTTTGGCGCGGTAATGAAAGAAGCCCAACAAGGCATGGCATTAGGTAGTGTTGAAGTGAAAGCGGTAGTAGAAAGTCAAGCCGATGGACGCGAAGAATACAACCCAAATCATCCGATGGCGAATGACAAGGGCTATGTCTACCATTCAAATGTCGATCCGATGTCAGAAATGGCCAATATGATTTCAGCATCTCGTTCTTATCAAAACAATGTAGAAGTAGCCAATACTTCTAAGCAATTGCTATTGCAAACATTGCAATTAGGCAAATAGTAGAGGAGTAAAGACATGGCAGTAGATAGTGTTAATGACAGTACTTTTGCATTTTTAAATACAAGCCAAAGTACAGAAACACAAAATGATGGTGATTTAGCGACAGAAGACTTTTTGGCTTTGATGACCACGCAATTACAAAACCAAGATCCATTAGAACCAATGGAAAATGGGGACTTTTTAGGACAGATTGCCTCATTTAGTACCGTGAGCGGCATTGGTGACCTGAATGATTCTTTTGCAAGTTTCGCGCAAACAATGCAATCAGGCCAAGCGTTAACGGCTTCAGCTTTAGTTGGACATAATGTCTTGGTGCCTTCATCGCTAGGAAATTTAACGACTGAAAGTGGCATGCAAGCACAGATTGATGTCAGTACACCCGTAACAGATTTGAAAGTGCAAATTTATAACGAAATTGGTGTGCCAGTCAGAACATTAGAATTTGGTACGGCCGCAGGGGCAACTAATTTCACCTGGGATGGATTTAATGATGCTGGTGAGGCCATGCCGGTCGGTGTTTATCAATATCGTGCTTCAGGCACAATCAATGGTGAAAATACAGCATTTGAGACATCGACAGTAGCACGTGTTGATAGTGTGTTAGTCGGCAGTGGTAATGATGGTTTGACAGTCAATTTAGCTGGCCTTGGGTCAGTATCGTTTAACGAAGTGAAAGAAATTATTTAAGGGGAAGCATTATGTCTTTTAATACAGCATTAAGTGGTTTAAACGCGGCGTCAGCTGACTTAAACGTGAAATCAAATAATATTGCCAACGTTAACACCACCGGCTTTAAAGAATCTCGAGCTGAGTTTGCTGATGTGTTTGCAGTGTCTGCCTTTGGTAGCAGTGATACCGCCATTGGTAACGGTACCGTCTTAAATAATGTGGCTCAACAATTTGAGCAAGGTAACTTAGAATTTACCGATAATGCTCTGGATTTAAGTATTAGTGGTCAAGGTTTCTTCGCTCTAGCGCCTAATCAAACTAGCAATGAAATTGTTTATACACGGGCAGGTGCTTTCAACGTCAATAGTGATGGATTTGTAGTGAACAGCGCCGGTCAATTTTTAAGAACGTTTCCAGTGAACTCTGATGGCACCGTTTCTTCAACAAGTATCTCTAGTACCGTGCCATTGCAATTGCCGAGTACAGCGGGGACACCACAAGCAACTGAAAATGTGGAGATTGCCACTAATTTACCTTCAACGGCTGCTTCATTAACTGGCGCCATTGATCCAACGGATGCGTCAACCTATACAAACTCGACATCAGTGACGATGTACGATTCTTTAGGTAATGAACACATCGTCACCTTGTATTACCAAAAAACAGCTACAGCAAATGAGTGGGATGTTGAAGCCTATATATCTGGTGAAGATATTGTGCCAGCAACCAATACGGCCCCTGTTCAATTAGGAACAACTCAGACATTAACATTCGATCCTACGTTAGGTGGCGCGCTGGCTGCTACTAGTACAACAGATTTGAGTTTTAGCGTTACAGGAACGGAGTTTGTCAGTGGTGCTGCGGCACAAACGACAACCATTAACTTCCAAGGCTCAACCCAAAACTCTGGTGCGTTTAATGTTGTTGATTTAAGTCAAGATGGTTTCCCTACTGGCCGGCTCAGTGGCTTAGATATCAGTGATGACGGTTTAGTCAGAGCGACTTTTACAAATGGTCAAGCAACACCGTTGGGTAAAATTACGGTAGCAAATTTTGCTAACTCTCAAGGGTTAAAACAAATTGGGAATACCTCTTGGGTTGAAACCATCGATTCAGGTCAAGTTCTAGCGGGTGAGGCCGGTACAGGCGTCTTAGGTCTAATTCAATCAGGAGCGTTGGAATCGTCTAACGTTGATTTAACTGCCGAGTTAGTCGGTTTAATTACCGCACAACGTAATTTCCAAGCGAACTCAAAAGCGATTGAAACCAATAACGCTATCACTCAAACCATTATTAACCTTCGTTAAGGTTGAGACGGGGCTAGGAGCGAAATATGGATAAGATGCTATATATTTCAATGAGTACAGCGCAGCAGACAATGCGTGCGCAGGCGGCGAATACCAATAATTTAGCGAACCTCAATACCACTGGGTTTCGTGCAGATTTTGAACAATTTCGTAGCATTCCAGTATTAGGTGAAGGGCTGCCGTCACGGGTGTACTCAGCAAGCGAGCGTGTAGCAACTAATTTCCAACAAGGCACCGTTCAATCAACCGGTCGTGAACTTGATATTTCTGTACAAGGTGATGGTTTTATTGCCGTACAAGGTCAGAATGGCCAAGAGGGCTATACCCGAGCAGGTGATCTTAGAATCAGTGCGAATGGTCAGCTCATGACAGGGACCGGTTTATTGGTGATGGGAGAAGGTGGCCCGATTGCTATACCTGAAGCCGAGAAAATCGAAATTGGTTCTGATGGCACTATTTCAATAAGACCTATCGGTGCAGATAGTACGGCATTAGCTCAAATTGATCGTATTAAATTAGTCAACCCCGATATCAACCAGCTTCAGAAAGGCAGTGACGGTTTGATTCGTTCTGTAGATGGCAATATTTTGCCTGCTGATGCAACTGTCAAAGTCGCATCAGGCACTTTAGAAAGCAGTAATGTGAATGCGGTTGGGGCGCTCGTCACTATGATTAGCTTGCAAAGGCAATATGAAATGCAAGTCAAAATGATGGCGGCAGCACAAGAAAATAGTACGTCATCGGCACAATTGTTAACACTGGGTAGTTAACCCAACCTTTGAAGGAGGCTTGTCATGCAACAAGCATTATGGATCGCAAAAACGGGCTTAGATGCTCAACAAACCAGAATGACTGTGATTTCGAATAATCTGGCTAACGTCAATACGACGGGCTTTAAACAAGACCGAGCTGTTTTTGAGGACTTGTTATATCAAACCATCCGCCAACCAGGCGCGCAATCGTCGACCAGTACGCAATTACCTTCCGGTTTAATGCTAGGTACGGGTGTTAGAACGGTTGCAACTGAAAAAATGCATACGCAAGGGAATGTGATTTCAACAGGTAATGCCTTAGATATCGCCATTCAAGGTCGTGGGTTTTTCCAAGTTCTTAAGCCTGAAGGTGAGATTGCTTATACCCGAGATGGGACATTTCAAGTGGACTCAACAGGGCAAGTTGTCATGTCGAATGGTTACCCATTAGAACCGTCGATTACTATTCCAGATCAAGCGGTGAGCATTACCGTTGGTACCGATGGCACCGTTAGCGTTTTACAGTCAGGACAAACATCACCGTCGATTGTTGGCAATATTGAATTAGCTGATTTTATTAACCCAACTGGCTTGCAACCGTTAGGTGAGAATTTATTTTCAGAAACATCTGCTAGTGGTACAGCAACAACGGCGACCCCCGGAACAACAGGTGTTGGAACAGTGATTAGTGGTGCGTTGGAAACCTCGAATGTGAATGTCGTTACTGAGCTTATCAGCATGATCGAAACGCAACGCGCATATGAAATGAATTCGAAAGCTATTTCAACAGCGGATCAAATGTTGCAGTACTCAAACCAAAACCTCTAGTGACATTGGGTGACGAATGAGGGGAGTGATAATGAATAGAACAATAAAAGCCATCACAATATTAATGCTGTTGCCATTAACTGCCTGTGTGAATCAAGCTGCCAAACGTGATCCAGCCTATGCTGCGGTGAGACCGGTAGCTGTGGCTGTGCAAGAAAATCATGATGGCGTTATTTTTAATGCACATAATAATATTTCTTTGTTTGAAGATTATCGAGCACGCCGCCCTGGCGATATTTTGACGGTTCAATTAGATGAACAGACCGACGCCGAAAAAGAAACAGAAACCACGATTAATAAAAGTAATAGCAACAGCATTGCTAATCCCACTGTTTTTGGTACAACACCGCAATTTAGTTTGCCTGGCCAATTACCATTAGCGAATACCAGTGATAATACATTGGCCTTTGATTTGAGCTCTGATTCCGATTTTACGGGCCAAGGTGATAGTGACCAAAGTAACCGTTTGTCTGGTGATATTACCGTTTCAGTCGTAGAAGTATTACCTAATGGCAATTTGATTATTCGTGGCGAGAAAGTGATTACGATTAATCAAGGTAATGAATATATTCGCATCGCGGGCATGATTAATCCTCGAGATATAGATAGTGATAATTCGATTTCATCAAAACGTGTTGCCGATGCTCAGATCTCTTATGTCGGTGATGGCGCGACTAATGATGCCAATGTCATGGGCTGGTTAAGCCGGTTCTTTATTAGTGCGATTATGCCGTTTTAGGGGAAATGAAATGAAGAAACACATCATGTTGACATTGATTGCCCTACTGGTCTTACCGACGGCAAGTTGGGCTGAACGAATTAAAGATTTGGCGTCCATTGCGGGCGTGCGGGCAAACCAATTAGTGGGTTACGGTTTAGTCGTTGGCTTAAATGGAACGGGGGATAAAACCTCTTTTACAGGCCAAAGCTTACGTAGCATGTTACGAGAATTAGGAGTGACATTACCACCAGGTGTCGATCCTGGCAGTAAAAATGTCGCCGCCGTGTCATTACATACTGATCTGCCGCCTTTTGCTAAACCGGGTCAAACCATTGATGTCAGTGTGTCTTCTTTGGGAGATGCCAAAAGTTTACGTGGTGGTAGCTTATTAATGACGCCATTAAAAGGGGCGGATGGCCAAATCTATGCGATTGCACAGGGTAATCTTGTTGTCGGCGGTTTTGGTGCGGAAGCAGGTGATGGCTCACGCGTGACGGTGAATATCCCTAGTGCTGGCCGAATTCCTAATGGTGCGACAGTCGAAAAGACAGTACGAAATGCCTTTAATATTGGCGATCATATTGTTTTAAATTTACATGAGCCTGATTTCACGACAGCCAGTCGTTTGACGGATGCGATTAACCATACTTTAGGTAAAGGATCGGCTCGTTCGATGGATGCCTCTTCGATTAAAGTTAATGCACCTCGGGATCCCAGTCAGCGAGTTCCATTTTTGTCTTTAGTTGAAAATTTGCAACTCACTCCGGGTGAAGCGCCTGCCAGAATTGTGGTTAATTCACGTACAGGAACTGTTGTTATTGGACAACATGTTCGTGTCAGCCCTGCTGCTGTGACGCACGGTAATTTATCCGTCACTATTTCGGCGAATGCTGAAGTGAGTCAACCCAATGCTTTTTCTGATGGTGAGACCGTCATCACGCCGAACTTTGATGTCGAAATTACCGAAGAAGACAGCAGAATGTTTGTCTTTAATCCAGGTATATCTTTAGATGATATTGTTCGGGCGGTGAATCAAGTGGGTGCAGCACCTGGTGATTTGGTCGCGATATTAGAAGCTTTAAAACAAGCTGGCGCTTTGCGCGCTAATTTAGTCATTATCTGATGAGTATTCAAAGCGGTCTCGCACAAACAGCCTTAGATAATAAAGGGTTAGCAGAGCTAAAAAGCGCCGCACGTCAAGATAAAACAGAACAAGAAACAATCAGTCAAGTCGCGAGTCAATTTGAGTCATTGTTCATCAATATGATGTTAAAAAGCATGCGGCAAGCAAGCTTAGGTGACGGACTGTTTGATAGTAATCAAAGCAAGATGTATCAAGATATGGCTGATCAGCAATTGTCGATTGATATTGCTTCACGAGGTGGTTTAGGCATAAAAGAAGTCATTATGCGTCAATTGGGTAGTCGATATGCTGAACAAGTTGATGAAAACACTGTCGCAGCACCATTGAGCACTGACACGGTAACAAGACGAAGTGCCTTGTTGAATGCAATAGAGCCATCGGCTATTAATACCGACAATGCATCTGTTTCATTAGAGCAAGGGGCTGAGTTAGAACAAGTTGAACCCATTACAGAAAAAGGCTTTGAATCACCAGATAGCTTTGTTCGCCAATTATGGTCTATGGCTGAAAATGCGGCTGAAAAGATAGGAGTATCTCCTGCTGCAATATTATCCCAAGCTGCTTTAGAAACCGGCTGGGGGAAACATGTCATTAAAAAAGCCGACAATAGTTCTAGTCATAATTTATTTAATATTAAAGCGGATCAACGCTGGCAAGGCGAAGCGACAAGTATTGGTACACTGGAATACCGAGACGGGGTAGCTGTCAAAGAGCAAGCGCAATTTCGTGTTTACGATTCTTATCAAGCCAGCTTTGATGATTATATTCAGTTTCTACAAACACAACCTCGTTATCGTGAAGCATTGCAGGTCACCGATAATCCAGAAGCCTTTATCGAACAATTGCATGATGCTGGCTATGCCACGGATCCTGCTTATGCTGACAAAATAAAACGGATTATGAATAGCGATACATTAGCGTCGGTTAACACATTATCAACAGGCGCTGGATAAGATGACAATACGGTATGGAGTAAGGTTATGAGTCTATTAAGCACTGGGGTGTCAGCACTTAACACCAGTCAAAGTTCGTTAGCGACAACGGGCCACAATATCAGTAATGTCAATACAGAAGGATATAGCCGTCAACGGGTTAATCAAGCAACATTGCCTGCTAACTCTGAAGGCACACATTATATTGGTGCTGGTGTCACCGTCGGTGGTGTAGAGCGACTCTATGATGATTTTCTTGCGATACAGGTGCGAAACTATACATCCCAACAAGCACAAAACGATGCTTTTGCAACGATTTCAAACCAAATTAGTGACGTTTTAGGTGCTCAAACCTCAAGTCTAGCGGGTGGGTTGCAAGCTTTCTTCACTGCCGCCAATGAAGTAGCAAACGATCCGACGTCTATTGCAGCAAGACAAGTCTTGATTTCAGAAGGCGAATCACTATCGAACCGTTATAACACGTTAAATAACCAGCTAGAGCAAATCGATGGTCAGATAGACGGCAGTCTTGAGACCAGTATTGCAGATATCAATGTCATTTCTAAAGGTATTGCTGAATTAAACGTCGCTATCACAGCCTTATCATCATCACCGGGTGGCCAACCAAATGATTTGCTTGATCAGCGTGATCAGCTAATTAATCAATTGTCAGAATATCTCTCAGTATCAACAATAGAAGAAGACAGTGGTGCGGTGAGTGTGTTTGTGGGTAGTGGTCAAGCCTTGGTTGTCGGCACGACACAAATTGACCTCAATGCTGTTCAAGATACGTCGACTAACCCACCTCGTGTAGGGATCGGTTATGGCGATGCCAATATTGATATTACAGCGCAGCTCACAGGCGGAACATTAGGTGGTGTATTACAAGTTCGTGGCGAAGTCATTGATAATGCTAAAAGTGAATTGGATACTTTGGCACAAGCTTTAATTGATAGTGCTAACACGATTAATCAACAAGGGGTCACGCTTGACGGCAATATTGGCGGTAACTTCTTTGGTCCTGTGCCGCCATCGACGACGACTGCCGGTGCGGGAACCATTTTTGTTGCCATCACTGATCCGAGAGATATTGCTGCGGCTTTCCCCGTTCGAGTAGCAACGGGTGCGAATGCAACCGGAACAGGCCAAGTTGAAATAAGCAGCATTGATGAGGTACCACCTTTAACACTGCCTATTATTGGTGTTGGGGCTGATATTCAACTGACATTTGATTCTAATACCAATCAATATACTGTGACGGATGGCACGAATAGCACCACATTCGCTTACGATCCCGAGGTAGATAGTGGTAAAACAGTCACACTATCGACGCCATTTGTGGGATTAACACTTAAGTTATCAGGCGTACCTGACGATACAGATCAATATACGATAACGAACAACAGTGCCGTCGGTGATAATCGTAATGCTTTAGCGCTAGCGAACTTACAATCACAAAATGTCTTAGCGGGCGGAACTCAATCGTTAGCAGATGCCTACGATATTTTGGTCGCAGATGTAGCAACACGCACTAGCCGAGCTCAGATTAATAGTGAAACCCAGCAAGGATTGCTTAATCAAGTCTCAGAGCGATTTGATAGTGTATCTGGTGTCAATTTAGATGAGGAAGCGGCTAACTTAATTCGTTATCAACAAGCGTATCAAGCAGCTTCTCAGATTATTACGGTATCAAATACCATATTTAACTCATTGCTGTCGTCATTATAAGGATGAAGTAAATGCGAATTTCGACCAATCAAATTTTCCAGCAAGGCTTAACCGCCATGCTGAATCAACAAGCGGAATTGGCTAAAACGCAACAACAAATTGCGACTGGTGAAAAGCTCGCCAGTCCGTCTGATGATCCTGTTGCTGCCGTTAAGATATTGAATTTTGAACGAGAATCCAATTTACTGAATCAATACATTGCTAATGCAGATGTGGTGACCACCAACTTGGCAATTGAAGAAGATGTGTTGAGTGGTGTGACAAATGCCTTACAACGTGTTCGTGAACTGGCTGTTCAAGGCTTAAATGATACCAATACGGCGAGTGATAGAGCTGATATCGCACAAGAAATACAAGTCCTCAATGAGCAGTTGTTGTCATTAGCCAATACCAAAGATGCCAGTGGTAATTACCTTTTTTCAGGCTATAGTTCAGATACACAACCCTACGGTTCAATCGGAGCAAGTTATGCCGGTGACGAAGGGCAGCGTAATATTCAGGTCGGCCCTGGCGTTTTAGTTGAAACCAATGATGCTGGCAGTAGTATTTTTGAAACAGAGCTGACGTCTACGGTGGTGACAGATAATGTTGGACCCAGTTCAGCCGAATTAGTGATCGTTGCAAATGGAACCCAAGATCCGATTGCCAACCCAGTTACGATTAGCTTTGCTAACCCAGATGTATTAACGGTGACAGATGGTACCAACACAGTCAATGTATCGCCGTATGAAGCTGATCAAGCCGTGTCACTCAGTGATCTAAATGCTGCTTTCCCCGATATCGATTTACGATTAGAAGGGACTTTGGCGGATGGTGACTCTTATACAATTGGAACAGAAATAACGCCGCAGACAACGATTTTTAACACGATTAATAGTTTTGCTAATGCGCTATTAAGTGATGAAGTCAGTGCGAACGATGCCCCTAACAATGGTGATTTTCTGACTAATATGTCGACAGCAATTGATAATGTTGTTGATACCAAAGCTAAAATCGGCGCACGAATGAATGTGGTGGATCAGCAACAACAGATCAGCGAAGGTTTAGCTGCCAGTGTGACCGAAACGTTATCGGGTCTACAGGACCTTGATTATGCTGAAGCCATTTCAAAGCTTAGTATCCAATCAACAGCATTACAAGCAGCCCAACAGACTTTTGCCAAAGTACAAAGCTTGACGTTATTTAACTTTTTATAAGCGTAAATGACATGAGTTTCTGTAAGCACAAAAAACGTGATGTAGATCACAAAATAACTCTAAAGTTCTTATTAGTAACGTCGTTAACATAAGCGGAGACAGTGAATACGTCATTTGAATGTATATCTGTTAATTATAAAACGGATTGGCGTCCGACCCGAATAGAGGAGAATCGCCATGGCTCAAGTCATTAATACTAATATTGCATCTTTAAATGCACAACGTAACTTAAATGCATCGCAAAATTCTTTAGCAACATCATTGGAAAGACTTTCTTCAGGTCTACGTATTAACAGTGCAAAAGATGATGCGGCAGGTCTTGCAATCTCAGACCGGTTTACAACTCAAATCCGTGGTCTAGACCAAGCGGCACGAAATGCGAATGATGCAATTTCTTTATCTCAAACGGCTGAAGGCGCGTTGGGTGAAGTATCACAAAACTTACAACGTATCCGCGAGCTTTCAGTGCAAGCTGCAAATGCAACAAACTCTGCATCTGATAGAGCGGCACTTGATTTAGAAATTCAACAACGTATCGCTGAAATTGATCGTGTTGCCAACCAAACATCGTTTAATGGTCAAAAAATCTTAGATGGTAGCTTCGGTAATGCGTCATTCCAAATTGGTGCTAACGTTGGCGAAATCATTTCATTAGATTTATCAACAAGCGTACGTGAATCAGATTTAGGTGCGTTTGCTATTAGTACAGGTACGGTCGACCTCAGCACTGTTGCGAACGAAGATAGTTCTGCTGGGTCAACAGTAACGGGTACCGTCGCTGATTTTGATTTTGCAACCGTTTCGCAAACAGCTGTTTCAGGTGCCTATACACAAGCTGCATCGGATAATGCTGCCGACGCCTTCCAACTTACAATTGATGGTACGCTAGTATCAGATAATTTAGTTGGTGATGCGGATGCTGCTCAACTTGATACTGATGTTGCCGCATTCATCGCTGCATCAAATGGTGATTATACGCAAACAGGAACAGTGGCTGGTGGTGATTTACAAATTACCAAAACAGATAACACCGATATTGTTATAGCAACGTCTTTTTCTGATGCGGTTGGTTCAACAGGTGCTGCAAACGGAACAACATCGGATGGTACATTTGCAACAGCTGCATTCGTTGGGACTACAACGGCTGATGCATCAGCAAATAAATCTATCACTGTTGATGGTGGTTCAGCTATCACCTTAAGCGGTGCGGATGAAGCGACGAATGTCACACAGTTACAAGCTGCATTAGATTTGCAATCAGCAGGCACATATAGTGTGAGTGGTGATGGTTCTGGTGTATTAACGATTGAGACCGTTGCGACAGGTGCGGGTAATGATGCTCCCGTTATCGCAGGTACTGACGCTGCTACATTTGGTACACCGACTACAACAGCCGGTGCTGATGGTGCAACATTAGTCGTCGGTGCAACTGATTTTGGTATCACAATCGGTACTAACGATGAAGTCTTTGTGGCAGCGGGGTCTTACACTACAGCACAAAGTTTTGTTGATGCCGTTAATACTGCTCTAGGTAGTGATGCATCAGCTGAATTAGACGATAATGGTTTCTTGAATATATATTCTGCTGAAGCTGTTGCGATTAGTGGTACTGTGGGTACAACAACAGTCGGCTCTCCTGATGCTGCCGTTTCAGGTAGTTTGGCGTCAGGTGATGTGACAACAGTAGATAATGCTAATACATTGATTCGCCGTGTTGACGCTGCTTTAACATCAATTAGTGATTTACGAAGTACTTTCGGTGCGATTCAAAACCGTTTTGAATCAGTTATCACTAACTTAGCAACAACATCAGAAAACTTATCTGCGGCGCGTAGTCGTATTTTAGACGCTGACTTTGCTGCTGAAACAGCTAACTTAACTCGTGGCCAAATCTTGCAACAAGCAGGTACAGCCATCTTAGCTCAAGCCAATGCATTACCACAAAATGTATTGAGTTTATTAGGCTAATAACAGGCAGGATAATGGGTCTACTTAGGTGGGCCCATTAATCCTTTTTTATTAAAAGGAGGGCGTTATGGAAATTAATAACCAAACAAAAACGCTGACTTTGGATGCAAATGGAGCCAAAGTAACCCCTGCTGCCACGAATAAAAGTCAACAAACTGGATCAGTTGCGGTAACGCAATCCCAACCTGTTGGTAATAAAGAGCAAAGCCAGTTTGAGTCGGCTGATACTTTGGAAACAGCAGTCAGTAACATTAATGACTATGTACAAAGCTTGCAAAGAAGTTTGCAATTCACCGTTGATGAAGTCAGCGGTAAAGATATTGTGACTGTCCTAGATAAGGAAACGGAAGAAGTCATTCGTCAATATCCGTCTGAAGAGGTCTTGGAAATTGCAAGAAGGTTAAGTGAAGAAAAAGATAAAGCCATTAATTTGTTTAATTCACAAGCCTAAATAAAAGAAGGATAAGGCAATGGCAATTACGGCAAGTGGAATAGGTTCAGGCTTAGATATTGAAAGTCTAGTGACGCAGTTAGTTGCAGCTGAAGGACAAACTGCGGCGCTGAGGTTGGCAACACAAGAAGCAGACTTACAAGCTGATTTGTCGGCCATTGGTACACTATCAAGCGATCTTGCAAGCTTCCAGACTGCTGTACAAGCATTGCAAGATCGTTCTGATTTTTTAGCAAGAACGGCTTCATCATCAGACGATGAGTACTTTACGGCAACAGCAGATGAGACGGCTGTTGATGGAAGTTATGAGATAGAGATTACACAGCTAGCGCAAGCCGAACGTCTAAGAAGTGCTGATTTCACAACGTCAGAGTCTGAAACAGTTGGAACCGGTACGCTTGATATTACGCTGGGTAGTGATAGTTTTTCTGTGTCGATTGATAGTAGCAATCAAAGCCTAGAAGGTATACGAGATGCTATCAATAATGCAGATGATAATCCTGGCGTTACAGCATCGTTAATTCATGTTGATTCAGGAACACGGCTGATTTTGACATCAGATAAAGTTGGCGCGGCCAATACTATCGATATTGTCGCAACTGATGATAATGCTGGTGATGGCTTTGACTTAACGCGGTTGGCAACGGCTAATTTAACAGCGATCCAACAAGCGCAAGATGCCATTATTCTAGTCGATCAGCAACAAGTTACCAGAGATAGTAATAGCTTCTCAGATGTGATTACGGGCATCACCTTTTCATTAGAAAAAGCAGAAGTGGGTGTCACAGAAACTTTAACGGTCAATTTAGATGACGACGCCATTCAAGATAAAGTAAGCGATTTTGTTAGTGCTTATAACAAGGTTGCTGAAAGTATTGCTCGGTTAACAGCTTTTGATGCGGATACAGGCACGGCTGGCCAATTACAAGGTGATGCTGGTGTTAGAGGATTACAAAGCCAAATTCGTCAAGCAATATCAGATCCTGTTGATGGGTTGGATTTAGCTACACTTGCTGAACTCGGTATCACCACAAATGATTCGGGTGGCTTAGATATTGATGAAGACAAACTCAGCTCGGCAATAAGCGGGAATAGTGCTGATATTGCAGACCTATTTACAAATGAAGAACAAGGATTATCAAACCGAATCGATAGTCTAATCGAGCGTTATGTTGCTTCTGATGGTGTTTTCACAGCAAGAACAGAAAGCATCGAAGAACAAATTGAGGATATCGGCGATGAGAATGAAGCGTTAGAGCTTCGTTTAGAAGTGATTGAAGCGCGTTACCGTTCTCAATTTAGTGCTTTAGATAGCTTAATCAGTGAGCTCAATAGCATCGGTTCGTTTTTAACAACGCAGTTAGCAAATTTACCGACGATTAATAGTAGCTCATAAATAATATGACGAATGAAGCACATATTTTGTTAAAGAATCTTATCGATTTGACGATAAAAAGACTAGAAGCAAGTACGATGCTTGCAGCATATAATGTCTAAAAATAAGGAAAAAAATATGAATGCCAATACCGCGATGCAGCAATATCGTCATAACCATATTCAAGGTGGTATTGAGACGGCTTCACCGCACAGACTTGTGCAAATGCTCATGGAAGGCGCCCTAGAGAAAATCTTAGCGGCAAAAGGCTTTATGGCCAAAAAAGACATTACAAAAAAGGGAGAACACATTAGTTGGGCTATCTCGATTATTGATAGTTTGCGTTCTTGTTTAAATGTCGAAGTAGGCGGGGATTTTGCTCAAAACTTACTTGAACTCTATAACTATATGGAAAGACGCTTATTAGAAGCGAACATTAAGAATGATCCTGTGTTATTAGATGAAGTCGGCCAGCTAATCATTGAAATAAAATCGGGTTGGGATGCGATTCCTGCTGAATACCACACACCGGCGTAATCTCGAATCAATATGGCAACACAATTAACCTTATTAGCTCAAGCGATTGTTGCAACTGAAGAGTTATTGGTGTTGGCACAAGCAGAAAAATGGGAAGAATTAACCCCATTGAACCAATCACGACAGCAAGTGATTCAACAAATCAATTTATCCGATACCCCAGCCAAGTTAGCGCCGAGAGTGCAAAAAGAGATGAATCGACTTATCGCATTAAATGAACAACTCACGACATATTGTGCTGAAAAACGCTCAGAGGCGATGGTGGCATTGGGTAAAATGAACCAAAGTCATAAAGTCAAAAAAGCGTATTCCTGAACATCCTATTTCTCTTCCCATTAATGTGGCGTCATTTTTTTGACAATCAACAATATTAGTGGTTAACTTGATATCTCTTAATAGCTTATATTGCATAGTGCAGGTCAAATCTTAATTGACTCACTTAGGGAGAGAGGATGAGCTCAAATAATGTCTTAATAGTTGATGTTGATGCTGATAGACGAGCCATGCTGGCGACGTTAGTTGAGTTTATCAATTGCACCCCCGTCATCGCCGAGAATCCCGAGTTCTGGTCAGAAGGAATTGATAATTTACGTGATATCGTAATGGTGATTGTTGGAGCAGGTGAAGACAGTTATCAAACGAAGCAGGTGTTACGAGAAATCGTGAATCACGAATTACCACTAGCCGTTTTTTGTCTTGAATTGCCAGAAGCAAATTGGTTAGAGTTTCCAGGCGTATTAGGCGTATTACGTTTTCCGGTTAAATACCCACAATTGAGCAATGCTCTACAACAAGCGACAGTGTATCGCGGTCAGCAAGACCGTCGTGGCTCTCATGAAGATGAGGTGCCATTATTGACGGGGAATAGCCGTCAAATGAAGCAAGTCATGCAAATGATTGAACAAGTGTCAGATTCTGAAGCCAATGTGCTTATTTTAGGTGAGTCTGGGACTGGGAAAGAAGTGGTCGCACGTAATTTACATCACTTATCTTCCCGTCGTAAAAAACCAATTGTGCCGATAAACTGTGGTGCGATTCCAGGAGAGTTGCTTGAAAGCGAGTTGTTTGGTCACGAAAAAGGTGCTTTTACCGGAGCGATAACGACACGTAAAGGCCGTTTTGAGATGGCAGAAGGCGGTACGCTCTTTTTAGATGAAATCGGCGACATGCCATTATCCATGCAAGTAAAATTGTTACGTGTCCTGCAAGAAAAAGTCTATGAACGAGTGGGCAGTAATAAATTAATAACGGCCAATGTGCGTATTATTGCCGCGACGCATCGAAATTTAGAAACGCAAATTGCTGAAGGTCAGTTCCGGGAAGACTTATATTATCGTTTGAATGTTTTTCCGATTGAAATGCCAGCATTACGAGAACGCCCTGAAGATATTCCTTTATTAATTAATGAATTGATCACGCGTATTGAACATGAAAACAGAGGAAGTGTGAGGCTGACCGCCAAAGCTATCGCTTCATTATGTCGTTATGCTTGGCCTGGTAATGTCAGAGAGTTAGGCAATGTCATTGAGCGGCTGGTGATTATGTACCCCTATACGACGGTTGATTTCGATGATCTGCCGGAAAAATATCAATTATTAGATGGCGATTTACCGGAAGCGGTGATGCAAGTCATTGAGCACGCGCCCGTGTCGGAGCCTGTTTCAGCTACACCTAAACAAACTGAAAATGTGTCGCCAGCACCTGTTGAGCCCTCGACCGCTGCGGAAACTATTCCGGAAGAAGGGATGGATCTAAAACAACATTTAGCGAATCTGGAATACTTATTGATTAAGCAAGCGATTGAAGATGCTGATGGCGTTGTCGCTCATGCAGCGAAAAAACTTAAAATGCAACGTACAACCCTTGTAGAAAAAATGAAAAAATATGGAATTCAACGAGAAGCTGAACTCGAAGGGTAGCGTCATTTTGTTGGCATTGTTATTTTAAGTTGTTGAAATATATTGATTTATAATTAAAGGCATGGTTTTTGCTCTTATGTGATACACGACAAAAGTATTGCGTCCGGAGTGAACATGGGATTAAAAACAACAACTGATTATGCCGAACAACATTCGTATCTTCATCAACCGATCTTTAATACGGTTTTAGCGAAAGGCAATAATGCAGAAACACGTCTGACACAAACACCTAAGCGATTAACAACGGCAGGGCATACAGTCAAACAAGCCAACCGCCTCGCCAATCGGTTTGAGCAGTTATTAGATGTCTTGCCGGGTGGTGTCATTGTTTTAAACGGTCAAGGTCGTATCCAACAATGCAATCCTGCAGCTGTCGAAATGTTAGGCGAACCGCTATTAGAGCAAGAGTGGACAACCGTTATCGAACGCGCTTTTGCGCCTAAAGCTGATAATAGCGCTGATGTCGCACTATTAGATGGGCGACTACTGCATATCTCAACCAATCCCTTAAAAGATGAACCGGGCCAAATCGTTTTATTAAATGACGTAACGGAAACTCGCCAACTCCAATTGAAAGTCTCTCACCTGCAACGTCTCTCAGCGATGGGTGAGGTCGCTGCAAGGTTGGCGCATCAAATTAGAACGCCATTGTCATCCGCGATGTTATATCTCTCTCCTTTGATGAAAGAAGAAACCGCGTTACCGTTACGACAAAAATTCGCCCAAAAACTTCACGATAGCATCACCCATATGGAAGGCCTCATTAAAGATATGTTGGCATTTTCTCGTGGTGACATGGCCAATACCGCGCCTGTGTCAGTTGAGAAGCTTTGTAAAACAGTCGAACAACAGTTTCGGACACAAGCTGATGCTGAACGATTTGATCTACAAGTGAATAACTCATTAAACAATGCCTATGTTTATGGCAGCCACGATGCCTTAGCTAGCGCCATTAATAATCTATTAAATAATGCAAAATCAGCCTGTGAGCCAGACGGCGAAATCACTATATACGCTGAACATATTGAAGATGAAAAAGGCCTGAAGTGGGTCGAAATCAGTGTCGAAGATAATGGCGTTGGCATTTCACCTGAACATCAAGAAAAAATATTAACCCCGTTTTATACCACCCGTTCATCAGGAACAGGTTTGGGGTTACCCGTTGTTAATTCAATTGTAAAAGCACATCGCGGCACACTATGGTTTGCCAGTGATGATGGAGAAGGAAGTACGTTTAGCATCAGACTTCCTTATTACCAAGGCAATATAAGCCGAGCGCACAATCAGAAAGAGAAGGAAACAAACCAATGAGTCAGCCAACAATCTTAGTAGTAGAAGACGATAGTCATTTACGTGGCGCTTTGTGTGACACCTTGGAGCTTGCCGGTTATAACGTAACGGCAACAGATCAAGGTCAAAGTGCATTAGATAAGCTTGCCAATGAACCCATCGGTTTATTATTGAGTGATTTGCAAATGCGTCCAATGGATGGTCATACCCTATTGAAAAAGGCCAAAGCGTTAATGCCTGAATTGCCGGTATTAATCATGACGGCATACGGCACAGTCGAAGGGGCTGTTGATGCCTTACATGAAGGCGCGAGTGACTATCTGATTAAGCCATTCGAAGCCGATGATTTATTAGAAAGAGTGCAACGTTATGTTCGCGCCGTTACGAATGATGAACAAATGGTCGCCGTCGATAAGTCCTCTAAAGATATTGTCAGCTTGGCGAGTCGCGTTGCAGAAACTGATGCGACGGTATTGATCAGTGGCGAAAGCGGTACAGGTAAAGAGGTGCTAGCGCGCTTTTTACATAATCATTCACCGCGTGTTGATAACCCTTTTATTGCGATAAATTGTGCAGCCATTCCTGAAAATATGTTGGAAGCAACGTTATTTGGTTATGAAAAAGGTGCTTTTACTGGCGCAAGCCAAGCCTATGCCGGTAAATTTGAACAGGCGAATCAAGGCACGATCCTATTAGATGAAATTTCTGAAATGGACTTAAACCTGCAAGCTAAGCTTCTGCGAGTGATACAAGAGCGCGAAGTCGAACGTATTGGTGGACGTAAAACGATTTCATTAGATGTTCGTGTACTGGCGACAACCAACCGTTTATTAAGAGAAGAAGTCAATGCGGGTCGGTTTAGAGAAGATCTCTTTTATCGTTTGAATGTTTTCCCTCTACAGTTATTGCCATTGCGCCAACGACCTGAAGATATCATGCCGTTGTCTTATCAAATCATGCAAAAACACAGTGATAATATTGGTCGAGCAATGCCGATGTTTAGTGCTTGTGCCGAGAAAAGCTTATTAAGCCACCCTTGGCACGGTAATGTGCGTGAGTTAGATAATGTCTTGCAAAGAGCACTGATACTGCAATCAGGCAGTGTCGTGACGGCAAAAGATTTGGCTTTTGAGAGCATGGCTTCTCCGGTAGAAACAGAGGAGCACATCGTTTCAAGCTCAAGCAGTTTAGGAGATGACTTACGCAGTCACGAGCAACGCCATATTTTGGAAGCATTAGAAAAAAATAATTGCAGTCGACGCTTAACCGCAAAAGAATTGGGTATTAGCGAAAGAACATTGCGTTACAAAATTTCAAGTTTTAGGGAGCAAGGCATCGCCATTCCTGAAAAAAATAGTAAGAAATCGGCTTAAGGAGAGAGAACATGAATAGTATTGATCCTAACCAGTTATTGACTCATATGCGAGCAGCACAAGCGCAAGCGAGTCAAAATGTCATGCCAACAAACAATGCGACATCTGACAGTCAAACCGTTGATTTCACCAAAATGATGAAATCAGCCGTTGACCAAGTGAATGAAGTTCAACAAACATCTGGCAAATTAAAAACAGCTTTTGAAATGGGTGATCCGAACGTGACATTAGCTGATGCCATGATAGCGTCTCAAAAGGCATCAGTGGCGTTTGAAGCAACTGTGCAAGTTCGAAATAAGCTGGTCAGTGCTTATGAAGAAATCATGAGAATGAGCATTTAAATTCTAGTTTGTCAGATAATAAAGAGTAAGTATTATGGAAAACGCACCTGCTACTGCTAATACGGCCGCCCCAGTCATACCAGTACCAACGACGCCTTTAGGGATCATGCAATCGAATGTATCACGGCAGTCAGTGATGAAGCAGATTGCCTTTTTATTGGCGATAGCAGCCAGTATTGCTATCGGTGGTTATGTGTTGATGTGGTCACAGACACCGAACTATCAAGTGTTATTTAGTGAGCTACAAGCTAAAGAGTCCTCAGAAATTGTTGCTGTATTGCAGCAATCGAATGTTGACTACAAATTGGATCCGTCGAGTGGTGCGATTATGGTACCGGCATCAAAAGTACAATCCCTCAAAATGACGCTGGCGGCAGAAGGGTTGCCTAGAAGTGCTTCGCTCGGTATGGAAATGCTAAACCAAGACCAAGGGTTTGGTACAAGCCAATTCATTGAACGGGCCCGTTATCAACATGCGATGGAAGAAGAGCTATCTCGCTCAATCTCAGAAATTTACACGGTCAGAAGTGCACGAGTGCATTTAGCGATTCCGAAACAATCTGTTTTTGTCCGCGAACGTAAACCACCTAGTGCCTCTGTTGTGGTGAATTTATATGCAGGTCGTAAGCTTGAGTCTGGTCAAGTGGATGCGATTACCCATATGGTGGCATCAAGCGTGGCCAATATGTCTAATGAAGATGTCACGATTGTCGATCAGCGCGGTAACTTACTGACCCAACCGGATCGTGATGAAGGTTTGATGATGAGCGATACACAATTGCAATACGCTCAGAAACTTGAACAAAAATATATTCAACGAATAGAAGATATTCTCACGCCAATTGTGGGTGTCGGTGGTGTTAAAGCACAAGTCGTCGCTGATGTTGACTTCACCATGACAGAGCGAACATTGGAAAGTTATAATCCAGATAGTGCCGCGATGCGAAGCGAACAAACGCAGGAAGAAAGCCGAACTGGCTCAGCATCACAAGCGTTAGGTATTCCAGGAGCATTGACCAACCAACCTCCTCTAGATGGACGAACCGCGGATACATTAGAAGCCAATGATGGAGAAAACATCGCACCCGTAACCCCCACTAGTAGTAGCAAGCAAAGCACCCGTAACTTTGAATTAGATCGCACGATTAGTCACACTCGTACCGCGCCAGGCACGATACGTAAATTAAGCGTTGCGGTGTTAGTGGATGAAAAACGGCAAATTGGTGAGGAGACATCAACACCATTGAGTGAAGCGGAAATGACTAGAATTAATGCTTTAGTGATGGATGCTATAGGTTTCGATGCCGCGCGAGGCGATAGCTTAAATGTGGTGAATGCGCCCTTTATCCCCCCTGTTGTCGAAGAAGCCTTGCCAGAAATGCCTATTTGGGAGCAAGCTTGGGTATGGGATATTGCAAAGCAAGTCCTCGGCGGGTTAGTGATCTTATTTATCGTGTTATTCGTGATTCGCCCAGCTTTTAAAGATTTGAATAAAGTGGCGATTGATCCTGAGTCAGAAGCGGCGGTGAAAAACTTACTGTCGGCGACACAAAGCACTAACCGGGAAGATAAAATTGTCACAGGTGCAGAAGATATGGAAGGGTTATTGAGTAATGTTCGAAGCCTGGTTCAACAAGATCCGGCTTTGGTGGCTCAAGTGGTTAAAAACTGGACAGCGAGTGAATCATAATGGCTGAACAAAATCGTACTTTGTCAGGAACTGAAAAAGCGGCAGTCTTTCTTCGCTCAATCGGTGAACAAGAAGCGGCGGCTGTGCTCAGGCATATGGCGCCAAAAGAAGTTCAAAAAGTAGGCCAAATGATGGCATCACTGAATAATGTCTCGCGAGATGAGGTTCAGCAAGTATTAGACACCTTTGTGACGACGGTTGAAGAGCAAACAGGGCTTGGTATTGGTTCTCACGATTATGTGAGAGGCATGTTAGTGAACGCATTAGGGGAAGATAAAGCGACCAGCGTATTAGACCGTATTTTGTCTGGCGGCAATACCTCTGGGCTTGAACAGTTAAAGTGGATGGATGCACGTGGCATCTATGAAGTCATCAAAATGGAACATCCGCAAATCATTGCTATCGTCTGTTCATTTTTAGAACCCGATCAGGCTGCAGAGGTCTTGAGTATGTTTCCTGAACGAGATCAATCCAATATTTTATTAAGAATTGCGACATTAGATGGGGTTCAACCGACAGCGTTGACGGAATTGAATGCCATTCTTGAAAAGCAGTTTAGCGGTACTTCTGGTGGGCAAACTACACAAGTGGGTGGCCTCAAAACCGCTGCCGATATTTTGAATTTTGTCGAAACGAGTGCCGAAGCTTCTATTATGGAAACTATCAAAGAAGCAGAGCCTGATTTAGGCCAAAATATTGAAGACTTGATGTTTGTCTTTGAAAACTTAATTGATGTCGATGACCGTGGTATTCAAAGCTTGATGCGTGAAATCCAGACAGATCAATTGATGGTTGCAATGAAAGGCTGTGATGATGAGCTGAAAGAGAAATTCTTCAATAATATGTCATCACGAGCAGCAGAAATGTTAAGAGATGATCTGGAAGCGAGTGGCCCTGTCCGTGTCAGCGATGTCGAAACAGCGCAAAAAGCCATCTTAACCGCGGCAAGAGAGTTGTCTGATAAAGGTGAAATCATGTTAGGTGGAGGAGGCGCCGATGAGTTTCTCTGATGAGTTAGTGACTCGCCAAAAAGATGTCATATCAGAAGATGAGCTGACACAATATCAACGGTGGCAAGCTCCCCATGTTGTTTCTGTGGAAGATGTGAAAGGCAAACCACATGAATATCTATCGATAGAAGCGATTGAAGGACTACAAAAACAAGCGCAACAAGAAGGATATCAAGCTGGGTATAAGCAAGGACAATCTGCCGGCTATCAAGCAGGTTTTGAAACCGGCAAAAAAGATGTCACGGCTAAATTAACCCACTTGCAACATATTTTAACGACATTAAATTCGCCATTAGAAAACTTAGATGTCGAAATGGAACGCGATATTGTCTCATTGGTAACCACGATTGCAAGGCAAGTGATTCGACGAGAGCTAAAGCAAGAGCCGGAACATGTTATTGGTGCTGTGCGAGCAGCGCTAGCCATTTTGCCGATGAATGATCGTAAAATCAGTATTTATCTGCACCCTCAAGACAGTGATATCGTCAAAAAAGGCTTGTCTATGGATGATGAAACCAGTTGGCGCTGGATCGATGACCCGACCTTAACGCGTGGTGGTTGTCGAATTGAAACAGCCAATACACTGATCGATGCAAGTGTCGAAACACAATTAGAAAAAGTCATTAATACGTTGTTGGGTGGAGAGCGTATTGATGACTGATGGCGCGTCTTTTGTTCCTCGTAGTGCAAAGTGGCGTCAACAGCTCAGCGAGTTTCAACACCGTCTCGATAACAGTAATGCTGAACTATTACACATAGAAGGTCGATTAACACGCATGGTCGGATTGACGCTAGAAGCCGTTGGGTTTCAGGCACCAATTGGCAGTCGATGTGAAATAGAAACAGCCAATAAACCGATTGAAGCAGAAGTCGTGGGGTTTGCCGGTGAAACGCTTTATTTGATGCCGACAAGTGATATTCGAGGCATGGTACCCAACGCGCGAGTCAGACCGATTCACAATGATTCACAAGTCCCCGTCGGCGAAAGCTTGTTGGGACGAGTGATTGATGGTGCTGGCAAGCCTTTAGATGGTAAAGGGCCGCTCAAATGTAAAGCGCGTGTTTCATTACATGGCGAACCAATTAACCCTCTTGCTCGTGCACCGGTCAGAGAACATCTTGATGTTGGTGTTGAAGCGATTAATGCTTTATTAAGTGTCGGGCGCGGCCAGCGTATGGGTTTGTTTGCAGGCAGTGGTGTCGGTAAAAGTGTGTTGCTAGGCATGATGACCCGTTTTACTGAGGCCGATGTGATCGTCGTTGGTTTGATCGGTGAACGGGGCCGTGAAGTAAAAGAGTTTATCGAAGACATTTTAGGTCACGAAGGTTTATCTCGTTCAGTGGTTGTCGCCTCCCCTGCGGATCATTCCCCTTTAATGCGATTACACGGTGCGATGTTAGCGACAAGCATTGCAGAGTATTTTCGCGATCAAGGTCAACAAGTCTTATTGTTAATGGATTCATTGACCCGTTTTGCCCAAGCACAACGTGAAATTGCTTTGGCTATTGGTGAACCGCCCGCGACTAAAGGGTATCCACCGTCAGTGTTTTCATTGTTACCACAATTGGTTGAGCGGGCTGGTAATGGTGATAAAGGTGGTGCTATCACGGCCATTTATACAGTATTGACAGAGGGTGATGATCAGCAAGATCCCGTTGCCGATGCTGCGCGTGCTATTTTAGATGGACATATTGTGTTGTCGAGGCAGCTGGCGGAATCTGGCGTCTATCCTGCGATTGATGTGGAAGCGTCGATAAGCCGAGTAATGCCACAAATAGTCTCTCCGGAACATTTACAGCAAGCGCAAGTATTTAAACAAATTTACGCTACTTATCGTCAAAACCAAGACTTGATTAATATTGGGGCTTATACACAAGGTGCCGATCCTAATATTGATCAGGCGATCCAATTATTCCCAAGCTTGCAATCGTTGATTCAACAACCGATGAATCAAGCAGCGGATTGGGATCAAAGCCTGACTCACCTTGAGCACAGCCTGCAATTAAATGTCACACAATCAGTTCAGGCTCCAGCAAGGTTTAATTGAGCAGCTAACGTATGGCCAATAAACGATCACAACGTTTAACCCCCGTCGCTGAATTAGCTAAAAAGGCCAGTGATGAAGCCTTGTCAAAAGTCGGCCAAATGAACGCAATTTGGATGAGAGATAAAGCGCAGTTAAATGATCTTCAACAATACCGAGAAGATTATCTGATGCGCTTTAGAGGCAAAGGTATCCAAGCTATGCCGGTTCAAAAAGTGATGGAGCTACGTGCTTTCTTAGTGCAATTAGATCGGGCGATTAGTTCGCAAGAACAACAAGTATCACAAAGTCTGTCAGTACTTGAACAAGCGCAACAAGCTTGGAAAGTGGTCCATAGTCGAGAGCAAGCGTTGCAATCTTTGATTACCCGTTATCACCAAGAAGAAACGCAGCTTGCTTTAAAACAAGAACAGCGAGAATCTGACGAACGCAACACCTCGCTATGGTTTAGAAAATCGAAATAATCAAGCCATCCACACCTGATGCTTTCTTTGCTGGCATGGTCTCTGCATTACCCTTAATGACTTCTGGCCGGAAAATAGCTGACAATAGATAAAAGTAGTTTGGTATCAAAGCACTACGTTGTTTTATCTTCTTATCTATTTTTATTACGGGCATAAAAGGCGGCAAAAACAAGCCTAAATTAAGTGTATAGAGTGGCAATATGACAGAGCAAATAGCGATTGAAACAATGGTGTGTGGAAAAACATTTACTCTTGCGGAAGCACGTGCTTTATACCCTAAATTATTGATCGCATTATTAGAAGGTAAATCGGTGATATTTGACGGTGAAAAAATAGAGCAAGTTGACGCCGCCGCCATGCAGTTGTGCTGTGCTTTTATGTCAACACAATCGGTTTACCAGCAACAAATTCAATGGCGTAAACCCAGCGCAGCGTTAGTTAATACAGCTAGGTTACTAGGCTTAGCTGATGCGATGGGGTTGAATACCTCGCATCATGGTCCAAGTGAAGCTTAAGTGTCACTGCTATGATGACTAATACTTTATCATCACGCCACAACGCGTTATTAGCGACATGTCGTCATCAGTTGTCTGAGATGTCATTACAATGGCAGCAAATTGATGAATCTAAACCAGACGAAGCCATGGTGTCATCATCATTACTTGTCATGGCGGAGATTAAACAGATCGCGATGGAAGTGGCATCAGTCGAATTAGAGCAACTCGCTAGCTCAATGAGTGCGTTATTGTTGGAGATCTCAGAAGCACATTATGTGCAGCATGATGTGAAAACAGCCATATTGACGGCAATAGATACCATGATGACTCTCAGCGCAGCTGTAGAAGATGAAGTCATCATGGATGATATGGTGACGGCTGATCACGATGTTGCTTTGCGGCCATGTCTATGGTTTGAGAATCCTACTGTAGATAAAATATGGCAGATAGAAATCGCACCAGAAGCCACGTTATTGCAACAAGGTGAGCCATTAATTGAGCTTTTTCAGCAATTATCATCCTTGGGTGAACTGCGTGTTGACGTAGATCTGACATCATTACCACCGTTTTTCGATTATGATCCTGCGTCATGTTATCTATCTTGGACATTGCATCTGACGGGCACTATCTCACGGGGTGAATTGATAGAGATATTATCGCCGCTTAGAGATCATGGTCATTATCAAATCACCGCATTGTCATCTCAGCCACTTGAGGTGATACATCATCGAGATGATGAGGTAGAAACAGATGCTGACAATGTAGCCGCTATACAAGGTCTACTGACAGACCTGATGGCCGTTCATACGACATTTTACATAGATCAAAAGCACTTAAGTCCTTCCGCTCGCTTAGATGATGGTTTACAACAATGTCGTGACATCATTCAAGCGATGCAGATGATGTTAGGGCGCATGCGCGTAGCCTCAACTCGTCAATTATTTCGTGTCATGATGGATGAAATTGATAGGGTAAAACAAGAGGTCAAGTCCCCTATTGATGGCCTGCTATTAGGGGCCGATGTACAGCTGGATGCAGCACAATTAAATATGTTGACGCCGGTTATCACTAAACTTACGCGGTATATGCTGACAGAGCAGATTGAGACTATCGATCAGCGTCGGCTCGCGGGTAAACCAGATAATGCGACCATCACGCTAAAAGTAAGTTATCAACAAAATCATCTTAATATCGAGATAACGAATGACGGCGCAGGATTAGCCATAGAGGATCAAGAAGATAGTGTTTTCCACATTATTCAAGCTGATCTCATGTCATTAGGTGGAACAATACAGGTCAAGGCCCAAGAAGCTGAAGGGTCATCGTTTGTGATAACACTGCCGAATGTGGATTCCTTCATTGATGGCCAGTTTGTTGATATCGCGGGTTATCAATATGTGTTGCCTGCAGCGGATATTGTGGAAGCGATGACCTATGATCAAGGGCAGTGTGAAACTATCGCGCAATTAGGAGAGGTATATCAATATGAAGGGCAGTATTTACCACTTATAAGGCTCAATCAATTGCTCCATGATAGCGACAGAGCTGATGCGGATGTCGTACTCGTAGTTGAGGTTCAACATGAACGCATTGCCATGCTGGTGACAGATGTGATTAAACAACAACAAGTCATGGTGAAACCGCTTGAGACGCATTATCAGACAGTGACGGGCATTGCAGGGGCAACAGTTTTAGACGATGGACACGTTATCTTAGCCTTAGACCTTGCTGGTGTGACGGCATTATATCGGCAAGCTCAGTCAAAGGATGGCGTGTCTTGACGGATTTATCTCACAAGGCGTCGGCCAATAAAATTCATTACTTAACTTTTCAGGTTGGGAATGAGGTTTTTGCGATGGATATGCTGCAAATCAATGATTTCCAGCGTTGGTCTGGCGTGACTCCTGTACCCCATACGCCATCTTACTTGTGTGGTGTGATGAATTTACATGGCGATATTGTACCGGTGATCGACTTGAGAACCTGGTTTGGCTGTGTGGATACCTCATATTCTGATTCGACCATTATTATTATCGTGACAAGCTTTGATGAACAACATTCTCAACGCCATGCTGGGTTGGTGGTTGATACTATTTTAGAGAGTGAGGAAGTCATGAACTCGGTGATTAAACCAGCTCCAAATTTAGGTGACAACAGGGCAGCTAAAGCAGTGACCGGCTTATTCTCAAAACAAAATTCCATGGTGAGAATCCTTGATCTTCATTTTTTGCTGAATCATCAGGCATTAGCTTGAATGGTCTTGGGCGATAAACAGTGGCAAGAGTAATTGCAATTATGAACCAACAAGCACAAGTCGGTAAAACAGTGATGACGTATAACCTTGGGTATGCTTTAGCCTTAATGCACCAACAGGTTACTCTCATTGATATGGACCCTTCGGCTCAGCTGACACGATCCTGTAATGTTGCGCCGGAACAAGGTATTACTCAGGTCTTACAAGATGCTAAAGCCTTATCACAGGTAACTCATTCACTGGCTGCAGGTTTTAATTTGATTCCTGCTGACTCACGATTAGGTGAAAAAACAGAAAAAATGGCATTAAAACAAGGGTATAAATTAAAACATATGATTGATACCATGGCAGAGCAGGATTTTATTTTAATTGACTGTCCAACCGAACCAGGCTTGCCTATGTTGAGCGCGTTATTGGCTGCTGACGAAGTGATTATTCCTACAACGACAAGTTATTTGTCTGCAGAGGGAATGGTGAAGTCGATTCAATTATTTAAACAATTAAAGCGATTATCAGGTGGTGCTAAGTTATGGTTGACGATGACACAATATGATTCGACGTCAGTATTATCAAAAGCTATTATGACAGCTATAAAAGCGGCATTTCCAAAACGGGTATTGGCCACGACAGTGCATTACAATAGCGCGATTATGCGAAGTCAAGAACAGCAAAAAGCGGTTTTTGATTACCAACAAACAGGGCAAGGAGCAAAAGACTTTTATTCATTAGCAGAAGACTTGCTAGAGGGGAGGGTGCATTAATGGCCGAAAAAATCATGCCAGACGATAAGCATAACGCCTCCTCCAATACTCAGGCCTCACAGGACACAGCCTCATCTCGGCGGCGAACGAGAGCGCGTTACAATACACCACCTTCAAAAATGAATGCCAAAACAGAAGTCGAACTGGTAGAAGAGAGTTTTGCTGCTCTAACAGAGCACGGAGAACAATTGGTTGCTCATTTTTATGAACGATTATTGAGCCAACACAAAGAGCTAATTCCCGTCTTTAACGGTGTACCAATGGGGGGGCAACAAAAGAAGTTTTTTGCCTCATTGGTCTTGATTGTACAAAGTCTTCGCCAGCCAGAAGTGCTAGAAGACTATTTGCGTGGTCTTGGTGCACGTCATCAGCATTACGGTGTCAAAGCTGAATATTACACCGCGATAGTGAATAACTTATTAGCCGTCATGGCTGAGCTATCAGGAGACGCGTGGACACAGGAAGTGAATGAAGCGTGGTCGAATACGCTTAATCGTGTAATAACAATTATGAAAGCGGCATCGTGTTCTGAAATAGAGGAATTGCCACAACAAAAAGGTTCTGAAGCACAAGCACATCATGTCGATGCTGAAGCTGAATTAGCCCAATTTAAAGCGGCGATGAATAATGTGAGAACACCGATCATGATTATTGATCGAGAGTTAATCATTAATTATGTCAATGTAGCGACGGAAGAGTTACTAACGACACACGAAAGTGCCTTGATGGACCGTTACCCAACATTATCTATCTCCCACCTTGTGGGCAGTAATATTTGTGCTTTCCACCCAAATCCTGAGACGTTAAGGCAGTTTTTGTCCTCTTTGACTAATTTGCCACACCGTTTTGATATTGATATTGATGGTTTGAGTCTGCAATTAAATGTCACCGCATTATTAGATGGTGCAGGTCATTATATTGGCAATGTTTTAGAGTGGACCAATATTACGGCAACAAAATACCGTGATGATATGTATGACGCGCAATGTGCGGCTTTAAATAATGTCATGAATGTGGCCACATTAGACCTAAATGGCATCATTGTTGAAGCAAATGATAACTTTCTACAAATGATGGGGTATGAGCGAGAAACGTTACTAGGCCAATCCCACCAACAATTATTACCTAAAACATTACAACAATCAGAATTAGAAACGGCATTTTGGCGCGACCTTCATCAAGGTCATGCTGAGTCAGGAGAGTTCAAACGTATTAAACAAAATGGTGAAGAGATCTGGTGGCAAGGTGCTTATACCCCGGTGCTCGATAATGAGGGTGAACCGGTTAATATCATGATATATGTCACCGATATCACAGAGAGTAAAATACGCAACGCCGATATTGAAGAACAGCTTAACGCCATTGATAAAGTCATGAGCGTAATAAGTTACGATATGGACGGTAATATCTTATCGGCCAATCAAAACTTTTTAGACGTGGTGGGATATCAAAAAGAAGATGTCATCGGGCGACATCATAGTATGTTTGTTGAGCCTGAGTATGCTGCAAGCCACGAATACCAAACTTTCTGGAATAATTTGCGTCAAGGCCATCACGAACAAGGGCAATTTAAACGGCTTCGAGGGGAAGGCCAAGAAGCATGGTTACAAGCATCTTATAACCCGATATTCGACTTGAATGGTAAGCCGGTCAAAGTCGTCAGGTATGCAACGGACATTACCGATCAAAAAGTCTTACAACAAGAGGTAGAAAATCTTCTAGATGAAACATCATCAGTGATGATGGCGATGTCTGAAGGCGATTTAACAAAAACGATTGCTGGTGAATATGAAGGACACTTTGCCTTATTACAAAATGCCGTCAATGACACGGTTGGAAAAATAGCCGAAATTGCCAAAGAAATTGGGCAGGCTTCAAAATGTATTAGTACTTCAGCAACAGATATAGCTAAAGAAACAACAGATTTAGGGTCGCGCACAGAACAGCAATCGCACGCTTTATCTGAAGTCGCACGAAGCATAGATATGATGACGACGGCGGTCAGACAAAATGGCGATAATGCTCAGCAAGCAAGCTTGCTCGCCAATCAGGCACGAGAGCAAGCAGAAAAAGGCGCTGCAGCCATGGAACAAGCGAATGGAGCGATGCTGGCGGTGAGTCAGGTTAATCAACAGATCGCACAGATCATTAATGTAGTTGACGATATTGCTTTTCAAACTAACCTATTGGCACTTAATGCCTCGGTAGAAGCGGCAAAAGCCGGCGAAAAAGGCCGTGGGTTTGCGATCATTGCAGCTGAAGTAAGGCAGCTTGCACAACGTGCTTCTTCAACCATAAAAGACATGAAATTATTGATGGGTGATAGCGTCAGCCAAGCCAAAGAAGGCATGCATTCCGTGAATGCCTCCGGCCAAGTGATAGAGGAGATTGTCTTGGGTGCCCAGAGAGTTGGAGATATTGTGTCGAAAATGGCTTCTGCCGGTAGCGAGCAAGCGCAAGGCCTGACTCAAGTGAATGATGCCATGATAAAAGTGAATGAAATGACGCAACACAATGCTGAATTGGTGGAAAAGGCGGCCTCAACGAGTCAATTATTGAATGAAAAAGGGCAGAGTTTGGCACAATTAATCGATTCTTTTCAGATTGAACAAGAGGAATCATAACTTAACCAATGTAAAGTCTTATCGTGGCATGCAAATTGCTGAATTATTCATAATATGATCGTCAGTACATGACCTAATTGCAAAGGTAACACTATGAGTAAAGAGCTGTTATTGAATATTGATATGCCGTCGACATCTGCGGCATCAACAAAACAAACGACGGCCATCAATGGCGAAGCTGAAGATAATACGCTTTTTTCATCGGCATTAAATGAGCAACTTTCCACTCAATCTACGTCAGAGAATACTGTCGAGGGAAACGCATTATTATCCCAACAGGCATCGACTTCAGTCGCTGAAACGGAAAATACCGCCGTAGAAAGCGGCAATGAATTGCCTATCGATACCAAAGTGACGGAACACTGGCTTCAGCAGTTATTACCTGATGCCGATGAAGCGATGTTAGATGAACTTGCACAACAATTAACAGAGTTCGTGGCTCCGTTATTAACACAAGTAACAGAAGGTCAAATATCTGATCAGGATGCCGTGAGTCAAATTGAACAATGGATAAGCCAGTTTACGTCGGCTAATGGGCAGCCAGTCACCGACATCGACGCTAACGTCACAAATGAGACAATTAATACGTTGGTGGCCGAATTAGAATTATCCGCACCTGTGGTTGAAAAGTTAACTCAATTTTTAACGGTTATTGCGGCACAATTGACACCCGTACAACAGTCTACAGCTAAGACTTTGATGGCAGAACAAGCGACTGTGATGCCCTTTACGGAATCAAAAACAACGCCAAATCGTCATCAAAACAACGATCCATCTGTGACCTCTGCCCGTGTAGCCGCATCATCATCTTTGCCTGCAACAAGCATACTAGAGGCTGATAGCGAGCCAACGCAAAGTAAAACCTCAGATAAAGTGACGCGTATTGCCGAATTAGTCAGGCAGGTTGTACCTCAAACAAAAGCTGAGCAAACGACGGTGTCGTCGGTGCAGGAATTGAAACTAGCGCCATCAGAACTCGTCCCAACCACTACCTCTGATCGTGGCCAACGGGTAGCCGAGTTAGTGCAATCACTAACGAGTAAGCAGATGCCGACAGAGTTGAGCTCATTTAAACAGGAGGCATCAAATACCGTTGAAAATAAAACCACTCCCATTAATTTAGATACCAAGCTGGAACGTATCGCTCAGTTGGTTTCATTATTAAAGCCGGCTTTAAAAGAAGAGACAGTTAAAAATGTCGCCCAAGCAGACAAGCCGGCAGCGACGTTATTGTCATCTTCTGTTGCAGCATTAACGAACCAGACAGCGACTACATCGACTCCAAAGGCTGTACCGACATTAGATATACAACCGACATTACAAAATGCGGCGTGGAATAGGGTTTTGACCAGCCGGGTTGTTTGGTTGGCAAGTGAGGGTATTCAACAAGCGTCATTAAAACTCAACCCTGCTCAACTAGGACCAGTTGAAGTACGAATGACGATGCATAATGAGCAAACAAATATTACATTTGTCGCTCATCATGCAACGACGAGAGACGCATTAGAGCAAGCTTTGCCCCGTCTACGTGAAAGTTTTGCAGAAAATGGTTTAGAATTAGGCGATGCAAATGTGTCAGAACAAACGTCACAACAGGCTAATGATCAGCAAGGAAGTGACGATAACTCAAATGGGTTTCAAGAAGCCGGTTTGACAACACAGTCAGAACAACAAAGTACCAAGCCGACAACGGTTGGTGTTGAGCAAGATATAGAGCTAGGTGTTAATGTATATGCCTAGAGGGATATTGTTAGGCATGTGGGGACAGAGATGTTTAAGTTAGAAAACTACTCGCTAAAAAAACGAATGCAGTTAATGGCCGTGTTGGGCATAGTCGGACTGTTATTGTTGACAGCATTATTTTGGGTGCTGGGTACGCTAGAAATGAGTAACAGTGAACGCGGTCTTATTGGGATTGGCGTAACCGCAGGAATAGGATTAATCTTATTTATGAGTGCGACTTTCATTGGTAATTTCGGTGCAAAGCGAGCTAATTTATTGGTTGATGGTATTCAAAACATCAGAAAGGGCGATTTAAGTAAAAAGATCTCCATCGCTGGTAAAAGTGATTTTAGCTGGATGGCTTTTGAATTAAATGACGCCAGAAAAAATGTTGCCACTTTAGTGCATACCTTAATTGGTGGTGTCTCTCAATTGGAACAAGCATCAAAAGAAATGGCTATCATTAGCCGTGAAACTGTTGATGGTGTATTAACGCAACAAGATGAAACCAATCAAGTCGCAACAGCAATGAATGAAATGGCGGCATCGGTACAAGAAGTGGCCAGAACGGCACAAAATACAGCAGAAGCCGCCCATAATGCTGATACAGAAGCCAAAGCGGGTAAAGAAGTCGTTACAGAAACAATGACATCGATTGACCGTTTAGCGATTGAAGTAGAAAAAGCAGCAGAAACCTTAAACAGTTTGGAAACTGATATCGCCAATATCGGCGCTATTGTCGACGTAATTCGTGCGATTACAGAACAAACTAACTTATTAGCGTTGAATGCGGCGATTGAAGCCGCTCGAGCCGGTGAACATGGTCGTGGTTTTGCTGTTGTAGCTGATGAAGTCAGAACGCTGGCGGCGAGAACACAAGCATCGACGCATGAAATTGAAGAAATGGTCGGCCGATTACAAACCGGAGCTGTCGCTGCAGTGAAAGTGATGAATGAAGGTCGTGAAAGTGCGAAAACCAGTGTTGAAAAAGCGGCACAGGCCAATCAAGCACTTGATACGATTACCAGTATGATTTCTAAAATGGATGAAATGAGTGCCGCTATTTCAGGGGCAGCCAGCGAACAATCAACCGTCGCGGAAGATATTAACCGCGGTATTGTAAATATCAGCCAAGTTGCAGAGCATACTGCAGAAGGGGCTCAACAATCTTCTAAAGCGGTTGAAACAATGTCTTTATTGTCTGAACAATTACAACAAGCCGTTGCCAAATTTAAAGTTTAATAAGGCTTGCCTCAATATCCGTTAAGGCTTGCATAGGATCGGTCGCTGCAGTGATAGGACGACCGATAACGAGATAACTGCTACCTGCAGCCAATGCTTGAGCAGGTGTCATTGTGCGATGTTGATCGCCAGTATCGCTATTAGCAGGGCGAATACCGGGTGTGACGAGCTGAAAATCATCAGCATGTTGAGCACGTAATAACGTTGCTTCTTGTGCAGAACACACGACGCCATCTAAGCCACTTTGTTCTGCTAGTTTGGCTAACCGTAACACCGTGTCACTGATGCTGCCGGTTAAACCGATTTGTTGAAACGTGGCTTGATCCATACTCGTCAAAAGTGTGACACCAATTAATAAGCTTTTTGATTGCGCTTGTAGGATGGCTTCTTTTGCTTGCGACATCATCGCTTCACCACCCAGAGTATGGACATTCATCATCCAAACACCGAGTTCCGCTGCCGCGCGGCAAGCTTTAGCAACGGTAGTGGGAATATCGTGATATTTTAAATCTAAGAAAATATCAAAACCATTAGACTGTAATTGTTCAACTATTTGCGGGCCTGAACGGGTAAATAATTCTTTGCCGACTTTGAGTTTGCAGCGCTGAGGATCGAGTTGTTTTGCCATCGCAATGGCCGCATCTTGTGTTGGGTAATCAAGCGCGACAATAATCTTAGTGTCAGACATCAGTATTTCCAGTCAATCAAGTCATGCAGATCCTACCTTAACTTGGCATCATAGAGTGGAATAATTCAATCAAGGCTTCCGTAGAAATGCTATTCTGTGCCGGAATTTTCGGGAAGAAAGATGGAATTTGAATTATTAGCACAACAAGGCCATGCCAGACGTGGTCGCCTTAGTTTTCCTCGCGGAGACATTGAAACACCTGCATTTATGCCCGTCGGGACCTATGGTTCGGTGAAGTCGATGACACCGGAAGAAGTCAGCGCGACAGGCGCGCAAATACTCTTAGGTAATACCTTTCATCTTATGTTGCGTCCCGGTACCGATGTGATTAAACAACATGGTGATTTACATGACTTTATGCGCTGGCAAGGACCTATTCTAACGGACTCCGGCGGGTTTCAAGTCTTCAGCTTAGGAGATTTGAGAAAAATAACCGAACAAGGTGTACATTTTAAGTCGCCGATTGATGGTCGTAAAGTGTTTTTAGGCCCTGAAGAGTCCATGCAGGTTCAACGTGATTTAGGTAGTGATATCGTCATGATTTTTGATGAATGCACGCCGTACCCTGCCGATGAAAAAACGGCTGAAAAATCGATGGAACTGTCTTTGCGTTGGGCCGAGCGAAGCAAAGCTGCCCATGGTGATAATCCGTCTGCTTTGTTCGGTATCGTACAAGGTGGCATGCACACCCAATTACGTGATGAATCATTAGCTGGCTTAGAAGCCATTGGTTTTGACGGTTATGCGATTGGCGGTCTATCTGTCGGTGAACCTAAAGATGAGATGTTACGAGTATTGGATCATCTCGGCCCGCGAATGCCAAAAAATAAACCGCATTATTTAATGGGGGTAGGACGTCCTGAAGATTTAGTCGAGGCTGTGCTGCGTGGTGTTGATATGTTTGACTGTGTGATGCCGACACGCAATGCGCGTAATGGCCACCTTTTTGTTCATCATGGTGTTGTGAAAATTCGCAATAGTCGATACAAACATGATACAGGGCCATTAGATCCATTATGTGATTGTTATACCTGTAAAAATTATAGTCGTGCTTATTTGTATCATTTAGATAAAACGGGGGAAATGTTAGGTCCGCGTTTAAATACGATTCATAATTTGCATTATTATCAAACATTGATGGCCGGAATAAGACAAGCTATCGAACAAGGCACATTAATGCAATTTGTTAAAACCTTTTACGACATGCGTGGTCAAAATGCTGACATTAGTATGGCGTAAGCTATCAAGCAATACTCTGCTGTGTCATAATCACAGTCTTTTTTATATAACGCACCAAGTTGAGGAAGTATGATGGATTTTTTCATTTCGCCAGCACACGCTGAGTCAGCAGCGGCAACGGCGGGAGCACCTGGTATGATCGATCTTTTAATCCCTGTCGCGATCTTAGCTTTATTCTATTTCATGTTAGTACGCCCACAATCAAAACGGGCAAAAGAGCACCGCGCCATGCAATCAGCCTTAGCAAAGGGCGACGAAGTCGTCACTGATGGCGGGCTAATGGGGAAAATTATCGATCTAGGCGAACACGCGATATTAGTACAGTTTACTGATAACTTAGAAGTGAAAGTTCGTCGTGAGTCAATCAGCGCAGTGTTACCGAAGGGAACATTGAAAAAGCTGTAAATCACACAAAAACGTGTCACGACGTTTAGGAAACAAACATGAACCAGTATCCCATGTGGAAAAATACCTTGGTGCTTATCGTTATTATGATAGGTGCCTTGTATGCAATGCCGAACTTATTTGATAAGGATCCGGCGGTACAAGTGTCAGCAGGTCGTTATGGCCAAATCGATTTAGCATTGATGTCTGAAGTAGAAACGGCATTAAAAGCACAATCGATTCAATATACGAGCGCAGAATTACAAGATAACCGGCTGTTAGTGCGCTTAGATGACGCTGAAACGCAATTACAAGCGAAAGAAGTGTTACATGATGCGATTAAAGGTGACTATACCATCGCATTGAACCTTGCTTCCACGACTCCAAATTGGCTAACGTCAATGGGGGCGGAAGCCATGAACTTAGGTTTGGATTTGCGTGGCGGTGTTCACTTCTTAATGGAAGTGGATATGGATGCTGCGTTAGAGAAAGCATTAGATAGTTTGAGTAGCGAATTTCGTGGCTTATTACGTGATGAAAAGATTCGTTATAAAAAAATCCAAGTTGAACAACAACATGTGACCATCGACTTTAGGGATACTACCCATCGTGATAATGCCATCACTAAAATCGAGTCAGAATATAGCGATATAGTTATCGAAGCTATTGATGATGCCGCTTCACCATCGTTAACGGTTGCATTCACAGAACAATTGATTCGTGAAACCAAGACAAACGCCTTGCAGCAAAATATCATCACATTGCGTAATCGGATCAATGAATTAGGGGTGGCAGAGCCAACGGTTCAACAACAAGGCGATAGCCGAATTGTTGTGCAATTACCGGGTGTGCAAGACACCGCACAAGCCAAGAAGATTCTGGGTGCAACAGCCACATTAGAATTTCGCTTAGTTGATTATGAACATGATCCTCAAGATGCGATTAATGGTCGTGTGCCAGCAGGCTCAAAACTGTATTACCACCGCAATGGCAAACCGTATTTATTACAAAATCGGGTGATGTTAACCGGTGAACATATCATCAACTCAACTTCAACATTAGATCCTGACTCAGGGACACCAGCAGTATCGGTGACGCTTGATGGCAAAGGCTCACGTTTGTTTAGTAAAGTGACGGGCGATAATGTCGGTAATCCGATGGCTGTGGTATTTATCGAGTCAAAAACTGAAACCCGTATCGTTGATGGTGAAACAGTGAAAATTCGCCGTCAAATGCCGCAGGTGATCAGTGTCGCTACCATTCGTGATCAGTTGTCGAAGAAATTTCAAATTACAGGATTAGATTCGGGGGCGGAAGCCAGCGAATTATCATTGTTACTTCGTGCTGGTGCATTAGCCGCACCGATTGAAATCGTGGAAGAGCGAACCGTAGGTCCGAGTCTAGGTCAGGATAATATTGATCAAGGTTTTCAATCAGTCATGATTGGTTTTTCTTTTGTACTGGTCTTTATGATTTTGTGGTATCGCGTATTTGGTGCGATTGCTAATGTCGCCTTAGCGGCCAATTTAATTCTCATTGTCGCGTTATTATCATTATTACAAGCGACATTAACCTTGCCAGGTATCGCAGGTATTGTGCTGACCGTTGGTATGGCCGTTGATGCTAATGTATTGATTTTTGAACGTATTCGCGAAGAGTTGCGAGTAGGGAATAGCCCACAAGCGAGTATTGATGCTGGGTATGGTAAAGCCTTTTCAACCATTGCCGATGCCAATATCACAACATTGATTGCCGCAATTGTCTTATTTGGCTTTGGTACTGGTTCAATTAAAGGTTTTGCAGTGACATTATCGTTAGGGATTCTAACGTCGATGTTTACGGCGATTATGGGAACACGTGCCGCAGTGAATGTGATTTATGGTGGCAAACACCGTCCTAAGCTATCTATCTAAGGTGTCATCATGCAGTTTCTAAATAAAACAACTAACATTAACTTTATGTCAAAACGGGTTATCGCGACCGTTTTCTCAGCGTTATTGATTATTGCTTCAATTGCATCGTTGGCAACACAAGGCTTGAATTTCGGTATCGACTTTACTGGCGGCACGATGATTGAGCTGTCTTATCAAGAACAAGCGAATTTAAGCGATATCAGAGCTAAGTTAGAACAAAATGGCTATGGTGATGCCATTGTGCAAAACTTTGGTTCTATTCATGATGTATTGATTCGATTACCTGTGTTGAAAGAAGCCAATATGGCGGAATTAAGCAATCGTATTGTGACCACATTGCAAACGGGACATGAGACAACAATCGATGTTCGTCGTGTTGAATTCGTTGGCCCACAAGTCGGGGAAGAGTTAACCGAGCAAGGTGGTTTGGCGATGCTATATGCCTTAATCGGCATTTTGATTTACGTATCATTTCGATTTGAATACCGTTTTGCGATAGGGTCTGTTGTGGCTTTAGTACACGATGTTGTGTTGACGCTAGGTTTTTTCTCACTCTCTCAAATAGAGTTTGATCTGACGGTATTGGCAGCGATATTGGCGATCATTGGTTATTCGCTTAACGACACTATCGTGGTCTTTGACCGAATACGCGAAACCTTCTTGAAGATGAGAAAAGGATCATCAGAAGAAATTGTAAATCGGGCCTTAAACGACACATTAAGCCGGACATTAATGACATCTATTACGACATTATTAGTGGTTTTGGCATTATTTGTTTTTGGTGGTGAAGTGATTCATGCCTTTTCAATTGCATTGTTGCTGGGTATTGTGATCGGTACTTATTCATCGGTTTACATTGCCAGTAATACCATCTTGTCATTAGGTATTAGCAAAGCTGACTTAATGCCGCCAGAAAAGAATGATGAAGATGTGAATGAGGACGGAAGCCAAGTCTAAAGTGCTCTCAGCACTTAAATGATTTAAAAAGCCCGCCTTGATGCGGGCTTTTTTTTGGGAAAAATAAAGGCGTCAAGGAATGTCATATTAGGACACTAAGACCAAGATGCATAAAGGTGTGTGGAAGTAAGCTGATAGGAATAGTGTTCTATAGCCGATTATAGAGCGTGGTGAGGAGATAAAAGATGAGTTGGTATAGAGGGAAAGGAAGGGAAGAGAAGAGATTACAGAATGATGTTCAAAGAGAGAGTGAACAGGAAGGAATGTGAGCAGATAAAAAAATATCCCCGAAGCTAAAGTGTATTAGCTCCGAGGATATGATCATGATTAAAACTTATATTTTGCGCCGACTTCGACACTACGTTCAGGACCTGCATAGATACCTTGGCGTAGACCTGCAATATAGTGTTTATCCATTAAGTTCTTAACAGAACCGAAAACGGTAAACTGTTGGCTCACATCGTAACTGGCAAATAAGTCTACAACAGTATATGAGTGTAATTTACCGCCCCAAATACCGCCTACGCCACCACCAGTACCACTGATGTCGCGTTTGTTATCGCTACTGCCAAATTGACTACCTGTGTAATGCATTGCCACAGCCGTTTTTAATGGGCCGTTGTGATAGTTGAGCTGTAAGTTAGCTAAGACTTCAGGAGAGTAACTGATGCGATTGCCGTCAAATTCACCTTGTGTGAATTCTGAGGTAGGAATATAAGTTAAGTTAGAGTCAACAGAAAAACCTGACCCAAAGTCATATCCTAAGACCATTTCGATCCCACGATGCATTGTTTCGCCACCATTTTGTTGAGACAGGTTTGGATCTGAGTTGCCATCAACGATTTGGTTTTCGAAATCCATTTGGAAAGCGGCTAGTTCATAGTTCCAACGATCAACTTTACCCCTCACACCCACTTCGAGATTAACAGAACGCTCGGCTTCTAGTTTTTGATCAACTAAACCATCTAATGCCGCCGCATTTTCTGCTGGTGAGAAAGCCTTATAGGCACTGGCAAATAATTGCGTATCGTCATTAATAAAGTATGTTGCGCCTAAACCTGGAAGCAGTTCAGTGTTATCACTGGTTTCGCTGGCATTATTATCTGTCAGTACTTTTCGTTTTTGCTCATAAGTCTCTAGGCGTAAACCTGGTGTGATGCTGAAGCGATCTGTGATGTCAAACCGGTTTTGTGCAAATACAGCAAGACTTTTAGCGCTGTCTTCACGGTGACGATCATTGACACCAGTACGGTCTTGTTCTCTTGTTGCCCGAATGCGTTTATCATCTGATTCTTCGACAAAATATCGAACGCCAATTTCGGCTTCACCGTCGATGTCAAAAAGGGTATTTTGCAAGGTTAAACGCGTATCAATACCAATACGTTCAAAACTACGGTTATTACCCGTTAAGGTATCTGCGTAAACCCAGCGTCCAGCGGCTTCTGAGGCAGGTGTGTCAACATCATAACGCCAGTAATCACGTGTTACTTCACTCCAATAAACAACGGTTTTAAGTAGCGCGTCGTCATTAATATCCCATTCGTGATTGATATCAATTGATTGACGATCGGTTAGGAAATAATCATCAGGAGCCGGGTTATAACCAGATTCAGATTGATAATCACCTAAAAATAATCCGCGATAAGAAATATTGGCATCGTTTTCATAATGACTAAATTTAACACCAATCCACTGACCATTGGCTAACTCGATGCCGCCTTTGATCATGAGATCTTCCATATCATAATCTTTATCTTGAAAACCGTCTGCATCAGCGTGGGTATAGATAAAACCAGCTTGAGCATCACCACTTTCTGAAACGAAACCGGCTTCGACTGTGCCTTCTTTTAGGCCAAAACTACCGACACGTCCGCTGACTTGGACGCCTTCTTCAGGTGTTTTAGATTTATAGTTAATGACACCACCAATGGTTGAAGGACCATATCGTAAAGACGATGCCCCTTTTAACACTTCGATGCTTTCAATATGTTGAATACGAGGGTTGTAATAACGACCATTACCGATAAATAAACCGGGTGCGACGGGAACCCCATCTTCTAAAATCAATGTTTTTTGTTCAGCAGAGCTGAGACCGCGTAAGCCGATATTAGCGACGACACCGGTTTCTTCTTCACCTTTAATATTGACACCAGCGATACGTTTTAAAGCATCTTCAGTTGATAAAGGTTGTATGGTTTCAAGCTGTTCTGCATCAATAACAGCAACAGAACCGGGTAGTTTATGAATAGCATTATCAGAACCGGTAATGATATTGATACGAGGCAGTTCAACTGTATCGGCATATGCTTGTGAGGATATGGCGACGAGCATAGTAGAAAGCAACGGACGCATCACAAAGTGTTGCAAACGCATAGAAAATTCTCCTTTTCAGGTTGTATAAGTATGTCTTTAAAATGGGCTAACTAGAAAGTGCAATTTAGTTGCAAGTGAGAATAGTATGTATTTACATTATTATCAATGTTTTGCTATGGCTGGATGATAAAAATGGTATAGATGTGGCAGAAAAACAACTTAAGTGAGAAGTGTAAAGGTGGAAAAGAGGAACGCGAGGCAGTAGCGAGTAAGCTCGATACCCTGTCAGTATGAGAGCTTAAGCATGGAGATGGAGATGTTTGAGGCGATGATTAGAATGCAGAGGAGCGATAGGACTTTGTCACTGATTTTAAGTGAGAACGAGGCCTTGTTGGTAATTCTGTTTCATCATGCGTTTCTACACTTAAAATACGCATATTGCTGTGATTGCCGGTGAAACTCATGAAATTGGCAAATTCTTCTAAGCCTTGCATGATGTTACGTACGTCGAGTTCTTGTGATTTTTTTGTTGGTGTTGTCATAGCTCGCCTCTTGTTAATCCATATATCGGTAAGGCAAATAAATTCTTGAGTAAAGTCATGGATAAATGTGCGTTATGTCACGTTAGCTGGCATTCAAGTATTGGCGACCAAACTGTAGATTACGCTAGTACGAAAGGGGACTTTACTTTATTATCGGACTGATAAATTCACAACACAGTAACGAGGACAGGTAATGCATATCCATATCTTAGGTATTTGCGGCACATTTATGGGCGGTGTCGCTTTATTAGCAAAAGAATTGGGTATGACTGTCTCGGGCTCGGATGCCAATGTGTATCCGCCAATGAGTGATCAACTTATTTCAGCAGGCATTACCTTACAAGAAGGGTATTTGGCTGAACATTTAGACCCTGCGCCTGATTTAGTGGTCATGGGAAATGCTTTATCTCGTGGTAACCCTGCTGTTGAATATGTTCTGAACAAAGGTTTACCGTATATCTCTGGCCCCCAATGGTTGGCAGAATATGGCTTAAAAGACCGTTGGGTATTAGCTGTATCAGGTACCCATGGTAAAACCACAACGAGTAGTCTATTAGCATGGTTATTAGAGGATGCTGGACTTGCTCCGGGATTTCTCATTGGCGGTGTACCAGATAATTTTGGGGAAACTGCCCGTTTAGGTCAAACGCCCTTTTTTGTTATTGAAGCGGATGAATACGACACGGCGTTTTTTGATAAACGCGCAAAGTTTGTTCATTATCATCCACGAACGCTTATCATGAACAATCTTGAGTTTGACCATGCTGATATTTTTGAGGATTTATCGGCAATTCAAAAGCAATTTCATCACCTTGTTCGCACCGTGCCATCAGAAGGGTTGATTGTTACGCCGTCTAATATTACCGCTATAGAAGAAACATTGGCGATGGGATGTTGGACTGAACGATTGACGATAGGGTGTGATGATGCTGATTTGCAAGCGAGAAATGTGGCGGATGATGGCAGTCAATTTGATGTGACATTACATGGAGAAATCGTCGGAAAAGTACAGTGGGCATTATTAGGCATGCATAATGTTTACAATGCATTAGCAGCCATTGCAGCGGCAAGACATATTGGCGTGACAGTTGAGCAAGCTTGCCAAAGTTTAGCGACTTTTAAAGGGATTAAGCGCCGAATGGAATGCATTGCTGAGCTGCAAGGGATCCGTATTTATGATGATTTTGCTCATCATCCAACAGCCATTAAAACCACGTTAGCGGGGTTACGTGCCAACGTGGGAACAAGACCGATTACAGCCATTCTTGAACCTCGTTCTAATACCATGAAGATGGGCGTTCATAAGGATAATATTGCCGCTGCACTTGATGATGCTGATACGGTCATTTTTTATCAGCAACCTGAGATGGCGTGGTCTTTACTTGATGTGGCTGAGCAAATAGGCGAAAAAGCAAAGGTATATGACTCGATAGATGACATCATTAATCAAGTGGCAACAACAGCACAATCTGGTGATGAAATTGTCATTATGAGTAATGGTGGTTTTGGTGGTATTCATACTAAATTGGCAACAGCATTGGCGGCACGATGAAAACAAATAATCAACAAATTGCATTAGCATTAACGGGTGCGTCAGGGGCTGTCTATAGTCAGCGCTTATTACAAGTATTATTAAGCCAAAATATTACTGTTCATGTCATGGTTTCGGCAGCGGCTCGGATCTTATGTTCTGATGAACTGGGCTGGACATTACCTGGCCGTGCGAGTGATGTGCATAAGTTTTTGGTGAATGAATACCAATGCGATCCGGATTTAATCGAAGTCTATGGTGAACAACAATGGCATTCGCCATTAGCTAGTGGCTCTCATCAAGTGAAAACGATGATCGTGTGTCCTTGCACGATGGGAACATTGTCATCCATTGCCTGTGGTAGCAGTGATAATCTGATTAACCGTGCCGCTGATGTGATGATAAAAGAAAATCGTCAACTGATCGTTGTACCGAGAGAAGCGCCTTTTTCAGCTATTCATTTAGAAAACATGCTGAAACTCGCGCGTCTCGGGGTGTGTATTTTACCGCCTAATCCGGGCTTTTATTTTAGGCCTACGGAATTAGCGCATATTGTTGACTTTGTTGTCGCGAAGATCTTAGATCAAGCTGGCATTGAACACACGCTTCAACCACGTTGGGGTGAAGAATAAGCTTAACTGGTGAAATTCATACTGTAACGTATAATTCTACCCAGAGACTTTTTATGGCGGACGTTTATGTCAGATATTGAAATCGCACAGCAAGCAAAGATGCAGCCGGTTACTTCATTGGCTGAGCAAACTTTAGGTTTGCAAGCTGACCAGTTAGAACCTTACGGCCATTATAAAGCCAAGGTATCGCTCGATGTTTTAGCTGAACAAGCCGATAAAGCAGACGGCAAACTGATCCTAGTCACTGCGATTAGCCCAACACCCGCTGGAGAAGGCAAAACTACCACGACAATTGGCTTAAGCGACGCGTTAAACCGAATCGGTAAAAAGTCGATGGTGTGCATACGTGAACCTGCTATGGGGCCGTGTTTTGGCATGAAAGGCGGGGCGGCTGGCGGCGGTTATGCTCAAGTTGTGCCGATGGAAGATATTAATCTTCACTTCACTGGTGATCTTCACGCCATCAGTGCTGCCCATAACCTATTATCTGCCATGATTGATAATCACATTCATCACGGCAATGAACTTGACCTCGACATAAGAAAAATCACTTGGGGCAGAGTCATAGATATGAATGACCGTGCTTTAAGAGACATCACGGTCGGCCTCGGTGGCGCAGCCAATGGCTTTCCTCGCCAAGATGGTTTTGACATTGTTGTCGCCTCTGAAGTGATGGCGATATTTTGCTTGGCGAACTCATTAAAAGAGTTAAAAGAAAAACTCAGTAATATCTTAATTGGCTATTCAAGAGATGGCACAGCGCGTTATGCCAAAGATTTGAATGCCCAAGGAGCCATGGCGACGCTATTAAAAGAAGCCATCAAGCCGAACCTGGTTCAGACATTAGAAAATAACCCAGCCTTTGTACATGGCGGCCCTTTTGCCAATATTGCTCATGGTTGTAACAGTGTTATCGCCACCAAAATGGCACTTAAACTAAGCGATTATGTCGTGACAGAAGCAGGATTCGGTGCCGATTTGGGGGCTGAGAAGTTTATTGATATTAAATGTCGCAAAGCAGGATTAAAACCTGATACAGCCGTCATCGTCGCCACAGTCAAAGCCTTAAAATATCATGGCGGCGTCGAAGCAAAAGACTTAGCAACCGAAGACTTAACCGCCTTAGAAAAAGGCATGGCAAACCTTAAACGTCACCTATCAAACCTACAAGATCATTTTGGTGTGCCTTGCGTGGTTGCCATTAATCACTTTATTCAAGATAGCGAAGCCGAGATTGCATTAGTCAAATCGACCGTCGAAAGCTATGGTGCGAAAGCCGTCATTGCCACCCATTGGGCGCATGGTGGGCAAGGGGCTGAAGCGCTGGCACATGAAGTCTTAAACAGCATTGAAGAACAAAATAATCAATTCCAGTTCCTCTATCAAGATGACGAACCTTTATGGGATAAAATCAATGCCGTTGCCCTCAAGCTTTATAGTGCCAAAGAAGTCGTCGCGGACAAAAGCGTTCACAAAAAACTCGCTGAATTTAGTAAAACTCACAGTCATATTCCTGTCTGTATGGCGAAAACACCGTATTCATTCAGCAGTGATGCAACAATGCGAGGTGCTGCTACAGGACATACCTTGACAGTACGTGATGTTAAACTGTCACGCGGCGCAGAATTTCTCGTCGTATTATGTGGTGATATCATGACGATGCCTGGCTTGCCGAAGCTGCCAGCGAGTGAACGGATTGATGTGGCAGATGATGGTGTCATTACGGGGTTGTTTTAACAGATGAAAGTATTATTAAGAAAACTATGTTCTCCTATCTTGGCGCCGTTTGAGAAAGGCCAAGGTCCATATGACTACAAACCTTTAAACCGGAAAATATTAATTTTCATGGGTGTTTTATTTTCAGGTTTAAGCGGCCTGAGTTTTTACATCATGCCTGAAGGTGTCGATCCGGCTTATTTCCTCCCCGTTATTGTTTTTGCCACTATCGGCTTAGTTGCACTTATTGTTGGGGGTTTGGGTTCTGATAGGGCTGTAACTAAGATTTGGGGCAGCCGATAAGCACCGTTATAGATTAAGATGCTTGCAACAAAATACGGCGGGTTTCTTCATGCAGTAGATCGGCCAGCGTATAATTAGACAGGTAGTCAAAGTAAGCTCGCTGCGCGCCAGCTAAGACCCCCCTTAAGATACAGGCATCAGCAATAAGGCAACGTGGTGCCTCGCAATTGACAGGTGCGACATTATTTTCCATGACTTTAATCACGTCTGATAATACGATTTTATCGGCGGCGCAACCTAAAGCGATGCCCCCATTTTTACCTCTGATAGACTTCACCCATCCCTTATTTGCCATTTTATTGATGATTTTCATGGCATGACTTTTTGAAATGACGAACCTGTCGGTAATGGTTTGAATCGTTGTTAACTCTCCTTCGATAGAAGCAAGGTAAATTAACGCCCTAAAAGCAAAATCGGTGTGTTTAGTTAATTGCATAAAACAACCAAATAGTTAGATAGCAGCATTATAATCTCTTGCATTCTTAAAAGATATATGTATTATGCATCTTTATAAAGATTCATAATAGATGAATGTTAATAGGAGCCTAAATATGTTAAGCCAACAAACCATTGATACAGTTCAGTCAACAATTCCTTTGTTAGAGCAGCAGGGGGAAAAAATCATTCAACATTTTTATCAGAATTTATTAAGTGAAAATGAGTCTTTAAGACATATCTTTAATGAATCTAACCAAAAAAAAGGCGAGCAAGCCAAAGCCTTAGCCGGTGCTGTTTTATTGTATGCAAAAAATATTACTCAGCTTGAATCATTGTTGCCGGAAGTAGAGCGAATCGCCCATAAACATGTCAGTCTAGGGGTGATTCCCGAACAATATCCGCTCATTGGTAATGCCTTGTTATCAGCGATTCAGGATGTGGCCGAATTACCAGCTGGACATCCGGTATTACAATCTTGGGGAGAAGCATATGGTGTCTTAGCCGATGTGTTTATCAATGCTGAAGAGTCGATATATCAACATAATGAGCAAAGTGTCGGTGGTTGGCGAGGGGATCGTGAGTTTGTTATTAGTAGGATTAAAGATGAATCTTATAATGTGAAATCTTTTTATCTTGATGCTGCTGATGGCAAATCTGTACCTGACTTTGATGCGGGTCAATATATTGGCATCAAACTCTCGTTACCTGAATCAAAATATCAACAAATTAGGCAATATTCATTATCTTCAATGTTGACACCAGGCCAGTTTAGAATCACGGTAAAAGCAGAACCGAAAGGTGTTGTGTCGTCATATTTACACCAATGTCAGCAAGGGATGAAAGTGACGGTGCAAGCACCAACAGGTGTCTTTAGATTAGATAATGAAAAGCCATACCATGTATTTATTGCTGCAGGCGTTGGTATCACGCCGTTAATGACTATGTTACAACAGGCGTTGATCAATGGCATCGATCCTAAGAAGGTGTTATTTATTCAATCGCAACATGATGCTGAAAGTGAATTATTTAAACGAGATCTTGCCGCGCTAAAAGAGCAATATGGCTTTCATTATCATTGTCAAATTACAGCAGGAAAAGTAGATAACTATATCGATGCCGATAAACTAGCGGCATGGACGAAAGAGGCGGCGATTCCTTTGGAAGAACAAACAGCAGTGTATTTTTGTGGACCTAAAGAATTTATGTCTGGCATGAAACGAGCCTGTCAGCAACTTGCTATTCCTGAAGCTAATATGCATTATGAAGTCTTTGCGCCGACTAATCCCATTTAATAATTATCAACATTTGAGACATTTTCTACAATGGCGATGGGTGTATGTCGCCATTGTGGTTGGAACGATTCTCAATATGATCAATCAATGGGATGCCTTGATAGGGAGACATTCCATTGATTGGGTAAAAGGCGGTATGACCTATTTCGTACCATATTGTGTTGCTAGCGTCTCTGCTTGGTATGAAAAGTATCGTGATTGAGGTTAGCTTTCTCGATGTTTTTTGATTAGGTCATAAGCAATTTGAATTTCTTTTGCTTGCTCTGTTGCCACTGCTAGCATGTCTTCTGGTACACCTTGGCCCATTAATTTGTCAGGATGGTATTGGCTCATCAGTTTGCGATAAGCACGTTTTATGACGGCATCACTATCTGTATCGCTGACGCCAAGCGCTTTATAGGCATCAGCCAATGCACTTGATGAGGTAGCTTGTGAGCCGCCTTGTCGAAAGTGACTTTGGTTCAAGACCATTTCGAGCATTTGTTGAAATTCGTAATCTTGGTAGCCTAATCGGCTGGCAATTGTTCTAAGGAAATCCTGTTCTGTGTCATCGACAAGGCCATCTGCCGCCGCCATGACAATTAAGTACATCATCATTACTTGTTTGAGATGCAAGGTCTGGCCACATGAAGACATAAACTGCTTGAGTACAGGCTCAATATCAAAATCTGCTGCTGCACCGCGTTTAAATTGTTCAATTGCTTGTTGACGATGTAGGGGCGTCATGCCCATTTTTTGAATGAAATCTTCGACATGGTCGATTTCTTCTTGAGAGATCCGGCCATCTGCTTTTGCAAGTTTACCCATCAATACAAAGGTTGTTTCTAAGAAGATGGCTTGTCGTTGAGCGTTGCCGAGCGGGTTCACGGCACCTAAGCCTAAAGCACGGGCACGATCAAAACTGCCGCCAATAAAGTAACCTAAAATGGCGCCAAAAATGCCCCAGAGATAAAAGCCCAAGGCCGCGAGAATATATTTAAACATATCAGTTCAGTGGTTAAGGTTGTTTAAAACTAGAAAATAATAAGATGGAACCGGCAATACCCAATAGCCAGCTCATGACAGGTAGACCAGCAATGCCATGACGTGTGTCAAAATAAGCGATGATAGTCGCACTAATAAAGAATGTCGCTCCGCTGATGGCTTTTAAGGTATGACGTTGAGAGCGGTGCAAGCTACGTTCTATTTGTTTGAGATCTTTATTAGAGAGGTTGACCATCAACTTGCCAGCTTGAGCTTGTTGACTGACATCATGCAAAAGGCGAGGTAACTCAGGCAAGGTATGGAGCCATTGCGGCGCTTCTTGTTGAAGCGTTTTGAAAGCACTGCTAATACTGACTCTTTCTTTCATCCATTGTTCTAAGATGGGTTTAGCGGTTTGCCATAAATCTAGATCAGGATAAAGCTGACGGCCAAGGCCTTCGATATTTAATAAGGTTTTTTGCAATAAGACCAGTTGTGGTTGGACTTCCATATTAAAACGGCGAGCGGTTTGGAATAATCGTAAGAGCAAGTGGCCAAAAGAGATTTCTTTTAAAGGTTTAGCAAAGATTGGTTCGCACACACTTCGGATCGCGGCTTCAAATTCATCTAATCGAGTATCCGCTGGCACCCAGCCTGACTCGATATGGAGTTCAGCAACACGGCGGTAATCATGATTAAAAAAGGCCAGAAAATTATCGGCTAAATAACGTTGGTCATCCTGTGCCAATGTTCCCATGATGCCAAAGTCTATCGCGACATATTTAGGGTTTTCAGGATCACTGGCATCGACCATAATATTGCCAGGATGCATATCAGCATGGAAAAAGCTGTGTTTGAAAATTTGCGTAAAGAAGATTTCAACGCCAATTTCGGCTAGTCGTTCTAGATTGACATTTTTGGCTCGTAAAGCATCAATATCACCAATAGGAATACCATAAACGCGCTCTTGAACAAGCAGTTTAGATTTGGTCAAAGACCAATTAATATCAGGTACATATAATAAGTCGGTATCTTCGAAGTTGCGTTTTAATTGTGATGCCGACGAGGCCTCACGCAACATGTCTAATTCATCAAACAGGTTTTTTTCAAGTTCAGAAACAACCTCGACAGGATGAAGCCGTTTGCCTTCTGACCAGTAACGCTCAGCAAGATTAGCGATAGTATAAAGTAGGGCGACATCGTGTTTAATCGTTTTTTCAATGCCCGGTCTGACGAGTTTTAGAATAACGTCTTGGCCATCAGTCAACGTAGCAGCATAGACTTGAGCAATAGATGCGGATGCTAAGGGTTTATCATCAATATGTGAAAAATAATGATCTAATTCTTTTTCACCATAAGTTTCTCGAATAAGCTGTAATGCAGTGTCACTATCAAATGGGGCGACTTGATCTTGCAGTTTTGCTAAGGCATCAGCAATATCATCGGGTAATAAGTCTCGCCGTGTGGATAACAGTTGGCCAAATTTCACAAAAATAGGGCCTAATTCTTGTAAGGCCAGTCGGATGCGTTCGCCTAGTGGGACCGTTTTTCGATGTGTGATTCGATAAGGTGAGAGATAACTTAAATAACGCAAAGGCCGAATCAGATGGGTCGCTTGAATGATATCGTCTAGGCGGTGTTTGGCTAGGACATGGTTGATTTTGAGTAGCCGGAAGAATTGTTTTACATTCATATCATGGCTTCAAAAAACGATTAATGCGGGCTTCTAGACGGTCAAGATCAGCACGTAATGAATCGACTTGTGATAATTGATGGGCAACCTGGCTGCGATCAGGTAACAACTTGGCTTCTTCTTTTAAATATTCGCTGACATTAAGCTGCATCGATTGGTGACTTTGGTTTAACCATTGTCCAAACTGCCTCAGTCCATGCGCAATAGGAAAGGCTAAGGTATCTCCCGTGATTTTGGCTAAATGATGTTCCCAATCAAATTCAAAGCTAGCTAATACATCTTGTAATTGTTTGGCAAATTGCACATTGCCATAAATCGTAATGTCATCTGAGAATAGATGACCAGGATTTTTGCCTAAACCTGCTAAAGCACTGGCTTTACCTGCAATCGTGAGATCGGCATCCTCTTCTTCCCCACTCGACAAACGTAACATTTGATGAGTAAAGGTCGCATGAATCATCACGTTCACATCACTTATATGGACTGTAATACGTTGCCCATCAAAGCCAATGAGTTTTTGTTGGGTATCAGGATCCGCTGCCAACGCTTTGTTAATAGCAAATTCAATCGGTTTAAGAAAAGGGGTTAACGCCGTTGTCATGAGTGAGTGTCGAATCGTTAAAATTTATAGCCACTATGGAGAGCAACAATACCCGCCGTCATATTATGATAATCACAGCGTTCGAACCCAGCGTCTGCCATCATCGTTTTCATCGTCATTTGATCTGGATGCATGCGAATCGACTCTGCAAGATAGCGATAACTGTCTTCATCATCTAAAACGACTTTGCCAATCTTAGGCAGGAGTTTGAATGAGTAAAGATCATAAACGGGTGCGAGCCATTCTGCTGGTTTTGAGAACTCTAATACCAACAATTTTCCACCTGGCTTTAAAACACGGTACATCGAGCGTAAAGCAGCATCTTTATCGGTGACATTACGAAGGCCAAAAGCAATGGTGATGCAGTCGAAATAATTGTCTGGGAAGGGCAAAGATTCTGCATTGGCTTGCACATAATCTACATTACCGGCGATACCATGGTCAGTGAGGCGATTACGGCCCACTTGTAGCATGCTTTCATTGATATCAGCGAGAATGACGTGGCCTGTCCGTCCCACCATTTTTGAAAACTGCATAGTGAGATCGCCCGTGCCACCGGCGATGTCTAACACACGATCGCCTTTTCTGACATGGCTGGCATTTAAGGTGAATCTTTTCCAAAAACGATGAACGCCCATCGACATCAAGTCATTCATGACATCATATTTATTGGCGACAGAATGAAAGACGCCAGCAACGCGTTTCACTTTATCTTTTACCGGGACTTCTTGGAAGCCAAAATGTGTCGTATTGTCTTTATCCAAAATCGACCTCTTTTATTCCTGTCGTTGGTGGCCTGATGCCGCTAAGTCATTTAAATAAATTTGCCAGCGCTGTTGGTATTCAGATGCCAGAGTATACAAGTAACTCCAAGTATACAAACCAGTATCATGACCATCGTCAAAATAAATCTTAACGGCATAATGCCCGACAGGCTCTAGCTGATCGATGCCGACTTGTTCTTTATTCAATTGCAAGACAGCTTGATCTGGGCTATGACCTTGTACTTCTGCAGAAGGCGAATACACACGTAAATATTCGGCTGGAAGCAAATAAACATCGGTGCCATAAGTCAATTCCAATGTTTTGGATTGGCGATGTAAAACCAATGTATCGGGTGGGGAAGATTGTTTAGTCGTCATAAGTGCTCTATAGAATATAGCGTGACAAGTCTTCGTCTTGCACTAAGTCACCCAGTTGTTGTGTCACATAATCTGCATCGATCACAATGGTTTCGTTGCCATCATCTAACGTTGCGTAGGAGATTTCTTCTAATAATTTTTCTAACAAGGTGTGAAGTCGGCGTGCACCAATGTTTTCAGTGCGCTCATTGACATCACAGGCAAGTTTCGCAATTTGTTTTAGACCATCATCAGAAAAAGAAATGGTGATACCTTCTGTACCCAGTAAAGCGATATATTGCTCCGTTAATGACGCATCAGGTTCAGTTAAAATGCGTACAAAATCATCAGCGCCTAATGCATCGAGTTCAACACGGATCGGCAAACGGCCTTGTAGCTCAGGAATTAAGTCTGAAGGTTTGCTCAGGTGAAAAGCACCAGAGGCGATAAAGAGAATATGATCTGTTTTGATCATGCCGTATTTAGTTGACACCGTACTACCTTCAACTAAGGGCAATAAGTCACGTTGGACACCGGCACGTGATACATCAGCACCGCTAGCACCACCTTCACTACGTTGGGTGATTTTATCGATTTCATCTAAGAATACGATACCGCTTTGTTCGACAGTCTCAATAACCTGGGCTTTTAAATCTTCTTCATTGATCAACTTAGCCGCTTCTTCTTCGACTAATAAACGCATGGCGTTATCAACGGTTAATTTTCGGGTTGCCGTACGTGAACTGCCCATGTTCTGAAACATTTCTTGTAATTGATTGGTCATTTCTTCCATGCCTGGTGGCGTCATGATTTCGACCCCCACATTACTGGCAGCAGATAATTCCAATTCAATTTCACGATCGTTCAATTTGCCTTCACGTAGCATTTTACGGAATCGTTGACGGGTATTAGATTCTTCATCTAGGGTGTCATCACGAGCGGGTGTCAGCAAGGCATCAAGAATACGTTCTTCAGCCGCATCTTGCGCTTTTTCTTTGAATGACTTGACCGCTTGTTCACGAAGCATTTTCATCGCCATTTCTGCGAGATCACGAATAATAGACTCAACATCGCGGCCGACATAACCGACTTCAGTAAATTTAGTGGCCTCTACTTTAATAAAAGGGGCTTTCGCTAAAGAAGCCAAACGACGGGCGATTTCTGTTTTACCTACACCCGTGGGGCCAATCATTAAAATGTTTTTAGGCGTGATTTCATGCTGTAAGTCAGCGGATAATTGTTTTCTGCGCCAGCGGTTACGAAGGGCAATAGCGACTGCTTTTTTAGCCGCTTGCTGACCAATAATGTGTTTATCTAATTCTGCAACAATTTGTTTTGGTGTTAATGCGTCCATAATTGACTCAAGACTCGCTTTCTAAGGTTTCAATCGTAAGGTTGTGGTTGGTATAGATACAAATGTCAGCAGCGATATTTAAGCCTTTCTCGACAATATCACGTGCACTTAAATCAGTATTCTCCATTAAAGCTGTGGCAGCAGATTGCGCAAAAGGGCCGCCTGAACCAATAGCCATCAGACCTTGTTCAGGTTCAATGACATCGCCATTACCGGTAATGATTAAAGATTGGTCTTTATCTGCGACAGCCAATAATGCTTCTAAACGACGCATCATTCTATCTGTACGCCAATCTTTTGCGAGTTCAAGCGCACTTCTTGTTAAATTACCTTGGTGTTTTTCAAGTTTGGCTTCGAAACGTTCGAACAAGGTAAAAGCATCGGCTGTGCCGCCGGCAAATCCTGCGATCACTTGATCATGATACAAACGACGTACTTTACGAGCATTGCCTTTCATCACGGTATTACCGAGACTGACCTGCCCATCTCCACCAATAACAACCTGTCCATTTCTACGATAAGAAAGGATAGTTGTACCGCGGTACTGCTCCATAATGTTACTCCAGAGTCGGTTTTAAATTAGATAGGAAAAGAGAATAGAATAGTATACTATGTGCGCTTCGCTTACGCAGAATAACATCAAATCACCCAGTTTCAATCTGCTTACATTTAAACAATTTCACAATGAGACACTTTTGTTGTTGACATGTCGGTCTGTTTTCCGAATAATGTCGTGTTTCCGTGGAGGGGTTCCCGAGTGGCCAAAGGGATCAGACTGTAAATCTGACGGCTTCGCCTTCGGAGGTTCGAATCCTCCCCCCTCCACCATTAAGATTTAAAGATAGGGTAGCGAATAAAAGAGTTTATGCGGGTGTAGTTCAATGGTAGAACTCCAGCCTTCCAAGCTGATCACGTGGGTTCGATTCCCATCACCCGCTCCAATTTTTTGGGAGTATGGCCCGCATAGCTCAGTCGGTAGAGCGCATCCATGGTAAGGATGAGGTCATCAGTTCGATTCTGATTGTGGGCTCCACGCTAAACTGTTAAATAGTGTTGATTAGACAGGGTTATTTCTGTCTGTTTGTTTTTGTTATAACTTGATAATATTGACGGGGAGACTCTGGTCATGTCTAAAGAAAAATTTGAAAGAACGAAGCCGCACGTTAACGTAGGAACGATTGGTCACGTAGATCACGGTAAGACTACATTGACAGCAGCGATTACCAAAGTAATGGCTGAAGCCCGTGGTGGTGAATTTAAAGATTACGCGGATATTGATAACGCGCCAGAAGAAAGAGAACGTGGTATTACGATCTCAACAGCACACGTAGAATACGAATCAGACTCACGTCACTATGCACACGTAGACTGCCCAGGCCATGCTGACTACGTTAAAAACATGATCACAGGTGCTGCGCAAATGGACGGCGCGATCTTAGTTGTCAACGCAGCAGACGGTCCAATGCCACAAACACGTGAACATATCTTATTGTCACGCCAAGTAGGTGTTCCATATATTGTTGTGTTCTTAAACAAAGCAGACATGGTTGATGACGAAGAATTAATCGAACTTGTTGAAATGGAAGTACGTGAATTATTAGATTCATACGATTTCCCTGGTGATGACACACCAATCGTAGTTGGTTCAGCGTTAAAAGCGTTAGAAGGCGACACAAGCGAAATTGGTGTACCAGCTATCATGAAATTAGTTGATGCAATGGATAGCTACTTCCCAGAACCAGAACGCGCTATTGATGGTGCCTTCTTAATGCCGATTGAAGATGTATTCTCAATCTCAGGTCGTGGTACGGTAGTAACAGGACGTGTAGAGCGCGGCATCATCAAAGTTGGTGAAGAAATTGAAATTGTTGGTATCAAAGACACCCAGTTAACAACATGTACTGGTGTTGAAATGTTCCGTAAGTTACTTGACGAAGGTCGGGCGGGCGACAACGTAGGTGTATTGCTACGTGGTACAAAACGAGAAGAAGTAGAACGTGGTCAAGTATTGGCGCATGTTGGTTCAATTAAGCCACATACCCAATTTGAAGCTGAAGTGTACATTTTATCGAAAGATGAAGGTGGCCGACACACACCATTCTTTAATGGTTACCGTCCACAATTCTACTTCAGAACAACAGACGTAACAGGCGCATGTGAATTACCGGAAGGTGTTGAAATGGTCATGCCTGGAGACAACGTTAAGATGGACGTAACCTTGATTGCACCGATTGCGATGGAAGAAGGTCAGCGTTTTGCGATACGAGAAGGTGGCAGAACAGTCGGCGCAGGCGTTGTAACCAAGATCCCATAAGGATCTTGGTCAAAAATAGTAGTAATTGGCAATTAGGGCAGGTATGATGCGCCCCCCAAGTTTGCTGAAGGCCAAAATGTATTTAAAAGTACCTGGCTGATGACACGCTTGGAATTTGAAATATGATGAATACGGCCCGCATATTCGGACCGTGGAAATAAAAGGCTTCAATTAGAAGCCACGGGTAGCTTGAACTTCAAGCAGGGGCATCAAAAGCATGCGCCTTCTCTTCTATAAGGGAAGGGGTTTTTTTGTCTTGAAAATTAGTAGATTTGTGAAAGTGCTTTTTGAAGAGCGCCACATTTCACACCCTTATCGGGAGATGGGTTGAATGCAAAACCAGAGAATACGGATTCGGCTAAAGGCGTTCGATCATCGCCTTATTGATATCTCTACACAGGAAATTGTGAACACAGCGAAAAGGACCGGTGCACAGGTACACGGACCTATCCCTCTACCCACGAAGAAGGAGAAATTCACCATATTGATTTC
>JAIBDZ010000010.1 GCA_024685975.1 Piscirickettsiaceae bacterium | reverse complement strand
AATAAGCCCCAGATACCCACGACACCATGAACCGAAATAGCGCCGACAGGATCATCAATCTTGAGCTTGTCTAACGTCACGATTGAGAATACAACCAAAATACCACCGATAGCACCGACAACTGTTGCCAGGCCAGGCGTTGGCGCTAAAGGCTCTGCCGTAATAGCGACTAAACCTGCTAATGCACCATTTAAAATCATGGTTAAATCAGCTTTACCAAACATGATTTTGGCAATGATAAGAGCACCGATAACACCACCTGCTGCAGCTGCATTCGTATTTAAGAACACCATTGCGACCGCGTTTGAGTTAGCGATATCACCTAGTTTCAAGACTGAACCGCCGTTGAAGCCGAACCAACCCATCCATAAGATGAAAGTACCTAATGTTGCTAATGGTAAGTTTGAACCAGGGATTGGTTTGATTTCACCGTTAGGGCCATATTTACCTTTACGAGCACCTAATAAGATAACACCAGCTAATGCTGCAGCAGCACCTGCCATATGGACGATACCTGAGCCTGCAAAATCAAGGAAGCCAAAATCATCACCAAGAGAGAACATACCGAAGACAGAGTTACCACCCCATGTCCAGCTACCTTCCATTGGGTAGATAAAAGCAGTCATTACGATAGCGAATAAAGCAAAAGCGCTTAGCTTCATTCTTTCTGCGACCGCACCTGAGACAATAGACATCGCGGTTGCTACGAAGACAACTTGGAAGAAGAAGTCAGAGGCACCTGAATAAACAGACCCACCTTCAAAACCGGCTTCAGCTGAAGCAGCTAATGCGTCTTCTACTAAGGTGTCACCACCTGCGATACCATCTAATAAGAAACCACCGCCATACATAATGTCATAACCGATGACCAAATAAGCGGTACAGGCAATGGCGAAAAGTAAGACATTTTTGGTTAAAATTTCTGTTGTATTTTTAGCGCGAACAAGACCTGCTTCTAACATTGCGAAGCCTGCTGCCATCCACATAACCAAGGCACCACATACTAAGAAATAGAATGTGTCCATGGCGTATTGGAGTTGGAAAATTTGGTTTTCCATTGTTTTTTCTCCTAAATTAAACTTTAAAGGGCTTCAGGGCCGGTTTCGCCAGTACGAATCCGAACCACTTGCTCTAGTGGATAGACGAAAATCTTACCATCACCAATTTTGCCGGTATTGGCTCCTTTTGTGATAGCTTCGATAACTTGTTCTACTAAATCATCGTCGACGGCAATTTCTAATTTAAGTTTAGGTAAAAAGTCGACAACATATTCAGCACCACGATAAAGCTCCGTATGCCCTTTCTGTCTACCGAAGCCTTTGACTTCAGTAACAGTTAGACCTTGTACGCCAATTTCCGATAGAGACTCGCGTACATCGTCTAATTTGAAGGGTTTTATTACTGCTACAACTTGTTTCATAAGTTTTTCCTTCGTTATTAAAGTCCCGCTACCGTGTTCTTGGTAGCGGGTGTACTATTTATAAAGATTTAGATACGGTAAAGACTAAACGACCGTCGGCAATATTATCGCCATAAAGATCTTCGCCATCGCTGTCAGTATCGGTGTAAGTTAAATCAACACCAAAGCCGACTACTTCAGTAGATAAGCCAATATGGTAATCTGTTGCGTTATCTTCAACACCCGCACCGAAAACATCATCATCATAATCGTAATAACCTACGCCGGCACTCAATGCAAGATTCATTGGTAAGTCATAATCGAAACCTAATGAGTAATAAGTACCGTCTTCATCAGAACCGTAAACATCACTTGAATAAGCAATTCCAGCACTGAAATAGCTATAACCTAAAGAAACATAAAATTCATTCCAGTCATAGTCTTCATCTGGGTACATATAACGAAGAACACCAACATCGTAGCTAATACCTGAATCACCAAATTCACTTGCGAAACCAGCATAGATATCGATTTCCATGCTTGTGTCATCGCCAAAGTCAACGTTTGATGCCCATGTACCAGCATAGAAACCACTTGAATGACCGTAATCAAAGCTACCAGAGATAGCTGGCTCGTTATCAGTTTGACTGTAACCACGCCACATGTAGTCTGAAGACATTGCGACACTTGCACTAGTCGAATGTTGACCATCAGCACTTTCCCAAGCAAAAGCTGATGTTGTTGTTAATGCGCTTGCAGCTAAACATAGAACAGTTAAATTTTTCATCCTCATTATTGTCTCCTACGACAGTTTGATTTAAAGGTGGTAATTTGCCGGATAGCGAAATCACTTGTATTACATAGAGCAGGATGCGTGCCAATGTGAGATTTATCTTGAAAAACAGTGATCTAGTTCTAGTTTTCACTGATGCTTGAATGAGGGGTGGATCATTTTGGTGCAGGTAAAAGCGGGGTTGCGATATAACAGTGCGTTATAAAGCGTGGTTTTTTAGTCAAATAAATGGCCGTTTGTTGTTTTCACGTTGCGTAAAAGGGCGGCTAAATTTTCTAATAGAAACAAAAAAGCCACCAACGCTAGGCGCTGGTGGCTTTTTCTTATTACTACTAACTAAATCAGTCTATATATTATAGAGATTTAGAAATAGTGAAGACGAAACGATCGTCAGCAATGCTGTCTGAACCGCCGTTCAAGTTTTCAACTAATTCTTCTGCATCACTTAATGTGTTGTAGTAAGTTAAGTCAAAACCGAAACCAGCGATTTCTTTAGAGAAACCAAGGTTGAAATCTTCTAAAGTATCATCTACACCAGCTGCTGCTGCGCCGAATGTACCATCTAGATCATCAAAATCGTAGAACGCGTAGTTTGCGTGGAATTCAACACCCATTGGAAGACCGTAGTTAAATCCAAATAGGTAATGAGTTGCAGATTCGTGTGATGCTAATGCATCAGCAGAATGAGATACTTTGAAGCTGAAGTAGCTGTAGCTTAATGCTGCATAGATTTCATTCCAGTCGCCATTACGGTCGTTACCTGGGAAGAAATAACGCATGAAACCAACATCATAGCTGATGCCTGTGTCGCCGAATTCGCTAGCGTAACCTAAGTAACCATCAATTTCGATGCTTGAATCATCTAATTGAATGTTTGATGCCCATGCGCCAGCATAGAAACCAGTTGAGTGGCTGTAATCAAAACTACCAGAAACAGCAGCTTCGTTATCAGTTTGTGAAGTACCACGCCACATGTAGTCAGTAGATAATGCTACGCTTGCGCTTGTAGAATGTTGGCCGTCTTCGCTTTCCCACGCCATAGCTGATGTTGCTGTGAATGCACTGGCAGCTAGGCACAGAGCTGTTAGTTTTTGTAATTTCATGTTTCCGTCTCCTGGAATAACTAAAATTTTAACGGTTAAATGTAGTATCGTTGCAACATCAACCCTATATAATTAGGTGTTAATGCAACAAGTAGTACATGCTGTGCGCCAAAACGGTGAAAGCTATCTTTTATAATATTGTTGCTTTTCCGCGGTTTCCCCATATGTATGGGCAATATCTTTGCACTCAAAATTGCTTGAAATAACTGTTAAATTACAATCAAAACAATGCAATGGGTGGCTATTCTAACGGTAATTGGTATGATGGGCTAGCTTTTTAATTAAATTTGTCTGTTTTTTTCCACAATTTTGTGAGATTTGTATGATTTATCCAACAATTGACCCTGTTGCTGTGTCATTAGGCCCTTTACAAATTCATTGGTACGGTTTGATGTACTTATTTGGTTTTGTTGGTGCATGGTGGTTAGGTCGCGTCAGAGCCGCGCGTTATGACTGGACGGCAGAGCAGGTGGAAGATCTGTTGTTTTATGGCGCGATTGGTGTGATTGTGGGTGGTCGTGTTGGGTATGCATTATTTTATGATTTTCCTAGCCTCGTTGAGAATCCACTTAATCTATTTAAAGTGTGGCAGGGCGGTATGTCCTTCCATGGTGGTCTAATCGGTGTGTTACTCGCTTTTGGCTTTTTTGCACGTAAAACGGGTAAGTCATATTTTCATATTAGTGACTTTATTGCGCCAATGGTTCCAATTGGTTTGTTTTTTGGACGAATTGGTAACTTTATTAATGGTGAATTATGGGGCAAAGTCAGTGATGTGCCGTGGGCAATGGTCTTTCCGACTGGTGGCCCTCTTGCAAGGCATCCCTCTCAATTATATGAAGCCGCTTTAGAAGGGGCTTTGCTTTTCCTTATTTTGTGGTGGTTTTCTGCTAAACCTAAACCGGTTGGAGCTGTGTCGGGGTTATTTCTTTTAGGTTATGGCGTGTTCCGGTCATTAGTTGAGCTGGTTCGTGTGCCGGATCAGCAATACGGGTATCTTTTCTTTGAGTGGCTTACGATGGGACAAATTTTATCCTTGCCAATGATTCTCATGGGGTTGTTTTTCATTGCACGTGCGTACCGACGAGCTAACTAAGCAAAATGCTTGACCAAGTTAATACGACAATGATTAATGTCATGAGCACTGCGAGTGAGCCGTAATCTTTAGCCCTGCCTGACAAGGGGTGGCGTTCTGTGCCGACACGATCAACGACGCATTCGATAGCAGAGTTGAGGATTTCAATCAGCATGACCAAAATTAAACTGGCTATCATGGCGGCTTGTTCGGTTAAGGTAATATCTAAAAAGAATGTGATGGCAATGAGGATAATGGACGCGGTGAATTCCTGTTTAAACGCGGTTTCGTTCCTTAATGCCGAGGTGAGGCCTTGCCATGAATATTGGCAAGCATAAAACAGCCTCATTAATCCGGTATTTTTTTTCATACATTATCTCATTGGTTTCGCTTAATTAATTGCCATAATATGCCTGATAATATTATGTGAGTGAAGCTAACTTGTGATTTTTGCTAATAAAACAACGTTCCATGTTAAAATATAAAGTTACGTAAATCGTTTTAGGTTGAAAGCAATGGCTTATCAAGATCATTATGATGTAATTGTGGTGGGAGGCGGTCACGCCGGTACTGAGGCGGCGCTAGCATCAGCGCGTCAAGGTGTTAAAACCTTATTATTAACGCAAAACATCGAGACCTTAGGTCAGATGAGTTGTAACCCCGCGATTGGTGGTATTGGTAAAGGCCATTTGGTAAAAGAGATCGATGCGCTAGGCGGTGCGATGGCACAAGCTGCTGATCTTGGTGGTATTCAATTTAGGATCTTAAATGCCAGTAAAGGCCCGGCCGTTCGTGCAACGCGAGCGCAAGCAGATCGAGTCCGTTATAAAGCAGCGATACGAACAGCCTTAGAATCACAAGAAAATTTATATTTGTTTCAACAAACGGTCGATGATTTGATTGTTGAACAAGATCGTGTCGTAGGTGTTGTCACCCAAGTGGGATTGCGTTTTTCAGCGAAGGCAGTGGTATTGACTGTTGGGACTTTTTTGGGCGGTTTAATTCATATTGGCTTAAAAAGTCATGGTGGTGGTCGTGCTGGTGATCCTGCCTCTATTGGTTTGGCTGAACGACTTCGCGCTTTACCCTTTCGGGTTGACCGTTTAAAAACAGGTACGCCGCCTCGTATTGCAACACAGAGCATTGATTATAGTCAGCTAACTGAACAACCTGGCGATACGCCGACCCCTGTTTTTTCCTTTTTAGGAAAAGCGGCAGATCATCCCGCACAAATTTCTTGCCACATTACGCATACTAATGAAGCGACCCATGATGTTATTCGAGCGAATTTAGACCGCTCACCAATGTATAGTGGTGAGATTGAAGGCATTGGGCCCCGTTATTGTCCGTCAATTGAAGATAAAGTGGTTCGTTTTGCAGACAGAACGTCACATCAAATCTTCCTCGAGCCTGAAGGCTTAAATTGCGGCGAAGTCTATCCTAATGGTATTTCGACGAGTCTTCCCTTTGATGTGCAATATGAGATTGTGCGGTCGATGAAAGGGTTAGAAAATGCCCATATTACTCGCCCAGGTTATGCGATTGAATATGATTATTTTGACCCGAGGGATTTACAACCTTGGCTTGAAACAAAACACATGGCAGGTTTGTTTTTCGCGGGTCAAATCAATGGCACAACGGGCTATGAAGAAGCGGCAGCGCAAGGTTTGATTGCTGGTTTGAATGCTGGTTTGCAAGCGAGAGAGTTAGCACCGTGGTCTCCTCGACGAGATGAAGCTTATATCGGTGTAATGATTGATGATTTGATCACGTCTGGCACACAAGAGCCTTACCGTATGTTTACGAGTCGGGCTGAATATCGATTGATGTTGCGTGAAGATAATGCTGATATGCGTTTAACGCCGAAAGGACGTGAACTAGGTTTAGTCGATGACCAACGTTGGGCAGTATTTAATACTAAACAATCTGCGGTCACCGACGAGCTGACGCGTTTAGATAAGGTGATGCTGAGCCCTGAGAAGCAAGATCAAACGGTTGCAGAGTCAGTGTTAGGTGAGCGATTGAACAAAGCCAGTACAGCGCTTGATTTATTACGTCGCCCTCAAGTCGATTATTTAGGGTTGATGACCTTATTACAAGAAGAGAAAGCAGTTGATGACGTCGTGGCGGAGCAAGTAGAAATTCGCACCAAATATGCTGGATATATTGATCGTCAACAAAATGAAATTGCACGATTAAAGCGTCATGAAGAGACAACACTGCCACTAGATATTAACTATGACAATGTGCGTGGTTTATCAAATGAAGTGCGAGAAAAGTTGATTAATGCCAGACCTAATAGCATTGGACAAGCTTCGCGGATATCGGGTGTGACACCAGCAGCAGTATCATTATTATTAGTACACTTGAAGCGCGATCAAAGTGAAGCGAGTTAATGTCTGATTCGATGATGGCTCAAATACAATCAGGTTGTAAGGCCTTAGGTATCACGTTTACTGAACAGCAATATCAGCAATTGAATGACTATGTGGCGTTATTAGCGAAATGGAACCGAGTTTATAATCTCACTTCTGTCAGAAACATTGATGAAATGGTCAGTCGTCACCTATTAGATAGTTTGACAATATTGCCTTATCTTTCAGATGGGCGACTATTAGATATTGGTTCAGGTGGAGGATTACCTGGTATACCGGTTGCTATTGCGCGTCCTGATCTGGCGGTGACATTGCTAGATAGCAATTCGAAAAAAACCCGCTTTTTACAGCAAGTGAAAGCAGAGCTTGGTTTAGAGAATGTCACTGTCGTACATGCACGCGTTGAACAGGCATCATTGTCACAGTTTGATTTGATTACTGCGCGTGCTTTTGCGACGATTGCTGATATTATTGCATTGGCAAAGCAACATTGTGCCGATGCTGGCCAGCTATTATTGATGAAAGGGGTATACCCCGAGGCCGAATTAGCAGAAATGGGTGATGAATTTAAGTTGGATTCTGTGCATGTGTTAGGACTTCCTGACGATGACAGTGAGCGTCACTTGGTGATTTTGAGCAAAAATTAAGGTGGTAAGCAAGGTGAGAATGAATGGGTAATATTTTTGCTGTAACAAATCAAAAAGGTGGGGTTGGTAAAACGACAACAACTGTGAATTTAGCCGCTTCCTTGGCTGAAAATGGCAAAAAAGTATTATTGATTGATTTGGACCCACAAGGCAATGCGACAACTGGCTGTGGTATTGATAAAGCACCGATCGAGAAAAGCAGTTATGATTTGTTGGTTGGCGATGCTAGTGCAGAAGAAGTGATCGTTTCACGTGATGATTTTTCTTTTGATGTTATTCCAACCAATGCCGATTTGACGGCCGCTGAAATTGAATTATTAGATGAACCAGAGCGAGAATATCGTCTTCGAAATTCCTTGGTACCAGTACAAGACCGTTATGATTACGTTTTAATCGATTGCCCGCCATCGTTAAGCATGTTGACATTAAATGCCTTGGTGGCATCTAAAGGGGTGATTATTCCGATTCAATGTGAGTATTATGCTTTGGAAGGCTTGTCCTCATTGTTAAAAACGATCGAGCGAGTCAAGCAACGTGCCAATCCAACATTAACCATTTCTGGTTTGATTCGAACCATGTTCGATGCGCGTAATAATTTGGCCAATCAAGTATCGAGACAATTGATTAATCATTTCGATAAAAAAGTGTTTCATACTATTATTCCTCGTAATGTTAGGCTGGCAGAGGCGCCAAGTCATGGCATTCCCGTTGTAACATATGATCGCGGTTCTCGCGGCTCGATTGCCTATTTGGCATTAGCTGGTGAATTTATGCGTCGTGAACAAAGTTAGGTAAACAGGTATGGCAATTAAAAAACGAGGTTTAGGGCGTGGCTTAGATGCCTTACTAGCAGATGTGACGCAAACAGAAGATGCGAACCAAGATACATTACAGTATTTTCCACTTATGCAGATCCAGCCTGGTAAATATCAACCTCGGGTTGATATGTCACAAGAATCATTAGATGAATTAGCTGATTCGATCCGAGCACAAGGTTTAGTTCAACCGATTGTTATTAGACCTATTGAAGATGACCGGTATGAAATTATTGCGGGTGAGCGCCGCTGGCGGGCTTGCCAGTTGGTTGGTTTGGACACGATTCCTGCTTTAGTCCGTGATGTGCCAGATAAAAATGCCATTGCAATGGCACTGATTGAAAATATTCAACGCGAAAATTTAAATCCAATGGAAGAAGCAAACGCCTTGTTTCGCCTACGGGAAGAATTTTCAATGACTCATCAAGAAGCAGCCGAAGCTGTAGGGCGTTCCCGTGCCGCAGTATCGAATCTATTACGTTTGCGTAATTTGAATGATGATGTCAAACGAATGGTAGAAAATTGTGATTTAGAAATGGGCCATGCTCGTGCCTTATTGCCACTTGAAGGCCAAGTTCAATCTGACACGGCAAAAATTATTGTTGAGCGAGGGTTATCGGTCCGTGAAACTGAACAATTGATTCGCCGGATGTTGAGACCACCAAAAGATAAGCCGCAATATGATAATTCTTTACTAGAAGAGTTAGAAAAAGTGGAACAATTGATTAGTGAGAAATTAGAACATCGATTTGCCGTCAAACACACGGCCAGTGGTAAAGGGAAACTGGTTATTGATTATGCAGATATTGATGATTTGAAAAAGATTGTTAAAAAAATAAAGTAAAACCATGATTTTCATTGACCGAGTAAACGGCAGGTCTATATAATGCCAGCGTTTATCTAGGTTAGTGAAAAAAGCCAGTGAAAATGATCGATGGTCTTGTTAGAGCGGAACCCATCAATCGCCTGCTGAAATGGCAGATAGTCGCACTGGTAATAACAGCTTTTTTAATATTTTTGTGGCAAGGACTTTTAGCCAGTATCGCCGTATCTTTTGGTGCCGCGATAGCTGTGATTAATACGTGCTTACAAAAATGGCATTTGCATGCGGCAGCAAAATTTGCTGGTGCAGATGCAGGTAAAAATTTAGGCAGAGCTTATCGTTGTGTTGCAGAGCGGTGGATAATGACCATCGTCCTGTTTGCTATTGGCTTTTCTGTGTTAACAGAAGATGCGTGGATAGTGGCAGGCTTCGCGGTGATGCAGTTTGTTGTTTTATTTGGAAATTTAAATCGAGCATAAGACCAATAATGGCCAGTGAATCGAGTATTACTACAGCTAGTTATATAAAACACCATCTTCAAAACCTTACTTTTGGTGCGAAGCAGGTAGAGACCTCTCCGGGTGTTTGGGAAGGTACAGGGGAACTCGGTTTTGCCACTTCTTCACAAGAAGCAGCGCAAATGGGTTTCTGGGCAATCAATGTCGATACGATGTTGATGTCAATCATATTAGGCGTGCTTATGATGTGGTTCTTCCGCAGCGTAGCCGTATCAATTTCTGCGGGTGTGCCAACTCCTGTTCAGAATTTTGCTGAAATGATCATTGATTTTATTAATGATACTGTTCGTGGTTCTTTCAGTGGCGGTAAAAACGACTTAGTTGCACCGTTAGCCTTTACTATCTTTGTATGGGTTTTCTTGATGAACCTCATGGATTTAATCCCTGTTGATATCTTGCCGCTCGCCGTCGCCCAAGGCGCCGCATTATTCGGTGCAGATCCTCATCATGTCTTCTTTAAAATTGTCCCAAGTACAGATCCAAATGCGACTATGGGTATGGCATTAGTTGTCTTTAGTTTGATGCTGTATTACAGCTTCAAGATCAAAGGTACAGGCGGTTTCTTAGGTGAGTTAGCGTTTGAACCTTTCGGTAAAATGGCCGCGCCAATTAACTTGATCTTAGAGACAGTCACATTATTGGCTAAGCCATTTTCGCTTGGTCTACGGTTATTCGGGAATATGTATGCCGGTGAGATGGTGTTCATCTTAATTGCAACTATGTACGGTGCGAGTCTCTTTATGGGGTCGTTAGCTGGCGTATTGCAAATTGGTTGGGCTATTTTCCATATCCTGATTATTACGTTACAGGCCTTTATATTTATGGTCTTGACGGTTGTGTATATCGATATGGCGCATCAGCATCATTAAGATTTAATAAGTTTCGTTTTTAATTTAGTAATTCGATTATTTGTAGGAGAGAAAAATGGATATGGGTTTAGTTTACATTGCAGGTGCCTTGATGATTGGTCTTGGCGCGTTAGGTGCTGCGATTGGTGTTGGTTTGTTAGGTGGTCGTTTCTTAGAAGCTTCTGCTCGCCAACCAGAATTAGTGCCAATGCTACGTACTAACTTCTTCTTGGTTGCGGGTCTTGTTGACGCGGTACCAATGATTGCTGTTGGTCTAGCTATGTACGTTCTTTTCGCGGTAGCGGGTTAATCCTGGTTTATAAACCTTATTGCGATAAAGAAGAGGTATTAGCATGAACATGAATGCAACCTTGATAGGTCAAGCGATTGCTTTTGCTATTTTTGTTTGGTTTTGCATGAAATATGTCTGGCCGCCAATTATGCAGGCGCTAGAAGAGCGAACTAAAAAAATTGCAGATGGCTTAGCCGCAGCAGAACGTGGTCGTCATGAGCAAGAGTTAGCTGAAAAGCGTGCTCAACAAGTAATTCATGAAGCGAAAGAAAAGGCTAACGAGATTATTTCTCAAGCCCAACGCCGCGGTAATGAAATTGTGGATGAGTCTAAAGAGTCAGCACGTGTTGAAGGTGAACGTATTATGACGTCGGCACATGCGGAAATTGAGCAAGATGCAAATCGTGCGAAAGACGAATTACGTGGTCAAGTCGGTGCGATAGCATTGGCCGGTGCTGCGAAGATCCTAAACCGTGAAATTGACGACAAGGCGCATACCGATTTGATTGATGAATTGGTAAGCCGGATCTAGAGGAAGAAACGATGGCTGAAGCAACTACAATTGCTCGTCCTTATGCTAATGCAGTATTTGGCATAGCAAATGAACATGGCGAGTTAAAAGCGTGGTCTGAGTCGTTGGCGATTCTTGCACAATGCGCGGCTGACCCTGAAATAGAAGCAATGATCGCGAGTCCATCTATTACAGATGAACAAGTTGTCGATGTTTTAATGTCTATCTTGGGTGATAACTCAGTTGAGCAAACGCGTCACTTTTTGACGATGTTAGCTGATAACAAACGCTTGCCACTTTTGGAAGCGATTGCTGAGATTTTTGAAGTGTTACGAGCAGAAGCAGAGCACGTAATGACAGCAGAAGTGAGTGCAGCAAAAGCGCTAACACCAGAACAAGAAGCAGCTATTTCAGCGGCGTTGAAAAAACGTACTGGCAGAGATGTCACATTAAACGTTGAGGTTGACGACAGTTTGTTAGGTGGTGCGATTATTCGAGCAGGCGACCTGATTATTGACGGTTCAGCCTTAGGTAAATTGAATAGACTGGCCAGTGTGATTAACTAGCGGCCCGTATAGAGGAATTAAGATGCAACTCAATTCAGCAGAAATCAGTGACCTAATCAAAAAGCGTATTGAAGGCTTTGATGGGACAACTGAAGCACGTACGGAAGGTACGGTTGTTGGTGTAACCGATGGTATTGTACGTATACATGGTTTAGCCGATGTTATGGCTGGGGAAATGTTAGAGTTTCCTGGCAACACTTATGGTATGGCGCTTAACTTAGAGCGTGATTCTGTCGGTGCGGTAGTGTTAGGTAGCTACCAACACATTACAGAAGGCGACAGTGTTAAATGTACTGGCCGTATTTTAGAAGTACCGGTAGGCGAAGCTTTATTAGGTCGTGTCGTCGATGCTTTAGGTAATCCAATTGATGGTAAAGGCGAAATCAGCGCTGAAGCAACATCTCCTATTGAGAAAGTTGCTCCTGGTGTTATTTCACGTCAATCTGTAGACCAACCGCTACAACTTGGCTTGAAATCAGTTGATGCGATGATTCCTGTCGGCCGTGGTCAACGTGAGTTGATTATCGGTGACCGTCAAACAGGTAAAACTGCGATTGCAGTTGATGCGATTATCAATCAGAAAAATACCGGTGTTAAGTGTATTTATGTTGCTATCGGTCAAAAAGCCTCATCTATTGCTAACGTTGTTCGTAAATTAGAAGAACATGATGCATTAGGGCATACGACTATCGTAGCAGCGTCTGCATCTGATTCAGCGGCATTACAATTCATTGCACCATATGCTGGTTGTTCAATGGGTGAGTACTACCGTGATAAAGGTGAAGATGCGTTAATCATTTATGATGATTTGACTAAACAAGCTTGGGCTTACCGTCAAGTATCATTATTGTTACGTCGTCCACCGGGTCGTGAAGCTTACCCTGGTGATGTGTTCTACATTCACTCTCGTTTATTAGAGCGTGCATCACGTGTTAGTGCTGATTATGTAGAAAAACAAACTGGTGGGGCCGTAAAAGGTCAAACGGGTTCGTTGACAGCATTACCCATTATCGAAACACAAGCGGGTGACGTATCAGCTTTCGTCCCAACTAACGTAATTTCGATTACAGATGGTCAAATCTTCTTAGAAACTGACTTATTCAACTCGGGTATCCGTCCTGCGATTAACGCTGGTTTATCTGTATCACGTGTTGGTGGTGCAGCTCAAACTAAGATTGTTAAGAAACTAGGTGGTGGTACACGTCTTGATTTGGCGCAATATCGTGAGTTAGCAGCATTTGCTCAGTTTGCTTCTGATCTTGATGAAGCAACACGTAGTCAAATCGAACGTGGTCAACGTGTCACTGAGTTGATGAAACAACCTCAATATAAACCACTTTCTATTGCTGAAATGTCAGTGTCATTATTTGCAGCTAATGATGGCTTCTTAGATGATGTTGAAGTCAATAAAGTGGGCTCATTTGAAGCGGCATTATTGTCGTATATGGGTTCAAACCATGCTGAGTTGATGGATAAAATCAATGAAACAGGTGGTTTTGATGATGAAATTTCTGGTGGCATGCGTAGTGCTATCGAAAGCTTCAAAACAACTGGTAGCTGGTAAGCGGAGCGTAAGCCATGGCAAGTGGTAAAGAGATACGGACTCAGATAGGCAGTATCAAAAACACGCAAAAGATCACGCGTGCGATGGAAATGGTTGCTGCAAGTAAGATGCGTAAAGCCCAAGAAAAAATGGCTGCGACGCGTCCTTATGCAGAAAAAATTCTGAATGTTATTCAGCATTTAGCTTTTGCACACCCAGAATACAAGCATGTGTATTTGCAACCACGTGAAGAAAAATCGCGTGTTGGTTATATTGTCGTGTCATCTGACCGTGGTTTGTGTGGTGGTTTAAACAATAACTTGTTTAAAACTGTCATGATGGACATTAAAGATAAAACGGAAAAAGGCATTGATATTGATGTCTGTGCTATCGGGCAAAAAGCATCTAGCTTTTTCGGTCGCTTACCGGTGTCTTTAGTCGGTCAGGTCACACAAGTCGGCGAAGAACCTAGCGCGAATGAATTGGTTGGTGCGATTAAAGTGATGCTTGATGCATTTGAATCTGGTCGCATTGATAGCTTGTATCTTGTGTATAACGAATTCGTTAATACGATGACGCAACACAACAAGATCATTAAGTTACTGCCGGATATGCCTGAGGCTCCTAGTGAAGAATTGAAACATCATTGGGATTACATTTATGAACCTGATGCAAAAGATGTTTTAGACCAACTTTTGGTTCGTTACATTGAATCGTTGGTGTATCAAAGTGTAGTGGAAAACGCAGCTTGTGAACAAGCGTCTCGAATGATTGCGATGAAGAGTGCATCAGACAATGCGGGTGATCTTATTGATGACTTGCAATTGGTGTATAACAAAGCACGTCAGGCGGCGATTACCCAAGAGATTTCTGAAATTGTTGCTGGTGCCGCAGCGGTATAAAGCAAATAACACGGGCTGATAGCTAGCCCAAACGTATTGAAAGAGGAACGAGATGAGCTCTGGAAAGATTATACAAATTATCGGTGCGGTTGTTGACGTGGAATTTCCACGTGACAGCATCCCAAAAGTCTACGACGCATTAAAAGTCGAAGAAATGGACTTAACGCTAGAAGTACAACAACAACTAGGTGATGGTGTTGTTCGTGCGATTGCGATGGGTGTAACAGATGGCCTAAAACGTGAGCTTGCTGTGTCAAACACAGGTGAAACGATTCAAGTCCCAGTCGGTCAAAAAACACTTGGTCGTATCATGGACGTATTAGGTAACCCTATCGATGAGAAAGGTGATATCGGTGAGGAAGCCAAATGGGGTATTCATCGTAAAGCGCCAGCATTTGACGAATTATCAGCCAGTAATGAATTACTGGAAACAGGTATCAAAGTTATCGATTTAGTCTGCCCGTTTGCTAAGGGTGGTAAAGTTGGTCTGTTTGGTGGTGCTGGTGTTGGTAAAACAGTCAACATGATGGAGCTGATTCGTAACATCGCTATCGAGCATAGTGGTTTCTCAGTATTCGCTGGTGTTGGTGAGCGTACTCGTGAAGGTAATGACTTCTATCACGAGATGACTGATTCAAACGTTATCGATAAAGTATCACTGGTCTACGGTCAAATGAATGAGCCACCAGGTAACCGTTTACGTGTTGCGTTGACTGGTTTGACGATGGCGGAATATTTCCGTGATGAAGGCCGTGACGTTTTATTCTTCGTTGATAATATTTACCGTTATACATTAGCCGGTACTGAAGTATCTGCGTTGTTAGGCCGTATGCCTTCAGCGGTAGGTTACCAACCGACATTGGCTGAAGAAATGGGTGTATTACAAGAACGTATTACCTCAACTAAAACTGGTTCTATTACATCAATCCAAGCGGTCTATGTCCCTGCAGATGATTTAACAGATCCATCTCCAGCAACGACCTTTGCTCACTTAGACGCGACTGTTGTATTGTCACGTTCAATTGCTGAGTTGGGTATTTATCCTGCGATTGACCCGCTTGATTCAACAAGCCGTCAATTAGATCCTTTAGTGATTGGTAATGAGCATTATGATGTCGCTCGTGGCGTTCAAGGTACATTACAACGTTATAAAGAGTTGAAAGATATCATTGCGATCTTGGGTATGGATGAATTATCTGAAGAAGATAAGCAAACTGTATCTCGTGCTCGTAAGATTCAACGTTTCTTATCTCAACCTTTCTTCGTTGCTGAAGTATTCACAGGTAGCCCAGGTAAGTATGTATCATTAAAAGATACCATTGCAGGATTTAAAGGTATTTTAGATGGTGACTATGATGCTCTACCAGAACAAGCGTTCTACATGGTAGGCAGCATTGATGAAGCTGTCGAGAAAGCAAACAAGCTATAAGGCACAGGGGATAAATCATGGCGATGACCATTCATGTTGATATTGTCAGTGCTGAGAAGGAGATTTTCTCCGGCTTAGTTGAAGCGGTGTTTGCGTCTGCTTCAATGGGCGAAATTGGTATTTACCCTCGACATACACCGTTATTAACAACATTAAAACCAGGTGAAGTGCGCGTCCTTAACAATGGTAAGGAAGAGCAGTTTTACGTTTCTGGTGGTATGTTGGAAGTACAACCGCATGTTGTCACCATTTTGGCTGATACAGCGATGCGTGCTGATGATGTTGATGAAGCTGCAGCGATTGCTGCAAAAGAAGCCGCAGAGCGTTCATTAGCAAATAACGAAGCTACAATGGATTACACAGAGGCGCAAGCAAAACTCGCGGAAGCGATGGCGCAACTGAGAAGTATTGAAAGAATGAGAAAGAACGCCGGTCGTTAATAGGCATTCATAGATACGAAATAATCATTAAAAAGGCTATCGAAAGATGGCCTTTTTTTTGTCTTATTGAAACTAGCAAAGAGTGAGTTACGACACTTATCAACTCATGATTTGTTGTTAGAATAGATTTTAATTTACCACTAAATTTGGATATAAAAATGTCATTGAGTATTGTGATTTTAGCGGCGGGTAAAGGGACTCGCATGAAGTCGGCTAAAGCGAAAGTAATGCATGCGTTAGCTGGTAAACCATTAGTCGAACATGTCGTCGATACTGCAAAAAAACTCAAGCCCAAAAAGCTCACCATAGTGGCAGGTAATGGTGCAGAACAAGTCTTGCCATTATTAGATAAGCTCGATGTGAACCATGTGATGCAAACCGAGCAACTTGGCACAGGCCATGCTGTTATGCAGGCCAAATCTGCCATGACGGATTCAGACAAAACCTTGGTGTTATATGGTGATGTGCCGCTTACCGAAGTGAACACTCTACAAGCCTTGCTTGATTGTGTCGAGGCAGATGAACTTGGCGTGCTGACAACAAAACTTGATGATCCAACAGGCTATGGACGTATTGTTCGTGATGCCGCTGGTGAGGTTATCTGTATTACAGAACAAAAAGATGCGGATCCTGCGACTTTATTAATAGAGGAAGTCAATAGCGGTATTATGGTGATACCGAGTAAGTGGTTACTCACTTCGCTTGATAATCTCAGTAATAATAATGCACAAGGTGAGTACTACCTCACTGATATGATTGCTTTAGCCGTTGCCGAAAAAATGACGATCAAAACAGTGTGTGTTGAAGATGAAACAGAAGTCGCGGGCGTGAATAACCGATTACAATTGGCAGAATTAGAACGCTGTTATCAATATAAACAAGCCGATAAATTAATGACCGCGGGTGTGACATTAATGGATCCTGACCGGATTGATATTCGTGGTGAAGTCGATATCGCCAATGATGTTGTGATCGATATTAATGTGATTTTTGAAGGAAAAGTGAAGATTGAAACCGGTGTTGAGATCGGCGCTAATTGCATTATTAAAGATGCAGAAATTGGCGAAGGAACAATCATTTTACCAAACAGTATGATCGACTCATCCGTGGTTGGACGTCATGCTAATATCGGCCCATTTGCTCGTCTTCGCCCAGGTACAGTGTTAGCGGATAAAGCGAAAATAGGTAACTTTGTCGAAACTAAAAATGCCAATATTGGACATGGATCAAAAGTGAATCATTTGAGCTATATTGGCGATACCGATATGGGCGCAGATGTGAATATTGGGGCAGGAACGATTACCTGTAATTATGACGGTGCGAATAAACATCGTACGGTGATTGGTGATCGGGTTTTTGTGGGATCGGATACTCAATTGGTGGCGCCTGTTATCTTAGAAGATGACTCGACGATTGGGGCTGGTTCGACGATTCGTAAGAATGCGGAGTCGGATGCTTTGACCCTGACTAAGTCTGAAACTCGGACGATTAAAGGGTGGAAGAGGCCGGTTAAGAAGAAGTAGGAAGCATGTAAAGACGGATAAGGAGTTTTGATGAGAGAGATATATGAGAATGCTATTGATTCGTTAAGTGTAGGGATTAACCATTTTGTAAAAAATGATGATGCTAGTTCCAGAAAACATACAATTCTTACTCTTTTTCATGCAATAGAACTTTTATTAAAAGAATATCTTTATCGTGTAAATCCAATTCTTATTTATAGGAATATTGATAAGAAGATAACGGATGAATCTTTAACGGTGAGCTTTGCTGAAATACTGATTAGATTAGAGAATTTAAAGTTAAGCTTACCGGAAGAGCCAATCAAGGTTATAAAAAAGATACAAAAAAGAAGGAATCAAATAGAACATTATCGTTATGACAGAAAAGAGGAAGATGAGAAAGTCATTTCAGAATGTTTTAAATTTGTTCTTTTTTTTGTGGAATCTATCCTTGAGGAGAGGCTGTGTGACGATATCGACACTGAGCAATTACAAAGTATTCAAGCTATTGTTTTAAAATATAATGAGCGGACAAATATTGCTGAAATTAGGTTAGAAAAATGGCTTCAAAAGCAATGGCCTGACTGGGATCCTGAGAGTATGGAATTACCGGCAGAATTTTCAGGTACTCTTGAATGTCCTCAATGTAAATTTGAAACTTTGATCTTTGATGAAAAAAATTATCCATATTGTTTTTGGTGCAACTCTACTATTAACATCGTTGAGTGTGAGAGCTGTAGAGAAACCTATAAATTAGATGATGAGCATCAATGTTGATCTACAATTCTTTATATAGCATTAATAAGGCTAGTCTATACCATTCCACGGGATTCCTCGTCCTTCAATTTATTTGAGATACGACGATAACTCGCTAAGATAAAACACTAGTCGTATTACTCTCAAATAGCTTTCCAAAGTTGGGTTTCGTATAAGACAAATTAGTTGTGTTTGTTAGAGATTAAAGAATGATTAGAACCTTAAAAAGCTAGGGAAATGACAAGTCATTCCCCTAGCAACACACTTTAGCGTTTATACGCTGATCTCGACTTCATCTTCGACTAAATCGCGGTAGGCGTACCATGTGGCATGTCCCAATAATGGGAATAACACAATCATGGCGAGAAAGAAGGTGAATGTACCTATCAAGCATAAGGCAACGAGGATGCCACCCCAAACAATCATCGTGGGTAAGTTTGTCATAAAGACTTTGAAGCTGAGTAACATGGCTTCTTGTACTGATACGCCCATTTCGATGATTGCAGGAATGGAAACCACAGAGACGCTAAAGACAACAATCGCTAATATGCCTCCCATGAGTAGATAAAGCAGGACATGGAGTCCGCCGGTATGCTCGAAGAAGTTACCCCATAAAACTTGGTCAATAGGCGGGGCAATATAGCCGAGCGTTAGGGTTAATATTAAGGCTGATAAGGCAAACCAAAGCACGCTAAAACCGAGCAAGATGCCGGCAAATTGATATAAGGTACTTCGGCAGAGATAGAGCCGTGTCATGGATTGGTCGAAACTCAAGGGTTCATTGGTTTCATGTCGCCATGACAGTTCACATAAGCCTGCGGCTAGAATTGGCCCGACCAGCATAAAACCTGTCATTGCGGCGGCAACACTGTATATATTGACACCGGCAAATAGATACGTCATCGACAACAATACGGTGACGATAATGCCATAGCCAAAACTGGCTGCAGGATGGTAACTAAAGTCATGCCAGCCCGATTGTATCCAATGAAAAGGCCGTAGGATATCGGCTTTAGCTTCATGTGTGTCGGCTGGCTCAAGGTGATGAGTGAGATGATAGTTGTTCATAATTATCTCCTTGCTGTCGTGATGGAGATGGTCGGGTCAGTTTCCCCTTACCTAATAATTAGACAACACACTCTGATGATAGTTTTACTTAGTTTTTATCGCTTGGCGTATAGATCGGGCTGGGGAAGTGGCTAATTTTGGAGTCAAAATGCGTGATTTTGGCGAGCCCTTTTTTGGTGACAGCATCGATACGTAAGATGGCGTGCATGGGAATATAGGTGCGCTCAACATCGGCAAATTCGTCTTTGAGCTTTTCATGACTCGGATCGACTACGATGCCGGTATGGGTATCCCAAACAAAATCAGCGATTTCAATAAAACCAAATAGGCCGCTATTGATTAATTCTTGAGCATAGAGTTCGTAACGTTCATTCCCTTGAATAAACTCAATGCGGTATAGCTGTTTGTCTTTACTCATGTCTTTTGTATTCGTGCTTATCGTAAAATCATAAACATGGCGCGGCCACGACGGGTTAGATTGAGCAATAGATGACTATCCGTTCTCACGAGACGTTTAAAGTCTTCTAAAGATTTCACCGGCGTTTTATTAACGGAGGTAATAATATCTTCGGCTCTTAAACCTGCTTGCCATGCGGGACTATTGCGTTTTACGTTATAGACCATGACGCCATCAATCTGATCATAATAAGGAGAAGAAGGTTCTAAATCGCCAAATGAGGCGCCAGCCAATTTGGGATGAGCTGGCATTTTACTATCTGTTTCTTGCACTGCTTTGACAGTGGCTTTTATTTGGCGAGCTTCGCCTTCACGAATGAGATCTAAGGTGATCGTTTGATCGACCATTAATAACCCAACGGTATTGCGTAAGCTATCAGCATTAGTGAGTTTTTCGCCATCAATGGCTGTGATGACATCACCGACTTTTACGCCCGCTTTTTCTGCAGCAGAGCCATCATGCACTTGCGTGACCACTGCGCCATAACCCGTTTCTAGATTAAATGCTTTTGCAAGATCGGGGGTGATGTCTTGCATCTGCACACCTAAATAAGCACGACGAACTTCGCCGTGTTCGATGAGTTGGGCGCTGATTTGTTGCACCATATTACTGGGGATAGCAAAACCAATGCCGATATTACCTGCTTGTTGACCGGGAGAGAAAATAGCGGTGTTAATGCCGACTAATTCACCTCGTAAATTGACCAGAGCACCGCCTGAGTTTCCGGGGTTAATAGAGGCATCTGTTTGAATAAAGTTTTCATAGCCTTCAATGCCTAAACCACTTCGTCCCAAGGCACTCACGATACCTGACGTGACGGTTTGACCAAGGCCAAAAGGGTTACCAATGGCGACAACAAAATCACCGACGCGTAATTTGTCTGAGTTGGCGATGGGAATTGCGGTGAGGTTTTCTGGTGGAATTCTGATTAGGGCAACATCGGTCGCAGGATCGCTGCCAACGACTTCTGCTTGAAAACTGCGACCATCAGTGAGTGAGACAGTGATTTCATCTGCACTTTGAATGACGTGGCTATTGGTTAAGACCAACCCTTTTTTAGCATCAAAAATCACGCCAGAACCGAGACTTTGTCTGGTGCGATGGCGGGGTTGTTGTTGCTCGGGAATATTAAAAAAACGACGAAAGAAGGGATCATTGAGTAAAGGGTTATCACGGACAGGCACTTGGCTTTGAGTGGCGATATTGACCACGGCTGGTTTACTTTCATCCAGCATGGGGGCAAGTGAAGGCATTTCACCATTGCCAAACCAATGGTTCGGCAATGCGGCATAGGCATTTAATGTCAGTAAAATAAAGGCACCTAGCCATAATAAACGTGAAGTCAACTGTGTCATAAGGATCGCTCCTGTCTGGCGTTTTATAAGTTTTCTAATGATTCTCTTGGGTTAAAGTTTAGTTCTTCGGCCATTTGCTGATAGAGCTGTTTGGCTGTGTTGCTGTCAGCTGGGGGCGTCATGATTTGTAAAATGATGATTTGGTCACCGGCTTCTTTACCCGGTAAGCCTCGGCCTTTTAAGCGCATTTTTTGTCCACTTTTGGCACCAGCAGGAATCGATAAACTAATTTTGCCTGCTAAGGTTGGTACGGTAACTTTCGCGCCCAGTGCTGCTTCCCAAGGTGCGATAGGCAGCGTCAAAATAATATTTTTATCTTCAACTTGGTAGTGGGGATGACTCGCAATATTGATTTCTAAAAAAAGATCGCCGGCTTCGTGACTGGCGCCAACTTTTCCTTGGCCTGATAGGCGAATTTTTTTACCTGAAGTAATGCCTGCAGGGATTTTGACATTAATAGTGCCACCTTGTGCTGAACCCGCTGGTCTTCGAATAGCTTTGGTTGCACCTTGGAAGGCATCTTCTAAAGAGATGGTGATTTTGGCGTTAACGTCTTCACCTTTCGCAAAGAAGGGGTCGCTTCCACCGCCCATACCGCCACCAAACATGCTTTCGAAAAAGCTGCTGAAGTTGTTATTGCCTCCCATGCCGCCACGTTGGTCCCAGCCAGGTGGTGGGTTAAATGATTGGCCATGTTGGAAGTTATGACCAAATTGGTCATATTGCGCCCGTTTTTCAGGATCTTTTAGTGCCTCATATGCTTCCCCCACTTCTTTAAACTTGGTTTCCGCATCGGCTTCTTTACTGACGTCAGGGTGATATTTACGCGCAAGTTTACGATAGGCTTTTTTCAGCTCATCTTGAGAGACATCACGCGAGACGCCGAGTATTTTGTAATAGTCTTTATATTCCATATGGTTTCATCATCGTTACCCAATCTATGGTTCAGTAATGTGGGGGCAGTCACACGGTTTTTCAATGTTTTGTTAAATGAAAAATGTGAAGGTTGACGTTCAGCTTCTGTTCAGTCGTGATCTTATACATTGTCAGTCACTGGGTTATAGAGAGCTGTGTCGGTTTATGCGTCACCCAGCAATTGATTATTTTAAGGAATAGATTATGAATATAAAGCGAAGTCGTCCTTTATTTATTGTGGCCGGTGTCTCGCTGCTGGTTGGTTGTGCAACACAATCATCCGATGTGGATATGTCGACAATGAGCGCACAAGAAATAGCGGCAAAAAGTGAAGCTTTGGCGTCAGAGCGTGCAGCGTTAGAACAACGAGCGGCGGCGTTGGCGGAAAGGGAAGCGAATTTATCATCTGTTGGGGCTGGCATGATGTCAGCGCAAGGCGATTTATTACCACCTTCAGCTAAAGCTGGTGAGTGTTATGCGCGGGTGTGGGTTGAGCCGCAATTTAAACAAGTCTCTCAAACGGTATTAAGCAAAGAAGCAGCTGAAAAAGTGACTGTGATCCCTGCTCGTTATGAGATGGTGACAGAACAAGTTTTAGTGAGTGAAGCGGATTATCGCATTGAAACAGTGCCAGCAACGTATCGTACAGAAACAGAACGTCGTTTAGTGAGTGCAGCATCAACGCATTGGATGACAGGACTTGAAAAAGGTGCGGCGCCTGCGAGTCATGACTTATTAATGGCTGCAAAAAATGGCGGTATTAACCTTGATACTGCGACCCCCGGCATGTGTTTTCATGAACATTATATCCCTGCTCAATATGAGTATGAGTCAGAAACAGTCTTGTTAAAAGAAGCGTCTGAGTCAGTCTCTGTTTCATCACCAGAATATCGAACAGTTGAAAAACAAGTGCTCGTCAAAGAAGCATCGACTGAAATGAGAACAGTACCCGCGGTATATCGTACAGAAACAGAACGTGTGGTTGATGTTGCTGCGCATACGGTTTGGAAAAAAGGTACAGGCCCTATTCAGAAAATTGATGAAGCCACTGGTGAAATCATGTGTTTAGTCGAAGTACCTGCGACATATAAAACATTAACACGTCGTGTCATCGAGAGTCCTGCAAGAATCGAAGAAGTGGTTGTGCCTGCAGTGTATAAAACGGTTCAAGTACGTGAACTAGTGTCAGGGCCACAAGAAATCAGAACAGAGATTCCTGCTGAATATGACACAGTGAGTGTTAAAAAGCAGGTGTCTGATGTGGCGTTTGTGTGGCATGAAGTGCACAATACTGAGCACCCTCGTATGACCAGAACAGGCAATAAGATCTGTTTAACTGAAACGCCTGCAGTGTATGAAACAGTGACAACAACGGTTGTTGATACACCTGCAAGTTCACATCGAGTTGAGATCCCTGCCGTTTATAAAACAGTGGAAGTGAGAAAATTAGCTTCAGCAGCACAAGAAGTGCGTGAAACGATTCCAGCTGAATACAATACGGTGACGTCAAAAGAGCTTGAGACAGAAGGCTTTATGGAATGGCGGTCGATTTTATGTGAAACCAATATGACCAATAATGCGGTATCTAGTATTCAGCGAGCTTTAGTGGCGCGTGATTACAATCCTGGTCCGATTGATGGTGTGATTGGTCATAATACGATTCGAGCAATCAATGCTTTCCAACAGGATAATGGCTTACCAGTTGATAAATATATCAATATGGAAACCGTCAAAGCATTAGGCATTGATTTGTAAGTAGCTTAATAATGCCGGATAAAGCGGACATAGAATCCGCTATTTCAACCCTGATAAGGCCCAGTGCCTATCAGGGTTTTTTTTATGCTTTTATTGTGCGTCGGCCAGATCTTGTTTTGCCTTTGCAACAGCACGTTTGACTTGCTCTGGTGCTGTGCCGCCTAAATGATTCCGGGCTGCAACGGATCCTTCTAGAGTGAGTACGTCAAAGACATCTTCGGAGATTTGGTCAGAAAAACGCTGCAATTCAGCAAGGCTTAATTCCGACAGATCTTTTTGTTGCTCGATACCATAAGCGACAGAGAGTCCGACGACTTCATGGGCATCTCTAAAAGCGACACCTTTACGAACGAGATAATCGGCTAAATCAGTTGCCGTCGCATAACCGCGCAATGCCGCTTGGCGCATATTGTCAGCTTTAACCGTGATAACGGACATCATGTCAGCATAAACCCGTAATGATCCTAATAAGGTATCGATCGTGTCGAACAAAGGCTCTTTATCTTCTTGATTGTCTTTGTTGTAAGCCAGAGGTTGGTTTTTCATTAAGGTTAATAAGTTGAAATGATTACCATAAACGCGGCTGGTTTTGCCTCGGATTAATTCAGGCACGTCAGGGTTTTTCTTTTGCGGCATGATGGAGGAGCCTGTGCAAAAGGCATCGCCTAAATCAACAAAATCAAACTGGGCTGATGACCAGATAATGAGTTCTTCTGAAAAGCGCGATAAATGCATCATTAAAATCGATGCCGCGCTATTGAATTCAATGGCAAAGTCACGATCGCTGACCGCATCTAGAGAGTTCTGGCAAATCCGGTCAAAGCCTAACAACGCCGCTGTTTGTTCTCGATCAATATCGAAGGTGGTACCGGCCAATGCGGCAGCGCCTAGCGGCAAGCTATTCACACGTTTAGCGCAATCATTCAGTCTCTCAGCATCACGACATAACATTTCATACCATGCCATCATATGATGACCAAAGGTAACAGGCTGCGCTGTTTGCAGATGGGTAAAACCAGGCATAATCGTTTCCGCTTCTCTTTCAGCGACAGAGACTAACGCGCTTTGTAGTCTGGCAAGCTCACTGGCAATCGGTGTCATCATGTCACGCAGGTAGAGTCTGACATCAGTCGCGACTTGGTCATTACGTGATCGACCCGTATGTAACTTTTTACCGACTTCACCGATAAGACTGATTAATCTGGCTTCGATGTTCATATGCACATCTTCTTGTGCGATTGACCAAACAAACTCTCCTGCGTCAATTTCTTGCTCTATTTGTTTCAAGCCAGCGATGATTTGATCACGTTCTGATTCGGTTAAGATATCTACGCTACATAACATCGTGGCGTGGGCGACGGAGCCTGCAATATCTTGTTGGTATAAACGCTGGTCAAATTCGACTGAGGCGGTAAAGGCTTCGACAAAGGCATCTGTAGGTTGCGTCAGGCGCGCTGAGGAGAGTTTTTTACTAGGTGCAGTCATGGCTTCCAGTCTTTAGGCGTTGAGTTAAAAAGGGTATTATAACGCGTAATCATGCTCATACTGTTGTCCGCCTGTTTTCTAGGATAGTGATGATGGCTATGACTCACTTGCTGTGGCTGTTAAACTGCACACTTATCTTAGACTAAGAATCACCGAATTAGATGACTGATAGAACTATAAAAATTGCGACGCGTAGAAGTCCTTTAGCGATGTGGCAGGCAGAATTTGTACGCGATCGCCTGCTTGCTTTATATCCCGAACTGACGATTGAATTAGTCAAAATGACTACACAAGGCGATAAAATCCTTGATACGCCATTAGCGAAAGTGGGTGGTAAAGGTTTATTTGTCAAAGAGTTAGAGCAAGGCATGTTATCTGGCGATGCCGATATCGCGGTGCATTCAATGAAAGATGTGCCAATGGTGTTGCCCGAAGGATTACATTTACCCGTTATTTGTACACGAGAAGATCCAAGGGATGCTTTTGTGTCGAATGATTATGCCTCCATTGATGACTTGCCTGAAGGTGCGCGTGTTGGCACGTCAAGCTTACGTCGAGAATGTCAATTACGTCATCATCGCCCTGATCTGGAAATATTGTCTTTAAGAGGCAATGTGAATTCGCGGTTAGCAAAGCTAGATGCCGGCAATTTTGATGCGATTATTCTGGCTTCAGCGGGATTAAAACGACTAGGCTTCGACGAACGTATTCGTGATGCTATTACGCCAGAGCAAAGTTTGCCCGCTGTCGGACAAGGTGCGGTTGGGATTGAAACACGCAGCGATGATGTTGAATTAAACCGGTTATTAGCGCCATTGCGTTGCGCTCGTACATGGATTGTTGTGTCAGCGGAAAGAGCGATGAACCGACGTTTAGCTGGTGGCTGCCAAGTTCCGATTGGTGGTTTTGCTTTGATCGATGGCGATGAGGTGTGGTTACGCGGACTGGTTGGCAAACCTGATGGCAGTAAAATGCTCTTTGCTGATGCAAGAGCCAAAGTAGAAGATGCCGAAGCCTTAGGTGAAGTCGTCGCCGAGCATTTATTAGCGCAGGGTGCGGACAAAATTTTAGCTGAGGTTTATGGTGACAACCCACCTGCTTAATGGGGTGAATGTCGTTGTAACACGACCTGTTCAGCAGGCGACAGAGTTAGTACATATGTTGTCTAAGCAGGGCGCTATTGTGACGCCGATGGCAATGATTGTGATTGAGCCTGTTGATGTCGAACAATGGCCTGCATTGCAATGGGCTGAACTGGATATGGTGATCTTTGTGAGCCAAAATGCAGTGCATTGTTTTATGGCTGGACTGACAGACGTATTGCCTGATACGGCTCAAATTGTCGCCGTTGGGGCTGCGACCGCAAACTGTTTATCTGAGTATGGTTTCACTGTTGATGTGATTGCTCCGCCACCTGCTGGGAGCGAAAGTTTGTTAGCGTTAGCTGAAATGCAAACAGTTGTGAATAAGCGTATTTTGATTGTGCGCGGCAACGGAGGGAGAGAGTTGATTGCTGAGACCTTGCAAGAAAGAGGTGCTAAGATACAATATCTATCAGTATATCAACGTCGTATGCCGATCTATCAGAATGATGAGATTGCGAAGGTATTAAACGCGGATTGGTTAATTGTGACCAGTGTGTCAGGGTTAAAAAACCTTTGGCAAGTTGTGAATGACGAACGAATTACACAGATTAGGTTACTTGTTGTTAGCGAACGGATACGGCAAGTGGCACTAGATTTAGGTTTCCAGCACGTTGTAGTGTCTGATGACGCTACTGATGCGGCTGTGGTTGAGCGAATAGTCGAAATGGGACGAAGCAATGGCAAATAATGCTAATAATAAAGGCGATGATAAACAAGCTGCGCCGGTCACGATAGAGAATGCGACGGTATCTGAAGTTAAACCAGCAAAACCGATTTTGCTGTGGATAGCGATACTGATCTTATTATTGTTAGGTGCTGGCTTATATTGGCTCATTGAGCAGCAAAAATTAGCGATGGCAGACTTGACTGAGCAATTAGCGTCGACAGAGTCTTCCGTTGATAGTCGTCTAAGCCAACTACGACAAAAAATGACAAGCGAAGCTGCTGCGACAAGTACATTATTAGATAATTTGAATCAAAGTGATGTCGGGTTAGCAGATAAAATCACAGAAATCGCCAAAGTCCAAGATATGACGAATGATGATGTCAAGCGCGTGTGGACAATGGCAGAAGTGGAATATTTGCTTCAAACCGCAAATCAACGCGTTCAGTTGGCGTCGGATAATGATGCTGCGATATCAGCATTAAGGCTTGCAGATGAGCGATTAGAAGAGTTGGCCGATCCACGCTTTTATCGTTTACGGGCCTTGTTGGCAGATGAACTGTTAGCCTTATCGTCGGTTGCTAAAATCGATATTGATGGCATGGCAGTGAAATTACAAAGCTTGATAGAACAAGTTGATAAATTACAAGTTTTGATGGCACCAGAAGTCACAGAAGATCAGATTGAGCAAGCCGTTGACGATGCGGCTGGCAGTATTGATTGGCAAGGCGCACTACAATCAGCATGGGATGAAGTTCGATCATTAGTTGTGATTCGACGGCAAGAAGATGGTGCGGCTGCGGTATTGGTGCCAGAAGAGCGTTATTTCTTGTATCAAAATTTACGATTAAAATTAGAGACTGCTCGATTGGCATTATTAGACCAAAGGGAGCGGGTTTACCATGATAGTTTGTCATCAGCGCAGCAATGGTTAGAGCAGTATTTTATTGGTGATGAACGTGATGCCGCTCTATCGGCGATTCAGGCATTAAATGCTGAAAAAATCACGGTTGAAATGCCTGATGTGTCAGGGTCACTGGTCTGGTTACAAGAAAAAAAAGGTGAGCTCTAATGAAATTGCTGATCATCTTTGCTTTGGCGCTGCTGATTGGCAGTGGCCTGATGTGGCTGGCTGACTTTGAGCCTGGCTTTGTTCTATTTCAATACGGCCATTGGAGTTTAGAGACATCACTGGTTGTGTTTATTGTTGCCTTTGTGTTGTTAGTGTTGGCTGGGTATTTCACTTTACGAAGCTTAGTTGCGATTAAGCGGGCGCCATCACGATTATCTCGTTGGCAATCAGCAAAACGATTAAGTCGCGCCAATAAATCATTGACGCAAGGTTTAATTATGCTGGAAGAAGGGCGCTGGGCAGAAGCTGAGCGGGCTTTAATGCGTTATGCCGGCCATAGCGAAGCGCCTTTACTGCATTATCTATCCGCAGCCCGTGCGGCTCAAAAGCAACGAGCGGGTGAGCGTCGGGATAATTATTTACGTTTAGCCCATGATACGTCGGACAAGGCGGATATCGCGATTGGCATCGTTCAAGCTGAATTATTGATTGATGCCGATCAGAAAGAACAAGCATTAGCCACATTACAGCGGTTAAGGGAGTCACACCCTAAGCACCCTCATGTATTGAAATTATTGCAACAGCTTTATTCTGATATGAACGAATGGCAGGCGGTGCAAGATGTGTTGCCAGACTTACGTAAACGCCATGTACTCGATGCCTCTGGTATGAAAGACCTTTCAACAGATGCGACAGTGGGACAATTAGAGTCTGCTATTGCAGAGCAAGATTGGCAAAGAGTCAGTGATATTTGGCAACAGGCACCGACTAAAATTCGATATACAGAACCGATGTTGAATGCGTATACAACAGCATTGATTTTGCAACAACGTGGTAAAGAGGCTGGGCCGTTGATTGAAGCCTTTATGAATAATGAATGGAGTGATCGTTTAGCCTATCAATATGGCTTAATTCATATTGATAACCATGATGGGCAAGTGGAACGGGCTGAAAAATGGCTATCACAACATCCGGATAACCCTTGGCTGTTATTATCCCTAGGGCGCATTGCCTTGGCAAACAAAGCATTTGAGAAAGCGGAGCAATATTTGCAACAAAGTATCGCTATTGGCCCGCGTGGTGAGACTTATCAGGTCTTAGCTGAAGTGTACCAGGCTCAAGGCGGCCGAGAAAAAGAAGAAGTGGCTGCTTATCGTCAAGGTTTAGAATTGATGCTATCGCAGTCGACATTATTGAGTAGTTAATGAATACAGTGAAGAAACAATGAGTGGAGTAGACACTCATTACTTAGTTGATATTCTTACTTTATTATTAGCTACCGTTGTTGTTGTTCCTTTCTTTCACGCCATTAGGCTTGGGGCGATTCTAGGTTATTTGGCAGCAGGTGTTGTGCTCGGTCCTTGGGGCTTTGGTCTCTTAACTGAAGTCGATAAAATTCGTCATTTAGGCGAATTTGGCGTCATTTTTCTGCTATTTGTGCTCGGAATAGAGCTAAAAGCCGACAAACTCTGGCAAATGCGAAAAATGGTTGTTGGCCTAGGTTTAGGCCAGTTATTAGTGACGGCCGGTGTGCTGTACATTGCGGCCATGGCTTGTGGGGTTTCGCAAAACGAAGCCATTATTATTGGCTTTGGCTTAGCTCTATCCTCTACGGCTTTCTGTTTAAAGTTACTGGCTGAACGAGGCGGTATTTCTACCCGTATGGGGCAAATGTCTTTGTCCGTTTTATTGTTGCAAGATATCGCTGTGGTGCCTTTATTGGCCTTGGTGTCATTCCTCGCTGGCGGTCATGTCGATGCGGGTGAGTCGAGTATGAATTTGATGTATTCCGTTTTGGTCATCATTGCATTACTGGTCGCAGGGCATTATTTATTAAACCCCATCCTTAGTAAAATTGTTGCAAGCCAAGATCCGGATGTTTTTGTGGCGTTAGCGGTTTTATTGGTCTTGGGAATGGCTTGGATCATGGAGCAGATTGGGTTTTCTATGGCGCTGGGGGCTTTCTTAGCAGGAATAATGCTGGCTGAATCCCATTACCGACATCAAATAGAAGCAGATATTTTGCCTTTTAGAGGGATTTTACTGGGCCTGTTTTTTATGACGGTCGGTATGGGCATTGATTTTGCGTTATTGTGGAATGAGTTTTTTGTTGTGATTGGCCTGACCTTGGGCCTAATGATGGTGAAAGGGGTCGTTGTCTATCTGTTAGCACGCTTTTCTGGCTCACAACATAATGTGTCTTTGCAAACAGCAGCCTTGTTATCACAAAGTGGTGAATTTGGTTTTGTGATGTTTGGCTTTGCAACTGCATCTGGCGTATTGGGATCAGCATTAGCCAATTTGCTGACATTAGTGATTGCATTAACAATGGTATTGACGCCTTTCGTAGTGAAAGGGGCAAATATTCTGGCCAGTCGAACACCGGCAAAACAAGAGAAAGAAGGCGACTTTAGTTCATTGTTTGAAGAGACTGAAGGCCATGTGATTTTAGCTGGATTTGGTCGAGTGGGTGCGAGGATTGGCGCTATTCTCAATGCCGCTGATGTGCCTTATATCGGCATTGATATGAGTCAGTCTCGGGTGAAAGCTGCTAGAGAACAAGGGTTTAGCGTGTATTACGGGGATGCCAGTAATATTAAAGTCTTACAGGCGGCTGGCGCCAGTAAAGCAAAAATGGTCGTGGTGGCGATGGATAATCCTGAACATTTTGCCAATCTGATCCCATTAGTACGTCAGTATTATCCTAATTTACCGGTGCATGCCCGTGCAAAAGATCGACGCCATTGTGCGAATTTGATTACCCAAGGCGCATCGACAACCGTATCTGAAACCTTAGAAACAAGCCTGCGTTTATCGCAAGAAGTGTTATTAGGAACAGGGTTAGAGCAGGAAGCCATCGATGATGTTATTGCTGCTTTTAGAAACGACTATTATTCAGATGTGGTGCAGAAAGTGTCAGATCATCGCGTGGTGATGGGCGAGCTTCGTCACTAAACGCCTTATAATCGCATTGGCATGACAACGTATTGTCTGGCCAATTTATCATCAAATGGCGTAATCAAAACACTACTATTGTCATCGCTGAATAACATTTTTACTTTATCATCTGGGATCGCATTTAAGAGGTCTAATAAATAGGCATTATTAAAGGCGATTTCTAATGATGGGCCTTCGTACTCTACGGTGATTTCTTCTTCTGCAGATTCTTGTTCTTGGTTGACGACGGTGGCTTTAAATAAGCCATTTTCGAGGTTGATGCGAACGCTGCGGTGTTTGTCATTAGATAAGATGGCGGCGCGTGATAATGCCTGTTTAAGGGCTTCGCGCTCAGCGATCACTTCTTTATCTCCGCCCAATGGAATGACACGTTGATAATTTGGGAACTGACCATCAATTAATTTTGATGTGAAATGTAAATCTGGTAAAGCCACTTTGATTTGCTGATTACTCAAGGCAATGGTGACATTGTCTTCGCTGTCATTTAATAATCGACCTAATTCAAGAATCGCCTTTCTTGGCACGATAACACTGCTTTTTTCCGCTGCTTTTTGGCTTGTTGTTAAACTGCCTAAGGCGAGGCGATGTCCATCTGTTGCGACGGCACGTAATGTCTCGTCATCGTGCTCTAACAATAGGCCATTCAAATAATAACGGACATCTTGGCTTGCCATAGCAAAACTGGTTTCATCAAAGAGTGACTTTAAAGCTGACTGCGGTAAGCTGATTTCGTCGGTGTAATTAGCCCCTTCGCTATCAGGAAAGTCTTCACTGGGTAATGTAGATAGGGAAAATCGACTTTTCCCCGCTTTGACGAGGGCTTTATTTTTTTCTGCGCTAAAGCTGATAGTGGCATTGGCGGGCAGGGCACGACAAATGTCTAGAAATTTTCTGGCTGAAACGGTAGTTTTGCCTTCTTGTTCCACTGCGACGGGTAAAGTGGCAATCATTTCCAGTTCCATATCGGTACTGGTGAGCGTAAGTTGATTGTCGTGTGTTTTCATTAAGATAGTGGATAATATCGGTAATGTGGCACGTCGTTCGACAATGCTGCAGACAAGCTGTAATGGTCGGACAATGGTTTCTTGGCTGACGGTAAACTGCATGGTCATTCTCTCGCTTAGCTAGATAGAGTTCGGAGGAGGTTTCGGTGATCTTCGGCTATTCGGCTGTCGGTTTCAAGTAATTCGACGACTTTACGGCAAGCATGTAATACGGTGGTGTGATCACGACCGCCAAACGCATCGCCGATTTCAGGCAAGCTATGATTGGTTAATTCCTTGGCTAAGGACATAGCAACTTGCCTTGGTCTTGCAATAGAGCGTGTTCGTTTCTTGGATAATAAATCAGAGACGCGAATTTTGTAATATTCGGCGACAGTTTTCTGAATACTTTCTAAGGTGACGAGTTTTTGATGTAAGGCTAATAAATCTTTTAGCGCTTCTTGTGCCATTTCAATTGAAAGTGGTTGGCGAGTGAAGCGGGCATAAGCCATCACACGTTGTAATGCGCCTTCTAGATCGCGCACATTAGAGCGGATGCGCTTGGCGATAAAAAAGGCCACATCATCAGGGAGGTTAATGAGGTTTTGTTGGGCTTTTTTAATTAAGATGGCGACGCGGGTTTCCAACTCTGGCGGTTCGATCGCAACTGTCAGTCCCCAACTTAAGCGTGATTGAAGACGTTCATCTAAGTTTTCAACTTCTTTAGGGAAACGATCACACGTTAAAATAATTTGGCGCTGGCCTTCGAGTAGATTATTAAAGGTATAGAAGAACTCTTCTTGTGAACGTTCTTTTTTTGAGAAGAATTGGATATCATCAATTAATAAGGCGTCGACATTACGGTAATGGGCTTTAAACTCATCAATCACATTGTTGCGCAAAGAGGTAATCATATCTTGCACAAAACGTTCGGAAGAGAGGTACATAACCTTAGCGCTAGGATTATCTTTTTTGATTTGATTACCGACAGCCAACATTAAATGCGTTTTGCCTAAACCTGTACCACCATATAAAAATAGGGGGTTATATCCTGATGTTCCAGGCGCTTCTGCGACATGTAATGAACTGGCGCGCGCGATTTGGTTAGATTTACCTTCAACAAAAGTGTCAAATGTAAATAATGGGTTCATCGGACTGCCTAGTGCAGGCGTTGCTCTTTGCGGCATCGCTTTGCTTGACTGTGTTGGTTCTGGTTTTTTTTCTGGCTCAGGATCGAGGGTATGGGTGCCCACTTCGATATGAATGCGCGTGATATTACCTTGGCTTAATTGGGTGATCAGATCATGAATTTTTAATTCAAGCTGTTCTTGAACCCACGCTTGTACGTACGCGTTGGGCGCAAGTAATTTAAGGGTGTCGCCTGACTCAACGGCATGTAAAGGACGCAGCCATGTGTTTAGCTGTTGAACGGTTAGTTCACCTTCAAGATGGGAGAGACAATTTTCCCATAGGGATGAAGACACATGGACTCCTTGGATGTCGTTGCGATGAAGTTAATTTAGGCTTATACAAGATAAGAAGATAACATTATAATGTACGTCGAAGTAAGACTGGTAACGTTATCGCCAATGTTTGATTTTATCAAGTAAAACTTATGTCATGATGTTGATGTAAGGTTTGACTTATGGGTGGGTAACACACTATAATTTCTCCCCTTTTGCCTAACTGGATGCTTATTTTAGTGGCAAATAATCGTTTATGATGGAGTTGGTGAAATGAAAAGAACTTTTCAACCTAGTAATTTAAAGCGCAACCGTACTCATGGTTTCCGTGCTCGTATGAAAACTGTTGGTGGTCGTCGTGTGATCAATGCTCGCCGTGCTAAAGGTCGTGCAAGCTTAACTGTTTAATTTTCTCTCGCATAGGGAGGCATGACTTGGCAAAGTTTAGCCGGGCCATGAGAATGAATAACCCGAGAGACTATTCTCGGGTGTTTCGTCAGGCAAAACGTTCTAGTCGCGGTGGTCTGACGGTGTTAACAATAGAAAATTCAGTTGGACATCCTCGTTTAGGGTTGGCGATTGCGAAGAAGCATATTAAGTTAGCGTCGCGTCGTAACCGATTAAAACGGGTTATAAGAACATCATTTCGGCAACATCAATCTGTGTTAGCCAATATTGATATCGTTGTTTTGTCGCGGGCTGATGTGAGCCAACGCGATATAAAGCAAATTTGGGCGACATTAGAGCAACATTGGCAAACGGTGGCAACACAGTGGCAAAAATCCTAGTTGGACTCATTCGAGCATATCAATTTCTGATTAGCCCATTATTGGGTTCAAATTGTCGTTTTCATCCTACTTGCTCCACTTATATGATAGAAGCAATAACTCGTTTCGGCATATTTCGCGGTACTTGGCTTGGTTTACGCCGGTTATCACATTGTCATCCTTGGCATGAGGGTGGGGATGATCCTGTTCCTGATTTAAAAATAGACAAACGTAATGGATAATATCAAAACCTTTCTCATTTTCGGCTTATTAGTTGTTTCTCTTCTACTATGGGAAGCATGGCAACGCGACTATGTTCGTCCTTTAGAAATGACGCAACAAACAACGGAAGTCACTTCCGAACAGGCGGGTGCTGATGTACAAGCTGATCTCCCTGATTTGCCGGTGATAAATGCTGCCGCAGACGATAGTTTGCCGGAGCTTGCTGCTTTACCTCAGACGAGTTCTGTGAGCCAAGTCCATATTAAAACAGATGTGATTGATGCTTATATTGATCCTAAAGGGGCTGATATTCGCCGCTTAGCCTTATTGCAGTATCCTGTTGATTCAAGTGATCCGAATATACCGGTTCAGTTTTTGAGTGATAAGGCTGGCCAGTTTTTTGTTGTGCAATCAGGTCTTCGCTCTGATGTTGATGCGCCAACACATTATGAGCAATATCAAGCTGAACAATCTGAATATATCTTGTCAGATGGACAAGATGAACTAACCGTTCCTCTATATTGGCAGTCTGATGCAGGCTTACGCGTTAAGAAAACGTACACTTTTAAGCGTGATAGTTATTTAGTCGACGTGTCATATGAGATCACAAATCAAAGCGGTCAAACATTTGTTGCTTATCCTTATGCACAATTTAACCGTGAACGACCAAGCGATGACAGAACGCTGATTTATACCTATACCGGTGCTGTTTTTTCTAGTCCAGGTGAGGAATATGAAAAAATTGATTTTGATGATTTAGATGATCAATCGTATACCAAGACAGCGACAACGGGCTGGTCTGCAATGTTGCAACATTATTTTGTGGCTGCGATGGTGCCGTCATTAGACGATCAAGCAAAAGATTTTTATGGTAAATCGATTAATGAACGTAATTATACATCTGGTGTGAAAATGCCGACGATGCAAGTCGCATCGGGTGACACCAGTGAGGCGCGCTATCAAATGTATTTAGGGCCAAAAGAACATAAACGTCTAGAGCCGATTGCCGATAATTTAGATTTAACCGTAGATTATGGTGTTTTAACCATTATTTCTCAGCCCTTATTTATGGTGATGGAATGGATCCATAAACTGACGAATAACTGGGGCTGGTCAATTGTTTTCTTAACGGTATTGATTAAGCTAGCCTTTTTTAAATTGTCTGCAGCAAGCTATCGTTCGATGGCTGGAATGCGTAAGTTAACGCCAAAATTAACGGCGTTGAAAGAACGCTATGGTGATGATAAGCAGCAATTTAATAAAGCGATGATGGAACTCTATAAAACCGAGAAAATTAATCCATTGGGTGGGTGTTTACCTATCTTGGTACAGATGCCGGTCTTTTTAGCATTCTATTGGGTTTTAGTTGAAAGTATTGAGTTACGCCAAGCAGACTTTATTCTTTGGATTAACGATCTAACCGCATTGGATCCTTATTTCATTTTGCCGTTGATCTTTGGTGTCAGTATGTTTATTCAGCAAAAGCTGAATCCGCCACCGCAAGATCCAACGCAGGCGATGGTCATGAAAGTCTTTCCTCTCGTCTTTACCGTGTTCTTTGCTTTCTTCCCGTCAGGCTTAGTGTTGTACTGGGTTGTGAATAATATCTTATCGATTGCACAACAATGGTATATCACACGTCAATTAGGCGCGATTTAGTCCGTATCGATGGAAACGATAGTTGCTGTTGCGACTGCACCGGGGCGAGGTGGTGTTGGTGTTGTTCGATTATCTGGACCATTAAGCGCCAGTATTGTTGAACAAATTTGTAGTAAGAAACCGGTCGCGCGCCATGCTGAATATGGTCACTTTAGAGATAAAGATGGCACGATTATCGATAGTGGTATTGCCTTGTTTTTCCCTAACCCTGCTTCTTTTACCGGAGAGGATGTTGTTGAACTGCAAGGTCATGGTAGCCCGATAGTATTAGATCAACTCTGCCAACGAGCGGTAGAACTCGGCGCAAGAATGGCAAAACCGGGCGAGTTTTCTGAGCGGGCTTTTTTGAATAATAAAATGGATTTGGCGCAAGCTGAAGCCATTGCTGATTTGATTGAAAGTACCACTGAGCAAGCTGCAAAAAGTGCTATGCGTTCATTGCAAGGGGCTTTTTCTGAACGCGTTAATAACTTACTTCAACAACTGACTGATTTACGGATTTATGTTGAAGCTGCTATTGATTTTAGTGATGAAGAAATTGACTTTCTTGGTGAAGCTGCAGTTGATAAGCAGTTGCAAGCTTTGCTGGTGACACTCGATGCAATCAAAGCAAGTGCTCAACAAGGCCGTTTATTACGTGATGGACTGCAAGTTGTCTTAGCAGGCAAACCTAATGCCGGAAAATCGAGTTTACATAACCAATTAGCCGGACATGATGCGGCAATTGTAACCGATGTCGCGGGAACGACTCGGGATGTATTAAGAGAGCAAATCCACATTGGTGGTTTGCCGCTTCGGATCTCAGATACAGCGGGCTTACATGAAGCAACCGATGTCGTAGAGCGAGAAGGCATTAAGCGTACCCAATCTGAATTGGCTGAGGCCGATCGTATTTTATTGGTGACCGATGGTCGCGATGAGCTTACGGATGAGGATAAGGCGATTTTAGCGTATTTCCCTGACGCGATTCCGGTGACGATTATTCATAATAAAATCGATCGAGAAGGCCAACGAGCGAGTATTCGCGAAGAAAATGGCCGCACGATTATTGCGTTATCGGCGAAAACAGGCGAAGGACTTGATTTGTTACAACAACATTTATGTGATGTTGCTGGCTATCAACCCCAAGACGAAGGAGTCTTTATTGCTCGCCGTCGCCATTTAGATGCTTTACAACGTGCTAGAACGGCGATAGAAGCAGGATATAGCTGTTTAACGGGTATGGGGGCCGGAGAGTTGTTGGCTGAAGAATTGCGACAAGCCCAACAGGCGTTGGGCGAGATCACGGGTACATTTACTAGCGACGATTTATTAGGGAAAATCTTTTCTAGTTTTTGTATTGGTAAATAATTTAAGCTGAGAAAGAAGAACCGCAGCCACATGTTGTGGTGGCATTTGGATTACGAATGACAAATTGTGCGCCTTCAATACCATCGCTGTAATCAATTTCAGCACCGGCTAAATATTGATAGCTGGCAGGATCAATCAATAATGTGACTCCCGCTTTTTCAACTTGAGTGTCATCTTCGCCGACTTCTTCTTCAAATGTAAAACCATATTGAAAACCAGAGCAGCCGCCGCCAGTGATAAACACGCGTAGTTTTAATTGGTCATTACCTTCCTCAGCAATTAACGCGCTGACTTTATTCGCAGCTGAATCAGTAAATTTAACTGGGCTTGGCATTTCGCTTGACATAATGATGCTCCTAACAAGCTAGAGTGTAGATCAAGTATTATCTAAAAACCAAGTAAAATAGTCAAGAATTAGACTTTTGTTCTATTTGACCTGCCTGGGTTGCCTCTTGCTGTAGTTGTTGTTGGCCGTTTTCTTCAGCTGACATGCGAATCAGTTGGCCATTCACTTCTGCGCCAACGGCCATTTCTATCAGTCGATAAAAAACATTGCCAGTGATTTTTGCTTTGTCAGCGAGTTCGATGTGTCCCATGGCATAAATATCACCGTTAATTTGGCCATTAATAATCATATTAGGCACGCGCACTTCACCTTCTATGGCGCCAAGTTCGCTTAGTGTTAGTACTGAGTCTATATCGTTAATTGCGTTGATTGTACCGGTGATTTTGCCATCGATTCGAATCCCGCCACTAAACTCAATATCGCCTTTTAAGTGAGTATGTTGTCCAATTAAGGTATCAATATGAACATGGGATTTATGGCTTCTTTTCTTTTTTGACTTTGTAAACATGATTTACCTTTCCGTTTGTACTGGTTGGGTGAGGTCGTTCCAGTCTAATGTGGTATTGAGCGTGTTTTTTTTGTTTTGGGTGACCTTGACGGTGAGTGTCTCTGGTGCGAAATCATTTTGTAATTGTATAAGTCCATGAATAACTTGAATATGTCTTAATCTCATGGCGTGTTCTGTGATGTCTACTGTTGTCGTTTCTTCAGCTAGTCTACCATTAAGGGACAGCTTGACGGTGCCGGTTAACGGTTGAGTAATTTTTTTCCCTTGTGCAAGAACGAGGCGGTAACGATATAAACCTGCAAGTGCTGTTTCAGCACTTAAGTTAAATTCTTTGATATGTAGCTTGCTCGTGGTTTGACCGCTGGTAATATTTTGATAAAAATCGAGCTCTTGATTTAAGGTGATGATGTCATCTTGTAGTGTGTTGAGCTGGGTTTGTAACTCTGTTGTTGTCGCTTGTTGTATTGCGATGGTTTGTTGTTGTTCTGATAAGGTCTTGAGCAAGTCTTCTCTTTGTGCATTGAGAGCGGTGTTGTCTTTCAGGAGCGTGTTGTTTTGCTGCGTTAAGGTATAAATTTGGTTGGATAAACTGTCTTTTGCATAATAGCGGTAACTCGATAGAGCTATTGCAATGATTAATAATAAGATAAGGACGCTAAGTAACTTTTTTATAACATGGGTATCGTGCTGATGTATTGATGATGTCATGAGCACTTATGGCATGACAGCAATGGCATCGATAGCCATTGTTTCAGGAAAGCCAAAAAGAATATTCATATTTTGAATTGCTTGTCCTGAGGCGCCTTTGACGAGATTATCAATGACTGATAAAACGACAACAGTATTGCTATTTTGGGGTTGATGTACCGCTATTCTGCATAGGTTGGTCCCTTTGACCGTTCTAGTCGAAGGATGGTGACCTGCTGGTAATACATCAACAAAAGGCTCGTTAGCATAACGTTGTTCAAACACCGCTTGTAAATCCGCTTCTTGAGTAGCGGTAGCATATAAAGTAGCGTGAATACCTCTAATCATCGGGGTTAAGTGCGGAACAAAGGTGAGGTGTACCGGTGTATTACAGGCCTTGTTTAGCCCTTGTGTAATTTCAGGCAAGTGGCGATGACCTGATACGGCGTAAGCGGTCATATTTTCCGAGGATTCGGTTAATAATGTCGCGATAGCCGCTTTTCGGCCAGCTCCACTGACACCTGATTTGGCATCGGCAATGAGGTGGCTTGGATCAACCAAGTTCTGTTCCAATAGCGGTAAGAAACCGAGTTGTGTTGCTGTTGGGTAACAACCTGGTACAGCGATTAATTGCGCTTGTTTTATTTGTTCACGATTGACTTCTGGTAGGCCATAGACTGCTTGCTCAATCAGTTCAGGGCAAGTATGAGTCATCTTGTACCAATCTTGCCATTGATTGACGTCTTGCAGTCTAAAGTCTGCGGATAAATCAATAACTTTGGTATTGCGTGCGATGAGTTGGGGCACCATATCCATGGCGACACAATGCGGTGTGGCGAAAAAAACGACATCACAGTCAGCCAATTGATTGATGTCAGGCTCACTAAAAGCAATATCAATATGACCTCTTAGATTAGGAAATAATTCACTAACGGCTTTACCTGCTTCACTTCGAGATGTAACGCATTGAATGACAACTTGGGGGTGTTGACTGAGTAGGCGTAATAATTCAACGCCTGTATAACCGGTTGCACCGACAATGCCGACTGTAATCATGAGGAATCTCTAGTTATCTTGTAAACATAGACATAATAAAAGAGCGAAGCCGAAAGAGAAAGCGTTTTTATTGGTTTAACTGTTGTTCAAACCGGTGTTTTTGCATGATGTAATCGGCTGCTGTGACTTGCTCAGGATCAGTAAAAGTGATGCCATTAATGTAAAGTGGGTAGGCAATTTTACTGGCTCGAAGGTTCATAATAAACTCAGTGAGCTGTTGTAGTAACTGAGCGTTATTGGCAAGGCCAGAGAATTGCTTCGGGCCACAAGTGATAATGCAATTCGCATTTTCTTTTGCGCTATCCATTTGAATAATAACGGGTAAGTAGCCTCTTTTTTGATTGGGCTGCGGCAAGTTAATTGGGCTTAACTTCCATTGGTTGATGCCGAAAGGTTTGAGTTGATAAAAATCAATAGTCAGCTCAGATTGTTGCTGATGCATTGTTTGAATAAAGTGTTGGTAATGTGACAATGCAGTATCAAACTTGAGTTGTAAATGCGTGTGGTGGAGATTGGCCAACTCATCGACGATGTGAATAATGGTGTCATGTGCTTTGGCTTCAATGATGATGCTTATTGTATTGGGCTTTTGAACACTGAGTAAGGTGAAGCGTTTTTGGTCTGGATCTAACCTTCGATCGATATACGTTGAGATAAATTGCTGGTTTAATGTGGCTAATTCATTCTCTAAATGACTGGATTTTAAAGGCCTAATGTCAGCGCCTTCTTGTTGCCAATGGAAGACATATAATTCATGAGCCAATTGAGTGACAAACTGGGCCGTTTTGTCTTGCAGGAAATAATGGTTCACGTCCGTTACCATTTGCTGTAAATGATGATTAATCAGTTGGCTATGGTTTTGTGCTGGGCTCCAACAGCTGATAGGGTGGGGCGTTTTTGCATCACTCCACCATGAAATTAAGTATTGTAAAAGCTGTAATGGCGCTTGTTTTCCTTTGAACTGAAACAATTGCCATTCCCCTTGTGTGGTGAGCAATAATGCATCAACTTGATAGAGTAAATTTGCACCACGGTTGGCATAGTTAAAGGGATCATTATGTAGTGTTGTGAGCTGTATATCAGGGTCTTGATGTTGAACAAAAATGAGGTTGTGTTCTGGATCTAAATTAGCAAACAAATGTAATGATGCAATATTGCGTGGCGCGGTGTTGTCTGGTGTGAGAGCGATAGTCTTGTCTGTTGCGTGTGCTAATTCTGTGCGTAACAGTTGTGCCGATAAATCCATGACGGCTTTTAAGGTGATTTGCTGTGTTTTATCACTTACTAATATGCGTGTTTCGCTTTTTAATAGGCCGTTTATAACAGCCCAAGCGACTAATTCAAGATAGGTGCGTGCTTGGTAAGTGGCTGATTGCGATTCAGATTCAAGGCTGATCAGGCTTAACTTCCAAAGGCTCTCTTGGCCGAAGCGGTAAAAATAGAGGTATTCTTCGGGTGCTTTTGCCGTTATTCCACTAGGAAGTTGGCTCAGTATATTGGGTTTGTTTTGTTGATAGCGATAGAGTGTTTGTTCAATTTCCTTTAACGATAGATCTTGTATTTGTTGTTGTTGGCAAAAGTTTTTTAACGTTGTTAATGCCTGTGTGAAGTAGCTTGTTGTTTGCTCGTGTTCTTCAAGGCATTGTGTAAAGTGAGCCCGGTTTCGTCTATCTAAGATGAGGAAATCATGGTTAGCCCACTGCCAATCGTGAGTCAATTGTTTGATGAATTCTCTGCGCCAGGGGTGAGCCGGCTGTTTGATGGTTTTGGATAATGCTTCTTTGAAGGCCAAGTAAAGAGATTGTTGGGCTAATTTTTTTGCATTGGCAGAGATGGCTTTATTGTGCTGTATTGTTTGCAGTTTTAATACTTGTTGATCAAGGTGTATTGGGTTAGTTTCACCTTTATGTAAAGCATATCTTAATCGAAGGCAAAGTGGGTAAACCTTTGGAAATTGGATTAATTGTTGTTCTAAATAGATGAGATCTAAACAATGTGACAAGCCCTTATCGAGTGCCTGTAACAATTGCTCATGTAGTGCTTTAGCATAGTCAGAGGCTTTTAACGAAACAGCATTACCGAGGTTTAATGTCGAGTACTTAGCGTGCTGATGATCAAATATATCGGCTTGTTTTGGATAAGGTTCATTAGGGGCGGTAAGCCACCACAATGGGATCGCCCCAGCTAAAATCAGGCCATTTAAGTATAAATCATTTAGGATTTCAGGTTTGTTCGATGACGCTAATGTTTCTTGGTCGAGCAAAATACAGTTTAATTGAATGCCAAATGGCAAGGCCCATTCAGACAAGAGCTGTAATTTGTTATCTAAAGCGAGTTGTTGACTTGATGATAATGCGTGATGGACTAACACAATATCAAAGCTTAATTCGCTTGGTAGGTTTAGTAAGCCATAACGGTTAATCAGGTATAAGGCTGAAAAGCCATAATTTCGGATACCTTGGCGCTTGTATTTGAAACGAGGGTAGTGCTTTTGTAGCGCGGTAATTGTGTCATCATCGACTTGGTAATCAACAATGCCGAAAGGGCAGTCCGTGCCTCCATAAGCGGGGAGATCGGAAAAATTATGGTGTATTAAAATGGGCAGTAGTGAAAGGAAGTCGTGCTGTTTTGGTGAAACCAGTTTGTTTAACCGCTCTAGTCTAGAGCGGTTAAACTGTTGGAATTGATCGATAACTAGATTGGCATCCATATCAATTCAACTTGGTGGGTTTGCTTAGTGTCTAAAGTGACGCATACCTGTGAAGACCATAGCGATACCGTGTTCGTCTGCTGCTGCAATGACTTCCTCATCACGCATTGATCCTCCTGGTTGAATAACGGCGCTGATACCCGCTTCTGCTGCAGCGTCTAGTCCATCGCGGAATGGGAAGAACGCATCCGAAGCCATGACGGCTCCTTCAACAACTAAACCTGCATCTTCAGCTTTGATGCCTGCAATTCGGCTACTGACGACACGACTCATTTGTCCTGCACCAATACCGATCGTCTGTTGCTTATTAGCGTAAACAATTGCGTTGGATTTCACAAATTTAGCCACACGCCATGCAAAACGAAGATCATGCATTTGCTGTTCTGTTGGGACTTTTTTAGTGACAACGGTTAATTCATCATCTTGTACTAAGGCGATATCTCGATCTTGCACTAATAAGCCCCCCGTGACGCGTTTATAGTCTAAGCCTGCGACCGCTTTTGCAGGTAAGTCTCCACAGTTGAGCAATCTGACGTTGGCTTTTTGAGCGACAATAGCCTGCGCTTCGTCACTGACGGAAGGGGCAATAATCACTTCAACAAATTGGCGATCTATAATCGTTTGCGCGGTTGTGGCATCTAATTCTCTATTAAAAGCAATAATGCCGCCAAAGGCCGATGTTGTATCGGTTTGATAGGCTAATTCATAGGCATCTAAGATGCTGTCAGCGGTGGCAACGCCACATGGATTAGCATGTTTGACAATGACGCATGCTGGCGACTCCGGGAAGGCTTTGACGCATTCTAATGCGGCATCAGTGTCAGCAATATTGTTATATGACAGCGCTTTACCTTGTAATTGCATAGCGACGCCAATCGTGCCTGATTCAGGCTGGCGTTCGGTGTAGAATGCGGCTTTTTGATGTGGGTTCTCACCATAGCGCATTTCTTGTGCTTTATAGAACTGGCTATTAAATGTACGAGGGAAAGTGGTGTCTTCGCTTTCTGTTCGTGTGCCAAAATAATTAGCAATCATGCCATCGTAGTGAGCAGTATGCTCAAACGTTTTGACGGCAAGATCAAAACGAGTCGCGTCATCAACGCATCCATTAGTCGCAATTTGCTCTAATACGTTTTGATAGTCGTTAGGATCAATTAAAACAGTGACTGCGGCATGATTCTTAGCAGCGGCACGCAACATGGTTGGGCCGCCAATATCAATATTTTCAATCGCCATATCTAAAGTGCAATCATCGCGAGCAATGGTGGCTTCAAAAGGATATAGATTGACAACGACCAAATCGATCGGGCTAATATCGTGCTCAGCCATAATGCCTTCATCAGTACCGCGGCGACCTAATAAACCACCATGGATTTTAGGGTGAAGTGTTTTAATACGGCCTGCCATCATTTCTGGAAAGCCGGTGTGCTCAGACACTTCTTTGACAGGTAGTCCTGCTTCTTGAAGCAGTTTTGCTGTGCCGCCGGTTGATAGGAGTTCAATACCGTGTTGGTGAAGTTGTTGCGCTAATTCAAGTACGCCAGTTTTATCAGATACGCTTAATAAAGCGCGTTGGATCTTGTTCATTGAGGTGACCTTAACAAAAATAACTTATTCGATGAACCCGTAGGTTTTTAATTTTTTACGTAATGTACCGCGATTGATACCGAGTATTTCTGAGGCGCGGCATTGATTGCCTTTCGTGTGCTCTAATGTTGCTTTGAGCAGTGGTGCCTCTACTTCTGCAAGTAGCAATTCGTAGAGGTTTGCGGTGTGATGTCCTTCCAATTGTTGGAAGTAATCTTTAATAGCTTTTTCAACACAATCACTGAGGGAGCCATCTTGATTTGCGAGTAAATCAGGCGCAATAAAATGGTTTAATGGCGAGTCCGGTTTGTTCATGCTGCCAAGATCTCATTGGATGCGAGCGCACTAAAAAAAGCTTCTGTATAGGCCAATTGCTGTTCTGGGTGTTCAAAAGTATTCATTTTTTTGCGGAAAGGGTTCCCATCTCGTAGGCCCTTACTGTACCAAGCAATATGTTTTCTTGCCATACGCACACCGGTATATTCACCATAAAAATCATATAAAGCATGCAAATGTTCGATTAAAATGTGCTGGACTTCAGCAATCGCTGGGGCGGTTGTTGGCTCCCCCGACTCTAGATACGCTAAAATTTGTTTGAAGATCCAAGGGTTGCCTTGGGCAGCACGGCCAATCATCAAGCCGTCTACGCCAGTATAGTCGAGAACCTGCTTGGCTTTTTCTGGGGTCGTGATATCACCATTGGCAATAACTGGAATGCTAAGGGCAGATTTGATTTCTGCGATGGTGTCATATTCAGCATCGCCTTTATAAGCACAGGCCCGGGTTCGACCATGTACGGCTAAGGCCTGTATACCGGACTGTTCTGCAATTTTAGCAATAGTGAGACCATTGCGATGGTCAGGATCCCAACCAGTGCGAATTTTCAGTGTCACAGGAACATCGACGGCATTGACGACGGATTCGAGAATATCAGCGACCAATTGTTCATTTTGTAATAAGGCTGATCCTGCCATGACGTTACAAACTTTTTTAGCCGGGCAGCCCATATTGATATCAATAATATGAGCGCCTTGGTCAACATTATGCTGGGCTGCTTCTGCAAGCATAATGGGATCGGCACCTGCGATTTGGATGCTACGTGGTTCAGGTTCACCAATATGGTTAGCTCTGAGCAGTGACTTTTTACTGGCCCAGAGTGTTTTATTGGCCGTAATCATTTCTGAGACAGCCATACCGGCACCAAGACGGCGGCAGAGTTGTCGGAATGGTCTATCGGTGACGCCTGCCATTGGGGCAAGGAATAAATTGTTGGGTAAGGTATAAGGGCCAATCTGGATAGGACTAGTTTGCATGATGATGCCCCGTTAATCGGATCCAGTCTTCTTTTTGCACGGCAGGAGCCATGTCAAAATGGGGTTGGTAAGCTTGGCTAACGCTGTTGGCCTGAGAAGCAAGGATGCCAGATAATACGATATCAGATTGTGGTTTTGAGAAGGCGGTCAGTGTCGGAGCCAGTTGTTGCAATGGTCCTGCTAGGATATTGGCAATAATGAGGTCTGCTTTGATGTCTGGGCAATCTTCTGGCAGATAAGTATCAATAGTGACGTGATTGCGTTTGGCATTTGCTTGCGTTGCTTCTAATGCTTGCGGGTCGATGTCGACGCCAATGACTTTTTTGGCGCCTAATAAAGCCGCAGCAATCGCAAGAATACCGCTGCCGCAACCATAGTCGATGACTACTTTATCTTTTACGTCTGCTTGATCTAGCCAATTCAAACATAAGGCGGTGGTAGGGTGAGTTCCTGTACCAAAAGCCAAGCCGGGATCAAGCAATATATTGATGGCATCAGGTTCCGGTGGGGTATGCCAGCTCGGACAGATCCACAATGTGTCACCAAAAGACATGGGATGGAAATTATCCATCCACTCTCTCACCCAGTCCTTATCTTCGACGGCTTCCACTTTATAATCAGGTAAAGCCTGAGGAGCAAGTAGCGTTGTTAATTGTGCGATAAGAGAAGCAATGTCAGTATCAGCATCAAATAAGGCGATAACGTGCGTTGAAGTCCATAACGGTGTCGTGCCAATGTCTGGTTCGTAAATAGGTTGATCAGCGCTATCTTGAAAGGTAACTGCGCCTGCACCACATTCTGATAAGCAGTCAGAAAGGTGATCGGCGCCGTCAAGCGAACTATTGAAGATAAGTTGGATCCAGGCCATCAGACAATCTCGAACTTAAAGGTTGGCATGGATTAACATGGCGTTACAGGCCCAATTTCTTTTCAAGATAATGAATATTGGTTCCACCTGTTTGGAAATGTGCATCTTCGATAATGTCTTTATGTAACTCGGTGTTAGTTTTAATGCCTTCGATGCCAATTTCAGCTAAAGCTGTTCGCATACGAGCAATAGCAGACTCTCGTGTTTTACCATAAGAAATGAGTTTGCCGATTAAAGAATCATAATGAGGTGGAACACGATACCCACTATAAACGTGTGAATCCATACGAATGCCTGCACCACCAGGTGCATGGTAGTGGGTAATTGTGCCAGGACTTGGCATAAATGTTCTGGCATCTTCAGCGTTGATACGGCATTCGATAGCATGGCCTCTGATGACAATGTCTTCTTGGCGCAACGAGAGTGGCTCACCGGCTGCAATGCGGATTTGCTCAGCGACTAAGTCGGTATCAGTGACGCGTTCTGTCACCGGGTGCTCAACTTGTATACGGGTGTTCATTTCAATGAAATAAAATTCGCCGTCTTGATAAAGGAATTCGAAAGTACCAGCACCACGATAACCAATACGGACACAGGCATCAGCACAAATTTTGCCCATCCGGTTTCGCATTTCTTCAGTAATACCAGGAGCGGGCGCTTCTTCTAATACTTTTTGGTGACGACGTTGCATGGAACAATCACGTTCACCTAAATGGATGGCATTACCGTGTTCGTCTGCTAAGACTTGGAATTCGATGTGACGTGGGTTTGTGAGAAATTTCTCCATATAAACGACATCATTCGCAAAAGCCGCTTTGGCTTCACTTCGAGTTAAGGCAATGGCATTTAATAAATGGGCTTCGCTATGTACTTCGCGCATGCCACGACCACCACCACCGCCAGAAGCTTTAATAATGATGGGATAACCGATTCCTTTCGCTAATTTTAAATTAGTGGCATCGTCATTACCCAAGGGGCCATCTGAACCAGGTACACAAGGTACTCCTGCTTCTTTCATGGCTTTAATGGCAGAGACTTTGTCACCCATTAAGCGAATAGTGTCTGCTTTAGGGCCAATAAAAATAAAGCCACTTTCTTCAACGCGTTCTGAGAAATCAGCATTTTCAGATAAAAAGCCATAACCAGGGTGAATAGCTGAAGCATCGGTGATTTCGGCAGCACTGATAATCGCAGGAACGTTTAAGTAGCTCTCATTGGAAGGAGCAGGGCCAATACAGACACTTTCATCTGCTAATAAGACATGTTTTAAGTCTCGATCAGCCTCAGAGTGAACAGCAACGGTTTTGATGCCAAGCTCGTGACAAGCGCGTAATACGCGAAGGGCAATTTCACCTCGGTTGGCAATGACAATTTTATCGATCATGGTCGCTTTTTATCCGTTAAATTTGGAGTGGAACAGGCTATGTTAGGACGTTTTATTCAATGATGATTAAAGGTTCACCAAATTCAACAGGGTGTCCATTTTCAACGAGGATGGCTTTGATGACGCCGCTTTTGTCTGATTCAATTTGATTGAACATCTTCATCGCTTCGATAATGCAAATGACATCACCTTCAGCAACGGTTTGGCCGACTTCAGCAAAAGGGGCTGATTCTGGTGATGAAGAACGATAAAAAGTCCCAACCATTGGTGACTTGACGGCATTGTTCGTATTTGATGCTGGTGATGCAGCGGGCGTATCAACATCAACAGTAGGTGCCGGCATGGCTGGTGCAGCAGCAGGAGCAGGTGCTGGCATTGCTTGAGAAGCCATCATAACTTGCGGATTATTATTGGTTCGACTGATTCGAACAGATTCTTCTCCTTCTTGGATTTCGATTTCTGCGACATCAGATTCTTGGATCAAATCAATGAGTTTTTTTATTTTGCGAATATCCATAATTAACCTTTGCTGTAAATCTGTTATTGAGTCTGTTT